>CAVUEM010000045.1:0-599855 GCA_963740475.1 uncultured Alphaproteobacteria bacterium | reverse complement strand
ACCGAGATAGGGAACCGCTGCAAAGAAACCAAACTGGAAAAGTCGACCTACCGCAGAAGGTCGACGACGAGGCCTGGAGACGGGTGCACCTCGCGCACACAGAATCGCGGGGGCGCCGTCACTTTCGCGCGCAAAGCATGGAGCTGTCGCGATGGGTACTGTTGATGCGCGGATGAGGCTCCGGATTGCCTTAGAAGAAGCCATTGAACTCGCGAAAAGCTACCGGCACGAGGATATGCGCCGGTTCGGGGAACTCGAGCGAAGCTGGGTCAGGCTGAGCGATAGAAGGTGGCGGATCAGAAGGCGCTACGAAGAACGAGCCCGCGCCGTGGATGATGCCCTCATAGCAATGACAGCCGCCGTCGAGAAGCTCCGGTGATGTCGATCATCCCGTCGCGCCCCCTGATCTGCGATGCCGTTTCAATGAGCCTGCGTTTTCCACAGATCTCGCTCTGAGGCCGGGAAGAACGGCCGTGTGGCGGCGTTGTCTTCGCAATCCGCCCGTCCCACCGGCCCTCGGTGCTCGGGCAGATTACCCAAGACGATGGCACCCGCTAGGTTAGGCCCCGGGTGCCTTCGTTTTTCTAGACACGCCTCGCAGTGAAGTCAGAAGGAGCGGAGGATCGACGCGAAAGCAAAGCTCCGCGCCTGTCTGCACGCGTATCTAAATCGAAATAGAAAAGATCTCCGAATGCGCGGGCGGGAGCTGCGAAGTCGCGGCCTGCGATGACCAGGAGCGCCCCCGCGATCAACGTGAGCATCGTCTTCGTGTACAGATCGACTTGCATATAGACCGCGCTTCTATGCGGAACAATTAGCCTGCGGGCCTTGATGATAGTTGATAGGTCGCGCAATTACGGCGGCGAATCACGGGGCGTCGACCCAACCCCGGCTGAGAGTTTTAACTACCGTCTTGCCGATCATTCCAATGACGTGATCCGGCATGTCGCGGGTGCGCCAAGCATCGAAGAACAGTTTAAGCGCTTCCTCGTCACCAGGCGGAACGATGATCTCGAGCACTGGTGTTGCTGACGTCGCGCCGGCCAGTCTGAAGGCTTCAGTCAGTTGCGCGAGCGCCGCTGTCATCGCGGGCAGAGGTGACTTTCCCGTCATCTTCGTGTCTCCAAAGTGCAGAACCATCAAGCGCCGCGGAGCCGCGACCCGGGGCGGCGCGGCGGTTTGTCGGTGATCTTGATCTTGCCGCGTAGCGCACAGCCCCACAATGGCATCCCCCCATTATCGGAAATGTGGTCATGGTTCATTCTCCACATGAAGGCATGATGACCCGGGCAGCCGAGCTCGCGCCGCAGTTCGGAAACGGCATTCCAGCTTATCGATAGAGAGGGGTCCAGCCTCAATTGGCGCCGTCTGGAGGTGGCCCTAACCCTATGCGCCGGTGCCTACTACTCCGCGCCCGCTAGGCTTTTTTTGGCCGATACAGTGATCAATTTTAGCGCCCGATCATCGAGACGCAGAAGCGCGCCGTCATCGCGCCGGAAACCGCGCTGGCCGTCGAGCGTCGGATAAAGCGGAAGAATCCTTGGTTTGCTACCGAGCATTGCCATGTAGGCCACCACCTTGGGCCGCCAAAGTTGGTCGTGGCTTTGCTCGCAATCGCCCTTTCCCTCAACCTGCTCGCAGACTGCGGCGAATGGATAGGCTGGCCCGGTCGATGCGTGGCTGACCTTGATAGGATCGAGCGCGTCCCGGCAAAGTTGCTCATCGAGCCCAATAAGTGAGACGCACTCGGTCAACGTCGTGAAGATTGCGAGCTGAGTGGTTTCAATTGCGTCATCGCAACCACAAAGACCCAACATCGCAAGTGCGGAGATTGACCTTCTTACTTGAACACACATCGATCATCCCTGCCTGCGCTCGGCGCTGGTGCGATTCCGCTAGCCCGGTTCAGGCTATAAGAACTTTACGGCAATCAATTGATTCTTGCGCCGTACAACTTCGACAGCTCTCGGCTCTGCAAAATCAGCGGTCGTCAGCCGAAAGCGCGCCCGGAGGGCTTGCTCCATCCTCAACGAAAAGCAGCGCACCCGTTTCTGATAAGTTGAGAATTGCGCAAACCATAGGAGTACGCGAAGATTCGACGATAATCCGACCAAATTTACTTAGAGCGCGGCGTGGGCTAGGGGAATGTCTCGAGCCATGACGCCCTTGGTCGCTCCCTCTATCGAAGCGTAGAATGAATAAACTAGCCACGAAGTAAACTCGACCTTGGTATGGTTCCGGCGCGACGCGCGCGAGATGTGTCAGTCCACTTTGGACGGCTGCGATTTGAGCGGCGATTTCCGCGGTCGTCCTTGGCCGTTGGCTTGCGAGCACCTAGACCTCGGTCGCAACGCGTTACTGGTCGAAGTAGTCTCTGCCCGAGACGGCTGACCATTGTTCGGAGCGGGCCGGCTTGCCGAGCGCCGCTTGCTTTGCGCCCTTGACTGGATGCACCGCTGGAACCGCTTTTACAGCTTTGACCTTGCGGACAGGCTTGATGGGACCTCCCACAGCGTCCCTCCTCGTAAACAGGGCGGGGCGGTTGCGGCGGTCGTAAAGCCAACCGTTTTCGAACCAGCCGAGCTGACGCTCATTAAAGGTGTATACCCTGTCGCGTAAGAGGTAAGCGACCGGGCGGCCTTTCCAAAGGTAGAGATGCTCGTCGTCTCTCGAAAAGCAAATCGCATCGCCAGTCGCCGAATAGAACTCCAGCATGACGGCCTCGAGTTCTAATACGCGCACCTCGCACGCGATACCTACTAAAGAGATGATTCGGCCGCTTCGTTGCAACGATGGGAGGGACGAAGGTCAGAAAGAGCGCTCAGTACAGCAAGCCTCATGATGACCGTAAGCCGGCGTTCACAGCCCAAGCACGGACTTCAGTGGCTTGCAGACATCGGACGGCTGCCTCAAGCCGCACTCGGCTTCTGCTTCGATTGCGGAAAATACAGACGCTCGATGTCCGCGACGGGGAGCGGCCTGCTGACGAGATAGCCCTGTATCTCGGTACAGCCTTCGGCGCGGATCGTCTCCAGCTGTTGCCGCGTTTCTACGCACTCTGCACAGACCGTCATGCCAAGGGATCTGCCGATGTTTGAAACGGCTCGTATTAGCACCAGCGCGTTGCCTCCCCCCTCCTGTAAGTCTCGTGTGAATGAGCCATCAATCTTGATCTTGTCGATGGGGAACGTGCGCAAGTAGGAGAGCGATGAGTAGCCAGTCCCGAAATCGTCCAAGGCGATGCGCACGCCCATGTCATGTAATTGCTGCAGTACCTTAGGCGTCACCCCGCTGTTGTCCGCTAGCACCGACTCGGTGACCTCGATCTCGAGCCGGTTTGGTGCGAGTCCCGTCGCGCCGAGCGCCAGCACGACGGTCTCAACGAAGTTGCGATGTTTCAGCTGAACAGCCGACACGTTTACGGCCATCTTCATATGTTTCGGCCACAACTGCGCTTGGGCACAGGCCTGACGCAGCGCCAGCCCCCCCATCGGGACGATCAGGCCGGTCTCCTCAGCGAGCGGAATGAATTCGCCCGGCGAGACCAGGCCGCGCTTCGGGTGCCGCCAGCGCATGAGCGCTTCGAAACCGGTCACCGCGTTGGTCTCTACGCTCACCAGCGGCTGATAAAAGAGTTCCAGCTCCTCATGGGCGAGCGCGTCACGCAGATCCTGCTCGAGACTATGCCGCGCCTGCACCTGGGCGGACATCTCGGGATCGAAAAAGTTATAGACGCCGCGACCTACAGTCTTGGAGCGGTATAGCGCCAAATCCGCATGCTTGAGGAGGGTTTCTGCATCGTTTCCGTCATGCGGTGACATCGCGATGCCGATCGACGTGCCGATGGTCGCCCGGTGCCCATCGAGCTCGTAGGGAGCACTAATTGCCTCGAGAATACGCGCGGCAAGGACTCTTGCGTCTTTCGCATCTTGGACCTCAGCCTGCACAATGGCGAACTCGTCACCACCCAGCCGGGCGACCACGTCTCCGTCCCTGACACAGCGCGTCAGGCGTGCGGCTACGTCCTTGAGCAAGGCGTCCCCCATAGCGTGGCCAAGCGTATCGTTGACCCCCTTGAAGCCGTCGAGGTCGAGGCACAGGACAGCGAAGTCTCTATGTCTCCTCGAGCCGGTCAGGATGCGATCGAGATTCTCCCGGAGCAGGATGCGATTGGGCAGGCCCGTCAAAGCGTCATGGCGCGCCATGTGGTCGAGCTTGGCTTCGGCGCGCCGTTTCTCGGTGATGTCCTCCTGCACGTCGACCCATCCGCCACGAGCCAGCGGGAGGAACGTGACATTCAGAATTCTGCCGTCCCCGAGAGGTTGCAGCTCTGAAAACGAGTCGCCGCGTGCAAGCTTCTCCTTAAGGTCATCGAGCCAGGTCTCCACCTGTTTGAGCGCTTCACCACTATCGCTACTTGTGCCGTTTACGGTATCGTAGCGAAGAATATCGGCAAACGACGCCCCTGGCTGGGTGATACTTTCAGGGAGCCCGTAGATGTCGCGATATACCTTGTTGCACACGACGAGGCGCTGCTCGGCGTCAAACATCGACAGCCCGCGCCCCATATGGTTGAGCGCAACTTCTAACTGCTCCGCCGCTTGGTCAAGTTCGATGTTCTTGCGGTTCAGCGCCGCGAAGTGATCGGCGATTGTCTTTTCTAGATGTGCGACGCCGGTGTTGAAGTCGTCCTTCAGGCCCTGATACGCGGCGGCCACGTCATCGCGAATGCGGGTGGCGAGGTCACCGCGAGCGAGATTCCGAAGCCCCTCGCCGACAACACGGACGACTTTGGCCTGTTGCGCGGCGATCCTGCTGCGCTCTTCTGCCTCGACCTGCCGGCGCTCGGCAGCCAATTCACTCTCCAGTCGCGCTTTCTCGACGGCTTGATCACGGAAGTAGACTAAAGCCCTGGCCATCGCGCCAATTTCATCGCGACGCGTCACACTACCAACCGCGATTTCAACCGCGATCGTCATGTCACCGCCGGCGAGATCGGCCATACTGGCCGTGAGACCGGTGATCTCCTTCGACACGTGCCAGGCGTAGGCCAGGAAGAGCAGAAGAGAACAAACCAAGGTCAGGAAGACGGTGATGGGCACCAGGCTCTCTTGACGACTAAAGGTGCCCAATACCTTCGCGTAGATCTGCTGTTTCGACGCGACCGCATCGACCTTGATCTGCTTGGCCCATTGGCTGATGGCTTCGCCGTCATAGACAAGCGCATGGCTAGTTAACGCGTTGCGCTCCTCGGTCATCCGGCGAAGCTTGGCGAACCCTTCCCGATACCGAGCCAGCATCGCTTGAACCTGCTTAACGTTGACAGGGGCGCCGGTATGATCGCCGGCGTGGTCCGTCGCAGCCACGACAAGCTTATCAAGCTGGTGTTCAATCTTCAGGAGTTCAGCTTCGACGCGGTCCGCCTCCTCCTTCTCTCCGCTGGCAAGAAACTTGGCGACGTAGAGGCGCGCCGTCTGAAAATCTTCCCCGGCAACGGCGCCTACGGCTACCACTTCGGTTGCCGCAGAGCTCTGCCCGATGATCTTGAGTAAGCTCTCGCGAATCTCCAATCCAAACTTTTCCAGACCGTCTCTGACCAGCTGATCGCTCTCAGCGAGCAGGCCCACGAGACGATCAATATCCCCTTCGAGCTCGCCGAGCGCATCCGCAGACGCGAGCTTGTGCACGAGGCCCACGTGGCCTCCTGTTCGGAGCTCTGCTGGTAAAGCCGTGACCTCTTGCCGAACTTCCGCCAAAAGGTGCCGCGCCTCCGTCAAATACTGCTCCTCCCGCGTCATCAGATACCTATCAGTATTGAAGAGTATCTTGGCCACGTTGGCGTTGATCTCCCAGGCGAGGAGCGCGTCTTCTGCGGTAACTGCAAAAACTCGGAAGTCACGCCCAATCGACCAGACGGACCAGACTCCAGCAATGCCCCCGGCGGAGCCGATAAGACCCGCGATAAGCCCGACGAATACGAGCTGCTTTGCAAGCGAGAAGCGCGACAAGATACGAGCAATCGATATCCGGGGAAGTTGAATCGAACGCGATCGGGCCAATATCCCGGGAAGAAACGTGCTGAAGCGGAGGAGCCGGACCGTATCTTTGATTACGCGAGACATGTCAGTGTGCTTCCATCACGGCAGGTGTGTGTGCGCACCAGATCGCGGTCCACGCGACAGCGCGGGCCCCGAAGTTGGGCCGCGACCATCAAGAATGCGTCGCAAAAAATAAAAAGTTATCTAAAAGTCTTCACAGTTCTGTTTAAAATGTTGGCTAATACTTTCTGTATTCTCCGACAATTCAATGGAAATGCGCCTGATCATCGACCTCTCGCGTTGGGGCAAATCTGGTGGCAGCGACAGCCGCTTATCTTTTCGTTTTTGTGACAAACTTTGTACCGCGAGCGCGCCATCTCTGATCCAAATCAAATCCGGCGGCGTCAGGTTGAAGTAGCGTTTGAAGAAACTGCGTGCAGTTGCCGGCCTCTCCGCTTCGTTAGATCTGCCAGGACGGCTGCTTTGTGGGATTGGCGGCGGTCCACGATCAAGGGGCGGCCGCATTCGACGGGGCAGCTACGGCCGTGATGACAACAGCCGCCCGGAAGATGGAGAACGAGGTGTTCGCCGGGTGGTGGGACGAGAGGGAGCGAGGCATCTGTTCGAAAATGGATCGCTGATCAGCCATCTCGAAATGATGTTTTGGCGGTCGCCATCCCAATGGGGCGCGCGTTAACCAAACCTCCCTATAGTCCAGTCTCGAAGAGTCGGTCGGCGGATGCGGCAAAGCTAGCGCTCGTGTGTGTCATTGGCCGAACCTGATGTTGGGTTGGGTGTGAATAATGAAATCGTTGATCACGCGTGTTAAGCAGATGTCCTCACAGTCGGCGGCCGATCGGATGGCGAGCACGCCATCGTCGACCAAGCGCAATGAGGGATCGCTCGCTCCAAGTTCGCGCGGGCACGCATCGTTGCTTGACGCGATCGAGCGTCTTGCGACGCTTTCCGAGCAACGCGAAGACTGGAACCAGCCCGCGCACGAGGCGGAAACGGTAGGATCGTCCCCCGATCCTGAAAATCATCGCATCAATCACAACCGGGTCCTCCGCAGAGGCATTAAGTCACTGATCGCTCTTGGTGTTGCCATTTTTCTAGGTTGGGTACCCCTGCACCGGCTTCTGGAGACGACCAGTGCAGAAGCGGCGGTGAATGCTCGCCTCATCACATTGAGAGCTCCCATAGATGGCGAGATTGCATCGTTGCAGGAAAGTAGCCCCGGCGCGGTCGTTCAACCGGAAGATCGACTTTTGCGGATCGTTGACCAGCGGGCCGACCGCAGCCGCGTTGCCGACCTCGAACGGATGATGTCGAGCTTGAATGCGGAGGTCGCTGGCCTGGATCAGCGCCGCGTGCAACTCGAGGCGCTGAGGAAGGATCTCAATGGGCAGCTGGATGCATTCCAACACGGTCGCGTCCGGCAACTCGAAGCGCGCATTGCCGAATACTCGGCGCTGCTCGCCTCGGCCGAGGCGCAACGCGACGAGGCGAATCTGGCCCTTGAGCGTGCTCGCACCCTGAGCGCCGCCGGATTCCAGTCTGAGGCTGCCTTCGAGCGCGCCAAGCGTGAGGCTAAGGTCAGCTCAATGGCGGTCGATGCGGCGCGCGAGCGGCTGAACGGCGCCAGAGTCGAGCTTGACGGGGCGCGTCAAGGTCTCTTTGTCGGCGACAGCTATAACGACATACCGAGGTCCGCACAACGCGTAGACGAGATCCGCCAGCAGATCGTCGAGGTCAGCGCCGCGCTCGCAGAGCGACAGATGCGGAGCGCCTCGCTCGAAGCAGCCCTTGTCGATGAGGAGAAGCGGTTCGTTGATCGTGCAAGCGCCTATATCGCAGCGCCCGCGATGGGGTACGTGTGGGAAGTACTGACGGCTCCAGGCGAACAGGTACGCCGTGGTCAGGATCTCATGCGGGTTCTTGATTGCGGTGGGACGGTCGTCACCGCAGCTGTCAGCGAATCCGTCTATAATAGCCTTCGGCTCGGCGAACCGGCCTCATTCCAATTGCGCGGCAACAGCCTCAACTATCAAGGCCGCATTGTGGGTCTCAATGGCCTTGCCAAGGCCCCCGCCAATTTGGCGATCGAGCAGAAGGCGCTTGTGCGCGAGCCCTACCATGTAACCGTCGAAGTCCCCGAACTTGGCCGCACGCCAGGGTGCTCGGTCGGACGAACCGGAAAGGTCACGTTTGAAAACGCGGCCGATCGGTGGTGGCCATCGCTCACTGCTTTGTGGCCATGACCTACGCCGCAGGGATCACTTACTGGGAAGCGCTGCTTCCGGGCGTGATCCTAGTCTTCCTCGCCATAGCCATCTTGCCGTGGCTTGACTGCAACAACATTGTCGCGCGCACCGGCGCGATCGCCGCTTGTCTGTTTTTTACGTGGCGCTATCTGCTGTGGCGCCTTTTCGTCACGCTGCCGCCTGCGGAGTACTCGTGGGACTTTGCGACCGGGCTCATTTTCGTAAGCGTGGAGGTTCTGGCGATCATTGGCTCCTCCATGTCCCACTTTTTTCTCACGCGAAGGCGAAATCGGAGCAGAGAGGCTGATAGCAACCAGGCGTGGCTCCAGAGCCTGCCGCGACCACCCCGCGTCGACGTGCTCATATGCACCTATAACGAGGACGAAAGCATCCTCGAGCGCACGATCATAGGCGCACTGGCTATGGAGCATCGCAACTGTCGTGTGTGGGTGTGCGACGATGGCCGCCGCCCATGGTTGCGGGAACTCTGTCGCCAGATGCAATGCGGTTATCTGACCCGCGAGGACAATTCCCACGCAAAGGCCGGCAACATCAACAATGCGCTGAAGCACCTCGCCGCCCTGCCGGAGCCGCCGGAGTTCATTGCCATCCTTGATGCCGATTTCGTCGTGAAGACGCACTTTCTCAAGCGCGCGATCTCGCTTATGCGGGCCGATGACGTGGGCATCGTGCAGACGCCTCAGCACTTTTTCAATTCTGACCCCATCCAGACCAATCTCTCGATGTCGAGCGTCTGGCCGGACGAGCAGCGCTTCTTCTTCGATGTGGTGATGGAATCGAAGGATGCCTGGGGAGGCGCATTCTGCTGCGGTACCTCTTCCGTAATCCGCTTCGCTCCCTTAATGCGCATTGGTGGATTTCCAACCGAGTCCGTGACTGAAGACTACCTCGTCTCGTTGAGAATGCGCGAAGCGGGTTATCGTACCGTCTACCTCAACGAGGTGCTCTCCGTGGGCCTCGCGCCAGAAGGACTAAAGGAGTACATCACGCAACGCAGCAGATGGGCATTAGGGTTCATGCAAATTTGCCGTAGCCGAAGCGGCCCGTTCAGCCGGCGCAATGGAATGCGCCTGATCGACCGCATCATGCTGACGGAGACCTTTCTCCACTGGTCCGCGGCACATCTATTTCGGCTGCTCGCGCTCGTCGTACCGGCAATCTATTTGCTGTTTGACATTCAAGCCGTCTACGCGGGCCCCACTGATGCGATCTTGCATGTGTTCCCCTATTTCGTCGTCAATACCGTGGTCATGATGTGGATAACGAAAGGACGCGTGCTTCCGATCATGGTGGACTTGAGTCAGCTGCTGTGCGCCACCGAGATCGTCAAGTCCGTCGTCAGGGGGCTAGTAAGGCCCATCGGGCATAAATTCAAGGTGACGGCCAAAGGTGGAGATCGCAACAGGAGCTTCTTGCAATGGCCAGTTCTGCGCGCATTCCTGTGCTATTTGACGCTAACGGCTGCCGGAGTCCTATGGACGTTCACGGTTGATGAGAGCCGTCCGCTCGCTGCTGCGAGCGGCATGGCCCTATTCTGGAGCTGGTACAATATCGTGATCCTGCTGTTGGCATGCTTCGTCTGCGTCGAGGCTGCGCAACGGCGCAAGGGAGATCGCTTCGAAACCGACGAGGTGGCGGTTGCCACGGTTGGCGACCGAACACTCATATTCAGAGCCTTAGATATTTCGGTAACCGGGATGCGGCTTATAGGGCGGCCACCGGTGCCGGTAGGCTCGCGCCTTACCTTCCGCTTCGGCGGACTTCATGCCCAAGCGACTGTTACACGCGTTTACAATGACAGTTTTGGTGTGCGCTTCGATGAGGCAGCGGAGGTTCGCCAAGGCCTCATTCGCCGCATCTATTGTCGCGGGCACAGTGCGGCGGTGGAGATCATCCGCCCTGCCCAAGTCGCGACGGCTATTGTCAGCCGGATCTTCCGCTAGGCGCTTTCGTGCTGCGATTAATCGCCGGGAGGCATGAGCTGCTGGTCAAGGCGAGCCCTTCAGCCGGTCAATGCCATTGCCACTGGCTATCCGCCTCAGGCGCCGCGCGGCACCCCGCTGGTCGGGCCTCACAGCATGGCGCTGATCGACCTGGGTGACGATGACGGTCCCGTGTGGGTGCACGATGGCACGATGCTGACCGTGATGGCATCACTCGTACCGCTCAACGCACTGCTGGCACTTCAGCCGGGGCGAGCGCTCCGGATATGGAGAAACGGCATCTACGGCGAGGATATGAGCCGGTCGCAAGTCTATTACGTCGTCGCGCATGACGACGCGAAAGGGCGCCTGCTTCTTCACAACGACCATGTCATGGTCGACTGGCCGAGCTACAGCGAGACGCCGGCGCGCCTGGCCGCACCCTCTCTTCACCGTTCACGCATTGTGTGACGAGTGGCCCGGTGCTGCATCAGGAAACTCCGGGCCTTGCCGATCGCGGGAGAAGGCCGACCAAGCGGCGGATTGTTAAGAGTGCCGGGCGCTGAGCTTGGACGTCAGGCCGTTCAGCTACCCTCAGGAGCGCGCCGTCCGTACGCCGGAAACCGCGTTGTCCGAACAACGGTCCCGGTGGCTAGCAGTGGACCTAGATCGTCGTTCGGCTTGAGAGGATGCGGCGCAGCTGAGTCAAGAGGATGTCGGCGTTAAAAGGCTTATGAAGAACGGCCGCGACCTTGACGTTCTCTGCCATTCCCTTTGCGTAGGCTGACGCTATGACGATCGGAATAGCGAGTGCGTGAAGCCGATCGATTAATCCGTACGCCAGCTCACCGCGCAGATCGAGGTCGACTACGGCAGCATCGGGCGTGTGCGAGAGAAGGAGCGCCTCCGCGTCAGCCGCTGTCCCAACAGGGCCAAGGACTGTCATGCCGGCATTCACCGCGAGAGTCGTCATAGCAAGAGCCACGTGCCATGAATCCTCGACGAGCAGAATCCGTTCGCCATTGAATGATGGTCCGCCGATCGTTTTAGGGGGCGTCGGTCTCAAGGACTTAACCCGGTTCGACAGATCGGGAAGTCCACATAAGGTACGCTTCGCGCTTATGTCAACCTGTGGGCTTATCGCGCTATCGTTGACTTTGAAGAGCGGCAACTTCAAGTAACGGCCGGGCGTGGCCTTCGTGCGGACCTCGACCGCGAAACCCGCTTCCCTTGGATGCATCAATAAATATTTTACCGCTTTTTCAGGCGGCTTCTCCCTATTCACACAGTTTGAATAGCTCCAGCGGCATGCTTTTCCGCAAAAACCGGGGGTCGTCGTATGGTTATCTTTCAAACATTCTCAGCACGCCGTGTAGCGCGTTGCTCCTTCCTCTCAACATCCGCCGTTCCTTGCCGAGGTGCCCTCGCGTACTTCTGCCAAGAGGCCTCCGGAGGCGTCGCGGTCATCTTCGCTCTGATAACGGTCGCCTTGTGCGTCTTTGTCGGCGCTGGCGTTGATATCGGGCGGTGGCTACATGCGCGCCAGCAAACAATATCCGCCATGGACGCAGCGGTGCTTGCGGGCGGGCGCGCACTGCAACTTAAACCGAACGACGTCAGCGCAGCGGTCGCTGCCGCGCAGACGTTCTACACGGAGAATACAAGAAGTCGGCTGCCGCTGGTGAGCGATACCATTACGTTCCAGCCGACAGAGAACAACACCGCGTTCACGGCCACCGGCAATGCCTATATCGCAACCCCGCTGCTGAGTTTTGTAAATATCCGCACGCTCCCGATCCTTGATACGAGCGGCGCTGACTATGCAAAGTCTGCCTTGGCTACAGGCGGCGCGTCCAAGGGGAGTGTCGAGATCGGCCTCATGCTGGACGTGACTGGCTCGATGCGCGGCTCAAAATTCGATGATCTCAAAGAGGCAGCCAGCGATCTCATCACGATCGTGGTCTCGGACAACCAGGGTCAGTTCCCTTCACGCTTGGCCATTATCCCCTTCGCCGAGGACATACGCCTGCCTTCGAGCGCCTTGAGCCTTGCCCGTGGTTCTGGCTTGCCAAATTCCATCACGGTTGGCTCGGGCCGGTCGCGGACAACCTATAGGCTCGCGCCGTGCGCCGTTGAACGAAAAGGAACGGAAAAGTATACGGACGCCGCACCGGCCTCCAACGCCTATGTCATGGCGGACTATACCTCGAGCGGCAACTGCGATTTGCCGTCGAGCGCCCAGTTGATGCCGCTTAGCGGCGACAAGTCTGCGCTCCTTTCGAAAGTAGACGGCCTGGCGCTCGCGGGTGGCACAGGCGGCCACCTGGGAACGGCGTGGGCTTGGTATACCCTGTCGCCGAATTGGAATTCGCTGTGGGGTTCCGCCAATCAAGCTGCAGCCTACGGCACAGAGAAGCTGCAGAAGATCGCGATTTTGATGACGGACGGTGAATACAACACCGAGTATGACGCCAACGGCGTCCAGGTCGGTTCCTCAGGGGCGGGCTCAGCTGCAAACGGCACGTCCACCAATCAGGCGCGCGCGCTCTGCACCGCCATGAAGGCTAAAGGCATCGTTGTCTACACTGTGGGCTTCGATCTCGGTGGCAATCAGACCGCCATCGATACGCTCAGTGGATGCGCGACGGACTCCTCAAAATTCTACAATGCCAATAACGGCGATCAGCTAAAGCAGGCATTCCGTGACATCGCGCTGAAGATATCGCAGCTTTATCTCTCGAAGTGACGCTCCTCGCTGCAGGGGCATACGCCGTGAGGGCGCGAGGGTGGGTCAGAGGCGGAAGGCTGAGTACCACGATAAGCAGGCTTTAACGGCTAGAGAGTCAAATCAGGCCCGCGCCGATAATTCTTCGCCGACATCGGACCTAGGGAGGAAGAGTCCGAGAGGTTGAGCCTTAAGCTCCCCTCGGGCTCTTTCCGTTTGGCCCTCTCATACCGGTGGTCGACCCGAGCTCATCGCTGCCAACTCTTACAAGTGCCGACAATTTGCGCCGGAGGATGACACTGCCTGCAGAGTCCGCTTATTGGGGTCGACCGACCGTGTGCGGACGTGGCGCTTTCTTCTCATCTTGACCAATTCGGAAGTGACGGGCCAAGACTGGCCTCGGCTCAACTACTTGCCTCGTCGACCGGCTCTTAGGGCGGGTGGCCGTCTCTAGCCAGCCTCAAAGACCTTGTCCGGAGTATGTCTCCTGAATTAAAATTCCACCCCGACGACCCGATTGGCGAAGAGGGTCAGGGTCATGGAAGCACCGTTGCCGTCACAGAACCCGCTGTTGAACCGCCTTCTGGCGCAGTTACCTGATGACAGCTACCAGCGTCTCCTCCCTGATTTAGAAGGCATACCGCTGCGCCTCGGCGAGGAGATGTATGCGGCCGGAGAAACTCTGAAGTACGTCTACTTTCCCGCGACCGCGATCGTATCCTTGCTCTATACGATGGAAGACGGCAGATCGGCCGAGATCGGCGTCGTGGGCAATGACGGCATCCTCGGCATTGCCGTTTTCATGGGCGGCGAAAGCGTACCAAATCGAGCCGTGGTTCAGAGCGAAGGCGTTGCCTTCCGAATGCCAGCACATGTGCTGGCGTCAGAATTTCGTCGCGCGGGAATGCTCCAGCGAGTCCTATTGAGGTACACGCAGTCTTTAATCGCCCAGATGTCGCAGACGGCAGTCTGCAACCGGCTTCATTCCGTAGAGCAGCAACTTTGTCGTTGGCTGCTTCTAAGCCACGATCGCCTGCCATCGAACGAACTCGTCATGACGCAAGAGCTCATCGCCGACATGCTGGGCGTGCGTCGTGAGGCTGTCTCTCATCAGGCCACCCGCCTGCAGCACGCCGGGCCGATCAGGTACCATCGTGGCCATATCACCATTCTCGATCGCGCGGGTCTCGAAGCGATAGTATGCGAGTGCTACAGCGTGGTCCGTCGCGAAGCCGATCGCCTCATGTCTCCGACTATCTAAAAACATTGTTGCGCAGCGCCACGAGCAGAGCCGCGCGTCGAACAACCTCCGGTCTTATGTGCGGTAGCGCATAGACCGCACTGTGGGTACGCATTTGTACTGACCCTCTCCAAGAGCCGATCAGAACGGCGCGACGCGGTCTCCCACTTGGACCGCGAGCATCGGATGGGGATCCTTTGGCGCGCAGCTCGCCGCACCTGTCCCGACGAGTAAGAGGACGGTCATGTCGCTAGAAAACACAATGGCAACAGTTGCAGTCGTCTTCATAGTCGCGGCGATCTCAGCGCTAATTGCGGCTGCGGGCTGAAAACAACTGCTCCCGTTCCCGTGAGGTGGATGTAATTATGACCGATCAGGAGTTCAGGGAACTCCGTTCCATGGTCGAGCGTCGGGTGCGCGAAGCTCATGCGCTCGGCCATCTGACGCAGGAGAGGCGAATTGCGAACAAACGATCCGACGGAGGGACCGATGGGCAAGCACGGTCGTCGAGTAACGGGCCTCGCGATCCTGGGCTACATAGGAAGAGTAACGGATCCGGCCGCTCTTGAAGGGCTAAGCTGACGACGAGCGGACCTCGCTACGACTACCGCTCCTGACCGATCCTGTCGAAGCGCTGGCGAGCGCGCGAGTTTGATTGGGACCCGATCTGCGGATCACATCAAGGCCAGCGGCATGCGCGCCGTGCAAACAGGCCGGACACATGACTTGCACCCAACCGCTAGCTGAAAGCCAAAAGAACTCTTGACCCGCGGGCGCCGTCCACAAATGCCCCGTAGGCTGCCCCGGCTGCTTGAGTTCACTTGCGCTGTCCCGCGAAACTGATGCCGAATCCTGCGAGAAGTAGAATTCCACTCTCACCGGTCTGCCAGGACCAAGAGACGTCAGGGTCTCCAAAATGAGCGGACAACTGATCACCGAACGCTTCGCATCGAACGCATTCAATGTGGTTGCCGGCTTTTAGCCACCCCCAAATTTCCTCGAAGACGGGAGCCGGTATCTGTCCCATCAGCTCCAAGCCTTCCGGGTGCGCGGACATCGGGTTTCGGGGGGTATAACTAAGCTCTCCAAAATGCACGGACGGAGCTGTGTACCAGTCGGGTAAGCCTTTCGGGAGAAACTGACCTTTTCTTGGGAATATGGTTCGCCAGCCCAAAATCGCATGTCGATTGGAAGTTCTAGGGCGCTCCGCGCTGTTGATCCGGCAGAACTCACTGCGTGCGGGTGAGAACTTGCCTTCGATGAAGACGACGCGGGTTGCGTACGTCTCGCGCTCGGGATTCGTGGTGGCTCCCGTGTAGCAGCTCCAGCCCTCCGGTTTGACTTCGAATTTCCAGAACATGAGACGCCGAGCTAGAAAATCTGAAGTACGCCCACTGTTTGAGATCATCGAAGCCGCGAGTCAACCCTGAGACTGCCGTTTGCGCCTAGCTTTTGCACCAACTGCTTTTTGCGACACATCCACTACCAACATCGCGCCTAAGGCGACCTCGTCTTCAACGGTGCCGCCGCCGCGAAGGGCGGGTGGCCGTGGTTCCGCTTCCAATGGGCCGGAGAAAGTTGGTGCGGCGCTCATGAACGCGCACGACACGCTTTTGTGGGTGATGCTGTGGACGGCTCCTCGACCCACTACAACCCGTCGTCTATTGCGGTGCATGAGTTGGCTTGTGGCCCGTCTCGCCCGTTCGTCGCGGCGCACCAAACTTTCTGCTGTCGGAGGTAGAGTGGACTCGCCGGCGACGTAGCGCTCACAGTCGCTTTTGACCCTAAACGGAAGTAGTGCGTTACCGAAACGACATACACGTACAGGGCGTCCGCGGCGCAATTGCGCTAGCCAGCGACACTTGAATCCTCCCGGTGGGTGAGCGTGCGACCAGTTTCGCGTGGAGAACTTGAGGCCATTTTCGGTGGAGCCTGACAGACTCACGCGCGCGGCGTGCCAATTTTCTGGCCCGCCGAGGCAGCGCAGTCGTTGAAGGAGGCGTGCCCCATTGTTCTCATCCCGTCTTGGCCACTAAGAAGCGAATGCCGGTCGCCTCATAATTGCCGTGTCATGGGGCATCACGACCTGAGAAAAGCGCGACCTGCGTCCGTGAGTTCGTAGAGCACTGAATCCTCGCTTGTGGCGGTTGCAGTCACATAGCTGTTGGCGACAAGACGTTCCCAGGCTGCCTCCGGGACATTTCCACTGACGACGAGCGAACCGCCGCGTTCACTCAAGATTCTGAGCAGATTCGCCTCCTCCCTTGTAATTTCCATAGCTTATTGCCCGTTCATTTATGAGAACACCAACCGTCACGGCGTCCATTGGTAACGTCCCGGGGAATTGGCAATCTTATCGCCAGCCAAACCGGCCCAGAGGCTCAGAATGCACACCAGCCGCTTTGCGAAGCGTCGCCTGGCAATAGCCGCACGATAGCCCAGCTGATCCTCAAGCTCATACAGCTTTCTCTGCATGGGGTCTCCTTCGGTTTGGCCATGCAGTCGAGATCAATCTGAGTCGCTTCAATACCCCCTAACGGGGTTGCATCGAATACCGCTATTCACAAGCGCCACCGGCTGTCGAGTTCGGGGCAAACGTGCGTGGAAGCGGTGAAACCGCCCCGCTTGCTCGGCTCAGGGAGGCTCGCGACTTCCCCTCGACGGCATGCATCCCGCCGCTTCCAATTGCAATCTGGCAGGGTTGGCAGCGAGAGACCTTGATGACGGTCAACGTCTCAGACTATCGCCTAGCCCAGCGCTAGGGTGAGGGATGTCCCAGTCAGGTGCGGCCTTTGTCGCCGCGCGCACATGCCTCCAGCGCCATGGCCCGTTAAAGCCGACCAAGGCTGAACGGCCAGCCTTGTCAACCGTGCTTAGGCGCGCCATCATGGATTTTGACCGGAGGGGGATGACCATGGGAGGCAGCCATGAAGTCAATCGTCCACCGCAACCTCCATCCAAAATGGCTCGACACCGCTGCGGGCGCTCTTGCCTTGCTCGCGCTCGTCGTGTTCCTGGCCTACCAGCTCGTTGACCTGTCGGCTCGTATGATAGGCCACTCCGCGAGCCAGACCGCTGTAGTGCACGAAACCACTCGGCTTGCTCCCCTCTCTGACTAGACACACGCGGGGGCAAGCCTCACGCGATCGCGAACAAGCACACGTCCTGCTCCTGGCTGGTGCAGGCGGGCGTCTCTTGTGAGAAGGTCGCGAAAGTTGTGGGCACGAACGGCGAAGGTGATCGAGTGCCACTATGGACACTTGTCGCTGGAGCATATGGCAGTCCGGGATATTTTGAGTGTGTAACTGCAAAGGAGAACGCATGGCACGTTATGTCGGCAAGACGCCAGAAGGGCGCCAAGTGGAAATTAATCGTCAGAAAGTCACTCACGTTGTTGAGAACGAGGATGGAAGCGCGATCTATTATTTCGTCGGCGGGACGACAGTGACCCTACAAGGCAAGCAGAAACGAAAATCAAGAACGAGGCCCGAGAAGGCGCGGACAGGTTAAGTTGCCGGCGATCTTGGATCACGTCATGAAGTTCACTCAGCAGAACGTTGATGCGAACTTTGCGCTGGTGCACGATCTTGCCAACGCACAAGAGCTTGGAGGGTTAATGGCCGAGGTGGCGCAGAATGCTCAGGTTTGGGAAGTTGAGCTGACGACGGCGGTTCTCGGCGACACATACATCGGAGTTTCTGCTTGGCCCGTCACAGGGGCAAACCCCATCAGCCACCCTTGTCATCCTGACATTGGTGACTGTGCTGCACGCGCTACGGCTATCGTCGTGCTCGCTGCCTGTAACTTGATCAAACCTGAGACGTTGTCTTGAGCGAATACGAACTGGCGTCGAGATTGGGTATCAGCTCGTTCTCATCTCTTGATTTGCGTAACTGACCTTCGACTTGCGCGCCTTCGGCAATGGACAGCGTCAGGTGAAGAATTTCCGCATCGATCTGCGCCGTCGGATGAACGACGACGGAGGCTGCGCGGATGGCGCCCCTGACGCCACCGTGGACTTCGATTTTTTCCGCAGAGACCGTGCCGACTACCGAGCCGTCCGCGCTTATGGTGACCTGTTTGCCGCAGACGTCGCCATGGATATCGCCGTCGATTTCGAGGCGGTTCTGGGAAATAATGGTGATCTCCCGGCCAAGGATCGTGAGGTCGGAGCCGATGACGGATGTTCCCATCGTGCTGGCAGGCCCGAAGGGTGAAGCCGCCGCCGCGGACGCAGCGCGCCCCATCGACACTGAGTTCGGATTTTGGGTCGATAGAGGAATAGCGGCCATAATAAACTCCCCCCTTTACACATTTGTGTCGGACACGCGTCAACCGATCACGCCAAAGTGGTTGCGATGTGGCGAGCGAGCAGAATGGCATGTCTGCGCGGCGGCGTGATCCGCGTTTCTGAGGCGGTCGCCTGACTACCGTGGCGGCGTCCATGGCCGCTCTCTAGGCGGCTGCCACCCACCTCGCTGCCAAGTAAGCGAAGGCGACGGCATCAGGATTCTCGTTGGCGGTTTGAAGCAGCTTATCGATTGCCTCGATCTCATCGAGTTCGTGATTGCCTCGATCCGGCGTGTCATGCAGCAGGACGACTTTCTTGCCGTGTAATTCAATCGCCCGATACATCACGTCACCTCCTACACTTGCTTCAGGACGTAATCGGGAGGTGGCCACAGAAATTTGTGCGTTTTAGGACCGCATTTTGACAGAGTGACCCGGAATCGGTGTTGGGAAAATGAACAGTGCTGATAAGGCACCCACGACGTCCCCCCAACGGACGCATGGGGGTTTGAACCCGCCAGACCGTGCCCCGGACGTGGCGCGTTCTTCTCATCTTGACCCGCCTCGTCCATTCGTTCGCGCTCGCTTTTCCACAGACGCAGCGACTTTCTCCTTTAACCCGCGAAGCTCGCGCAAGTTCATCGTGTTAAGTTGAGCGTCTGACACTCTCACATCTACTGCAGCCACAATTTCGCGCCAACATCGCCTATCATCAAATCGCGTTGCGTTGGCGCTCTCAGAAGAAGGAGAGCACAGGCAGCTCCACAGTGCGGGAGCGAAAGGGGGAAGCGATGAGCGAACAAGAACTTCGGCGCCTTGACGCTTTGGTAGCGCGTTGGCAAGCGGAGCGGGAGGATCGCGCATATCGGCTCAAACTCAAGACGCGTTTCGCAAAGGCGACGACGCTCGATCTCATCACAATGTGGGCAAGTAGCGCGAACGAGACTGGCAAGCGCCTGACAAGGTTTGAAGTCGAAGCGCTCGTTGAAGCGTGGTTGCGCGTGTTTGGGGAGCTACCGCCGCCCCTCGCTCAAAAGAATGCGCCACGAAGCGGGGGCCCCGAGGCGCAGCCGCACCCAACGCGGGACCAGGAGGAACGCGGCTGGGTGACATCTTAACGCCGGACAAATTAATGCTACGTTCAAGACAGGCAACGTTTCCGCATCGCTGACCGAGGTCGGCCTTGGTCCCTCCGCACGACGGCGAACCTGTTTGCTTAACCGCGACGAGCGGCAAACCCCGCAGCTGGCGTGTTAGCTCGTGCCTTGATACTTGAAGGAGACTTTCAGCTTCATGCGGTAGGCCACCACCTTGCCGTTTTCAATCACGAGATCCTGCTCGGCAACCTCAGCCACCCGCAGGTCGCGGAGATGCCTCCCCGCCTCCTCGATCACAGATTTGGCAGCCTTCTCCCACGATTCCGTGCTGCTCCCGATCAATTCGATCACCTTATACATGCTCTCTGGCATCGAAACCTCCTTCAGTCATTGTTTGCTGAACCGATCTAGCTAGCTGCCGATCGGCCCCGTGGGGCAGAGCGGGTCACAACTTCATCCCGAAGATCCGATGGCCTCGAGTGGCCATTGGTGAGTGTCGGCGCGGTGCGTGCTGAGGGATTTGTTGCGCGCCCGCGCCAGAAGTCTTGACTGTCAATATGTGGGATTGCGAAGGCAGACCCGGCTTAAACCCCGCACGGGTCCACCTCCTGAGGCCGGTTCCAAAGAGGAACCGAACTCATCTGGAGAGCTGGGTGCCCTCACTTCCAAGCTCTCCAGAGCGATCTGAAAATACCAATGCTCGCCCCTCTGTAATTGACAAACGTCAGTTCCAAGCCATCTGAGCCACGATAGCCGCAATGGCTAAGAGCCAGACCGCGGTATTCCATGGAGACGGTCGGGGGGCCGCCGTCGCGTCTCGTCTACGCACGTCAAGCGGCAGATGAAAGATCCGGCTCAGGTGGGCGACAGCCGAGTCGTAGCTGCCCACGTTGATGGGGATCAACGCATCTCGCTGGCACCAGCGTCGAGCAAATCGAACGCTTCTATGCCAAGCACCTGCCGCTCCCACGCGAGATGGTGAAGAATTTGCAAAGCTTTGGGGGGAAGCTTAGACCCGGCTTCGCGCAGCGACTGCTTGTGCACAGCAACAATTGTTGAGTTGCCGCAGCCGCAATTTTGCCGATGATGCGAGGAAGGTTTAGTGGCGATCATAAGAACAAGGGGGGTGTGAGCCCTGAAGTTTTGAGGGACGGGAGTAGCACTTCAGGGCTCACGAGCTGCTCTTGAACGGCACGGGGGGGGTGTGCCTGAGGGACGTAGGAGCAGCTTTCCAAGTTATGCTAAAATTACGAATTACCTCACAGATAGGTGGCTAAGCCGCGGGTATCCATCTGCGCGCGGTGTAGCCGAACGCCACAGCGTCCGGATTTTTCGACGCGGATTGCCGTAACGTCTGTATAGCCTCAATCTTGATCGACTCAGACTTCGAGATTCTTCGAGCCGATCCGCAGAAGTCTCTGGTATCCACTCAGAAGTATAATCTTCTTTCCCTCAATTTCGACCGTCGGATGCGCCACAAGATCCTCCCAGGAACGATGAACTGCTAGCAGTTGACTTTCTTATGCTTGGAATAGAACTTGAGCCCCATGCGACTTGCAGAGACCAAACGCGCGCCGCGCGCCCAAGTGTGGACCGGCATCTCCTCTAGATCGCTATTATCGCCCAGCACGTATGTCAGGCACGCGACATCCGCTAACTTATTCACAGTTTTTTGCCGATCGCGCTTGACAAGTTGCCAAAATGTTGCGCTGCGAAAAGAGCTTCGTCAGTCATCAGAGTTGTCCGTGGACGCGCAGACGAACGCGCTTCCTGTCGAACAGCCACGCCGACATCTTCAGGTGCTTGACCAAGCTCAAGGGCGACGCCGAGCGCCTCGACATCTGCTCGAAGCAGCCAGCCGATATCGGGGAGGTCAACGCGACCTCGCTCGGCAACAAGGCCTTCGAGATCGTCAAGAAGATCGCCCCGGAGCCCGGCAACGACATCGGCTCTAACGACCGGAGAAAGAAGAAGCGCGACAAGTCCAAGACGTGACGATCGTGTCTTTGGGCCTCTGCTCAAACTGACCGGCGACAAAACGTTCGCAGGCAGCGATGCTCTCGAAGGCCTTGGTGCGCGTGCGTTCGGTCCCGTTCAGAGGAACCGGCATCACTAAAATCGCAGCGTCCATGAGTGAATCACCCCCAAACCCCGGCAAAGGTAGGGCAATGCCCTTTCTCTCTGAAACGGTTCTCGACGCTGCCCTTAACGCTCCACCCTGACCATTCGAACCACGATAGGCTTGTGAGACGGGCCAGGTGCAGAAGTAGCCGCGCTTGGACATCATTGCGCGACCAAGTTTTTAGCCTGAAGGGGCGACCGCGCGCTCAGGCGTGTCGTGCGCCGTGCCTGCGGACGGGCACATAGGGATTATGCCTCGGGGTCCGCGCTGGTCGATGTTCTTTTGGCCGCAATGCGTGGCGTCCGCGCGTTGCACACCTTCTCCAATTGGCTATTGCTGCACATTCAAGTTGGAAGATATCTGCTGCGAACTGCGCGCACGCGATCCCTGTCACTGCCGTCATAGCGGACACGACGAGGGTGAGCATCAGAGCGTTATCTTGGGACATGGGAACCCCCCGGTTCCAGCGCCCTCTCAACTAGAGCCAGACATATTCCACATTTGCGGCGGAAGCGCGCGCGTAGCTTCAAGATTTTTTGTAGCGATGTTCATTGCTTCGCTGAAGCAACAGTCTGACCTCGTGCCAGTTTGAATCAGAGCCAATCCCGGCGCGGCTGGCCGAACGGTGTCACTTTACGGCGCGTCCATGGCCGATCTCTAGGCAGCTGCCACCCACCTCCCTGCCAAGTAAGCGAACGCAACGGCATCAGGATTCTCGTTGGCGGCTTGCAGCAGCTTATCGACTGCCTCGATCTCAACAGGTTCGTGATTGCCTGGTTCTGGTGTGTCATGCAGCAGGACGACTCTCTTGCCGCGTAATTCAATCGTCCAATACTTCAACCTCACCTCCTCGCCGCCAGGCAAAGAATGATCGCCGTCTTAGGGGCTTGATCACTCGTGGAGGGATTGCGACCTTGGATTGGTCCACCTCGCAGTGCGGACTATTGGCGGCATTTCCCAAAGGCGACATGGAACGGCGGCGGATAACTAAATCCGCCGCCTCAACTCGCATCGCGCATCACTTCGGGACGCACGTCTTGGTGGCCTCGTCCCACTTCATATCCTTCGTCTTCTCACACTCTTCTTTCGTTTTCGGGGCATCGGCGGCATAAGCCATGATCGGTGCCGCCACGGCGAGCAGAAAACCAGCTAGCACTGCGCCGCTCAAGATTCTAGATGACATTTGACTCTCCCTATTTTGATTTTGTGATTGTGAACGACAGCCTTACTAGAACAATACTGCGTCAAATTTGCGACAGAACTGTCGTAGTGATCTGGTCGAGGAGCTGGCGCGCTCTTAGACTTCGCTCACTAGAGCCTCTTTCAGCACGTTCCTGAAATCGTCGTCATACGGGATATGACCGACGAGCCGAGCCCGTCGCCCAAAACCTCCACCGCCAAAGCCTGCGTTTTGACGTCATCTGTCATGCGCCGCACTATAGCCTACCCCGTGCGATTGAGGCGGTGCGCCGGGAAAGCCTCGCGGAACATGGCCGCCCGCAGCTTGGTGGGATCGCGCTCTCCTCTGTGGGCGGCGTCCAAGAGTTGTCGCGACATCAGGTCGAACGGCAGGTGCATGCCCTTCAAAATCGGCTCGTTCAAAGCGGCATCAAGCACTTCCGCAAATAGGTCCATCTCATCGCTGGTATAGTTTGTGAGGTCCACAGCGGCGTTCCCTGATTACTATTGTGAAGGCGTTGATTGGGGCGATGGTTGCACGCTCGCGCTTGGTGCCTTCGTTCCTTCATCAGACAGCACTGCATGATCCGCCTCGCGCCGTGCGAGTTACGCGAGAATGGCTTGATCCGATGGGGTGGAGACGAGACATAATGGCGCTCCGCGAATATTACACTGCCCTACTACTACTCGCGCGACTAGGTTCGGAATTTACTTACGGTGACCTCGGGCTGCCTGTGGCGATCAGGGCAGCAGGGCTTGTTGGAACACCTGTCGTGGCCTCTGCCCAAAGTGAGTTATGTGAGTTTCGTGAGTTATTTTACGTCCAATTGGGCTCATCTCAATTGTTCTGATCATAGCGGCGAATGCGCCAGAGCACGGTCCTTTGACTTTGTGCCACGGCGTTCGAGGAAATAGCCTGCGCATCGAGTGTTGTCGTAGCGTTCAATCCAGCGACCAAGGATGCGTGGGTTGATTTCGCCTCGTCTCCCGCAATCTCTTCGAGCGCGTCATGCAGGACCGCTTTCTTGCTGCCGACCATACTTATAAGGACGCCATCGCAGCGCCGTGCCATCAATCGGATTATGAAAACAGGTCAGACTAGGAAGCTCTCAAGCTTCGCACCTTTCTTCACGGCATCGACGAGCCAGTTCGGCTTGCGACCCCTACCAGACCACGTCTGCGACGAATCCTTAGAATTGCGGTATTTGACGGCCGAGGTGCCCTTACGTCCGCCTCGCTTCCCACCAAACAATTCAGACAAGCTAAAGCCCGACTTGCTCACCAGCGCTTGCAATTTCTCTTTCACCTGCCGGGCTTCGTCAGCCTTGCGATCGACAAGGGCCACCCTAACGCGCTCCTGCAACTCCAGAAGCTCTGCATACGACAACTTATCGAGACCCGTTATTCCTGCCATTTGGCGTCTCCTAATATTTTCTGCCGCATTGAAACAAATAACGAGCGTTTCCGGCCTTCGGCAAGAAAAAAATTATCCTCAGAGTAAATGCGCGTCGCGGTCTTGCGGAATTCCGTGAGCTGTGGCGATCATAGGAAAAATGATGCAGTGCGGTGATAATGACAAGCATCAGGGGTATCGAATGAAGTCGCGCGAGAGGGCTCTCAGATTTAAGCGCCATGAATTCGACGAGAAGGCGCGCAAGGCAGCCGATCTTGAGCACATGATCCGCGAGTTAGAGGGTATGGCGGCCGATCTCGATCGCCAAATCCAGGTCGAGGAAGATCGCACCGGCATCACGGACCCGCAGCATTTCGCCTACTCGACGTTCGCCAAATCGGCCAGCGTTCGACGGGACAACCTGCGCGCCTCGGTGGTGGCTTTGCGTGTCAAGCTCGGAGCCGCGCTGGGCGAGCGCGACGAGGTGGCCGAAGAGCTAGAAATCAATAAGAATAAGCCCACCGGCAGTCCGCCTAGTTTTCGTGCCATGCAGTCAGGACAGATCAAGGATGGATGAAACGCTGACAGCGGCGGTTTCTTCCGCCCGCGTGAGGCGTTGACCACCAAGCTCCAACGACGCGCCAACCAAGGCGATTTTGACCTTGATTGTATCGGTGATGCCCGATAGCGAGAGAACCTCGCGTAGCGATCTTGGCTCAGCAGCCCATCTAAAGCCGTTACGAAGCAAAAAAATATTTCTTTCAATTGGAACATTCGGCTAAGGCGCACGTTGCCAAATCACTATGCTTGACAACCATAAATCTTCCCTCGCATCGAAGCTCAGCCTGATGATAACTGTAACGGCTTTCGCCGCCGTAGCTGGTTCATCGGTCCAATCGAAGACCCCGGGTAAGACCTATTGTGAAAACGAGGTCTGCCATCGGGTTATGACGATTGCAGAAACAGAAGCCCTGATTGGCAAGGCTGTTTGGCAACTTGCGTCCTTCTATGATGATTGTAAGCTCGACAAGGGGAATCCGTGCACGGCGCTTTCTTCTGGCGAGAAATTCCAACCATCTGAGGCGGACAACGCCGCCAGCCCGATCTATCCAGATGGAACGACAATCTCGGTGTTCAATCCGGCGACGCAGCGGACTGCGATCCTGCGCATAAACAATTCCGGGCCATACCATGGCCTCCGACAGCTTGATGTTTCAAAAGGCGCGGCGGAGACGCTAGGGTTCATTGATAGTGGGACAGCCACTCTTCGTGTTACGGTTATCGGTGCGCCGAGCGCTGAATAGCTAGGTTCTCCACGACGCGGGGCGCTTCTCGCCTTTAGGGCCTTTGGGCATTTGACTGGTTGGCCTTTTCGATGATGTCGCTGAGCTGACGGAACATTTGGCGGCCCTCAATTTGGAGGAGATCGTAACCTTCCTCCTTCAATTGCTTGCGGATCAGAGTAAGGGATTCGCCCCTAGAGGCGAGTTGGAAGGCGCGCTCAATGGCAGTCACGTTCGGTTGCATGGCGCTAAGCATAGCACGAGTTCGGCTACAGTCTGCGCTTCGTTGCTGAAGAGGACACATCTCGTGGGGGCTATGGGCTGGCCGTTTCGACATGCCCGGATGCTTCCGAGCAGCGCAACAGGCCTGCAAGGACGTCTTACCGAGCAGCTAGGCGCGCAATTAAAGCTGCACGACCTCGCCGGGCTGAATGTTTGTAACGCCGAGTCCTTCTGCAAAAACGCGGCTGCTGGACGTGATCATCGTATTCGGACCGAGAAGCTGCGTTATGGCTCCGAGCGCTTTTACCCGGTCTTGGCCTCCAACAAGATATCGCCGGTGTCGCTCGCCGAGCCCGTCGCCCAAGACCTCCACCACCCAAGCCTGCGTTTTGACGTCATCTGTCATGCGCCGCACTATAGCCTAGATGGGCTTCGCGCGGGGATTGAGGTGGTGTCAAATCGCTGGGACAGCCTCACGGAATATGGCCGCCCGCAACTTGGATGGATCACGCTCGCCCTGGCTGGCAGCGTCAAACATTCGTCGCGACATGAGATCGATCGGCAGGTCGATCCCCTTCAACACGGCCTCGTTGGCGGCACCTTCCAAGACACTTGCGAAGAGGTTTAGCTCCTCACGCGAATAATTGGTGAGCTTCATGGGGCGCTCCCGGGCTACTCTTGCGAAGGCGTTGATTGGGGCGAGGGCTGCACGCTCGGTGCATTTGGGCCATCGCCAGCCAGGGGTGCGCGCGGCAGGAATTGTAACGAGATGGCTACGAAGAAGATGATGAGCGCTGCGATCATGCCGAGTGCCAGCGTGATCGAACTTTCACGCACACGGTCGTGCCAGTTTGGGCGCTCGTAGTCGCGATCAGAGATGGCCATGATGTTCCTCCTGGATGGTTGGAGAGGTAACGTCAGGCTATCGAGGAGGTTCCGGGCTCATGGGTCCTAGCGCCTCAAATTCGCCTCACCCCACGCGGCCCTATCGAAGGAAGCGGCGCTTGGAATAGAGCGCGACTCTCTTCGGAGGACACGCATATGCTCCTTGCCCTTGGGCTTACTGCTGTAGTCGTGTTGGTCGTCGGGTGTGCTGGCTTCATCTACGCGATGAGGCTGGAGTTCGACGACTAGCAGGGGCTTCCATGCAGTAGCCGTCTAACTGGCATGCAAGGTCGTCAAGCGTGCCTAAAAACTGAGGGCTATTACATTACCCTTTTGTCTCATTGCTGCATGTGGGCGGCAGTGGTATCCGCAGCTTGGCTGGAGCGTTTCTTTGAAGACGTTGCGGCTAGCCGAGCTTTCGGAACCCCTCCCGAAAGCATTGCCCCTCCCCCCGAGGGACATGGCTAGGGCGCTGGTCCTCCCCCCGGACCGGCGCCCTTTTTCATGTCGGGCGAATTAAGCTGCGAACTCACGCACTCTTCATTGCAACGACCTTGGCCCTCTCCCGCGATCTCTTCGAGCGTGTCATGCGGAGAGCGCTCCCACCTGCCGCTCGCACGCGAGATGGTGAAGAACCTGCAAAGCTCCGGTGAAGTGTAAGCGCAGGGCCATCAATCGGATTATGAAAGCGGGGTCAGACTAGGAGGCTCTTGGTTCCCAAATCGGCTGGTGTGGTTCCAGGGAGGGGGAGACGAAGCGGAGCGAAATAGAAATGTAATCAAGAACCGTTAAAGGAGCCCTCTTAAGGGAAGTTAGTTACATCTTTCGTTTGTCCATGAGTCGCATGTGTCAATGTCCAACTCATTACCACTTCCTTCCTCCCTGGAACCACACCAGCCGAGTCCGGGACCAATTGCACTCTAATATCGCTGAAAATGGGTTAGGCGGCGAGAACCATTCCGGCTAAATTCGCTGACATTTATTTTGATCAATGCGTCGCAGAAATCAGGGTGTTTGCGAATATTCTGATTAAAATTCTGGCGCTTTATACCCAGCGCCTTCCATACTTGCGAAAACGGCAAAGGTTTAGACCAAATACCAGAGGTTGCAAAATATTGACGAATATATTCTATGGTTTTTCCCACCAGTCCACTTAGCGGCTTCTCACTTGGGCGCCATTTCCTCAACCTAGCCCCTGGGAAAATATCGAACAGAACATAAGGGATCCCGGTCTTAGCAGAGGCGATGAGATAGAGGTCCATAGCGCCACATTGATCGCCGATGCACTTCCTCACAGCCCCTCTACATGCAGCCTGGAGGATCTGGTCTTTATGTTCCCCCATCTCAAGGTCTTTGAAGGAACTCCAGGTCCAGTTCCTCGTTCGCCCCTAACCCTTTGCTGGCTCTCGCGCGCACCTCGTAGACTGACTTCGGATAAAAGAGAGTTCCCGCAAGGATCACATTTCTCACCTCCACGAACTCATTGGTCGCCTTCTCGTTGCCCCAGGTGAGGAACGCGACGTTTTCCGGGTTTTTCAGGAGATCACGAATGAGCTTCATGAGGTCGGGGATGCGCTTCTGCCCGGGGATGCACCACTCATCTTCCTTGTGAAGAATCACCAGCCATTCTTCTTCGGGCTTGGTGTTGATGGTTGCGGCGATGCCCTCAATCAGTTCACCCGCCTTGTTCCGAAAGGCCTGCTTGCCGCCGCCCCTGTCCCAGACGTGAATGCTTAGTTTGTCGTATCTCTTAGGGGCGGTAGTCAGAATGACGAGATCGCCCCTGTCGTTCTGCCAGTTCCGATATGTTGTCCGCACCCGTCCGCTGGCATCGAGAATGACCACGGGAAGGAAGTCGTCTGGCAGGTGGTTGCGGTAGTGGAGCAGGGTGCTGCCCGTCATATCCTGGCGCACCCGGACCACCTTGCCAGAGAGGTCCCAGAGCGCGCGGGCTGCTTCGCGGTCGCGGGCAGGATGTTTGCTGAACCAGCACTTTGCATCCTCATGTCCAAGGCCACAGTTGCCTACAAAATCGGGGAACTGGTAGGTGACCCCATTTGCTAGTCCCCGAACGTCCTGACCGACCTTATGAAGTTGGTTTGCTAGCGGGGAGGAGAACTTACGCAGTAGGGAAGGCAGCCGAGCCAAGTCATCGATGGTGAGGGTCAGTTCTTCGGCCGGAAGCATCGCCTCGTCCCATATCTTCACTTGCCTGGGCTGGCCCTTGAAATGGAAGAAGCTCGAGGTCGCTGAATTGCTTCCCATCTGCCAGCCGTGAATTGACCATCTGCTGGGTGACGAATAGAACCCGCGCGTTGTCGATGTCGTTAGAGCCGAGCGCATTCGTCTCCTCATCCGTCGTGTAAACGGCGACATCCTCCTCATTGAGACGCATCTTACAGGCGAGGGTTCTGATTTCTTTGAGGTGGGAGACGCAGATCAGAATGCCCACATGAGAGTGCGATGGGGAAGCGATCAAGTTACGCACGAAGTGGATAACGCACTCTGTTTTGCCCACGCCCGGATCAAGCGGCGAGAGGTAGGGCAGACGATCAAGAGTGCCGTTTGCCATGCCTTCCAGCGCAGTGAGCAGTGATCTAATGCCCGCCCACATAGCGTCTGATGGCCTATGACCATATTGCGCGAATGCCGTTCTGAGTGTTGAAACTGTCTGGTCGGCCAATCCTTCGTCGCAACGATCATCATCGATAAAACAAGCTAGACTACCCCCTACATGCAAACTCATCCTGCGCAAATCCCCCCTTCACTACTATCGCCCGTATAGAACCTGCTCGGCCATCCAATAAAGCGTCCCTAGTCGCAGTTTCTTTCCTGTCGTCCTGCCGAAGCTGCTCCATTTGTAGATGTGCTCTTCCCGATCGAACTTATGGGAAGCCTGAGCCCACTCCATCCAAAGGAGGAGACCTTCCGCACGGCCCTCATAAGAAGCATGAAGGATTTGGCCGACCTTGATCCACTGATCATAAGGATCGGGACTAAGCAGTTTGAGGGCGCGGTTGATGCGAAAGCTGTTTTCGACGGCTGACTGCAAGGTCGTCGCAGCAGTAAACGATCCTGGCGGAGATGGCGCTTGTTCAGGGCTGGGAAACGCTCTTAGAAGCTCGTCTCTCGTATACCTCTTTCCCGAGGCCTCGAGCAGGGTGACGAGGTAGGGCTGTCCTTTGTTGTGAAAAAAGCCAGGCACCCTCAGCACTCTGGCTATGTCCACCGCCCATTTATCGCAGCCATAGTCTTTGACCAGCTTATTCATCAGGACCCGGAAGTCCTCCGTTGAAAGGCCTTCAGCAAGCCAATGGCGCTGGAACTTGCCTGGTGACGTCGAAACCACCATGGACGGAGGCAGGGGAAAGCCGCCTCGATAGTCATCATCATCGTCCTGCCAAATCGCCCGTATCCGAGTGATATTGTGGACCCTCCTCCCTTTGCCATCAGTCTCGTTGACCGTGACGTAGATGCCCGCTCCTTGTCTGTTGAGCGTGGTAAGCTCGGGTAACAGCTCGTTCAATGAACCATGCAGCACTTGAGGCCGCAGCTGCGTGCGCTTTCGTTTTGGCTCTGGAACCGTTTGAAAAGTAAAGAAGGCAGCGGTGGGATCGAGGTGGGTTAGAAACACTTGAGACATGCTATCCGCTTCCATCAACCAATACCCCTTTCGGCGACATCGAGAATTTCACGCAGCCGCCAACATGTGAGGCGCTCGCCGAGTTTGACCGGCTGAGGAAACTTGCCCGTGCGAACGCCGTCCCACCACGTGCTCTTCGACACTGGAATAATGTCGAGTTCTGGAAGCCGAATGAGGCAGCCCTCTCATTCTGCTTTGTCTTGTCTTTACTCATACTATTCTCCCTCGGGCAAGTAATCGTTTCCTATATTTAGTAGTGCACGCCACCGGATTTCGGGCCGATTTGACCAAAAGCCTTAGGGAGCGCGCTTCGGCCGCTAACAGGAATGCGTCGCCACACGATACCAAAGGTTAGATTGGGTAACGCTCTCGCCATAGCGCTAATCAGCTGCAGTGGGGGTTCCCAAGGTGTGACAAAACAATATGCGAGCCGATTTTGCTCCTCAGAGACAAGAGCTTCCCAGGCAAGCTCAGCCCCCCAGTGTTCCACAGGAGAGGGCAAGAGAGCATTGAAGTCTAGCGGCGACTTGCTGGTGGTAGCGGCCTCCTTGAACCACAGTAATTCTTCCTTTTATCCAATAACTTCTAACACGTTAACGCAGATATACTCTGTGTTCTCCTTCAGCTTCAAAATGTCATCCTTGCGCCAACAACATGGGAGATGCTCACCGAGCTTGACCGGCTGAGGAAACTGGCCCTCGCGAACCCCTTCCCACCAGGTTCTCTCAGATATCGGAATGATGTCGAGAACTTCTGGAAGCCGAATGAGGCGGCTTCCCTCAATCTGTTTTGCATTGTCCTTACTCATACTACTCTCCGTCGGGCACGTAATCGTTTCCTATAATTTAGCAACAGACACCTGATTTCCCGCGGGTCGAAGGACGACTTCCACGACTGGGGCCAAGGAGGGGTCTCGGGTCGGCGGATTTTCGTCATCTACATCCGCCATGCACCCCAATTCGGCGTATGTCTTGCACTTACCACCCCTAGCGACATACGTGCCCCTGCAGCTTAAAGCCGTCGCAGAGTACTCCAGGTTGAAAGTCAGATTGGGAAAAGCTCTACTCGCAGTTTCAGTCAGAACAAATGGAGGAGTTGAACCCGTCACAAAAGTATATGTGAGCGCATTCTCGTTCTCAGTGACCTGAATACTCTCGGCAGGGTATGGGCTTCCCCAGTTGGCCAGGCACCAGCCAAGTCCGCGCTCGACCCACTCACTCTCGAAACAATCAGGACCACAGGCTCCGAATTCCGCGGGATAAGGCGCGAAGGCATTGAAGTCGAATGCAGACTGGCTAGTGGCTGCCGTCTTCTTGAACTTAAGTAATTCTCGCTCAGATCCAGTAACTGTCAGGACGTTATCACAGGTACGAAACACTAATCTCATCGTTTTCTCCTCATCTTAAGGTTTTTCAGAAGCACGGCAGCTCTGTTTCTCTCTCTGATCTGTAAAACTTCTTGTGGTCGAGTGTACATCCCAAGTATTCGGTGGGTCAACAGTAGAGTCAACATCTTCGCGTTAACATCGCGTCTTTTCTGGAGTTCGAGCCCTTGTGCTGGCCTATCTGAGCCAGCGCGGGGCGTAAGCACGGTCAACCCCGACCAGATCGATCGTCCGCGGGAAGGCCGCCGCCGACGAAGTCAGGCGTCAGGCTCGGGCAGTTTGAAAGGACCTCAGCCGATCCGTGGTTTTCGTGCCCGACCGGCCTTTTGCATGCGATCGCATGGGGACGATCGCTCGGTGGCAAACCGCTCCCACGCCCCCATCAACTCCCGTGCCTGCCCTTGGGAGACGGCTCCAGATTTTCCGGGAGAGAGCATCCTCCCAGATTGGCAACTCGCTGGTTTGTCTCGTGGTCCGCCTCTTTCTGGCAGTCGTTGGACCTCTCGGATCAGACTTTCGAGGTGTTGCGACCAACGCTCCAGGGCTTGCCGACACTCGTCGAGGTATTGAAACCGATTGTAAATTCCAGCGACGCCGCCCAGCGTCCCCGTCGAGTGATTTAAGACCCGCTCGATAACGTGTGGTGGCACCCCGACCGCTGCCATTCCGGTGGCCGCCGTCCGCCTCAGATCGTGGAGCGTCCAGTTCTTGACGCCGCTCAACTGATCGAGCTTGCGCTTCCACTTCGAGTAACCGGAGATCGCGTTCTCTTTACCGCGCGCCGGAAACGCAAGCTCGTCGTGAACGCGAGGCAACGATTGGAGTATGCCCAACACCTGAGAGCTGAGTGGGACGAGGTGACGGCGTTCGGATTTGTGTCTGCGATCTTGCATGCCCGGTGGAAGCTCCCATTGCCCCTTCAGGGGGTCGACTTCCTGCCAGCGCATCCCGCCGACTTCGGCTCGCCGTTGGCCAGTCAAGATCAACAATTGAACTAGCCTGCCAAACGGGTATCCCATTCGATCCGCGACCCACCAGATGGCAACGATCTCCGCGTCGCTGAGGACACGATCCCGGCTGACGACCCCGCGCTCAACCGTCTGAGCACCGTCTTGCTGCAAAGAAAGCATGATTGGCCGCACTGGGCCCGATGGAGGAGATCAGGGAATGGCACGGAAGCGATACACGACGGAGCAGATCATCGGACTTTTGCGCGAGGCTGAAGTCCGGCTCGGACAAGGTCAGACCATCGGCGCAATCTGCCGAGGGATCGGCATCACGGAGCAGAGCTACTATCGCTGGCGGCGCGAGTACGGCGGGCTCAAGCTCGACCAGGCCAAGCGGCTCAGAGATCTTGAGCGCGAGAACGACCGCCTGAAGAAGGCTGTCTCCGAGCTGACGCTGGACAAACTGATCCTGAAGGAAGCCCTTGAGGGAAAATACTAAGCCCTTCCCGGAAGCGGGCGTGCGTTGATCACGTGCGCTCGCATCTCGACGTCTCGGAGCGTAGAGCGTGCGCTGTCGTAGGACAGCCGCGTGCGACGCAGAGGCGGCCTGTCAAGATGCCTGACGATGAAGCGGCATTGACGGCCGCCATCGAGCGGCTGGCATCGCGCTATGGCCGCTACGGCTACCGGCGCATTCGCGAGATGTGTTGCCGGGCTGGCGCTCGACGAGCACGCGCTCTCCCCACGCGAGCTCGGCCGACGACGTGCTCCGTCCGCCCGAGCATCTTCGCTCCGACAGGCCAGGGTTATCGTACTGCTCGAGGCCGAGACGCTCTACATCGAGCCCGGCCTCACGTCCTCAGCTCGGCTATCGACTCGCCAGCTCCACGACCGCCATCAACCAGCTCTGCCAGACAGACTTCAGCTATCTCAAGGTCACCGGATGGCGATGGATTCTACCTCGCGACCGTGCTCGACGACTTCTCCCGCTCCATCGTCGCCTGGAAGTTCTGCACCACCATGGCCGCCGCCGATCAAGGACGGTCGAAACATGCACGGAAACGGGTGTGTGCTCGTTCGCGATCGTCGTGACCAACACGAGCGATCAGCCCTCCGGCAAAATAACGGTCGAGGACATCGCAAGATTGGACAACGGCGCGGTGCCGACGGCGCTGTCGGACGACCCCAAGCCGTGGACTTGCATCAAGGGACCGGGCACCATCACCTGCGAGCTTCCTTCGGTTGCTGCCAAGTCCAAATCGCCGCCGTTGCCGGCGAGCTTCCGTCCGGTCGTAGGCTCAAGGCAGATCGAGAACTGCGCGACAATCCAAGGCACGACCAACAAGGCGTGCGCGTCGATCCCCCTGCAGCCGAAGTTTCAAATCCCGCCGGATGTCGAGGTGACGCCGCAATCGAAAATCCCGGTCGAAGAGCCTCCGGCACCGCCGGTGTTGAATATTCCCATGCAGCAGTTCGCTGCGCCAAATCTGAGGGTCGATAAGGGGGTACTGAACGCCGCTACCTGCTCTATCGACGGCGTGTGCGGGTTCGCGATCACGGTCACGAATACCGGACCTGGCGTCTTCAAGGGCAAGATCAGTTTGATTGATATGGTCTTGGGAGGGCTTTCGGAAAAAGTCGCTGCGGCAAGCGGCACCTCTGGGTGGACGTGCACTCCGAGGTATGATCTTGGCAATGGAATTAGCGGCGCTCAGTGCATTTCCGACGAGATTACTCTCCCTGTAAACGGGGTCCACCCGCTATCGATCGACGTTGTTCCCGGATCGAAATGGGAGAAAAACGACAAACTCAGGAATTGCGCCTATGTCGTCTATCCTCTCGGCAATGACCCAGGAACCAAACAAGACGACGATAAGGGCTGCGCCAATGTCTATCTCGACCCGTTCGCCGTGAAAATGGCCAAGACCGGCGACCAGTCGTGCCAGCCGGGCGGCGAGTGCCACTTCGACCTCAAGCTGTTCAACCCCGGCCCCATCGATCACAACGCGCCGGTGACCCTCACCGACGGGCTCAGCGGTATCGGCCCGGCCGACATCGTCTCGATCGCTCCGCCGCTGCCGTGCGCGACGCAGCCGACGCAACTTCCCTTCACCTGCACCTCGCCCGGCAACCATCCGCTGAAGATCGGCGCCGAGGAGCATTTCTCCGTCACCGTCCGACTGCCCTCCGAGCCCAAGACCGGAGCATTCACGAACTGCGCGAGCGTGGCCGGAGCGGGAAGCGACGGCAAACCCCGCGCCGGCGGACCGGCGACGTGCCACACCGTCCAAATCGGATCAGGGCCGGCTTTGCCGGATTCGTCCAAGTCGCCCTCAGGCGAGCCGAAGCTCGTTGTCGAGAAGACCGCGACCGCGACGAGCTGCACCGACGCCGGCGGCGGCTGCACGTTCGACATCGTCGTCCGAAACACCGGCACCGGGCCGTTCCCCGGTCCAATCGAAATCCAAGAGACGGTCAAGGCCGACGGCGCGCTCGCCGCGTCCTCCAACATGCGGGCCGACGCCAACGCGCCGTGGGCCTGTTCGAAAGCGGCCCCGGCAAAATTCGCCTGCAGGCATCCCGGTCCGCTCGATCCCGGCAAGAAAGCGCGACTTCAGGTCAACTTCGGGCTGCGCGCCGACACGGGGGCTAAGGAGATCGAAAACTGCGCCGCGCTCAAGGGGAGCGCGGAGCAGGCCTGTGCCAAGATACCGCTCGGCGCCCCGGCGGAGACGCCCCCGCCACCAGTCACATGTCATGGCGGCATGGTCCCAACGAAGGTCGGGCGTTGCACCTGCCCACCCGGCACAATCTGGCAGCGCCGGGAGTGCGTGGCCGACACCTCCGGCGGCGGCACTAGCACATCGAAGGACGTGCCCGACAAGAGCAAGGCGGAGCAAGCTCCGAAGCCGAAGGGCGGTGGAAGTGACACGTCGCGGGACACCGACAGGGGCAAGGTGGAGGAGATTCCGAAGCCGAAGGGCGGCGGCAGCGACACGTCGAGGGACACAGACAGCGGCAAAGTCGAGCAGGTCCCGAAGCCGAAGGTGTGTCCGCCCGATCGTCCCGTCGGCACGTACCCCAACTGCTGCCCGCGCAACACGATTTTCTCCAACGGAACCTGCGCGAAAATTGGTGGCGGAGCCACTCCCTCGCGCGAGCCTCCGGCCGGCAAGCCACTTACGAAGGACACCGGGCCGCTGACCGAGCCTGGGACGAAGGTCGGTCCGATCTTACGCAAAGTCTGTCCGCCGGACCGGCCCGTCGGCACCTATCCGAACTGCTGTCCCAAGGGCACGATCTACACGAAAGACGGCTGCGCTGGCGGCGGCTTCAACACGTCGCGCGAGCCGCCGGCGCGCGATTCGACCAAGGGCAAAGTGGAGCAGTTGCCAAAGCCCAACGCATGCCCTCCCGACCGCCCAATCGGCAAGCCGCCGCTCTGCTGTCCAGTCGGCACGACGCCGGGCAAAGCCGGATGCTTCAAGCCGAAGCCCAGTGACCAGGCGCCGGACGTGAACAAGAACGATATCCTGACCAAGCCCGGGGGAGGCGTCGGCGATTTTCTGAAGCAGAAGTAGCTTTCGAAGAGCCAGGAGGCTCAATAGTAGGGCGTTTGTCGCAATGGTTAGGAAAATTCGGCGAAGACGAAAATCTTTCCCGGGTCAATTCGAATGACAGCGTGAGCCATGGACGGTCCTTTCACAACCCGGTCCTCTTTGCCAGTGATAGGCGCAATGGCTGCATTGCTGCTGGGCCAATCATCCGGCGCGGCTCTTGCCACGGAAGCCGGTGAATTTCACGCCGCCCATAACGCCTATCGGAACAAACATTGCGTGCCTAAATTGACATGGTCGGCTCAACTTGCGGCACAAGCGAAAGAATGGGCCAGCAAATGCAGCTTTACGCACTCGGGAATTCCTGGCGAGAACTTGGCTTGGGCGGGGCCTACTCTGTCCCCGCAACAGGCTGTAGATATGTGGTACGGCGAGAACAAAGATTACAATTTTGATGCGCCAACATGCTGCGACTCTGTCGGACATTTCACGCAGGTGGTGTGGCGGGACACGGCCCAGGTCGGCTGCGCAGTGGTCTCCTGCCCTCCCCCCGCTCCGCCGAATAAGAACAAATACAACGGGCCGTGGCAATTCGCGGTGTGCCGTTATTCACCGGCCGGCAACATCACTCAGACCGACCAGCTTAAGGCGAATGTGCCGAAAGCCTGCCCCAGGCCCGTTACCACCTGCGTCAATGCCTGCCACAGCCCGAGCGCGCGCCCCGAACTCCAGACGCCCATCGATCTAGGCGGCATCTTCATTAAGCCCGACGCTGTACATGCGGGATGCTTGGGCGGAATGATGATGAACGCTGCCGGGAGGTGTGCTTGCCCCGAGGGTACCTTGTGGCAGAACCGTTACTGCGCTCCCTTGGCGATCATCGATTCTGTGGCCCCGTCGGTCGTGCAGCCAACCTCCCCAGCGACGGAAAAACCGCGATTGCCGGATACGATGCAAGTGCAGGCGTGCCCCGCCGAGCGGCCCAATGGCGTGGCACCCAACTGCTGCCCGCTCTACACAGTTTTCAGCGGCGGCGCTTGCGTGCGAACGAGCCAGACGCCCCAGTCCGATGCCGACAAGGTTCAAGTTCGCGCCTGTCCGCCTACTCGGCCGATCGGCACGCCACCCAATTGCTGCCCTCTAGACACGACGTTCGACGGCAAGGTGTGCATGCAGATCCCGAAGACGGGAGAGAACGCCGGCACGTCGGCAAGCGACAAGGTGCAGGCGCGCGCTTGCCCATCCGAGCGCCCCGTCGGGTCGTGGCCCGACTGCTGTCCAAACGGCACGTCTTTCGTCGATGGAAAGTGTCTGCGGAAGGCTCAAACGCAGACCCCGCAACAGCAGCCGCAGCAGCAGCCGAATGTCTGTCCGCCCACTCGCCCGGTCGGCACGTATCCCAACTGCTGCCCCGCTGGCACGATCTACACTAACGGCGCCTGCGCTGGCGGCGGCTTCAATACCTCGCGCGAGCCGCCGGCCGACGGCAAGGCGCTTCCGAAGGACACCGGGCCGCTGATCGAGCCAGGGACGAAGGTCGGTCCGATCTTGCGCAAAGTCTGTCCGCCGGACCGGCCTGTCGGCACCTATCCAAACTGCTGTCCCAAGGGCACGATCTACACCAACGGCGCCTGCGCGGGCGGCGGCTTCAATACCTCGCGCGAGCCGCCGGCGCGCGATTCCACGAAGGGTAAAGTGGAGCAGGTGCCGAAGCCTGCGGACTTGAACAAGAACGATATCCTCACCAAGCCGTCGGGGAATTTCGGCGACATTTTGAAGAAGCAGTGCACCCCGGGCAAGGAGCTCAACAACAAGGGACAGTGCGAGGAGGTCTTCCGGGCCCCGCGTTGAGACCGCGCGGCTGGAATTACACGGCGAGATTCTACCGGCCGCGGAGACAGATTCTCGACGGGACATGGACTCCTACACCGGGCCAGCGACTCTCTTTGGTCGAGACTGCGAATCCAACACGCACCGCTCATCGGTGAAGACGGTACAGGCCGTGCCCATATGCCGGGCCAGTCGCGCGCCTTGCTACCGAATGAACTCGCGGATGGCGCGGTGGACGAAATCGAGCTTGTCGTAGGCCGGTGCCGGAATGACGAACGGATAAAAGTCGTCGTGACCCATGCTGCGGGAGAGGCTGTTCATGGCGATGGTGAGCGGAATCCAGCGCTCCATCAGCGCCGGGAATGTTTCCTCGCGATAGATGTCATAGACCTTGAACGGCCAGATCGAGCCGAAGGCAAACCCCGCCGCGCGCGGCTCCATGCCCTGCGCTTCCGCCGTGTCGAGAGCATCGACCATGTGCAGGTAGTGCGCCCAGGTCTCCGCCCAGTCCTCCCAAGGATGCGAACTCGCATAAGCCGAGACGTAGCGTGTTTGCCAATCAATGGCGGCCCCCGCCGCGTGATGACGGTCGAGCGCGGCACGGTAATCCTGGCGCTCGTCGCCGAAGAGGGCGCGGAAATCCCCGATGAGGCCCCTCTGCTCGACGAGCATCATCCAGTAGTAGTGCCCGCTCTCATGGCGCAGGTGCCCGAGCAGGGAACGATAGGGCTCGCCGAAGTGCTGGCGCTGGCGCTCGCGCTCGACCGCGTCCGCCTCCATGATGTCGATGGTGATCACCCCGTCGAGATGGCCGGTCACCGTGTTGCGCGCAAAGTCGAACGTGAGCGGGCCCTTCGACTGCGCCGAGGCGCCGAACGGCAGGCCGAAGCGCAGGAGCGAGTAGATCAGCCGCTTCTTCGCGCGCTCTAGATCGCGCCAGGCGGGAAGGCTGCCCGGCTCCGTCAGATTGGGGATCGTTCTGTTGAGGGCGCAGGCGCGGCAGAGCGTGTCGGGGTCTTGTTCGGCGGTCAGCCAGTTGCAGACGCCGTAAGCGGCGTTCGAGCAGTAGCGCAGCAACCCCCCGTTGCCGCCCTTAACTTTGTGGAAGAGCCCGACCTTCGCGGGAGCGCTTTCGAGGGCGACGATCGAAAGCGCGTCCGGGTCGAAGCCCAGGACATGGCCGCACCGGACACACATTACGTTCTCGAAGTAGACCTTGTTGCCGCATTTCGAGCAGGCGAAGTTCTTCATTCAGTGGCCCTGTTGGCCGCTCGCTGGGCGGCTCGCTGATTATTGATCGGGTTTGCGGCTTAACGCACGGCGGGGCTCGGGCTTGTCCTTCAGGCCTGGAGAAAGTTGCTCGAATTCTTCGCAACATGGTCGCCAAGTTTCGGCAGCCTGCCCAGTCATTGGGCGGCGGGGGAGTAGAATCCAATTTTTGTGCATTGTCATCCTTGTCGGTCGGGCTGCGACTCGATAACCCATTACGTGCGTTTGGGTTCTCGAGACTGCCGGACGGAGTGGTCATTGAACCCGGGCGCTGAGAAGGATCTGGCGCATTCATGGCACTCCACGTCGCTCTGACCCACGAGACGGTCTATCGCTACGATCGCTGTATCGGCATGGGACCGCAAGTCGTTCGCCTTCGCCCCGCCCCCCACTGCCGGACGCCGATCTTGAGCTACTCGCTCTCGATCGAGCCCAAGACCCATTTCATCAACTGGCAGCAGGATCCGTTCGGAAATTTCCTGGCCCGTGTCGTCCTCCCCGAGGAGACCGAGCGCTTCTCGGTCACCGTCGATCTCGTCGCCGACATGGCGGTCATCAATCCGTTCGACTTCTTCGTCGAGGAGAGCGCCAAGGACTGGCCGTTCGACTATGAGGCGGCGCTCAAGAAGGAGCTCGGGCCCTATCTCGAGCCCGAGCCGGCCGGGCCGTCGCTCGAGCGCTACCTCGCCTCGATCGATCGGCGCACGAAGACCACCATCGATTTCCTCTGCGATCTCAATCGCCAGCTCGAGAAGGAGATCCGCTATCTCATTCGCATGGAGCCCGGCGTGCAGACGCCGGAGGAGACGCTCGCGTGCCGCAGCGGGTCCTGCCGCGACAGCGCCTGGCTCCTGGTGCAGGTCATGCGCAATCTCGGGCTCGCCGCCCGTTTCGTGTCGGGATACCTGATCCAGCTCCTCCCCGACGTGAAAGCCCTCGACGGCCCTGCGGGCGCGACGGCGGACTTTACCGATCTCCACGCCTGGACCGAGGTCTATGTGCCGGGCGCGGGCTGGATTGGGCTCGATCCGACGTCGGGACTGCTCGCCGGCGAGGGGCACATTCCGCTCGCGGCGACGCCCCACCCCTCGAGCGCGGCGCCCATCTCCGGAAGCCATGGCAAGGCGGAGGTCGAGTTCGCGTTCAAAATGGCGGTCACGCGCATCCGCGAGACCCCGCGCGTGACGAAGCCCTATAGCGATGAGACCTGGCAGTCGATCGTCGAGTCCGGCCATGAGATCGACAAGCGCCTCCTCGCCGGCGACGTCCGCCTGACCATGGGCGGCGAGCCGACGTTTGTCGCCGCCGACGATATGGAGGGGCTCGAATGGAATACGGCGGCCATCGGGCCCAACAAGAGGCGCTACGCGGAGGAGCTCGTGCGGCGCCTCGAGCGCCGCTTCGCTCCCGGCGGCTTGCTCCACTATGGCCAGGGGAAATGGTATCCCGGCGAGCAGCTACCGCGCTGGACCTTCGCCCTCTATTGGCGGGCGGACGGGCAGATGCTGTGGGAGGACCGCAATCTCATCGCGCGCGAGGCCGTCTCCCGCGCGGCTACTATCGACGACGCCCAAACGTTCATGAATGGTCTTTCGCGCCAGCTCGGATTGCCCGAGGACAGCGGGATTGCGGCCTACGAGGACGCGGCGCATTTCGTGCTGGTCGAGCAGAAGCTGCCGATCAACATGACGGCGGAGACCAATAAGCTGGATGATCCCGCCGAGCGCGACCGCCTCGTGCGCGTGTTCGACCGGGGCGTGAACGAGGCGGCAAGCTACGTGCTGCCGATCCAGGTCTGGCATACCCGCGACCGCGGACGGCGCTGGGTCACGGAGCGATGGGCGCTGAAGCGCGACAAGCTTTTTCTCATGCCCGGAGATTCGCCGGCAGGCTTCCGCCTGCCGCTGGGGTCGCTGCCGGCGCTGCCGGCGACGGACTATCCGCACGTCTTGGCGCGCGACATGCTGGGCGAGACCTCACCGATGCCCGAGCGCAAGGAGCTCATGGAGCGCCGCCGCACCGTCGCGCTCGAGGCGCCTGCCGTCCCGCAGGCGCACTCGACGGAAATTCTCGGCTCGGTGCGGACCGCAATGACGGTCGAGCCGCGCGACGGACATCTCTGCGTGTTCATGCCGCCGCTGGCTGACGCCGAGGACTACGCTGCTCTCGTCGCTGCGGTCGAGGAGACGGCGCAGGCGACGGGGCTTGCCGTCCACATCGAAGGCTATACGCCGCCCTCCGATCCCCGTCTCAACGTGATCAAGGTGACGCCCGATCCGGGCGTGATCGAGGTCAATGTGCATCCCGCCGCGACCTGGGACGACGCGGTCGACATCACCACCGCCCTCTACGATGAGGCGCACCAGGCGCGGCTCAGCGCCGAGAAGTTCATGCTCGACGGGCGCCACACGGGCACGGGTGGCGGCAATCACATCGTGCTCGGCGGCCCGACGCCGGCCGACAGCCCGTTCCTGCGCCGGCCGGACCTGCTCGCCTCGATCATCGCCTATTGGCAGAACCACCCCTCGCTGTCCTACCTGTTCTCCGGGCTCTTCATCGGGCCGACCAGCCAGGCGCCACGCGCCGACGAGGCCCGCCACGAGGCGCTCTACGAGCTCGAGATCGCGCTGTCGCAAATTCCCGACCCGAGTGCCGGGAGCATCCCGCCGTGGCTCGTCGACCGGATCTTCCGCAATCTCCTCATCGACGTCACCGGCAACACGCACCGCGCCGAGATCTGCATCGACAAGCTCTACTCGCCCGAGGGGCCGACGGGACGGCTGGGGCTCGTCGAGTTCCGCTCGTTCGAGATGCCGCCGCACGCGCGAATGAGCCTCGCCCAGCAGCTTCTCCTGCGCGCCCTCATCGTCATGTTCTGGGAGAGGCCCTACCGCCAGAAGCTCATCCGCTGGGGCACCGCACTCCATGACCGCTTCATGCTGCCGCACTACCTGTGGTCGGACATTGCTTCCGTCGTCGACGATCTGAAGGCCGCCTCGCTTCCGGTCGAGCTCGACTGGTTCCGGCCGCACTACGAGTTCCGGTTTCCGTGCTACGGCAAGGTCGAAGCGATGAACGTCGAGCTCGAGCTGCGCCAGGCGCTCGAGCCGTGGCATGTGCTCGGCGAGGAGGGGATGGCCGGCGGCACGGCGCGATACGTCGATTCCTCGCTCGAGCGCGTGCAAGTGAAGGTCGCCGGGCTCACCGGAGACCGCCTTTCCGTGACCTGCAACGGCTGCGCGGTTGCCTTGTCGCCGACGGGAACGTGGGGAGAGGGCGTCGCCGGCGTTCGCTATCGCGCCTGGTGGCCGCCGTCGGCGCTTCATCCGACTATCCCCACGCACGTGCCGCTCACGTTCGACATCGTCGATACGTGGACGGGGCGCTCGATTGCGGGCTGCCGCTACCACGTCTCCCATCCGGGCGGGCGCAACTTCGAGGTTTTCCCCGTCAACGCCTACGAGGCCGAGGGTCGCCGCTTGGCGCGATTCGAGTCGTACGGGCATACGGCGGGACGGCTGACCCCGCGGCCGGCTCCCCTCAATGTCGACTACCCCCTGACCCTCGATCTCAGGCGCGTCGATTGATGACGCCGCCCGATTTCATCCCGCCATCCCAATCCGTTTACCGCAAGCGCCGCCCCGCTGTTGCGGGCGGCCCGATTCGACGTGATAGTCTCAGCTCGGTTCATGGCAGGGCCCGGCCAGCGCATCGTGATTTGGGCCTCGACTGAGGGGCAACCGCACGAGGATGACGAACACCGCGCCGTCCGTTGCGGGCTCGGAGCCAGATTTGCTCCGCGCCTACCAGACGACCGGAGGCCTTGCCTACGACGAGATGCTCGATGCCAATGGCCGGGTGCGGCCGCATTGGGCCGCTCTGCTCGCTGGTCTCGGTGGGCTCACCGAGCGCGAGCGTCTCTCGCGCGCCGCACGGCTCGACCGGCGCGTGCGCGAAACGGGCATCGCCTACGACATCTTCGCCGACCCGACCAAGAGCTCGCAACGCTGGCAGCTCGATCTCCTCCCGATCGTCTTCTCGCACGCGGAGTGGCGCCGGCTCGAAGCGGCGCTCGTCCAGCGCGCCCGTCTGTTCGACGCCATTCTGACCGACCTCTACGGCGAGCAGCAGCTGATGCGCGAAGGGCTGGTGCCGGCCGAGCTCGTCTTCTCCGACGGAGCATATCTCAGGCCCTGCCAAGGCATCGTGCCGAACGCCGGCGGTCTCCATTTCTACGCGGCCGATCTCGCGCGCGACTCGAGCGGCCAGTGGCGCGTCATCGACAGCCACACCGAGACGCTCGCCGGCGTCGGCTTCGCGCTCGCCAACCGCGTCGTCCACACCCATGTCGCCGGAGACCTGTTCAAACACTGCAACGGCGTGCGCATGGCAGCCTATTTTCGCGGCTTGCAGAGTGCGCTGACGACCCACTGCGGGCGCGAGAACGCCCGCATTGCGCTCCTCTCGCCTGGGCCCCATCACGAGGACTATTTCTCTCACGCCTATCTCGCGCGCTACCTCGGCTATCTCCTGGTCGAGGGCACGGACCTTAGGATCAAGGGCAGCCAAGTCTATCTCAAGACGCTGGAAGGCCTGAAGCAGGTCGATCTCATCGTGCGGTGCGCCGAGGGCCGCGCGGTCGATCCGCTCGAGCTCGATCCCGGCGGCTTCGACGGGCCGGCCGGCTTGCTGCGGGCCTGTCGAAGATCGCCGCGAACGGTCGTCAATGCCGCGGGATCGGCCGTCGTCCAGAACCGCGGTCTCGGTCCCTACCTGCCGCGGCTTGCACAACATCTCCTCGGCGAGGAGCTCATCCTGCCCGACGCTCCGAGGCGGTGGCTCGGCGACCAGACCTCCCGGGACCATGTCCTCGACAATCTCGACGGTCTCGTCATCCGCACGGCGCAGGAAGGCACCGGCCGGCCCGGTCAGGCCGCGCTCGGCCACGACGCGCGAGGGCTCGGCGACGCGGAGCGCGAGCTTCTCAAGCGCGAGATCGGCCTCTATGGCGCGAGGCTCGTCGCCGAGGAGAAGATCGGCTTCGGCACCGCGCCCGTGCATGGCCCGCAGGGGCTCGTTCCAAAGCCGTTCGCGGTCCGCCTGTTCGTCGCCAAGACCGGAGCCGGCTACGAGGCGATGCCGGGCGGCCTCGCCATGACCGTCGACCCCGAGCGGGCCGTCGCCCTCAGCGCCCCCGACGGCCAGACGCGCGACGTGTGGGTCGTGTCGGACGCCGAGCAGGCGCCGCACGTGAGCCTTTGGCGCCCGACGCTCGAAAGCGCGCGCGTGCAGCGGTCCCAACGCGTCATCCAGAGCCGGGTCGCCGACGATCTCTTCTGGCTCGGGCGCTACGGCGAGCGGGCCGATTGGACCATGCGCGTGCTCCGCAGCTCCTTGCGCCGCCTCGCCGAGGACAGCGGCCCCGCGATCGGACTCGGGGCGGCGCGCAAGTGCCTCGAGGTCCTGATTGCGAGCGACATGAGGGCCAGCCTCTCGCGCCGGGAACGATCCGACGATGCCGACATCGAGCGCCTCTGCAGCCAACTGATCACGGGCCGGAAGGGGCCACGCACGCTCGAGCGCACCTTCGAGGGGCTCTATAGGGTCGCTCATCTTGCCCGCGACCGCCTCTCTCTCGAAGCCTGGCAGACCCTGAGCAAGTTCCGCCCCGGCGACACGTGGACCAAGTCGCTTGCCTCCGCCAAGCCGGTCGCGCTGCTCGATCTACTCGAGGAGGGGCTCCAGTCGCTCGCCGCCTTCAACGGGCTCATGCACGAGAACATGACCCGAAATTTCGGCTGGTCGTTCCTCGACATGGGGCGCCGGCTCGAGCGCGCCTATAATCTCTCCGAGGCCATTCTGTCGCTGTTCATTCCCGTTCCCGATGCCGACGAGGAGACGAGCAGCCTGCTCCTGCTTCTTGAGCTCGCCGACAGCTTCATCACCTACCGCTCGCGCTACCGGCTCGATCCGATGCTGGCTCTCGTGCTCGATCTGCTTCTGCTCGATGAAGCAAACCCGCGCAGCCTCGCTTACCAGCTCGCTGCCATATCCAGCCACATGGAAGGGCTGCCCGACGCCAAGCAGGGCGTGAGCCTCTCGGAGGACCGCCGTCTCATTCTGGCGCTCTTGACGTCGATCCGGCTCGCCGACGTGGAGGCGATCGCGCGGGAGGAAGAGGGGACAACGCTCGAGCGGCTGATGCACGAGCAGCTCAAGCTCTTGCCCGAGCTCTCCAATGCGGTGGCGCGCCACTACTTCAATCTGACCGACGATGCCCCGCAGCGCGTCCACACGCGTGTCGAGCCGAAGCCATGATGTTCGACGTGAGCCACAAGACGCTCTACCGCTACGCCTCGCCGGTCATCCAGTCGCAGCATCTCATTCACATGTCCCCGCGCGCGGTGGCGCGCCAATCCGTCCGCCATCACAGCCTCATCGTCGAGCCGGCACCCCTCATGCGCCATGATGGCTTCGACGCCTTCGGCAATCCAGTCGTGATCCTCGACCTCGAGGTCGCGCACAGGGAATTAGTCCTGCACGCGCGCAGCTCCGTCGAGACGCAGCCGCCCCCCAGCATCGACCTCGCCGCGACATCGCCCTGGGACAATCTCGACGAGGCCCCGCTCACTCCGCGCGCGAGGATCGACCTCGATGTCATCCAGTATCGGTGCGCGTCGCGCCTCACCACGGCCTCGGTCGAGATCGCGGAATACGCGGAGGCCTCGTTCCTGCCCGGCCGGCCGGTGCTCGATGCCACCTTCGATCTCACGCGGCGCATCTACGACGACTTCACGTTCGATGCGACGGCGACCGACGTCTCGACGCCGATCAGCCAAGTGTTCCGGCAGCGGCGCGGCGTGTGCCAGGATTTCGCGCACCTTGCCCTTGCGTGCCTCAGAGGCTTGCGCGTTCCCGCGCGCTACGTCAGCGGATACATTCTGACGCGCCCGCCCCCGGGGCAGCCGAGGCTCGAGGGCGCCGACGCCTCGCACGCTTGGATCTCCGTATGGTCGCCCGAGGCCGGCTGGGTCGACTTCGATCCCACCAACGGCCTCATCGTCAAGGAAGAGCACATCACCATCGCGCACGGCCGCGACTACGACGACGTGAGCCCCATCAGCGGCGTGCTGCTCGGCGGCGGCGAGCATACCGTCTCGGTCGGCGTCGACGTCGTCCGGACCGGCTAGCTAGGCGCAAGCCTTTCATCGCGAAAGTTATGAGCTGTGGATGCTTGACATCCGCTCGCACGCGTCGTATTTAACCGACAAGTTAATTAACAAAACGGTTTATAACGCCATGCCGCACGACCGTCTCAGCACCACCTTCTCGGCACTTGCCGACCCGACGCGGCGCGCCATTCTCGCGCGCCTCGCGCTCGGCGAGACGTCAGTCAACGAGCTCGCGAAACCCTTCGACATGAGTCTCCCCGCCGTCTCGCGCCACCTCAAGGTGCTCGAACGTGCGGGCCTCATCACGCGCGGGCGGGAAGCCCAGATGCGCCCCTGCCGCATCGCGCCCGGCGCGCTCAAGGATGTCGACGGCTGGCTCGAAGACTACCGCCGCCTCTGGGAGGAACGCTTCGACCGCCTCGACGCTTATCTGATGAAGTTGCAAGGGAAGGAGAAAAAGCGTGGCCGAAAGAAATAGCATCGATCTGAAGCAGGATCCGAAGGTCATCGTCGGCACGCGCATATTCAATGCGCCGCGCCCCCTCGTGTTCGAGGCGTGGACGAAGCCACGGCACCTCGCGCAGTGGTGGGGTCCGAACGGCTTCTCGGTCAGCACCCATTCGTTCGACTTCCGCCCCGGCGGCGTCTGGCGCTTCGTCATGCACGGGCCCGACGGGCGCGACTATCAGAACCGCATAACGTTCGACGAAATCGTGTCCCCGGAGCGGATCGCCTACCACCACGGCGGCGGCGACGATGTCGAGCCGGTGCAATTCCGCACCCTCGTCACGTTCGAGGATGTCGGCGGCAAGACCCGCCTCACCATGCGCGGCACGTTCCCGACGGCGGCAGAGCGCGATCGCGTCATCAAGGAATACGGCGCCGACAAGGGCCTCGTGCAGACGCTCGCGCGACTCGGCGAGCATTTGGCCAAGCTCTCGTCATCGAAGGATGCGGAGAGCATCGAATTACAGCCCTATCTTTTCTTCGACGGTCGTTGCGAGGAAGCGTTCGAGTTCTATCGCAAGGCGCTCGGCGCCGAGCTCGACATGCTCATGCGCTTCAAGGACAGCCCCGAGCCGCCCGACCCGGAAAAATGCGCGCCTGGCTTAAGGTCATGCACGCGAGCTTTCGCATCGGCGGCTCGACCGTAATGGCGTCCGACGGTCGTGCGCAAGGCCAGCCGAAGTTTCAAGGCTTTTCGCTGTCACTGTTCGCGAGGAACGAGGCGGAAGCCGACCGGCTGTTCAACGCGCTCGCCGAGGAAGGCCAAGTACACATGCCGCTCGGCAAGACATTTTTCTCCCCCCGCTTCGGCATGGTTGCGGACCGGTTCGGCGTTAGCTGGATGGTCCTCGTGAAGCCCGAGCCGCGCGCTTGAGATGAACCTTGAAGAGAGGAGAGTGGAGGCGCCATGATATCTAGCAAGCCAGACACGGTCGAGAAGACCACGGATTTCGTCATCACCCGCGTGTTCGACGCGCCCCGCGACCTCGTGTGGAAGGCGTGGACGGAAGCCCCGCGCCTCGCTGAGTGGTGGGGACCCAAGGGCTGCGCCATTCGCGTCGTCAAGCTCGACGTCCGGCCTGGCGGTATTTTCCATTACGCCATGCAGTTCAAGCCCGGCCACGACATGTGGGGCCGCTTCGTCTATCGCGAGATCGTGCCGCCCGAGCGGCTCGTCTACGTCAGCTCGTTCTCCGACGAGAACGGCGGGATCACGCGGGCACCCTTCAGCCAACTTAACAATACTTGGCCGCTCGAGGTCCTGAACACGGTGACACTTTCCGAGGAGGGCGGAAAGACGACGCTCACGGTGCGCGGCGCCCCGATCAACGCCACCGAGGAAGAGCGCAAGACATTCACCAGCATGTTCGCCTCCATGCAGCAGGGCTTCGGGGGCACGTTCGATAAGCTCGCCGAATATCTGGCAAGAGGCTGACACTCAAACAGAGGAGAGTGCGTTATGACCTACGTCGACGGTTTCGTTCTGCCCGTCCCGAAGAAGAACCTTCCCGCCTACCGGCGCATGGCCGAGGCCGCCGGCAAGGTCTGGCGCGAGCACGGCGCGCTCGAGGTTCGCGAGTGCGTCGCCGAGGACGTAAAAGTGGGAAAGCTCACGTCCTTTCCCAAAAGCGTCAAGCTCAAGCCGGGCGAGACGGTGGTCTTCTCCTGGATCGTCTTCAAGTCGCGCGCGCACCGCGACAAGGTCAACGCCAAGGTGATGAAGGACCCGCGCCTCGCCGGGATGATGAACCCGAAAGACATGCCCTTCGACGGCAAGCGCCTGATCTATGGTGGGTTCGACGTGCTGGTCGAGGCCTAGCGGCTTCGTGTCGGGGCGCGACCACAGGGGGCTCACGTATCGGAGGCCATCATGATCGAGATCGTTGGCGTCATTGCCGGTGTACTTGCCGTGCTCGTTGCAGCGCTTCTCATCTACGCGGCGACCAAGCCCGACACGTTCCGCGTCGCGCGCACGACGAGGATCGAGGCGCCGCCGGAAAAGATCTTCCCGCTCATAAACGAGCTCCGGAGCTTCCGCTTATGGTCGCCCTACGAGATGAAGGACCCGGCGATGCAGCGCACGTTCAGCGGCCCGGCGAGCGGCAAGGGCGCCGTCTACGACTGGAACGGCGACAGGAACGTGGGCAAGGGTCGCCTCACGATCGCGGATGCCTCGACGCCAAACAAGGTCACGATCAATCTCGACATGCTGAAGCCGATCGAGGCGCACAACATCGTCGAGTTCACGCTCGAGCCCAAGGGCAATGGAACCGACGTCACCTGGGCCATGCACGGGTCCGTTTCCTACCCGGCCAAGGTCATGCACTCGATCTTCAACATGGACAAGATGGTGGGCTCCGACTTCGAAACGGGGCTCGCCAACCTCAAGGCCGTCGCCGAGAAGTAGCTGAGAGCAGAGACATTTGGAGTGCCAGCGAGCGACCACGAGGTCCGTGCGTTCGTCCCGGTGGCCAACGCGCCACAAATCCAATCGCGCCACGCGTGAGGCTCGGTCATTGACGTCACCGCGGTTGTGATGCCGCGCCGTGTCCGCACGCCGCTGCGCGATCGAGGAGCAGCACACGCTCGCGGGCGTTTCGCGTGAGCGCCGCCGCGCGCTCGAACTCCGCCCGGGCCTCATCGATGCGGCCGAGTTTCTTGAGGAGATCACCGCGAACGCTTGGCAAGAGGTGATAGTTCTTCAGCGAAGCCTCCGAGGCCAGCGCATCAACGAGCTCGAGGCCGGCCGCCGGACCGAACAACATAGCAAGCGCAACCGCGCGATTGAGCTCTACGACGGGTGACGGCGCAAGCTCAGCCAATGCCCCGTAGAGCCCCACGATGCGCGCCCAGTCCGTCTCGTCCGGCGTGCGGGCTCTGGCATGGCAGGCGGCGATGGCGGCCTGAAGTGCGTTCGGCCCGAGGGTATGCCCTTGCGCCTTGGCACTCGCCTCGGCACGCGCCAGCGCGTCGAGACCGCGACGGATGAGGAGCTGGTCCCAGAGGGTACGGTTCTGATCGAGCAGCAGGACGGGCTCTCCCGATGGGCCGGTCCGTGCTCTAAGGCGTGACGCCTGGATCTCCATGAGGGCGACGAGCCCGTGGACCTCCGACTCATCGGGCGCGAGCCCGGCCAGGATTCGACCGAGACGCAGCGCCTCCTCGCAGAGCTGAGGTCGCATCCAGTCGCCGCCGGCGGTAGCAGAGTACCCCTCATTGAAGATGAGGTAGATGACCTCGAGCACCGACGCGAGGCGCTCCGAAAGCTCGGCCCCGCGGGGGACCTCGAAGGGGACGCGCTTCTCGGCCAGCGTCCGCTTGGCGCGGACTATGCGCTGGGCAACGGTCGGCTCGGGCACGAGGAACGCCCGCGCGATCTCCTCGGTCGTGAGACCACCAATCAGACGAAGCGTAAGGGCGACGCGGGCCTCTGTGGAGAGAACCGGATGGCAGGCAGTGAATATCAGGCGTAGGAGGTCATCGCCGATATCCTCGTCGAGGGCGGCATCGAGATCCGGCGTGACCCCTTCCTCCGCTTCGAGCTCGTGACCAATCTCCGCGTGCTTGCGCTCGATCAGTTTGGATCGCCGCAGCCGGTCCAGCGCGCGGTGCTTTGCGGTGGCCATGAGCCAGGCGCCAGGGTTGTCCGGGATACGCGATTTCGGCCATTGCTCGAGTGCCGCGACAAGAGCGTCCTGCGCCAGCTCCTCGGCGAGCCCGACGTCCCGCACCAAGCGGGCAAGGCCGGCGATGAGTTTCGCTTGCTCGATCCTGAAGACCGCCTCGATGGCGCGATGGGTGTCGGTAGCCGTCATGGCTACCGACTACCGCCAGTTCCATCGCGGCCGCAAGCGGCATCAGAAAGCGGCGACTGGCGGCTCGTGCGTATGGCCGCAGGGCTCCGCGCCCATCTCAGCGAACTGGCGGATCTCTGCCTCACCCTCCCAGCCGGGCATGTGCGTCTTGTGGAGGTCCATGAAGCGGCGCGTCCATTCGATCATGTCCGCCTTCGACTTGACGTCGAAGATCGCATAGCCGCCAACCACCTCTTTGGCCTCGGTAAATGGGCCGTCGGTGACGGATAGCTTGCCCCCAGCAAGCCGGACGCGCGCACCGCTCACAGTCGGCAGCAGTCCTCCCGCCGCGACCATCACGCAACCGGCCTTGGCGGCCTCTTGCACGAGCTGGTCAATGGCCTCCATGAGTGCCTTGGGTGGGGGGGCCGCTTTCGCTTCAGTTGATTTCACCATCGACATGAATCGCATTGCTATCTCCATCGGTACAGTTATGGGAGCTGGCGACGATCTGCTTGCGAGTGCCGGCCCTGCTCTCTCGTCGAACGGCGGCTTTCGGAATCGACACGCGCGTGCGATTTATTTTCGAGCTCACTTCTTGGCGAGCTGCTCGCCCAGCTTGCGGTGGTGCTCGACCGCCTCGCTGTCGCCGAAGTCCTCCAGCTCGAAAATCTGCCGGATTTCGATCTCGCTGTCCTCGTTATGCGGGTTGGGACAGCGCTTGATCCATTCGATCGCCTCGGCCTTCGACTTCACCTGGATGATCCAGTAGCCGGCGACCAGCTCCTTCGTTTCTGCGAAGGGACCGTCGATTACGGTGCGCTTGTCGCCGGAGAACCGGACGCGCGCGCCCTTCGAGCTCGCCTGCAGCCCGTTGCCGTCCAGCATCACGCCGGCCTTCACCATTTCCTCGTTGAACTTCGCCATGGCCGAGAGCAGCTCCTCCGACGGCATCTTGCCGGCTTCGAAGTCCTTCGTGGCCTTGACCATCACCATGAATCTCATCGCAATTTCTCCTTCGAGCGTTTCGCGTTCGGAGCCGGGCACCCGGACTGTCTCAACCGGGGATATGCCCTCGCTCTATAGCCACGACGAACGAGCGGCAGGGGGATCGACACGTCGAGCGATTTTATTTGCCGGGAACCACCAGGTGCGCTGACCGCCCGGAGTTTCGCTTACGACTGACACGCTGTTCAGCGCGGGGCTTCGCGACGCGTTTGCGAGGATGGGCATGGAGCGGGGCTGGAACGAGAGCCTCGACAGGCTCGCAATCCCGCTGCAAACCGCGAGGCGTGCTTCATTGCCAAGACGCCCTCACCCTGCGCGCTTGTTCTGCCGGTTGGTCACGAGATCGTCGACGACGGCGGGATCGGCGAGCGTGGACGTGTCGCCCAGGTTCGAGAACTCGTCCTCGGCGATCTTCCTCAAGATGCGGCGCATGATCTTGCCCGAGCGCGTCTTCGGCAGGCCCGGTGCGAACTGGATCAGGTCGGGCGATGCGATGGGTCCGATCTCCTTTCTCACGTGGGCGACGAGCTCCTTGCGCAACGCATCGGTCGGTTCCTCGCCTGCATTCAGTGTCACATAGCAGTAGATGCCCTGGCCCTTGAGATCGTGCGGGTAGCCGACGACGGCGGCCTCCGCGACCTTGGGATGGGCGACGAGCGCGCTCTCGACCTCGGCCGTCCCCATGCGGTGGCCCGAGACGTTGATCACGTCGTCGACGCGCCCGGTGATCCAGTAGTAGCCGTCCTCGTCGCGCCGGCAGCCGTCGCCGGTGAAGTACATGCCCTTGTAGGCCGAGAAATAGGTCTGTACGAAACGCTCGTGATCGCCATAGACCGTGCGCGACTGGCCGGGCCAGCTGTCGAGGATGACGAGGTTGCCCTGGGCCGCGCCCTCGAGCATGGCGCCCTTCTCGTCAACGAGGGCGGGTCTCACGCCGAAGAAGGGTAGCGTCGCCGAGCCGGGCTTCAAGGGCGTAGCGCCCGGCAGCGGCGTGATGAGGATGCCGCCCGTTTCCGTCTGCCACCAGGTATCGACGATCGGGCAGCGCCCTTCGCCGACGACGCGGTGATACCACTCCCAGGCTTCCGGATTGATCGGCTCGCCGACGCTTCCTAGGAGGCGTAGCGACGCGCGGCTCGAGCGCTTGACGTTATCGTCGCCCGCGCCCATGAGCGCGCGGATCGCGGTCGGGGCCGTGTAGAACGTATTGACCTTCCACTTGTCGACCACGTCCCAGAACCGCGACGGCGAGGGATAGTTCGGCACGCCCTCGAACATGAGAGTGGTGGCGCCGTTGGCGAGCGGCCCGTAGAGAATATAGCTGTGTCCCGTCACCCAGCCGACGTCGGCGGTGCACCAGTAGATGTCGCCGTCGTGGTAGTCGAACACGTATTGATGGGTCATCGACGCGAACACGAGATAGCCGCCGGACGTGTGCACCACTCCCTTGGGCTTTCCCGTCGATCCCGACGTATAGAGGATGAAGAGCGGGTCCTCGGCGGCCATCTCAGCGGGCGCGCACTCGTCCGCGACCTTGGCCAACTCGTCGTGAAGCCAGAGATCGCGTCCCGCCGTCCACGGCACCGAGCCGCCGGTGTGGCGCACGACCAGAACCGTCTCACCCCCCTTGCCGACCTTCCTCAGGGCCTCGTCCGTATTTTTCTTGAGCGACACCGTCTTGCCGCCGCGCAGGCCCTCGTCGGCGGTGATGATGAAGGTCGAGGTCGCGTCTTCGATGCGCCCCGCGAGGCTGTCGGGCGAGAAGCCGCCGAACACGACCGAGTGGATCGCGCCGATGCGCGCGCAAGCCAGCGTGGCGTAGGCAATCTCGGGGATCATCGGCAGGTAGATCGTGACGCGGTCGCCCTTGGCAACGCCATGCGCCTTCAAGACATTGGCAAACTTCGACACGCGCTCATGGAGCTGGCGGTAGGTGATGAGCTCGTGATTCTTCGGGATCGTCGCCCTCCCAGATGATGGCGACCTGATCGCCGCGCGTTTTCAGGTGACGGTCGATACAGTTGGCCGAGACGTTGAGCGTTCCGTCCTCGAACCACTTGATCGAAACGTTGCCCGGCCCGAACGACGTGTTCTTGACCTTCGTATAGGGTCGGATCCAGTCGATGCGACGCCCCATGTCGCCCCAGAAGCCGGCGGGATCGTCGACGGAGCGCTTGTAGAGGCTTCGGTAGCCGGCCTCGTCGAGCCAGGCCCGGCGCGCCCAATCGTCGGATACAGGGTATGTATTTGTCGGCATCGAGCGTTCTCCTCCGGTAGGCTTTTTCTTGAGCCCCCATTATGCGGGGCTCCGGGAGCCATAACAACTTCCCCGATGGTCGAAGGCCTGAAGCCGGTACCGCCTAGACCCCCATCCAGCCGATGATCGCGCCCTGGATCAGCAGCACGCCGAGCCAGTGGCCGCCGTCGATGAGGGTGAGCTCCTTCTTTGCGCCCTGGAACGCGTGGTTGACGACGAGAGACGTTGCGACGAAGCCGGCCCATATGATCGCACCCGAAACAATGCCGTTTTTGAGCGTAACTCGGCCCTCGCCCAGATGGCCGATGACGCCGGCGAGCACGAACGCCATGATCAACTGTGCGATAAAGGCGACGACGTAGGGCACGACCGTCACGCCACCCTTCGTGACCTGGACATCCTCGGGCCGGAAATTGGCCGCCGCCATCCACTGGTTCGCGAGCATGCCGTACCAGACACCGCCGAACACGAAGCTCGCTACCGCGGCGAGGAGCACGGCGAGCTGATTGAGACCTGCGAACGACATGGCGGATTCCTCCCTGTTCCGAGCCGGCGCAAAGATGTAGCAAAATTCCTGGCCGCCCTCAGCCGCCGAATGTGTCCGGCGTCCAGCCGTAGAGCCAGTCGTAGGCTGCGATCAGACGCTCGGGGCTTGCGGATCGCAGAACTCCATTGCGAATGAGCGCCGTTGCACCCGCGAAGTGATAGAGGTGCCCGTTGAGCCGCGAGGCACGCGCGACGCGGACCACGCGCCGCCGCCGCAGCCTTTCGTAAGCCGCAAGCCTACTTTCCATGTCGAGGCCGGTCTCGGCGAGGCAGTCGCCGAGCACGATTGCGTCCTCGAGCGCGAGCACGCCGCCTTGCGCGAGGAACGGCAGGAGAGGGTGGGCGGCGTCGCCGAGGAGCGCGATGCGCCCCGAAACGAGCCGGCGCGGGACCCGGCGCGTATGGAGAGACCATTTGCGCCAAGCGAGGGGCACGGCCAGAAGGTCGCGCAGCTCACGCGGGAAATCCGCGCAGCGAGCGCGTAATAGGGCCGGGTCTGCCACCGCGCTCCAGTCCTCCGTTGCCTCCTCCTCGTCGAGGATGACAACGATCGCCAATTCCCGACCGGCGCGCACGGTATAGTGGACCACGTGGGCGCCGGAGGCGAGCCAAAGGCATGTCTCGTTGCGGCTGAGCGACGAGGGCGCGTCACCGCTCGCAATGACGCTGCGGTAGGCGCACTTTCCGGCAAATCGCGGAGGGGCGGGATCGAACACGGCTGATCGCACGCGCGACCAAAGACCGTCCGCGGCAACGAGCGCCGCTCCAGCGACGGTTTGCCCGTCCGCCGAGCGAACGGCGGCGCTTGCCTCCTCGGTCTTCGCCCCGACTATCTCGACGGCAGTTGAAATTTGGATGCGAGGCTCGGCGCGCGCGCGCGCTAGAAGCGCGGCGTGGAGATCCTGGCGATGGGCGGTCCAATAGGGTGCGCCGAAACGCGCGGCGATCCATTTTCCGAGCGGGAGACGGGTCAACGTCAGCCCCGTCGTTGCGTCGATCATCCGCAAGCTGTCCGGGACCCCAGCATTGGCCTCGAGGAGCGCGCTGACGCCAAGCCGGGTGAGCGCCTTCGTTCCGTTGGGCCCGATCTGGATGCCTGCGCCGTCCTCTGCGAAGTCTCGACGACGCTCGAGGACATGCACGGCAAAGCCGCGCTGCGCGAGAGCGAGCGCCGCCGCGAGGCCGCCGATGCCGCCGCCCGCGATCAGAATGACATCGGGAGTGGCGGGCGCGAGCTGTTCGCTGATTGCGGGAGCGGGCAGGGCCAAGGGAGTTGCCGCGGCGGACGCCGGCCTTTTGCTACGCGGCCTCTTCCTCGGCGGGCCTCACTATCGCGCTTTTGGGATCGCTTTCGTCGGCCCCGAGGCGGGGGTCGTAAATGTAGAGCGTGGAGCAATAGGGGCAGAGAATCTGCCCGTCCTCGCCCATGTCGAGATAGACGTGGGGATGATCGAACGGCGGGCGCGCGCCCATGCACTTGAATTCTTTGACGCCGATGAAGATCTTCTCGGCGCCGAGGTCGTTGGCGAGATGCGGCACGATGCTGTGGGCCATTGTCCAAAGCCTCAGTGATAGGTCGGGTCGGGGCGCACGACCATAGCGGCCGCGGTCCCGAAATGATAGGGGAGCACGCGAGCGGCGGCGAGACGAGGAAGATCGATCGTGCACTCCTTCAGCTCCGACGGCGTCGACATCGCCTATATCGACGAGCGCCCGCCGGATCCCCGGCCGACGCCCGTGCTGCTCATCCATGGCTTTGCCTCGAACGTGTCGGCCAACTGGATTGATCCCGGCTGGGTGCGCGCGCTCACCGGGGCGGGCTTCCGCGTCGTCGCCTTCGACAATCGCGGTCATGGGCAGAGCGAGAAGCTCTACGAGCTCGCCGACTACGGCGCGCCGATCATGGCCGAGGATGCGCGCCGTCTCCTCGACCACCTCGGCATCGCGCGCGCCCACGTCTTCGGCTACTCGATGGGCGCGCGCATCGCCGCGTTTCTCGCGCTTGCTCATCCGGAGCGGGTCGCGAGCCTCATCTTCGGCGGGCTCGGCATCAACATGGTGCGGGGCATGGCCGGCACGGGTCCCATCGCCAACGCGCTCGAGGCGCCGAGTCTCAACGACGTCAAGAACGCGGCGGCGCGCACGTTCCGAGCCTTCGCCGAGCAGACGAAAAGCGATCTCAAGGCGCTTGCCGCCTGTATCCGCTCCTCGCGAGCCCCGATCACGGCCGAGGCGCTGGCGGGGCTTGGCTGCCCGGTGCTGGTCGCGGTGGGGGAGGACGACGTCGTCGGCGGCTCGGCGTCGGAGCTCGCGGCGCTCATTCCCGGAGCCGAGGCCATGACAATTGCGCGCCGCGACCACATGAAGGCGGTCGGCGACAAGGGCTTCAAGGACGCGGTGCTCGCCTTCCTGTCCGGATTATCGTGACGGCACGAAAAAAGAGGCAGGCCATAGCAGCGCCAGGGCCCGCCTGAAAAAACGGGGCCCCAGCATGACTGTGCTTCTCCTCGAGGGACTGTCGCAGGGGATGGTGGAGAAGCAGTGTCTCGTCGCCGGGGCCTCGTCTAGGGACAACACAAGTAACGCATTACTCGCATGACGCCGGATGAGGACGCCCACCCTTGCGGAAGATTGACGCGACCTTCGCTCGACGGGATGAAGCTCGGGTCAACCGCAAGCCGACGTAATACTCCGGGCCGGACTAATCTAGCAAAGAGGTGGCGCCTACGTCCCGGCGCGCCGTGTGGTTACAACACGTAAACTGTGGATAACCGAGGGAAACTGCGGTGGCGGGAATAGCAATTCGCGCCGAGTGTGACGATCGAGAAATTCCGCGCCCAGCCACGAACTCAGGCGAACTTCGGAGCAGGACACTAGCTCTCTTCCGCCTCCGGCGCGCCATAGCCCCGGCTCAAATCGGCCGTTAACCCGGGGCATCCTGCTCCCTGGGGAAGATGGGGCATTCACCGGCCGTTAGCGTTACCCGCCGTAGTGTCCCCCTGTCATGTTGTCTGCCCGCGTTCTCGTTCAGTTGTCGGCTGCTGTCCCGCTGCTGCTGTCGGGCTGCAGCACCGGGCCGAGCTTCGTTGCGACCTACGAGCCGTGGCGGGCCGAGGAGGAGAGCGCGTGCATCGCTTCGGGCGTCGTGCGCCAGACGCCCTTCCTGCAGACCCGCTCGGCGCTCGGCGGCCCGAGCCTCTGCGGCACCGTACACCCCTTCGAGATGTCGGCTGCCGACGACGGGCGGGTGTCCCTCAGGCCGCCGGCGCTCGTTCGCTGCCCGATGATTCCGCAAATCGAGCGCTGGATCAGGAACACGGCCGCACCCGCCGCCCGCTACTACTTCGCGGCGTCCCTGGTCGAGGTCTCGGTCATCGCTTCCTATTCGTGCCGGCCGATGAATAACGTGCACGGGGCGAAGCTCTCCGAGCACGGCTATGCCAACGCCATCGACGTTGCGGCCTTCACGCTCGAGGACGGGCGCAAGGTGACCGTCAAGGCGGGATGGTCCGGCGACGAGCGTGAGAGCGCATTCCTTCGCGACATCCACGACGGGGCGTGCCGCGAGTTCACCACCGTGCTCGGACCGAACTACGACGGCAACCACCGCGATCACTTCCATCTCGACCTTGCGCGCCACGGCGGCGACGGTCTCAAGCGCATCTGTAAATAGCCGCTGCCGTCTGCAGTTTCCGATTAAGCGTTCGTTGACGAAGATTACCGCCGGATTGACGCGGCCGTTGAAATTGCAGGGTCCGTCTGAAACGGACTGCAATCTCTCTCTGCTACATTTTTCAGCACAAAAAGTGAGCGGCTCGATGGGGAGGGCCCAATGAAACTGGCAATCGCAATCATAGCGGCGATCATCGTCCCGGGTGGGTTGTGCGTGCTTGCCATAGCCGCCGCCGCGCGCTGGCTGGCGAGCCGGCAGCGAAGGGTAGCCGTGGCCGGCGCCTTCGCTCCGGCACTCGGGGCCGCGTAAAGGCGAGGGTGAGCGGCCGCAGCGCGCTCGCTTGTCGATCGAACCGCCCGCCCGCGCTGCGGCAATGCTGCGCCCCCCGATGCGGTCACCAGCCTCGGGCAAGCTTCGACGCATTTATTCGCCTGATGCTGTGCCAGCTGTGCCAGCGGGGGTGACCTATGCAATTTGCCGAGCTGCAGGGGCTGATGGCGGATGTCTTCGAGATCCCGCCGTCGCAAATTTCGCCGTCCTCGACGCCGGATGATATCGCCGCCTGGGACTCGGTGCGCCTGCTCGAGCTCCTGCTCGCCATCGAGAAGCAGCACGGCATCTTCATCTCGCCTGACTGTCTCCCGGATCTGATGAGCGTCGGCGCCATCCTCGCGGCGGCGAACGATGCGGAGCTGGTCAGCTAGCAAGGCTCGCGACGGGAGGCGCACCTCATGACCGCACCCGGCGCGCAGCTGATCCAGGCGATGGTTGCGACCTCGCACGGGCGTCTCGCGCTCATTCTCGAGAAGAGCACGCTCACCTCGAAGCGGCCGATGGTCATGTTCATTCACGGCGCGCTGCGCACGAGCTCGGTGTTCGCCCCGTGGCTGCCAATACTATCCTCCGCCTACGATGTCGTGCTCGTCGACCTTCCCGGCCACGGCCGGTCGCCGGGAGAGGGATCCGCCGGCGTCGCCGGGATCGCCGCGCGGCTGCGCGAGATCATTCACGCTCATTTTCGCGACCGGACAATCGTCCTCGTCGGTGAATCGACCGGCGGTATCATCGCTGCCTGCCTCGGCGACGGGGCAACTCCGGCCATTGCCGGTGTCGTGGCGGCCGACCCGCCTCTAACCGCCGGCAAGCAATGGCCGATCCAGATGAATTTCGCGAGGAAGCTCGCGGGGCTCCCCGACGACGCCTATCTGCGCAAATTCGGCTATGAGGTGTTCGGCATCGCCAAGGACGGCAAGGTCACGGAGCGCATCTACTACGACGTCTTCGCGCGCGCCGCGGTGCCCACACTCGTGCTCACGGGCGACGTGCCGCTGTGGCCGACCACCGGGCGCACCGGCGTTCCCTGTCTTCTCGATGAGGTCGATCGCCACGCGCTGACCTCGTTCGCCAACCCGCACATCTCGATCGAAACGATTGCCGGGGCCGGCCACATCCTGTTGGCCCCACCCGGCGACCGCGCCCGCGCCCTCGTCACCGAGTTTTGCGCCGCGCGCTTCAAGGCTAGCGCCAAGGCGGAAGGGGCGAAGCTGTCGCCACCGGCCGCGGTCGCAAAGCCTGAGATGGTCAATGCGCCGCCCACAGCCTCGAAGACCGCGCCGCGACCGGCGCGGGAGGAGATCGAGGCGTGTCTCGCTGAAGGACACCGCGCGGGCGCGCTTGCCGCGGCGCGCGCCTACTGGCAGGCCGAGCCGAGTGCGTCCGCCGCCCGCTACGTCACGGGGCTGCTCGACCGGCTTTGGCCGACCGCACGCATTTCCACCCATCGCATCGCGTTCCTGCGCTCGTTCACGGTTGAACCCATGGTGCCGATGCTGCAGGCGGAGGCGGCGCTCGACGGCTGCCGCATCGAGCCGTGGATCGGCGACTTCAACGCCTACGGCCAGGACATCCTGAACCCGGCGAGCGCGCTCTATGCCTCGAAGTCGGACACGATCCTCTTCGCCGTGCAGCTGCGCGACATCTCGCCGGACCTTTGGGCCCGCTTCGCCGACCTCCCGGAGTCGGAGGTCGAGACCGAGGCCGACCGCGCCGCCGAGACCGTGATCGATCTTCTCACGGCGCTTCGCCAGCGTACCAGCGCCCACATTCTCGTCCACGGCTTCGAGCGCCCCCTCGAGCGGGCGCTCGGCATTCTCGACGCGCGGCGCAAGATGGGCCAGGGGGACGCAATCGCCCGCCTCAACGCCCGCATCCGAGCTTTTGCCGCGGGCGAGCGCGCCGTCACTTGGCTCGACTATGACGAGCTGCAGTCGCGCTTCGGGCGCGCCGCCTGGTTCGACGACCGCAAATGGCTCACCGCGCGGCTTCCCCTCTCGGTCGATGCCATGCCCCAGCTCGCCGCGGCGTGGTGGCGGCATATGGCGCCGCTGGCGCGCCCGCAGGCGAAAGTGCTCGTGCTCGACCTCGACAACACGCTGTGGGGCGGCACCGTCGGCGAGGACGGCGTTGCGGGTCTCAAGCTCGGCCCCGACTATCCCGGCGCCTATTTCCAGAGCCTGCAGCGCGCCGCCCTCGACCTCGCGCGCCGCGGCGTGCTCCTCGCCGTCGCGAGCAAGAACAACGAAGCCGATGCCATGGAGGTGATCGCGAAGCACCCCAGCATGCTGATCCGGCCCGAGCACCTCGCGACCCACCGCATCAACTGGCAGCCCAAGCCGCAGAACATCATCGACATGGCCAAGGAGTTGAACCTCGGCCTCGACAGCTTCGTCTTCCTCGACGACAACCCGGCCGAGCGCGAGGCGGTGCGCCGGGGATGCCCGGACGTGACCGTTGTCGAGCTGCCGAAAGATCCGGCCCGCTATGCCGAGTGCCTGCGCCGCGTCGCCGCCTTCGAGCGCCATGCCGTGCTCGACGAGGACCGCGACCGGACGCGGCTCTACCAGGAGGAGCGCGAGCGGCGTGATTTGATGTCGGGCGCCGGCAGCCTCGAGGAGTATCTCCACGCGCTAAAGGTGGCCGTCGATATCAAGCCGATGACGGCGGCGACGCTCGCGCGCGCCGCGCAGCTCACGCAGAAGACCAATCAGCTCAACATGACCACCCGGCGCTACAGCGAGGCGCAGCTGGAGCAGCTCGCGCGCGAACCGGGCGTCGGCGTCTACGTCCTCGATGCGAGCGACCGCTTCGGCGACAACGGGCTCGTCGGCGTCGCGATCACGCGCTTGGCCGGGGCGGTCACCGACATCGACACGTTTCTCCTGAGCTGTCGCGTGATCGGGCGCGGCGTCGAGACGGCCTTCCTCGCCTACCTCGCGGAAGCGGCGCGCGCCGAGGGTGCGGTCCTGCTTTCGGGATGGTTCCTCAAGACGGCGAAGAATGCGCCGGCCGCCGACATCTACAAGAACGCCGGCTTCCACGCGGCGGAGACGACGCCGGCCGGACAGCTGTGGACGTTCGATCTCTCGACGAGGAGCCTCGCCGCACCGCCATGGATTGCAATGGCGCCCGGCCCATTGCAGTCCGTCGCCTGACGAGGAGCATGTGCCATGACGGCGGCCTGGCCTCTACCCGACAAAGCGCTGGCGGTCTTCCGCACCGGCGACGTCGCACAGGCGCTCGCGCTCGCCGACGGCGTGCTCGCCGCCGACCCGCGCTCGGCGGAGGCGCTCCTCACGAGAGCCATGATCCGGCTTGCGAACGGAGGGCGTCAAGGATGCGATCCCCGACCTCAAGGCCGCCGCCGATCTGCGCTCCGCCGAGTGGCTGCTCGAGCGTCTGCGCGTCGAGCTCATGGGTCGGGCGCGGCTGAACTTCCCGCTCGAGGACGCGATGAAGCTCGGGGCGCTCGTGCGCTCGCGGCTCTCGCCCGTCGGTCAGGCGCTCGCGCCCGGCGAGCGCACGGCCAGGAGCTTCTTCGTCAACGTCCTCGGCACGAGCTACGTCAGGAGCTTCGGCGGCAACACCTGCTTCCTGCCGATATTCGTCGGCATGGGACCGGGTATGCTGATGCTGACGGAAGAGGCCGCCGCGATCACGCGCCACAAGATGCTCGAGAACCTGAAGCGGGTCGATCCGAGCCGCCCGACGCTGCTTCACCATCGGCTCCGACGCCTACTATCACATCGAGAATATCCTCAAGACCCGCACGGGGCCCGAAACGCTTCTCGGAACGGACGACTTCGCGCTGATGGAGCGCGTCGCGGCGCGCCATCGCCCGCTGCTCGCCGCGGCCCGTAAGCATCTCAGGGGCCGCGTCCTGCTGCTCTGCTCGACGCCGACGCAGGACGAGCGCATGAACGCGCTTGCCCGCCACCTCAACCGACACCTCGCACCCCTCTGCCGCGATATGGGGGTCGAGTTCCTCGACTGGTGGGACGATCTCGCCGATCCGACGACCGGCCGCATCGCCGATCGCTATTGCGCGAAGGCTTATCCAGGCGACGTGCATTTTACGCTCGAGACCACCGGCCTCTTCATGAGGCGCCTGCAAGAGATCGGCGTCATCGGCGCGGAGGTGGCTCCCGAGGTCAACTACGAATGGTCGCACGTTTTCGAATGCGACATCGGTGTCGGTGAAAAGACGCGCATCTGGTGCGAGCCCAACGTCTCGCCCAACAACGCGGTGCGCTCGCACAAGGTTGCTGCCTCTCACATCTACGGCAAGCTCGCCGATCTCGTCAGCGCGACCCTGATCGCCTCGGGGCCGCAGTCGGCGCTCTATATCAACGTGCGCGAGGGATATCTGCCGACCGCGATGCCGCCCGCCCTCGTCGCGCGGTCGGTTGCGCTCACGCCCCGCCAAAGCGATCTCGAGATCGCCCGCGCCGTGCTCGACTTCTGGGGACGTACCGACGTCATGATGCTCCGCTCCGAGCCCGGCGCGACGGACCCGCTCGCCGGTTTCGACCCGTCCCTCATCGTCGCCGCGACCTATCCCGATACGCAGAACGTGGACATTGCGGCGATAAATTCGGTTCTCTCGAGACGCCGGCCGGCGCGGACGTTGGCTCTGCTTCTCATCGATCCCGCCGCGCTCGGCCGCCTGCGGCTTCACGGCTACCGGCCCTTGGCGCATCTGACCGTCGGCCACCGCTTCGTTCCGGCGGCCTGGCAGCAGGCGACTGTCGTCCTCCTGTGCGGAGAGGTCTGACCGGCGTCCACGGCCGCTGATCGGTGGATAATTCGCGAAAGCGGGGACAAGGCCAAACCGCCACTCGACCCCTCGCTTCAGATGGCGCTCCCTGAAATCTCGTAGCGGGGAGAACAACGTCATGCTGCGCCGGAAATTTCGCAACCTCGATCAGGTTATCGCCCTTTCCGCCGAGGAGGCCGGGCACGCGCGCGAGATCATCAGGGAGAGCGGGAGCCTGCTCGACGAAATCGAGCGCCAGCTGCGCGCGATCGGCACCGATCCTAATCCGGCCCGCGCCATCGACGGCGGCCCCTTACCGGCGCCGTCGTGGTTGCACAGCAGCCGCATCTAGCGGTTTTCGGGGCCGCGCGCGAGGCCCCGCTCGGCCGGCTGCGGGGCCGGCCCTTCATCTCAACGTTTGCACTCTCGTCTCTTACGCCTTCGCAGGTTGTGCGTCGGCGCGCGTGCGGCCGATCTCATCGAGGCGCCGCTGCAGCGAGAGCTTGTCGAGCGAGTTGAGGGGCAAGTTGGTGAAAATGCTGATGCGCTGGTGAAGCATCCGGTGCGTGTCGGCGAAGGCAAGGCGCCGCTCGCTCTCGGTGCCCTCGGCCGCAGACGGGTCCGGCAAGCCCCAGTGGGCGCTCATGGGCTGGCCCGGCCATACGGGACAGACTTCATTCGCGGCGTCATCACAGACTGTGAAGACGAAATCGAGTTCGGGCGCTCCCGGCGCAGCGAACTCTTCCCACGGCTTCGACCTGAGCTCGCTCGTGTCGTAGTTGAGCTGGCGCAGGAGGTCGAGCGCGTACAGATGCACGCGGCCTGAAGGCTGGCTTCCGGCGCTAAATCCCCTGAATTTGCCCATGCCCAGCCGTTGCATAATGCATTCGGCGATTTGCGAGCGTGCAGAATTGTGGGTGCAAAGAAACAGGACGCTGAACGGACGCTCTCTTGTCATTTTGATCCTCCCTTACTCGTACAAAGGGCGCGAACCTTCTTGAACTCGGACCCGCACAGCTCGGGCCGGCCCTGGCAGCAATCCTCGGTGAGGTAGGTCAGGAGCCGGCGCATTCCGTCGACGCGAATGGCGTAGCGCACGTAGCGGCCGTGGCGGGTCGCGTGGATGAGCCCCGCCCGGTCGAGCTCTTTCAGATGGAAGGAGGTGGCGGTGGGGCTTGCGTCGACGGCCTTTGCGATCGCGCCCGCGGCGAGTCCGCTCGGCCCCTCCTTGACCAGGCGCCGGAAGATGCGCAGGCGCTGCTCGTGCGCGAGCGCGGCGAGGGCGGCGGCGGCGTGAAGCTCATCCATTCATTAACGATACAAGAAATATTGTAGTATGCAAGCTGTCGCATCGCTCTCGCTGGGGGCGTCCGCCCGGGCTCTGTGATCAGTCTGAAACGACGAGGGATACGATATCGTGCTTGCGCGATTTCGATGACCGCCGCGCGCAAATGCACCTGAGGAAATGTCTTATGCGCCGAGGGTGCCTTTGCACTCCTTGATGCATGCCTGGCAGCTCTCCATGCATGCCTTGCATTCGGCGTGATGGTCCGCGTGCTTCTTGCACTGGGCCTCGCAGTCGGCGCACACCTCGATCGTGAACTTGGCGATCTCCGGCAGGCGCGCCGATTGGAGCGCGGCCAGGCGCGTCAGCGCGGCGCAGGTCACCATCATCGCCTGCACGGCCCGGAGGCAGTCGGCGAGCGAGGTGTCGCCGGTCGAAAGCTGCTTCACGCAGTGATTGGTGCAGACCTCGCCGGTGTTGATGCAGTGGAGGGCTGCGTCGATGAGCTTCTGGTGTGGTGCCGGGGCGGCATGACCCATTGCGCTATGGTCGACCTCTCCTTCGGCGCGCGCCGACGAGCCCGCAAGCCCGGTCGCAAGCAGCGCGCCGCCCGCGGTCGCGGCTCCGATCACCATCCTGCGCGTCACGGTCTCGCTGGCGCCTACGTGTCGTTCGCGCCCAACGGTCAGAAGTCTCGGACATGGGTGCATCTCCATGATTTGATCGGTCCTGGGCGGAGTTCTAACGCCATTGACTTTCGTCTGCCACACGGTTCTCCATGACAGTCCCCTGTGCTCTCGCCGCATCAATGCGATACAAGTGGCCCCATGAATTGGGAGAAGGATCGCGGGCCCGCGGGCCGGCGCAGCTATCATCACGGGAATTTGCGTGAGGCGCTGATCCAGGCGGCGCTCGATCTTATCGCCGAGAAGGGGCCGGGAGGATTTTCCTTTGCCGAGGCGGCCCGCGCCGCGGGTGTCTCGCCGGCCGCTCCCTATCGCCATTTCCGCGATCGCGACGCACTCCTCGCCGATGTTGCGGCACGCGGCTTCATGGCCTTCGCGGCGGCGCTCGCCAAGGCTTGGGACGGGGGCCGGCCGACGCCGCGCGCCGCGTTCGACCGCGTGGGGCGCGCCTATCTTGCGTTCGCGCGCGCCGAACCCGCTTATTTCTCGGCGATGTTCGAGCAGGGGCTCTCGGGCGACGACCATCCCGCGCTGCGGATCGAGGGCGACAAGGCTTTCGCCGTTCTGCGGGAGGCGTGCGAGGCCCTCATTGCAACCTTGCCGAAGGACAGGCGACCGCCGTCCCTGATGATGGCGCTCCACATCTGGTCGCTCTCGCACGGCGTCGCGTCCCTCTTCGCCCGCGGCGACCGCGCGCGGCGCGCAATCCCAATGACGCCGGAGGACTTGCTCGAGGCGGGAGTGCTCATCTACCTCGATGGGCTCGGCGTCCCGCGCGTGCCGGACTGACGCCGTAGTGTGCGTCGGGCCAGAGCTGCCCTTGGCGGATCGAGCCGGCATTCCTACGTCCGCTGGACGCCCACGCCCGTTTTTTGAGGCGTCCCTCTTGACGGCTCCAGTGACTTGCTCCACATATGTTAATGTGATTAACATTCACATGAGGTGACGGTGCGATGTACCAAATGGTGCTCAAGCTCGAGGACATCGGCAAGCCGGCCTGGATTGCGCTGATGGTTCTGAGCTTCATCGTTTTCTGGCCCCTGGGGCTCGCGATTCTGGCCTTTCTTCTATGGAGTGGACGCATGGGATGCGGATGGCACGGTGACGGCGGACGCTGGCAGCAGCGAATGGCGGAGCGATTCGACCGCCACATGGACCGCGCGCGGAGCGCGCCGTCGAGCGGCAATCGGGCCTTCGACGAGTATCGCGAGGAAACGCTGCGCCGGCTCGAGGAGGAGCAGCGGGAGTTTCGCGAGTTCCTGGAGCGCTTGAGAATGGCGAAGGACCGCGCCGAGTTCGACCAGTTTATGTCCGACCGCAAGAGCCGCCCGCCGGCCGGCGAAGGGCCGGCCCCGCAGCCGCAGGCTTGAGCAGACCGAAGTCGACCAAGGCCGGACTTTTTTCTAGTCCGGCCTTTCGCATGGCCTCAGCGCAGCGCCTTGTCGAGATTGAGAGCGGTCTCGAGGCCTTTGACAGTTTCGAGGCCCTTGACGCCCGAGAGGCGCGCGCCATCGAGATCGGCGCCCGTCAGGTCCGCGGACGAGAGGTCGGCGCCGGAGAGATCGGTCTTCGAGAGATCTGCTTCCGAGAGATTGGCGCCGGAGAGATCGGCGCCGACGAAGCGCGAGAAGGTGAGGATGGCGCGATTGAGGTTGGCGCGGGTCAGCGTCGCGCCGGAGAAGTCGCACGACTTCAAGACATTGCGCGGCTGCGTCGTGATCGTCCCCTGGCCGGGGCGCCATTCGAGCGGACGAAAGTCGGCGTCCCTCAGATCGGCGCCGCGAAAATCGGCGCCCGAGAGGTTCGCCATGACGTGGACGCCGGCGAGGTTCGCACCGGAAAAGCGCGGGGCATCGGCCGCATCTGTTGCGAGGTCGGTGAAGACGGTGGGCCGGTAGATGGTGGCGCCCGTGAGATTGGCCCCCGAAAGGTCGGCGCGGATCAGGACGGTACGGTCGAGGCGCGCGCCGGCGAGGTCGACGCCCTTCAGGTTCGCGCCGGTGAAGTCGACGCCATAGAGATCGGAGCGGGCGAGCAGGGCGCCTTTGAAATCGAGACCCGAGAGATCGAGATAGGTGAGGTCGCGTCCCGAATAGTCGAGGCGCTCGCCGGGCTTGGCCTTGAAGAGCGCCGTCGAAATCTCACGCGCCGTGAAGTCGGCGTCCGGCGAGACATTTTCCGTGCCGGGCTCCCAGGCAGCTGCGCCGGTCGCTAATAAGATCCCCGCTGCCATCACGAGCCAGAGCCGGCCGTGCGCCCGCATGTCGGTTTCCTCTCAGCCATTCTCGCGCAACCGCGCTTACTATGGATGATTCAATACGGCCCGGGGATATTTCAAGGTCGAATCCGGGATGTTTTTCCCCGTCATGTGTCCCGGGCGCGGCCGGGCCTGCCGTAGCCGCCGCCGGTGGGTGTCTCGATGATGATAGCGTCGCCCGCGGCGACCGCCGTCTCGTCGCAGCCTTCGAGCGCTTCGAGGCGCCCGTCGCGCCGGCGTACGCTGTTCGCTCCCACCAGCCCCGGCTCGCCGCCCTCGAGGCCGAAGGGGCGCACTTTGCGATAGCCGGAGAGGATCGCCGCCGTCATCGGCTCGAGGAAGCGGATGACGCGCCGCGTGCCGTCGCCGCTCGTCCAGCGACCTTTGCCGCCCGAGCCGCGCCGGATCGAGAACGCCTCGACGAGGACAGGGTAGCGCAATTCGAGCACCTCGGGGTCGGTGAGCCGCGTGTTGGTCATGTGCACGTGGACGCCCGCCGTACCGTCGAAGCCGGGCCCGGCGGGCGAGCCCGAGCAGATGGTCTCGTAGTACTGCAGGCGGTCGTTGCCGAAGGTGAGATTGTTCATGGTTCCTTGTGCCGAGCTCATGCCGCCGAGCGCGGCGAAAAGCGCGTTGGTCACGATCTGGCTCGTCTCGACGTTGCCCGCGGCGACCGCGGCCGGGTAGGCGGGCTTCAGGAGCGAGCGGTCGGGGACGACGATTTCGATTGGCCTCAAGCAGCCGGCGTTGATGGGGATCGGCTCGTCGACCATCACGCGGAAGGCATAGAGCACGGCGGCGCGCGCGACCGGCTCGGGCGCATTGAAGTTCGAGGACTGCTCGGGCGACGTGCCGGTAAAGTCGACCTTCGCCGAGCGCCGCGCGCGATCGACGGTGATCGCGACCTCGACGGCGAAGCCCTGATCGGTCTCGACGCGGAAGCGGCCGTCGGCAAGGCGAGCGATGAGCCTCCGCACGGATTCCTCGGCATAGTCCTGTGCGTGGCCCATGTAGGCGGAGACAACGTCGAGGCCGAAGGCTGAGACCATCTTCTCGAGCTCGGCGGCTCCGCGTGCGTTGGCCGCGACTTGCGCCTTGAGGTCGGCGACGTTCTGCGCCGGGCTGCGCGCCGGGTAGCGGGCGCCGATGAGGAGGGCCAGCGTCTCGGCTTCGCGGAAGCGGCCGTCGGCGACGAGCCTCACGCAGTCGATATAGACGCCCTCGGCGTCGATCGTCGTGGCGCGCGGGCTCATGGAGCCGGGCGCGAGGCCGCCGATGTCGGCGTGATGCCCGCGGCTCGCGACGTAGAACAGGATCTCCCGGCCCGACCTCGCGAACACGGGCGTCACGACCGTGATGTCGGGGAGGTGCGTGCCGCCCGCGTAAGGTGCGTTCAGCATGTAGGCGTCGCCGGGGCGCATGTCGCGCGCGGCCTTCGCAATCACCGCCTCGACCGAGCGGTCCATGCTGCCGAGATGCACCGGCATGTGCGGCGCGTTGGCGACGAGGTGGCCGTCGGCATCGAAGACCGCGCACGAAAAATCGAGCCGCTCCTTGATGTTGACCGACTGGGCCGTGTTGCGCAGCGCCTCCCCCATCTGCTCGGCGACACCCATGAACAGGTTGTTGAACACTTCGAGGAGCGCCGGGTCGGCGGCGGTCGAATGGGCTTCGCGTGCGCGCGGCGCGGCACGCCGCAGCACGAGGTCTTGCCGAGACGTGACTTCGGCGGTCCAGCCGGGCTCGACCACGACCGTTTGATGCGGCTCGATGATCAGTGCCGGACCGGGGATCGCCATGCCGGAATCGATCACGGCGCGCCGATGCACCGCCGCGTCGTGCCAGGCGCCCTGCGAGAAGAAGCGCGTTGTCGCGTGGGATGTCCCTGCAGGCCCGCGGTGTCCGGCGGGCGCTAGATCCGGTGCGGTCTCCAGTGCGAGGCCGCCGCCGGTCGCCTCGACCTCGATGTGGGCGGCAAACAGGCGCTTTTCGGGCGAGATGAAGCCGAAGCGGCCCATGTGCTCGCGCTCGAAATCTCTGCGCATCAGGGAAAGCTCGGCAAGCAGCACGGGAAGCGCCGTGTCTGTGCCTTCGTAGCGCACGTGGAGGCGCGTCGTCAGCGCGAGGTCGTCGTGGGCGACGCCCTGATCGAGAAGCTCCTCCGTGACCGCCTCGCCGAGCGCCCACGCTTTGCCCTCGAGATCGTGCACGAGGGCATCATCGATCGGCGCCTCGATCGAATGCTCGCGGCTCGCGCGAAGCGCGGCGAGGCCCATGCCGTATGCGGAGAGGAGCCCCGAGAGCGGGTGGATGAGGATGGTCTCGATGCCGAGCGTATCGGCGATGAGGCACGCATGCTGGCCGCCCGCCGAGCCGAAGCAGTTCAAGGTATAGCGCGTCACGTCGTACCCGCGCTCGATCGAGATCTTCTTGATCGCACTCGCCATGTTTTGCACGGCGATGCGGATGAACCCGTCGGCGACCGCTTCAGGCGTGCGCCCGTCGCCGATCGCGCGGGCGAGGCCGGCGAACGCGGCGGCGACGGCCTCGCGATCGATCGGCTCGTCTCCGTTCGGCCCGAAGATCGCGGGAAAGAATTCCGGGATGAGCTTGCCGGCCATGACGTTGGCATCGGTCACGGTCAGCGGGCCGCCCTTGCGGTAGCAGAGGGGGCCGGGATCGGAGCCGGCGCTTTCGGGGCCCGCGCGCATGCGCAGCCCGTCGAAGGCGAGGATCGAGCCGCCGCCGGCGGCCACAGTGTGGATCTCGAGCATCGGAACGCGAAGCCGCACGTCCGCGACCTCGGTCTCGAAGGCGCGCTCGTAGTCGCCGGCGAAGTGCGAGACGTCGGTCGAGGTGCCGCCCATGTCGAAGCCGATGACGCGCGAGAAGCCGGCGCGGCGCGCCGTCTCGGCCATGCCGACCACGCCGCCGGCTGGCCCCGAGAGCACCGCGTCGCGGCCGCGGAACAGATCCGCGGATTTCAGACCGCCCGACGACGACATGAAAAGCACGCTGGGCCCGTCGTCGGACGCTTGGGTCGGCGCGGAATGGAGCAATTCCGCCACCTTGTCCACATAGCGCCTGAGACCCGGCGAAAGGTAGGCGTCGGCGACCGTCGTGTCGCCGCGGCCGACGAGCTTTATGAGAGGCGCCACCTCGTGGCTAAGAGAGATCTCTGTGAAGCCGGCGGCGCGCGCGATCTCGGCCGCCTCCCGCTCGTGGGCGGGATAGGCGTATGCATGCATGAAGACGATGGCGACGCTTTTGAGCCCGTCGCGACGAGCCTCGACGAGATCGGCGGCGAGCGCGTCGCGGTCGAGCGGTTGCTCGACGGTCCCATCCGCGCGTACGCGCTCGCGCGCCTCGACGACGCGGGCGTAGATCATGGTGGGCTTCACAATACGCTTGGCGAAGATCTTGGGCCGCGCCTGAGTGCCGATCTCGAGTTGATCGGCGAAGCCCCCCGTGATGACGAGTAAAGTCGGCTCGCCCTTGCGCTCGAGCAGCGCGTTGGTCGCAACCGTCGTACCCATTCTGACACTTGCGATTCGCTCTGCAGGGAGCGGGCTCTGGCCCCCGAGCCCGAGGAGTTGTCGCATGCCGTGAAGCGCCGCATCCTGGTAAGCCTCGCCGCCGGCCGAGAGGACCTTCTCAGTGACGATCGAGCCGTCGGGCGCGCGCGCGACAATATCGGTGAACGTGCCACCGCGATCGATCCAGAACTGCCATTTTCCGGCGTTGGCCGTCATCGTGTCTGCTCGCCGCGGCTCCCGGTCTCGTCGCTATCGGGGGCGCGCCGCGGCGTCAATGAGGCCCGCGAGCCGGAGCCGCTTCAATGCCGCGGGCAAAGGCTATAAGGGTTAGCAATGTCCTCTCAGTCGGATTCGAATAGGGTCGATCCCGGGCGCTTGCGTGCGCTCGGCGGGGCGATAGCGCGCGCCTTTGGCCGCCTGCTGCCTGACGGCTTCAGGCGCCGACCCGTGCAGCGCAGTGCGGCCTTCACCAGCGCCTTCGTCGCGCTCGCAGCCAAGATGGCCAAGGCCGACGGAGTGGTCGTCACCGCCGAGGCGGAGGCGTTCGACCGGTTTCTCGAGGTGGCGCCCGAGGAGCAGGCCAATGTCCGCCGGCTGTTCGAGCTCGCCAAGCGCGACACGGCCGGCTACGAGCTCTATGCCGAGCGCATCGGAAGGCTCATGCGCGACGAGCCGGGCCTCAGGCGCTGCGTGCTCGAGAGCCTGATCTGCCTCGCCTGCTCGGACGGCATCCTGCATCCGTCCGAGGACAGCTTCTTGCGCACTGTCGCCGAGAAGTTCGGATTTACGGCGGAGGAGTACCGCCACATCCGCGCGCTCTTCGTGCGCGACGCCGAGGACCCTTATGAGATCCTCGAGCTCGATCGCGGGGCGTCCGACGCCGAGATCAAAGCGCGCTATCGCAAGCTTGCGGGCGATCTCCATCCCGATCGGCTCGCGGCGCAAGGCGCCGAGGCGGCGATCATTAAGGCGGCAACCGCCAAACTCGCCACCATCAACGCCGCCTACGACGCCATTTTGAGCGAACGGGCGAGGCAGCGGCGATGATCAGAAAACCCGATAGTCCGTTCGTTGCAGACCTCCACCCTTCGCCCAACCTCGAGCCGAGGGCCGACGGACGGAAGCCCACGATCCTGCTTCTCCACTACACGGGGCTTCCCGATGTCGAGAAAGCGATCGAGGTTCTGTCGCGAGCCGACTGCAGGGTGTCGTGCCATTATGTCGTCGACGTCGACGGGCGCGTCATCCAGATGGTGGCCGAGGACATGCGGGCTTGGCACGCGGGCGTGTCCTATTGGGCGGGGGAGAGCGACATCAACTCGGCCTCCATCGGCATCGAGGTTCAGAACGCCGGCCACGGCGGCGGCTATCCGGATTTCCCGGAAGCGCAGATGCGCGCCGTCGCCGCGCTCGGCCGCGACATCGTGGCCCGCCACCGCATTCGTCCCGAGCGCGTACTCGGCCATTCGGACGTGGCGCCAGCGCGCAAGATCGACCCCGGCGAGAAGTTCGACTGGCGGAGCCTCGCCGAGGCGGGGGTCGGACTCTGGGTGCCGCCCGCACCGGTCGCTGCCGACGACCCGGGCCACGGCCCCGGCGGGAGCGGGCCTGAAGTCGAGGAGGCTCGGCAACTCTTGGCCGGCTACGGCTACGGCGTTGCCCTTTCAGGCGAATTTGATGAGGGTCTGCGTCTCGCGATCGGCGCCTTTCAGCGTCACTTTCGACCCGAGCGCGTCGACGGCCAGCTCGACTATTCGACGGCCGACACGCTTGGGCGTCTCGTTGCCGCGAGGACGGAAGCCGCCCAGCTCACGGCCTGACGCGGCCGATGAGCTTTCGTTAAGCATAGCGAGAGCTTGTGTCGCGGTCCTTCGCACTGGCCTTAGGACATGGGGCTGTAGCATTGTGCCCGCCGCGCGCCATGAACGCGCGCCAAGATCGAATTGGCGCGGCCGTCCTCCAGCCCGCGCCAAGGGGACTCCTGAATGAAAATCGTCATCGCGCCCGACAGCTTCAAGGAAAACCTGACCTCTCTCGAGGTGGCGAGCGAGATCGAGGCCGGCTTGCGTCGCGTATGGCCCGATGCCCAGTGCATCAAGGTGCCGATGGCCGACGGCGGCGAGGGGACCGTGCAGTCCCTCGTCGACGCGACGGGCGGCGAATTCGTGAAATGTGAGGTCTCCGGCCCGCTCGGAGCCAAGGTCGTCGCGACCTACGGTCTCCTCGGCGGCGGACGCACGGCGGTGATCGAGATGGCGGAGGCCTCGGGCCTACCGCTCGTGCCGAAGGAGCACCGCAATCCTCTCCTGGCGTCCACGTTCGGCACCGGCCAGCTCATTGCGGACGCGCTCAATCGCGGCGTCGAGGAGATCATCATCGGGCTCGGCGGCTCAGCGACCAATGACGCGGGAACCGGTCTCGCGCAGGCGCTCGGCGTGAGGTTTCTCGACAAGGCGGGCGCGCCCATCGTCGAGCCCCTCGGCGGCGGCCGGCTCAAGGATGTCGATGCGATCGAGATGCGCTGGGCCAACCCGGCGCTGGCCCGTGTCAAGGTCGCCATCGCCTGCGACGTGACCAATCCTCTCGTCGGCGAGAAGGGCGCTTCCCGCGTCTACGGTCCGCAGAAAGGCGCAACGCCGGAGATGGTCGAAGAGCTCGACCGCAATCTTGCTCACCTTGCCTCGATCATCAAACGCGACCTTGGCGTCGACATCGCCGAGCGGCCCGGCGCCGGCGCGGGCGGCGGCATGGGTGGCGGGCTCATCGCGTTCACGAACGCGACGCTGAAGCGCGGCGTCGAGCTTGTTGTCGCGGCGACGCGCCTCGAGGAGCACATGCAGGGCGCCGACCTCGCCATCACGGGCGAGGGTCGCGTCGACTTCCAGACTGCTTTCGGGAAAACGCCGTCGGGGGTCGCGGCGGCCGCGCGCAAGCACGGCGTACCGGTGGTCGCCATCGGCGGCGGGCTCTCCGACGACGCCAGTGGCGTGTTCGGCCACGGCATCGATGGCCTCGAGAGCGCGACGCCGAACGCCATGGCGCTCGAGGTCGCGATCAGGAAATCGCGCCAGTACCTTCAGGATGCCGCGGAGCGGGTGGCGCGCCTCATCGTCGTCGGCCAGCGGATGTCGGGCTGCGAGCCGGCGCAAGGGACGGACGAAGCCTCCGCGCGCCGCATCAAGAAGAACCGACCGGTGAAGCGCAAGGCCGCGGTCAAACGCTCGCTCGGCCTCACGTCCGCCGCCCGCGCCCTCGGCGCTCGGCGCCGTAAATCCAAGCCGTAAATCTAGACGCGCCTGTTTTCTATTCGCATCTTCAGCGCGCCTCACCCCCTTGGCGTGTTCGACAGCACCTCGACGGCCTTGTCGAGCTGTGGGTCCCGGCCCGCCGCGTAGGGCAGATCGAACGGCACCTCAATCGAGGGCTCGACGCCCTTGCCTTCGAGCCGCTCGCCGTCGACCTTGACGTCGTTCACCGCGATCATGAGGAAGCTGCCGTCCTCGAGCAGAAAGCCGCGGCCGGCCAGCAGCGCGCCAGCGGTGCGCGTGCCGATCACTTCGCCGTAGCCGTATTTCTTGAAGCCGTAGGTGAGAACCTCCTTGCCGCTGCGCGTGCCGCCGTTAATCAGCACGGCCGCGGGCCGCCGCCACTTGTAGCTCGCGATCGATTGGTCGCCGTCGCGGTCCGTCATGGTCATGTCGGGCCCGCGCGCATTGAAGATGTCGAGATAGTTGGGATGCGCGCCGCCCCAGCCGTCGCGCAGATCCCAGACGAGCGCGTCCGCGTCCTTGAGCTTGCCCGAGCTGATCTCGTCCTCGAGCGCGTCCTGATAACGGGTCCCCGCGTAGGACCAGAGGTGGATATAGCCGATGCGCCGGCCGTTGGCCTCGATGATGCGCGCGCCGTCGCGGGTCGCGGCCTCGAAGGCCTTTCCGGGCTTGATCGTCTCCGCGACGACGGTCAGCTCCGAGAGCGGTCCGTCCTTATCGCGGCGGATGCTGATCGTGACGGGGCGCGCCGTCTTGTCGCGAAACGAGGCGACGGGCGCAAAGGGAGCGCCGTCGACGGCGACGATCTCGTCGCCCACCTTGAGGCCGCCCTTCTCTCCCGGAAGCCCGGCCATGACGCCGGAGACGAACGTCTTGCCGTCGATCTCGCGGGTGAAGATGCCGATGCCGGTGTAGGAGATCTCGCCGCCGGGAAAATGGCGCGGGATCGCGTCTCTGAGCCCGAAGGCGAAGATGTCGACGAGCTGATAGTAGGCGGGATCGGCGGGCGTGAAGTGCCGGAGGTGGGACGCGTTGAGCTCGTCGAGCATCGCGTTGATGACGGCCGACCGGTCCTTGTCGGTCGCGGCCGAGAGATAGCGCGGACGATATTTGTTGCCGACCGCGTCCCAATCGAGGCCGCGCATCGTGCGATCGTAGAAATGGTCGCGCACGAGACGCCACGCCTCGTCGAACACGGCGGTCCCTTGCGCGGCTTGCTCGGCCTGCGCGGGCGCATATAGGGCCGGCAGCGCGACCGCGAAGGCCGCCGCCAGGATTAGCGCGCGGCATAACTCGATTGCGGCTCTGGGTCGAAGAACGAACGGGCGCATGTCGCCTCCCCGTTGAGAATTGTTCCGGCAGCTCCCCAGCAGCACCCTTTGCTTACGATTGATCGTCGCTCCGGCCGCGTGAAATCTTCGTCATTTTCGAGGGCGCTGCGGCACCGGGCGCCGATGTATCGCGGGAAACTGACCTTGGCCTCGCTCGCGGGCATGGTGGCCGTCAGCTCTCTGAGGGCGAGCGCCCCCGCTCTCCAAACTCGAAAGGTCCAAGACATGCTGCATTCGATGTCCCGCCCCACGCCGTCGTCAATTATGAAGAATCCCCCGCGCCACTCCTCGGTGCCCGCGGCCGCCAGCGACATGCGCTCCGACGGCCCGCCCTGGGGGCTGCTCGCCTACGAGGGCGTCACCGTGCCCTACGACTCCGACGCTCTGGTGCTCACCAGCGGCCGGTGAGGTCTCTTTACCTTTGTTGTTGATGAGCCGGCCCCGGGGTCCCTTGACGGAACCGGGCCGGCTCTCCTTATGTGAGTTGTCAGCCGGCCGGACGGCCGCTGCCGGATGCGGGCGTCTATGGCCCATACGAGCAGACGGTGGAGGAAAGTCCGGGCTCCATGGAGACAGGGTGGCGGCTAACGGCCGCCGGGGGCGACCCCAGGGAAAGTGCCACAGAGAAGAGACCGCCGCGGCGGGTTTCGATCCGACGAGGCAAGGGTGAAACGGTGCGGTAAGAGCGCACCGCGCGACTGGTGACAGGAGCGGCACGGCAAACCCCACCCGGAGCAAGACCAAATAGGGGCGGCACAGCGGCGGAGAGATCTGCCGCGAGGCTCGTCGCCAGGCCCGCCGCCCGGGTTGGTTGCTAGAGGCGTCCGGCAACGGGCGTCCCAGATGAATGGCCGTCGCGCTTCGCCCCAATCCGCGAGGATAGAGGCGGGGCAGACAGAACCCGGCTTACAGGCCGGCTGACATCCCTGAGGCCAGGCCGGTCAGGCCTGGCCTCAGCGTTTTCGACCCTCGCTTTGTCAAGCCAGGCCTGTGCCCGGCCGCGTCAATAGATCACGCGCGGCGCCCCATTGCCGACACGGTTCCTTGCAGGAGGTGCGCCGCGAAAGCGCGGACCTCGCGCCGGCCCGGGCGAGGTAAACCGGCGGGAGGGGAAACTATCGCCACATCATGGCGTTAGGAGTAATGTTCAACTCATGAGATCAAAAAAAAGGAATGCAGACATGCGTATAGTTTATCCGCTTCTCTTCGCCCTCGCGCTCGCCGCGCCGCCCGCACTCGCGGCCGACGACAGCTTCAGCGGTCCCCCCGGCGATCCTGCACTGGCCGAGAAGGATTTCGGCACGGGTCTTCCGCTCTATGAGCGCATCAGGGCTCACTACGAGCCCTACGGGCGCAATGTGAAGGAAAAGTACCGCGACGGCCCCTGCCGCATCGTCCGCGAGTGGGAGCGCGACGGCGACTTCGAGGAGCACATCAAGTGCCGCGGCCCGCGTGACTGAATGAGCTGCGCCCGCTCGGCCTGCGTCGAGCGGGCGCAGTCTTTACCGGGATCGTGCGATCCCAGCGTCAGTACTGCTTCGGAGGTGCGCTGGGGCTGGCGCCCGAGGATCCCGAGGTGCCCGCGCCGGCGCCGCTGCTGGACGAGGCGTGGGCGAGGCCCTTCTGACATCCCGCCAGGAACTCGGCGCTCGAGAGCTGGCCGTCACCGTTGGTGTCCACCGACTTCATGTCGCTGAAGTAGGCTGAGGCCTGCGAGCCCGACAAGTTGCCGCTTCCCGACGTATTCGCCTCGCCCCAGAGGCTCTGGCACTCGGCCTTGCTCATTTTGACGGCGCCGGTCGTCTGTGCGACGGCGTATCCGCCTGTGGCCGCAAGCAGAACGGCCAGTGATGCCGCAGTGCAAATCTTTTTCATTGCAGCGTACTCCTCTTTGGGTTTTTCTTAAGAGCAACGCGAGAGTCGCGGACTGCTCGAACCGCGAACTCCCCTGGTCAGGGGTGGTTCCTATTCGACGAGCGATCCGCTTCGCACGGGGACGTGCCGAGCCTTGCCGCACCAGTGTTTGTGGCGGCAAACGGGGTGAATGGGCTCGCCACTACGGCACAGACGAAGATTGGGACGGGGTCGTCGAGCACAAACGAGGGAACTAAGTGCGGGTTAGGCTGACGTTCGGCTGCGGACTGGCAGTTCTCGCCGCGATGTTCTTGCGGCTCGCGGATGCGTCCGCTGGATCGGCGTCGGGCACCAATGCGTTCGGCCCTTACGGCCCCGAAGGGCCGCGCCTGCGTGAGCAGCTTTGGCTTCTGCCGAGCGGGGACGGGATCAGTCCGTTGCGTGCCACTGTCTTCCGGCCCTTGGATGAGGCTGCAAGTGGGGCGACGCGCCGCCCGCTCGCCGTGATCAATCACGGAACGTCGGACGCGACGCGCCTCGCGGTGTCGATGCCGGTCTACTACTGGCTGTCGCGGTGGTTCGTGGAGCGCGGCTATGTCGTCGTGCTGCCCCAGCGGCGCGGCCATGGCGCAACCGGCGGGCCGATCGTCGATTCGATCGGGTCGTGCACCGATCCGGATCACGCGCGCTCGGGCTTAGCGACGGCCGACGACATCGAGGCGGTCGTGAGCTACATGGGCATGCAAGACTTCGTGCAGCCCGGCGCGACCGTGGTCGTCGGTATCTCGACCGGCGGTTGGGCCTCGCTCGCGCTCGCATCGAGAAATCCGCCCGAGGTTCGCGCCATCGTGAATTTCGCCGGCGGGCGCGGCGGTCATGCCGGCGGTCGCAACAACGCCGTCTGCGGCGAGCAGCGCCTCATCGAGGCGGCGCGCGGCTACGGCTCGACCGCGCGAATCCCGACCATCTGGCTCTACTCGCGCAACGACAGCTACTTCGGCCCTAAGCTCGCCTCGTCCATGGCGGACGCCTGGCAGCGCGCCGGCGAACTCGCGGATTTCGAGCTGCTTCCGCCCTATGGCGGGGATGGCCACGAGATTGCCGACGACCGGGCCGGCTGGGACATTTGGGGCCCTGCCGTGGATCACTTCCTCGCGTCGACTGCGGGCGCAGCCATTGCCGCAGCCCAGCTCAATCCGCCCGAGGACGGCGCTCCACCGCCGATGCGCGCCTCCTTCACCGCGGCGGAGGGCAAAGCCGCAGGAGACCAATAGCTAGGTCTTTTCCGAGGCAGCGAGCCAGGCAGGATTGAACCAGCGATCGGCCGGCCCGTCGTAGGGGAGACGCGTGATGTCCCAGTGGCGGATGAAGGGCGCGTAGACGTCCCACACGGGCGGACCGCCGCCGACGAACACCACGCGGTCCTCGAACTTGGCGAGCACCTCCTCCGGCTTCATCCACGAGCGGATGATCATGATCGTGCGGTCCTCGTAGGCGAACTCGGGAACCGCGCCGATGGTCTTGGGGCCCGCGATCAGGACGTGCCCGCGGGTCATCTCGAAGAAGCGCGCGACGTCGTCGCGGAACTCGGGGCGCGGATCGCCCTCCCACGGCAGCTCGCCGTGGAGGCCGAGCTGTCCGCTGAGACCGATCGCGCAGATCGAGCGCACGTCGCCCATTGGTTCTCCTCGTTGCTAGAGATACCTAATGCGCCGCCGCGCTATCCGACAAGGCGAGGCATTGGTTGGCCTTTTCGCAACATCATACCGGCGGAGGCCGGTATCCAGAACACGTGTGATTTCTTGTGAGTTTCATGCGGACGCTTGTCGGGACCCGACCTGCGTCGGGGTGACGGTGGGATGGGTCGAGCGGACACGCCGATTACTCGGCCGTGTCAGCCATCTAGAAACGGCAGCAGCACGGAAAGGAGCGCGTCCGGTCGCTCGTCTTGCGGCAGGTGGTGGCAGCGCTCGAGCACGGCTAGGCGCGCATCGGGCAAGGCGCGGGCGAGACGTTTTCCGGATCGGAGCGGGACAATGGTGTCGCCGCGGCACCAGACGATAAGTGTCCGCTGGCGGATGACTTTGTAGCGTTTGGCGACCTCGTCGCCGGTCTCGGACAGGATCGAGCGGGCCGTGACGATGAAGGCATGCTTGGCCGAGAGCTCGTAGTAGGGCGCGGCGTAGCCTTCGATGTCCTCATCGGAAACGTCGCCGCCGCCGCGTGCTTCCGAGATGAGAAGGCGGGCCAGGGTCTTCGGCGGCAGCGGGATTGTCAGCGCCTCCGGCAACGCGGGAAGAGCCGCAAGGTCGAGGTCGGGCGCGACCGAGGCGGGAAGCGCCGGGGCGGAGATGACGACGAGGCGGGCGATGCGATTCTTTGCTTCCGGCACGAGCGCCGTGCGCAGCGCGACGGTGCCGCCGAACGAATGGCCGACGATGCTCACGCCGGTGAGGCCGCGCACCTCGAGAAAGCTGGCGACAAGCACCGCCTGGTCGTCGGCGGAATAGGCCATGTCGAGCGGCTTGTCGGAGCGCCCGAACCCCTTGAGGTCGAGCGCGATCACGCGATGGTGCTCGGCGAGCGCCGGCATGATCTTGCGCCAGGTGAAGATCGATTCACCGAGGCCGTGGATTAGCACGACCGGCGCACCCTGCCCGGCTTCCTCGGAATAGAGCACGAGGGGCGAGGAGTTGGGACGCGGAATCTCGGTGCGGTTGGATCGACGGTCGCTTGCCGCCGCTGCGATCGCGACAAGTCCCACAAGCCAGCACGCGACCGCAATGGCACCTTTGACGCGCACGCTTGGCCTCAACACCACGCTGCTCCTCCCGCCATTGCCTCTACCACGGCGGCGCCTCTCGCACTGCACCCAAGCCTTTGGGGCGATTGATGCAGGGGCACCACTGTCCGCTCCCTGTTGAGAACCGGCCGCACCCACTTCAATTCCTTAATGCTCCATTGACGACCATAGCAAACCATGGCATCCCATAAATGCCCGTCCGCACCGGGCAAGGGCCTGTGGTGTGGCGCCGGCCTCGAGAGAGGGCCGAGGTTCGAGCGACCGCCACGGCCCCGCCCGGAGCGGGCGGCCATGAGATCCCACTGCGTCGGCAGTCACGTTCGAGTTGCGTTCTGGAGGCGAGGTTCGAACAGGGGATGAACCGCTTTGTCTCGACATTCACCAACAAGATCGATGCCAAGGGACGGGTCTCGATCCCAGCTCCTTTCCGCGCCGTGCTCGAGCGCGACGGCTACGCCGGCGGAGTCTACTGCTACCCCTCGCTCGATGCTCCGGCGCTCGATGGCGGCGGCGAGCGGCTTGCAAAAAAGATCGACGGGCTTCTTGCGGGCCTGCCGGACTATTCGAACGAGCGCGACGAGCTCTCTGTCGCGCTCTACGGCGACGTCCAGGTTCTCACCATCGACGGGGACGGACGCATTGTCGTTCCTGAGGTCCTGTGCCGCCACGCCGGTCTTCGAGATCAGGTCACTTTTGTCGGCCTTGGTGACAAGTTTCAGATGTGGGCTCCGGAAATCTTCGAGGAGCGGCGCACCAAAGCGCGAGAGAAAGTGCAAGAGCACAGAAAATTATTCGGCGCGGGGAGCGGCCACCGCCGCGGAGGCGGTGGCGACGAGGGAGCACGGGAATGACGCCCGGTCGCGGGTCCGGTGGGGAGCCGGAGAGCCGCAGGAGGGAGCCGAGACACATTCCCGTGCTCGTCTCGGAGGTGCTGAGCGCGCTCGCGCCCAAGAGCGGCGAAACCTACATTGACGCGACGTTCGGCGCGGGCGGATACGCGCGCGCCATTCTCGATACCGCCCCGTGTCGGCTCGTCGCCCTCGATCGCGATCCAGAGGCTGTCAAGGCGGGTTTCCGTCTGGTCGAGGCCTACGCGCCGCGCCTCACGCTGATCCAGGAGAAATTTTCCAACCTCGCTGATCTCGCCAAAGGGCTGGGGCTCGAAGCGGTCCACGGCGTCGTGTTCGACTTCGGCGTCTCCTCCATGCAGCTCGACGAGGCCGAGCGCGGCTTCTCGTTCCAATCGGACGGACCGCTCGACATGCGCATGTCGCGCGCGGGACCGACCGCGGCAGACGTCGTCAACACGTACGAGGAGGAGGCGCTCGCCGACCTCATCTACGAGCTCGGCGAGGAGCAGAGGTCGCGCGCCATCGCGCGAGCGATCGTGAAGCGGCGCGCCGAGAGGGTGTTCGCGAGAACGCGCGAGCTCGCCGACCTCGTGTCGGCCGTATATCGCGGACGCAAGGGCGACCCGCGGCATCCGGCGACGCGCACCTTCCAGGCCCTGCGCATGCACGTCAACGATGAGCTCGGCGAGATCGAGCGGGGCCTCAGGGCGGCCGAGCGCGTCCTTGTCTGCGGCGGCCGGCTCGTCGCTGTGACCTTCCATTCGCTCGAGGACCGGGCGGTGAAGCAATTCCTGCAGACGCGATCGGGCAAGGAGGCGCATGCCTCGCGCCACATGCCGGAGCGTCCGGCAGCACGTTTCGCCCCAAGTTTCCGATTTGTTAACACTCGCCCGTTAACACCTTTGAAAGGTGAAGTGGACGTAAACCCTCGCGCGCGCTCGGCGCGGCTCAGGTGGGGTGTGAGAACCGACGCCCCGGCCTGGCTCGATTCCGAGTGAGGACGGCGCCGTGCCGGTCGCGCCCGGGCAATTGCGTTTCGCTAGGAGGTTCCCATGCGTACCCTGATATTCTCCGCGGCCTTTCTCGCGCTCTCGAGCGCGTTCCTGCTCTACGGCCTTAACTACGACACCCGTCTCGTCGAGGCGCGCGTCAACACGCTGGAGCGGGACGCCGACAGGGCGCGCTCCGACATCGCCGTCCTCAAGGCGGAGCGAGCGCATCTCGCGCGGCCCGAGCGCATAGAAGCGCTCGCCCGCGCGCAGGGCTTGCGGCCGGCGACGCAAGGCCAGTACGCCCGCAAGGACGCGAAGCCTTCGATCGAGACCGGGTCCACCGCCCGCTAAAGGAAAAGCCATGGCGACCGGCGCCGCTGAGCAGGAGTGGGCGTCAGGTCCGCTCGCGTTCGCTCGCATCGACGAGCGCCGCTTTGCGAACCCGCTGCGCACATTCTTGGTGACTGTCGGCATGGGGTTCGCCTTTGTCCTCGTCGCCGGGCAACTCGTGCGGCTCGCGGTCACCGGCGACGGTGCGCCAGTCTCGACCTTGAGCGAGCCGATAGCCTCGAGCTTCGCCCGTCCCGAGATTGTCGATCGCAACGGCCGCCTCCTCGCGACCGACCTCGAGATGCCGTCGCTCTACGCCGATCCGTCGCTGGTCCAGAGCCGCGACGAGGTGGTGGAGAAACTCGGCGCCGTGCTCGCAGACCTCGACGAGGCGGCCGTGAGGCGCGAGCTCGAGGATCGCACGCGCCGCTTCGCGTGGATCAGGCGCGGCCTCTCACCCGCGCTCGCGCAGCGCATTCACGATCTCGGCCTTCCCGGCCTCGCCTTCCGCAAGGAGCTGAGGCGCGCCTATCCCTCGGGCCGGCTCGCCGGCCACGTGCTCGGCTCCGTCAACATCGACAACAAGGGTGTCGGCGGGATCGAGCGCTACATCGACGAGGCGATCGGCGTCGAGGCGGTTCACGGCGCGAACTTCTGTCGGACGCCGCGCCCGTCCGCCTGTCGCTCGACCTCGGCGTCGCCCACAGCCTCGAGGACGAGCTGCAATCGGCCGTCGGCCGTTATGAGGCCCGCGGGGCTGCGGGTCTCGTCATGGACGTCGCGACGGGCGAGATCCTGGCCGCGACCTCCCTCCCCGGCGTCGACCCCTCGCGCGCGGCGGAAACTCAAGATCCCCTGCGCATCGACAAGGTCGCAGGCGCGACGTTCGAGCTCGGCTCGATCTTCAAGATGGTGACTGTCGCTCTCGCCCTCGAGAACGGCAAATCGCTCGACAGCGTGATCGACGTGACCCGGCCGCTCACCGCCGGCCCGTTCAAGATCACGGACCCCCATCCGCTCGGCCGGCCGCTCACGGTGGCCGAGATCTTCATCCACTCCTCGAACGTCGGCGCCGGGCTTCTCGCCCTCGAGGCCGGCCCCGAGCGCCAGAAGGCCTTCCTCGAGAAACTGGGACTGTGGGGAGACATGCGCACGGAAGCCGGCGCGGTTGCGAGTCCACAGCGCCCGGGTCAATTCGAGCGCCCCGAGCAGATCACCGTGTCCTACGGCCACGGGCTCGCGGTCGCGCCCCTTCAGTTTGCGGCTGCGGCTGCGGCCCTCGTCAACGGCGGCTTCTCCGTGCGCCCGACGTTCCTACTCCCGCGCGGCGCCGCCAGCCCCGAGCCCGCACGCGTCGTCAGCAGCGCGACGAGCGCTATAATGCGCGAGGTCTTGCGCCGCAACGTCGCCGACCCCTCCGGCACCGGGCGGCGCGCCGACGTTCCCGGCTACGACGTCGGCGGAAAAACGGGCACGGCCGAGCTGCCGGCGCGCGGCGGCTACGCAGAGAAAGCGGTCATCTCCTCGTTTGTCGCCTCGTTTCCAATGAGCGCTCCGAAATATCTCGTGCTCGTCTCTCTGTTCGAGCCCAAGGGTACGGCCGAAACTAGCGGCGAAATTCTCGCCGGTCTCAACGCCGCGCCTACCGCGGCCCGCGTGATCGAACGCATCGGTCCGCTGCTCGGCGTTGTGCCAGCGCGCTCCGTCGCAGCACTCCGCGAGTGACGAGGCGCAACGCGCGAGACGAAAATACGTCTGTCGCCTACCGGCAGGTAAGGATCGAGCAACTTGCCTCGAACTAGAGTGAGGGATGCAAGGGCAATGGACGGAGCTTCCAGTATGACGGCCACCTTCGCACTCCCGACACGATCAGCATTCAGAACCGCTCTCGGCGGAGCGCTCGCGATCTCGCTTCTCGTCGCTTCCCCGCTCGAGGCGTTAGCCGTCAGCAGGGCCGTCAAGCTTGCGTGCATGGGCGACTACTTCGCCAACTGCAGCCAGTATCGTGTCGGCACGAGCGAGCTTCGGCAATGCATGCGCGCCGTGGGGCCGAGACTCTCCAAGCGCTGCATCAACGCGCTCGTCGTCGCCGGCGAGGTGTCCAAGTCCGAGTTGAAACGGCGCTCCGCCTCGCTGCAATGAGACTCGGCCGGCCGTGGTGGTTGGCGCCGTGATGCCCGTCATTTGACGGCGGCGACGGCGCCACCTATGAGCTGGCGTCATGCAGCTCGCCTCGCTACTTGGGCCGGAAACGAGCGCGCCTCCCGGGTGCGCCGCCCTCGACATCACGGGACTGACGGCCGACAGCCGCAAGGTTGCCCCGGGATTTCTGTTCGCCGCGCTTTCCGGCACGCGCACCGACGGCAGCCGGTTCATTGCCGACGCCGTCGGAAAGGGCGCCGCCGCCATCCTCGCGGGCAGCACGGCCTCTCTTCCGTCTGCGATTGACGTTCCGGTTTTGACGGCCGAGGAGCCGCGCCGTGCCCTCGCGCTCGTCGCGGCAAGGTTCTATGCGCGCCAGCCAAAGACGGCGGTCGCCGTCACCGGGACCAGCGGCAAGACGTCGGTCGCCGAGTTCACGCGCCAGATCTTCGCCGCGCTCGGGCACAAGGCGGCCTCCCTCGGCACGATCGGGCTCGTGAAGCCGGACGGCGCCGTCTACGGGTCGCTCACGACGCCGGACCCCATTGCGCTCCACCAATCGCTCGCGGCGCTCGCGAACGAGGGCATCACGCATCTCGCCATGGAGGCCTCCTCCCACGGCCTCGATCAATACCGCCTCGACGGTGTAGAGCTTCAAGCCGGCGCCTACACCAATCTCGGCCGCGATCACCTCGACTATCACCCGACGACCGACGCCTATCTCGCGGCGAAGCTGCGCCTCTTCGCCGAGCTGCTCGCTCCCGGCCGCGCCGCCGTCGTCAACGCGGACGGCGCGCGATCGGCCGAGATCATGGCGGCGGCGCGCACGCGCGGGCTCGAGCTCATCACCGTCGGCGAGAGAGGCGACACGCTGCGGCTTGCCGCCGCCACGCGCGATGGCTTCGCGCAGCGGCTTACCGTCGACGCAGAAGGGCGGCGGCACGAGGTCCGCCTGCCACTCGTGGGAACCTATCAGGCGTCGAATGCCCTCGTCGCCGCGGGGCTCGCGCTCGCGACAGGGGAGCAGGCCAAGGCCGTCCTTGGCGCCCTTTCCTCGCTCACCGGCGTGAAAGGGCGGCTCGAGATCGTGGGGCAACGAAACGGCGGCCTCGCCGTCGTCGACTACGCCCACAAGCCGGAGGCGCTGGCGGCAGTCCTCGACGCGCTGCGCTCCTTTGCCACCGGGAGGCTCATCTGCGTCTTCGGCTGCGGGGGGGACCGCGACAAAGGCAAGCGCCCGATCATGGGCCGGATCGCGGTCGAGAAGGCGGATCTCACGATCGTGACCGACGACAACCCGAGGAGCGAGCCTCCGGCTGCGATCCGCGCCGAGATTCTGGCGGGCGCGGTGGGTGCCCGCGAGATCGGCGACCGGGGTGAGGCTATTGCGGAAGCGGTCCGTCTCCTGGGCGCTGGGGATGTTATGGTCGTCGCCGGCAAGGGTCACGAAACCGGCCAGATCGTGGGCGACACGATTCTTCCCTTCTCCGATCACGAGGCGCTGGCCAAAGCCCTCGGGCAGACCTGATCTCATGTCGAGCGAACTTTGGACTTTCGACGATCTCGTGCGCGCGGCGGGCGGTACGGCCGACGGCGCCCCAGCACGGCCCATCGCCGGCCTCTCGATCGACACGCGCACCCTGCGCGCCGGGGACGTATTCGTGGCGTTGAAGGACCAGCGCGACGGGCACGCGTTCGTCTCGCGTGCATTCGAAGCCGGGGCGTCGGCCGCGCTCGTCGCTCGAGACTACGCACGCAAGGCCGGCGAGGGCGCGCTGATCCGCGTCGATGATACGTTGCAAGGACTGGAGGCTATCGGACGCGAGGCCCGCAGCCGGCTCGCGCCGGAGGCGCGTGTCCTCGCCGTGACCGGGAGCGTCGGCAAGACCGGCACCAAAGAGATGCTCCGAGGCGCCCTCGCGCGGCTCGGCCCGACGCATGCCGCGACCAAGTCGTTCAACAATCATTGGGGCGTGCCGCTGACCCTTGCCGGGATGGCGGCGCCAACGCGATTTGGTGTCTTCGAAATTGGTATGAACCATCCGGGGGAGATCACGCCGCTCGCGAGGATGGTTCGGCCCCATGTCGCCATCGTGACGACGGTCGAGCCCGTGCACCTCGCGTTCTTTCCCTCGGTCGCGGCGATCGCCGATGCGAAGGCCGAAATTTTTCTGGGGCTGGAGCCGGGCGGCGCTGCCGTCCTCAATCGCGACAACCCCCATTTCAATCTCCTGGCCGAGCGCGCCAAAGCGGCCGGCGCGCGAATCGTCTCGTTCGGACTGGGCTCGGCGGCCGACGTCAAAGCAAAGCGCCTCGATCTCGCCCCCGAGAGCACCGATGTCACCGCATCGGTTCACGGCCGCGAGGTTCGCTATCGCCTCGGCGCGCCCGGCGCGCACATTGCTCAGAACTCGCTCGCCGTCGTGGCGGCGCTCTATTGCCTACACGCGGACCTGGAGCTTGCGCTTCCGGCTCTCGCGGAAATTGGCCCCGCGCCGGGCCGGGGCGCGCGCGCGCTCATCAACGCCGGCGCCGGCCACATTCTTCTGATCGACGAGAGCTACAATGCGAACCCCGCATCCATGCGGGCCGCGCTCGAGATCCTTGGCGGCGTTCCACGCGAGCGCTATGGGCGGCGCATCGCCGTGCTGGGCGACATGCTCGAGCTCGGCAGCGAGGCCCAACGCCTGCACGCCGGGCTCAAGGAGGCGGTTGACCGCTCGGGCGCCGATCTGGTCTTTGCGTGTGGGCCCAACATGGCCCATCTCTACGCAGCGCTGCCGGCGGCGCGGCGGGGAGCGTGGGCCGAGGCGTCCGATGGACTGAAGGAGCCGCTATTGTCCGCCGTCGCGCCGGGCGACGCGGTGATGGTGAAAGGGTCGCTCGGGAGCCGCATGGCGCCGCTCGTCGAGGCGTTGAAGGCGCACTTCGCGCCGGCCGGAATCGAAGCATGAGTCGCAGGGAGCAAGCGCTGATGATCCGAGCAGGGGGAGGACGGGATGCTCTATGAGCTCGTGAGCTTCAGCGATCAGATCAACGTGCTGAACGTCTTTCGCTACATCACGTTCAGAACCGGCGGAGCGATCTTCACCGCGCTTCTCTTCATGCTGCTGTTCGGCCCCGGCATCATCGACCACTTGCGGGTTCGCCAGGGCAAGGGCCAGCCCATTCGCGAGGATGGGCCGCAGTCGCATCTCTCGAAGAAGGGCACGCCGACCATGGGTGGGCTCATGATCCTCGCCAGCGTCACGGTTGCCGTGCTGCTATGGGCCGACCTGTCCAACCCCTACGTGTGGGTCGTCCTCGCGGTCACCCTCACTTACGGCGGCATCGGCTTCTACGACGATTATCTCAAGGTCACGAAGCAGCAGAGCTCGGGCTTCGGCGGCTGGGCCCGGTTCGGGCTCGAGGTCGTCGTGGCGGCGGCCGCCGCCTTCCTGATCATGGAGCTGTCGACGCCGGAGCTTGCCGGGCGCTTGGCGATGCCGTTCTTCAAGACCGCGCTACCCGATCTCGGACTTGGGTTCGTGCTCGTCGGAATGGTCGTCATTGCGGGGGCGGGCAACGCGGTCAACCTCACCGACGGGCTCGACGGGCTCGCGATCGTGCCGGTGATGATCGCCGCCGCCACCTTCGGGCTCATCGCCTACCTCATCGGCAACTACAATTTCGCCAAATACCTGCAGATCCATCACGTGGCGGGCACGGGCGAGCTCGCCGTGATCTGCGGGGCGCTGATCGGCGCGGGACTGGGCTTCCTCTGGTTCAACGCGCCCCCGGCCATGATCTTCATGGGCGACACGGGCTCGCTCGCACTCGGGGGCGCGCTCGGCACCATTGCGGTCGCGACCAAGCATGAGATCGTACTGGCGATCGTCGGCGGCCTGTTCGTGCTCGAGACGATGTCGGTCATCATCCAGGTCGGCTCCTACAAGCTCACCGGCAAACGCGTGTTCAGGATGGCGCCGCTCCACCATCACTACGAGCAGAAGGGTTGGCAGGAGAGCACGGTCGTCGTGCGCTTCTGGATCATCGCAGTCGTGCTCGCGCTCATCGGCCTTGCAACCTTGAAGCTGCGCTAATCGCGAGGGCGGCGGGAACCGGCTAGACTTCGCTCCATGATTCGGGTGACGGCCTTCAAGGGCAGAACGGTTGCCGTCTTCGGCCTCGGGGCGTCCGGGATTGCCTCGGCGCGGGCGCTCGCCGAGGGCGGAGCCGACGTCGCCGCCTGGGACGACAGCGCACCGAGCCGGGAGGGGGCGGCGACGGCCGGTCTCGAGCTGGTCGATCTCTCGGCGGCCGACTGGAGCGGCGTTGCGGCGCTCGTGCTCGCGCCCGGCGTTCCTCTCACCCATCCAGAGCCGCACTGGACGGTCGTGAGGGCCCGCGCTGCGGGCGTCGAGATCATCGGCGACGTCGAGCTCTTCTGCCGCGAGCGGGCGCTGACATGCCCGAACGCGCCGTTCGTCGCCGTCACCGGCACCAACGGCAAGTCGACGACGACGGCGCTCATCGCCCACATCCTGCGCGACCTCGGCCAAGACGTGCAGATGGGCGGCAACATCGGACGCGCCATCCTGACGCTCGAGCCCCCCGCGCGCGACCGCTTCCACGTCATCGAGATCAGCTCGTACCAGATCGATCTCACTCCGAGCCTTAGGCCCACCGTCGGCGTGCTCCTCAACGTCACGCCGGACCACCTCGACCGCCACGGCACGATCGATAGCTACGCGGCGATCAAGGAGCGGCTCATCCAGGGCGCCGAGGCCGCGGCGCTTGGCGTCGACGACGCTCCCACGCGGGCGATGGCCGAACGCTTTGCCGACAGCGGGCGCCTCTACCCCTTCACCGTCGGCAAAGGCGCCGCGGTCGTGCCGCGGCTCTATGCCATCGGCACGACGCTCTTCGTCCACGAGCAGCGGGGGAGCTACGCGCAATCCGAGGAGATCGCCTCGCTCGCCGACGTTCGCTCGCTGCGCGGCAGCCACAATGTGCAGAACGCGCTTGCAGCCCTCGCCGCACTGCGTGCGCTTCAGGATCGCCTCAGTGCGCGCGGCGAAGCCGGCCGGCCGCTCGTCTGGAGCATTCCCGCTCTCAAGCGCGCCCTCGCGAGCTTTCCCGGTCTCGCCCACCGCATGGAGGAGATCGGCCATCTCGGCCGCGTGCTCCTCATCAACGACTCCAAAGCGACCAACGCGGACTCGGCGGAGAAAGCGCTCGCATCCTGGCCACGCGACATCTACTGGATCGCCGGCGGGCGGGCGAAGGCCGGCGGGATCGCCGCGCTCGAGAGCTATTTTCCGCGCATCGCCAAGGCCTATCTCATCGGCGAAGCGTCGGACGAGTTCGCGGCGACGCTCTCGGGCAAAGTCCCCTTCGAGCGCTGCGGGACGCTCGAGCCTGCGCTGGCAGCGGCGCTGCGCGATGCGTCGGCGAACGAAGGCGCCGAGCCGGTGGTTCTTCTCTCGCCGGCCTGCGCTTCGTTCGACCAGTACAGGAACTTCGAGGTGCGCGGCGACCACTTCCGAGCGCTCGTCGCCGCACTCCCCGGCATCCAACCGAGGAGTGCCGCATGAGGATCTCGCGCGCGGACCGCAGCCGGTTATCGGAATGGTGGTTCACGGTCGACCATGCCCTTCTCGTCGCCGTTCTCGTCATCGCCGCGGCGGGATTGGTGCTGTCGCTGGCCGCAAGCCCCGGCGTTGCTCTGAAGAAAGGGCTTCCTGCCTACTACTTCGTCGAGCGTCATGCGCTGTTCACTGCTGTCGGCCTCTGCCTCATGCTCGCGGTCTCGCTCTTCTCGCCGCAGGCCGTGCGCCGTCTTGCTCTGGTCGTCGCTCTCGGCGGGCTCGCCGGTCTCGTTGCTGTGCATTTCTGGGGCGTCGAAGCCAACGGGGCGCGCCGCTGGCTGTCGATCGGCGGATACTCGCTGCAGCCCTCAGAGTTCGTGAAGCCGGCCTATGCCGTCGTCGCGGCGTGGCTCTTCGCCGAGGCGCGCCGCCGCCCCGACATGCCGGCGCTCGTCCTCGCCGTCGCGAGCTACATCCTCATCGCCGCCCTTCTCGTCAGCGAGCCCGACGTGGGCCAGACGCTGCTGTTGAGCCTCGTCTGGGGCTCGCTCTTCTTCGCCTCGGGGCAACCGCTGCGGCGCGCGGGTCTGAGCCTCGTCGCTGGCGCCGTCGGCCTTGCGCTCGCCTATCGGATCTTTCCGCACGTGGAGGTGCGCCTCGACCGCTTTTTCAATCCACTGCCCGGCGATACGAGCCAGGTCGCCCGCGCCATGCAGTCGTTCGCCGAGGGCGGTCTGCTCGGACGCGGCCCCGGCGAAGGCACCATCAAGGCGGCGCTGCCCGACGCGCACACCGACTTCATCTTTGCCGTCGTCGCCGAGGAGTATGGCGCGGTCGCCTGCCTAGCCCTCCTCGGCCTCTTTGCGTTCACCGTGCTCCGCGCGCTCATGAGGGCCCATCAGGAGCCCGACGCGGCCAACCGGCTGGCGATCATTGGGCTTGCGCTCATGTTCGGGCTCCAGGCGCTGATCAACATGGGCGTGAACGTGGGGCTCCTGCCGGCGAAGGGGATCACTCTGCCCTTCATCTCCGTCGGCGGGTCCTCGACGCTCGCCGTATCGCTCGGGCTCGGCATGTTGCTGGCGCTGACGCGGCGCCGCGCCGATGTCGAGCGCCTAAAAAAGCCCCGATTGGTCGCTTCGTTCGACACTCTTGGCGCAATGAGCGAGACTCCCAAGTGACGACCGCACAGGTGATGACCCGAGTGACGAACGGGGAGCGATCGGTGCTGCTTGCCGCCGGCGGAACCGGGGGCCATCTCTTTCCGGCTTTTGCTTTGGGCGAGGAGCTCGGCCGGCGGGGGATCGCCGTCGATCTCGTGACAGACGTGCGCGGCGACCGCTACGGCGTCGGCTCGCCGGTGCGCCATGTCTATCAGGTGCCTTCGGCGACGGTGTCTGGCAAGTCGCCGGTCGCGCTCGTGCGCGCGGGGCTGACGCTGGTTCGCGGGTGCCTCGCCGCACGCGGGCTCTTGAAGCGCGTGAAGCCCGGGGCGGTCATCGGCTTCGGCGGTTATCCGACCTTTCCGCCCCTCGTCGCGGCGCGCCTCCTCGCCATTCCCTCCGCCGTGCACGAGCAGAACGCCGTCCTCGGCCGCGCCAACAAGGCGCTGGCAAAGTCGGTGCGCGTCATCGCCACCTCGTTCGAGACGACGAAATTCGTCGACGGTGAGCTTCGCGCCAAGGCCCGCTTCACGGGAAATCCGGTGCGAGATGCCGTGATCAAAGCGGCCGAGAGGTCTTACGATCCGCCGGCTCCCGGCGGCGCGTTCCGTCTGCTCGTGTTCGGCGGAAGCCAGGGCGCCCGCGTATTCGCCGACATCGTCCCGGCCGCGCTCTCGGTCGTCGACGCGTCGGTGAGAGGCCGCCTCGAGGTCACGCAGCAGGCCCGCGAGGAGGATCAGAGCCGAGTCGCGGCCGCCTACAGGGGAGCCGGTATCGCGGCCGAGGTCGCGCCCTTCTTCGCCGACTTGCCCTCGCGCATGGCGGCGAGCCAACTTGTCATCGCCCGCGCCGGGGCCTCGACCGTGGCAGAGGTCGCCGCCATCGGCCGCCCCTCGATCCTCGTTCCTTTGCCGCATTCTCTTGACAACGATCAGCTTGCGAATGCAACGAGACTTGCCGAATTGGGGGGGAGCTGGTGTATCGAGCAGAAGGATCTGACGCCCGAGCGTCTCGCGCGTGAGGTGGAGCACCTCGCGCAAAGCCCGGCGGCGCTGGAATCTGCGGCCGCAGCGGCAAAGAGCCAGGGCCGGCCCGACGCCGTGAAGCGGCTCGCCGACCTGGTCGAGGGCCTGATCGGCTCGGGTGCGGCGGCCGGGCGCCGCGAGGGGCATAGGAGCGGGGCAAGAACGGGATAGCAAGCCATGCAGATTCCCCGCGACGCAGGGACATTCCACATCATCGGCATCGGCGGTATCGGCATGAGCGCCATCGCCGAGATTCTGCTCGCCAAGGGGCACAGCGTCCAAGGTAGCGACCAGAAGGAATCTGCCAATGTGCGGCGCCTGCGCACGAAGGGCATCCGTGTCGTCGTCGGCCACGATGCGGCCAATCTCGAGGGCGCGCGCCAGGTCGTGATCTCGACCGCCGTCAAGGCCTCGAACCCGGAGCTCGAGGCGGCACGTGTGAGCGGACTGCAGATCATCCGCCGCGCCGAGATTCTCGCCGAGCTCATGCGTCTCTATTCCACGGTGTCGGTGACGGGCACGCACGGGAAGACGACGACCACGTCGCTGATCAGCTCGATCTTCGAGGGGGCCGGTTTAGACCCCACGGTGATCACGGGGGGCATCATCAACGCTTGGGGCACGAATGCGCGCCTCGGCAAGGGTAAATGGATGATCGTCGAGGCGGATGAGAGCGACGGCACGTTCACGCGGCTGCCGAGCGAGATCGGTGTCGTGACCAACATCGATCCCGAGCACCTCGACTACTTCAAGACGGTCGAGAACATGCACCGCGAGTTCGAGGCGTTCTACCGCAACATTCCGTTCTATGGGCTCGGCGTCACCTGCATCGACCATCCCGTCGTCGCCGCCATGATCGACCGCCTCGAGCTAAGGCGCGACGGACGGCGCCTCCTCACCTACGGCACCCAGGCGGGTGCCGATCTCGTGCTCAAGGGGATTGCCGCCGACGGCTTCTCGACCCGTTTCGACGCCGAGCTTGGACCCCGAGTGAAAGGCGGCGCGCGCTCCATCAAGGGCTGGTCGATCCCCGTGCCGGGACGTCACAGCGCGCTCAACGCGCTTGCCGCCATTGCGGTCGCTGCCGAGGCAGGCATTGCCGACGACGTGATCCGCGCCGGCCTTGCCGGCTTCTCGGGCGTAAAGCGCCGCTTCCAGATCACGGGGGATTGGGCGGGGATCGAGATCTACGACGACTATGGCCACCACCCCGTTGAGATCGCAGCCGTGCTCGCGGCGGCGCGAGCCGGGGCGAAGGGGCGTGTCATCGCCGTCGTCGAGCCGCATCGATATACGCGCGTGCGCGATCTCTTCCAGGAGTTTTCCGCCTGCTTCCGCGACGCCGACCGCGTCGTCGTCGCCCCCCTCTACTCGGCCGGCGAGGCGCCGATCGAAGGCTTCGGCCAGAACGAGCTTGCCGGGGCCATCCGCGCGACCGGGCACCCGTCCGTAACGACAATCGAGGCTGCCTTCGACCTCGTGCCTCTGATCCGCGCCAACGCGCGGGCGGGCGACATGGTCATCGTGCTCGGGGCCGGCAACTCGACCGAGTGGGCGCATGCGCTTCCCGGTTGGCTCGCGGCCGAGGAGCCGCGGCGCGCGGGAGGCGCGAAGTGAGCTTTCCGGATTTGACGGCGGAATTGAAGGCGGCGATGCCGGAGCTGCGCGGGCGGCTCGCCGCCAACGTCGTGCTCGCCGACATCACGTGGTTTCGAGTTCGGCGGCCCGGCTCAGCTCCTGTTCACGCCGGCGGACGAGGCGGACCTCGCTTACTTCCTGACGAGAAAGCCCGCGCACCTGCCCGCGCTCGTCATCGGTCTCGGATCGAACCTGCTCGTGCGAGACGGGGGCGTGCCGGGCATAGTCATAAGGCTCGGACGCGGTTTCGGCGACATCGCGATCGAGGATGGAAATCGGCTGAGGGCGGGCACCGTCGTGCCCGACGTGAAGGTCGCGCGCGCGGCAGCCGAGGCCGGCCTTGCGGGGCTCGCGTTCTACCGCGGCATCCCGGGATCGATCGGCGGGGCGTTGCGCATGAATGCCGGCGCCCATGGCAGCGAGACCAAGGACGTGCTCGCGGCTGCCCGCGCCGTCGACCCCGCGGGCCGCATACATGAGCTTTCGGCTGCCGATATGGGGTTCACCTACCGGCACTGCGGCATCCCCGACACCTGGATCTTCACCGAGGCGCTCTTCCAGGGCAGGTCCGGCGACCCGGACGCGATCGCGAAGGAGATGGACGAAGTCGCCGAGTACCGCGAGCAGAACCAGCCCATCAAGGAGCGCACCGGCGGCTCGACCTTCAAGAACCCGCCCGGGAGAAGCGCCTGGCGTCTTATCGACGAGGCGGGCTGCCGCGGCCTGCGGGTAGGCGGGGCCAAGGTTTCCGAGATGCACTGCAATTTCCTCATCAACGACCACAACGCCGCCGCCGAGGACATCGAGCGGCTCGGCGAGACGGTGCGCGCCCGCGTGCGCGAGAGGAGCGGCGTGAGGCTCGACTGGGAAATCATCCGCCTCGGGCTCCCGAAAGACGGGCGGCCCGTCGGCGAGGCGCTCGCCGAGGCCGTATCCTCATGAGCCGACTTCCCCCGGCGCCGGTGCGCACATTCGCCCACGTCGCGGTGCTGATGGGCGGCTGGTCGGCAGAACGCGAGATCAGCCTCAGATCGGGCACTGCCGTAGCCGCCGCGCTCGAAAAGGAAGGCTATCGCGTGACGCCGGTCGACGTCGATCGCGATGTGGCGCGCCGCCTCGCCGACGTGAAGCCCGATGCCTGCTTCAACGCTTTGCACGGCCGCTTCGGCGAGGACGGCTGCGTCCAGGGTATCCTCGAGTGCCTGGGGCTTCCTTATACGCACTCGGGCGTGCTCGCCTCCGCGCTCGCCATGCACAAGGAGCGCGCGAAGACGGTGATGGCCGCGGCCGGCGTCCCGGTGGCGGAAGCTCGTCTCGTCACGCGCCGGGAAGCCCTCGAGGGCCACGCACTTTCGCCACCCTATGTGGTGAAGCCGGTCTCCGAGGGATCGAGCGTCGGCGTTGTCATCGTCGAGACGGGTGCGAACGCACCGCCCAAAATCATTGCCGCCGGCGGTCCGGCGGACGAGACGGTCATGGTCGAGCGCTACGTCGCCGGGCGCGAGCTCACCTGCGCCGTCATCGGCGACTTCGTCAGCGACGTCATCGAGATCGTCCCGTTGAAGGGACTCGCCTTCTACGATTTCGAGGCCAAATACGCTCCCGGCGGCTCAAAGCACGAGCTGCCTGCGCAAATTTTACCGAATGTTTACGAGTTGATCCGGAAATACACGATCGAGGCCCATCGGTCGCTCGGCTGCCGGGGCGTGTCGCGCGCGGACTTTCGCTACGACGACACGGCGGGCGGGACCGGCGAGGTGGTGTGCCTCGAGGTAAACACGCAGCCCGGAATGACGGGGACGTCGCTGGTGCCGGAGCTTGCCCAGCACGCGGGCTGGTCGTTCGGTGAGCTGGTGCGCTGGATCGTCGAGGACGCGAGTTGCTTGAGATCGGACGAGCGCCGGGTCGATCTTGGCGGGAGCTGACGGCGGAAGCCGTCGGCGCCTCGTCCGTTTCCGCGCGCCCGCTCGATCAGGACCAATCGCGAGTGCGGCGAGAATGGCCGAGCCGGCGCAAGCCCTCCCGCAGCTGGCGAGCACGGCGTCTGCCTCTTATCGGGGGCAGTATCGTCGCGATGCTGGCGGTCGTCGCGATCTCGGAGGGCGGCAAAGGCTGGCGCCGCATCATCGACATCGATGCGATTGCGGCCTTCGCCGGCTTCGGCATCGATCAGGTCACGCTCACCGGTCACCAGTTCACCGCGGACACGGATGTGTTCGACGCCCTCGATCTTGGCAACGCGCGCTCGATGGCGAGCTTCGATGCCTCGGCCGTGCGCGCCCGCCTAGAGCGGCTGCCCTGGATCGCGACTGCCGAGCTCACGCGCGTCTTCCCCGGGGGGCTTGACGTCAGGATTACCGAGAGGAAGCCGTTCGCGGTGTGGGCGCGCGGCGAGCAGCGCTATCTGATCGACCGCACGGGGCGCGTGCTCTCGCCCGTCAGCGCCACGGCGGCGCTCGATTTTCCGAAGGTCGCGGGCGAGGGCGCCGCAGCCGAGGCTGAAGGCCTGCTGGCGCTCGTCGCGCGCTATCCCACGGTGGCGCGCCGCCTCGAAGAGGCCGAGCGCGTCGCCGAGCGGCGCTGGACGCTCAAGCTCTCGCGCGCGGTCACGCTCGTGCTGCCGGCGGACCGGGAGGCGGCCGTTCTCGAGGAGATCGAGAAGGGCGGCGAGCTCGCCCGCCTCGTCGCCGGAGAGAAGGCAATCATCGATCTGAGGGGACAGGGGCGCATCACGGTGCGCGATCCACCGCGAAGTTGAAGGAGTGGGCTAGGCGTGGGACTCGAGAAAGAGCGCGGTCAGGGCAAACGAAGGCGAGCGGTCGGTGTCCTCGACATCGGCACGACGAAAGTCGCTTGTCTGATCGCCGAGACCGATAGCGAGCCGCGCCTTTCGGCAGCGCCTGGCGACGATCTGCGCATCCTCGGCGTCGGACACCAGGGCGCGCGCGGCGTCAAAAGCGGGGTCATCACCGATCTCGACGAGGCCGAGGACGTTGTGCGGGCGACGGTGGCGCGAGCCGAGCGCATGGCCGGAATTCGCCTTGACGAGGTGCGCCTCTCCGTATCGTGCGGCCGCCTCAGGTCGGCGGCGTTCGCCGCATCGACCGAGGTCGAGGGCGGGATCGTTTCTGAGGCCGACCTGGCGCGGCTGCTTGCCGGCGGCCGGGCCTACGCCGAGCGTGAGGGGCGCACGCTCGTGCATATGAATAGGATCAGCGTCCGGCTCGACGGCGCGCCGGGCGGGCGAGACCCCAGCGGCATGGCGGCCCGTGCGCTGTCCGCCGATCTCCACGCGGTCACGGCCGACGAGGCGCCGCTGCGCAACCTGCTGCTCGTCGTCGAACGCTGTCATCTCGCCGTCTCGCATCTCTTTCCGGCTCCACTCGCGAGCGCGCTCGCCGCAACGAGCGAGGAGGAGCGCCGCCTCGGCGTCACCCTCATCGACATTGGCGGGGGAACTACAACTCTCGCGCTCTTCGCCGAGGGCGAGCTCATTCACGTCGATGCTGCAGCGATGGGCGGCCATCACATCACGTTCGACATCGCGCGCGCGTTACATGCGCCCCTTGCGGAAGCCGAGCGAATCAAGGCGCTCTATGGCACGGTGGTCAGCGCGCAGTCGGACGGGCACGACGAGTTCTCCTACCAGCAGACAGGCGAGGACGACGGGGGTGTGAACCGTATGACGAAAGCGGAGCTGGCGGACATCATCCGGCCCAGGGCAGACGACTTCGTCCGCCATATCCGCGAGCGTCTCGAGGCATGCGCCCTGTTCGGCTACGCGAGCGGGCGCATCGTGCTGACGGGAGGGACGAGCCAGCTAGCGGGCTTGGGGGACTTCGCGGCCCACCGCCTTGGCTGGCCGGTACGCGTCGCGCCGCCGCGCTCGATATCCGGCCTTCCTCCCGCTGTTGCGGGTCCCGCGTTCTCGGGGGCGGTCGGCTTGCTGCTCGCGCGCATGCCCGACGCGTTGGACGCGGGCGCCACGGCGGGCCTCGCGCCGCAGGGATATCTCGATCGCGTAGGGGAATGGTTGCGGCGGGGCTTTTGATGCGCTCGTCAGCGGCGAGCCGGTGAGCGAGGCGGAGAGAAAATGGGCATCAAGCTTGAAGCGCCGGAACTCAGGGAGTCAAGGCCGCGACTGACCGTTATCGGTGTCGGCGGGGCGGGCTGCAACGCCATCAACAATATGATCGAGGCGGGTCTCAAGGGCGTCAACTTCGTCGTCGCCAACACGGATGCCCAGTCGCTCGCCACTGCACATACCGAGAGCCGGGTCCAGCTCGGCGCGAAACTCACCGAGGGTCTCGGCGCGGGCTCGAAGCCCGAGATCGGCGAGGCGGCCGCCGAGGAGGCCGTCGAGGAATTGAAACACCACCTCGCCGGGTCGCACATGGTGTTCGTCGCAGCCGGCATGGGCGGAGGAACCGGCACGGGCGCCGCCGGTGTGATTGCGCGCGTCGCCAAGGATCTCGGAATCTTGACGGTCGGCGTCGTGACGAAGCCGTTCCTATTCGAGGGCGCGCGGCGCATGCGCGTGGCCGAAGCCGGGGTGGCCGAGCTCAAGAAATACGTCGACACCCTGATCGTGATCCCCAACCAGAACCTGTTTCGGCTCGCGAGCGAGAAGACGACCTTCGCCGAAGCCTTTCTCATCGCCGACCAAGTGCTCTATGGAGGGATCGCCTGCATCGTCGATCTCATCATCAAGGAAGGGCTCATCAACCTCGACTTCGCCGACGTGCGAACCATCATGGCCGGCATGGGAAGCGCGGTGATGGGCCAGGGCGAGGCCTCCGGCGAGCGGCGCGCTACGCGGGCCGCCGAGGAGGCGCTCTCCAATCCGCTCCTCGACGACATTTCTCTCAAGGGGGCGAAGGGTCTCCTGCTGTCCATCACCGGCAGCCCGAACCTCACACTCTACGAGGTCGACGAGGCGGCGAGCCGCGTGCGCCAGGAGGTCGACCCGGACGCCAACATCATCGTTGGCGCCACCTTCGACGAGGAACTCGTCGACAGCGTCCGCGTGTCGATCGTCGCGTCGGGAATTGCGCGCGCCGGAGAGCAGCAGCGCCCCGTCCAACAGTCCGCGACGGCCCGCGCTTCGGAGGCGCCGAAAGGCTTCGGCGTGCCGTTCGATCCTCAATTGCAGTCGCGGGCGGCTGAGGCTGCGACCCGCAACGGCGACGTTCAGCGGCGACTCTCAGAGGCTCTGCAATTACAGGCACCCGTTCCGCCACCGCTTCCGGGACGCGACGACCCCCTCGGCCACGGTCCGAGGGAAACCTGGCGGGCGCCGGGCAACGTTCTGATCGAGCAGGTCCCCCCGCAGCTGTCGGCGAGTGTGCCACAGCCACCGCCGCTGCCGCCGGGCCATGGTCCGGGTCCCTATGGGGGACATCAAGGCTTCACACCGGCGCCCGCGGCCGAGATTCGCCGCCCGCTGCGCCGCATGCCGGACCTCGAGGACTTTCCAGCGATCGGTCAAAGAGCCTATCGGGCGCTCACCGGTCCGCCGGACGCATCGAGCCCCTACAACGCGACGGCCGGCGAGCCGGCGCACGCTGCACCGCCACGTCGCCGCGGCCTTTTCGAGCGAATCACCGGGCGCATGCGCCGACAGGACGAGGAGCAATTCCCGGCTCAGACGAAGTCTTGGCGCGGCCAAGGCTCCGAGCAAGGATACGCCCGCGAGGCGCGGGAGGACGACAGGCAAGATATTAACTCACAAGAACAACAATTTGATATTCCAGTATTTTTTAGTCATAGTAAAAAGCGCATCTGATGCCCGCGGCAGCCCTCTTCGAGGGTCTGGCGCGAACATTTCCTGACGGTAACAAACGGTAAGGAACCGTGATTTGTCCCACATCGGGACGAGGCGTATCGTTTGTTTGTTAACGACTGAGTTCGCAACGTCCCACTGAGAGAGATCGCTGTAAGCGGTTCGATCTCAAACTCAAAACGGGGGGACGGTCTCCGAGACGGAGGCGAAATCGGCCGGGGGTGGCGGGCCTCTCTTGACGGGAGAGACGGCCGGGCCAGGGAAGGCATCGAGGGACGGCGCAGCATGTCGAATCGATTTATCGGCGCGCGACAAACGACACTCGCTCGAGAGATCGAGCTTCAAGGGACGGGGGTACACAGCGGAGCGCCAGTATCGGTGGTTCTGCACCCGGCAGAAGCCGATACCGGCCTCCGTTTCATCGTCACAAAGCGCGGCCGGATGGTCGCGGATATCCCCGCCAAAGTCGGCAACGTCAAAAATCTTACCCTCTGTACGGTCATTGGCGACGACCACGGCACGACGGTGGGCACCGTCGAACACCTTCTCGCCGCGCTCCGCGGCCTCTCCATCGACAACTGCCTCATCGAAATCGACAGCCGCGAAGTCCCCATCATGGACGGCAGCGCAGCGCCGTTCGTCGATGCGATCGATGAGGCGGGGGTTCGCGAGACGGCGGCTCCGCGGAAATTCCTCAAGGTTTTGAAGCCGATCCGGGTCGACGAGGGCGGCTGCTGGGGCGAGATCGTTCCCCATTCCGGCTTCCATCTCGACGTCGAGATCTGCTTCGACACGTCCGTCATCGGACGTCAGCGCTTGAGCTTCGAGTTGAGCCCCGGCGTGTTCCGCAGCGAATTGGCAAGCGCCCGCACCTTCGGGTTCATGAGCGATGTGGAGCGCCTCTGGAAGGCGGGGCTCGCGCTCGGCGCCAACCTGACGAATACCATCGCCATCGGCGACGACCGGATCATGAACCGCGAGGGTCTGCGCGATCCGCTCGAGTTTGTCCGCCACAAGATGCTCGATGCCGTCGGTGACCTCAGCCTGTCCGGTTATCCGATTCTGGGGGCCTATCGCTCGGTTCGCGGCGGCCATCGCCTGAACTCGTCGGTCCTCAAGGCGCTGCTGGAAGACACCTCCGCCTGGACCATCGTGCAGGCTCCCCGCGTTCGCGCCGTCCGGGCCCGTGCCTTCGAACTGCCCGCAGCCGTTGCCGCTGGCGAGTGAAGCCGGGTTTCTGGTTCCGGAAGCGAAGCACGTGGCTCCTGCCGGTCGGGCGGGACGAGCCAAAGATCAAACATATTCTGTAGTTATGAACTCCTGCGTGGGGATTGTTCGCGCGTGGGACAGCGCGGATTTTCGATGTGGCGAGTCGTGTGATAAGGCTGTCCGAGAGGCGGCGCGCGAGTTCTCGTTTTCTGGGAAGTTGGGATTTCATCGGATGCTCGGCACGAAGCGGACATGGCTCGCGCGGCTTGGGGCATTGGGAGCCTTGATCGCCGTCGTGGCCGTCGGGGGCTGCGCGTCGTCCGATACCTCGAGCATCCTCAACGCCGATCCCCCCGAGAAGATGTACGCCGATGCCGATGCCCTCATGTCGAAGGGCAACTTCGAGGACGCGGCGAAGAAGTTCGAGGATCTCGACCGGTCGCATCCCTACTCGCCGGAAGCTCGCCGCGCGATCGTGCTCGCCGCCTACGCCTACTACAAGGCGGGCAAGACGCCCGAGGCCATCGCGTCGGCCGAGCGCTACACCGTCATGCACCCCGGCACCAAGGACGCGCCGCTCGCCCATCACATCATCGCCTCGGCCTACTTCGACGACATGAAGGGTCCCAATCGCGACCAGAGCAACACGCGCAAGGCGCTCGAGCAGCTCAAGATCCTGAAGTCGCGCTATCCCGACAGCACCTACGCCCAGGATGCCGAGAACCGCATCCGCCTGGCCGAGGACACGCTCGCGGCCTCCGAGATGGAGGTCGGCCGTTACTATCTCAACAAGAAGAACTATATCGGCGCCATCAACCGCTTTAAGGTCGTCGTCTCGGACTATCAGACGACGGCCCACGTCGAGGAAGCATTGATGCGGTTGACCGAGTGCTACATGGCGCTCGGGATCAAGAACGAGGCCCAGACCGCCGCCGCAGTCCTTGGCCACAACTTCCCGCAGTCGCGATGGTACAAGGACGCCTATACGCTTCTCCAGTCGGATGGTCTCGCGCCGCGCGAGGACGGAGAGTCGTGGATCGCCAAGGCTTGGAAGTCCGTGCCCAAGTTCTCTCTCGGCGGGCCGACCTGATCCGCGCCGGCGCGGCGTCGTTCCGCCGCCCCGTCCCCGACAGCCGATCAGCCCACTGGAATTGAGACGCCCATGAGCAAGCGGGCGGCGAACGCTCTTTCCGTCGAGAAGCTCGCGCGGCCGGAGGCCGAGGCCGAGCTCGAACGGCTCGCCCACGAGATCGCCCGCCACGACTCCCTCTATTACCGGTCCGACGCACCGGAGATTTCCGACGCCGAGTACGACGAGCTGCGCCGTCGCAACGAGGCAATCGAGGCGCGGTTTCCCGATCTCGTTCGGGCCGACAGCCCGTCGCGGCGGATCGGGGCGGCCCCGGTCGAGGGCTTCGGCAAGGTGCGCCACCGCGTGCCCATGCTCTCGCTCGGCAATGCCTTCACCGACGAGGATGTCGAGGACTTCGTCGAGCGCGTACGCCGCTTTCTCGGTCTCAAGGAGAACGCTGCGCTCGAGATCACGGCGGAACCGAAGATCGACGGGCTCTCGATCTCGCTTCGCTATGAGAAGGGCCGCTTCGTCGAGGCTGCGACGCGCGGCGACGGGAGCGAGGGGGAGAACGTCACCGAGAACGTGAGAACGATTTCGGACGTACCGAAGCGGCTCTCGGGCGCGCGCGCCCCGCCGGTCGCCGAGGTGCGTGGCGAGATCTACATGAGCCACAGGGATTTCGAACGGCTAAATCGCGCGCAGGCGGCGGAAGGCGCAAAGATCTTCGCCAATCCCCGCAACGCGGCCGCGGGCTCGCTGCGCCAGCTCGATCCCAAGATCACCGCCTCGCGTCCCCTGCACTTCTTCGCCTACGCCTGGGGCGAGATGCCCGAGCTCCCGGCCGACACCCAGGCCGGCGTCATTGCCGCGATGGCCCGTTGGGGCTTTCCGGTCAATCCGCTGATGCGGGTCTGCGACAGCGCGGCGGAGATGCTCGCCTTCTACCGCGAGATGGGCGAGCGGCGCGCGAAGCTCGGCTACGACATCGACGGCGTCGTCTACAAGGTGAACCGCCTCGACTATCAGACCCGCCTCGGCTTCGTGTCGCGCTCGCCGCGCTGGGCGACCGCCCACAAGTTCCCCGCCGAGCAGGCGACGACGGCATTGCGCGACATCGAGATCCAGGTCGGGCGCACCGGGGCGCTGACCCCCGTCGCCAAGCTCGAGCCGGTGACCGTGGGAGGCGTCGTCGTCTCTAACGCCACGCTCCACAACGAGGACGAGATCGCGAGGAAGGATGTGCGCATCGGCGATACCGTCGTCATTCAGCGCGCCGGCGACGTGATCCCGCAGATCGTTAGCGTCGTCACCGAGCAGCGCCCGCGCGGGGCGAAGCCCTATCACTTTCCGACGACCTGCCCCGCCTGCGGCAGTCATGCCGTGCGCGAGGTCGACGAGAAGACCGGAAAGATCGACGTCGTGCGCCGCTGCACGGGCGGCCTCATCTGCCCGGCGCAGCGTGTCGAGCGCCTGAAGCATTTCGTCTCGCGCAACGCCTTCGATATCGAGGGGCTCGGCGAGAAGCACATCAAGGCGTTCTACGACGACGGGCTCATCGTTAGCCCGCCCGACATCTTCAAGCTCGAGGGGCGCCATGCGGCCGCGATCGAGGACCGGGAGGGATGGGGGCCGCAATCGGCGAAGAAGCTCTTTCGGGCGATCGAGGCGCGGCGCAAAATTGCGCTCGACCGGTTCGTCTATGCGCTCGGCATCCGCCATGTCGGCGAGACGACGGCCAAGGTGCTCGCCCGCGCGTACGGCTCGATCGAGGCCTTTCGCGCCTCGATGATCGCGGCGGCCAAGGGCAACGAGACGGAGGCTTACAACGAGCTCGACGCGATCGAAGGCATCGGCGAGACGGTAGCGTCGGCGGTCGTCGAGTTTTTCGCCGAGCCCCACAACGTCGCGGTGGTCGACGCCCTTCTCGAGGAGGTGTCGCCGGAGCCGCCCGAGGCCGTCGACACGGCGTCCAGGGTCGCCGGCAAGACCGTGGTATTCACCGGCACGCTCGAGCGCATGACGCGCCCGGAGGCCAAGGCGCAGGCCGAGCGGCTGGGTGCGAAGGTCGCGGGCTCGGTGTCGAAGAAGACCGACTACGTCGTCGCCGGCGCCGACGCGGGCTCCAAGTTGAAAAAGGCGCGAGAGCTCGGCGTCAAGATTCTCTCCGAGGACGAATGGCTCGCTCTCACGGCGTGACGGGACCTTTTCCTATGGCCACTTGAACAGGTTTCAGCTATCCTGCCAAAACTTTAGTCTTGGAGTTGCCACAAAAGAGGCAGAGAGTTGGCATTGTAGAGGCAACGGCGTGATGCCGCCCTCGCGTGCTAGTCGGCCAAAAGAGTCGGCAGTTTCCAGAAGACAACGAGCATTCGGTCCAACCTCTGGCGAACGCCGCATGAAGGAGAAACGGCCAAAAAGGTCGGCTCCGCGGCATTCACCGCTCCCTGGGAGGAGACCCCATGACGTGTCCGAAAGTGACCTTGCGTGGCAAGCCCGTCATTCTCTTGAGCGGGTACCGACCTCCGCGCTTCCCTCGCATGAAGCATGCGAGCGATCGGCTTAGAATTGAGAAGGAGGAAGAGCTGCGCGAGACCGTGGTCCGGTTCCCCGATGCCGTGGCCTTTGGCTACGTCGCCGGGAGATGGCGGCCCGCCGTCTAGGATAGGGGGCGAGAACTACTCTCGCCGCTGAGTGGAAATGAAGCGCTGCGCGCGTCACGCGGCGCTTGCGCTCGCGTTCTCCGTGAGAGCATACGCGAGGCGCAGCCCGCCCCAATGGCGCCCGTCCACGACGATCGGCGCCGAGGCGTCGACCATCGGCGTGAATCGCCCGCCGCCCATATCCCGCTGATAGGCCTGCACGAGAAACGGCTTGCGGTTGCGCCCGGCGCCGAGACCGACGCGGTCCTTGAAGAACCGCCGGTTGCGGCAGTTGGCGGCATTCCAGACCGGGTCCGCACGCTGCGGCTGCGAGAACTTCGTGTTGTGGGTCCCGGTAAATCCGTTGTCGTCGACCGCCATGCAAAAGACGACCTGGCTGTCGAACTCGAGGGCTCTGTCGAAGATCGGGGTGAGCACGGGATCGAGCGCGCGCGTGTAGCGCGTCTCGAACTGCTCGGGGTTCGATCCCTCGATGCGCTTGTAGTCGCGGTCGAAGAGGTCGGCGAGGCTCAGCGCGCCCTGCTCGACCGCTCGCGCGAGCGCCTCCGACACGGTACCGGCGAGGCGCACGGCCTCCTTGATGAACGGCGTGTCGCGTGTCTCTACTCCCGAAAGCGCGGTGATCTCCAGCAGCCCATCGCCCGCCCAAAGGAGCTGATCGACGCGGCTCTCGATGCGCTTCAGGTTCTCGGCGGAACGCTCGAGCCCGCCCGAGAGGTTGGACACGATGCCGCTCAACGTCCGGCTGCGCTCGTCGATCGCCGCCGTCGACCCGAGAATGCCCACGATTTCGGAGAGGATGTTGCGGACGGTCGCCTCGACCGTATCGAGCGTGTCGGTGATGGTGGAGGTCCCGGTGCTGGCGGAGCGGGCGAGCTCGCTGCTCATCTGGCCCTGCTCCATGAGGCGGCGCGCCTTGACGCCGAGGTCGGCGACCGTCACGGTGATGTCCTTTGTGGAGCGCGCCGTTTCGTTGGCAAGCGATTTGACCTCGGCGGCTACGACGGCAAACCCGCGGCCGGCCTCGCCGGCGCGCGCGGCCTCGATGGTGGCGTTGAGCGCCAAGAGATTGGTCTGGCGAGCGATGGCTTCGATCCCACTGGCGACGGTTGAGACCTTCGCGAGCGCCTCCTGAAGGGAGGCGATGAGGTCGTGACCCTGGCCGACGGTCGTCACGAGATCGTCGATGCCGGCAATGGAGGCTCGCACCATGCCCATCGACTGCATGATCTCGGCGCTAGCCTGCTCGGCGACACGCCGGCTCGATCGAGCGCCCGAGGCGACGCGGGAGTTCTCGGCCCCGAGCTCGGCCACCTTGGAGTGGACCTCGCCCAAGAGCTTGACCTGCTCTTTCATGCGGTGGGAGAGCTCGCCGACGTTGCAGCTCACGTCGGCGATCTGGTGGGCGACGCCGGTTGCCTGATCCGCATACCGGCGCACGATAGCGACAGCGCCGCGATTGTGCTCGCCGCCGGGGTCTGCCGATGGTTCGCCGACCTGTGCCATATCGAACGTCTCAGTACGGTCGATAGGGTGATTCGGGCACCAATCATAGACGACACGGGTCGCGATGGGGCGATCCCGCGCCGGTTGTGGTAAGCCCGCAGGGGGTCTCTGATCCTTGTGCAGCGCAGCGATCGCCGTCATTCGGGCTTGCCGATGGGCCCCTTCGGCAGGCGACCCAGCATCCGGCCGTTGAGATGCGTTTTGAGGCGATGCCCGAGCTTCGGATAGTCGAGCTTGTCGTGCGCGCGCTCTCTCAGGCGATGGAGGATGACCGGCGTGAGGACGAGCGCGCCTTTGATCAGCTTTGCCTCCTGACGCTGACGGTGGCGCTCCAAATGCTCGGCCCGGCGCTTGGCGAGTTTGTCGACGATCGAGCCAATCTTTCGCGCCGGCTTGGCATCGTCCTCATGATCGGGATCGGCCTCGGCGCGACGCGGGGGCCTCGGGTGCTCGAAGACGCCGGAGTCCATGATCTCCTCGGGGGTGAAGATCGGGTCCGGATCGATCGATGGCGTCTTGATCACGAACGGGAAGGCGGTGCCAAAGGCGATTTTTTCGATTCCCGGCAAGGAGCGCCATCTGTTAGGTGCTCCGACGCCGCCATCCCCTGTAATGCGCACGAGCTTGCCGGGCTCGTCGTGGTTGCGGCACTGGCTACGGGAGTTGCAGATCCTCACACCCCCTTCGTGCAGGAGCAGCCAGCTTGCGCCGCTCTCCTCGACGAACACGTCGAAGATCGTGCCCCGAACCGTGATCGAGGCGGATGGCACGCGCACGACGTAGGAGGGCTTGGCCGCGAGCCCTGTGATGAAGCGGAACGAGCCCTTGACCAGATTGACGAAGATCGAGCCCTGCGTGCGGTCTCGATCGTAGACGAACTTGTCGAGCGTGAGCCGCGCGCCCGGGCCGAGGGCGAGCTTGGTCTCGTCCTCGAGCCTGATTTCGCTCGACCCGTCAGAGCCGACCTCGATGACCTCGCTCTCGCGCACCGCGTCGCCGACCGCCAGCGTGCGCGTCTCCTTGGCAAGTGCCGCCGTGACGAGGTTCACGACGACGACAGCTGAACCGATCTCGCTCGCGGGAGCGGCGCCGGCGGGCGGCGGAGCGGCGAAAATGAGCGCCAAGCAGAGGGCCGTGGCCTTGGCCCAGAGAGGCGTAAGCTTGAGCACTGCCGACCGACGGAACATGGGACCTCTCCTCCGCGCGCGGTGCCGCCGGGGAGAACTGTCGCAGGCGCGCGCGACAGTCTCGCCGGCGGTCAGCCTGATGCTGGAGTGGTTGAGTTTGCGCGTCGCAACAAGGCATGGCTGTTCCCTAGGGAACAGGCGGGACCCGGCGCAACTGCTCACGCGCCGGCCGTCAACGCGTGCGCGGCTCCCAGATGTTATACGGCCAGGGAACCTCATGCAGCTCCGTGAGGTAGGTGGTCTGGCCCGGCCGGGGCCGAGTGGAGATCGGGCGGCGAGCAGGCAACGAATAGCGCTGGCCCGATTTCGGCGCGGCGGCGCGTGTTTGGGGCGGACTGGCGCTCGTCGTCTGTGAAGCCGAGCCTTCGTCGAGATGCGCGATTGCCGGCGGCTCGAGGGCCGAGGTCTCCATCGGAGCGGACGCAGATGGTTTGTCTTGCCCGGCTAGCTTCGGCGCGACCACAGCGGCCGGAGGCGAAGCCTCCACGCGCTTCTCGGCCCCTTTGCTCTTCTCGAGGATTGACTTCGCGTCGCGCACTTTGGCGAGTTCGAGGCGGGCTTCCTCCATGCCGCGAACGGCTTCTTGAAGCGCGTTGCGCTGCTCCGCGAGCTCCTGCTCGAGCTTCGTCGCCGCGCGCTGCGCCGCCTCCTTCTTCGTCCGCTCTAGGTCAAGCTCGGCGCGGGCCGCCTCGGCGGCGCGCTCGGCATCGGCCTTGGCCGCGCGCGCAGCCTCGAGATCGGTCCTGAACGTCTCGGCGGCCTGTCCGTCAACGAGCTTGCCGCTGGGATTGGCCGGCTCCTCCTGGGCCGAGGCCTCGGCCAGCTCGCCAGGCGCGTCCGAGCCTCCGACCGCGGCCCACCAAGCCCCGAGGCCGGCGATGATCACGGCAAATGCAGCCGCGGCCATGACCGGTGTCCTGCGACGCGAGACGTGCGATGACGCGTGATCGAGGTTCGCGCTCGGAGACGCCGGCAGTCGCCCCTTCCAGGGGTCGTAGGTGCCGAAATTCCAAATGTGCCCTTGAGGATCGCGACACGAGTAGCCGCGCCTGCCGAAGCCGTCGCCCTGGACCTCGAGCAGGATCTCCGCGCCGGCCGCGACCGTACGCGCGTAGTGAGCCTCGATATCCTCGACGACGACGTAGCAGCTCTGCGTTTCTATGCCGCCGACCTCGTCCGGCTGGCGCAGCAGGCGGTCGAGGTCGGTCTCGCGCACTGCGCCCAGCATGACCATGGAGGGGCCGTAGACGAGCTGGGCGTAGACGGTGCCGCCGTCCGCCCCGCTCACGGCCACCTGCTTCTCGAAGCCGAATGTCGCGCAAAGCCAGTCCACCGCCGCCGCGAGATCGCGATAGCGCATGAGCGGGACGAGACGCGGCGCGGACTGCTCGCTGCTCGCAGACATGGATTGCTCCAATCGCCGGGCAATAGCTGCCCATCCCGGGGGCGACGGGTCACGTCGGGCCGGTGGCTCGAAATCACTAGTAATGGATCGCGCAAGTCGCCGCTCTGGGCCGCGGGCGCTCGCCGAATCACTTTGACAAAGTGTAATAGATGTTCGCCGTAAATGCTTGGCAAAATTCGTCGAAATTGCACTTGGAGTTGCTGGCAAAAACCGGCTCTGGGGTTGTCGGGCCCTGGCCGGGCTTAGAGCGGGGCCGTCGCGGCCTCGAGCCAGGCGCGTGTCTCGGGGTCGACCTCGGGACCCACCCTGTCCCTGACCCGCGCGTGATAGGCGTCGAGCCAGGCGACCTCGCCGGGGGCCAGAAGCTCGGGCGCGATCAGGCGCCGGTCGATTGGCACGAGCGTCAGCGTCTCGAAGCCCATCATCTCGTGATCGCCGGCGGGCGGCTTCTCGGGCTCTGTGACGAGCACGAGGCTCTCGATGCGAATGCCGTAGGCGCCTTCCTTGTAGTAGCCGGGCTCGTTCGAGATGATCATGCCGGGCTCGAGGACCGCCATGCCCGCGCGCGAGATCGACTGCGGCCCCTCGTGGACCGAGAGATAGCTGCCCACCCCGTGCCCCGTGCCGTGATCGTAGTCGAGGCCACGCTCCCACAAGGCTCGACGCGCAAAGGGGTCGAGGTCGACACCGCGCGTTCCCTTGGGAAAGCGCGCGGTCGCGATGGCGACATGGCCCTTGAGGACGAGCGTAAAGCGCTCGCGCATCTCCGCGCTTGGCGCGCCGATCGCGACCGTGCGCGTCACGTCAGTCGTGCCGTCGAGATACTGTGCCCCCGAATCAATGAGAAAGAGCTCGCCAGCTTTCAGCGGCCGGTTGGTGGCCTCCGTCACGCGATAGTGAACGATCGCGCCGTTGGCGCCCGTCCCCGATATCGTATCGAAGGAGATCTCCTTCAAAACCTGTGTTCCCGCGCGAATCTCCTCGAGTTCGGGTCACAGCGGCGATCTCGTCAACTTTGCCCGCCGCTGCCTTCGCGTCGAGCCAAGCGAGAAAGCGCGCCAATGCTGCCCCGTCGCGCACGTGGGCGGCACGGGCGCCGCGGATTTCCGTGGCGTTTTTTATCGCCTTCAAGGGAATGCAGGGGTCGGCGCCGGCGCTGCAGGACTTCGGTCCAAGCGCACGGGCAAACCAGAAGGCGGCCCGCTCGGTATCTAACCTGACCCGCTTTCCGGCCTTGCGGAGGGCGGCGATGCGGGTCTTAAGCAGGGCGGGAGCCGAGATCTTAGCGACGGGCTCGATGTGGGCGCGCGCCTCGCGTGAGAGCTTCTCGGGGGCGACGAATAGCTCCGGCTTGCCGTGGGCCGGGACAATGGCAAACGCGAGCACGACGGGGGTGTGGGGAATGTCCGCGCCGCGGATGTTCAGAAGCCACGAGACGGAATCCGGCATGGTCAGGATGACCGCGTCCTGGCCTGCCTCGGCTAGCTTTGCCTGCACGTCGGCGATCTTGGCGTCGGCCGCACGCCCTGCGTACTTCAAAGGATGGGGGACGATCGCCCCGGCCGGGGTCGGCGGCCGCTCCTTGCCCCAAAGCCGGTCGATGGGATTGCGCGAGAGCCCCTTGAGCTTGAGGCCCTTGTCGGCGAGCGCAGCCTTCAGCCGCGCGATCTCGGCGGCGCTGTGCAGCCAGGGATCGAAGCCGATGGTCTCGCCGCGCTTCATCCTCTGTTTGAGCCAATCGGCAAGCTTGGTGCGGGCGAGGCCGGGGAGCTCGAACAGTCCGGGGTCGCACTCGCGCGCCGCCTGCACCGTGTAGCGCCCGTCGACGAAGAGGCCCGCGTGCCGGCGCGTGATCGCGGCGAGGCCCGCGCTCCCCGAGAAGCCCGTGAGCCACTTCAGGCGCTCGGCGCAGGGGGCCACGTATTCGCCTTGATGCGCGTCGGCACGCGGGATGAGAACGGCATCGACGCCTTCCGCGGCGAGAAGCGCGCGCAAGCGCTTCACTCTCTCGGCCGAGGCGGCCACGTCCGAGCGGGCCGAGAAGTCCTGAAACATGGGCAGCTCTTTACCCCGAGATTAGGCGCTCGTCACGGGCGCCGCGAGAGGCGACCTTGGGCGCGACGCGCGAGCGTCAAGGTCGACCAGCCCTCGATGCGCCGGTGGGCGACGAGCATGAAGCCTTGCGCGCGATAGGCAGCGGCGACAGTTTGAACCTCGGGCGTCAGAAGTCCAGACAGCACGAGAGCCGCGCCGGGAGCAACGGCACGCCTGAGGATTGGCGCGAGCGAGACCAGCGGGCCGGCCAGGATATTGGCGACGACGAGGTCGAATGGCTGCGCCTGGCGAACGGCCGGGACCGCGAGTCCCGCGCCCTCGACGAATTTTATCCGGCGGGCGACGCCGTTCGCTGAGCCGTTGGCCGTCGCCACGGCAACCGAGGTCGGGTCGATGTCGACGCCCACGATCTTCGCCCGCGGCAAGGCACGCGCGGCGGCGATGGCCAGCAGGCCCGAGCCGCAGCCGAGATCGAGGACGGAAGCAAAGGCGCGCCGGCTCGCGAGACGGTCGATCGCCAGCAGGCAGCCGAGCGTCGTCGGATGATGGGCCGTGCCGAAAGCTTCGCCGGCGTCGATCAGGATGGCATTCGGGCCGCGCGCGACCCGCTCTCTGTCATGGCTGCCATGAACCGTGAATCGGCCGGCCCTTACGGGAGGCAGAGCCGCTTGCGAAATTGCGACCCAGTTGCGGTCGGGAACGGGGACAGCGGCGAGACCGGGCAGCGGCGTGCCGGCGACGCCGCAAAGCATGCCGCGGAGGCGCTCGAGATCGGGCAACGACCCATAGTAGGCCTCGATCCTCCAGCCCCCGCCCGTGTCCGCGCGCGCCTGCTCGAAGACCGAGAGGGCCTCGGGCGCTGGCTCGATCAGCTCTTGCAGGGCGCTTGCAAGATCGAGAGCGACCGCGCGATCGGAGAGGTCGAGCGAAATCTTGTGGACGGTCACGAGCGGACTCTCAAAGTGCCAGCGAAAGGAGCGCTCCCCGTAGACGGGAGCTACGACTGCTGGCCCTCCTGGCGCGCTTCATAGATCTCGTGGCCTTCGTGGGCGCCGGGATCGGGCAGGTTGTCGAGAAAGACGTCCCACTTGGCATCGAGGTGGAGGGCGGCGTCCTTGGGCGAAAGCGCCCGCAAGCGCCCGCTTGCGTCCTCGGTCACGAGGCCGTCGGCGAGAAGGCGCTCGAGCGCGTCCTCGAGGTCGAAATCGACCGCGACGCCGAAGCTCGAGGAGAGGTACTGCTCGATCGCCGCGTCGATGGCGGGAAGGTCGGCGCGGCGCGCCTCCTCCTTGATGAGCACGCTGTAGAGCAGGATCTCCTCCTTCACGTCCTCCTCGGCGGCGCGGTCGGCGAGCTTGATCAGCACGCCGCGGTTGTCCGCCAAAGAGTGGAAATAGAGGTTCTGCGCCATCACCACCATGTAGCGCTGCTTCTGGTTCATGAAGTTCACGGCTTGGCGGAAGCAGATGCCGCCGAGGCCGACGAGAGCGCCGGCCGCCATGATCGGATTGGAAACGGCGAGGGCGATCTTCCCGGCGGCGCTCACCGCGCCGACCCCGAGCCCGCCGCCCGCCGTCAGCCCAAGGCGCAGCTTGTCGTAGAGACGGAATTTCACCCGCGTGTTGGGAAACACCATCTCGAGATCGCTGCGCGGCAGGTTCTTGAACAGCTTGATGTAGATATTGTCCTCCTTGACGGCGGCGGGGAGGAGGGCACGCCGGCGCTTCGTCGCCTTCTCGGCCTCGCGGCGAGGGAGCTTCTCCGACTTCATGAGCTCGCGTACGGCCGTCTCGAACGGCTTCAGCTTGAACAGGAAGAAGAGCCGCTGGAAGATCGGGACGTCGAACTCCTCCTTGCGCAGGAACTTGCGGATGGAGCGGCGCTGATCGCGACGCGTCGAGGCGCCGCGATAGTAGATAAGGCACTCCTCAAAGTCTTTGAAGTCGACGAAGAGATCGAGGCCGTAGTGCGACTCCTTCGTCATGATCACGGCAACGTCGGAGGTATCGATGCGCACGTAGTTCGCCTGCTTGAGCGTTTTCTGAATCTGCTGGATCACCCGCTCCTGCATGACGAGGCGCTCTTCCGGCGTGAACGTGCGGGTGACCAGGAGATCGCTGTCGGGACTGAATGCCTCGTAGGTTTCGAGCAGCTCGAGGAGATTGGCGCTATGCTGCTGGCGGCGCCAATACTCGAGGTAGCGAAAAAACCGGCGCGCGGCTCTCGCCTCGCCCAGGGCCCAGGCCTGCGGGAGCGTGAGGCGATCGATGAGGGCAAAAGCCGTCACGGGAATGAAGGTCTCGCGCGCGCGAACGTTGTCTGGCTGAAGAACGTCGACCTGGGGCGGGATGAAGCTCGCCGCGGGCGCGGCGGAAGCGGTCGGGGCAGTTTTCGCCCTTGCGCCGGCGGCGAGCCCCGGCGCAGGCGCCGTCAGATCAGGCGAGGTCATATGGCCTCCCGTTCCCTTCTTTCCGCGTCCTCGACTTGCCGGCAAGCCTCGGGGGTGAGTTCTAGTGCGTTGCAGCGACCCTTGTCGAGAGCACGAGCTTGGCGATCGGGACCCTAGCTCGCCTCTGGTGCAGGAATTTGACCGTCGGGCCGGGGGCGAAAGACGGTGCCATTGAGCCGCCACAAAACTCAGTCGTCCTCGGCCCAGCGGGACCGCGGGGAACGGTCGAGCTGGGGGATTCGATGCCGCCGCCAACTCCAATGGCGCCTGACGACCTCACCGAGGCCGAACGCTTCCTCCTGCTTGCGGCAGGGCGCGGGGAGACCGCGGACCTCAAGCGGCACACAATTCGCGGCAGCGTCGTCCGCGACCTCATCCTCGAAGCCCGGCCCGGCTGGACGGTCGCCGACTCTGGTCTGCGCATTCAGAGAGCCATCATCGAGGGCGGGCTCGATCTCGAGGGCTGCACGGTTACGAAGCCGCTGCTCTTCTGGCATTCTCGCATCGAGGGGGGCGGCGACCGCGGCGCCGTGCTGCTGCGCGATGCGCGCTTGAAGCGGCTCGGCATCCATTCCTCGACTATCGAAGGCGCGATCATCGCCGACCGCGTCGACATCGAGAACGGCTTCTTCCTGGGCGGCGGGCTGGTCAAGGGCGCGCTGCAGATCCGCGGCTCCGACGTGAACGGGGCCCTCGCCATCGAAGGGACCGAGCTCGGCGACGGCAAGCAGGCGTTGCTCGCGGCCGGCCTCCGGCTCCTGGGTCCCCTCATCCTGCGTCGCGCCCAGATCAAGGGCGAGGTGTCGTTCCCGCGAGCCGAGCTCGGCGCCGGGATCTACGCCGAGGACGCGGTCATCGTCCGTGACGGGATCGCCATGAACGGCGAGAGCGCCCGCGTCGTCGGCGATCTCTTGCTCGACCGCGCCAATATCACGGGCGTCCTCAAGCTCATCAACGCGCGCGTCGGCGGCCAGATTTCGGCCGAGGGGCTTGTCGTCGCGGCGACGCCAGTCGCGGTGATGGCGACAGGGCTCAATGTGGTCCAAGGGATCAATCTCTCGAACGCGCGTATTGCCGGCGCCCTCTGGCTAGAAGGCGCTGACATCGGCAAGTCGTTTCGCGCCGAGGGCGCCGAGGTCTGGGGCGAGGAAACCGCCATCAGCGCCGACGTGGTCCGCATCGGCGGCAACTGGAATCTCGCGAGGTCCAAGCTCGTCGGCCAGCTCGTCTGCCCGGGGTCGGAGATCAATGGCCAGCTCCGGCTCACCGAAGCGCGCATCCTCGGCAAGGACATCGCGGTCAGGGCCGACGGCGCGCGCATCCGCGGCGGCTGCTTTCTCTCGCGCGCAACCGTCGTCGGGCTCCTGCGCTTTCCGGCCGTCGAGATCGGCAATCAGTTCCGACTCAGAGGCGCGAAACTCAAGGTCGAGCGCGGCGCGGCGCTGCTCGCGAGCGGGTCGACCTTCAGTCGCGATGTCGAGCTGAACCAAGGCCTCGAGTGCGACGGGGCGCTCATCTTCGACCAGGCGAGAATACGTGGGACGTGCGACCTCTCGGAGAGCCGGCTGCTCAGCACCGCGCTCGCCGGCACCGTGGTGGCGGGCGAGCCCGACGCCGGGCGCGAGAGCGATCTCGCCTTGAGCCTCGTCGATGCGGAGGTAGGCCGCCTCGTGATGCCGGCCGGCGTCGAGCACCGCCCGCGCGGAATCGTCGATCTCTCGCGCGCCAAGGTCGGTTCATTTGTCGATTATGCGGCCGCCTGGCCGCCGCAAGCGGGCTTGCGCGGACGCTCGGCCGACGGCCGCGACATCGAGCACGTCGTGCTTGACGGGTTCACCTATGAGCACCTCGACAACCCGGCCGGTCTTGCGCCCTCGGCCGGGGCCGCGGGGCGCGACGTGCGGGTCGGACCCCGCCGCGTGCTCTGGCTCGAGGGCCAGGACAACCGCGACCTTGCCGACCATTTCAAGCCGCAGGCCTGGATGCAACTCGCCCACCGGCTCGCGGAGCAAGGCTATCACGACGACGCGCGCACCATCACGATCGCGCGCCGGCGCCGCGAGCTGAAAAGCCATTCGACCACTGCGGGACAGCGCTGGCAGGGACGGATCCTCGACCTCTTCGCTCTTTACGGGCTAAACCCGTGGCGCACCGTCGTGTGGATGGGGCTTGTCATCCTCGCCTTTGCCGGGATCTGGTCGTGGGCCGCGAGCCATTGCCGCGACCAAGGCTGCTTCGACGAGACGGTGTTCGTCGTCACAAATCGTGATGCCTTCAGCGCGGCGGATTTTCCGCGGACCTATCCGCCCTTCAACGCGCTCTCCTACTCCCTCGATGTTTTCGTCCCCTTCGTCTCGTTCGGCTATGAGGACCATTGGCGCCCCAATGCCGCGTGGGAGCCGATCGCCGACGTTCCGGTCCCCAGGATCGCCGAGATGGCCCGCAACGCTGGCACGGCGGATTTCTGGTCCGTCCCATGGACCTCGGTGGCGCTGACGTGGGGCGGACTGCTCTACGCTCTCGTCGTCGTCGAGATGCTCTTGGGCCTCGTCCTGACCTCGCTCGCCGTGACCGGCTTCACCGGCCTCCTCGGCGGGAAGGAATGAGGGCGATTTCTCTAGCGCCTGAGCATAACTCTAAGTCATCCCCAGAGAATATTGCCCCCGACCTCAGTCGCGCCTTGGTTGGCCGCGAAGGACGCGATTAGAGTACAAGCCTGAGTTTGCGGGGGGTGTAGAGTGAGGCGATTATACTTCGTCGTCCTTGTCGCGTGCTTCGTAACGGTGGTTGCAGCGGCCGGCAGCGCGGCTCCAAGCGAGGCGCAGGAGCGACTCGCGATGCCCTACGCTTGCGGGTTCGAGCGCGGCCGGCTCGTCCTCAAAGCTGCGGAGATGCGCACCTACACCATCATCGGACGGCGCGAGCAACGCCCCTTCACGACCTGCCGCACGGCCAGCGAGCCCGATTGCCGGACCTTGACGGTCCATCGCTTCACGATCGAATGCGGCGGCGTGCCTGTGCCCTGGGTCCGTGTCGCGGCGGCGTTGAAGTCGTCTGCCGCCGGCCGCCACGCGTATGTCAACGGCCGCCTCCTCATCAAGAAGCCCGTCCAGCCCTCAGCTGAGGATGCGAGGCCGTGCGTCGAGCTTCCCCTGCGGGCCGACGGGCGCAGACCCGACGCAAAGACCGGCGATTGCCTGCCTTGGCAGCCTGCGGCCCCGGTCGAGCGCATCGTCATGCCGGCGGGCTTCGCGCCTGTCGGCGAAATCGGCGCGCTCTTCGCCAACAAGGCCGAGCGGTCCATGGACGGCGGCGTCCCGACGCCGACGGTTCAACTGGCGTCCTCCGAAGACGGCGCCGGAGCCGCGTCGCTGGCCGGAGCCGGCGGCTCCACCCTCGATTGGGTGACGGTCGTCGATGCCCGCGACCTCTCCGAGCCACAAGGGGGCGAGTTTGTCGCCTCGTTCTTCACCGCTGTGGGCTTTGCCCTGGTCCTGGCCATGGGAGGCATCGGCCTCGCGTGGACCGGGTATGCCGTCGTCGGCCGCAGGTCGGGGGGAGCCGGCGCCTCGGCGTCTCAGGCCTTTCAAACGCTATGGGCGGGTCTCGCCGAAGCTGTGCGTGGCCGGACCGGTTGGCGCAGCGGGGCCCGCGCGAGCGGCCCTGGCGATCTGAACCTTCTCAATGCGGCCGACACGGTCGCGGCGCTGCTCGCCCAGACCGAGAGCTCGGTCGCCGGTCTCAAGGCGGCGACGCCGTTGCGCGACGTCCTCGAGGAGGAGCTGCGCCTCATTCGCCGGCGCCTTGCCGTCGCCAAGACCGCCGCCCTCGACCCGACGTCGTCCGCGGCCAAAATCGGCGCGCAGCTGCGCGGCCTCATCTTCGAGCTCGAACGCGTGCGCCGCTTCGCCCAAGGGGCGGCGGCGAGCCTCTCCGGCTCGCGCGAAGCCGTGACCATGCCGCGCACGTTGAGCGAGGCTTACGAGATCCTCGGCGTCAACAGCGAAGCGAGCGACGGCATTCTGAAGAAGATCGTCGACGCGCTGAGGATGACCTGGCACCCCGACCATGCCAAGGACGAGGACGACCGGCGCCTGCGCGAGGCGCGAATAAAGCAGATCAACGTCGCCTGGGAGCTGATCGCGGGCAGGCGCGACGCAGCTTAGATCGGCGCGGGCGGCGTCGCGGCCGCGCGAGCCCGGCGAACCGGGGCTCGCGGAGCCGACCTCGTCATTGCAGGTGCGAGGACGATATGCCGCTCGACATGCGGTCCATTTGCGGGGCGGCCCGCGGCGCGCCGTCGGCGCCCGGCTTCTCGAGCTGAGGGGCGATCTCGGCCGGATCCTTGACGCGGCGCGAGCGCCCGTCGAACACCGCCCCCTGCTCGATGGAGAGCAGGTGGCTGTGGATGTCGCCCTCGACCTCGGCGCCCGAGTGGAGCACCACGTGCGCGCCAAGGATCGCCCCGTTGACGCGCCCGAACACGTTGACGGTGTCGGCAGCGATCGCGCCTTCGATGGTGGCTTCCTTGCCCACCTCGAGCTGCTTGCTGTGCAGATCGGCCTGGATGTTGCCGAGCACCTTGAGCGAGCCCTTGCAGCGGATGGTGATGGTCTGCCCCTCGATCGAAAGGTCGTTGCCGATGACGGACTGAGTGGCGCCCGCAGCGCCGATCGCGTGCGCTTGATGCCGCTCAAGGCCGGCCGGCCGCTCCGGGCGCTTCATTTGTGGTGCTATGATGTCGGTTGGGTTTGGATCGGGCTTGCGGTTGAACACCATGACTTACTCCCTCAACTGCGTGATCCCCACGCGGCGAGAGATGCCCGCCGAGTTGGTCGAATTGATGTCGAAGCTCATGTCGAAGCAAAGGCTTGCTTCTGCTCATGGAGAGACGATCCTGCACGTCTAGTGCTGCGAGGTCTCGGCTCGTCGAGGGAGCACGGCGATGTGGCGCTTGGCTCTGGCTCTGGTCTTGGGAATGACGGGAATGGCGCGCGCAGGCGAGGATTGGGCTGTCGCTCGCGAGACCATGGTCGGCGACATCATCCGCCTCGCCTCCTCCATCGGCGAGATGGGCGGCAAGATTGGAATTGACGAGCGCGTCCTCGCCGCCATGCGGCGCGTGCCGCGCCACGAGTTCGTGCCGAAGCTGGAGCGCCATGCGGCCTATCGCAACCGGCCGGTTCCCATCGGCCACGGCCAGACGATCTCGCAGCCTTTCATCGTCGCGCTGATGACCGACCTCTTGCGAGTCAACGCGAAAAGCAAGGTGCTCGAGGTCGGAACCGGATCGGGCTACCAGGCGGCGGTGCTGGCCGAGCTTGCCGGCGAGGTCTATTCGATCGAGATTGTCGCGCCGCTCGGCCGGGAGGCGGCCTCCGTGCTTGCGCGTCTCGGCTATTCCAACGTCTGGGCCAGGATCGGCGACGGGTATGCGGGCTGGCCGGAGCACGCGCCCTATGACGCGATCGTCGTCACCGCGGCGCCCGACCACGTTCCCCCGGCGCTCCTCGAGCAATTGAGGCCCGGTGGGCGGCTCGTGATCCCGGTGGGCGGCCTGTCGCAGGATCTCATGGTCATCGAAAAGCAGGCGGACGGCCGCACGACCTCGCGCGAGGTCATTCCGGTCCGGTTCGTTCCCTTGACGCGCGCCAAGGACGGCGCGGGGCTTGGCCTCGACGAAGAGGAGGATTGATCGCGGCCGGGCCATAGTGCGCTATAAAAAGGGCCCACTTCGGCCGTTAGAATGGCTCGCGGTGCAGGACTTGGAGACGAGGGATGGACGAGCTAGATCCGTTCGAGCCGGGCACTCATACCTTCAGCGGTATCGTTAAAGCGTGGACTCCGAACTCGGCCGAGCTCGTGACCGACAGCGGGCTCACGGTGTTCCTCAGCACGCAGGGGCAGCCGCCTGTCCCCGTGGGCGCGCGCATTTCCATCGTCACACGCAAGTACCGTCCCTGCTATCTGGTGGTCAAAGTCGCGGCCGGGTGAGGCCGCAAGCCCCAGCGATTCACGTCCGCACGACAAAGCTGTCGACGACGCGCTTCCTGCCCGCGTGATCGAAATCGATCGAAAGCTTGTTGCCGTCCACTTCGGCGACCGTGCCGGGTCCGAACTTCTGGTGAAGGACGCGCGCGCCGACCTCGAAGCCTGCCCCCGGCGCGCTCGACGCAGCGACGAGCTCGCCTTCGATGGTGATCGGAGCGCGGGGCTGGGTGCGCCCCTTCGCGCCGGCCTCGCGCGACCACTCGGCGGAGCGCGTCTGCGCCCGCTGCCAGCCCGGCGTCTGGTAGCTCGCGCGGAATGGCGTCTCCTGCTCGTCGAAGCGGCTCCTCCCATAGGGGTTGGCGAAGTTCTGGTAGGCGCCGCCGAACGGGCTCTTCTGCTCCTCGATCTCGACGTTCCCGTCGGGCAGCTCGTCGACGAAGCGCGACGGAATGGCCGACTGGTAGAGACCGCGATTGCGCCGGTTCTGGGCGAACGAGACCTTGGCGAGGCGCTTGGCGCGGGTCAAGCCGACGTAGGCGAGGCGGCGCTCCTCCTCGAGCCCCTTTTCTCCGCTCTCGTCGAGCGAGCGTTGGTGGGGAAATAGCCCCTCCTCCCAGCCCGGGAGAAACACGGTATCGAATTCGAGACCCTTGGCGGCGTGCAAGGTCATGAGGCTCACGCGCTCGCCGTCCTCGGCCTTGTCTGCGTCCATGACGAGGCTCACGTGCTCGAGGAAGCCCTCGAGGGTGTCGAACTCGTGCATGAAGCGCACGAGCTCCTTCAGGTTCTCGAGGCGGGAAGCGACCTGTGGGCTCTTGTCCGCCTGCCACATGGCGGTATAGCCCGAACTCGTCGAGAATGAGCTCGGCGAGCTCCGTGTGCTTCAGGCCGCCGATCAGGCCGCGCCAGCGCGCGAAGCACTGGACGAGATCGGAAAGCGACCTGCGGGCTTTTCCCGCGAGATCCTCCGTTTCGACGATCTCGCGGGCCGCCTGGAACAAGGGAATTCCCCGGGCGCGGGCGAGGGCATGGAGCCGCTGGAGGGTCGTGTCGCCGAGCCCGCGCTTCGGCACGTTGACGATGCGCTCGAACTTGAGATCGTTCGCCGGGTTGGCGGCGACCTCGAGATAGGCGATGGCGTCCTTGATCTCGGCGCGCTCGTAGAAGCGCGGGCCGCCGATGACGCGATATGGCAGCCCCGTCGTCACGAACCGGTCCTCGAACGCGCGCATCTGGAAGGAGGCCCGCATGAGGATTGCGATCTCGTTCAACGAGTGTCCGGCCGCGCGCAGGCCCTCGATGGCCTCGCCGATCGCGCGCGCCTCCTCCTCGTCGTCCCAGACGCCTGTGACGGTCACCTTCGCGCCCAACGCGCCATCGGTGAAAAGCGTCTTGCCGAGCCGGCCCCGGTTGCGGGAGATGAGGCCCGCCGCTGCCGAGAGAATGTGGCCCGTGGACCTGTAATTGCGCTCGAGGCGGATCACGCGGGCGCCGGGAAAGTCCGTCTCGAAGCGCAGGATGTTGTCGACCTCGGCCCCGCGCCAGCCGTAGATCGACTGGTCGTCGTCACCCACGCAGCAGATATTGGGCGTGCCCTGGGCCAGGAGCTTGAGCCAGAGGTATTGGGCGACGTTGGTATCCTGGTACTCGTCGACGAGGATGAAGCGGAAGCGGCGCTGGTAGTCGGCGAGCACGTCGTGGTTCTCGCGAAAGAGCCTCAGGCCCTCGAGGAGAAGGTCGCCGAAGTCCGCGGCATTGAGCTCCTTCAAGCGGCGCTGATAGGCGCCATAGAGCTTGGCGCCGCGTCCTTGAGCGAAACCGAAAGCCTCGCCGGGGGGAACCTTGTCGGGTGTCAGGCCGCGGTTCTTCCAGCCGTCGATCAGGGCTGCGAGCTGGCGCGCCGGCCAGCGGTCCTTGTCGAGGCCTTCCGCCTCGATCACTTGCTTGATGAGGCGAACCTGATCGTCGGCGTCGAGGATGGTGAAACCCGACTTCAAGCCGATGAGCTCGGCATGGCGGCGCAGGATCTTGACGCCGATGGCGTGGAACGTGCCGAGCCATGGCATGGCCTCGATTGCCCCGCCGACGAGGGCCGCGATGCGCTCCTTCATCTCGCGCGCGGCCTTGTTGGTAAATGTGACGGCGAGGATCTGATGGCCCTGCGCGCGTCCCATCGCCAGAATGTGGGCGATGCGGGTCGTGAGCACGCGCGTCTTGCCGGTGCCGGCCCCTGCCAGCACGAGGACCGGGCCGTCGAGGGCGATGACGGCCTGGCGTTGCTCCTCGTTGAGCCCATGGAGGTAGGGTGGCGTGCCAGACACGGCGCGCGCGCGTTGCGACAGAGGTTGCCGGGGCTCGCCGCCGGTGAGGGCGGCGTCAGGGAGATCGAAGGGCGGCAGGTCGCCGTCCTCTGGACCCGGATCCGGTCGACTGTTCATGGAATGTTTTTGATTCGAGGGCATCCGCTGCAACTATAGCACCACCGGAGCGGTGGCAATCTGGCCCAGGGGCTGAGCGGTCGCTTAGTCCCCATGTCGTCGATGGAGCGCATGGGAGGACGGGCGACCCGCCGCCATGGCCTGTAACGAAGCGTGCGTCGTATTCTCGACAAAGCCGCGTGGACCCTGAGATGGGTGGCGCACGCGCCGGATTGAAGCTGCAAGTAAAATAGGCCGTCAGAAAAAGCCCTAATTGAGGTTCAGAGTTTGCCGCCAATGGGCTATGGTGCGGCGAGATAGAATTTGGCACTTGCGAACCTGACTGTCGGGCGGAAACGGTCCGCAGCCGGAGCGGCTCTGCTTCGGCCCCGACAGATCGGCGCTCCTTCGCCGCGTATGCAGGGCAAACGCAACGCGAAATGAACAACGCGCTTCTCTACCTCGCCAGCTTTCTCGTCATGGCGCTCGCGGTGCTCTTCGCGGTGCCCTATTTCGTCGACTGGAACAGCTATCGCGGCGTATTCGAAGAGGAGGCCTCGCGCATCCTCGGTCGCGAGGTGCGCGTCGGCGGCACGGTCAACCTTCGCCTCCTGCCCTCGCCGTTCGTCCGCTTCGAGAAGCTCCGGATCGCCGACGCCGGCGGAGAGGGGGGCACGTCGATCTTCAGGGCGGAAAGCTTCATCATGCGTCTCTCCGTGCCGCCGCTTCTGCGCGGGGTGCTCGAAGCCAACGAGGTGGAGCTGAAGCGCCCGACGGTGCAGCTCGCGGTCGACAAGAATGGCGCCGGAAACTGGGGGACGATTTCGCTCAATCCGGGGCTCGTTCCCTTCCTCCCGCGAGACGTAGCGCTGCAGTCGGTCAAGCTGATCGACGGCGTGATCTCCGTGCGCGGGCCGGACGGAACAGAGCTCGTCCGCCTCGAAGACATCGACGGCGAGCTTGCAGCCGAGGCCCTCGACGGGCCGTTCAAGTTCAGGGGAACCGTCGGCTGGAGCGACGGCAAGCGCGTGGTGCGTCTCGCCACGTCGCGCCAGGATCCCTCCGGCGACGTGCGGTTCAAGGTGGCTGTCACCGCCGCAGGAAGCGGCAATACCTACGTTCTCGACGGTCGCGTCGGCGATCTCACATCGCGGCCGCGCGTCGAGGGCGATCTCACCGCCAAGCTGTCGTTAAGTCTCGATACGGCCGCCTCGAACGAGGGCGACGAGCCGCCTGCCGCCGCGCCGGCTGTCGAAGCTCCGGTGCCGCCGCAGAAGCCCGGGCAGGTCGGCGGGCTTGATGTCGAGGGCTTGGACGTTGCTGTCCCCGCCGAGCCGTCGCCCGGCGGTCCGACTCAGTTCGACCTTCGCGCCAAGCTCCATGGCGACGCCACCGGCTTCAAGCTTTCGGATATTGCGGCTACTCTCGAGCAGGGTGGCGCTCCGCAGCTGATCTCCGGGTCGGCGGCAGTGGCGTGGGGCGAAAAGCTGCGCCTCGAAGTGGCCCTTGCCTCACGCTGGCTCGATCTCGACCGTTTTGTCGCCCATGGCAATGGGATGGCGCCGTTCGTGGCGGCACGCGGCCTGTTCGAATCGTTCGCGGCGCTCATGCCCGCCGAAGCCGATACGAGCGCCTCCTTCGAGGTCGATCAGCTCAATCTCGGCGGCGACGCGGTAAGCAACGTGCGCCTCAGCGCGTCGCGGCGGGGCGGCCCGCTCGAGCTCAAGGGGCTCAGGGCCAATCTGCCCGGCGGAACCCGGCTCGGGCTCGACGGTGTCTTGAAACCGGGAGCGGCGCCGCGCTTCGACGGAGCGCTCACCCTCGCCGGACAGAGTTTGTTGCGTTTCGTCGGCTGGGGTCTCAAGGACAAATCGATCGCCGAGGGGCGCACCGACGGCCCGTTCGCGCTCGAGGGGCGGCTCGCGCTGGGCGACGGCGCTATCGAGCTCACCGAGGCGAGCGCGGATATTGCCGCGATGCCGCTCGCCGGCGAGATCAAGCTCGGGCTCGGCGCGCGCAACAAGCTTGTTGTCGCGCTCGAAGGCTCCCGCGTCGACGTCGGTCAGATTCGCGGCGGGATCGTCGGGCTCGGCTCGCTTCAGGCGCTGCTCGGAGGAGAAGCCGAACAGGCGAGCGATGGCGGCGGATCGGGCCCGGCAATCCGCAAGGCGCATACTCTCGATCTCGCGACGACCGATGTGGCGCTCACCCTTCGGTTCGCCGAGATCGCCGATGGCGCCCGCGTCCTGAGGGACGTAGCTGCGCGTGTCTCGCTCGAGCAAGGCCGCCTGTCGATGCCGGCGCTCAAATTCGAGACGCCCGAGGGGCTCGCCATCGACGCCGAAGGAGAGGCAACCGACGTGCCTGAGCGTCCGAAGGGCGCCATTCGCGGGTCGATCGCCGCGCCGACGCCCGCCGCCGCCGCCGCGTTGGTGCGCCTGCTCGATCTCGCCGACGATGCGAAGCCCGTCGCCGACCGGATCGGCGCACTCGCGCCATTTCGGGTTGCGGGAGCCCTCGGCTTCGGTGCGAGCGGCGCAACCGACATCCACCTCTCCCTCGACGGAACCGTCCGCGAAGGCCGCGCCAGCGGCGCGGTCTATCTCGAGGGCGGGCGAAGCGACTGGCGCACCAAGCCCGTCGACGCGACCGTCACGGTCGAGAACGCGCGTGTGGAGCAGCTGCTCGCGGTGGCCTTGGGGCCGTCGGCGGTCGCGAACGGGAACGGGACCGAGGGTGCCGCGCCGCGTCCGGGCCGGCTTTCGATCAAAGCGGCGGGCACGCCGGCGAAGGGCGTGCTCGCGCTCGCATCGATCGCCTCCGACGGCTTTGCGGTCGATTTCAACGGCCGCGTGGCCTTGCCCTCCTCCGGCGCCGACGTCACGGGAGCCGTACGCGTGGCGGTCGACGACGCGCGGTCGCTCCTCGGATTCGCCGGTCTGCCTTTGGGCGACGGCGCGGGCGCAACTCAAGTCGCGGGCTCGGCGCAGCTCACGATCAAGGACGGCTCCATCACGCTCGCGGCCAACGAATTGGCGGTCGGCGCCGCGAAGCTCGGCGGACGGCTCACGCTCGCCCGGCCGGAGGGCAAGCTCGCCACACTCAATGCCGATCTAGCCATCGATCGGGCGACGTTCGCGGGCCTCCTTGCGCCGGTCCTCGGTCGGTCCGAGCCGGCCGTCGTCGCGGTACCCCCGACCGCGCCGGCGGTGAAAGCCGTCCCGACCGCCCAGGGCAAGAGTACGCCGGGGATAGCGGCGCCAGCTCCAGGGAGCATCGCTCCCTTGGAGGTGGTCTCCCCCATCTGGCCCGAGGCGCCGTTCGACCTTGGCGCGCTCGGCGAGGTCGAGGGCCGAATTGCGGCGCGCATCGGCACGCTCGCACTCGAGCCCGGCCTTGCCATCGGGGACGCCCGCCTCACGGCGGTCCTTGGTTCCGGCGGCATCAACGTCGAGGCGCTCGATGGCGCCGCTCTCGGCGGCAAGCTCACCTCGAGCTTCAATATCGAGAAGGCGGCGGCGGGCATCGGTCTCGCCGGCAAGATGAGGATCGACATCGCGAGCCGCGCCGACGCTCCGCCCCCCGGCGATATCGCCGCTTTCACGCTCGACTTCTCGGGCCGTGCGCTCAGTCCCGGCGCGCTCATCGCCGATCTTAAGGGAAAAGGGGAGATCACAGTCGGCGACGCAACGCTCGCGGGCATGACGCCGTCGGCCGTGACCGCGGTCGCCGAGCAGGCGCTGGCCGGCAAGGGCCCCGCCGGCGGCGACGTCCTCGTCCAGGCAATAAAGAATGCGCTCAAGGTCGGCGAGCTCAAGATCGGCAAAATTACAATTCCGGCCGAGCTCAGGGACGGCGCCTTGAAACTCGAGAAGGTACAACTCGATGCTGAGGACGGGCGCTCGACGTTCACGACCGCGATCGAGCTCGCGACGATGCAGATCGACAGCGAATGGCAGATCGAGCCCAAGGTCGCGCGCCCCGCTGCGCAAGCCCGCGTTCTGCTCCCGGGCGTGACCGTCGTCTACGTGGGCAAGCTCAAGGACCTTGCCGCGCTCGAGCCGACAATTTCGACCGGCGCACTCGAGCGCGAGCTCACCGTGCGCAAGATGGAGCGCGACGTCGAGGAGCTCGAGCGGCTGCGCAAGCTCGACCAGACACGCGCGAAGGAGGAGGCCGAGCGGATGAAGGCCCTCGAAGCGGAGCGGGCAAAGGCGCTGCGCCCTCCGTCGCCCGCGACCGCCTTCCCGCCGCAGACGTCGACGCCGCCAGCTGTCGCTCCCTCGGACGCGCCGCCACCCGGCGCGGGCGTTCCTGTCGATCCCGCGATCCAGGGCGGCGCGGACGCGACCGTACCGGGGCCGGACGACGGCAGCGCGGACGGCACCGGCGATGCGGCCGCGGCGCAGGGCCTCCCTGCCGAGCAGGCGAGCGTGCCCCCGCCCACGACTTCGCCCACGTCGCGTCGGCGCCGACCGGCCGACGAGGCATGGCGCCCGTTTCAAACCTCGCCTTACTGAGCACGTCGCTGCGCCCGCTTCAGTCGCGGTTGCCGCCGTCGTAGCTTTGGCGCTCGCCGAGCCGACGCGCGTGACGCAAGATCCAGATCCTGACCGCGCCGGAGAGCCCGGCCCCGCCGCGCTCCTCGTCGATCCTGGCGACGAGCGCCGCGAGCGATAGGCCCTCGCGCTGGGCCGCTTCCTTGAGCGCATCCCAGAACGGGGCCTCGAGCGAGATCGAGGTGCGATGGCCGCGGATCGAGAACGAGCGCTTGACGGGCCGGGCCGCATCGCGCTCGGGGCGTCCGGGGCCGCGGCCCGCCTCAGGACGCGCTCTCATCGTCGTCCGTCTCCCGGCGGTGGGCTTCGAGCCGGCCGCGCTCGAGGTCGGCCAGCTTGTCCGTCTTGTCGCGCTCGGCCTTCGAGCGGCCGAATTTGGCGCGATTCCCGGCCGCCTGGCGCTCCTTCTCGGCGCGCGCGCGGAGCTTGCGGGCTTTGCGAAGATTTGTGATCTCGGCGGTCATGCTGTTAGACGCCCATAAACACCAAATCCAAGGCACGGCGGATTTCATATTCGAGGGCCGCGGCCGTGCCTACGACGGTATCGATTTCCGTCGGCCAAGACATAGTCGCGCCGCCCGATGCGCATCTACCAGAACTCGATACTTCCTCGACCAGAGTCCGTTTTTGCGCACGTACTCATTCATCGAGTTCGTGGCCTCGCGGTTGTCCTCGCGCCACGTCCGCCATAGCCGCTCGCGCAGCTCCTCGTGTAGGGCCTTCTCGAGAACGGCGGACATGTTCGTCTCGGCCTCCTTCGCCGCGGCGAGCAGCTCCGAATCCATGGAGAGATTGACGGCCTTTTTCCGCGCTGTTGGCTGGTCCTGCATTCCCTTTGCCCGCATGTAATATGCCCATTGATCATGCGCATATTACCAGGGACGCACGCGGGTCAAAATGCTCGATCGCGTCTCACTCCGGCCCGATCATCTTCGACGGGTCGACGATGGCGTCGAACTCGGCCTCTGTGACGAAGCCGCCGCCGACCGCCTCCTCGCGCAAGGTCGTGCCGTTCTTGTGGGCCGTCTTCGCGATTTTCGCCGCGGCGTCGTAGCCGATCTTCGGGGCAAGCGCGGTGACGAGCATGAGCGAGCGCTCGAGGCCGGCCTTGATGTTGTCCTCGCGGGGCACGATGCCGACGACGCAGTTGTCCGTGAACGAAATCGCCGCGTCCGCCATGAGCCGCACCGATTGCAGGAAGTTGTAGGCCATCACCGGATTGTAGACGTTGAGCTCGAAATGGCCCTGGCTGCCGGCGAAGGAGATCGCCGCGTTGTTGCCGAAGATCTGAATGCAGACCTGGGTCAGCGCCTCGCACTGGGTCGGGTTGACCTTCCCCGGCATGATCGAGGAACCGGGCTCGTTCTCGGGCAGCGACAACTCGCCGAGCCCCGAGCGCGGACCCGAGCCGAGCAAGCGTATGTCGTTGGCGATCTTGAACAGGGAGGCCGCGACCGTGTTGATCGCGCCGTGGCTCATGACCATGGCGTCGTGGGCGGCGAGCGCCTCGAACTTGTTCGGGGCCGAGGTGAACGGGAGCTTCGTGATGGAGCGGATGCGCTCGGCCACCATCTCGGCGAAGCCCTTGGGCGCATTGAGGCCGGTGCCGACCGCCGTGCCGCCCTGGGCGAGCTGCATGAGGTCGGGAAGCGTGCTCTCGATGCGCCGGATTCCGTTCTCGACCTGCTGCGCGTAGCCGGAGAACTCCTGGCCGAGCGTCAAGGGTGTCGCGTCCTGCGTGTGCGTGCGGCCAATCTTGATGATGCGCTTCCACGCCTGCGCCTTGTCGTTCAGCGCATTGCGCAGGAGCTGCAGCGCCGGCAGGAGGCGGTGGTGGATCTCCTCGGCGCAAGCTATGTGCATCGCGGTCGGATAGGTGTCGTTCGACGATTGGCTCATGTTGACGTGATCGTTGGGGTGGACGGGCTTCTTCGAGCCCATCTCGCCGCCCATGATCTCGATCGCCCGGTTCGAGATCACCTCGTTGGCATTCATGTTCGACTGCGTGCCCGATCCCGTCTGCCAGACGACGAGCGGAAAATGCGGGTCGAGCTTGCCCTCGATCACCTCCTGCGCCGCGGCGACGATGGTCTCGCCGAGCTTCGGGTCGAGGCGGCCGAGGACCATGTTGGTCTCGGCGGCGGCGCGCTTCACGATGCCGAGCGCGCGCACGATCGGCGCCGGCTGGCGCTCCCAGCCGATCTTGAAGTTGCCGAGCGAGCGCTCGGCCTGCGCACCCCAATATCTGTCGGCGGCGACCTCGATCGGGCCGAAGGTATCGGTCTCGGTGCGAGTTTTTTTCCTCTCGGTGGTCATTCTTCGTCCTGTGCGTTCGATATGTTGTCGCCATAGCACGGTCCACGCACCGGCGCGACCCGACCCTCTCGCCTCCCGCTTCTCCTGTCATCCGGGCGGCGCGTCATGCTGAAAGCATGCCTCCGGCATGACGCCGATTCGGGACCCAGGGCCCAAGCAGAGACGCCGGAGCTTGCCGCCCCTGGGTCCCGGCGCTTCGCGACGGCGCTTGTTCGCCGCCGCTCCGGCCGGGATGACAGTTGGCGCAAGCGCCGTCTCCTCGCGGCCATGAGCCCGAGATGATTAGAGTAGGGGAGCGGGGCGCGGGATTGCCGCGGTCTTCCGCTTGTAGCTTTCAAAGGCGCACCGGCGCCCCGCCTTTCCGAGCTTTGCGTTGGGTGAAGCACGTCCCAACGTCCCGCGCCTCGCTTAGCCGCAAGCCTCCGCGGTACCGATGTTGCCACCGGCGATTGGCAGACGCGCGAAGGAATGGCTGCAGCGTGCGGTACTTTCCCTTCGAACTCGTCCCGCCCCTCGACCTTCGGTACGCCTCCGGAGGCGACCCCTAGCGGGACGGGCGCAGCGAGTGTAAGCGCGCTGGAGGAGAGGGGGATAACATTTCGCATCTGGTGCCGAGGACGGCGCCAACCTACCTCTCTAGTGGACCGCCGCGTATGGGGACATTTGCCCTGTGATCTGGGCACTGGAGGACGTTATGACACGCAAGAAACTTTGCGCCGTTCTATCCGCCGCCGCAGCAATCGCGGGCGCGGCTCCGCTTCTGCTCGCCGGCGAAGCTCAGGCTTACCGGGGTATCAAGCCTTACTACTCGGAGACCTACGACGTCGACCGGCCGGTCCGGGGCTACGAAGGCTTCCTGTTCCCCGACTACTACTGCTCCTACAAGCGCTACCCGAAGCGCGTCTGCAGCTATGACCGCAAGGGCAACGAGGTCTGCCGGGTCAAGGGCTGGACGCTGGAACAGACCTGTCAATGACGGGCGCGCCTCAGCGCCCGGCTCGTCACCGCGGCTTACGCGGTGCCCGAGCTGCCAGCCGAAAGGATCGACCGGCGGACCGGCTTCTGCTTCTGCACCTTCCTGCGATCCTGCCCCGCGAGCGACAGCTCCCACTCGAGGCCGCTTCTTTGCGTGGTCGCACTCTTGGCCTTCAGCATCGCCACGGCAAGCTCGATACGAAAGCGGTTCGCCGCCTCGACATTGCGCATGGCCCCATAGTTGAACCACGTATGCGCCATCGCTTGCGCAGTCGATTCCAAGCTGGTCATATCTTGCAACTCCCCATCCACTGGTTCCTGAAGCCTGCGGGATTTGGCAGCCAAATGCCCGCAAGGGCGCGCCGAAGTTTTCAACGTGCGCGAGCCGAAGTATGCGCGAGAGCACGTGAGAAGCCGTAAACGCGGGAAAGGCCTGAGCCTGAACGGCCTGGTAGGAAGCGCCCCGATTCGGTGCGATTGCCCGGCTTCGGCACTGGGAGCAATGCGATGTTAAGGCGGCGGAAAGGGAACGCTAACTCTCAAAAGCAATTTGCCGATGGGACGCGGCGCTTCGCGCCCTCCCTCTCATTGTGACACAGTCTTCACGATCTTGAGGGCTAGATCGCGATCGTTCTTGATGGAGACGCTTCGCGTCCATCAAGAACGTGAATCGCCATCTAAATTCAAAGTGTAGAGCACGAGTGACGCCTGACATGGATCGCTGTAGCGATTCCATGTCAGACGATCGTGCTCTAGGCATTATGATCTCATGATCTCGCGAACCGTCGTGTCGTGGGCGAGGCAAACCGCATGCGTCTCTTGATCGCCGGCTGGCAGGGACAGATCGCGCACGCGTTCGTCGACGTGGCGCCGGGGCGCGACGACATCAGCGCCTGCGCTATTGGCCGGCCCGCGCTCAACATCTGCGAGTCCCGCAGCATCGAGCGCGCTCTCGGCGATGTTAAGCCGGACATCGTCATCAATACGGCGGGCTATACCGCCGTCGACAACGCCGAGATCGAGCCCGAGCGCGCGCTCGCACTCAACCGTGACGGCGCGCGGCTCCTCGCTACCGCCGCGGCCCGGCGCGGCGTGCCCATCATCCACCTCTCGACCGACTACGTGTTCGACGGGACCAAACCGACGCCCTATGTCGAAACCGATCCCGCGTCGCCCGCGACCGTCTACGGGCGCTCGAAGCTCGAGGGAGAAGCCGCCGTGCAGGCGGCCAATCCCAAGCACATCATCCTTCGCACGGCGTGGGTCTACAGCCCCTTCGGGCGCAACTTCGTCAAGACCGTGCTCGAGCGCATTCGCGCGGGCGGACCGTTGCGCGTCGTCGCCGATCAACGGGGCAGCCCGACCTACGCGCCGCATCTGGTCGAGGCCATCCTCGCCATCGCTGGGCGGGCGACGGCGGCTGATGGAATAGACATGCCGTGGGGGATCTATCACGCCGCCGGCGGCGGAACGGCGAGCTGGTACGAGGTCGCGCGTCAGGTCTTGCACTGTGCCGAAAAACCCGAGGACGACCCCGTCGAGCTCGAAGCTATTTCGTCTGCCGAATATCCGACGCGGGCCCCACGTCCCGCGAACTCGCAGCTCGACTGCTCGAAGCTCGAGCGTGAGCTCCAGGTCCGGCTGCCCGATTGGCCGGACGGAATTGCCGAGTGCGTCAAGCGTCTCTCGAACGGCTGAGGCTCACTCGCTGCGCGAGGCCCCGTTCCGTGCGCGCCTCTTGTGATCGCGTCTGCACATTTCGATCGTAATCCGATGCTTCGTCTGGATCTTTTGGTAGTGCGCGGGCATCACTTTGCGATATCCCTCGTTCTACTTAGAAATATTTCCGTTGATCAGTCTAGGCGCGCCGCGGGCAAGATGATTCCGATGTTAATTTACTTGTGTGTTCTGCATCCCAGAACCGCTGCCGAAACACCTGAAACAGCCAAGGAGCAAGCATGGATCTTCAAGAACAGCGTCTCAATTGCCTACGCATGGCCTACGAGCTCGGGGGCAAGCCCGAAGCGATCATCGCGGCTGCGAACGCGCTGATGGGCTTCGTGCTGACCGGAGCGACGGGAGCTGCCGCGCCCGTCGAAGCCGCGCCCGCCGAGGCAGCACTCGCCGAGGCGCCTCCGGCCGAAGCAGCGCCCGCCGAGGCCGAGCCGGCGCCGTCCGTCGACCCGATCGCGGCGTGCGGCACGGCGCTCGTGATGCCGGAAGGCGGCGATCTCAGCGCCGCGGAGCCGGTTCCCTCCGAGCCGACTGCCGCCGTGGCGGAGGCGGACCCTCAGCCGGAGGGGCCCGCGGCGGCGCCTCTCGAGGCTCAAGCAGAGGGAGCGCCGGAGGGGGATGCCCCGTCCGAAGGCTCGTCTGCCGAAGGCGAGGCCACGGCATCGGCGCCTGCCGATGGGGCTGCAGAGCCCGAGCCTGTCGCCGAGTTGGCGGCGACCGACGGGGGAACCGCCGCGACCGAGCCTGCGGAGGCCGCGGCCTCAGCCGAGGCGCCGGCGCCGGCTGCCAGCGAAGGAGAAACGACACCGGAGCCAAGTCCGGAGCCTGCTGCCGCAACGAACGGCTCCGGCGAAGCGCACGCCACGGTCTAACTGACGCCGCCGACTGAGAAGCCTTCAGCCCTGCCACGAAGTTCCTCCGTCCTGGGGGTCGATGCTCCGGCCCCCTTTTTTACCAAGTCCGATACGGCTTTGCGCCGCTCCTTCACGTTCCGCGTTGTTATTGACGGCGTCTTGGCCGGTGGTATTCCGGGCCCAGCTCCCGGCTCACCGCCGCCGAAGGACACCCCCGATGTCGAGACCGCCGTTTCCTCCCTTCACGCTCGAGACAGCGATCCAGAAGGTGCGCATGGCCGAGGACGCCTGGAACACGCGCGATCCCGAGCGCGTGGCGCTGGCCTATACGCTGGACAGCCAATGGCGCAATCGCAGCGAGTTCCCGCGCGGGCGCGCGGAGATCGTCGCGTTCCTCACGCGCAAGTGGGCGCGCGAGCTCGACTATCGGCTGATCAAAGAGATCTGGGCCTTCACGGAGAACCGCATCGCCGTTCGCTTCGCCTACGAGTGGCACGACGACAGCGGCCAGTGGTTCCGCTCGTATGGCAACGAGAACTGGGAGTTCGAGGCCGACGGTCTGATGCGCAAGCGCTTCGCCAGCATCAACGATCTGCCGATCAGGGTGGCCGACCGCAAATATCAATGGGCGCTGGGCCCGCGCCCGGCGGATCATCCGGGCCTCGGCGAGCTTGGGCTTTGAGAGCACGCCAAGGGGCGCATCGTGCATCACGCAAGTGCTGGCGCTGCGCGCGCGATGATCGCGCCGGCGTCGATACCCCGCGGAAGCAGCCCGAACGCGCCCGAGGCGCCGTCGAGCCGCGAGGCGCAAAAGGCGTCGGCGATCGGCGCCGGCGCATGGCGGATGAGGAGCGCCGCCTGCAGCGCCAGGATAAGATCGCGTGCGAAAATGCGCGCCTGCGGTTCGCTCGCCTCCGCCGACGCGCCGCGAAGCCTATCGGCGAAGTCCTCGAGCCGCGGCGCCGATTGCGCAGCCTCGCGAATCTCAGCCATCAGCACGTCCATCGCCTGCGGCGCGCGTGCGAAGGCGCGCAGCACGTCGAGACACATGATGTTCCCCGATCCCTCCCAGATCGAGTTCACCGGCGCCTCGCGGTAGAGGCGTGCGAGGGGGAACTCCTCGACGTAGCCGTTGCCGCCCAGCACTTCCATCGCCTCGCCGGTCAGCGCCGGCGCGCGCTTGCAGATCCAGAACTTCGCCGCCGGCGTGACGATGCGTCGGAAGACCTCGGCCGCCTCTCCCTCCTCGTCGTAGGCGCGCGCGAGCCGCATCGCGAGGACCGTCGCCGCCTCGCTCTCGAGCGCGAGGTCGGCGAGCACATTCATCATCAGCGCGTGATCGACGAGCCGCTTCTGAAAGGCTGTGCGGTGCTTGGCGTGGTGGATCGCCTGCACGACCGCCTGGCGCATGAGCCCCGACGAGCCGATCGCGCAGTCGAGGCGCGTGTAGTTGCCCATCTCGATGATCGTCGGGATGCCGCGGCCTTCCTCGCCGATGAGCTCGGCGTGGGCGCCGGCGAACTCCACCTCGCTCGACGCGTTCGATCGATTGCCGAGCTTGTCCTTGAGCCGCACGATGTGGATCGCGTTGCGCCTGCGCTCGGGCGTCCAGCGCGGCACCAGGAAGCAGGTGGGGCCGGAGCTGGTCTGCGCGAGCACCAGGAAGGCGTCGCACATCGGCGCCGACATGAACCATTTGTGGCCCGTGAGGCGGAAGTAAGCTCGACCGGCTTCTCTGGAGTAGGGCTCCGCGCGGGTCACGTTGGAGCGCAGGTCCGAGCCGCCCTGGTTCTCGGTCATCGCCATGCCGATGAGGGCAGAGGTTTTCTCGGCGGCCGGCCGGCAGCGGCGGTCGTAGGCGCGCGCGAAGATCCTCGGCAGCCATTCGGCCGCGATCGCCGACGAGCGCCGCAAGGTCGCGACCGAGCCGTACGTCATCGAGATCGGGCAATAGACACCGCTTTCGGTCTCAGCGAGCATGTAGGTGCCGACCGCGCGTGCAACGTGGGCGCCGCGGCGCGGGTTAGCCCACGGGCCGCTGTGCAGCCCCGCACCGACCGCTATGCCCATGAGCGCGTGCCACGCGGGATGGAAGTCGACCTCGTCGATGCGGTTGCCGGCGCGGTCGTACGTCCTCAAGATCGGCGGGTGGCGGTTGGCGTCGAAGCCGTGCGCGATCGTTTCCGCAGCGCCGAGCCGCTCGCCAAGGTTCGCCAGTTCCTCTTGTGCCCAGCCGGCGTGCTCCCGATGGAGCGCGTCCCTCAACACGGCGTCGCTTGCCAACAGGTTGTAGTTCTCGAGCGGCGGCGGTTGGTTTGAGGCATCGAACATTCGCAGGCGCCTGCCATGGCCGCTCAATTGCGACCCTCGCCAACTCTTGCGCCATTCCGTGCCGGCTTCAAGGCGCCAGCGCGTGCACGCGAGCCTCTGCACGAAGGCCCGTGACGCCTCACAAGGCGTTCGCACATGTCCGCCGTGCGCTCCTGCGCCAGACGGCCGGACGCTCACTCACAGGATGAAATCCCCGCTGGTGAGGGTCACTAGCCCCGTGAGCTCGATCTGGAAGTCGGCGACCTTGTTGCCGTCGATGTCGCCCTCGACGATCGTCTTGCCCGCGGCTTGCAGCCAGTGCAGCTGACCCTTGACGCCCGTGAAGGCCGCGCCCATGGCGGGGAGGAATGAGAAAGCGTTGCCCGCCGCGGCTCCGTTGGCGTCGATCGTCGATAGATCTATGTCGTCGGTCAAGTGCACGAAGTCCTTGATCACGTCGCGCGTCGCGGGGCCCTTGCCGGTCTCGGCAATTGCGTTGAAGTCGAAGATGTCGCGCTCTGTCCCGCCCGTCATCGTGTCGCGGCCGAGCCCCCCGATCAGCGTGTCGACGTTGGCGCCGCCGTCGAGGGTGTCGTTTCCGCTCAAGCCGGTCAGCTTGTCGCTGCCGGCGAGTCCCAGAATCTGGTCGTTCACGCCTTCCTTGCCAAAGAGCGTATTCGCCAGAGCCGTGCCGAGGAGGCGCTCGTCGCCGAAATCGAACACCTGTGTGCCGACGGAGGAATTGCCGCTGCCGAATGTCCCGAGCGCCAGCACGCGGCCGTTGGACATGAGCTCGAGATCGAAAATATTCGAGAGGCCCGGCGTGCTCATCGATTGCAAGGATGTCTCGGCGCCGATCTCGGCGCCGTTCATATCGAAAACTCGGATGAAATCTCCGCCGGTGCTGGTCGATTCGTCGAATGTGCGCCACGCAATCGCGAAGCCGCCGTTGGCGAGCTCCACCGCTTGGAACGAGACGATGTGGTCGGTGGCGTTTTCGACCACCACCTCGGCGCCGATCTTCGCGCCGGAAGGGGAAAAGCGCTGGAAATGGATCTCCCCGTCTTGATCCGGGTCGATCGCCTGCTGCCAGACGACGACGAAACCGCCGTTGCCGAGACCCAAGGCATCGATGCCGCCGTCGAACGGCAAATAGCTGCTGCCCGGTGCAATCGTATCGATCGTGAACTCGGGTCCTGTCGCCGCCCCCGTCGGGCTGATGAACCTAAAGCGCAGCTGATCGAAGGTGATCTCGAGCGCCGGAGAGACGGTTGCGTTGGCCCAGATCGCGACCGCGCGGCCGTCGGGGAGGCCCAAGGCGTCCGCGCCGAGTTGATCTCCCAGACTGATGTTCACCTTGAGCTCGCTGCCGGCCGGGGCGCCCGTCTGACCGAAGATGCGCCCGAGCGCGTCGACGTCGAGGCTGGCGAGCAGCGAGGTGCGCGTATCCGACCAGGTGGTAAAGAAGCTGCCGTTGCCGAGCCTTGCAACGGCTGGCGTGAACTCGCCCCCCGATGTCTCGATCGACAGAGCGAACTTTGCGGAGGTCGGTGTGCCGGCCGCATTGAACAATCGTCCCAAGGCATCGGCCGAGAACGGGTCGCTCTCGCCACTCGTGTCGTTGTCCCACACGACGAGGAAGCCACCGTTCAGTGCCGGCGCAATGACCGGCAGATCGAGAGTGCGGCTCGGATCCACCGTATCGAGCGTCTGGATCGCGGTCGGCGAGGTGCCGAGCGCGCTCAGCGTCGTGAGGTCCAGGGTTTCAGTTGTCGACGACCCTGCCGACCAGACGGCCACCATCTTGCCGGTGTCGAGCCGCTGAAGCTCGTAGGGCGAAGCGTCACTTTTGGGAAAGTTCGCGCCGGTGTAATTGCGAATGAGCTGCGGCCCGGTAACGCGCGAGATGGCCATGAGTGTTTCCCCCGAAAAGTGAACGATCAAGGCGAATGGATCTGCCGGCGGGCGCCTGCCATGCAAAGGCGCATGCCGTTGCCATCGTTCAATCGCCCAGTAACACGACTCGTTTCGTTGACCGTGACAATTCACAGGCCGCGGCTGTATCGCTCCACAGTTTGACGCCTGCGCCCTTCGCGGGAGCGGACACGACGCTCGGGGCGCAGCAGCTTAAGAAAAAAGGCGGCCCTGCGGCCGCCCTTCGCGTGTCCCAAATGCTACGAACGTCTACTCCGCCGCCGCCTTGTGCTGCGCCAGCACCTGGTCGGCAAGCCGCCCGGTGAGCTCGGCCAGGTGGTCGAACTTCGCCGTGTAGGTGCCGACGCCCGACGTTGCGCTCCTGAGCTCGACGATAAGGTCGTCCATCTCGGCCTCGGGGATGTGTGCGGAGACGACATCCCAGCCGGGCCAGCCGGGTCTCGCGTCGAAGCCCAGGATCTGCCCGCGCCGCTGCGGGATGATGCCGTTGATGCGCGCGGTGGCATCCGACGGCACCGCGATGTCGACCATCATCACCGGCTCGAGGAGGACGGGACTGCACTTGGGCATCCCTTCGCTCATGGCGAGGCGCCCGGCCTGGCGGAACGCCATGTCGGAGCTGTCGACTGTGTGGTAGGAGCCGTCCATCAGGGTCACCGACACGTCGACCACCGGGAAGCCGAGCGGGCCCGACTTCAAGTAGTCGGCGACGCCAATCTCGACCGAGGGGATGAACTGCTTCGGCACCACACCGCCCGTGATCTTGTCGCCGAAGACGAAGCCGGCGCCGCGCGCGAGCGGCTGGATGTTCAAGACCACGTCGCCGAACTGGCCGTGGCCGCCCGACTGCTTCTTGTGGCGGCCGCGAATTTCGATTCCCTTGCGGATCGTCTCCTTGTAGGGGACGTGCCGGCGCTGGCGCTCCACCGTGACGCCGTATTTGCGCTGGAGACGCTCGAAGGCGACACGCAGGTGCATCTCGCCCTGGCCCTTGAGCAGAACCTGATGCGTGTCCTGGTTGTGCTCGAGGACCAGCGAGGGGTCCTCCTCGATGAGCTTGCCGAGCGCCGCCGAGAGCTTCACCTCGTCCTTGCGGTCCTTTAGGCCGATGCTCGAGCCGAGCACGGGCTCGGGCAGCGCCGCGCCCTTGATCTGCGTCACGCTCGTCCTGTCGGCGGTGATCGTCTCGCCGGACTTGATGCGATCGAGGCGTCCGAGCGCGACCGTGTCGCCGGCCTTGACGCCTCCACGCTTGATCGCCTCCTCGCCCTTGAGCGTGAACATGCCGGCGATGCGCTCTTCCGCGCCCGAGGCGCCGGTCACCGTCGTGCTGTCGGCGAGATCGCCTGTCAGCACGCGCGCGACGCTCATCTTGCCACCGTGGGCCGTGTAGATGGTCTTGATTACGTAGGCGGCGCTCTTGGCGTTCTCGACCTTGAGGCGTTTCGCGGTCTCGCCGACGAAGGGGACCTCGTGACGCAAGGCCTTCAGAAGGCGGAGGATGCCGTTGCCGTTCTCGGCGCTCCCGAGCAGCACCGGGCAGATGAGGCCGTCCTTCAGCTCCTTGGTGAGGTCGTCGAACACTTTTCCTTTGGGGGGTGGCTGGTCGGAGAGGAGCTGCTCCATGAGCTCGTCGTCGTAGTCGGCGAGCTGCTCGAGCATGTGGAAGCGCGCTTCCTTCTCGCGGTCGAGGACGGCGGCCGGAATCTCGGTGACCTCGGAGGGGGCGTGGCTGCGGTAGACGAAGGCGCGCTCGAGCGCGAGATCGACGAACCCCGTCGCGACTCCGTTCTCCCAGATCGGGATCTGGCGGAGCACGAGCGGCTTGGTGGACGCGGGCTGCAGGATCGGGATGATCTCGCGCACCGCGGTGGTGAAGGTGTCGATCTTGTTCAGGAACAGGAAATGGGGGATGCCGCGGTCCTCGAGCTGTTTCAAGAGCACTTGCAGCGCTGGGACCCGCTTGCCATCGGGCTCGGAGACGACGACGGCGGCGTCGCACGCGGTGAGGGCGAGCGCCCCTTCGTGCTGGAACTCGATCGAGCCGGGACAGTCGATGAAGGTGAAGGTATCGCCGAGGAACGAGACGTCGGCGATGTTGAGGGCGACGCTCATGCCGTGGTCGCGGGCTTCGGGGGACCCGTCGCCGACGGTCGTCTTGCCGGAGATGCTGCCTTGGCGGGTAATCGCGCCGGTGCGGGCGAGGATGGATTCAAGCAGTGTGGTCTTGCCCGAGAGATACGGGCCGATCAGTGCGATGCAGCGGGAGCTGCGGCCCGCCTGCCCGTCGCGCGGGCCATCGGATTGCCCCATAGGTTCCTCCTTGTCACTCGCGGGCTTATGGTCGCCCGGGGAGTGTCGCGAGGCGCGCAGGGAAGCGCCGGCCGCGCACCCCCGCGCCTCTCCCAAGGAGCGCGACAAGCGGATCGTCGCGCCGTGTGCACGGCGGCGCAAGGGGGGTTCGATGCGATCCTGGAAAAAATCGCGACGCGAGATTAGCGCCGTTCGCCCGTTGGGGGCCGGTCGCAGCCTGGCCTGCTCCGCGCCCTGACTGCGAGTCTCGATTTGCGTCGCACAAGCATTTTGCGTGCGCGTGCGAACCTCGATCACGGTTTATTACCAAAAATTACTTGACCTGCGGCCAACATGCCTCATGATGAATTCTTCACGCGCGCCCGTGTTTTGTTGGGGTGCGCCGCCGTTGAAGGCTTCGTTAGTCCCATGCGAAGTGCCCCCGCAGAGTACGCTGCTATGAGCCCCAGAGCTCTGATATCAGTCGCCTACGCTGCGGGTTTTGCCATGGCTCCGAGCGAGGAGGACATGGCCGAGCCGGCTTACCTTCAGCCGGAAGAGGCGCTGCGCAACGGACACGCTTTGGCGGCCCGGCGCGCCTTTCCCCCTCCGGCGCGTCTCGAGCATCTCTCGGCTCTGGTCGACCCGGCCCGCATGTTCGGCTTGCGCGAGACGCTCGCGGGCTGGCTCGGCGGCCGCGCCACCGCGTAGCGCTCTTCCCCTTCGCCTCGTCCTGGCGCCCCGATGCGCTCGGGGCCGCTTCACGCAACATTCCGGCATGAACGGGCTGTATGTTCCTCGGCCGAGGCGCATTGACAGGTCATCGGACGGGTGCAAGCTCTTCCTAACCTGGCATGTTGCACGCTTTATTTTGCTCCTGTCCGAGGTTTGAGGATTCCCGCCCATGCTTCGATCAGCCTCCGTCCTGCTCCTCGTCGCGGTCGGCGCAACCGCCGTCTACGCTCAGAACGTCGCCGTCATCAAGGAGCGCAAGAGCAACTACGAGGCGATGGGCAAGGCGACGAAGGCGCCGAACGCCATGTACAAGGGGGAGGAGGAGTTCGATCTCGCCAAGGTGCAGGCGGCGCTCAAGGTGATCCAGGAGAAGGCCGCGATCATCCCGAAGCTCTTTCCCGACGACGCCAAGACCGGCGCCGACACCGAGGCCCTGCCGATCATCTGGCAGGAGAAGCAGGACTTCCTCGACCGCTTCCCCAAGCTCGCCGCAGCTGCCAAGGCCGCCGAAAGCAAGATCACCGACGAGGAAACCTTTCCCGACACGTGGAAGGAAGTGATGGGGAACTGCAGCGGCTGCCACAAGAAGTTCCGCAAGCCGAAGGACAAATGACGCCGAAGCCCGACGCCCCCCGGAGCGTCCCGGCTTGGGACCTGCCCACACGCCTCTTCCACTGGACGCTCGTCGCGCTCATCCTCTCGTCGTGGGTGAGCTACGAATTCGCCGAGGAATTGGGCGACGTGACGCTCGTCTGGCATCGCTGGAGCGGACTGGCCGTACTCGTGCTCCTCATCTGGCGCCTCCTGTGGGGCTTCGGCGGCTCCTCGACGGCACGGTTCTCGACGTTCGTGCGCGGACCTCTGGCTGCCTGGCAATATGCGCAAGGTCTCTTCGGCAGCAATCCCGCGATCTACCTCGGCCACAACCCGCTCGGTGCAGCAATGGTGCTGACCCTGCTCCTGACCATAGGCATTATCGCCATGCTCGGGCTGTTTGCGGTCGACGATAACGACCTCTCCGGCGGTCCCCTTTACCGGCTCGTCGACGAGGCGGCGAACAATTGGGCGACCCGCTGGCACGGACGCATCTTCGACCTCGTGATGCTGCCGCTGGTCGCCCTCCACGTCGCCGCCAACATTCTCTACGGCCTCGTGAAGAAGGAGCCGCTGATCCGGGCCATGGTCACCGGTGCGAAGCCCGCGTTGGCCTATGAGGATGCGCCAAAGGCCGAGATCGTCGCGCGCCCGCTCGTGCGCGCGCTCGCTGCGCTCATATGCGCCGCCGTTCTCGTCTTGGGTGGGATCCTCGCCGTCGGCGGCCGCCTGTGGTGAGCATGATCCACCTGCCCCTTGTCAGGCCCGAAGACCGCTCTTGGCGCAAGAGCCCGCGCTCGACGAGACGGCACGCCGGGGAAGGGCCATCTGCAAACTCCTGCACCACAGCAAGAGGCTTATTTGCTGTGGTACTTACGCGAAATTACGCCAGAATCGGCGAGCGCATCGAGGCAGCGCCTCGAAATATTACCGCCAGCGGAGCGCATACATTCCCTGAGTTGAGGGCTGTCTACCTTATAGGAGGGGCAGAACTTGTAGAAATCGGACTTGCAGGCGGAGTTCACACGCGCACTGTAGGCGGTCGCGTCACCGGCTGGGGCCAGCGCCCCGAAACCAATTGTAAGCGCCACGATAATATTAATCCTATCCATTCTTAGCTTAACCCCCGACATCTGCCGACTTCTTTACGGCGCAACTTACTCAGCGTCCCATAACCAGAAATGCCCATGCCGCATGTCGTTTCACTTGGCTTGCTGCAAAGTCCCGCATCACGGCAGCGATAGCGTGAGTGGGTCGTCGATGCTGAGGGCAAAAACCGGGCATTCTCAACCGAGACTTTTGTCATCAGCACTTGTCCCACGTACCCACGCCACACGTCCGCTTTGGCGAGGTGACGCGACGAAAAAGCGCTGCCTACCTGAGGCCGGCACAGAAGCGCTGAATGCGCATGCAGGCCTCCGTCAGGGCTTCCGTCGAGGCGGCGTAGGAGATGCGGAACGCCGGCGAGCCGGCGAAGGCCGCGCCGTGAACGACGGCGACGCCCTCCTCCTCGAGCAGCGCGGTGACGAAGTCCTCGTCGTTGTTGATGGGCGTCCCCTTCGGGCTCGTCTTGCCGATGGCGCCGGCGCAGCTCGGGTAGACATAGAACGCGCCCTCGGGCTTGGGGCAGGTGATGCCCTTCGCCTGATTGAGCATCGACACGACGAGATCGCGCCGCTCGACGAACACCTTGTTGTTGCGGGCGATGAAGTCCTGGGGGCCGTTCAAGGCCTCGACGCCGGCCCATTGGGTGATCGACGTCGGATTCGAGGTCGACTGCGACTGGAGCTTGCACATCGCCTTGATGAGCGGCTCGGGCCCGCCGGCATAGCCGAGCCGCCAGCCCGTCATGCAATAGGCCTTGGAGAGCCCGTTCATGGTCAGCGTGCGCTCGTAGAGGCCGGGCTCGACCTCGGCGGGCGTCGCGAATTTCAACCCGTCATAGAGCAGGTGCTCGTATATGTCGTCGGTCAGCACCCAGACGTGGCGGTTCTTGTCCGTCATAAGCATGTCGGTCAGCGCCTTCAGGTCCTCGCGCGAGTAGGCGGCGCCCGTCGGGTTCGAGGGGGCATTGAAGACGAGCCACTTGGTGGCCGGCGTGATGGCCGCGTCGAGGACCTCGGGCTTGAGCCGGTAGCCGTCCTCGATCCGGGTTTCCGCGAAAATGGGAGTGCCGCCGCCGAGCATGACGATGTCGGCGTAGGAGACCCAGCAGGGCGCCGGGATCACGACCTCGTCGCCCGGGTTGAGCGTCGCCAGCAGCGCGTTATAGAGCACCTGCTTGCCGCCCGTTCCGACCGAGATCTGGGACGGCTTGTAGTCGAGGTTGTTGTCGCGGCGGAACTTGGCCGCGATCGCCGCCTTGAGCTCGGGGATTCCGTCGACGTCGGTGTACTTCGTGCGCCCGTCCTTCAACGCCTTGATGGCCGCGAGCTTGATGTTCTCGGGCGTGTCGAAGTCGGGCTCGCCGGCCGATAGCGAGATGATGTCGCGCCCCTGGGCCTTGAGCTGGCGCGCCTTCATCGAAACGGCGATCGTCGCGGAGGGTTGGATTCGGTTCAAGCTGTCGGCGAAAAAGCCCATGGGAGCGCGTCTTTCTTTCTCTGGTCCGGGCTCGGAATCACCGGCCGGGAGCGGCGCGGAAGCTACGCCGCACTGCAGCAAAACACAATATGAACGTCGTCCCGCGCGGGCGTTGTCGATTGATAACACCGGCGAGGTCGCGAGCGCGAATTCAAGGGAATTGGCCAGCTCTCGCCACAATCGGAGCAAAACGAGGCCACACGAACAGGATGTGCTCCGCTTGATCACGCTGCGGCCGAGTCGCACTGAAAGGAGACCTTGATGACAGACCGCTTGCTCGCAATCACGGCTCGTCGTTTTGCGCCCGATGCCCTTGTCGGCGTTGCCGTCTTTGTCGTGCTCATGGTGATGACCGCTTGTCATGCGACGGTCGCCGCGCCCCAGGCGTCCCAGGACCAGATCGCCGGGTTCGTGCTTGGCGTCGCAGGCTACTCCTGGCCGGCCCCGCTGATTCTCTTGTTCGCAGTGCTCTCGGGCCTCGCTGCGTTCAATTTGGCCTTTTTCCGGCATCTCATGAGAGCCTACGAGCGGCCTCACGCCCGCTTGGGGATGGTCCGTATTGCCCGTCGGCCCGTATCGGCAGTTAACGGGCCCTGTTAATACCGGCAGGAAACTTGAGGCCGGGGGTCGCCGTTTTCCGCTCGCCCCTCTATATAGGGGCGGTCGGGATCAGAGGGTTTGAACAGATGGCGAAGCGCATCACCGTACCTGCCCGCGCCGCGGCGGTCCTTGTCATAGGGGCGGCCGCCCTGATGGGAGTGATCACAGCCTTTGCCAATACCGAGGCGGTCGTCACCCGGGGCTTCAGCGTAGCGCTCGAGGCCGCGGACCCACGTGACGGCTCGAAGGGTGGCCCCCTCGTTTCGGGCAGCGAGGACTTTTGGCTGTCGCGGGCAAGCGCCGCACCAAGCGGAGGACGTATCGAGCCTGCCGCCTGGGCGCAGCCCGCGGGACCGCTCGAACTTTCCGTCGGCGATCGGCTTACCGTCGCGTCCGGAGCGGAGAAGCGCGTCCTCGAGGTCGTATCGATCGCCCCGTTGCCCACGGACAAGACCCGGATCGAGATGGGCTCCCCGCAAGGGCCCCAACCGGCGCCCGGCAGCATCGTTGTCACGTGCCGCGACACGAGCGCGGGCGCCGAGGAGCTGGTCCGCTTCGTGATCGACGGCGATCCACCGGGACCGAAGGCAGGCAGCAAGCCGGCCCGGGCTCTCTGACGCGACCCTGCACGACCTGATGTGAATTGGGCGCAGGCTCCGGTCCTCTGGCGGCACTCGCCCGCCCGACCCGTTGCAATCCCCCTTCGGCCCCGTGTTATGTTGCGGGCATAAGCTTGGCGAGGCGGCCGAGGTCGCCGCCGGCTATCGAGGAGTTCGCGTTATGAGGCTCAATCCGCCGACCATTCTCATTTTTCTCATCTCCTTCGTGCTGGCCTCTCTCGCGCTCATCACCAAGCTCGGCTTCATCCCCGTGCCCCGCTACCTGCCTCACCAGGAATTCTGGCTGTCGATTACAGCCTACTTCACGCTGATGGTGGGCAATCTCGTGCGCGGCCTCTGAACTCGCGTCACTCTCACCACGGGATCTGTTTCTTGTCGCGGAAGAAGCCGCCCGTCGGTCCGTCGTCGGGCAGCATCGCGAGCCACACCGGCGTCTCGGCTCCTTTCTCGACCGGGCGCTCGGCATTGGGCCCGCCCATATCCGTCCTGACCCAGCCGGGGCAGACGGAATTGACCTTGATGTTGTCTCCCGAGAGCTCGGCGGCGGCGATGCGCGTGAGGGCGTTGAGGGCGGCCTTCGACATGCGGTAGGCGGGAAACCCTGCGCCCATCTCGGCGAGCTGCCCCGCCCCCGACGAGAGATTGACGATGCGGCCGTAGCGCTCCCTCAGCATCATCGGCGCAACCGCCTGAATGAGCCGGAGCGGTCCCAGCACATTGGTCTCGAAGGTGCGGCGCGCGATGTCCGCCTTGAGATCGAACAGGCTCGCCTCGAACCCTCCGGGGCCGTCGATCAGGATCGCGGCGTTGTTGACAAGGATGTCGCAGCGCCCGAACCTGCGCTCGACCTCGGCCACCGCGCGCGCCGCACCGGCCTCCTCGTCGACGTCGAGGGCGACGACCGGCGCGTCGATCCCGTCGCGGGCAAGCTCGCGGGCAGCAGCGCTCGCCTTCTCGAGATCGCGCGCGCCGATGACGGCGACGATCCCGCGCCGAGAGAGCTGGCGCACGATCTCCAATCCAATGCCGCGATTGGCTCCCGACACCAGAGCGATGCGTGCATCCGCCATGGGCGCGCCCCTTTCCGCGAGAGGTTAACCGGTCTTCTGCGCCGGAGGAACGCTTGCCCAAACGAAAGCGGCCCCGCGAGGACGCGGGGCCGACCGCAAGAGCGTGGCTCGCTTGCGGTTATGTCGTCTTGTCGGTTTTCGCCTTCGGGGTCGTCGACTTCAAGACCGCCTTGTGGGCCGGATGATCGTACTTCAAGGCGACGTGGTGCGCCGGGGCGTTGCTCGCGGTGTGCTCGCGGATGCAATGGCGGCGAAATTCCTGGCGCGCCTTGCCGTGCAGGCCCTTGAGGTTTGCTTCCTCGCTGCACTGGAGCGCAATCTTGCTGTGATGGCGCGGCGCATGCGTGGAGTGATCGTAGGTGTCTGCGAATGCCGCGCCTCCGGCGGCCGTCATGGCAACGGCAAGGACGGCTGAGGCGATCGTGAGCGTCTTGGGGGCTTGGGGCTTGGTCATGGGGTGGGTTCCTTCGATGAGAAAGGCCGGCCAGCTTCGAGCTGGCCGCCGGGGATGCGCCCGGACCCGGCCTCCCGGCGCACCATGACCCTGCGCCGGGGACACTACGGGCGCTTTGCCCGCGCGATACGGATTCGTAATATCGCCTAGCCGGTCGCCAGATGACCTAGGGCGATGTCGCGCAGCACGCGCCCCTCGACCTCGGCGTCCTCGAGGCGCACCTTGATGAGGTCGCCGATGCTGACGACGCCGACCATCTCCTCCTCGTGCATGACGACGAGATGCCTGATGCGGTCGAACGTCATGCGCCGCAGCGCCTCCGCCACGCTTGTTTCCGGCGTGCACATGGGTGGCGGCGAGATCATCACATGCGTCACTCCGAGATCGAGCGCGTCGGCGCCGTGGCGGGCGATGACCCGGATGATCTCGCGGTCCGACACGATGCCGTGCGGCCGCCGCTCCGGATCGACGACGACCACCGAGGCGATGTGATGGCGATCGAGGAGCTCGATGGCCTCGCGCAAGCGCCGTGACGGCCAAAGCGTGACGACGCCGCGGCCCTTGGCCGCTAGAACTTCGGCTATCCTCATGAGAGCCACTCTCCTTGACTTCGAGGCTTGCTCCCGCCCGTCCGTGCCTAGGCCTTGAATGTGCGCCTTCGGGGGCGAAAACGGAAGGGGCGGCTGCGCGGGACACGTATGCGGCGCGCGAAACTGAAAGCCCGTTGCCGGGCGCTAGCGGCTAGTCGTTGGGCTCCGCCGTCGTCGGTTTCGGCTCGGGCTCCGAACCGTCGCCCTGGTCGGGCTGGACCGCATCGGCCGGCGTGTCGAACCCGCCGCCGGCGTTCGCCGCGGCATCCTCGTCGGTCGGCGCCGACGTCACATCGTTCGGCTCGACGACGACGCCCACTGGCTCGTCGTCGCCAGAGAGCGCGGAGACCGGAGAGAGAGCCAGCAGCACGCCGAGGATCGCCGCTCCTGTCATCGAGGTTTTGCGTGAATCGGACACGGATTTTTCCTCCCTGAGCAAGCATCGATCGGCGACCTTTAACCTTCCAATTGAAGTCCAAGTCCGACCAACCGCTTACAAATCGGTAAGAACCTTGTGCCAACGTCGGCGTTCGGTCTTCGCCTTCCCGTCCCCCGTGCTCGCGTGACCAGCGCTGCCGGCCTGCGCGGGAATATGAGCGTGTGCTGCGTCGAACCGATCCTGGAGGACGACATGCGCAAGGGACTGCTGGCACTCGCCGCCGGAACCGCGTTCTGCCTGATCGCTTGCCTGTCCTCAGCGACGGCGGCCCCTCCGGCCGGCCTCGGTCAGAGGGCGATTGCGAGCGGAGTGGGAGGAGCGGTTCTCGTGGGCTACTGGCGCTGGCGGGGGCGCTTTTGGGGGCATCCCTGGTACACCGTGCCGCCCGTCTGGTTCGCGCGTCGTCCGCCGGTAGTCGACGTCGTTCCCGGTCCCGGCTATCCCGCGGCGGGCGTCCTGCCGCTCGGCGTCCAGCCCCCCGTCATCTACTATCCGCCGAATGCGATGCGCTACTCCTCGCCCCCCGTCGTGCTCAACCAGCCGCCGCCCCTCGTCGACTATAGCGACCTCGACTACGATCTCGCGCCCTACCGTTACTACATGCGCCATCAGCCGGGATGGTGGGGCGAGGCGGTCTACGAGAATGGGGCGACCTTCGAGAAATAGCCCGCGTCACTTGCCCTGAAGGCTCTCGACGTAGTGCGTGAGCTCGAGGATGCGCACGTGCGCCGGCAGGTAGCCCGGCTTGTAGTCCTGCTGCTTCATGCGCGCGAAATACTCGGGCATGTGCATCGTGTCGTGGCCCTCGACGGCGGTCTCGCCGGCCAGGATGTCGAACACGCGCCAGAAGGGGAACGTGCCGCCGTTCGCCGCCGAGATCGCGGTCAGATCCTTGGGCGGCTTGATGAGCTTCGCCGCGAGTTCGCCCTTTCCCTTGCCGTCGGCCCGGTGGCAGGCAACGCAATTCTCCTCGTACTCGAGCTGGCCCTCGGCGGCGATCTTGGCGCGCGCGGCGCCCGCTCCATGCGCCGATCGGGCGAGAAACACGAGGACGGCTACGATCAGAATGAACGCCCACAGCGGCCAGGGGTGGTGATGCCTGAGCCATGCCTTGACGGCATCCAAGGACCAATTCTCGCTCTTCGCCTGCATGTCGGGCTCCTTGCGACCTGAGACGGCGCGCGGGCAAATGCACCTCGGCGCGTGCTGGTCGAAGCCTGCCCGCTGGCCGGCGGACTCGCTTTGAGCAGAGTCAAGTCAGAGCCCGAAGCGGCCTATTTCTTTCGGAATTGATCGAGGCTCACGATCTCGGCGCCGCCATTGGGCGTGGACTTCGGCGCGGCGGGCTGAGGCTCGCTCTTGGCCCCCGTGCCGGTGGCAACGGCCGGCGCTGATGAGCCGGTTTTCGCCGCGCTCTGGCCGGCGGAAGGGGAGCCCGCCGGCAGCGCCGGCTGCGGGCGCGGCGCGATGTCGAGCTCGTCGCGATCGGTGCGCGGCTTCTTCGCGGGCCTGGGCTTTCTTTGAGGGGTCGTGCGCGTCGCTCCCGCGGCGTCGCCGCCGAGCGCGCCAGACGGCAGCGAATGGGTCCCGGCATCGGGCCCGATGCTCGGGTCCTCGAACTGGAGCCCGTAGCGCACCGAGGGATCGAAGAAGACCTTGATGGCGGCGAACGGAATGACGAGGCGCTCCGGGATGCCGTCGAAGGTGAGCTTCACTTCGAACCGGTCGTCGGTGACCGCGAGGTCCCAGAAGCGGTGCTGCAGCACGATGGTCATCTCGCGCGGGTATTTCTCGCGCAGCCGCTTCGACAGCGTGACGCCGAGCGCCTCGGTGTCGAACGAGATGTAGAAATGATGATCTCCGGGCAAGCCGGACTTGGCCGCGCGCGTCAGCACGGTGCGAACGACGCCGCGCATGGCCTCTTGTGCGAGCGCTTCGTAGTCGATGGTCGGCCCGGCCGTCATTCCAGTATCGTATTGTCCCCGATCACGGCCACAATGTCCCCCGAAGTCGGCCGAAAGACGAGTGGAGGGCTTCTGTTGCCCGGTGCCCTCCGAACCGCGCCTTACCCGGCTAGGGGTGAGGACTTTGGTAGTTCAGGCTTTCGCGCTGCATTACGCAGCGAGAGCAGCCTCAGCATAGTTGTCATTGGCAACTATTCTGAATGACCCGATGACGGCGGTATCATGCCGAGCGAAAGCTAAACCCTTTACACCCTCGTCGATCCTAGTTCGCCCCCATCAACAGCTCACTGACGCTCTAGGTCCATGGTTCGATCTGGGGCTGTGGCTTGTCCCAGTGAGCTGATGGTGGAGGCGCCGGGTACTGCCCCCGGGTCCGAACGGCTTATTACGGCCGCGTTTATCGCCATAGCCGGACGAATCCGACCGGTTGAATATAGGCTGAGCGCGCGTGAAATAAAAGTGCTCGGCGCAGAGCGGTTCTTAACCGCGCGCCGGGCCCGATCGATGCCGAAGGCGGGCGCGGGGCATGGGTAATGAACAGCGATAAGTCCTGCCGCATCGAGAGCCCGCGGCGCGCCCTCGCCGGCTTCGGCGCGACGGCGGTGCTCTATGTGCCCGAGACCGGTTGGCGGCCGGCGCCAGCTCTGCTGGTCGGCGCCCTGGTCCTCTGTTCTGCCCCCGTCGCCGCGCTTGGCGCAGTCTGGCTCTACCTGCGCCTCGCCGGCATCGGTGAGGGGGTGATCGATCCCGGCGCACTCGAGCGCCAAGCCACCGTCGGTGACGCCCTCTATTTCGCTGTGCTGGACGGCACGATTGTCGTCCTGGCCCTCATCGCCGCCGGCCGCTTCAAGAGCCGGCCGAAGCGCGTCCTTGCGCTCGGGCCGCCGGCGGAAGGAGCGCGCGCCTATGCGGCCGCGATCCTCTTGTCGACGGCCGCGGCAATCGTGTGGATCGGAGGCCTGTGGGCGATCGCGCCCGACGTCTTCGCTGCCGAGGCCGCCCCCTACCAGGCGCGCCTCAAGGGCGAGGCTGGCTGGATGCCCCTCCTCGCGCTCGGGCTGCTTGCGCCTCTGGCGGAGGAGCTTTTCTTTCGCGGCTTCCTGTTCTCGGCGCTGGCAAGCTCGCGGGCCGGCGTATGGGGAGCCGCGCTGGCGACGACGCTCGTTTGGACTGGCTTGCACGTCGATCATTCTGCCGTTGCGAAGGCGCAGGTCTTCGCGTCGGGCCTCTTCCTTTCTTGGCTCCTCATCCGGACTGGGAGCCTCCGTGTGCCGATCGTGTGCCACGTCCTCTTCAATTGCGGCGTGAGCCTCGCGCTCCTGTTGACTCCGCCGCCCGGCTGAGGCGGGGTGGGGCGGCCGGGACCGGCGACGGCGGGGGGACGCGCGCGTGACGACAGGGACTGACGACGCTGGCCAGGGAGCGGGCGGGCTCTTTCGCGGCCCGGCGCGGTACGTGCCGAGCACGCCGTGGGGACCGGTCGGCGCTCTGGCCGTCACGTTCATTGCCTGCGTGTCCTCGTTCGCGGCCCTGCTCGTGGGCCTGGTGATTGCCGCCGGACTCGGGGCCGACGAGGCCACGATGGCCAGGATGGCTGCCGATATGGGGTCGCTGGCGACGCCCCTCGGCGTGGGGCTGGTGATTGGCTCGCAGTGTCTCTCCCTTGCCGCGATCTGGTTGGCCGCGGGGCGGGGCGCCAGGAGACGGGACGTGCTGCGCCTCCAAGATCGTCCAGCCGGCTGGGGCACCTCGATCCTCGGCGGGCTGATCGTCGTCGCGGTGACGGGGGCGCTCGAGCTTGCGATGTATTTCGGCGTGGGCTTCGACCCCTTCGCCGACAGCAAGTGGCTCGCCGAGGGGCTAAAGTCTCCCCTTTGGTGGGGAACGGCGGTCATTGCTGTGGTGCTGGCGCCGCTGTGGGAGGAGCTGACATTCCGCGGCTTTCTTCTCTCGGCACTCGCGCAGACCCGTCTCGGCTTCGGGCCGGCGGCCCTCCTCTCCACGGCGGCCTGGACGGGGCTTCACATGGGCTATTCGGTGCCGGGCCTCGTGAGCGTGTTCACGGCCGGCCTGCTCCTCTCGTGGCTCATGTGGCGGACGGGGTCGATGCGCGCCGTGGTCGTGGCGCATGCCATGGCCAACGTGGCCGCCGTCGCGTTCATTTATTTCTTTGCGCCTGCCTGAGGGGCCCTCTTGTTGGGGCGCGGAATTGCCTACATTCCCCCCATGCAGCAATACCTCGATCTCCTGCGCCGGGTCCGCACCGAGGGCGCCCGGAAGACCGACCGCACCGGGACCGGCACGTTGTCCGTGTTCGGCCATCAGATGCGGTTCGATCTCGGGGCGGGATTTCCGCTGCTGACGACCAAGAAGCTCCACGTGAAATCGATCGTCCATGAGCTGCTGTGGTTTCTCGCGGGCGACACGAACGTCGCCTACCTCAAGGCCAACGGCGTGCGTATTTGGGACGAATGGGCCGACGAGACCGGCGAGCTCGGCCCCGTCTACGGCCGGCAATGGCGGTCGTGGCCGGTGCCCGGCGGTGAGCCGATCGATCAGATCAGAGAGGTCGTCGAGACGCTGAAAACCAATCCCGATAGCCGGCGCATCATCGTATCGGCCTGGAACCCAGCCGACATTCCGGACATGGCGTTGGCACCCTGCCATTGCCTGTTTCAGTTCTACGTCGCCGACGGGAAGCTCTCGTGCCAGCTCTACCAGCGCTCGGCCGATGTGTTTCTCGGCGTCCCCTTCAATATCGCGAGCTACGCGTTGCTGACGATGATGATGGCGCAGGTGACGGGCTTCGAGCCCGGCGACTTCGTGCACACGTTCGGCGACGCGCATCTCTATCTCAATCATCTCGACCAGGCCGACGAGCAGCTCAAGAGGGCGCCGCGCCGGCTTCCGACGATGTCGATCAACCCGGAGGTGCGCTCGATCTTCAAGTTCAGGTTCGAGGATCTCACGCTAGACAACTACGAGCCCTACCCGCATATCGCCGCGCCGGTTGCCGTCTGATGAAGGTTTCCCTCGTCGTTGCCGCAGCCGAGAATGGCGTCATCGGCAAGGACGGCGGGCTGCCGTGGCGGCTCTCCTCCGACTTGAAGGCCTTCCGCCGCCTCACCATGGGCAAGCCCATCATCATGGGGCGGCGCACCTTTCAATCCTTGAAGCGGCCCCTCGATGGGCGCGACAACATCGTCGTTTCGGGCGATCCTCTCTTCTCGCCCGAGGGTGCGACGGTCGTTGCGAGCTTCGTCGAGGCCTTGACGCTGGCGCGCGTGCTCGCCGCGACGCGGGGAGCCGAAGAGATCATGGTTATCGGCGGGGCGGAGGTGTTTCGCGCCGCTCTCCCGGTCGCCGACCGCATCTATTGGACGGCCGTGCACGGGAGCCCGGAGGGCGACGTGCGCTTTCCCGACTTCGACCGCGCGAGCTGGCGCGAGGTCTCGAGCGAGCCGCTCCCGCGTGGAGAAAAAGACGATTTTGCGGCGACCACGACCGTGCTCGAGCGCGCGGCTACGGGCGGCTCCTGATCCGCGCTCCAGCTGAGGCTTGAAGGTCTGGTGTGGCCCGCCGATGTTAACCAGTGTGGTGGTTCGCAAGTCCGCAGCTGTCTTGCGGCCAGGTTCGTTTGCGGACTTGCGAACCTGAACCACACTGGGTCAATCGATCTTGCTAGTGTCCTTTCGGCTCCGAAGTTCGCTAAGTGGCCGCCGCGGAGTTTGGCGAACTTCGGAGCCGGGATACTAGCCCCGTTTGCAGAGCCCAGCACCCTGTCCTATAAGCGGGTCTGACTTTTCACCCTCGGGATTTCGAGGCGGTCGAGTGCGGTGGCCGAGCCACCCAACCGTCTCTCCCGGCCGGCTTCCCCTAAAATGAGAGGCGAGACCTTATGCCTTGGAGCAATCAGAGCGGCGGCGGCGGCGGCGGCTGGAAAGGCGGCGGCGGCGGCCCGTGGGGCCAGGGGCCCGGAGGCGGCGGCCAGCCGCCCGATCTCGAGGAGATGCTGAAGCGCAGCCAGGACCGCATGAAGCAGGTAATGCGCGGCGGCGGCGTTCCCGGTCCGCTGATTTTTCTCGCCGTCGCCGTGGCGAGCGCGGTCGTCGTTTGGTACGCGTTTTTCTTCCGCGTCAACCCGGATGAGCTCGGCGTCGTGATGCGGTTCGGCGAGTTTGTCCGCCAAGAGCCGCCTGGCCTGCATTTCCGCTGGCCGTATCCGATCGAGGAGGTGGTGCTGCCCCAGGTCACGCGCCAGAACATCATCGAGGTCGGCATGCGCTCGGGCACGTCCTCGCGTGGCTTCTCGACCGGAGCCGCACAGGACGTCAAAGAGGAAAGCCTGATGCTGACCGGCGACGAGAACACCGTCGATATCGACTTCGTCGTCTACTGGCGCATCAGGGACGCCGCCCAATACCTGTTCAACATCCAGAACCCCGACAACACCGTGAAGGAGGTCGCCGAGAGCGCGATGCGCGAGGTCGTCGGTCAGTCGAACATTCAGCCGATCCTGACGGAAGCGCGCCAGAAGACGGAAACGGCCGTGCAGACCCTCATGCAGGAGACGCTCGACTACTACAAGGCCGGCATCCAGATCGACCAGGTGACGCTGCAGAAGGTGGACCCGCCGAGCGAGGTCATCGACGCGTTCCGCGACGTGCAGGCCGCGCGTGCCGACAAGGAGAAGCTGCAGAACGAGGCCTTCGCCTACGCCAACAAGGTCATTCCCGAGGCGAAGGGCGAAGCCGAGCGCATCCTCCAGGGCGCCGAAGCCTATAAGCAGCAGACAGTCGCCGAGGCCAACGGCCAGACGGCCCGCTTCCTCAAGGTTTACGAGGAGTACAAGAAAGCGCCCGACGTCACGAGGAAGCGCATGTACCTCGAGACCATGGAGCGCGTCATGGGCGGCGCCGACAAGATCATACTCGACAGCAAGTCGGGACAGGGTGTCGTGCCCTACCTTCCCCTCGACCAAATACAAAAGAAAAAGACCGAGGGAGGGAACTGACGATGCGTGGATTTCTGCTCACCCTTCTCGTGCTCATCGGTATTGCCGCCGCGGGACTCTACGCCTCGGCCTTCATCGTCCATCAGAACGAGCAGGCGCTCGTCCTCGAGTTCGGCAAGCCAAAGCGCGTCGTCAAGGTGCCGGGCCTCAACTGGAAGCTGCCGCTTGTCGAGACGGTCGACATCTTCGACAAGCGCATTCTCGACCTCGATACGGCGACGCAAGAAGTGACCGCATCCGACCAGAAGCGGCTCCTTGTCGACGCCTTCGCCCGCTATCGCATCGTCGATCCTTTGAAGTTCTATCAGACGCTGCGCTACGAGGGCGCGGTGCGCTCGCGTCTCGGTCCCATCATCGAGTCGTCATTGCGCCGGGTGCTCGGCGGGGCCCAGTTCCAGGAGGTGGTGCGCGAGCGGCGCGAGGAGCTCATGAAGCGTATCGCGGCGACGGTGAACGAGGAAGGCAAGGAGTTCGGTCTCGAGGTCGTCGACGTGCGCATCAAGCGCGCCGACTTGCCCGAACAGAACCTGAAGAGCGTGTTCGACCGCATGCGCGCCGAGCGCCAGCGGGAGGCGGCCGAGTTCCGGGCCCAGGGCACGGGTGAGGCCAATCGCATCCGCGCTACCGCCGACCGCGAGGTGACGGTGGTCAAGGCCGAGGCGACGCGCAAGGGCGAGACGCTCCGCGGCGAAGGCGATGCTGAAAGGAACAGGATCTTCGCCGAGGCGTTCAGCCGCGATCCGGACTTCTTCGGCTTCTACCGCTCGATGCAGGCCTACGAGCAAGGGCTGAAATCCGACGAGACCCGGCTCGTGATTTCGCCCAATAGCGAATTCTTCAAGTACTTCAACGATCCGGCCGGAGCGGCGCCTCCCAAGCCATGAGCGACCTCGCCGTCGGTCTCGGCCTCGTGCTCGTCATCGAGGGCCTTCTTTGGGCCCTCGCGCCACATCTCGGCCGCCGCCTTCTCGAGGCGGCCTCGGAAACGCCGGAGGCGCAACTTAGAATAGTCGGCTGGGTGGCCGTGGCCACGGGTGCGGCCGTGGTTTGGCTAGTGCGCGGTTAGTCACTGCACACGAGCTTTCCACCGCGCCGCGTTGACAGGGAGCGTCCGATGTCCGCACTTTCCCCCGGGGATTGAATCGGGCAGGTCCTGGCATCGCCGGAACTCTCGCACCGCCAAGGAGGAAGAATTGATCTCAGTGTCGTCGAGGGCCAGCAGAGAGCAGGTCCGGCTGTTGCGGCGGGGCTCTGCCGCGGCGGCGGCGCTCGTTCTCCTCCTCAGCGCTGCCCCGCCGGCGGCGGCCCAGCAGGGACCGCAATCGGTCGCTCCGATCGCCGAGAAACTGATCGATGCCGTCGTCAACATCTCGACCTCGCAGGTCGCCAAGGGACCCGAGGGCGTGCCGCTTCCCAAAGTGCCCAAGGGATCGCCGTTCGAGGAGTTCTTCGAGGACTTTTTCAACAAGAGGAACGGGCGCGTGCCGCCCTCCGAGCGCAAGGTCTCCTCGCTCGGCTCCGGCTTCGTCATCGACGGCAATGAGGGCTACGTCGTCACCAACAATCACGTGATCGACGGCGCCGACGAGATCATCGTCAATTTTCACGACGGCTCGAAGCTCAAGGTCGACAAGGTCGTCGGCCGCGACAGCAAGGCCGACCTCGCGCTCCTCAAGGTGACGCCGGTGAAGCCGCTCGTCGCCGTCGCCTTCGGTACGTCGGGCGCCATGAAGGTCGGCGACTGGGTGATGGCGATCGGCAATCCGTTCGGCCTCGGCGGGACCGTGACGGTCGGGATCATCTCGGCCATGCAGCGCGACATCAACGCCGGTCCGTATGACGATTTCCTGCAGACCGACGCCGCGATCAACAAGGGCAACTCGGGTGGCCCCCTGTTCAATATGCAGGGCGAAGTCATCGGCGTGAACACCGCTATCATCTCGCCGACGGGAGGCTCGATCGGCATCGGCTTCGCCGTGCCGTCCGATACCGTGACCGCCGTCATCGGCCAGCTCAAGGAGTTCGGCGAGGTGCGCCGCGGCTGGCTCGGCGTCAAGATCCAGTCGATCAGCGAGGACATCGCCGAGAGCCTCGGCGTTCCCGACAACACCGGCGCGCTCGTCGCCGCCGTCACACCCGACAGCCCCGCGGCCAAGGCCGGACTCGAGGCCGGCGACGTGATCCTGAAGTTCGACGGCAAGGAGGTGACGACGATGCGCGGGCTGCCGAAGCTCGTCGCGCAGACGCCGATCGGCAAGTCGGTCGAGCTCGAGGTCCTCCGTCAGAGGGAGAAGAAGACGGTGACCGCCGCCGTCGGCCTTCTCGATGACGGCGAGGACAAGCTGGAGCCTGTCCCTGAGAAGCCCAAGGAGGAAAATCCGGCTGCTTCCGCGCTCATGGGCCTTTCGCTCGTGCCGCTGACCGACGAGATCCGCTCGAAATTCGGCTTCGATCCCAAGGTGAAGGGCGTGCTCGTCACCGAGATCGACCCCGACAGCCCCGCGGCCTCAAAGAACATCCGAGTGGGCGACGTGATCCTCGAGGCGCAGCAGGAGCCCGTCGCGACAGCCTCCGACATCGAAACCGCGATCGACAAGGTGAAGAAGAGCGGAGGAAAGACGGTGCTGCTCTTGGTCGAGGACGCCAAGGGCGATACGCGCTTCGTCGCGGTGCCGTTCTGATCCTTGTCTGGTCGAATGCCGGTCGTGTTCAGTAGCACTCTTCTCGACAGGGAGAGGCAATGTAGGCGCGAGACGTCAAGGAGGGCGACTTGTCCGATCGCAATAGTATTCTCGATACCATCACCGAAAGCATGGCGCCCGTCCATCGCGACGGACACAAGTTCGTCGCCATCGGGCTTGCCGTCACTCTCCTCCTGTTCCTGATCTGGCCGCCGGCGGGCTGGCTTGCGGCGATCGTCACGCTCTGGGTCATTTACTTCTTTCGCGACCCCGACCGCGTGACGCCCTTGCGCGACGGGCTCGTCATCGCACCGGGAGACGGGCGCATCTCGGCGATCGAGGCCGTGCGGCCGCCGGCCGAGCTCGGCTTGGGCGACGCCGAGCGCCAGCGCATCTCGATTTTCCTCTCGGTGTTCGATGTCCATATCAACCGGGCCCCGGTCGCCGGGCGCATCGTGCGCTCGGTCTACACGCCGGGCGCCTTCCTCAACGCCGCCCTCGACAAGGCGTCCGAGGAGAACGAGCGGCGCGCGATCGTCATCGAGACGGCGTCGGGCGCGACGATCGCCGTCGTCCAGATTGCCGGGCTCGTCGCGCGCCGGATCGTGACGTTCGTCCAGGAAGGGCAAAGCGTCGGGGTCGGCGAGCGCTTCGGCCTGATCCGCTTCGGCTCCCGCGTCGACACCTACCTGCCGCCGGGGCGCACGGCCCTCGCCGCCGTCGGCCAGCGGGCGGTCGGCGGCGAGACGGTGCTCGCCGACCTCAAGGCGGAGGAGCCCGAGCGCGAGGCGCGCCGGTCGTGATATAGTACCGGCATGGCAACGGCCCGAGAGGCCTTCTCATGGACCCAATCCTTCCTAAGCTCGAAGAGGAAACGAGGCGCCGGCGCGGACGGCGTCTCTTTGCCCATGCCCGCGTTCCCGTCCGCATGCTGGTGCCGAATTTCTTCACCCTCCTCGGGCTATGCGCCGGCCTGACCTCGATCCGCATGTCGATCGAGGGACGCTACGAGTTCGCGCTGGCCGCGATCGTGTTCGCGGCCCTTCTCGACGGCATCGACGGGCGCATCGCTCGCCTTCTAAAGGCCTCCTCGCGCTTCGGGGCCGAGCTCGACAGCCTCGCCGACTTCGTCAACTTCGGCGTCGCGCCGGCCTTCATGATCTTCACCTGGGGTCTCGGCGACCTGAAGAGCATCGGCTGGATCTGCGTGCTCATCTTCGCGCTCGCCTCCGCGCTGCGTCTCGCTCGCTTCAACGTCGCAATCGACGATGACCGCCCGAAGTGGCAGTCGAACTATTTCATCGGCATGCCGACGCCCGCCGCCGCGATCGTCGTGCTGCTCCCCGTCTATCTCGATCACCTGGGCCTCGATCTCAGGAGCTCGCGCTGGATGATGGACCTTGTGCTCGTCTACACGCTGCTCATCGCCTTCATGATGGTGTCGACCATCCCGACGTTCTCGGGCAAGCTCATGGGCGAGCGCATCCGCCGCGAATGGGTGCTGCCTATCTTCATCCTCGCCGTGAGCTTCGTCGCCTATCTGGTGACTTACCCATACGAGACGCTGGCGGTGGCCTCGCTTGCCTATCTCGCCGCGATCCCCGTGAGCCTCCGGCGCTTCCGCCATCGCGAGACCGCGGCGGCGGGCGCGAGCGACAAGGATGAGGCCCAAGCCCAAGCGGCGGCAGACGAAGCCTCGCCCGGCGCGCCTGAGCGCACGGAGGCAGACGATGGCGGTCGCGTCGTCGAGATGCGAGCCAGCGATCAGAAGCGCTGACGGGCGGCCGCCGCGTGTGACCAGTTCTCCACATCCAACCGCCGGGTCTCTACATAAAGCTGTGGAAGGGGCGGCGCGCCGGCATCGACAAAAAAACGCGAATCAGCACAAACTTCCAAGTTGCCTTTGCGACTTCAAGGGCAGAACTTAGCGGGGAAAAAACCAATGTCGATGCACAAGGACACCCCTGTCTGGGGGAAGATCGAGTCTGCGCGCGGCGATACCAGGAAGGCTGATGAGGCCGACTTCAAGTGGCGGCGCGGAACTGCGATCGTCGAAATGCGGATCGCCATGATGACGGATCTCAAATCGATCGCGGCCGAGGCAAATCCCGTCGCCAAGCCCGAGAAGTCGAACGCGGCGTAGGCGAGACCTCGTGACGGGGGCCGACTGGTCCCAACTTTCTTCGCATATTTTCTGGATTAGCGAGGCCGGTCGTTACCCGGCCCTCGCGAGAGCGATTGCGCAGTGACGATGGGAGGAACTGCCGTCACGGCAATCGGCTCTCGGAAGGAAAATCAGGCCGGCTCACTTCACGCGATGAACGCGGCTCGCGACCATCTTGCCGTCCTTCGTGTCGTAGGTGATAGCCACCTTCTCGCCGGCCTTGAGCTTTTCCACCTTGATCGCGCTTCCTAGCTCGAAGGTCTCGCCGCTCGAGAGGACGAGCTCGTGCTTGGCGGCGTCCGTCGACTTGATCTCGCCGGTCTTGGTCTGGGCAGCGGCGAATGCGGCCGAGGCTGCGAGAAGGGTGCCGGCAGCAACAAAGGGGATGAGAAGTGACGTCTTCATTCTGAACTCCAGTCGGTTGCGGTGGCCCGATCGCCACCTCGTGACGGACCAAACGTGGCCCCGCCAGTTTGCCGCTGTCTGGCCCGGCGCATACAGTTCGGTAAGCGGTAGGCGGTCGGCTAGATCGCGATCGTTCTTGATGGAGACGCTTCGCGTCCATCGAGCGAGAACGTGGATCGCGAACCAAATTCAAAGTGTAGCGTACGGTTCACGCCTGACATGGATCGCGGAAGCAATTCCATGTCAGACGATCCTGCGCTAGAGCTTGGGAAAGTCCACCTCGACGACAAGGCCGGGCGCGTTGTCGGCGAGCGTGACCTTGGCGTCGTGCAGTTCGGCGATGGCGGCTACAAGGGCAAGCCCCAGGCCGCTGCCCGGCGTGGAGCGGGCGCGCTCGAGCCGGTAGAGGCGGCGAAACACGTTCGTCCGCTCGCTCTCCGGAATGCCGGGGCCGGTGTCGGCGACGACGACGCAAAAGCTTCGCTCGGCCGGCCGTAGATCGAGCGCGATGCGCGTTTGCGGCGGACAGTGGCGCACCGCGTTCTCGACCAGATTGGCGACGAGCTGGACGAGAAGCTCCTTGTCGCCGCGCACGATCGCCGGCTCGCCGAGCCCGCGGCCGATCGTGAGTGCGCTTCCGGCATCCTCGATCACCGGCTCGTACACGTCGGCCACGTCGCGGACGACCGCCGAAAGATCGACCGGGGCGAAGCGCGCCCTGCGGGCGCCGGCCTCGATCTGGGCGATCCTGAGGAGCGCCTCGAAAGTCTCCGTGATCGAATGAAGCTCGGCGAGCGCCTCGTCGACGGCGTCCTGGTAGTCGCCGATGTTGCCTGCGTTGCGCCTGAGCCGCTCGAGCCGCTGGCTGAGCCGACCGATCGGCTTCTTCAGATCGTGGGCGATGTCGGAGGAGGCCTGGTTGACGTTCTCGATGAGCCGCTGCAGGTGGCCGAGCATGCGGTTGATCAGCTCGCCGATGTGGTCCATGTCGTCACCGGAGCCCGAGAGCGGAACGCGGGTTCCGACCGCGCCCTGGGAGACGGCGGTCAGCGTCGAGGAGAGCGCGCCAATGCGCCGCTGCGCCTGGTGCGCGAGATAGGCCGCGCCGAGCGCGGCGACGACGGCGACGAGCACGAGACCCCAGCCCAGTCCCGTCAGCAAAAGGCGCTGTGTGTCGCGCACCTCTCGGTTGCTGAAGCCTACGAGGAGCCGGCCGTTCGAGACCGGACGCCAGCTCGCGAGGAACCAATCGTCGGGCTCGCCCCTCTCCGCGATCTCGGGCAGGCTCGACCGGGGAAGGACGCGCCAGCCCTCGAAGTCGGCGACGGCGCGCACGTTTCCCGTGAGGTAGGCACCGGACTTGTCGACGAGCAGGAAAATACTATCGGCGTCGCGCAGCGAGTTGCTCTCGCTTGTCACCGCATGGATCAGGTTGTCGAAGCTGTTGTCGTCGTCGAGCGAGGCGAGCGCGTCTTGGGTCTCGGTGACGCGGTCGCGGATCAGGCGCTCGAGCTCGGTGCTGAGCCGGAAATAGAGCGCGCCGAAAAGCGTGATGACGGTGAGGGCGAAGAGTGCGGTGAACGCGGCTGCAATCCGTACGGGCGTTCGCCTCAGAAGGTCACGGACCGTCATTCAGGCTGTATCCGCTGCCCCGCACGGTGTGGATCAGCTCCTTGGCGAACGGCTTGTCGATCTTGCCGCGTAGCCGCGAGATGTGCGTCTCGACCACGCTGGTCTTGGGATCGAAATGGAAGCTCCACACGCGCTCCAAGAGCATCGTGCGGGTGATGACACGGCCCTTGTTGCGCATCAAGACCTCGAGCAGGCGAAATTCGCGGGGCTGGAGGTCGATCTCCACGCCGCCGCGCGTTACCTTTCTCGAGATGAGATCCATTTCGAGGTCGGCGATCTTGAGTTTCGTCTCCTCGTCCTTGATATGGGGCCGCCGAGCCAGGGCGTTGATGCGGGCCAAGAGCTCGGAGAACGCGAACGGCTTCACGAGATAGTCGTCGCCGCCGGCATCGAGCCCCTCGACGCGGTCGTCGATGCCGCCAAGCGCGGTGAGAAACAGGATCGGGACTCTGCCGCCGGCCCCGCGCAGGTTCTTGACGAGGGAGAGGCCGTCGAGGCCGGGCAGCATCCGATCGACGATGACGACGTCATAGACCTCGCCCGCCGCCTGCACGGCGCCTTCACGCCCATCGGTCAGGTGATCGACGGTGTGGCCTTCCTCGGTGAGGCCGGTCGCCACATAGGCCGCCGTCTCACGGTCGTCTTCGATGAGGAGGACACGCATTCTCGTGCCGGGCCCGATCTGCCTTATGCGGGAGTTTAGGTGCGGCCCGGGCACGAGGTCTCTGCCCGGGCCGCTTGGACTCGTCGCAGGGGACGCCGCTCCGAGCCCGTGTCGCGAACTGCGCCCAATTCCATCCGTACGCCGGAAACCGGGGGACCGTTCCGGCGAGGCTGTTCGAAACACAGTTGAATTCTTATGCCCCGCCCGTGGCGGCAACCTTGCCGCAATCTTACGGTTTCGTAAGGGGCCTCGCCCACTCACTTCGTTTCGTGGGGCGCCCGGTTATAGACGTCGTGGGCGCGGACGATGTCGTCCTCGCCGAAGTAGGAGCCGGTCTGAACCTCGATGAGCTCGAGGGGGACCTTGCCGGGGTTCTCGAGCCGGTGCCATTGGGTCGCGACGATGTAGACGCTCTCGTTCTCGCGCACGAGCTTCTCCTCATCCTCGACCGTGACCTTGGCCGTGCCCTGCACGACGACCCAGTGCTCCGAGCGGTGGTGGTGCATCTGCAGCGAGAGCGTGCCGCCGGGGTTGACGTGCAGGATCTTGACCTGGAAACGCGGTCCGAGCGCCAGCGTCTCGTAAAAGCCCCAGGGGCGGTAGTTTCTGAGGTGGCTCGCGTGCTCGCGCCGGTTCGACAGCTTCAAGCGCGCGACGATCCTCGACACGTCCTCCGCACGCCCCTTGTCGGCGACGAGGAGGGCGTCGGGGGTCGCGACTATGACGAGGTCGCGGACGCCGATCGCGGCCACGAGCTGCTTCTCGGTATGGACGTAGCAGCCTTCCGTGTCGTCGAGGAGCGCTTCGCCCTGCACGGCGTTGCCGTGCTCGTCATGGCGCGCGATCTCCCACAGCGACGACCACGAGCCGACGTCGCTCCAGCCGCCCTCGAGCGGGATCACGGCGGCGGCCTTGGTCTTCTCCATCACCGCATAGTCGACCGAGATTGCCGGCGCCTCGCGGAACGCGGCCTCGTCGAGGCGCAGGAAGGAGAGGTCCTCCTTCGCTCCCTCGAAGGCGCGCCGCGCCGCATCGAGGATCGTCGGCTCGAGACGCTCGAGCTCGGCAAGGAAAGTCGCCGCGTGAAGCACGAAGATGCCGCTGTTCCAGTAGTAGCCGCCCTCGTCGAGGTAGCGCTTGGCGGTGCCCGCGTCGGGCTTCTCGAAGAAGGCGTCGACGGCGAATGCCCCCTCGCGCCCGGCATTGGAGCTCGGAAGCGAGGCGCCGCGGCGAATGTAGCCGAACCCCGTGTGCGGGCGATCGGGAGCGACGCCGAGCAGCACGAGGCGGCCCTGGGAGGCGATCTCGGCCGCCCGGCGCACGGTCGCGGCAAAGCGCGGTGCGTCGCTGATGGCGTGGTCGGACGGCATCACGGCAAGCACCGCATCGGGATCCGATCGCGTGGCGGCAAGTGCCGCCACCGCAATCGCCGGCGCCGTCGAGCGCGCCACCGGCTCGAGGATGATCATGGCGGGGGCGACGCCCGCGCGGCGCACCTCGTCCTCGATCAGAAACCGGTGATCGTTGGCGGCGAGCAGAAGCGGTGCCCCGAACCCGGCTTCGCCCCTGAGCCGCTCGAGCGCGGCGGCAAGAAACGTCGAGCCTTCGCCGTTGAAGAAGCGGATGAATTGCTTCGGGTACATCGACCGCGACAGCGGCCAGAGCCGCGTGCCCGATCCCCCGGACAGGATCACAGGGGTGATGGTGCTCATGTCGCACAACCTCCGCGCTCGGCTGAGAGGGGCACTGCCTTAACCATGGGATGTGTCCGAAGACTGGCCATTGACAATAGATTGATAGGCCCCGAGCATTAAATGGGCCAGTCCCCCGTGCAACCTGAACGGCGGCGCGGGCCGGGGCGTTTATCGGGTTGTCTGCGGCCTGAGGAGGCGTTCGCGCAGCGAGGCGCGGGCATCGTTGGTCGTTGCCGCGCCGTCCCGGTCGCCCGCGCCCGGCTGCCGGGCTGGCGGCGGATCGCGCCGCAATGAGCTGAAACGACCCATGCCGGGCGGGAGCGCGTCCCGGATCGGGTCGCGCTGAAGCAGCGGGTCGGCGGCGGGTGCGGGCTTTGGCGGGCTGCCGTCGTCGGCGCCGGCCGGAGGGAAGGCGGCCTCGTGCGTGAGGCCGCCCGCGCCGGGGTGCTCCGGGTCCGATGCGTCCGTTCGGCGCGCCGTGGTTAAGCCTTGCGGCAGGCTCACGGCGTCGGCCAGCATCTGAACCTGGGCATTGAAATCGAGGCCGCTGACGCCCGCCGCCCGCCAGCGCTCGACGACGGTGTCGAGAAAGCCCTCGTCGCCGACCGAGGTCTGCCATTTCTCGGAGAACCGCGCCGTGGACGAGCGCGGCAGGACGGCTGCCGGCATGTCGTCGAACCTGATGCGCACCGGCAACGAGACGCCGTCGCCGAAGGCGATCGCCTCGCGCTGGCCGAGAGCCGGCAGAAACTCGAGCAACCCGGTCCCGGTGTCGGAGATCGCCGAGGTGACGATCGCCTGATCGCGCTCGTTCGACATGCGCAGCGCGAACACGGTATTGCACTGGGAGAGGATCGTGGGGTCGATCTCGGCCGGACGCTGGGTGACGATGCAGAGCGACGCGCCGTACTTGCGTCCCTCCTTGGCGATCTTGGCGATGGCGCGCTTGCACGGCTCGAACCCGAGCTGAGCGTTGAGCGGGACGTAGCGGTGCGCCTCCTCGCACACGAGCGTCACCGGCACCTGACCCTCGCTCCACAGCGCGAAGTCGAACGCCATGCGGCAGAGCACGGAGACGACGACGTTCACGACCTCGGGCGGCAATCCCGTGAGCTCGACGATGGTGATCGGCTTGCCGTTGACCGGCACGCGGAACAGGCGCGAGAGCACCTGCGCCATGCCGTCGAAGACGGTGAGCGAGCCGAACATGAACGCGTAGCGCCCGTCCTGCGAGATGGTCTCGATCCGCGTCTTCAGCTGGCGATAGGGCGCGAGATCGCGCTTGTTCTCGAGCTTGCCCATGCGCTCGTCGATGAGGCTCGTGAGATCGGATACGCGATAGGGGACCGGCGTGTCGACCGTGAAGCGCCCGGTGTCGAACAGGCTCCTGCGCAGCTTCTGGGACTCTCCCGTGCGCCCCGAGCTGTAGCGGCCCTTAGCGACAGGAATGAGATCCTGGAGGATCTCGATCTCGGCCTTGCGCGTCGGATCTCCGACTAGCACCTCGACGGCTTCCTCGAAATTCAAGAGCCAGAGCGGCAGCTGCATGTTGCGCGGCGATACGACCTCGGCGCGCTCGCCGAAGGCTGTCGCGTACTCGTTGTGCGGGTCGAGGAGGACGATGTGGGCGTTGGGATTGTTCTCGAGGATCGCGCGAAGAATGAGTGCGGTCGAGCACGATTTTCCCGTCCCCGTCGTGCCGAGGATCGCAAAATGCTTGCCGAGCAGCTCGTCCACCCGGATCATGGCCGGTATCGAGGAGTCCTGACGGATGCAGCCCACGCGCACAGTACGGCTGTCGTTGCCGCAATAGGTCAGCCTCAGCTCGGATTTGGTCGCGAACCGCACCCGGTCGCCCAGCGTGGGGTAGGTCGCAGTGCCTCGGCTGAAGGCGAGCGGCCGGCCGCCGGCATCCTTGGTGAGCTCGCCGACGAGGCCAAGCTCGGCGATGCAGATCTCGTTTTCGGCGCCTTGCCCCGGCACCGGCACGCTCAAGGCCGAGACGACGGCGAGAACGACGCTCGAGGGCGTGTCGAGGGCGAGCAGCGTGCCCATCTCGGGACGATCGCTCTTGTTGCCGTCGGCGTCGACGGGACGGTCGAGAAGCACGATGGCCTTCGACCCGCTGACGGACGCAATGCGTCCGATCGAGCGCGGATGGGCCGGCGTCGGCGTGTCGGTGCTGGCCTCCTGTCGTTGCATCGGGTTCATTTCTCCCGGACCTCAATCGATTTCAGGCGCCGAGGCCGTGACCGAACATGGCATCGCGCACTTCCGCCAGCGAAGCCCTTTGGCGCGGCGGCAGGATCACGGTTGCGTCCGTGCCCTGGCCCTTGATGCTCGTGATCATGAGCTCGCCGCCGTGCAGCTCGACGAGGGCCTTGGCGATCGGCAGACCGAGGCCTGCGCCCTCGCGCCAGCGGGTGCGCGCGCCGTCGACCTGGCCGAACGGGGTGAGCGCTATCCTGACCTCCTCCTCGGTCATGCCGATGCCCGTGTCGCGCACGGAGACGAGAACGCCGCCGTTCCCATGCTCGAGCGCGTTGACGACGACCTCGCCGCCCTTCGGCGTAAATTTGATCGCGTTCGAGACGAGATTCGAGAAGGCCTGCTTGAGCTTGGCTCCGTCTCCGCGCACCGGCGGCAAATTGTAGGACAAGCGCTCGCGCACGTTGATGCCAGCATCGCTCGCCATCTGCCGCGACTGGGCAAGGCAGGCGTGAAGCACTTCGTCGACGGAGATCTCCTGGGCATTGAGCGTGTACTTGCCGGCCTGCATCTTCGAGATGTCGAGGATGTCGTTGATGACGGACAGGAGATGCTCCGCCGCGTCGTGAATGAGGGTCGCGTATTGGACCACATCGGCGTCGGGGAGCCTCTGGCGCGCGTGGCCGGCGAGAAGCTTCGAGAAGCCGATGACGGTATTGAGCGGGGTACGGAGCTCGTGGCTCATATTCGAGACGAACTCGGACTTGACCTTGTTGGCAAGGTCGATCTCGATGCGCGCTCGGTGCTCGGCCGCGCGCGTGCGTTGGCGCAGGACGGCGTCTCCGACTAGCGCCGAATACTCCTGCATCAGCGAATTCGAACCGAACTTGGCTGACCCGCCGCTCAGCATGGCATTACGCTGCACCTCTTGGCCCAAAAGGTACGGTAGAGGCCAATGGATAACGCGGGGTTAAATTTGGCGGGCGCGCGGAGCAAATGTCGCGGGCTAGACCTTGGATTTAGATAGCGATTCACGTTCTTGATCGACGCGAAGCATCTCCATCAAGAACGATCGCAATCTAGCGGACGGAGAATTTGAACGGGACGGTGTGCACCATCGGGCCGCTGGCAAGCTCGGCCGGAACCGGCGGGAAGGGCGAGGCGCGGTCGATCGAGGCGAGCGCCGCGGCGTCGAGGTTGGCGACGCCCGAGCTTTGCGCAACCTCGCGCGAGACGACCTCGCCCGTGGGGCTGATGACGAAGCGGACGACGACCTTGCCGACGCGCTCGGACCCGCGCGGGCGCACCACCTTCTTCATGAGATGGGCGTGCATCTGGCCCTCGTAGGCCTTGAGCACCGAGGTCTTGCCGCCCTCCTGCGCGATGCCGGCCGCCAGCTTCTCCTCGACGGGGACCTGCGGCACCTGCTCGACGGTGGCGACCTGCTCCTTCTGCGGCTCGACCACTTCCTTGACCTCGTCGACCGTCATCTCCTGCTCGGGGCCGTGCTCGGAGGAAATGACCTCGGTCTTCTCGATGAGCTCCTCGGGCTTCACCTCCTTGATCTCGGGGCGCGCCTCGGAAAGCTGGACCGGCTCGACCTCGACCGCCTGAACGGTCTCCGTCTCGGTGCCCATCAAGGCTACGCCTTCGATGGTGACGCCCTGCTCGACGATGAACTCGTCGTCGCCCGAGCCGAGTGCGTACGCGCGCCCGTCGAGGTCGGCGAGCACATACCAGACGAGCCCGCCGTGAAGCGCGAGCGAGACAACCCATGTGATCGTGCGCAGCGTCATCGTCGTCCGCCGTCAGTGTCCGTTCGTACCGTTGCCGGGCGCGGCCTTCGGCATCGCTTGCGAAAGCAGCGACACACGTCCGTAGCCGCTCTGGCCGACGAGGCCAAGCACTTCCATAACCTCGCCGTAGGGAATTTTCTTGTCGGCGCGCACGTAGACCACGGCATCGCCCTCCGCCGCTCTAAGCTGTATCAGGCGCGGGATGAGGCTGTCGCGCGACACGAACTCGTCGCGGATCTGCATGCGCCCGTCGGGAACGACGGTGACGACCATCGGCTTTTTCGACTGGGCGACGCGCGAGGCCGATGTCTTCGGCAGCTCGATCGGCACGCCCGCGACCATCAGCGGGGCGGCGACCATGAAGATGATAAGGAGGACGAGCATCACGTCGACCATCGGCGTGATGTTGATCTCGGCCATCGGCTTGTAGCCGCCGCCCTCGTCATCCGCGCCCGCCGCGGCGTTGCCGACGGTGATCGCCATCAGAAGCCCTTTCCTGCCCGGAGCGGCTCCGCCGCCGGTCTCGGGAAGCTCTCGGCGTTGGGGCGCGACACGGTCTTCGCGATCTCGGCGATCGCCGAGCTGGCGCGGTTTGCGGCGCGCCCGAGCGATACGGAGATGGCGTTATAGGCCATGACGGCCGGAATTGCGGCCGCGAGCCCGAGGGCGGTCGCGAAAAGGGCTTCGGCGATGCCGGGCGCGACGGTCGCGAGACTCGTGTCCTGCTGTTGGGCGATGGACGTAAAGCTGTTCATGATGCCCCAAACGGTGCCGAACAGGCCGATGAAGGGCGCCGCCGAGCCGATGGTCGCCAAGAACGGCAGACCGACCTCGAGCCGCTGCAACTCGCCCCGCAACGAAACGCGCATGGCGCGCTCGAGGCGGTCGCGCGCAATGCTGCGATCCTCCCCGCGCGCGCCCCCGTCCTCGGCTTCCCGATGCGCCGCGGCGACGAGCGTGGCGGCAAGCCCGCTATTGCCTGCGGCCGCGACGTCGCCGCCGGCGGCCTTCTCGAGCCTCTTGAGGTCGCGGCTCAGCATCCTTAACCGGATCATCTTCTCGAAGATGATCGCCCAGCAGGCGACCGAGGCAAGCGCTAGGCCCGCCAGCACGACCTGGACGACAGGATCGGCATTCATGATCATGCCGTAGATCGAGAAATCGCGCCCCATGTCGGCGGCAAGTGCTAGCACGGCGGAACCTCTCACTTCGTCAGTTGGACCTTGGTCAGCGATTTCACCGTCAAGCCGGCGAGACAGTTCTCGACGACGCCCGACGGAGATTCGCACTCAATGATGTCGTTGATCAGGAGGCTCCCCACCTGATCGCAGGCCGTTCCCTCGAGGTCGAATTGCTTCACCGACCGCTTCTGTGCCTTGAGGGGCGCGAGGTTGACGATGAACCGGCGGCCGATCACTCCGTCCGGCTGGAAGAGAACCACATCGAGCTTCAAGTCGGTGAGCTCGGATTGGCCATCATTGGCGACGACGAGGAAGGCGCGGCAGCCGGCCCCCTGCGCCTCGAGCTTGTTGAGCTCGACGGAGACTTGAGGCGGCTCGGCGCTCGCCGGGCCGGCCAGGAACGGTGCGGCCAGCAACGATATGATAAGGCCGAGCGCACGAACGTTAGGTGTTTGGCTCCTCGATCCGGATCCACGCTGACACGACCCACACCTCAACAGACCCAAGAAAGCCTCCTCGAACCGCGCGCTCTTGCTTAAAGAGGGAACTGGGCTCGCCGGTCAAGGCCAGTCTCAAGGCCAGTCCGCCCTTTTTGGGCACGCGGGCCAACGAATGCCGGCGTGCCGCTTTGTTTCACTCCCGCCGCGGCAAGGCTCTCTCCGGAGCGTCCGCGCCTATAACATTACTCCCTGAGTCAAGAAACTCCTATCCGGCGAACGGTTCCGGCCGGCTCCCGCAATCGCGCCGCAGGCGGCGTGTTGCGAGCCGTGCATATCGTGACTTTCTTCCTCGAATCAACCGCTTCGGCTTTCACGAGATATCCCAGTGCGGTGATCCGCGGTGTTTGCCGGAATGGTCCGACAGAGTAAACGACCGCTGTTTTCGCCTCCGCCGGGAGGCCGGTGCGCCGCCAATCGCCCTATTCCATTCGCCTAGACCTCAACGTTACATGATAACGTTTACGCGACGACGCGCCAAGTCTCGAAGCGCCGGATTCGGGAAAAAAATCGTCCGAGCGCGGGAAAAATTCCCGATCTCTCTCGGGAAGGAGAATCAGGGCCCGACTCTTCGAGTGGGCCGTCATTCCTTACGGCTCGCGTGTTAACGCCGGAGAGGGGCGCGAAGCGCTCGGGCGTCGGACTGGGCGACGATCCGGCGCAGTGCTGATCGTCCGTCTTGCGCCGCCGCTTCGTTTCGCACGCGGCGTTTTCTTTACGAAATTCCGAAACTTAGGAGGGGCACAGTCCCCTCGCGCGACGCCACGCATTAATATAATCGTATTACGGATCATCTGTTATAGCCGGGAAATATTCCCTATTGATTCGACTGCTATTTCCCGATGTTTGCCGGTCACACGAACCGAGAAAACCGTGCCAATATTCCAATTCCTGAAGGTCTGCCGTTGACGCTGCCGGAACCTGCAACATAGTCGAAGCTCGGGCCAGCAGCGTGGGGTGCGCCGCTGGCGGGGAAACGACGTCGGCATCTGAAGTGCCGATCGGGGGGTCACATGACGGGTGGAGACGTCCTGCGGGCGGGTTGGCTTGGGCTGGCGCTTATCCTTTCGTCGTCCGCACTCGCGCAGCAGACCGATGGCGGGCAGCCGGCGGGCGGGACGGCCCCTTCCGGCGGAACCGCCCCTTCGGGAGAGGCAGCGCCTGCCGGTCAGGCCGCCGAGCCCGCGCCGCCCGCCGCCGGGGCGGACCAGCTTCCCCAGGTCGAAGTCATCCAGAACAAAGAGGCGGCTCCGAAGCCTCAGCCGAAGCCGGTCGCGAAGAAGCAGGCCCCGCCACCTGAGCCCGCCGCCGAGCCGGCGGCCCAGCCCGCCGTCGAGGGTACGCCCTCGGTCGCCGACGAGATTGCGGCCGGCAAGGTCGTGCCGATGTCGCCCGTGGGTGGCGCGGAGCTCCCGGTCGGCAAGTATCCGGGCGGCGTGAGCACGGTCCCGCGCCCGGATTTCCTGAACAACCCAGAGTCCTCGGCGCAGGATGTTCTTCAGAAGCACGTGCCGGGCATCATCCTCACCGACTCGGCCGGCTCGAACTTCCGCGCCCAAGTCGAGTACCGCGGCTTCGGCGCAGGCTCCGTCACCGGCTTCCCGCAGGGGCTCGCGGTCTATCAGAACGGCGTGCGCATCAACGAGGTGTTCGGCGACGTTGTGAACTGGGATCTCATCCCGTCCAACGCCATCAACGCCGTGACGATCGTGAGCGGCAACCCCGTGTTCGGCCTCAACGCCATCGGCGGTGGCATCTCGATACTCATGGAGGACGGCTTCGGCTTCCACGGCGTCGAGATCGACGCGCTCGGCGGCTCGTTCGGGCGCTGGCAGGTGGGCACGCAGGTTGGCATGCAGAGCGGGAACTACGCCATGTACTGGGCCGGTCAAAAGATCGAGGAGAACGGTTTCCGCGATTTCTCGCCGGCCGACGTGAGCCGGATGTACGCAGACCTCGGCGCGAAAGGCAGCTACGTCGAAGCGCACGTCAATCTGACCTGGGCCGACAGCTCGGCCGGCGTCGCGACCTCCTCGCCCATCGACATCCTCGCCATCGACTGGAACCGCACGTTCACGACGCCTCAGGTCACTGACCTCGAGGTGATCATGCCCTCGATCAATGCATCCGTGAAGGCGACCGACACGCTGACCTTCTCCGGCGTCGGCTACTACCGGCACTACAAGTCTGAGGTGATTGACGGCAACCTGCTCGACGCCGCCGATTGCGCCGAGGTCGCGGCGGAGAATAGCCTCCTCAATCCGTTCCCGGCCGGCACGCTCTGCTCGGAGGAGATCGAGGACGGCGAGCTCGAGGCGCTCGAGGATTCCAACGACAACCTCGTCAACGAGGACGACGTCGGCGAGGAGCCGTTCGGCGTTATCGACAACATCGACCAGAAGGCCGAGAGCTGGGGCGGCTCGCTTCAGGGGGTCGAGAGGGCCAAGGTCTTCGGGTACGACAATCAATTCCTGCTCGGCTCGAGCTACGACAGCGGCAACGTGCGCTACGGGACGGCCTCCGAGATCGGCACCATCGGCAAGCGCTACGTCGTGTTCGGCTCCGGGATTTTCCTCGCCGAGCCGGACGACTTCTCCCCGCGCGACGTTAAAGCCGAAACCCAGTACTGGGGCCTTTACTTCTCGGACACTCTGAACCTGACCGACAGGCTCGCCATGACGGTCGGTGGCCGTTACAACAACGCCCAGATCGATCTCGAAGACTTGAGCGGCAATTTCCCGGACATCACCAGCCAAAATTCCTATTCGCGCTTCAACCCCAATGCAGGGGCGACCTACGAGTGGGTGCCCGGGCTCACCATGTACGGGGGCTACTCGGAGGCGAACCGCGCGCCGACGCCGGCCGAGCTCGCCTGCGCCGATCCCGACAACCCCTGTCCGATCGAAAGCTTCCTCACCGACGATCCGCCCTTGAAGCAGGTCGTCACCGACACCTGGGAATTCGGCTTCCGGGGCGACAACGGCGGGGCTGGCGGCCATACGCTGACCTGGAACGCCGGGCTGTTCCGCGCCTTGAATACCGACGACATCCTCTTCGTGTCCTCGTCGACGACGGGACGCGGCTTCTTCCTCAATGCCGGCGACACGCTGCGCCAGGGCGTCGAAGCGGGCGTCAACTACTCGAACTCGCTGTTCTCCGTCTACGCCAACTACGCCTTCGTGCACGCAACGTTCGAGACGCCGAACGAGTTCTCCTCGCCGAACAACCCGTTCGGCTTCCCGTGCACCGGCGATCCCGAGGCGACCTGCATCAACGTGCAACCGGGCGACATCATTCCCGGAATTCCCGAGCATCGCTTCAAGGCCGGCTTCGACTACTGGCTCTCGCCCAAGTGGAAATTCGGCGCCGATCTTGTCGCCGCGAGCTCGCAGTTTCGCCTCGGCGACGAGTTCGAACCAGGTGGCGCCGGTTGGCGGCTACGGCCGCGTCGATCTTCACACGTCCTATGACGTGACCGAGAACTTCCAGGTCTACGGCCTCATCAACAACGTTTTCGACCGCCACTACGGCTTGTTCGGCAATCTGTTCGACACTGAGGAGGCGACCGAGGCGGGCGAGCCGTCCGGCTACGTGATCACCAGCCCGCTGGGCCTGGTGCCGGCCCAGCCGTTTGCGGCCTACGGCGGCGTGAAGGTGAGGTTCTGAGGCGCAATCGAGGTCAAGACGACCGGGGCCGGGCTCCGCGCCCTCTCCCGTCTCAGATGTGCGTGATCTCGGCCGTCTTCAGCGCGATATCGTAGGCGCAGACGAGGCGGGCATGGCGCTCGCCGGCGGCGAGCACGATATAGGCGTGCTTGAAGCGTTGATCCCACCGATCGTGGTCGAGCTCCCAGATGTGGACGGGAATGTTGCTGTTGCCGATCACGAGGCGAACGGAGGCGGGGCTCGCCCACGTCACGATCGATGGCGCAAGCGAGCGGCCCTGCTTGTCCTTCTGCGGCTCCTTCTGGCAGGCGGCGATCGCGCGCTCGCGATAGGCCTCGATGATCGCGTCCTCGGTGGCGGACCGGTAGAACGTGTCCTGCGTCCAGACCTTGAGGCCCGCAAGCAGCGCCAACGCCAGCACCATCGCCCTCATGGCGACCAGTCCCCCGATATGCGGCACCGCGATCGCCGGGGAGGGTCCTGCCCTCTCGGCGCCGCGTAACCGCGGGTTCGCGAGAGGCAAAGTGTGGGCGAGCTTGGTGAATAAAGGGTAAGCGCACGCCGGCAGCGGGGGCGACGCGCGACGCTCAAGCGCTTGTCAGCGGGCCGCCCTTGCGGCAAAAGCGGCAGGCCGAACGCCCAACAATAAGCCCCTGGGAGGGACCGCCGCCAATGAAGAAACGCATTCTGATCACTTGGCCACTGCCCGAGGCCGTCATGGCGCGGGCACGCGCGTCCTACGATGTCGTGGCGCATGGCGACAATCCCAAGATCACGATCGACGAGATGCTCGACACGGCGAAGACGGTCGACGCCATTCTTCTCACGCTCAACGAGAAATGCCGCAAAGACGTGATTGATCGGTTGCCTGAGAACATCAAGTGCATCTCGACGTTCTCGATCGGCGTCGACCACATCGATCTCGACGCCTGCAAGGCGCGCGGCATCAAGGTCGGCAACGCGCCCCACGGCGTTACCGTGGCGACCGCCGAGATCGCAATGCTGCTGCTGTTGGGCTCGGCGCGCCGCGCCGCCGAAGGCGAGCGCATGGTCCGGGCCCGCGCCTGGCCCGGCTGGCAGCCGCTGCAACTCGTCGGCCAACGGCTCGACGGCAAGAAGCTCGGCATCTACGGCTTCGGCAAGATCGGCCAGGCGCTCGCCAAGCGCGCGCGCGGTTTCGACATGGAGATCCACTACTACGACATCTTCCGCCAGCCGGCCGAGAAGGAGAAAGAGCTCGGCGCGACCTATCACGACAGCCTCGACAGCCTGCTCGAGATCTCGCAGTTCTTCTCCATCAACGCGCCCTCGACGCCGGAGACGCGCTACTTCTTCAACAAGGACGTGATCGAGAAGCTTCCCGCCGGCGCCATCGTCGTGAACACGGCGCGCGGCGATCTCGTCAAGGACGAGGACATGATCGCGGCCTTGAAGTCGGGGCGTCTCGGCTACGCCGGCCTCGACGTGTTCGCTGGCGAGCCCGCCATCAACGAGGGCTATTACGACCTGCAGAATACGTTCCTGTTCCCCCACTTGGGTTCGGCCGCGATCGAGGCCAGGAACCAGATGGGCTTCGAGGCACTCGACAACATCGACGCGTTCTTCGCCGGAAAGGAGATGCCTTTCAAGCTCGCCTGAGGAGCCTACGGGGACTTCCCGGCCTCGACGCCATGCCCCGCGAAGAGAGAGTAGGCCGCCGCGATCAGGAAGATCGAGACCGGCTTTACCAGCGTCTGCCAGGTGAGCTGGTTGCCGAGCTCGGGCCAGTCGGTCGCGAAATCTACGACCAGATAGACCAGGATCACGCCGACGAGCGCGTTCTTGAGCTCGTTTACGCTTTCGACGCGCATCCAAGCCGGCAACAGACGGCGATCCTCGGGCTGAAGCTCGAAGACGAAGCCGAACGCAATGGCGTAGGCGAAGATCACGAGCACGATCCCGAACAGGAAGGCGTCCGTGCCGCCCATGACCGACGTGACGAGCCGTGCGTCATGGCCGTCGAAGAGGGCGCGCGTGGCTTCAAACATCCTGAGGCAGCCCTGCCAGAGCATCAGGACGGCGCCGAGCGCCGCCCCAAGGGCGGCGATGAGCATGAGGAAGCGCAGCGAGATGGCGGCTTTGAGCATGGACGCAGGCCTCGTGTGGGGGGCGCAGGGAGCGGCAGCTTAGCAAAAGCCGCCGCAAGGGGCCCGGACATTCAGGCTCGGCAACAGTTAACGGACGATGCTCAGGCGGCTCGTCGGCGACGGCGCTGCCTCGGCTCGTTGCTCAGTACTCGTTGCTCAGTAATTGAGTTGCGGCTGGAGCTTGCGATTCGCCTCAGCGTCCCCGCCAGAGCCACAGCGTGACGGCGGCGCCGAGCACGGCCATGAGGTAGAGCAACAAGCTCGGCAGGAGCTCGAGGATGACGCCGATATGGAAGCCCATGAACGAGCCGGCGATCCCCACCAGACTATAGGTGACGTCGCCGATCCCAGTCGCGTCGGTGACCTGGCGGCCGAGCCAGCTCCTGCCGCGGCGGTTGAAAAGCAGTCCGACGACGATCCCGATGATGACCAGGATGAGAAACGTGGCTATGGCCGTGGTGATGATCGGCATGAGGCACCTTGCGAGCGATGCGTGGGCTCTCTGGGAGGCGTCGTCCGTGCACAAACGCGCGGAGCCGGAATTCGTTCCATCAGGCGCGCTTCGGCGATGATCCGATTGAAACCATGCCTCGCCCATTTGGCTTGCGCCGGCCAGGCCCGCAATGCAGACAGAGCTTCGAGAGTGCGTAGGGGTCGCCCATGCGAATTGCGGTCACCGGCGGAGCTGGCTTTATCGGCTCGGCGCTGGTGCGAAGGGCCGTCGCCGGCGGGACGAATTACTCCCTCGGGCAGGCCGTCGAATTTTGGGAGGAGTTTTCGCGGCTCTATATGAGAGGCGATTGGGGGCCGACCGAGGCGTGGGGCGTGCGGACCGATGGCCCCAAGGCCGAACTGGTCCTCCGGCTGATCCACACCGGCACCCGTCCCCTGCTGCTCAAGGCGCTTGTCAGGCCCTACCTCCTTCCCTGGCGCAAGACGCTCTCCGTGGATGTGGCCGTGAATGATGAGGCGGTCGCGCGCTGGGAGTTCTCCGACCCGACCTATCAGCGCAATTTTCACTATCTCACGGCGCGGATACCGCCGGAGCGACAGGGCTCCCTCCGTATTACATTCGCGATGCCCGAGCCTGAGTCCGCCGGGCCGGATGCCGACGGTCCCGTGCCGGGATTGGGCTTTCAGAGCTTGTGCATCGATTAGAGGCGAGGCCCCCCGTCGCTCGACTGCTCGGAGTTCTGGGCGAGGCGGCGAATTGATGGGCATCGAGGCGATCCTCCCCGCGCGTCGCCCGCTCACGCCGCGAGTGCCCTCCCGCGATGGCTCGTCCCCGTTGAACCCTTGAATTACGGGGGCTTGCGCGGGCTGCTTGTCAGCGTTGAAGACGCTCTTTCATCCCTGGCATGACATTTGCCCTCTAGGAAAAGGTGTTGATCCCTCAGGCGACCGTCCCGGGACGGGCGTGGCCGCGTGGAGAGGGTGCCCGTGCGTATCAGGGGAGGTCACTGATGGCAGACCAATCGACAGCGATCGTCACGCTGTTCACGGAATTCTACTTCTTCATGACGATCGTGCTGATGTTCTTCATTCACATCGGCTTCTGCATGTACGAGGTCGGGGCCTCGCGCACGAAGAACCTGCAGCACACGCTGCTCAAGAACACGATGGCGATTCCGGTCGTCGGGCTAGCCTTCCTGCTCTTCGGCATGTGGATGTACATCGCGCTTCAGGCATGGCCGGTCGGCTCGCCGACCGTGAGCTTCACGACGGGCTTCGAGCCGTGGTCGGAGAAGCTTGCGCCGAACCTCACCGATCGCATTTCCGGCGTGTTCTGGGCGGCGTTCGCGCTGTTCGGCATGACGGCGGCTTCGATCGTCTCAGGCGCGCTTATCGAGCGTGTCAAGACGACAGGATTCCTCATCATCGCCGTCTACGTCGGAGCCGTGTCCTGGGTCATACCCGCGGCGTGGGGCTGGTCAGGCAACGGTTGGATGACGCAATACCTCGGCTTCCACGACCAGTATTGCTCGGCGGTTCTTCACGCGCCCGCAGGGTTCGCTACTCTGGGCGTGCTGCTCGCGCTCGGACCCCGCATCGGCAAGTTCGGTCCCGACGGCAAGCCGCGCGAGGTCCCAGCTCACAACCCGTGGCTGGTCACCATCGGCATCTTCATGATCTATGTCGGCTTCTTCGGCTTCTACGCCGCCTGCCACATCCCGATCGTGAATGTCGCCGCGGAAGGCCAGGCCGCGTATTGGACCGCGACCAACATCTACGGCGTGCCGATTACGTTATCGGGCGTCACGCTCAACTTCCTGTTCGCGCTCTTCGGCGGCATGATCACCGCCTACATGATCTCGAACGGCAATGCGTTCTGGACCTATTCCGGCGGTCTCACGGGCCTCATCAGCGCCAGCGCCGGCAACGACCTCTACCACCCGATCCTGGCACTCGCGATCGCTATCGTCGGCACCGCGATGGCCTACAAGCTGCACGGTGTCGTCGAGCGCAAGTTCAAGATCGACGACGCGGTCGGCGCGGTCGCCGTGCACGGCTACTGTGGCCTCTTCGGCGGGATCGTTGCCGGCTTCGCGCTGTGGGGCTATCCCGCGGTGATGCCGAGCGCCGGCACGCTGATCACGTTGTCGGAGGGCGCCGGCTGGTTCGGCACCAATGCCGAAGGCCTGCCGATCGTCACGCCGATGGGCAACACGATCGTCTCGCTCGTCTTCGCCCTCGGCTTCGGCCTGATCCCGGGCTACGTGCTCGGCATGATCCTCAAGGGATTTGGCCTCCTGCGCGTGCATCCGGCCGTCGAGGTCAAGGGTCTCGACGGAGACTTCGTCTCCTACCCGGCAATGTCCGGCGACGAGGCTGCCTTCGAGGCGCTTCAGCGCAAGGAAGCCAAGATCTGATCCCGCAACCTGCACTCTAAGGAGCGATCCATGTCCACTGGATTGTCATCTCTCGCCAAGCTTCCCGAACTCGGGGCCGCCTATCCGTTCGTCGGCATGGAGGTCCTGTTCGCGCTGGGGCTGCTCGCCTTCTTCGTCCTGTTCTTCATCAAGCAGATCGCGATGGAGTACTCGCACCACAAGGCGATCATCGGCGAGGCCAAGGGGGATGTCCCGGCGGCCGGCGCACTCGCCCCCGCAGAGTAGCCGAGCCGTCACTGCGAGCGCCGGCCGGTCGCCCTCCTACGTGCCGGCCGGCGCGAGCATTTTCGGCTGTCGCTAATGCTCGAATATGAACACCGCGCCGATGAGCGTGGCCGCTAGGGCGAGGGCCGCGGGAATGAGCGCGATCTCGAGCCAGGCCTCGCGTCCCGAGAGCGGGCCGGTGGCGGTGTCGACGGACGAGGCCAGGAAGCGCTCGAGGGTCTCCGGCTTCGCCTCCGTGTGATGGGCCGCCGTCGTGTAGATCAGCAACGGCAGTCCGAGGAAGACGGCGAACAGGACGACGGCGACGGTCAGCACGAGGTCGGTCTCGCCGCCGCTTGCGAACGCGACCCAGGACGCAAAGAGCATCCACGCGAACGCGAGCAGGACAGAGCGATAGACGGGGCCCGGGAGCTCGCCGCCGGGCAATTCAGGGGTCATCGGGGCCTCCGTTTGGGTGCCCCCCCGTCGCCGAGTGACTGGGACGTAGGGCGCGGGTCGGCGCTCGCCAAGGGGCGTGATCGCGAGGGCCCCGCGTCATTTTCTCGCCGGCTCCGAACGGCAAGAGGTCGTGCTCACAGGTGAGGAGAGGCCCCTGCTTTCGTAAGCTTGTCGTGCCGTTCTGGATGTGAACTATACGGCCGCGCTCTCTTTGAACGTCGCGCAGAGCGACCTGCGCCTCTAAGATGTGGGATCGGTCGGTGATCGAGGGAACCATCATGGAGAGGGAAAGAGCGGTCGCGCTCGCGCTGGAAGGCGGCAAGTCGCCCACGATCGCGCTCGCGCTCGGCGGCGGCGGCGCGCGCGGGCTGGCCCACATCCTCATGCTCGAGGCCTTCGACGAGCTCGGCATTCGCCCCAAGATCATCGCCGGCACGTCGATCGGCGCCATTTTCGGGGCGGCCTATGCCTCAGGACTCACCGGGCGCGAGATCCGCGCTCACGTCGAGGAGGTGCTGACCAACCGCTTCTGGCTGTTGCGCGATCTCTTCTCGGCGCGGGCACAAAAGGGCATGGCGCTGAGAAACCTCTTCTACGCGAGGAGCGCGCTGCTCGAGCCCTCGGCGTTGCTCGACATCGTGCTGCCGACCCGGGTTGTGCGCGACTTTGCCGATCTCGACATTCCGCTCAAGATCGTCGCCAGCGACTACTATGGGCTCGAGGCGGCCGTGCTCGAGCACGGGTCGCTCCGGCGTGCGGTCGCGGCGAGCATGGCGCTGCCGGTGATCTTCGAGCCGGTGATCATCGACGGGCGCACGCTGATCGACGGCGGGCTCACCAATCCGCTGCCCTTCGACATCCTCGAGGGCGAAGCAGACATTCTCGTGGCGATCGACGTGTCGGGGACGACGGTGCCGTCGGAGAAGCGCCCCCACCCGACGGCGCTCGAAGCGCTCTTCGCCTCCTCGTTCCTCTTCGAGCGCTCGATCGTGCGCGAGAAACTGAAATCCAGCCAGCCGGACATTTATGTCGATGCCGGCACGGGGCGCTTTCAGGCGCTCGATTTCCTGAGGGTACGCGAGGTTCTTGCCGCCGCCGTACCGGCCAAGGAGAAACTCAAAGCGAGGCTCGCGCGCGTGCTCGGCGCCGAGACGCTGCCTGCTCCGGCTCCCCTGGCGGCGCTTGCGGCGCCTGAGGCCGAGCCGGCCGGGGAGCACAAGCCAAAGCGGCGTCTCTTGAAGCACCTGCGCCGGCCGGGCTCCAAGGAGGGCGATTGACGCTGCCTTCACGTCAAGGGGAGGAGTTGGCGCTCGCGCGCTTGCCGGCGAAGAATGCCTTGAGCAGCGTGCCGGCCTGCTCCCCGCCCATGCCGGAGTAGATCTCGGGCACGTGGTGGCACGTTGTCTGCGCGAAGACGCGGGCCCCGTGTTCGACGCCGCCGCCCTTCTCGTCCGAGGCTCCGTAGTAGAGGCGCCGGATGCGCGCGAACGAGATGAGCGACGCGCACATCGGGCAGGGCTCGAGCGTGACGTAGAGGTCGTGGCCCGTGAGGCGCTCGGAGCCCGCGAGCCGGCACGCCTCGCGGATCGCGAGCATCTCGGCGTGGGCGGAGGGGTCGGCCAGCTCGCGCGTGCGGTTGCCTGCCGTGGTGACTATCCGGCCGGCGGGGCCGACGACGACGGCGCCGACCGGCACCTCGCCGCGATTGCCCGCGGCCTCGGCCTCTGCAAGTGCGCGATCCATGTGGCCGAGCCGTGAAAGCGATGTCATAAGGGCGCTCGCAAACGGAGTCCCCTCTCCCCACACGACCGTGTGGGGAGAGGGTTAGGGTGAGGGGCAGCCGCAGGCAAAACCGCAAGAACCTGCCCCTCACCCCAGCCCTCTCCCCGCCAGGGCGCGGAGAGGGGGTAGAGGGATCACATGCGCAAATCGCCGTCCCGTCAACGCCCCGAGCGCCCCGCACCCGGACTTGGGCCCGCAGGCAAGGGGCCGCGCGGCAAGACCAAGGCGCGGCCGAAGGGGCGGGCCGACCGCGTCGTACCCCGCGCCGGTCCCATGCGCATCGCCAAGGCAATGGCGCGCGCAGGCCTCTGCTCGCGCCGTGAAGCCGAGCGCTGGATCGCGGAGGGACGCGTTTGGGTGAACGGACAGGTGCTGACCACGCCGGCTTTCGAAGTCGGGCCGCGCGCGAAAGTCCTGGTCGACGGCAAGCCGCTCCCCGTCGCCGAGCCGACCCGCCTTTGGCGCTACTATAAGCCGAAGGGGCTCGTCACGACCCACAGCGATCCGCAGGGGCGCCCCACCGTGTTCGACGATCTTCCGAAGGGCCTGCCGCGCGTCGTCTCGGTGGGCCGGCTCGACTTCAATACGGAAGGCCTCCTCCTCCTCACCAACGACGGCGCGCTCGCCCGCCACCTCGAGCTGCCGGCGACGGGCTGGCTGCGCCGCTACCGAGTCCGCGCGCGCGGGCGCGTGACGCAGGCCGAGCTCGATGCCTTGAAGGATGGGATCGAGATCGACGGCGTGCGTTACGGCCCGATCGAGGCCACCCTCGATAGCGTGCAGGGCGCCAACGTGTGGCTCACGATCGGCATTCGCGAGGGAAAGAACCGCGAGGTGCGCCGCGTGCTCGCGACATTCGGTCTCGAGGTCGGCCGCCTCATCCGCATCTCGTTCGGGCCGTTCCAGCTCCTCGACCTGAAGCCCGGCGAGGCGGAATCGGTAAAGCGGCGCGTGCTCGCGGACCAGCTGGGGCCTGCGCTTGCCACCGAGTTCCATTTGAGTGCCGAGGACGATCCGGCCGCGCCTGTAAAGCCGCAGATCCTGCGCAAGCGCGGGCCCATGGCATGAGAGTGGTCGGCGGGAAATTCCGCGGCCGCACGTTGGCGAGCCCGAGCCACGAGGGCCTGCGCCCGACGGCCGACCGCGTGCGCGAATCTCTCTTCAACATCCTGCTCCACGGGATTGCCGGCTTCGACATCGCGGGCGCGCGCATCGTGGATCTTTTCGCCGGCACAGGGGCGCTCGGCATCGAGGCACTCTCGCGCGGGGCAGCCTTTTGCCTCTTCGTCGAGGAGAGCGCGGAGGCGCGCGCCCTCATCCGCACCAACGTCGAGGCGCTGGGGCTCACCGGTGTGACGCGCATCTTCCGGCGCAATGCGACCGATCTCGGGCCCGCGGGCACCATGACGCCGTTCGATCTTGCCTTCCTCGATCCACCGTACGGGCAGGGCCTCGGCGAGGCAGCGCTTGGGGCTCTCGCTCAAGGTCGATGGCTCGCGCCGGGTGCCGTCGTCGTGCTCGAGGAGTGCGCCACGGCGGAGATCGTGCTTGCGCCGAACTTTGCCGAGCTCGACCGCCGGACCTACGCCGACACGCAGTTGATCTTCGCTCGCTACGATCTGGGCTAGCCGGGGGTAGTGGTCCTCGGCGCCGGAACGCGCCGAATCTGGTAGTGCGACCAGTCGACGCCGGCGATCCTGGCATTGGCCCGGCATTCGCCCTCGAGCGCGCGCGGGTCGGCGGCGGCCTTGGCCTCGAGCTCGACGAGCTCGGTCGGCGCAAATCCGCGCGTACGCACTGCTCGTCCGAGGAGCGTCGCGCCCGCGTGGATGGAGATGACGCTGTGGCGGATATCGCCCTCGACGAAGGCGCCCTCCATCAGGTGGACGACGGAGGCCTCGACGTTGCCGACGATCTGTCCCTCGACGATGAGCTCTCGGGCCGTCACGGTGCCGAGCACGTAGCCGTCGCGCCCTATCTCGAGACGCGAGCACGTCACATCGCCCTCGAGCCAGCAATCGAGACGCATGATGCCGGCCGCCTTGAGCCTGCCGCGCACGACGCTTCTCGTATCGACAACCAGCATCACGCTACTCACACCCGGTGAAGGCAACAGCGCTCACGAAGCAGGCGGAGGTGGTCCTTCAATGGCGAAAATAGGTCTTGCACACGGAATTATTTTTGCTCGCCGAGGGAATAATCCCTGGCCGTGCCCGCAGAACTCCGCGCCCCGGTGCGCCGACGGCGGCCCGAAGACGTTCTTCACCCTCGCCGCCTTGCCCGAAGGGCCGCGGGCAATCTCGGGAACGATCTCAATTCTGTATTTGATGACGTCCGCCAGGCCCTCCGTTTGAATGGAGGTGCGAACGAGCGCGTCCAACCGGTCCCGCGGGACGGTCTTTCCCCGGATCGGGGCCGCGCGGAGCGTGAATTCATTCATACCCGTCTGGAGCACCTGGTGCTCGGCGATCTCCAGGACCTGGTGCAGGGCCGCGAGAAAAATGTAGTAGGAGAGCTCGCGGACCTCGCCATTGACCTCGATCCACAGCAGGTCTCCGCTGCGGCCTTCGACCGACCGAATGTGCGGCAGGGGGCTGCCGCAGCGGCACGGCGCGGCGCTCATCGTCACTCGGTCGTCGATCTCGTAGCGAATGAAGGGCTGCACGTGGTTGTAGAGGTTCGTGAGCAGCACCCTGCTTCCCTCCCTGCCGTCGGGGACGGGGCGGTTCTTCTCGTCGACGACCTCGAGAACGGCGAAGTCAGCATTGAGGTGGGCGCCGTAATAGTGGGTGCACCCGCAGCTCAGCGCCGGGCACTCGCCAAGCGCATATTCATTGACGATGGGAACGCCGAATACGTCTTTGAGCCACGCCGCGGTCTTGTCCGGCAAGGGCTCGCTGAAATTGGTGAGCTGCTTCAAGGCCCCACTCTCGCTCAGTCTTAGCCGCCCCGCCTCCTCCTCGCGTCCGATGGCCTCGAGGCAGCTCGCGTATCCGGTGATGAACTCCGGACGGAACGCGTTGAGCTTCTCGACGTTGCTCGGCATCGGATCAAAAATCGAGATGCGCCGAACCTTGAAGAAAGGCCTCATCGCCTTCGGCAGGTAGCTGAAGGCTGCCGAGCTCGGGTAGAAGCCCGGCTGCAAAGTGACCAGCGCCATCCGCGCCGGCTGCCAGATCCGGCGGAGATGGGGCAAATAGCTGTTCGCGAGCACGGTCCCGCGGGCGAACTGGATCGCAAAGGTCAGCATCAGCGCGTAGCGATCCTGAACGATCAGCGCCGGCTGGCCCTGGCTGCCCGAGGTGTGGCTGACCCCATAGCGGCCGAGATAGAGCTTGCCGAGGTTCGCGGGCTCGGCGACGAAGCGATCGACGCTGGCCTTCTTGACCTCGCGGTCGGTGACGATGTCGTCGAAGTTCTCCATCATCTCCGCCTTGGTGAGCGTCGGCAGGTCGGAGAGCTGGCAGCGCGCCACATCTATCCCGGCGAGCCGGCGCCGGTAGTACGGAGATGCCTTGGCGGCATGCGCGAGGAGGGCGCGCAGTCGCTGTTCTCGAACGGCGTAAATTTCGGCCGCCCCGCCGCGCCAGCGGGGATACAACCGCTGAAGCATGACGACGAGCCGAATGAAGTCCCACATGAGTGCAAGCCCTAGTGTTCGAAGATGCCGAGTGCAATCGCCGATGTCGGTCACGCCCGGAGCCGGGCACATACCGTAACGTCAAAACCACACTGGGGTTGCTTGCGGGTGCAGGAGGCCCGAGTCCCCAGGCCGAGACTTAGCCGATGTTCCTGGCGAACTCCAGGCGAAGACGTCTCATTCCGAAGGTCATGTCGCTAGCCGCTCGAGATGGCGGCGCAGGCATTCGGCCGTCGCAGGATCGAAGGCCACAAGCTTGATCTCCAATCCGGTGCGCTGGGCCTCGGCCCTGCACACGTCGACCGCCTCCTGGCACGCGTCCTCGAGGGGATAGCCATAAATACCGGTGCTGATCGCGGGAAACGCGAGACTGGTGCAGCCGTTCTCGACGGCGAGCCTTGCCGCCGATTGGTAGGCGCACCGCAGCAGTCGGCGCGCCTCCGCGGCGTTGTAGTGACTGAAGACCGGGCCGACGGCATGGATGATGTGGCGCGCGGAGGAAATTGCGAACGCGGGCGTGATGACGGCCGATCCCGTCGGGCAAGCTCCGATCGCGCGGCAGGCACGGCCGAGCTCCGCCGCGCCCGCGGCCCGAAAGATTGCACCGCACACGCCGCCGCCCGCGGCAAGCTCCGTGTTGGCCGCATTTACGATCGCGTCCGCGGCGACCCGCGTGATGTCGCCCTCAACCACGTCAACGCTGCTGCGCCCGCTCATCTGCTCATTCCAAATTAACGGCCGGTTAGCGGTAGAGAACGCCATTGAGGAAACGCGGGGCCGCCGGCTATGTCCCTAGCTTCAAATGAGCGCGAAATTCCGCTTGAGATTGCGGTTGGCACCAAGACGTCCGCTCCTCGTTTTTTTTCGTCGTTCAAGTCTTTGTTTACACCAGCATACCTACATTCGGACTGTTCAGACCATCCTTCAATCGAGAAGCGTCTTGACGGGCGGCCAATGGCTTTGGTGACCGCGCTCTTGAACCGGGTGAGACTACAAGTCCTGATCAGCGCGCTGGTGATCGGCGCGGTGCTGTCGACTTCGGCGTGCCTTCTCCTTCTCGTTCGCCATGAACTCCAGCAGGATACCGGGACGAGGGCCATAGGCAACCAGGAGCTGTCGCTGCGGCTTGGCGCGGAGCTTTTCGAAAGCCTTGGATCCGGAACCAAAGTCCGGTGGTCACCGCAAGGGCGGCTCGAAAAGATCGTGGTCGATACGTTTCCAAATGTCGGCGATCATGCGTTCGTCGACAGGGTGACCCGCATTACGGGCGAGCCGGTGACGGTCTTTGCCCACGATCCGGAAAAAGATGATTTCGTGCGCATTTCGACGACCGTGAAGAAGGCCGACGGCGCGCGGGCCGTCGGCACGCTGCTCGGAAAGGCGAGCCCTGCGTATCAAGCAATCCGCGGCGGCACGACGTATGCGGGCGCAGCCGACATCCTCGGCGTCTCCTATTTCACGATGTATCTGCCGATCTTCGACTCTGCCGATCGGGTGGTGGGCATCCTTTTCACCGGGGTCAAGAAGGAGGCCGTCAGCGCGTCGGCGGATGCGCTCACTTGGAAGATCGTCGTCGCGTCCCTCGTGCTCATCGGGCTTACCATCGCCATCGCCGGCTTCGGATCGCGCGTCCTGGTGCGGCCCGTGCCGGAGCTTGCCCGCGTGATGGGCCGGCTTTCGAACGGCGATTTCGGCTGCGAAATTCCTTACGTGCACTGCCGCAACGAAATCGGCGAGATCGCGCGGGCCGTCAGCGTCTTTCGCGAGAACATGGCGAGCCGCGCACGCCTCGAAAAGGATAGGCTCGTGGAGATTGCGCGGCGCGATGCGCGCCAGGCCGAGCTCGATCGCCTGATCAGGTCCTTCCAGACCGACGCGAGTAGCACGATTTCAACGGTTTCCAATATCGCAGGCGCGCTCGAGACTACGGCCGGATCGCTGCTCGATATCGCCGCCGGGACGAGCGATAAGGCGAGGACGGTTGCAGACGCCTCGGGCCAGGCGTCGTCGAACGTCGTCACGGTGGCCGCGGCCGCCGAGCAGCTTTCAGCCTCCATTACTGAGATCGGCCGTCAGCTCACGGGCGCCCTCGGCCGCGTCGAGAGCACCAGCGAGCTCGCGTCGCGGACAAACGATCGGATTGCGGCGCTGGCGTCCTCCGCAGACGAGATTGGCGAGGTCGTGACGATCATTCGTCAAATCGCCTCGCAGACGAATCTGCTCGCCCTCAACGCGACCATCGAGGCCGCGCGTGCGGGCGAGGCGGGCCGCAGCTTTGCCGTCGTCGCGACCGAGGTCAAGACTCTCGCGCAGCAGACGGCGACCGCGACGGAGCGAATTTCGCAGCAGGTCGCCAACATTCAGAGTTCGACCCGGGAGGCCGTGACCGCCATCGGCGCGATCGCCCAAGGCATGTCCGAAGTCAACTCTATCACGTCGTCGATCGCGGCGGCCGTCGCCGAGCAAGGCGCAGCTACATCGGAGATCAATGCCAGCGTCCACCATGCGGCCGACGGGACGCGCGATGTCACCGAGACGATCAAGGGCGTGACCGGCGCGGCCATCGCCACGTCGGACTCCGCGCGCCAGGTGCTCGAGACGAGCGCCCAGGTCGCGGTCAACACTCAGGCGCTTCGGACCAGAATCGACCGCTTCCTCGCCGGCGTGAACGCGGCGTAGTCGCCGCATCGCCGTTCGCCCAGCTCAGGCTTGCGCGTGAAACTCAAGGGCCGTCGATGTTGACGACGAAGTGGCTGGCTTCGGCGCGGAGCTCGCCGAGGCTGAAGGACGCCATCTGCCACGGCCTCGACACAAGCTCGGTCGACCACGCCGGCGCGATGCTCGTCGCGGGGCTCGCAAGCCCGATCATGGCCGCCGCGATCGATGTCAAAACGAGGAACGAAGTCTTCGCCGAGCCCATGGGATACCTGACAGCCTGCAGAGTTCGATCAGCGACTGTCTCAAATCTCCCTTGCGGTTCCGTTGAGCAGAGCGCCTAATTTTCAGTTAAGCGGCGGATCCGGCGACGCCTTGAGATCCAGGAGAGCGGCCAACGCGAGTGCGCGCTTCGACAAGTGGAATGCTTGCTCCTTGATGTGCGCGGCGCGCGAAAATTGTCGCACACGGACGAACTCTTTGCCCAATGGCGGCCGGTGGCGTCAACGACTGAGAGAGCTCGATCTCGCATCACCGCCGGCTATCGTCTCGATCGACGAGGGGCCGTGAGCGCGCGAGAGACGCCTCACTTGCGCCCGAACAGGCGCTCGATGTCGCTGAGCTTGAGCTCGACGTAGGTCGGGCGGCCGTGATTGCATTGGCCCGAGAAGGGCGTTGCCTCCATCTCGCGCAGAAGCGCATTCATCTCCTCGCCCGTGAGACGGCGCCCGGCGCGCACGCTGCCGTGGCACGCCATGCGCGAGGAGACCGCCTCGAGCCGGTCGCGCAGCGCCGAGCCGCTCTCCTCGGCCATGATCTCGGCGGCGAGGTCGCGGACGAGGCCGTCGACATCGCCGTTGCCCAAGAGCGCCGGGACCTCGCGCACGGCAACCGCGCCCGGCCCGAAGCTTTCGAGCACGAGGCCGAGCTCGGCGAGCTCACCGGCCCGCTCGGCAAGGGCTGCCGCCTCGTCGGCGGAGAGGTCGACGATCGCCGGAATGAGGAGCCCCTGGCGCGCGACGCCGCCATTGGCCAGCATCCTCTTCATGCGCTCGTAGACGATGCGCTCGTGCGCCGCGTGCTGGTCGACGATGACGACGGAGGTCCGTGTCTGGGCGACGATGTAGGTCTCGTGGAGCTGCGCGCGCGCAGCGCCGAGCGGGCGGTCGAGGAGATCGGGGGCGGGCGGCTCAACCCCTGCGCGTGCATCCGCGGAGGGCTCGGCGAAGGCGTCGAACGGGGCCTGTATGGCTTCGGCGAAGCCGGGCGACCTCCACCCGGTGTGCGAAGGCTCGGCCGAGCGCCGGGTCAGCGTCGCGAGGGTCGCCGCGCCGCCCTCGGCGGTCGAGAGATGCCCGGCCGTCTCGAGCCCATGGCGCACGGCGCCGATGAGAAGGGCGCGCACGCGGGCACCATCGCGGAAGCGCACTTCCGCCTTCGTCGGGTGGACATTGACGTCGACGTCGGCCGCCGGCACGTCGACGAAGAGCGCGAGCAGCGGATAGCGGCCCTTCGGCACGAGGTCGCCGTAGGCCGCGCGCACGGCGCCGGCGACGAGCTTGTCCTTCACGGGCCGGCCGTTGACGAACAAGTAGAGCTGCCCGGGGTCGGGGCGATTCAAGGTCGGGAGCCCCGCGAAGCCCGTGATCGTCACGCCGTCGCGCTCGGCCCTGATGGGGAGCGCGTCGGCCATGAACTCGCGCCCCATGATGCGCCCGAGCCGCTGCAGAAGGCCCTCGGGCGAGGCGTCGGTCGGGGGCAGCACGAGCCCCGCACGCTCGCCGGTCGTGAGGGAGAAGCCGATCGCGGGGTGCGCCATGGCGAGGCGCTTCACGATCTCGGAGGTCGCCTGGTTCTCGGTGCGCGCCGATTTCAGGAACTTGAGGCGGGCCGGCGTCGCCGAGAAGAGGTCGCGCACCTCGACGCGCGTGCCGGGGTTGAGGCCGGCCGGCTTCAGGGAGTGCTTCGCGCCGCGATCGACGACGACCTCGAAGCCGTCGCGGGCGCCCCGCGCGCGCGACCCGACGGAGAGGAGCGCAATGGAACCGATCGAGGGCAGCGCCTCGCCGCGAAAGCCGAGCGTTGCGATCGCCGAGAGATCGTCGTTCGCGAGCTTCGAGGTTGCGTGGCGCTCGACCGAGAGCGCGAGATCGTCCGGCCCCATGCCGGCGCCATCGTCGGTGACGCGAATGAGCGAGAGCCCGCCGGACGCGGTCACGACCTCGATTTCGGAGGCGCCCGCGTCGATGGCGTTCTCGACGAGCTCCTTGACGACGCTCGCCGGGCGCTCGACGACCTCGCCCGCAGCGATGCGGTTGACGGTCTCGGGGCTCAACTGGCGAATCGGCATGGAGGGACTGTATCGGCTACATTTGACCCGCCGAAGGCCGGGTGTGATCTATGCACATTCGGAGACATGCGTCTCCGGCCTCATTCTTATCTGCAATCCCTCGAACATCAGCAGGAAGCTCTTGGTAGAGCTTCCAAAATCTCGGCGCTGCGCGATGTCTCAAAAGTCGCGCGCTTTGCCGGCCTCGCCTTCCGCCAGCGCGTCTGCAATCACCTCATCGAGCTTGCCCGCGCGTCATCCTTTGCAATTTCCTCGTCCCAGGCTCGATTGTCGAACTCGATGAACCAAGCGCGAAATTCCGCTAGTTCGTTTGAGCTCAGCCTGCGAACGCGCTCCTCCAGTTCTTTCAATTCTCCCATACGGAGGTCTCCTTCGCGCCCCTCATGCTTGAGGGCGTGATAGGCGCTCTCTTGTTAGCTCCTTCGCGAGCTCGACGGCCGGCTGGTCGAAGGGATCGAGGCAGAGAAGGCGGCCAGCCAGGATCGTCTCGAGCATGAAGTGCATGAGGAGCGCGCCGATCGCTCGCTCGTCGAGACGGGCGAGGTCGAACGTGCGCACGGGACGCCCCGCCTTCGCGAGCGCGTCGGCGATGGCGTGCGATTGCGCATCGACGATGTCGCCCACCGTCTTACCGCATATGAACGACTGGCCGGCCGTCGCCGCCATTGCCGGGTCGAGTGCCGGGCCTTTGCCGGCGCATGCGACGCGAACGAGGGTAATGGCTATCTCGCGCGGCCCGTCCATGAACAGCTGGAGCTGGCTGTGCTGGTCGACGGGGCCGAGCGCGGGGATCGGGCTTGTCCCTTCGCCGCCCTTGCCGAGGCTTTCCGCCCACAGCTGCACCCACCAGTCGCCGAAGCGCCCGAGGCGATCGGCATAGGGCATGAGGACGAGGGTGCGGATTCCGCGCTCCTTCGCGAGTGCGACGAGGACGGCGGCGCCGAGCGCGGGCGGGACGTTGCGCGCGCCTCCTGCGGCGAGCATCGCGTCGACGACGGCGCGGGCGCCGGCGCGGATCTGGCGGGCGTCAAGGCCGCGGGCCATCGCCGGCATCAGGCCGACGTTGCTGAGGCATGAGAATCGCCCGCCGATCCCTGTATGGTGCTCGAGCATCGGAATCGACAGGCTCGCGAGCAGGTCGCGCAGCCCGTTCTTGATGCCCGGCTTGGCCGGCTCCGTGATGCCGAGAAACAGCTCGGGGATCCTCGCCTCGAGGCCCGCCCCCTTCACCGCCGCGAGCGTCGCGATCACCTGGGCGAGCGTCTCTGTCGTGCCGCCCGACTTCGAGATGGCGACGAAGCGCGCGGAGGCGAGGTTGATCTTCTTGAGCGCACCCTCGAGCGTCAGGGGATCGAGGTTGTCGAAGAAGCGCGTGCGCGGGCGCGAGCGGTCGTAGACCCCGCCGCCGCCCGATATGTTCCAGCCGGCGAGCTGGGCGAGCATCTGGCCGCCGAGCCCCGAGCCGCCGGTGCCGAAGAAGATGATCGTCTCCGCGCCCTCTGAGAGACGCGCAAGCTCCTGCTCGGCCGCGTCGAGGTCGGCGGTCTCCTCGGGTATGCGCAGGAGAGGAAGGCGGGAGGCGGCATAGTCCTCGCGCAGCGCCTCGAGGGCCGGGGCCGCCCGGTCGAGCCAGCGGGTTAGCTCGGCTTCGCCGAGCCCGTGTGCGTCGATTGCGCCCGCGAGGCAGCCGTCGATCGATTGCGTGTAAAAAGGCATGCGGTCGTATCAATCCCCTCGCCGGTCTGAAGTTCCGCGCGAACGGGTAGCCGGTTTCCGGGTCCGAGCCAAGGAGGAGGAGATTAGATCGCTAACCCTTGCTCGCGGCGGCGGTGACGGGCTTGCCGACGATGGTGACGATCAGATTGTCGTTGTCGAGAAGCCGCTTGGCGACGCGCTTGGCGTCGTCGAGCGTAATAGCCTCGATCAGGCTGTTGCGCTTCTCGACATAGTCGGGGCCGAAGTCGTCCTCGTAAAGTCCCAGGAGCTGGCTCGCGATCTTGGCGTTGGTGTCGAAGCGCAGTGCATAGGAGCCCGTCAGATACTTCTTGGCGTTCTCGAACTCGTAGGGTGTCGGGCCCTGCTCGGCGATCTTCTTCAACTCGGCGCGGATGACGTCGAGCGACTGGCCGATCACCTCGTTCTTGGATGCAACGCCTCCCGTCAAAATCGAGGCGTGGCGGAACGGCTGGATGTAGCTGTAGACGGAATAGGCGAGGCCGCGCTTCTCGCGCACCTCCTCCATGAGGCGGGAAGCAAACCCGCCGCCGCCGATGAGCTGGTTCAAGACGAAGGCCGTCATGAAATCGGGGTCCTTGCGCGGCATGGCGTTCAAGCCGAACACGGCGACCGACTGGGGAATGTTCATCTCGATCAGCTGCTCCTTGCCGCCGGTGACGGGCGTCGCTTGCGGCACGGGGCTGAGGTCGGCCTTGTCGGGGAGGTCGCCGAACACGGTGTCGAGGAGGCGTCCGAGCTCATCGGCAGTGATGTCGCCGACGGCCACGACCTTCAAGTTCGACTTGGCGAAGACGCGGCGCCGGTAGGCCTCGAGGTCGTCGCGCGTTATAGCGCCGATGGTCGCCTCCGTGCCCTGACTGGGGCGGCCGTAGGAATGGCCGGCGAAGGCAGTGGCGAACCACTCCTTGGCGGCGACCTTTTCCGGGTCGCGGTCGGCGTAGACGAGATTGGCAAGGAGCTGCTGGCGGATGCGCTCGACCGCGTCCGGGTCGAAGCGCGGCTTGGTGAGCGCGAGGCGCAGGAGCTCGACCGCCTTGTCGCGGTTGGCAGTCAGCGTCTCGAAGTTGCCGTAGAAGGCGTCGCGGCTGTCCTCGTAGCTCATGCGCATGGCGATCTCTTCCATGCGCTCCTGGAAATCGTTCGAGTGTATGTCGCCGGCTCCCTCGTCGAGCATGGCGGTCAGGAAGTTGGCGACGCCATCCTTGCCTAGGGGGTCCTGGGCATTGCCCCCTTCGAAGGCGAATCTCATCGCCATCAGCGGATTGGCATGCTCTTCGACGAGCCAGGCCTCGATGCCGCCTGGACTCTTGATGGTCTGGATTTTCATGGCTTGAGCTGGCTTCGCGAAGGTGACGATCAGGAACAGGGCAAAAACCGCCAGCGATATGGCCATATCGATGCGGGCAAGGCGCACGATACCACGGCGTAGACTATCCATGGAGCAGTCCCCAAAAGGCCTCAGGAGCGGTTCTTCGCGGCCGGCTGCTCGGCGCGCGCGTCACTCGCGTCGGCCTCGGGGAGCAGCACGCCGGTCACCGAGCGCTTGAGATCGAGGTAGGTCCCGGCAGCCTTCTTCACGTCGTCGAGCGTAACCTTCGATATCGCGTCCGGCCACGCCTCGACCTGCGCGACCGTGCGCCCGATCGCGAGGGACCAGCCGTAGCGGCGGGCGAGGGAGGCCTGGTTGTCGTTTTCGTAGACGTAGTCGGCGATGAGGCTCGATTTGGCCCGCTCGAGCTCGGCCTGCGTGACGCCATTGGCGCGGATGTCGTCGAGCACGGAATCGAGCGCAGCCTCGATCTTCTCGACCTTCGGCCCGTCGGCGGCGATCGCGTAGAGCGAGATGGTGCCGTAGTCGAGGCCCGAGCCGTTGTAGGAGCCGCCGGCGGAGGAGGCGACCTTGTCCTCGACGACGAGCTTCTTGTAGAGGCGGCTCGTCGCGCCGTCGGCGGCGATCTTTGTGAGAATATCGATCGCCTCCGCCTCGCCGGGCTTGGCGGTCGTGTAGCTCGGCACGACGTAGTCGCGGCTGAGCGAGGTCTTGCCGGCGCGCGGATCCTTGTACTCGACGCGCCGCGCGGCCCGCGGCGGCGGGTCCATCGGCCGCACGCGGACAGCGGGGACCGCGGGTTTCGCCGGAATCTTGCCGTAGGTCTCCTCGGCGAGCGTCCTCACCTCGGCTTCCGTCACGTCGCCGGCGACGACGAGGATGGCGTTGTTGGGCGCGTAGTAATGCCCGTAGAAGCTCATCGCGTCCTCAGGGCTGAGTTTCGCCATCTCGTGCTCCCAGCCGATGACCGGAATGCCGTAGGGGTGCGAGTAGTAAAGCGCCGCGTTCATCTGCTCGTCCATGATCGCGGATGGGTTGTTCTCGATGCGCGAGCGGCGCTCCTCGAGGATTACGTCGCGCTCGGTCAGGACCTCCTTCTCGGTGAGCCGCAGGTTCACCATGCGGTCGGCCTCCATCTCCATCACCGTCTTCAAGCGGTCCTTGGCGATGCGCTGGAAATAGCTCGTCACGTCGTGACCGGTGAACGCGTTGTCCTGGCCGCCGAGCCGGGCGACGATCTTCGAGAACTCGCCCATCGGGATCTTGTCGGTCGACTTGAACATCAGGTGCTCGAGGAAGTGGGCGATCCCCGACTTGCCCTTGGGCTCGTCGGCGCCGCCGACCTTGTACCAAACCATGTGCGTCACGACCGGGGCGCGATGGTCGGGTATGACGACGACGGTGAGCCCGTTCGACAGGGTGAACTCGCTGACGCGATCGGCAGTCTCGGCGGAGGCGGGAGTGAATGCGAGCATGAGAAGGACCACGGCTCTGATTGGAAGGCGCCAAGCGCCCGCATAGTTTGTCATGGGATCCTCGAACGTGCCGAACGCGAGAAGAAGGTTTCTCCCGCTACGGCGAGGCGCCGAGCCAGGATTTGGCTCTCGAGGACGTCCGGGCGTGACGGGTCGCACCCAAACGGCCGAAGCTTCATGATCTCGGCATTCGAGGCTCCGTTGTCAAATGACAACCAGTTCATAACGCTTGAAAAGCGGGCAATGGGTGTCGGGCAATAGGCAGGGGCGGGGCGCGCAATCCACGGCCTCTGCTCGAATTTGGTTGAGGAGGGGAAGAAGGGGCGGGAGCGCTTATTCCTCGCCCTGGTTCCATTTCTTGATCGCCGTCAGGACCGAGGCCCTGCACGGCCCGAGCGGGCCGGTTGCCAGGTCTGCGCCGGTCTCGTCGCCGCGCGCCTTCGCCATCTCGTAGTTTACTTTGCAATATTCCGCCTGCTGGCGTTGGAGCTCGGCCTGAGAGACCTCGAGCTTCTTATCGGGGTCGTCGATGGCCGCAACTTCGTTCTGGGCGGCCTCGGGCGCATCGCCAGGCGCAGGCAGCCGATCGAGGCTCGGGGGAAGAACGAGGGGTGTGCGCGCCGCCACCTTCGGCTCGGCGGCTTTCGTCTTGTCGCCTCCGATACCGACGGCGTTGAAGATGCCGCCGTTGAACTCGATGTCGTCCATGGAGCAACCGCCAGCGGCGGTCGCGAAACCGGCAAGCGCCAAAGCGATCAGGGCCTTGCGGCAAACCCCCGGCTTTCCCATCCTGCGCCTCCGATCGCCGTCGTTAAGGCCGCTGCGCCAAGGTCTTCGGCTACAACGGATTTGCGGCGTCATTGCGACTCGCCCAGAAAGACTCATATAGCAGCCCGAGAACCCCGGCAACTATGGCGACATCGGCAATGTTGAACACGTACCAATAGAAGCCGAAGGCGTGCAGCGAATAGAAGTCCGCGACCCCGCCGAGCCGCACCCGGTCGATGCCGTTGCCGATGGCGCCCCCGATGATGAGACCGAGCGAGACGGCCATCGTTCGGGTGCGGGCGCTGCGCGAAAGCCACACCCATAAGCCTGCCGAGGCGAGGCCGGCAAAGGCGGCGAGCGCCGCCTGCCAGACCATGCTCGACTGGTCGAACAGCGAGTAGCTGATGCCGGTGTTCTTCACGAAGACCAGGTCGAGGAACGGCGTCACGGCGACGCGGCCTTTGGCGGCGATGTCGTAAATGTCGATCATCCACCACTTGTTCGCCTGGTCGAGAAAAAGCGTCGCGAGCGCCGTCGCGAGCCCCAGGCGCGAATAGGGCCCCCAGAGCCAGGAGGCAGCGGCAGGCGCCGATGTGGTCGGGGTGGTCATCCCCGATCCTCTAGAGTCTTTCCGCTCTTAGTTGAAGCGCTATCGCCAAGCCGTTTCTCCGCGACGGCCGCCGCCCGCGCGGAGTGGGGCTCCGCCACGACGAGGCGGTCAACCAGGGGCAGCTTATTCTATGGGTCGCGTACGTGGGCCGCTGGATGGCGGGTCGTACCCGGCCATGACGAGTAGGTGGGCGGCTGCACCCACCCGCTTGATTCATGTATTTGCAGATAGACCCTAGGGGGTTCGAGTAAAGGGGCAAGTCGGCGCGTGGGCTCCGAAGCAATTCGGCTTGGCTTCCAACGGACGCAATGGACCGGAACTGGCCAACCGACTAGTAGACTGCGGTGGCCCCCATCCACCGCTCCAAGGTGTTTCTTCATGGACAATCGACAAATCGGCGTCCCAGCTCAGCGCGTCGGCGCGATGCTCGAGGCCGAGCGCGCGCACTTCGTCCGGCGCAACCCGCGCTCGCACGCGCTCGCCAAGGAGGCCGCGCGCCACTGGCTCGGCGGCGTGCCCATGCATTGGATGGTGGACTGGGGCACGCCTTTTCCGCTGTTCATTGCGGAGGCCCGTGGGGTGCAACTCGAGGATGCGGACGCCAATCGCTACGTCGATTTCTGCCTGGGCGACACCGGTGCCATGTTCGGCCACTCGCCGGCGCCGATCGCCGAGACGCTCCGCACGCAGGCCGGCCGCGGACTGACCGTCATGCTGCCGAGCCCCGACACTGCAATTGTCGGCGAGCTTCTTGCCAAGCGCTTCGGACTGCCCGTCTGGCAGGTGACCGCAACGGCATCGGACGCCAACCGCTCGGTCATTCGCTGGGCGCGGGCGGCGACGGGGCGCCGCAAGATCCTGGTCTTCAATGGCTGCTATCACGGCGCCGTCGACGACACGTTCGTCGCGCTTGAGAACGGCAAGGCGCGCAACCGTCGCGGACTTGTCGGCGAGGTGCGCGAGATCACGGAGGCGACAATCGTCATCGAGTTCAACGACGCGGACGCTCTCGAGAAGGCGCTCGAAGATGATGACGTCGCGCTGGTGCTCGCCGAGCCCGTCATGACGAACTGCGGCATGGTTCTGCCCGAGCCGGGCTACCACGACGCGTTGAGGCTCGTAACGCGCCGGCACGGGACGCTGCTGTGCATCGACGAAACGCACACCATCAGCTCGGGCCCCGGCGGATACACGGCCACGCACGGCCTCGAGCCCGACTTTTTCGTCCTCGGTAAGCCGATCGCGGGCGGCGTGCCGGCCGCCGTCTATGGCTGGTCGTGCGACGTCGACCGGCGCATCCACGCCTATCTCGGCGAGCATGAGGCCGGCTACAGCGGCATCGGCACCACGCTTAGCGGCAACGCGTTGCAGCTCGCGTGCATGCGAACGGTGCTCGATAAAATCCTCACCGAGGAGGTCTATGCGCGGACCATGCCGCTGTCCGAGGCGCTGCAAGAAGGCATTGCCGCGCTCATCGCCCATCACGGACTGCCCTGGCATGTCGTGCGAGTCGGGCTTCGTACCGAGATCGTGGCAGCACCAGCGCCGCCGCGCAACGGACGCGAGGCAAAGCTGTTCGCGCAAGCCGCGATGGAGCACGCACTGCACCTCTACTGCCTCAATCGGGGAGTCGTTATCACGCCGTTCCACAACATGATGCTGGTTTGCCCCGAGACGCGGGCAGGCGATATCGAGCAGCTCCTCGACGTCCTCGATTGCGCAATGGCGGAGCTCAGTGAGAAGTCCGTCATGAGACAATAGCCATTGAACGCGAAGGACGACGCATGATCAGCCCCGCACCCAAGGCGGACCTTGCCAAGGAGGCGTGCGCCTTCCTCGAGGCCAATCCCGACGTCCGCCAGGCCGTCGCCATCTTCACAGATCTCGTCGGCGTGCAGCGCGGCAAGCTGTTGACGCGCTCCGAGCTCCTGCCGGCGTGGGAGAGCGGGCGCTTCCTAGCGTCCTCGGCCATGTCGATGGACGTCACGGGCCGCGACGTCGAGGGGACCGGTCTCATCTGGGAGATCGGCGACGCCGACCGGTTGCTGTGGCCCGTGCCGGGGACGCTGAAGCGCGTGCCATGGGCCCTCGAGCCGCAGGCGCAATACCTGGGCTCCTTTCACGAGATCAATGGCGAGGGGGCGCTGGCAGAGCCGCGCCACGCGTTGAGGCGTGTTATCGAGCGCTTCGAGGATCTCGCTTTCACGCCGGTCGCGGCGGTGGAACTCGAGTTCTACTTGCTCGACTGCGACAGTGCGCTCGCCGGGGCGCCGAAGCCGCCCAAGGGTCTCACCGTGCCGGCCCAGCAGAGGCATTTCCAGGGCTACAATCTTCAGGACCTGGACGATTTCGCGCCTTACTTCCACGATCTCTACAGGGCGGCCGAGATGCAAGGGCTGCCGCTCGAGGCGCTGCTCTCCGAGTACTCGCCCGGCCAGATGGAGATCGGTCTGCGCTATCGCACCGACGCGCTCCAGGCGTGCGACGAGGCGATCCAGTTCAAGCGCCTGGTCAAGGCGACCGCCGAGCGGCACGGCATGATTGCGAGCTTCATGGCCAAGCCCTATTCGCAGTGGACGGGCTGCGGCATGCATCTGCACGTGAGCCTCGCCGATGGCGACGGTCGCAACGTGTTCGCATCCGACCACGCGACGGCCAACGAGCTCCTGCGCCACGCCATCGGCGGTATGAAGGCAACGATGGCGGACGCCATGGCCATCTTCGCTCCCAATGCCAACTCCTACCGCCGTTTCCGCAAGTCCAGCTACGCGCCGATCGCACCCAATTGGGGCTTCAACAACCGCACCGTCTCGCTGCGGATCCCCGCGACCTCGGGTGCAGCGCGCCACGTCGAGCACCGCGCCTCGGGCGCGGACGCCAACCCGTACCTCGCCATGGCCGCGGTCTTGGCCGGTGTGCACCACGGCGTCAGCCGCAAGATCGATCCGGGCCCGGCCATCGAGGGCAACGGCTATGCGCAACCCGCCGATCCAATGCCCACGAACTGGTTCGCTGCACTCGATGCGCTGCGCCAATCAGCCGTCATGCGTGACTATTTCGGTGCCCGTTTCATTGACGTGTTCGCCACCATAAAGGAGACCGAGGCTGACCGTTTCTCTGCCGAACCCCAGCCGATCGATTTCGAGTACTACCTCAGGACGGTATGATATCGGGACCAGGCGTTAACATGATATCCGCTCGACGTCAGATAACCCCTAGGAGCACGCGTCTACATGATGCCTGAAGTTCTAAGCAGCGAAGCGGACATCGCGAAACGCCCGGGTCAACTCCCGCCATTTGACTTGAGCCGAACGGCTGCAATGCTTCGAAACCAGACGCGCGACGCCGGATACGCGGGGTCGCGCAGTCACCTCGCCGGCAGGATCCGGAACCGCTTGTTGCGGCCGATGCGGTAGGTCTCGAAGTCGTCGTGGTCGATGGTGAGGATGGTCGAGATGCGCTCTCGCCCGGCCACGTGGACCAGCGTCGCATCGGCAAAGTCCATGGGCCGATCAGCGTAGCGGGTCATGAGGGCGTCGAGGCTGGGAAGATCAGCGGTGCCGAGCGGTGCCAATGCGATCTGCCCTGTGCGCAGCAGCGGCCATACACTAGACATCGCGCCAAAACGGCGATGCGCCAGGTGAAATAGCTCGGTCAACACGGCGTAGGTGGTGACGAGGGGCAGCCGCGCTTGGCCGAATTCGGACTTGCACCTGCCGTGCCATGAATCGCGATCGTCAACGAAGGCCAGGAGAGGACCCGTATCAACGAGGACGGCGCCGGCCATACTTGCGCTCGAGCGCGTCACCTATCACCTGACGAACGACGGCGTTGGTGGCCGATGTCCCATCGCCCGAAACCGTGCCTGCACACGCCATAAGCGCCGCGCGGCGCCGCGCCTGGTCCGCCGCGTCGTTGCGCGGCGTCTCTTTGCGCAGCCAGTCTCGCACGGCCCGCTCAAGGACAACCGATATGCCAACCTTCTTGCGACGTGCCGCTGCCTCGAGCTCAGCTTTGAGATCGGGGGAAAGGCGCCAGCTATAGACCTCCGTCTTGCTCATGCACTACAGTGTAGTGCAACGGCTGCTCGGCGTCAAATTTACGACCGTCAGAATCTCCCGGCGCGGGCATCGAACTCGCGCACGGCAGCCGCGTCGCGGGCCGAGAGGTCGGGAAAATCGGGGTCCGAGCCCACGTCGGCGGTGATGCGCCAGGAGCGGGCGCATTTCCTCCCCTCGGCGCGATGGGCCACGACGCCGACGTCGGGAACGTCGAGGAGCGTGAAGGCGCCGGCCGGCGCGAGCTTGCAGGTGAGCGTCGCGGCGCTCGTGATGCACACCTCGGCGAGGTCGACCTCTTGCAGCGCCTCGTGACACAGGGAATCCGTGACGAAGATCTCGGGCGCGGCCTCGAGCGAGGAGCCGATGCGCTTAGCCGCCCGCTCGAGCTCGAGCGCGCCGGTGACGACGCGGCGCACCGCGCGCACCTGTTCCCACTTCTCGGCCAGTGCCTCGTCGCGCCACGACGCGGGGAACTCGGGGAAGGTATGGAGGTGCACCGAGCCCGCGACCGAAGGATAACGTGCGAGCCAGGCTTCCTCCGCCGTGAAGGAGAGGATCGGCGCGAGCCACGTCGTGACGCAGCCGAAGATCTGGTCGATGACGGTCAAGGCCGCGTGGCGCTTCAGGCTCGAATAAGGCTCGCAATAGAGCGTGTCCTTGCGGATGTCGAAATAGAACGCCGAGAGGTCGGTGTTCATGAAATGCGTGAGGCGCGCGACGACCTTGCGATAGTCGTAGGCCTGATAAGCGGCGCGGATTTCCGCATCGAGCAGCGCCAGCTCGTGCAGCATGAGGCGCTCGAGCTCGGGGAGATCGGTGCAGCGGCACCCGATGGCCGGGCTCGAAGTAGGCGAGCGCGCCGAGCATCCAGCGCAACGTGTTTCTGAGCTTGCGATAGGCCTCGACCGACGACTGCACGATCGCGGGCCCGAAGCGGATGTCGTTCACGGTATCGGCGGAGGCGACCCAGAGGCGCAGGATGTCGGCGCCGGACGTCTTCATCACCTCCTGCGGCGAGAGCGTGTTGCCCTTCGACTTCGACATCTTCTCCTCGCCCTTCTCGTCGAGGATGAAGCCGTGGGTGAGCACGACGTCATAGGGCGCAAATCCGCGCGTGCCGCAGCTCTCGAGCAGCGACGAGTGGAACCAGCCGCGGTGCTGGTCCGAGCCTTCGAGGTACATGATGCGGTCGGCGCCGCCGTCGCGGCGGCGATAGATGCCGGAGAGCGACGGGGAACTGCTCGGGGTCCTCGAGCGTGAAGGCGTGCGTCGAGCCGGAATCGAACCACACGTCGAGCACGTCGCGCGACCTGCTCCCACTTGGAGAGATCGTCGTCGGGGACGAGCCCTGCGAGGAAGCGCTCCTTGGCGCCCGGCCTCGAACCAGACGTCGGCGCCCTTCTCGGCGAAGGCCTGGACGATGCGCGCCGAGAGCTCGTTCGAGGCGGCGAAGCCCGGGCCGGGGATCACGGCGTCGGTCTCCGTGTTGCGGAAGACGGTGATCGGCACGCCCCAGGCGCGCTGGCGCGAGACCACCCAGTCGGGTCGGTTCTCGATCATGCCGGTGATGCGGTTCTCGCCGGTCGTCGGGCACCCATTCGGTCTGCCTGATCTCGGCGAGCGCGAGCCTGGCGCAGCGTCGGCCAGTCGCCCGGCCCGTGATGGTGGCGCCCATGGGGGGCGACCGCGGGCTGGGCGAGCGCCGCGCCATTGTCGGGCAGCGCGAGATCGACCGGCTTGTCGATGGCGATGAACCACTGCGGCGTGTTGCGGAAGATGACCGGCTTCTTCGAGCGCCAGGAGTGCGGATACTGGTGCTTGAGGCGCCCGCGCGCGATGAGGTCTGCCGGCATCGATCAGCGCCTTGATGACGGCGTCGTTGGCGTCGCCCTTGTCGCCGGTCTCCGTCGAGCACGCGCTTGCCCTCGAAGCCCGGCGCGTCCTTGGTGAAGACGCCGTCGGCATCGACGGTGAAGGGGATCGTCGTGTCGATGCCGCGATCGTGCAGCGCCTTCTGATTGGCGATCCAGATGTTGTAGTCGTCGGCGCCGTGGCCGGGCGCCGTGTGCACGAAGCCGGTGCCGGTGTCGTCGGTGACGTGATCGCCGTCGAGGAGGGGAACAGCGAAGTCATAGCCGAGCGCCGCGAGGGGATGCGCGCAGACAAACTGTGAGAGTTCCTCTCCTGCTATTGCTTCGCGGGGCTCATACATATCGACCTTCGCCGCTTTCATTACGTCAGCGGCAAGCTTGTCGGCGAGCACGAACCTGTCGCCGATCTTGGCCCAGTTCCCGTCGGGCGCTGCGGTAACCTCGTACAGTCCGTACTCAATCTTCGAGGAATAGCTGACTGCGCGGTTGCCCGGGATCGTCCACGGCGTCGTCGTCCAGATAACGACGCACGCTCCGTCAAGCGTCGACTGCAATCCAAGTCTGCGTTGCGTGTCTCTCGTCGACGGGCCTCGGACGTAGGTCTCGGCTTTGCCGATCTCTATCGGAAACTTCACCCAGATCTGGTCGCTCGTATAATCCTGATACTCGACCTCGGCCTCCGCGAGCGCCGTCTTCTCGACGACCGACCACATGACCGGCTTCGAGCCGCGATAGAGAAGCCCGCTCTTCGCAAACTTCATGAGCTCGCGCGCGATCGTCGCTTCCGCGCGGAATGACATGGTCGAATACGGGCGCTCCCAGTCGCCGAGCACGCCCAAGCGCTTGAACTCCTCGCGCTGCACGCTCGAGCCACTTCTCGGCGAACTCGCGGCATTCGCGGCGGAACTCGTTGACCGGCACCGTCGTCCTTGTTGCGGCCCTTGGCGCGGTATTGCTCCTCGATCTTCCACTCGATCGGGAGCCCGTGGCAGTCCCAGCCCGGCACGTAGGGGCTGTCGTGGCCCAGCATCTGCTGGCTCTTCACGACGAGGTCCTTCAGGATCTTGTTCAGCGCGTGCCCGATGTGGATGTGGCCGTTGGCGTAGGGCGGCCCGTCGTGGAGCACGAACTTCGGGCGCCCGCGCGAGCGCTGCGCGCAGCTCGTCGTAGAGTCCGATCTCGCGCCAGCGGGCGAGAAGCTTCGGCTCGAGCTCGGGCAGCCCCGCCTTCATGGGGAAGTCGCGTCTTGGGCAGGAACAGCGTCTCGCTCCAGTCGCGCTCCGCCTGCCCCGCCTCGACGGCCCCCGCTTTCGCCCCGCTGTCCTTCGCCATTGTCATTCGCTCGTTGAATAGAGGGGCGTTCTAGCAACACAGCCTTCGTGAAGCAAAGGCCGACCCCACGTCCCAGCCCCCTAGGGGGAGGAAAGAGGTTCAGCCGCCCACCCGCGCCTTTTCGTCGGCGAGGGCCTTATGGAACGCGGGCCGGGCCTGCAGGCGCTCGACGTAGGCGGCGAATTCGGGCCGCTCGGGCAGGATCTTGAAGCTCAGCATGTAGCGCAGCGCCGAGCCGATCAGCACGTCGGCGGCGGAGAACCGCTCGCCGAGCAGCCACGGGCCGGGCTTGAGGCCCGCCGAAAGCGTGCCGATCACGTCGTCGAAGCTTGCCCCATCCGGCCGTGGACGGCGGCGACTCCCGCTGCATGAACCTGTCCATGATCGCAGGCTCGAGGCAGCTGCCGTTGAAGAACATCCATTTGAGATAGGCGCCCCGCTCGGGGGCATCGATCGCCGGTGCCAGTCCGGCGCGCGGGTACTTGTCGGCGAGATAGACGAGGATCGCCGGCAGCTCGGTCACGAGCGCGTGGCCGTCCTTCAGCGCCGGCACCTTGCCCATCGGGTTGATCGCTCAGGTACTCCGTCGATTTGTGCTCGCCCTTTTTGAGATCGAGGATTTCGAGATCGAACGGCTCGCCGAGCTCGTGGAGCATGTAGAGCGCGGTTGCCGAGCGCGTATTCGGCGCATGGTAGAGCGTGAGCATGTGGGCCTCTCAGCTTGAAGGGCGGCGCTGGTCGATGTCCTGCGCCGCCGGATTGGCCAGCCGGCGGGCTTCCGCGCAGTCCGCCTCCATCTGCGCTTTGAGCGCCTCGACGCTGTCGAACTTGCGGTCGCCGCGAATGAAGTCGATGAACTCGATCTCGATCTCCTCGCCGTAGAGGTCGCCGGCAAAGTCGAACAGGAACACCTCGAGCAGAGCGCCGCCGTCGTCGAACATCGGCCGCGTGCCGAGATAGGCCGCCCCGTCGAAGCGCCCCGCCGGCGTCGCAACGCGTACGGCATAGATGCCGTGGGCGAGCGCTGTGCCCTTTCGAAAGCGCGATGTTGGCGGTCGGAAAGCCGAGCAGCGTTCCGCGTTTGGCGCCGCCGATGACGCGGCCGCGGACCATCCACGGCCGGCCGAGGCCATGGGCGGCCCCGCGCACGTCGCCTTGCGCGAGCTGCGCGCGGATGGCGCTCGACGAGAACGCCTCGCCCGCCTCCGCAACCGGGCGCGACGACGGTGACGGTGAAGCCGAGCCGGGCGCCTTCTGCTCTGCAGCGTCTCGGGCGTGCCGCGGCGATCCTTGCCGAAGAAGAAGTCGTAGCCGATGACGACGTCGGCTGACGCGAAGGGCGCCGACCAGCACGCGTCGCGATGAAGACCTCGGGCTCGAGGCCGGCGAGCGCCCGGTCGAAGGGGAGGACGATGGCCTGGTCGAGGCCGAGCTTTTCGAGGAGGACAAGCTTCTCGGCGAGCGACGTCAGCCGGAAATGGGGCTCGTCGGGGAGAAAGAACTCGCGCGGGTGCGGCTCGAAGAGAAGCGCGCCGGAGCGGCGCCGCGCCTGTCTCGCTTCCTCGACGGCGTGCGCGAGGAGCGCCTGATGGCCCCGGTGCACGCCGTCGAAATTGCCGATGGCGAGGATCGCGCCCTGCGCCTCCGCCGGAACGCTGCTCATAGCCTTGAACGACGAGCATCCTGTCCATCCGATCGCCAAGGAAAGTTCGCGAAGCATTTACCCTTCCCCTGGCAGGGAGGGGTCAGGGGTGGGGGGAAGCCGAACAACCGATCGCTGGTTATTTGTCGCTACCCCACCCCACCCCGCGCTTCGCGCGACCCTCCCAGTCGAGGGGAGGGTGAAAAGCAGTTGAGTCCTCTCCAGCAGCCGGATCAGGCCGGGCGGGCCGGCACCATCAGCATCGCTTCCCCGGTCAGCACCGGCTTGCCGTCGACCGCGCACACCGTCTCGAAGCGCGCCCGCTTCTTTTCCGGCACGAGCTCGACGAGCTTGACCGTCGTCATGACCGTGTCGCCGATCTTGACCGGCGCCTTGAAGGCGAGCGTCTGGGAAATGTAGATCGAGCCCGGGCCCGGCAGCTTCATGCCGAACACGGCCGAGATGTAGGCGGCCGACAGCATGCCGTGCGCGATGCGCTCCTTGAACATGGTGGTCGCCGCGTAGGCCGCGTCGAGATGCACCGGGTTCTTGTCGCCCGAGACCTCGGCGAAGGCGGCGATGTCGGCCTCCTTCACCGTCGTCGAGAGCGAAGCCTCCTGGCCGACTTGCAAATCCTCGAAATAGGTGATGTTCGGTGTGCTCATAGCTCTCGCCGGCGCCGTGTGCGATCGCTTGAACTCCGTTATGCGGTGTGGCGGACACTAGCGGGCGCCTGGGCCGGGGGCGGCGCAACGAGGTGTTGCAGGCTGGCGCGCAGTAGTCGCGCTATAAGGCGCAATCCCCAAAGTTGCCCTATTTCAAATTGGCTTTGCGGCGGCCCCGCGAAGCCCGGAGAAGAGCCGCTATGAGCGACCGCAAACCCCTGATGCCGAAGGCCACCGCCGTGTGGCTGGTCGAGAATACCTCGCTGACCTTCGAGCAGATCGCCGAGTTCTGCGGGCTGCACGTGCTCGAGGTCAAGGGCATCGCCGACGGCGACGTGGCGCAGGGCATCAAGGGCCTCGATCCCGTGACCTCGGGCCAGCTCACGCGCGAGGAGATCGAGGCGGCGGAGCAGGATCCACTCCCGCCACCTCAAGATCGCCGAGCCCAAGGTGGCGATGCCCGAGGCGGCATGTCGAAGAAGGGGCCGCGCTACACGCCGGTCTCGCGCCGCCACGACCGGCCGAACGCGGTGCTGTGGCTCCTGCGCAATCATCCCGAGCTCAAGAACAGCCAGATCATGCGCCTCGTCGGCACGACCAAGCCGACCATCGCCCAGATCAAGGACCGCACGCACTGGAACTCGCCGAACCTCGTGCCGCAGGACCCGGTGACGCTCGGGCTCTGCTCGCAGATCGACCTCGACGCCGAGGTGAAGAAGGCGGCGCGCCGCGTCGAGCGCGAGCGCAAGGAGGCGCGAGCGCGAGGCGATCAAGGCCGGCACGCTGCTGCCGACCGAGGAGACGACGGCGCCGCCAGCCGAGCGAGGAAGGATTTACGCCGACGGCCGAGATCGTGCAGCCGAAGGAAGCCGAGGAGAAGCGCGAGGAGACGCCCAGCCGAGGAGGAGGCGCGCGTCTTCGCCAAGCTCAAGGAGCTCAAGGAGACGAGACGAGACCGAGGAGGACGACGGCCGAAGGCAAGGAGTAGGTCCTAGCCTCCTCGGCACCCGGGCTCAGCTCAGGCCCGCCCACCACGACAGCAGCATGTCGAGTGACGAGCGCGAGGAAGATCGCCGCGCCGACGTCGCGGTTCGAGCGGAAGCGGCGCAGGCAGTTCTTGGGGTCGTTGATGTCGAGCGTCGAGACCTGCCAGGCCATCTGCAAGCGCGACGAGCGCCACGCCGAAGAAGAAGACGAGATGCGTGCCGGCGAGATAGCCGGCGGCGACCCACAACGCGACGCGCGCCGAGCATAGAATCCGCCGACCCAGCTCGCCGTGTTCGTCGCCGAACGTCAGCGCCGTCGACTTCAAGCCCAGCATCAGGTCGTCCTCGGCGTCCTGATGGGCGTAGATGGTGTCGTAGCCGATCGTCCACAGCACCGAGCCGAGGTAGAGCAGGATCGGCCGGCAGCGCGAGCGAGCCCTTGACCGACGCCCAGCCCATGAGCGCGCCCCAGTTGAAGGCGAGGCCAAGCACCGCCTGCGGCCAGTAGGTGAAGCGCTTCATGCATACGGATAGATGGCGACGATGGCGAGCGAGGCGATGCCGAGCAGGATCGTGAACAGGTTGAACCAGATCAGAATGAAGAAGCCCGCGAGCGAACAGAGCGGCCGCGAAGAGCAGCGCGTTCTCCGGCGTCACCTGGCCCGAGGGGATGGGCCGGCTCGCGGTGCGCGCCACGCGCGCGTCGTACTCGCGATCGACGTAGTCGTTATAGGCGCAGCCGGCGCCGCGCATGACGAAGGCTCCCGACGGCGAACAGGGCGAGCGAGACGAGGCTCGGATAGGGGTGGCCTTCCGAGACGTCGGCCAGCGCGAGCGACCACCAGCACGGGAAAGAGCAGCAGCCAGGTCCCGATCGGCCGGTCGACGCGCGCGAGACGCAGATAGGGCCGGATCGCCTCGGGGGCGTAGCGGTCGACCAGTTGCCGGGCGCGGCATCGGCGACGGGAGCATCGCCGAGGCCGTCGGCGTCCGAGCTTGGGTGTGCGGTCGTCATCGTTCCTCCAGTGCGTCGTTAGGCGAAAGCCTAGTCGGAGCGGGCGCGGCGGGCAACCCGGACCTCTGTTGGATCGGCGCGGGCCATCGGATAATGAGAGGCGATGCCAATCCACGACTTCTCCGCCCAACGCTTGTTCGTCGAGGTGCCGCTCACGCCCGGCGCGCGCGTTGCGTGCCTGCCGGCGCAGGCGAACTATCTCCTCAACGTCCTGCGCCTCGCGGCCGGCGACGAGATCCTGCTTTTCAACGGCCGCGACGGCGAATGGCGCGCGCGCCTTGCCGAGACGGGCAAGCGCGGCGCGGTCCTCGAGGCGGTCGAGCAGGTGCGCGCGCAGGAGGCAGGGCCCGACCTCGACTATCTCTTCGCGCCGCTGAAGCGCGCGCGCCTCGACTACATGGTGGAGAAGGCGACCGAGATGGGCGCGGCCAGGCTCCGTCCCGTCCTCACGCGCCACACGATCGCCGAGCGCGTCAACCTCGAGCGCATGCGGGCGAACGCGATCGAGGCAGCCGAGCAGTGCGGCGTGCTACGGCTCCCCGAGATTGCCGCGCCGGAGCCGCTCCGCGCCGTGCTCGAGACCTGGGACGCCGCGCGTCCCCTCGTCTTCTGCGACGAAAGTGCCGGTGTCGCCGACCCGGTAGCCGCCCTTAGCGCCGTGAAGCGCGGCCCCGTGGCCGTGCTGATCGGGCCCGAGGGCGGGTTCCACGACGAGGAGCGCGCGGCTCTGCGCGCCAAGCCGTTCACCGTTCCGATCTCGCTCGGACCCCGTATCCTTCGTGCCGACACCGCCGCGGTTGCCGCCCTAGCCCTCGTCAACGCTGTCTTAGGCGATTGGCGGTAAGTGTAGGGGGGGCGGGCGCTGCCCGCCGTAAGTGGAGCACCAACGCGGAGGGCAGTCGATGCGCCGGCTCATGCAGTGGGGAATAGTCATTCTGGGTCTAGCGGCGTACGTGTCCTCGGGAGCGGCGGAGCAGATGTTCGACCGGCACCGGTCCTGGGACCGCCCTCTCGTCGTGCCCGAGATAGACGTTCCCATACCCATGACGCAGCCGCCCCAGAACCGCATCCAGGACGCGGATGCCCTTGTGGCCGAGCTCGGCGACTGTCGCAACGGCGGACAGCTCGACCTCGTCATGTGCCTCTGGGGCGACATGAGCTCGGTCGATGTTCGGCGCATGGAGGCCTGTCTCGGGTCGAATCTCATTCCCGACGATCCGGCGCCGGCGCGCGCCTGCTTTGCGAGCCTTCCGCGCTAGATCGCGATCGCTCTTGAAGGAGACGCTTCGCGTCAAGAAAGTGAATCGCGATCTAAATTCAAAGTTTAGCGCACGCTTCACGCCTGACATGGATCGCGGAAGCAATTCCATGTCAGACGATCGTGCGCTAGCTCAAGCGTAAGGGACCTCGTCGATTTCAAGCCTTGTGCCTCTCGGCGGGCGCGGCCATAACTCGCTTCGATCAGCGCCCCGTTAACCGCCGAGGCACACTTTAATGTCGACCCGTCAGGATGGAGCCCCGAGCGGGCTCGCGCGCTCGTGCGCCGACCTCGTCGGGTGGATCGCCGAGGGCGAGAAGCCGAAAGAGGATTGGCGGATCGGCACCGAGCACGAGAAGTTCGTGTTTCACACCGACACCCTCGGCCCCGTTCCTTACGAGGGCGAGCGGGGCATCCGCGCGCTCATGGAGTGCCTGATCGAGCGCTACGGCTGGGAGGCGATCACCGAAGGAGTCAACATCATCGCCTTGAAGCGTCCGGCCGGCGAGCCCGGCGGCACAATCAGTCTCGAGCCAGGCGGGCAATTCGAGCTTTCGGGGGCCGCGGTCTCAGACCTCCACGAGACGGCCGCCGAAACGCAAGAGCACCTGAACGAGGTGCTCGACGTCGGCGAGGACCTCGGCATCGGCTTTCTTGGCGTGGGCTTCTCTCCCAAATGGACGCTGGCCGAGACGCCGCGCATGCCGAAGGAGCGATACAAGATCATGACGCGCTACATGCCCGAGGTCGGCCGCTACGGCCTCGACATGATGTACCGGACGGCGACCATTCAGGTGAACCTCGACTTCGCCTCCGAGGCCGACATGGTGAGGAAGTTGCGCGTTAGCCTCGCGCTGCAGCCGATCGCGACCGCGCTCTTTGCCTCTTCGCCGTTCCGCGAGGGCAAGCCCAACGGCTTCAAGTCGCTCAGGAGCGAGGTGTGGCGGGACACCGATCCCAATCGCACTGGCATGCTGCCGTTCGTGTTCGAGAGCGGCATGGGCTACGAGCGCTATGTGGACTACGCGCTCGGCGTTCCGATGTACTTCGTCTACCGCGGCGGACGCTACATCGATGTCGCCGGTGCGTCGTTTCAGGATTTCATGGACGGCAAGCTCGCCGCGCTGCCCGGCGAGCGCCCGACGTTCGACGACTGGTCGGATCATCTGACCACGCTCTTTCCCGAGGTGCGGCTCAAGCGGTTTCTCGAGATGCGCGGCGCCGACGGCGGGCGGTGGCGGCGCATCTGCGCGCTGCCCGCATTCTGGGTCGGGATCCTCTACGACGACACGGCGCTCTCGGCCGCCTGGGATCTCGTGAAGTCGTGGACGAGCGAGGAGCGCCAGGCGCTGCGCAATGGCGTGCCGCGCGACGCGCTCGCGACGCCGTTCCGCGACACGACCGTCCAGGAGATCGCCCGCGAAGCGCTGCGCATTGCGCGCTGGGGTCTCAAGAACCGGCGGCGGATCAACTGGAAGAGCCAGGACGAGACCATCTACATCGAGCCGCTGGCTGAGCTTGTCGCCGAGAACAAGACCGTGGCGGATGAACTCCTCGAGCGCTTTCATGGGCCATGGCGCGGCAATATCGACCATATCTTCGAGGAGTTTGCCTTCTAGCGGCGCCAGCCTTGACTGACCAGTTCAGGTGACGTTCATCGTATCCCCGCTAGTGTCCCGATCGCGAAGTTCGTCAGACCTCGCAGCAAGCACTAAACGAACTTCGCGATCGGAAGGACACTAGCAAGCTTATGATTCTAGTGTGATTCAGATCGAGAAATTCGCTCTGACGTGTGCTGCGAGCAACGGCGAATTTCTCGATCATCACGCTAGAACGGCGCCGTCGGGTGGATGAAGTCCCTGGCGGCCTCGCTGACGAGGCTCGTCGCATTGGCAACCAGAACGGCACAGCGGAGCTGGACGTGATCGGAACGAGGAACATACTGGCGGTATCGAAGGCGCTTCTCGCCTCGCTGCTCGTTGCCGTCCTCTCCGGCGGCGCGATCGCAGGCGACTGCGCGTCGCAATGCTACGCCCAGGAGAACGCCTGCCGGCGCGCGACGCAGGGTTCGCAAAGCTGCGACGCGGCATTGACGCGCTGCCTTCAGGCGTGCCGCGCGCAGAAGTAGACGCTCCCTCACGGGCCCTCGGCCTGCCTCTCGACGCTTTCGTAAATGATCACCGCTAGTCGGCGCGGCCCATGGGCGCCCGTGACGATGCGCCCGCCGATGTCTCCCGTGCGCGAGGGGCCGGTGACGAGATTGAGAGATCGCGGCAGCGCGCGCGCGCCGAAGGCAGCGCGCACGCGCTCGAACGCCTCCTCGTAGCAGCCGACGATGTCGCCTCGGGCTAGGGCGACGAGGTGCGTCTCGGGGAGAAAGGCGAGCGAGGTGGGGTTCTCCGCGCCCGAAGCGAGAAGAATCGTTCCCGTCTCGGCGACGCCCGCGAGCGCGAGCGAGAGAGATGCCTCGATCGCGCGGAATTCGTCTCCCGTCGCAAGGTCGAGACCGGCGGCACCCCACGCGAGGTCCGTGAAGAGGGGCTCGGAGCCGGTCGAGACGCGCGGCGGAAGGCCCCGATGCGCGAGATAGCCGGAGACCGCGCGCGGGAGCTCGTCGTGCAGAGCGATCTCGATCACGGTCGCGCCGTGCGCCTCGAGAGCGCTGGCGAACCGGCCGGCGAGCGCGTCGGCCGGCGCCTGCCCTTGCTTTGGGACGAGGTGGCGCGGGTGCGCGGCGAGGCGCTGCTCCACGGCCGCCCGGCGGGCTGCCTCATGCGCGGGCCGCAGGCCGAGGCCGGCGCGAATGTCTGAGAGGATTGCGTCGCGGCTGGTCATCGCGGCACGCCCCGTTTGGATTCGGCCCAGAGCTGCTGGAGGGTGCGTCCCTCGGGTGCGGGAAGGTCGCGGTGGCGGGTCCAGCCGCGCGCGAGAGGAAAAGACCGAAGCCGGCCCGCCGAGCCGGCGGCCAGGCGCAGCGCGTAAGCGGCAAGGCGCGCGAGCGCGTGATAGAGGCGGGGGCGCTTCGCGACGAACGCCCACGTCGCAAGTGACAATCGAAGTCCCGCCGACTGCGCGCCGGCGCTCGCCTCCGCTTCGCGCCAGCGGCGCATGAGACCCGTCAGCGGAATCTTGACCGGGCACACCTCCTCGCATGCCCCGCAAAACGTCGAGGCGTTGGGAAGGTGCGCGCTTACCGGCAAGCCGAGAAGGGCGGGCGTCAGCACCGCGCCGATCGGGCCCGGATAGACCCAACCGTAGGCATGACCGCCGATTGCGTTGTAGACCGGGCAATGGTTCATGCAGGCGCCGCAGCGAATGCAACGCAGCGCCGTGCGAAAATCGGTGCCGAGAATGGCCGCGCGGCCGCTGTCGAGGAGCACGATATGGGCCTCGCGCGGCCCGTCGGGATCGCCCGTTCGGCATGCGCCGGTCAATAGCGTCGTGTAGGCGGTGAGGTCCTGGCCGGTCGCGGAGCGCGCAAGCACACGGAGCAGAGTGGCGGCATCCTCGAGCGTCGGCACCACCTTCTCGATCGAGGCGAGGACGATATGGACGCGCGGCAGAAGGGCGGTGAGGTCGCCGTTGCCTTCGTTGGTGACGACGACGGCGGACCCGGTCTCGGCGATGAGAAAATTGGCACCCGTGATCCCGACATCGGCATTGCGAAACTTCTCGCGCAGCACCGCGCGCGCTTCCGCCACGAGCGCAGCCGGCGCGTCGAGGCGGCGCGCAGGATCGAGCCCGGTGTGACGGCGGCGGAAATCGGTCTCGATCTCCTCCTCAGTTACATGGATCGCGGGGGCGATGATGTGGCTCGGAGCCTCGCCGCGGATCTGCACGACGTACTCGCCGAGGTCCGTCTCGACCGCTTCGATCCCGGCCGCCGCGAGATGGGCATTGAGGCCGACCTCCTCGGAGACCATCGACTTGCCCTTGACGACGAGGCGCGCGTTCGCGCCTCGGCAGATGGCGAGGATGATCTCGCGCGCCTCCGCCACCGTTCGAGCCCAGTGAACTGTGGTGCCTGCCCGGCTCGCGCGTGCTTCGAACGCCTCGAGGTAGAAATCGAGATTTGCCAGCGTGTGATCGCGGATGTCGCGCGCGACGGTGCGCAGCGCTTCGAACTCGGGGAGGCTGGCCTTGGCGGCGGCGCGCCCTGCGACGAGACCGCCAGGGAGCGCGGCGAGCGCGCGGGCGAGCGCGGGATCGGCGAGCGCGCGCTCGGCATTGGCGACGAAGTGCTCCGGCGCGCCCGTCATGAGAGCTCCGGCGCGGCGATTGCCGGCGCATCGAGCTCGCCTGAGATCACCTCGGCGGCGTGGCGGCAGCGGATCGGCGAGCCCAGCCGGCTGAGCTTTCCGGCGATGTTCATGAGGCAGCCGAGATCGCCGCCGACGACGAGGGGAGCTTGCGCGGCCGCGATCGCCGCCGCCTTCTTCTCGACGAGCGCGTTCGAGATGGCCGGATATTTCACCGAGAACAGCCCGCCGAAGCCGCAGCAGCTCTCGCGGCCCTCGATCTCGACCAGCTCGAGCCCGGCGACGAGGGCGAGAAGGCGGCGCGGCTCGGTGGCGATCCCGAGCTCGCGCAGGCCCGAGCAGGCGTCATGGTAGGCGACGCGTCCCCTATAGCGGCCGGGCACCGCGCCGACCCTGCGGACGTTGACGAGGAAGGAAAAGAGCTCGTGGACGCGCGAGGCAAAGGCGGCGGCCTCGCTCCGGAGCGTGTCGTCGCCACCGATCAGGCGCGGATAGTGGACCTTGAGCATGGCCGCGCACGAGCCCGACGGGGCGACGACGTAGTCGCAGCCGTCGAAGGCCCGCATCGTGTTAATCGCGAGCGCGCGCGCGGCCTCGCGGGCGCCGGAATTGTAGGCGGGCTGGCCGCAGCACGTCTGGCGCCGCGGCACCTCGACCGTACAGCCCGCCTCCTCGAGCAGGCGCGCGGCGGCAAACCCGACCGAGGGCCGCACGAGGTCGACAAGGCAGGTGACGAACAGGCCCACGCGCGGCGTCAAGGTCGGGCTCCCGGAGCCAGGGTTTGGAAGGCCTGGAAGCTACTTGAGGAACGCGCCGGCGGCGATGGTCTTGTTGGGTGGGGCTCAGTGAACCTCGGTGAGACGGCTCTTGCGCGCAGCCGAGCCACGGCTCAGCGCGGCGGAGCGGCGGCTCGAGTTCGAGGAGCTGGCGGCCGGCGAGCGCCTGTGCCGGCTTCTCCCAATAGGGCGCGGCTCCGTATTTTTCGGCGAGGAAGTCCACGAAGGCGCTGACCTTGGTCGGCATGAAATCGCGGCTCGGATAGACGGCATAAATCGCGACCTGGGACGAGCCGCGGTACTGCGGCAGCACCGCCTTGAGCGCGCCGGTTTCAAGCTCCGGGCCGATCTCCCAAATGCTGCGCAGGCCGAGCCCGAGGCCGGCGACGAGCGCCTCGCGCACGAGCTCGGCCGAGTTCGAGCGGATGTTGCCCTTGACGCGGACGTTGCGCAGCCCCTCCGGTCCTTCAAGGCGCCAAACGTCCTGAGCCCCGGCCGAGAGGCAATTGTGCTTCCCGAGTTCGTCGAGCGACTTGGGCGTGCCGGCGGCGGCGAGGTAGGCGGGCGCGGCGCAGATGACGCGCGTGTCGGGGGCGAGCTTGCGCGCGACGAGCGAGGAATCGGGCAACTCCCCGATGCGGATCGCCACGTCGAACCCGTCGCGGATGATGTCGACGAAATTGTCGGTCAGCACTATGTCGAGCTGAATCTGGGGATAGCGTGCCACGAACTCGCTGAGATGCGGGGCGACGTGAAAGCGGCTGAAGCAGGTCGGCGCCGTGACCTTGAGCGGTCCGCGCGGCCCCGTGTTGCGCTGGCTCACGAACTCGTCCGCCTCCTCGACGAGCTTCAAAATCTCGAGCACGCGCTTGAAATAGCCCTTCTCCGGTCTCGGTCAGAGTGAGCTGGCGCGTCGTGCGCTGGAACAGGCGGGCGCCGAGCCGCTCCTCGAGCAGGCTGATTCGCTTCGACACGACGGCCGGCGAAATCCCGATCTCCCGGCCCGCCGCGGACATGTTGCCGGCTCTGGCCACGCGTGCGAAAATATCGAAGTCGCTAATGGTGGTCACGAAGGGGCCTCGACATTCACTAATGGCAAAGACGGCCGTGTCTTCCTCGCAGGCGAGCGCTCTCAACTTCGAGGACAGTGCATCCGGGGTAGGCAATCAACGAGCGAGACAGTTTATTTCCGGCGTTGAAGGCGCAGCTTAGTTGCACTACTCCGGTGATAACAACGCGACTTTGGTCGGAGAGGGTGAACGAGCCCTAGGGTCAAGAGGACGAGACCAAATGCCATCGATCGAGTTGCGAAGACCCCGACCGGTCCGTGATGGCGCGCCGGGCCGAGATCGTCCGCGACATTGAAGCACTCGTCGGCGCGGGCTCCGTGATTGCCGACGAGGAAGGGCGCCGCGCGTTCGAAACCGACGCGCTCACCGCCTACAAGCGGCTGCCGTTGGTTGTGGTCCTACCGAGCACAACGGACCAGGTCGCCCAAGTCCTCAAATACGCTAAAGCCAACGGGATCAAGGTGGTGGCCCGGGGAGCCGGCACGTCGCTGTGCGGCGGGGCGCTGCCGAGCGAGGATGCCATCGTGCTCGGCCTTTCCAAAATGAATCGCGTTCTGGAAATCGACTACGAGAGCCGGACGGCCCGCGTCGAGGCCGGCATCACCAACCTTGCGATCTCGGAGGCGGTCGGGGCGGCCGGCTTCTTCTATGCGCCCGATCCCTCGAGCCAGATCGCCTGCACGATCGGGGGCAACCTCGCCACGAACTCGGGCGGAGCTCATTGTCTCAAGTACGGCGTCACGACCAACAACGTGCTCGGCGTGACGGTCGTGCTGATGGACGGGGAGATCGTCGAGTTCGGCGGAACCCATCTCGATCCGGAGGGCTACGACTTTCTCGCGTTGCTCGTCGGCTCGGAGGGTCAGCTCGGCGTCATCACCGAGGTGACGGTGAGGATCCTGCGCGCCGCCGAGGGCGCCCGCCCGATGCTGCTCGGCTTCGAATCCTAGCGCCAAGGCCGGCATCTGCGTTGCCCGCATCATCGCGTCTGGCATCATTCCGGTGGCGATCGAGTTCATGGACCGCCCCGCGATCCAGGTGTGCGAGGCGTTCGCCAAGGCCGGCTATCCGCTCGATGTGGCGGCGCTCCTCATCGTCGAGGTCGAAGGCTCGGAGGAGGAGATCTCCGACCGGCTCGCCTACATCGCCATGGTCGCGGAGGAGCTCAAGCCCAAGGTCGTGATCGCGAGCTCCTCACCCGAGCAGAGTGCCAGGATCTGGAAGGGGCGCAAGGCGGCGTTCGGCGCCATCGGCCGCATCTCCGACTACTACTGCATGGACGGCACGATCCCGCTCTCGCATCTCCCCTACGTGCTCGAGCAGATCGCCGAGATTTGCGCGCGCCACGGCCTCAAGGTTGCGAACATCTTCCACGCCGGCGACGGCAACCTGCACCCCCTCGTGATGTACGATGCCAACGACCCTGAGGAAGCGGTCAAGGCGGAGGAGGCCGGGGCCGAGATCTTGAAGCTCTGCGTCCAGGTCGGCGGTTGTCTTTCCGGCGAGCACGGGGTCGGCATCGAGAAGCGCGATCTCATGCGCGTGCAGTTCACCGACGACGACCTGGCGCTGCAGATGCGCATAAAATCCGTGTTCGATCCAGACTGGCTCTTGAACCGCGGCAAGGTGTTTCCGCTCGACGCGCAGGCGGCAGAGGTCAGCGCGCGGACGCCGCCGCCGATCCCAGTCTCGGGCGCGGCCGAGGCCGCTTGAGGAGACCGGACGTGGGCGACATCCTGAGGCCGGCCACCGAGTGGGAGCTGAAAAGCATGATCGCGGCGCTCGTGGAGCGCCAGATTCCCGTCGAGATCATAGGATCGGGGACGAAGCGCGGCGTCGGCCGGCCCGATGTCCGCGCCTGTTGCGCTGACGACGACCGGCATGCGCGGCATCTCGCTCTACGAGCCGACCGAGCTCGTCATGTCGGCGCGGGCCGGCACGCTGGTATCTCAGATCGAGGTCGAGCTTGCGACGCGAGGTCAGATGCTCCCCTTCGAGCCGATCGATCTCGGACCCGCGCTCGGAATGCGACGCGGGGCTGCAGACGATCGGCGCTGTGTTCGCCGCGAACATCTCGGGCGCGCGGCGGATTGCGGCCGGCGCGGCGCGCGATTTTCTCCTCGGCGTCCAGGGCGTCAACGGACGCGGCGACTTCTTCAAGTCGGGCGGGCGCGTGATGAAGAACGTCACCGGCCTACGACGTGGCGCGCGGCCTCGCCGGCAGCTGGGGAACGCTGGCGGTGCTGTCCGAAGTGACGTTCAAGGTCTTGCCGCTCCCCGACGATGTCGCGACCCTCGTCTTCTCGGGGCTCACCGACGATCTCGCCGTCGAGCTCATGAGCACGGCGCTCGGGCTTCCCTACGAGGTCTCGGGCACCGTGCATCTCCCGGCGTCGCTGGTACGCCGCCTGAAGCACGCCACCCTCAGGACCGAGCGCACGTCGCTGACCGCGATTCGCCTTGAGAACTTCACGCGCTCGATCGCCTATCGCAAGGAGAAGCTCAAGCCAGGCGCTCGTCGCCTACGGGGCGCCGATCGAGCTCGACCTCGAGAACTCACTCGAGTTCTGGGGCGAGATGCGCCGCCTCTCCGTCATGGGGGCCGGCCCATCGCATCTGTGGCGCATCTCGACGACGCCGAAGATGGCGCCGAAGCTCGTCAACTCGATCCGGCGTCATATGCCGGTTGAAGCATTCTACGATTGGTCCGGGCGGCCTCGTCTGGCTCGAGACGCCCGACGTCGGCCGACGCCGGGTCGGCCGATATCCGCCGCGCGGTCGCGACCCACGGCGGTCACGCGACGCTGATCCGCGCCGATGCCGCCGTGCGCCAGATGGTCGACGTGTTCCAGCCGATCGTGCCGGCGCTCGAACGCTTGACGCGCGGCCTGAAAGACGCCTTCGATCCCCTCCACCTTCTCAATCCCGGCCGCATGTACGCCACGATATGAGCCGAGCTTCGTGCGGGGGGCCGAGCGCCGCGCCCCGCCGATTTGTGAGACCCGATGCAGACCAATTTCACCTCGAAGCAGCTCGAGAATGCGCGCGTCGCCGAGGCCGACCGCATCCTGCGCCGGTGCGTGCATTGCGGGCTGTGCACGGCCGTGTGCCCGACCTACGTCGTGCTGGGAGATGAGCGCGATTCGCCGCGCGGGCGCATCTACCTCATGATGAATATGTTTCAAGGCGGGCGGGCGCCGAGCCGCGAGGTGCGCCTCCACCTCGACCGCTGCCTCACCTGCCTCTCGTGCACCACGACCTGTCCGAGCGGCGTCGACTACATGCATCTCATTGGCATCGCGCGCACGCACATCGAGGAGAAGGGACAGAGAAGCCTCAAGGACCGCGTCCTGCGCCGGCTTCTCGCCTTTCTCATTCCCTCTCCGGTTCGATTCCGCGCCGCGCTGAGGGTGGTTCCCCTTGCGCGCCCCTTCGTTCCCCTGATGCGCCGCCTCGGGCTGAAGGAGCTCGCGACGATGATCGAGCTCGCTCCGCTGACGTTTCTTCCTCCCTCGCCCCGCTACGAGGGTCCCGGCACCGCGGTGACTAAGGTCGAGCGCCGCGGGCGGGTCATCCTGGCGACGGGGTGCGTGCAGCAGGTGCTGAGGCCGGACATCAACGATGCGACGATCAGGCTCTTCGCCCGGCGCGGGGTCGACGTCGTCGTCTCGAACGGGGCCGGCTGCTGCGGGGCGCTCGTCCACCATCTGGGACGCGAGGAGGACGCGCGCCGCCAGGCTCGGCGCAACGTCGACGTCTGGACGAAGGAGATCGGAAAGGGTGCGGTCGATGCCATCATCGTCAACGCGTCGGGCTGCGGCACTCAGGTGAAGGACTACGGCCACCTGCTCAAGGACGACCCGGCCTATGCCGAGCGCGCCGCGCAGATTGCGGGCCTCGCCAAGGACGTCGCCGAGTTCCTCGACGAGTTCGGGCTCGGCGCACCGGACCGCTGGTCGTCGCTGCGCGTCGCCTATCACTCGGCGTGCTCGCTGCAGCACGGCCAGGGCATCCACGACGGGCCGCGCGACCTCCTGCGCCAGGCAGGCTTTGCGGTCGCCGACGTCCCGGAGGGGCACATCTGCTGCGGCTCGGCCGGCACCTACAACATTCTCGAGCCGGAGATCTCGGGCAAGCTCAAGGAGCGCAAGATCAAGGCCATCCGCTCGGTCAAGGCCGATGTGGTGGCGGCCGGCAACATCGGCTGCATCACGCAGCTCGCGGGCGGGCTCGACATTCCCGTCGTGCACACCGTCGAGCTTCTCGACTGGGCCTACGGCGGGCCTCCGCCGCGCGGGCTCGAGGCCTTGAGCCGCTTCGTCACCGACGTGCCGAAGCCCAAGTTGCGCATCGAGGACTTCATCGAGGCGTAACTCTCTCCATCATGGCCAGGCTTCCAGAGACGCCGCTAGTGTCCCTGCTCCGAAGTTCGCCTGAGCTTGCGGCTGGGCGGCCCGAGCGAACTACGGAATCAAAAGGGACACTGGAATCACAAGTCTTGCTAGTGTGACTCAGATCGAGAAATTCGCTCGGGCATAGGCAGCGAACAATGGAGAATTTCTCGATCAACACACTAGTGCCCGACCGGCGCGAGCTTGGCGGACCCTTCGACGTCGTGGGTGACGTGCACGGCTGCGCGGGCGAGTTCGTGGAGCTGCTGGCCCGCCTCGGCTACGCGGTCGCGCTTACGCGGCAGGGCTCGTCGCGGCGCGCCGAGGTTGGCGCCGCGACCGGCCGGACGGCGATTTTCGTCGGCGACTTCGTCGACCGCGGCCCCGCCTCGCCCGACGTGCTTCGGATGGCGATGGCGATGGTCGGCCGCCGGCCAGGCTCTCGCCGTTCCCGGCAACCACGACGTGAAGTTCGTGCGCTGGCTCGAGGGCCGCCAAGTGAAGATCAGCCACGGGCTCGATCGCACGATCCAGCAGTTCGAGACGGAAGCGCCCGAGCTGCGCGCGGCGGTTCAGCGGTTCTTTGCGGCGCTGCCGAGCCATCTCTGGCTCGACGGCGGACGGCTTGCGGTCGCGCACGCGGGCCTCAAGGAGGAGATGCTGGGCAAGGTCTCGGGCGACGTGCGCCGCTTCTGCCTCTATGGCGAGACCTCCGGCGAGACCGACGAGTTCGGGCTCCCCGTGCGCTACCACTGGGCGGCCGAGTACGCCGGAAGCACGGCAATCGTTTACGGGCACACGCCCGTCCCCGCTCCGGAATGGGTCAACAACACGCTCTGCATCGACACGGGCGGCCTGCTTCGGCGGCCGGCTTACGGCGTTGAGGTGGCCGGAGCGGGAGATCGTGTCCGTGCCCGCCGCGCGCACCTATAGCGCGCCCGTTCGCCCCTTCGGCCATCCGCCCGTACGTCCTAGAGCGTGATCGTTAACGATACCCGAGCGCGAGGTTTATCCCGAGCCTTTGGATAACTGGCACTGCTCTTGCTGCGTGCCAGCAAGGGTCCGCCGGGTTGGGACGAAAGTCCCGCCCGGCGCGGCCCATGAGCTTCTTGCGCCATGGCGGGGACCCATCAACCCGTGCTCAGCGGCATGAATAGATCCGAGGGTAGCCCATGTCAGAGCCCGTCTTCACCAATTGGCGCCCCGAGAATGCCCGCGCGTGGGCCCAGGAGCCCGTGCGACTTGCGCACCGCCTTAACCGGCACCCGATCTTCTCGCTCGGCGCTCTCGCCGAGCTGATCGACGGCTACCCGCGCGCGCACTATTCGCTGGTCGAGATGGGCCCGCAGGGCTCCGCCCGCAGGCTCTGGCGCGAGGGCGACCTCGGCGGGCTCAAGGGCGCGGACGTGATCGAGGCGATCCGGCGCGGGCGCATGTGGCTCAATCTGCGCAACGTGGGGAAGATCCATCGCGCTTACGGCGAGGTGCTGCGCGAGATCTTCGCCGAGATCCGCACCAGCGTGCCCGGCTACGACACCTACGACCAGACGTCGGGCATCCTGATCTCGTCGCCGAAAGCCCAGGTCTATTACCACATGGATCTGCCCGGCCAGTCGCTGTGGCAGCTTCACGGGAAAAAGCGCGTCTTCGTCTATCCGAACCGCGCCCCCTATCTCACGCCCGAGCAGCTCGAGCGGATCGCGCTCTACGAGGTCGAGGTCGATACCCCCTATGATCCGGCCTGGGACAGCGCCGCGACCGTGTTCGAGATCGAGGGCGGCGAGATGCTGCACTGGCCGCTCAACGCGCCGCACAAGGTCGAGAACCTCGACTGCCTCAACGTGTCGATGACGACCGAGTACTGGACGGAGGAGATCCGGCGCAGCCAGATCGTGAACCTCGCGAACGGCATCCTGCGCGACAAGCTCGGCTTCGCGCCTTCGAGCCGGGCGACCGACGGACCCGGATTCTGGGCCAAGGCGGCACTGCAGGCCGGCGTGCGCCGCGCGGGTCTCCTTCAACGCGCCCGCAAGGGGCGCCGGCGCGTCGAGTTCCGCCTCGATCGGAGCCGCCTCGGCGCCGTCGTCGACGTGGCGCAGGCCGCCGAGTAGATTGCCATGATGGCCGTAGAGCCAGTGTCGGAGCGCTCGCAGCGGGTGGCCGGCCTCGCCTGGGAGCGGGCGGAGAGCGTGCCGCTCTATCGCGCCGAGCGCATCGAGGACGGGGCCGCGCTGCTCGACCTGCTGGCCCAACCCGGGACCTCAGCGACGGCGTTTCAGACGGCGGCCTGGCTCGCGCCTCTCTACGGCGTGCTTGCGCCGGGGCTTGGCGCCCGGCCGCTCGGCATCTCCGTGTACGAGGCCCGCTCGGGCGAGCTTGCGCTCATCCTTCCCCTCGTCGTGGTCCGCGAGGGCCGGCTCAAGATTGCGCGCTTCCCGGATCTAGGGGTCTCCGACTATTGCGCGCCGGTGCTCGGGCCCGCCGCGCCGTCCGACGCTGCTCGCGCCGCGGCGCTGTGGCCCGCAATTCTGTCGGCGCTCGACGGCATCGATCTCGTAGATCTCACTCTGATGCCGCCCGAGATTGGCGGGCGCCCCAATCCGCTCGCTCTGCTACCTCTCGCGCAGCGCGGACGCCATTCGCGCCATGCGATGGAGGTGCCCGGCACGGTCGAGGACTTCGTCCGCTCGCGGGGGCGCAAGTTTCGCAAAGAGGTCGAGCGCTCGTTCCGCGTGCTCGAACGGGAGGGGCCGGTCGAGTTCCGCCGCGCCGAAACTCGCGACGAGATCGGCCGCGCCTTTGCCGCCCTCGAGGCCCAGCAGAGCACGCGCCGGCGCGAAACCGGCGGCGACTATGCGCTCGACCGGCCCGAGTACTCGCGCTTCTACGCTGAGCTGCTCGAGGAGGGGACGGGTCGAGGGTTCGCTCATCTTTTCACGCTCTCCTGCCGCGGCGAGATCGTCGCGACCCTGGCGGGCGTCGCCCACGACGGCGCATTCACGCAGCTCAGGATCGCCAACGCCGGCGAGCGCTGGCGCCACGCCTCTCCCGGCCGGCTCATCATCGTCGAGGCGATGCGCTATTTCGTGGCGCGGGGCACGCGGACCTTCGACATGGGGATCGGCAACTATCTCTTCAAAGAGCGGTTCGGGGCGGACGAGACGCCGCTCTACGACCTCGTGGCGCCGCTCACCTGGATGGGCCTGCCGAGGGCGGTCGTGGCGCGAGCCAAGGCCCGCCTGCGTCACAGCCCACGTTTGAAGGCGCTCGCCGCGCGCCTCCGCGGCCACGGCTGAGCCCTGCGTTCGCGCGCGGCATCCCCACTCTTTGTCATGGTCGGGCTTGTCCCGACCATCCATCCATCCCCTCGCTCCGGAGCTTGAGGAAGCATGAATCCTCGGGACGAGCCCGAGGATGACAGCGGAGGCTTCGCCGGGGCAGGCTCTAACCCTCTCCCCATGCCTTCAATGGCATGGGGAGAGGGGACTGGGCAGGCGGCTTTCACGGGGCAAGTCGATCCGCTATAAGGCGGCACCCGAATAACCCCTCGACGCGCATCGGCAACTTTTCTCGGCTCATGACCAAGCTCGACAAAGATGACGTCCTGCCGGAGGCGGGCAAGCAAAGCTCCCCCGCGCGCCCGTTGGCGCGGCTGCCCAAGGGCATGCGCGACATCGAGGCCGCGGAGCTGCGCGAGACGTGGGCGATGATCGAGAAGATCCGCGCCGTCTACGAGCGCTACGGGTTCGAGCCGCTCGAGACGCCGGCCTTCGAGTACACGGACGCGCTCGGCAAGTTCCTGCCCGACCAGGACCGGCCGAACGAGGGCGTATTTTCCTTTCAAGACGTCGCGCCGGAGGCGCGCGAGCAGGGAGGCTCCGGGCAGTGGCTCTCGCTGCGCTACGATCTGACGGCGCCGCTCGCGCGCTATGTCGCCGAGAACTTCCAGCGCCTGCCGAAGCCGTTCCGCCGCTATGCGTTTGGGAATGTTTGGCGCAACGAGAAGCCGGGGCCGGGACGCTTCCGCCAGTTCATGCAGTTCGACGCCGACACCGTGGGCGCCGAGAGCGTCGCGGCGGATGCGGAGATGTGCATGCTCGCCGCCGACACGATGGAGGCGCTCGGCATCAAGCGCGGCGACTACGTGATCAAGGTGAGCAGCCGAAAGCTGCTGGACGGAGCCTTGGAAGCTGCAAGAGTGGCTGCCTCCCAACGTCTCACTGTACTCCGCGCTTTCGACAAGTTGGATCGGCTTGGTTCAAAGGAAGTGCGCAAACTCTTAGGCCCGGGTCGCACCGATGAAAGCGGGGATTTCACGAAAGGTGCAGGACTAAATGAAATAGCGATAACAACACTCTTCAATTTTGTTGGGGGCGAAGCGGACGCGTGGATTGCGTGGGATGAAGATCAGGTTCCAACTGCTGACGAGATGAAGAAAAAGGGGCGTCAGCTCTTTGAACACAAAGGCGAGGAAGGCAGGAGCGCGTGGGAGAAAGACTTTTATCCGGACCAAGACGGACTTCTTAGGTTGTGGTCAGAGACGCTCAAGACATCCACGATAGGCCTTGAAGGTTTAACGGAATTACATTCGATCCTTCAGTATCTGCGAGCATGCGGTTACGGGACAAATAGAGTCCAGATTTCCTCCTCCGTTGTCCGTGGCCTCGAGTATTACACCGGCCCGGTGTTTGAGGCCGAGCTGACGTTCGAGGTGAAGGACGACGAAGGCCGGCCCGTTCGCTTCGGGTCTGTCGGCGGCGGGGGACGCTACGACGACCTCGTCGCTCGCTTCACCGGCGAGCGCGTGCCCGCGACCGGCTTCTCCATCGGCGTCTCGCGGCTCCAGGCCGCGCTCGCCGCACTCAAGAAGCAAGAAGGCACGCAATCCGACGGCCCCGTCGTCGTGCTCGTGATGGAAAAGGACCGCATCGCGGAATCGCAAAAGCTCGTGCAGACGCTGCGCAATGCCGGCCTCCGCGCGGAAATGTATCTCGGCTCGTCCGGCATGAAGGCGCAGATGAAGTACGCCGACCGGCGCTCCTCGCCCTGCGTCGTCATCCAGGGCTCGGACGAGCGCGCCAAGGGCGAGGTCACGCTCAAGGACTTGGTCGCGGGCGCGAAAGCGGCCGCCGCCATCAAGGACAACAGGGAGTGGAAGGAATCTCGCCCCGCGCAGGTCACGGTCCCAGAGTCCGATCTCGTCGCCGAGGTCCGCAAGATCCTCGCCCGGCATCATGGCAAGATCCTCGCCCGGCATCATGGATGACGGTCGAGATATGACCCCAAATTGGATCTCCGCCTCGCTGCACAAATTTGTGCAGGATCCACTAGCCCACCCAGAATCGTCATCCCGGCGGAGGCCGGGATCCACGACACGTATCCGCAAAGGTCTGTGCGGAATGAGGCAATACGTGGAGGGGTCGAAACCACTTTCACCAAGAGAGCAAGTAGAACCTTGCGTGGGTCCCGACCTTCGTCGGGATGACGTTTCTAATCGGAGGCCGAGTGCAAGTCTCTCGCTGCACGCAGTCTCACCATAGGCATTACGTTTAATGGCCGCTGAGACGGCAAAACAGTTCGAGGCGCTCGAGGCCCAGGCGCAGAAGATCATGCAGGTCTTCATCGCCAAGGGCTACGAGGCCGTCGCGCCGGCGGTCCTTCAGCCGGCGGCGGTCTTTCTCGACGCGATCGGGGAGGAGCTGCGCGCGCGCACCTACGTCTTCACCGACGCCAACGGCGAAGAGCTCTGCCTGCGCCCCGACCTCACCGTGCCGACCTGCCGCCTCTATCTCGAGCGCCACCCGGACGGCGCGGCGCCCGCCAGGTACTGCTACAACGGCGCCGCCTTCCGCTTTCAGCCTCTCGACGCCGACCGTGCCCACCCGCGCGAGTTCCGCCAGGCGGGAATCGAATCCTTCGGCGATCGCGAGCGCGAGCGGGCGGAGGCCGAGACGGTGGCGATCGTGCTCGATGCGCTCGCGGCGGCCGGCCTCAGGAACGCGAAGCTCCGCATCGGCGACCTCGGCCTCATTCGCGCGCTGCTGGCCTCCCTCGAGATGCCCGAGCGCTGGCGCCAGCTCCTGATGCACCGCTTCTGGCGCCGCAAGGCGTTCGATGCCGAGATCAAGCGTTTGTCCTCGGCGCCGGGCGGCACGGCCGCGGGCGGCGTTAGGGGTCTGATCGGCGAGCTCGTCGGCGCCGGTCCCGACGCCGCCGAGGCCAAGGTCGCGAGCTATCTCGAGCGTGAAGGGATCGAGCTCGTCGGGGCGCGCACTCTTTCCGAAATTGCCGAGCGGCTGCGCTGGATGGCGGCCGACGCCAAGGCGACGCCGCTCGCGCCGGCGACCGGCGAGCTGATCGAGCGCTATCTCGGCGTCCGAGCCCCGGCGCTCGAGGCCGCGGCCGCGATAGACGCGCACGTGCGCGACCGCGGACCCGGCATGACGGCGGCGGCGGCCCAGTTCGAGAGGCGCCTTCGCCTTCTCGAGACGGTGGGCGTCGATCTCGGGGCCGCCGAGTTCTCGGCCGAGTTCGGCCGTTCGCTAGAGTACTACACCGGCTTCGTGTTCGAGGTCGTCGTGCCCTCCCTTGGTCCGACGAGCCCCGTCGCCGGCGGCGGGCGCTACGACAGCCTCGTGCGTGCGGCGGGTGCCTCGCGCGACGTGCCGGCCGTTGGCGCCGCCATTCACACCGAGCGCCTCCTCGCCGCCGTCAACGGAGGCGCACCGTGAGCGACCGCCTGATCCTCGCCGTGCCATCGAAGGGCCGTCTCATGGAGGCGACCTCGGCGACCTTCGCCGCCGCCGGGCTCGCGCTCGGCAAGGCGGGCAACACGCGCGGCTACCGCGGCGAGATCGCCGGTCTCGAGGCCGTCGAGGTCGCCTTCATCTCCGCCTCCGAGATTGCCGCGTATCTAAAGACCGGGCGCGCTCACATCGGCGTCACCGGCGAGGACCTGATCCGCGAGCAGATCGCCGACGCCGAGACGCGCATCGCGTTCCTGAAGAGGCTCGGCTATGGGCGCGCCGACGTGGTCGTCGCCGCGCCGCGGTGCTGGATCGACGTCACCAACATGGCCGACCTCGACGAGATCGCCGTGCCGTTCCGGCGCGCGCACGGGCGCTCGGTTCGCGTCGCGACAAAGTATCTCAATCTCACCCGCCGCTTCTTCGCGGCGAAGGGCGTCACCGACTATCGCATCGTCGAGAGCCTTGGCGCGACGGAAGGGACGCCGGCCGCCGGCACTGCGGACCTGATTGTCGACATCACGACAACGGGGGCGACACTCGCGGCGAACGGCCTCAGGGTGCTCGACGACGGCGTAATTCTGCGCTCTGAAGCCAACCTCGTGGCCTCGAACGCGGCCCCCTGGAGCGCCGAAGCGCTCGCGGCCAAGCGCGCGATCATGACCGCGCTCGGGGCGTAAGGCCGGCGCGGCCAGAAACGTCGCCGGCTTCCCCTTGGTAAGGCAGGCGAATTTCGAGCCTGTTGATGTGAATGCCCGCCTTGGGCCACATTCAGGTGGAGTTCATGGACGGGTGGCTAGGGTATCCGCCATGACGAGACGACCATCGTCTCGCGCCCTCAGGCGGGCGAAACAACGAACGAGGTAGGGACGATGCTGACCAAAGGGACGGGTGGCGCGCTCGCGCTTGCCGCGCTGCTCGCAGGCGCAGGGTTCGCGCCGGCGGCACGCGCCCAGGCCAACTGCGACGTGTACGGCAAGCTCGCCCTTCAGCAGCAGAAGGAGAACGAGGCGGGCAAGTGCGGGTTCACGGGCCCCGAGTGGAGCAGCGATCTCAAGGCGCACATCGCCTGGTGCTCGAGCGTCGGTCCCGACCAATGGAAAGTCCAGCTCCAGAAGCGGACACAACAGCTCGCCACCTGCAAGCGCTAGCCTCTTTCCGAATTTAACTGAAGCATTCGCTGAGCTTTCCCATTCTACGTCATAGCCGCCCCTGAGGCGGTCATCCAGAGGCCACTTGTCCAACGTTCGCGATTTGGCCCCCGGATGGTCGGGTCAAGCCCGGCCATGACATGAGGGAGGGCACCAGACCCGCGTTTCATTCAAAGTCGAGAAGAGTGTGGCGCCGTCCCTGTGGGCCGTGACCTCGCCTCAAAACCCCGCTAGGAAATAGGTGGGCGCAATCAGCCGTGGCCGGCGCGGCAGGACAAAGGGGGTCCCATGAAATCCTTAGGCGGACTTGCGCTCCTTTTTGTGCTCGGCTTCTACGTCCTCTGGCCCGCCTACTCGGGCTACGAGATCCGCTCCGCGCTCGAAGCGCGAGATCCCGCCCGGCTCTCGGCCAAGGTCGATTTTCCGAGCCTGCGCGCTTCGCTTCGGCCCGCCGTCGCCGTCAAGGTCGAGAAGCTCCTCGCCGAGGGGCTCAAGAAAGCCGGCCCGGCCGCCGGCACGCTCACCGACGAGATCAAGGCGCGCCTCATGCCGCGCATCATCGACGGCATTCTCGCCGTCGTCGTCACGCCAGAGGCCCTCGTGCGCATCTACGGCGAGGGGGCCGACATCAAGGAGGCGATCGATCGGATCGCCGCCGAGCGCGTGGCGCAGGGCGATGCGCTGGGCGAGCTGCTGGCCGGAAAACTTTCAGTGCCGGATGGCGACGAGACAAAGGATGCCCTCGGCAAGCTCGCCGAGAAGATCGGCCTCGACCCATCCAACCTGGGTGGGCTCCTCTCTAAATCGAAATCCAAGGAGCTAGTGACGACGACGGCCAAGGCCGCGAAGCCCACCCCACACTACGGCGTCGAGAACATCAAGCAATTCGGCCTCAACGGACCGCTCGGCGTGGCCGTCGGCATCGCCCGCGATCCCAAGGCGAGCAAGGCGGACATTACGGTTGAGATGGGCTTCGTCGACAGCGACTGGAAGCTCACCGGTCTCGTGCCGAAGACATGACTCAGCGGATCGGCTGAGCGTAGGGTGACGGCGTAAGCTAGCCCAATCTCACGCGAGGCTCCTTGCCGTGACGTAGCGCTCGAGCGTGCCGGTCGCGGCGGCGATCTCGGCCCACGACGGGGCATCGAAGGTGAGCACGGCCAGTGCGCTCGTCGGAAATTTCGTCGCGATTGCCGCGATCTCCTTGCGGGCGCCCTGGCCGATGAGCTCGAGGGTCAGCGCATGGAGGCCGGGATTGTGGCCGATCACGAGCACATGGGAAAAGCTCGGCTCGGCCTTACGGATCGCCCCGAGAAGGGCCGCGGAGGTGCCGAGATAAAGGGCGTCGTCGTAGCGGATTTCGGGCGGCGGGAAGCCGAGACCGGCGAGCACGAGCGTCAACGTCGCCCGCGTGCGCACGGCGCCCGAGCACAGGACGAGATCGGGCCGCAAGAGCTCGCGGCGCAGATACTTGCCGATTTCGGTCGCGGCCTTGGTGCCCCGCTGGGCAAGCGGGCGTGCGTAGTCGTCAAGGCCGGGGTCGTCCCAGCTCGATTTTGCGTGACGGAGGAGTGTAAGGGTCAGCATGGGCCCACAAAGACCATGGATGACCCAGCGTCAAGGCGCAGGAGCGGAACGCGCCGGCAACAATGGCCGGCAAATGCGTGGCCCGGGCGCCCCCCACGGCCTGCAGAACATCACCTGCTCGTCGGGCACCATCATGGTCGAGTGCCATTCGAGCCAGCTCGCCTGCAATTAGCGCAGGTTTGCAAGGCGAAGGCCGGAAGCGCCCCCCCGACGCCTCCGGCCTCTCCCCGCCGCCGTAAACTTGTGTCGATGCGCTAAGCGCCGGCCGGCTCCTTGCGATGGGCTGGGGGCTGGGCGGCGATGGCGGGTGTCCGCTCGCCGATCTCGCGGTCGCGCCGGCGCGGCTGAGGCGGCTGGAAGGCGCGGCGCGCGTGGAATTCGCAGTATGGAAGGCCCGGGACTTTATTCTTGCCGCAGAAGTGGAAGTCGCCCGCCTGCGGGTCGCCGATCGGCCAGCGGCAGCTGCACTCGGTCAACGTCTGGATCGACTTTCTCTCGGCGAGCGGAATGACGAGCTCCTCGACGGAGGGGATGAACGGCTCCGCTTCGGGATGGTAAAGGGCGCGCAGCGCCGGATTGCCGAGCGTGGCGAAGCGCGTCTTCGCCATGCGCTTGGCGGTGGCCGCGCGCGCGCGCGGGCGGTGCGATTTCATGCGCGAAGTGGTGGCGCGCCCGGCGAGACCGAGACGGTGCACCTTGCCGATGACGGCGTTGCGCGTCACTCCGCCGAGGCGTCCCGCGATCTGGCTCGCGCTCAACCCCTCCGACCAGAGCTTTTTCAAGAGATCGACGCGTTCATCGTTCCAAGCCATATGGCGCTCCTCAAGCCTAAGCGCAGCGAAACGTGCCGAGGGCACGGCTTCGCCGGCGGGCGGGTGCTCGCAGGGAGGTGCGCTTCGGGCGCGCAAGGCACGCCGGCGCAAGCTCCGAAACGAGGAACCTGCCGTTGACGCTCACAAGGGATGACGCAGGACTGAATGCACACGCGTGTGGGGTGGGAATGCGATACGAACGCAAGCCCTAACGCGCGGCCGGCACGCAACGCATGACCTGGGTCTACTATGCAACCCGAGATCTCGTGGCCGGACGAGGGAAACCTACAACAACTTGATTTTAATCTACAAGCGAGGTCGTCGTTCGCGGGCGGCAAAGGAAGAGGAAAGTGGCTGAGCCGCAACAGGCGGTCGAGCGTGAGGCCGAAGCCAGCGGGCCTTGAGCTCTATCCCCCGCTTTCCTTCAGCGTCCCGTTGAGGGCGCAGCCTCATGCACGCGCGGGCTTGGCGCACGCTCCGCGCTCCATGCCGATGAAACGGCGTCTCGTCGTTAAACCGAAGCGGGCGCGTTCGTTGACAGATATTCAGGCCGCGCGTATCAGCAAGTCTCCGACGGCCGCCGGGAAGGCGGCTTTTTTTCATTTTTCGGGAGCGGGATGGGCGCAATGTCCAAACCCCTGCCTGTCTCGCCATCGCCGCCCACCCCAGCCGCAGCGGGCCCCTCGCCCGCGGTCATGGGTACCTACGCGCGCCAGGATCTCGCCTTCGAACGGGGCGAGGGCTCGTGGCTCATGACGCAGGCCGGCGAGCGCTTTCTCGATTTCGGCGCCGGCGTCGCGGTCACCGCGCTCGGCCACGCACACCCTCACCTCGTCGCCGCCCTGACCGAGCAGGCCGGGAAGCTCTGGCACACGTCCAATCTCTATAGGATTGCGGAGCAGGAGCGCCTCGCTGAGCGACTCACCCAGGCGACGTTTGCCGAGCGCGCGTTCTTCTGCAACTCGGGCGCGGAAGCCTGCGAGGGCGCGATCAAGACCGCGCGACGCTATCATTATGTGTCGGGGCGCCCCGAGCGCTGGCGCATCATTACGTTCGAGGGAGCGTTCCACGGCCGCACGCTCGCGACCATCTCGGCCGCCGGCAATCCCAAGTACCTGGAAGGCTTCGGCCCCGAGATGCCAGGTTTCGACCATGTGGCCTTCGGCGATGTCGAGGCGGTGGAAAAGGCGATCGGGCCCGAGACGGCGGCGATCTTGGTCGAGCCGATTCAGGGCGAGGGCGGCGTGCGGACGCTCCCCCCCGCAGCGCTGCGCGCGCTGCGCGCGCTTTGCGACCGCGATCGCCTTCTCTTGGTGCTCGACGAGGTGCAGACCGGGATCGGCCGCACTGGCTCCCTCTTTGCCTACGAGCGCGCGGAGATCGAGCCCGACATCCTCGCCGCGGCCAAGGGGCTCGGCGGCGGATTTCCCGTGGGCGCCGTGCTCGCCACAGCGGAGGCCGCCAAAGGCATGACTGCGGGCACCCACGGCTCGACGTTCGGCGGCAATCCGCTGGCCATGGCGGTCGGCAACGCGGTCCTCGACGTCGTGCTCGCGCCGGGCTTTCTCGAGGCCGTGCGCGGCAAGGCGTTACGCTTGAAGCAGGGCCTCGCGGGCTTGAGCGACCGGTTCCCGTCGATCGTCGAAGACGTCAGGGGCGAGGGCTTGCTCATGGGCCTCAAGCTCAAGCGGCCGGCGGCGGACGCAATCAAGGCGGCGGCGGCCGAGAGGCTGCTCGTCATCGGCGCCGCCGAGAACGTCCTCCGCATCCTCCCCCCGCTCATCGTCGACGACCAGGAGATCGGCGAGGGCGTCGAGCGTCTCGCGCGTGCCTTCGAGCGCCTCGCCAAGTCCGCGACTTAAGCCATGGCCAAGGCAACACCCATTCGTCATTTTCTGGATATCGACGCGCTCGACGGCAGGACGCTGCGCCGCATCATCGACGCGGCCCACGCCATGAAGAAGGCGGGCAAGCGCGTGCCGGCCCGCTTCCGGCCCAAGCACATCGCGGAGACGGTGCTCGTCCTCATCTTCGAGAAGCCGTCGACGAGGACGCGCGTCTCATTCGACGTCGCCATGCGTCAGCTCGGCGGCCAGACGATCGCCCTCAACCACACCGATCTTCAGCTCGGACGCGGCGAGAGCATCGCCGACACCGCGCGCGTGCTGTCCCGTTATGCGGGTGCGATCATGATCCGCGCCAACATGCACGAGACGCTTGTCGAGCTCGCGCGCCATGCGACGGTGCCCGTCATCAACGGCCTCACCGACAGGTCGCACCCGTGCCAGATCATGGCTGACGTCATGACGTTCGAGGAGGTGCTGGGCCCCATCAAGGGCCGGCGCGTGGCCTGGGTCGGCGACGGCAACAACGTCGCGGTGTCGTGGATGCACGCGGCCGCCCGCTTCGGCTTCGAGCTCGCCATCGCGGCGCCGGCCGAGCTGAGGCCCCCCAAGGACGCGATCGACGGGGTGCGCCGCGAGAAGGCCTCCGTCACGCTCACGACCGATCCCGCAGAGGCCGTGCGAGGGGCCGATTGCGTCGTCACCGACACCTGGGTGTCGATGGGGCAGACGGACGCCACCAAGCGCAAGCAGCTCTTGAAGCCCTACGCGGTCGACGAGGCCCTCATGGGAAAGGCCGCGAAGGGCGCGATCTTCATGCACTGCCTGCCGGCCTACCGCGGCAACGAGGTGACGGAGGCCGTCCTCGAAGGCCCGCAGTCTGTCGTGTTCGACGAGGCGGAGAACAGGCTCCACGCGCAGAAGGCGATTTTGGCGTGGTGCCTCGGCGCAGTATGACGGCCAAATCCCGAGCCAAGGCCTCGTGTAATTTCTGTTGAGCGCCGCACACTGACTTTACGTTGACGCAGGGCTGTCGCATGCGCAATGTATGTGCTCAAGCGGGGACAATCGTTGAGAGCCGCGCACGTCATTCATGACTCTGCCCGGAACTTTGCCCGGGCCAAATCTCAGAATTGAGCACAACTCAACCGATCTTCCTTGAAGATTCCGACGACGTTGGGGCGACTTGCCAAGCAGGCGTCGCGTCACCGGCCGCTGCGAAACTGGTCTTATGAGAGTTCAGAGGAGAAATGACGATGGCTGTTCTTCAACGGGCTTATTTTCAAGGCCACACGTACCTGCTGCTCGACCACCCGGACGCCAGCAAATGGTGGGCACAGGACGAAGCCGAAGCTGTCAGCCTCGGCGGGCATCTCGCCACTGTCGACTCGGCCGCGGAGGACGCTTTCATTTTCTCGTCGTTCGCCAACACCGTGCAGACGACCGCCGCGTCGCTCGGTCAGGCTACAAACCATACCTGGATCTTCATCGGCCTCACCGATCAAGCGACGGAGGGGGTTCGCGTATGGTCCAGCGGTGCACCGGTTGGGTACACGAATTTCCTGCAGCCGAACCAGCAGGACGTCTTTGTCGATCAGGATTTCGTCGCCATCGACGTCGGCGTCGTCTTTCAAGATTCCTTGAATACGTTTACTCCCGGAGGTTGGCACACTCTCATTAGCAATTCAGGCCCATTCGGCGATGTTCCATACGCCGCCGCCGAGCTGCCGCTGCTGCAAGGCACGGATGCGGCGGAATCTCTCATCGCCGGCACCTCAGGCGCCGACCTTATCAGGGCGTTCGGCGGCGCCGATACGCTGAACGGTCTCGGCGGCGGCGACACCATGGAGGGCGGTCTCGGCAACGATACCTACTTCGTCGACAGTCAATCCGACGTAACGACAGAGCTTCTGTTCCAGGGCAACGACACGGTCAGATCGACGGTGACGAGGGCGCTCACCCCTAACGTCGAGAACCTGACGCTGCTCGGCTCCGCAAGTATCAATGGCACCGGGAATAATGCCGCCAACATCCTCACCGGCAACAACGGGCGCAATATTCTCAATGGCAGCTTCGGCACCGATAAGCTCGTCGGCGGCCTCGGCCGCGACGTCATGACGGGCGGCGCGCAGCGCGACATCTTCGACTTCAATGCCATCGGCGAGACGGGAAAGAATTTTCTTACCCGCGACGTGATCAAGGACTTTCGGCACGGCATTGACGACATCGACCTCTTCACGATCGACGCCAAGGCCGGCGTTCCCGGCAATCAGAAGTTCACGTTCATCGGTCAGGGCGCCTTCACGGGCGTAAAAGGCGAGCTCCACTACAAACTCGCGGGCGCGAACACGATCGTCGAGGGTGATACCGACGGCAACGGCCTCGCCAACTTCCAGATCGAGCTCACGGGCCTCAAGGTGTTGACGGGCGGCGATTTCATACTTTAGGTCCCCTCCCTGTCACCTCGGGAACAGCGCCCGACAGGTCTTTCTCCCATTGTAGGACAGGGCCAGGTGAGGACCTGGGGCCCGGGGCGGGAACGCTTGGCCCCGGATCGCATTTGAGCTTCCGAGACACAAATGAGGAGACAGTGATGCCGTTCAACAAATCTGCACTGGGATCCGTCGCTGCCGCGGCGTTTTTGCTGGCCTCGGGTACGGCGAATGCCGCAACCGATCCGACCGGCGTCTGGATGAACGACACCGGCCGCGGCGCGGTCGAGATCAAGCCGTGCGGCGCGGGCCTGTGCGGCCATGTCGTGTGGGTCAAGGACACGACAGATGCCAAGGGTTGCGGGCGCCAGATCATCGGCGACGCGATGCCGTCGGGCGACGGCCTCTGGGACAACGGCTGGATCTACAGCCCCGAGAAGAAGAAGAAGTACGACGTCGAGCTAAAGCCGCTCGACAACGGGACCCTGCGCGTCAAGGGCTATGCCGGAACGAAGTTTTTCTCGAAGACGATGATCTGGACGAAAGCGCCGGCGGATCTCGTGCGCTGCGGCACGATCGAGGCGGCGGCGCCGGCGGCGAAGCCCGTCGAGACGGCTCAGCCGAGCACGACGAGCCCGGCCAAGACGGCGGCGGCGACTGAGCCGAAGGCCGCCGACACGACGGCGAAGTCGGCTGCCCCGGCTGCTGAGACATCCGCGCCCGCCCCCGAGGCGGCGGCGCCGGCCGAGCCCGAGCAGGAGATAGCGTCCGATGAGAGCGCCGCCGAAGGGGGCCCCGATATTTCCGAGGCGCTCGGCAAGTTCCTCAAGAAGGGCCCGAACGGCACGTGCAAGCTCGACACGCCGTGGATCCAGGTCGATTTCAAGTGCGAGAAGTAACGAGCGGGCCCAGCCCCTCGAATTAGGCGCGGGCGATCGGCGAAGAGCCGGTCGCCCGTGATCGCGTTCAGAGCACGATCGTTTTACATGGAATCGCCGAATCGATTCGCGATCTAGAGCCAGCCGAAGGACCTGGCAGCGAGCACGGCAAGGCTCGCGGCGCCGAGCACAAGGGCGGCGCGGCTCCACCAGTCACGGCGCGCATTCTCACGGGCGAGCTCCCGCACTGTCGCCTCGTCGAGCCTCACGCCCGAGCGCGCCATCTCGGCAAGGCCGGTTGCGGCGCGCTGGGCTTCCGTGAGGAACGCGGGAACATCAGTGAGGATCTTCGCGATCGTGGACGCTCCTTCGCCGGCTTCCCGCAAGCGTCCCACGGCTCCGAGATTGTCCTCGATCCACGCCTTCGCGACCGGCTCGGCGGCGGTCCAGAGATTGAGCGAAGGGTCGAGCTGGCGCGCGACGCCCTCGACGATCACCATGCTCTTTTGCAGGAGGATGAGCTCGGGGCGCGTCTGCATGTCGAAGACTTCGGTGTAGGCGAAGAGCTGGCCCAGGAGGTCGGCCATCGAGATCTCGTCGGCCGTGCGGCCGTGGATCGGCTCGCCGATGGCGCGCAGCGCTTGCGCGAATACCTCGACAGGGTGATGGGGCGGCACGTAGCCGGCCCAGTAGTGCACCTCCGCCGCGCGCCGGTAGTCGCGGGTGATGAGGCCGTGGAGAATCTCGGCGAGGAATCGGCGCTCCTTGGGGCCGAGCCGTCCCATGATGCCGAAGTCGACGGCGACGACGCGGCCGCTCCGCTCGACGAACAGGTTGCCCTGGTGCATGTCGGCGTGGAAGAAGCCGTCGCGCATGGCATGCGAGAGAAAGGTGCGCAGCACGACGAGGCCGAGGCGCTTCAAGTCGTGGCCTTCCGCCTTGAGGCGCTCGCGCTCGGAGACGGGCGTGCCCTCCACCCAGCTCGTCGTCAGCACGCGCTTGGCGGTGCGCCGCCAGTCGACGTCGGGGACGGCGAAGCCGTCGTCGGGTTTGAGGTTCTCTCCCATCTCCGAGATGGCGGCGGCCTCGAGGCGCAAATCCATCTCGAGCTCGGTCGTGCGTGCGAGGCTCTCGACGACGGCGACCGGCTTCAAGCGCCGCGAGGGAGCATGGAAGCGCTCGATCTGGCGCGCGGCGAAGAAGTAGCTGTCGAGGTCGCGCCTGAATCTGCGCTCAATGCGCGGGCGCAGGATCTTGACGGCGACCTTGCGGCGGCGGCCATTCTCGATCGTCGTCGCCGCGTGCACTTGCGCGATCGAGGCGGCCGCGACGGGCGGCCCGAACTCGGCGAAGTGGTCCTCGAGGCGTCCCCCGAGGGCGTCCTCGACGGCGGCTCTCGCCTCGGCGTCCGAGAAAGGGGGCAGCTTGTCCTGGAGGTGCTGGAGGTCGTGGGCGAGGTCTTTCGGGATGATATCGGGGCGGGTCGCCAGGAACTGGCCGAGCTTGATGTAGCTCGGCCCGAGCGCGGAGAGGGCCGCCGAGATGCGCGTCTCCACGGGCTCACTCCGCGTCCACGGCCAGGCGAGGAGCCGGATAGGTAGGGTCGCGGCGCGCGCGAGATGGAGGACGAGCGGAACCTTCTGCCCGGCCGGCACGAAGCGCACGCCGTGCTGGGCGAGGACAACGCCCGCCCGCGCCAAGCGAAGCGTATTGATGAGAGCGTGCGCCATGCCTTGAGTTCCGTTCCCCCGGGCAACGGGACCCTGCCCGTCGCGCCGTTACCGCATCATGAGCCAAACCGGCCGCGCGGTGCGCGATTGATCTCGCGGATGGTTTCCATGAGCGGTCTTAGCGAGCCGTAATCGGCGGTCGCGGGCCTGGCAAGGGCTCTCGACGGGCGCCGGCCGCTATCACGCGGCGGCAAGCGCGGCCTGGATGGTGGATTTCAGCATGTCGAGCTTGAACGGCTTCAGCAGATAGCCGTTGGCGCCTGCCGCCTTGGCGGCCAGCATGTTCTCCTGCTTGGCCTCGGCGGTGATCAGCACGAAGGGAACGGTGGCGGTCTCGGGATCGGCGCGCAACACCTTGAGAAGCTCGAACCCGGTCATGCCGTCCATGTTCCAATCGGACAGAATGAGGTCGTAGCGCTTGGAGCGTACTTTCTCCAACGCCGCGACACCGTTCAAGGCGTCGTCGATGTCGGCGTATCCGAGCTGAATAAGCAGGCGGCGGATGATCTTGAGCATCACCAGCCGGTCTTCGACGATCAGAATGGAGGGGCCGACCCGTTCGCCCATCGCCCGCCTACCGCAAGGTGCTCCGACCGACGCTCACCCGAGCATTTGTCTCCATGCCAGCCGGGACTTGCGCGAAGCTGAACGGGCCGAAGCGCGCCCGACAGGCCGAGTAGCGTTCACGCCGATACGAGCTCGTGGACGCTGAAGAGGCGCTCCGTGTCCGTCCAAACACGGCTCGGCGTCCAGCCGGCGGAGCGGGCGAGGTCCTGAAACTCGTCGACCGTATACTTGTAGGAGTTCTCGGTGTGGATCGTCTCGCCGGCGCTGAATTGGAAGCGGCGGCCGCAAATGGTGACGCTCTGATCGGCGCGGCTCACGAGATGCATCTCGATGCGCCCCTCGCGCGGGTCGTAGATCGCCTCGTGGCGGAAGGAGGGGAGATCGAAGGCGTGCTCGACCTCGCGGTTGATGCGCGCGAGCAGGTTCAGATTGAAGGCCGCGGTGACGCCGGCTGCGTCGTTGTAGGCGAGCACGAGCCTGCGCGCATCCTTCTTGAGATCGATGCCGATGATGAGCCGCCCGAAGGGCGCGAGCACGGCCTTGAAGGCCTCGAGCAGGCTTGCCGCCTCGGCCGGCGCGAGGTTGCCGATGGTCGAGCCCGGGAAGAAGCCGGTCTTCGGCCGTCCTTGAAGGTCGGCCGGAAGCGGGATGGGGCGCGAGAAATCGGCGACGATCGGCCGGATGTCGATTGCGGGATAGCGCGTTGCGAGGCGCGCTGAGGCCTCGCAAAGCGCGCTCTCCGACACGTCGATCGCTACGTAGGCGCCGCCCGCCGGCAGGTGGCGCAGCAGGATCTCAGTCTTGCGGCTCGACCCCGATCCGAACTCGACGACGATGCTCCCGGCGCCGACGCCCCGCACGATCTCGCGCGCATTGTCCTCGAGGATGCCGGTCTCGACGCGGGTCGGATAGTACTCGGGAAGGCGCGTGATCTCCTCGAACAGCTCGCTGCCGCGCGCGTCGTAGAAGAAGCGGCAGGGGAGGCTCTTCTTCGGGCGCGACAGGCCGTCGATCACGGCGTGCGCGAGCTCGCTCTCGGGGAGGGGCGCGAGGTCGGGGCGGAGCTGGGCATTCGTGGTCGTGCGCATCACTGGGCCTCCGCGGCAAGGCGCAGGCCGGTGAACTGCCAGCGCTGGTGGGGATAGAAGAAGTTGCGATAGGTCGCCCGCGAGTGGCCTTCGGGCGTCGCGCACGACGCCCCGCGCAGGACCTGCTGGCTCACCATGAACTTGCCGTTGTACTCGCCGAGCGCGCCCTGAGGCGGGCGATAGCCGGGATAGGGAAGATAGGCACTCGCGGTCCATTCCCAGACGTCGCCGAACATCTGGCGCGGGCGGCCGTCGGGCGAGCCCTCGACAGGGAGCGGCCGCAAGGCGCGCGTGGCAAGCGTGTTGCCGGTGGCTGGCAATCCTTCGGCAGCGGCCTCCCACTCGAATTCGGTCGGGAGGCGCGCGTTCGACCAGCGCGCGAACGCGTCGGCCTCGAAGTAGCTTACGTGGGCGACGGGGGCCGCGCGATCGATCGCCTCGAGCCCTTCGAGCGTCATCGCCAGCCAGGCACCGTCGCGCTCCTCCCAGTAGAGGGGCGCGCGCCAGCCGTCGCGATTGACGGTCGTCCAGCCATCGGCAAGCCACAGCGAGGCCGTGCGGTAGCCGCCATCGGCCATGAAGTCGAGCCATTCGCCGTTGGTGACGACGCGATCGGCGAGACGGTAATCGGGAAGAAGCGCGTCGTGGCGCGGCGCCTCGTTGTCCCAGGCGAAGCCCGCCCCGTCGTTGCCGATCTTGCGGATGCCGCCGGCAAAGGAGATCCAGCCGGCGGGACCGGGCATGGCGCGCTCGGAACGAGGTCGGCGCGCGCGGTAGGCGGGGCGCAATGGGTTCGCGGCGAAGAGCGCGAGAATATCCGTGAGCAGCAACTCCTGGTGCTGCTGCTCATGATTGATGCCGACCTCGATCAGGCGGACGATCTCGCCGTCTGAATGCGCCGCGTCGCGAAAGCAGCTTCTCGAGCGCCTCATCGACGTGCGCGCGGTAGGCGAGCACGCGCTCGCTCGTGGGGCGCGTGAGCAGGCCGCGGTGCGCCCTCGGCTGACGCTGCCCCTGGCTCTCGTAATAGGAGTTGAAGCAGTAGTTGAAGGTGTCATCGAAGGCCCGATAGCCCGCGAGATACTTCATGAGGACGAACGTCTCGAAGAACCACGTCACGTGAGCGAGGTGCCACTTCGTGGGGCTCGCCTCCTCGCTCGCCTGGACGACCATGTCCTCCGGCGTAAGCGGCCCCGCCAGCTCGAGCGAAAGGCGGCGGGTCTCGAAGAGCCGCACCGTGAGGGCATCGAGCGAGACGGCCTCGTCGCGCGAAGGGGGGACGAGCTTGAGATGGGCCATGTCAAAGATCCTTCTCTCTGCGCTTCGGGTCGATATGGGCGAAGGGCCGATAGGGGCGAAATACTGCTCCGGATGCCGTCTCGCCATAAGCATTAGCGGACGATCAGCGAGCGGTGCACCACCGTTTACCTCTCAAATCCATGCCTCAAAGCTATGACGGCTTGCGGCAAACTTGAAGTGAGGCCCGCCGCAAGGAGAGATCGAGCATGTCCGCACACTACGACGCTGCCATCATCGGGACCGGCCAGGCAGGCCCATCCCTCGCCAACCGGCTTTCCCAAGCCGGATTTAGAATTGCGGTCATCGAGCGCGGAAATTTCGGCGGCACCTGCGTCAACACGGGGTGCATGCCGACCAAGACTCTGGTCGCGAGTGCCTATGTGGCACGCCTTGCCGCGCGCGCGGCCGAATACGGCGTGGTGATCGACGGGCCGGTGAGGGTCGACATGAAGCGCGTGAAGGCGCGCAAGAACGCCGTCTCCGGCACGGCCACGCGCAACGTCGAGGCGTGGCTTCGGTCGATGCCGGGGTGCACGGTCGTACAAGGTCACGCGCGCTTTCTTTCAGCGACCGAGCTCGAGATCGGGCCCGAGCGGCTTTCCGCAGAGCGGATTTACATCAACGTCGGTGGACGGGCGATTGTTCCGCCGATCCCCGGCCTCGAAACGGTCGATTACCTGACAAATGAGACGGTCATGGACCTCGAGGCCGTACCGCGCCGCCTCATCGTGCTCGGCGGCAGCTACATCGGGCTCGAGTTCGCCCAGATTTTCCGCCGCTTCGGAGCCGAGGTCACGGTCGTCGAGGCGGCCCCGCGTCTCGTGGCGCGCGAGGACGAGGACGTGTCCGCCGCCATCATGGACATTCTCGCCCGCGAGGGCATCGACATTCGCGCTGGCGCCACGTGCAAGAGCCTTGAAAGGGCCGGCAGTGACATCCGCGCGCGCCTCGAAACGTCGAAGGGGGAAACCGAGGTTTCGGGCTCGCACCTCTTGCTCGCCATCGGGCGCGTGCCGAACACGGACGATCTCGGTCTCAAGGCGGCCGGCGTCGCAGTCGACGAGCGCGGCTTTATTCGAACCGACGATTTCTTGCGCACCAGTGTCCCGACGATTTGGGCGCTCGGCGACTGCAACGGCCGCGGCGCCTTCACGCACACGAGCTACAACGATTTCGAGATCGTCGCAGCGAACCTGCTCGATCAGGACCCGCGCCGCGCGAGCGACCGCATCACGACATATGGGCTATTTCACCGATCCGCCTCTGGGGCGCGTCGGCATGACGGAAGCCGAGGCGCGCGAGGCGGGCCGCAGACTGCTGATCGGCAAGCGCCCGATGACGCGGGTCGGGCGCGCCGTGGAGAAGGGCGAGACGCTTGGCTTCATGAAGGTCGTCGTCGATGCCGAGACGAAGAAGATCCTCGGCGCGTCGATCCTCGGCACCGGCGGCGACGAGGCGGTGCAGAGCGTGACGGCCGCCATGTATGCCGGCGCGTCCTATACGACGCTCCAGCGCTCGGTCCTCATTCATCCGACGGTGACGGAGCTGATCCCGACCGTGCTCGGCGCCCTCGAGCCGGCGTGAGCCGCCGATGGTCCCACACGAGCACTAGGCCGGCTAGTCGTCCAAGACCTCGACCTGTCGTAGGTCGAAGGCGAGGTGGTCCTTGATCGCCGTGGCAACGGGCTTAGGGCTCTCGTAGGTCCAGATCGCGTTCTCGGCTCTCTCCCCGTCGAGGACGATCGAGAAATAGCTTGCGAGCCCCTTGTACGGGCAGGTCGTCGTGTGCCGAGAGCGCTCGAGAAGGGTCATGTCGACGTCGGCGCGCGGAACGTAGCGCACGCCCGGGTAGGAAGCCTCGAACAACGTCAGCGCGCGCGTCGTGTCCGCAATGACGCGATCTCCCAATCGCACGCTAACGCGCCTGGGATTGGTCTCGACTCGGATCGGGTGCGTGTCGGTGGTGCTCGCCAAGGCCGTCCGCTCCTCTCGCCGTCACGCGCGGCTCTTCTCTTCGAGATCGATTTGGGTTGGCGGCATGGGGGCCATCGAGCATTGGGCGACCTCTTTCAGCGGCATCTCTCCCGGCGGATCGTGGAGGATCACGCCGTCAAGGGGATCGAACTCGCCCTGCCACGGAGCCTGCTCGATGGCGCGCTGGGTGTCGGCATAGCCCGCCTCCCAGCGTTGGCGAATGCCCCACGGGCTGAAATCGACATCCTTCGTATGGTCCTCGTTGTCGAGACTCGGGGCGAGAAGGCGCACGATGTGCATGCGCGTGAGGCAGCCCCAGGCGGCAAGCTCGCGAACGGCGTCGGTGTTGCGCACGTTCTCGGGAATGTAGGCTGAAAGCTCCTTGATGACGTGACGCAGGCGATGGTTCTCCAGCTGGCGCACGGTGTGGGCCGCGACCCGGCTCGAATACTGGATGTCCTTTTGCCGGTGCAGGACCTCGAGAATGCTGTCGGGCTCTTTGCCCATCGGGTTCCACATGTGGACCGCGAAGATGAGCGAGTTGCGGCGCGGATTGTCATCGAAGATGACCTCAGTCGGCGTATTGGAAAGAATCCCTCCATCCCAATAGAGCTCGCCGTCGATGCGCACCGCCGGAAACGCCGGAGGGAGCGCACCGGAGGCCATGATGTGGCGTGTGCCAATCTCCGTCTCGCGGCTGTCGAAGTAGCGCATCTGGCTCGTGCGCACTTGCGCCGCGCCGACCGTCAAGCGTGGCTTGCGGCGGTTGATGAGCGAGAAGTCGACGAGCTCGGTCAGCGTCTTCTCGAGCGGGGCCGTCGAGTAGTAGCCGGCCTTGTCCACACCGAGCGACAGGTTCGGGCTCAAGAATGCGAGCGGATTGGGCTCGAAGAAGGCCGGGATGCCGTTGGTGATCGTGTTCCAGTTGGAGAGAGTCTGGGCAAGGCGCGGCCAGGCGCCCCACGTATGCCACAGCGACTTGTGCGCCATGCGCTGCCAGAATTCTTGCAGCACGTCGAGGCGCCGATCCCATTCGTTGCCGACGATGAGAGAGGCATTGATAGCGCCGATCGAGGTGCCAACGATCCAGTCGGGCTGGATGCCCGCGTCGTGTAGCGCGTGGTAGACACCCGCTTGATACGCGCCGAGTGCGCCGCCCCCCTGAAAGACGACGACGATCTGGCCCGCGCCTGTGGCCGTGTTGTCGCGTCGCCGCGCTGGGGTTGTGTTCGATCCGCTCAACATTGACAACTCCGCTGTGTCGACCTTGCGCCCGCCCGCCGGCGCAGGCCCGCGTGGCGCAGGGTGGCCCAGCACCCCGGCTGATGGGGAGGATGCCCAATTGCCGCGTTGGCCGGAAGTATTCGTTCGCTATCAACTCAATAGGGGAGCGCTATCAAGCCGTCGTGGGGGAAGGCCCGTTGCAGTTGATGACGATGCGTGCCCGGTCAAGGATGAGGCCTTGCGCGCGTTGCGGATCGGCACGGCCTGATCATCCACTTCGTTGCCAGCGGCGTATATAGTCAAAGTTGCCATAAGTTCGGCCGGCCCCCCGATTGGCAAGCCGATAATCTATTACCTACGAGGGACGGTCGACGTGCATTTCGAGTGGGACCTTCACACATTCCAGATCGCCGCCGCGCTATTCTTCGCGGGGTGGGGCTTTCTTTGCCTCATGGAACCGGCTTCGTCCGGGTCTGAGGAACGCTTGGCCAGCGGCATTCGCGCCATCGGCTTTCTCATGATTGCCCATCTTCTGCTCAGATTGCTTTGACCGGCCGCTTCTATCGCCAATGCGGCGGGCGGCCGCCTCCTCGCTAGGCGCTGCTTGACGGGGCATGCGAACACCGCCAAGAACAAAGCATGATCGACAGGCTCGTGACAGCGCTGCACCGAGAGACTGATACCGCCGAGGCCTCGATCCGCCCGAAGAGTCTCGCCGAATTCATCGGCCAGGAGCAGGCGCGCGCCAACCTCAAAGTGTTCATCGAGGCCGCGAAGGCGCGCGGCGACCCGCTTGATCACGTACTGCTCGCGGGACCACCTGGCCTCGGCAAGACCACGCTCGCCCAGATCGTTGCGAGGGAGCTTGGCGTCGGCTTTCGCGCGACCTCCGGCCCCGTGATCTCCAAGGCGGGCGATCTCGCCGCCCTCCTCACCAATCTCGAGGATCGCGACGTGCTGTTCATCGACGAGATCCACCGGCTCAACCCGGCTGTGGAGGAAATTCTTTATCCGGCTCTCGAGGATTTTCAGCTCGACCTCATCATCGGCGAGGGGCCGGCCGCGCGTTCGGTTCGCATCGATCTTGCGAAGTTCACGCTCGTTGGCGCGACCACCCGGCTTGGGTTGTTGACGACGCCGCTGCGCGACCGCTTCGGAATCCCGATCCGCCTCAATTTCTACACCGTCGAGGAACTCGAGCGCGTGGTCATCCGCGGTGCTCGCGTGATCGGCGCCCCGCTCGCCCCCGACGGCGCGCTCGAGATTGCACGCCGGGCACGCGGCACGCCGCGCATCGCGGGCCGGCTCTTGAGGCGCGTGCGCGACTTTGCAGCCGTCGCGGGATCGAAGATGATCGATGCCGCCGTGGCCGACAAGGCGCTCGCCGCCCTCGAGGTCGACAGCGCCGGGCTCGACGCATTGGATCACCGCTACCTCGGCTGCATCGCCGGAAACTACGAGGGCGGCCCCGTCGGCATCGAGACGCTCGCCGCCGCGCTCTCCGAGCCGCGCGATGCACTCGAGGAGATCGTCGAGCCCTACCTTCTCCAGCAGGGTTTCATTGGCCGCACGCCGCGGGGTCGCGTTCTGACGCTCAAGGCCTACCGGCACTTGGGGTTTGCGGGCCCGGCGCGGAGCCCTGCCCCCGAGCTGCCGTTCCTCGACGACGAGGACACCGGCGATGCCGATGCGGGCTCGCGTTAGGGTTAATTCGTCGCATCAATTGCCATTAATCGGCGCAAGTCTTGCTTAGCATTCCATGGGATAAGTCTGAGATAAGCGACGGTCGAGGGACCCACGTGATTTCGCGGCGTCAGTTTCTAAAGGGCCTTGCCGTGGGAACGGCGGGGACGACGGGGTTCGGCGGCTATGCGGTCGCCGAGCCGTGGCGGACCACCATGACCTCGTACCGGGTCACGCCTCCGGGTTGGCCGCAGGGGCTTCGCCTCAAGCTCGCGGTCATCACCGACCTTCACGCCAGCGAGCCGTGGATGCCGGCCGAGCGCATCGAGGAGATCGCGCATCGCACGAACGCGGCCGAGCCGGACGCGGTTCTCCTGCTCGGCGACTACGTCGTCGGCCATGGACTTGGCAGCCTGTCGAAGTTCGTACCCCATCGCGATTGGGCGCGCGCGCTCGGCAAGCTCAAGGCGCCGCTCGGCGTTCACGCCGTCCTCGGCAACCACGACTGGTGGGAGGATCGCGATGTGCAGAAGCGCCGCGGCGGGCCGGTCAAGGCACGTCTCGCCCTCGAGGAGGCGGGGATCCCGGTCCACGAGAACGACGTCGTGAGACTTTCAAAGGCGGGCCAGCCGCTTTGGCTCGCCGGCCTCGGCGACCAGTGGGCGTTCTGGCCGCGCCGCGAGGGGTACGAGACTTTCGTGCGCGGGGGCGAGGTCGACTACGAGGGCGTCGACGATCTCGCGGGTACTCTCGCCAAGGTCACGGACGACGCGCCCGTCATTCTGATGGTGCACGAGCCCGACATCTTTCCCCAGGTTCCCGCTCGCGTCGCGCTGACGATTGCCGGACACACACACGGTGGCCAGGTGCGCATCGCGGGGTTCGCGCCAATCGTGCCGTCGCGCTACGGCCAGCGCTTCCTGTACGGCCACATCGTCGAGGATGCGCGCAACCTGATCGTCTCCGGCGGTCTCGGCTGCTCGGGGCTGCCTGTGCGTCTCGGCGTGCCGCCCGAGATCGTGCTCATCGACGTTAGGGCGCGCGACGCCGACGCGGTAGCGTAAGGCACGTGGTCCGTCTCTGTGACACGGCGCACCGTGACAATGGCCGTCTGATCGGCTCTTCTCAGCACTCATGACCACCAAGCAAAGAGACTGGCCCGATCTTGCGGGGCGCATCGTCGACGACGCTAGCGGGCGCTGGCATGTGCTCCCCGTCCGGGTCTATTTCGAGGACACCGACGCGGGCGGCATCGCATATCACGCCTCGTTTGTGCGCTGGTGCGAGCGCGGCCGCACGGACTTCCTGCGCCTCCTCGGCACGGATTCGCGCCGGCTGATCGACGGCTCGAATAGCCACGAGCCTGCGGCCTTCGTCGTGCGCCGCATGAACTGCGACTTTCTGAAGCCGGCGCGCATGGACGACGTGCTCGAGGTCGAGACGCGGGTCAAGGAGCTCGGCGGCGCCTCCGTCAAGCTCCTGCAGACGATCGTGCGAGAGGGCGTGCCCGTGTTCGAGGCCGAGGTGACGGTCGTGCTCGTCGCGGTCTCCGGCAAGCCGCTCCGGCTCTCGACCGCGGTTCGGGGAGCCTTCTCTCCGTCGTGAGCCCGCCAAGCGCTCAAGCCACAATCCGGCCCGCCAATCGCGCGTAGACAACGGGCCGCCGGCCCATGAAGATGGCCGGGCGGGGGAGGAGCGAGCTCAGGGGTAGCCGATGACAACGGCGAAAGACGAGCAGGGCGTCGACCTCGACATCAAGGACGCCATCGAAGGCCACGAGCGCTTCCGGCTCGAGTTCGAGCGCGACAAGGCGTTCTTCAAGAGCCTCGCCACCAAGAAGCAGAAGCCGCGCCTGCTGTGGATCGGCTGCTCGGACAGCCGCGTCGTTCCCTCGCAGATCACGTCCGCCGACCCGGGCGAGCTGTTCGAGGTGCGCAATATCGCCAACTGCGTGCCCCCCGCTGGTGCCGACGACGACGCGGTCGGCGCCGCGATCGAATATGCGCTCGGACACCTCGGCGTCGACGACATCGTCGTGTGCGGGCACTCGGGATGCGGCGGCATCCAAGCGCTCGCCGAGCCCATCCCGCTCGACGCGGAGGCCCATCTCGGCCGCTGGGTGGCCTACACGCGCCCCGCTCACGACCTCGTCGCCGCTGCCCGCGTGCCGGAAGCGGAGAAGCTTTCGGCGACGATCAAAGCCCACGTCCAGTTTCAGCTCGACAATCTGATGACCTACGCGTGCGTCGCAAAAGGCGTGGCCGAGGGCCGCGTCGGCATACATGGGTGGCTCTATCATATGGAGACGGGAGAGCTCCTGGCCTACGACCCGGCGTCCGGTTCGTGGCGCGGGCTGCTCGGGCTTGCCGGCGGATGAAGCGGATTGCGCTCGGCTCGGTTAGCCGCGGGCTGCTGCTGCACACGCCGCGAAACGCCCGAAAATTCGCGTTTTTCTGGGGGACAATGAGCCCTCGTTTCGTCATATTGCGGGGCAACATGCGAGGGGGACCACATGAGCAAGCGGGCAATGGCCTCGCGAGGAAGCGGGGCGACGATGGTCGTGCGCCGGTTTCCTCTCTCACACTCGCCCGCTCGATGCGCGCTTAGACGACGGTTGAAGAGATGAATCCGGCAGACGTTTCGCAAGTTGCTATCGCACCCGCGGGCGGGGTGTCGTTTCTCGAGCTTTTCATCGCGGCCTCGCCAGTCGTCCAGGCCGTGATGGCTGGACTGCTCGTGGCCTCGATCTGGTCGTGGGCGATCATCTTCGAGAAGCTCTTCGCCTTTCGCCGCGCGCGGCTCGAAGCCGACAAGTTCGAGCAGACATTCTGGTCGGGCCAGTCGCTCGACGAGCTCTACAATGGGCTCGCGCGCGGACGCACGATCGCCATCGCGGCCCTCTTCGTTGCGGCGATGCGCGAGTGGAAGCGCTCGGTCGAGGGCAACATCCGCGCGCTGGGGGGCATTCAGCTTCGCGTCGAGAAAGTGATGGACGTCACCATCAGCCGCGAGATGGAGCGGCTCGACCGGCGCCTCCTTTTCCTCGCGACCGTCGGCTCGACGGCGCCCTTCGTCGGGTTGTTCGGCACGGTGTGGGGCATCATGACGAGCTTCCAGGCCATCGCCATATCGAAGAATACCAACCTCGCCGTCGTCGCCCCCGGCATCGCGGAAGCGCTCTTCGCCACCGCTCTCGGACTCATGGCGGCAATCCCGGCGGTGATCTTCTACAATAAGTTCTCGGCCGATTCGGCCCAGATCAGCCAGCGGCTGGAAGCATTCGCGGACGAGTTCGCGGCGATCGTCTCGCGCCAGATCGACGTGCGCAGCTAGCAGGCGCAGAGAGTTCGAGGTTAACCTATCAATGGGCGTGAGCCTCAAACTAGGCCAGGGAAGCGGCGGGCGCCGTCGCCGAGGACGAGGCAAGCGCCACACGCCGATGCACGAGATCAACGTCACGCCGATGGTGGACGTGATGCTCGTGCTCCTCATCATCTTCATGGTCGCCGCGCCGCTCCTGACGGTCGGCGTGCCGATCGAGCTTCCGCAAGCCAAAGGCAAGCAGCTCGAGAGCAACAAGGAGCCGCTCACGATCTCGGTCGCCGCCAACGGCGACATTTTCATCGGCGAGACGGCAGTGCCCTTGAACGAGCTCGCCGAGAAGCTCAAGTCCATCGCCAAGAACGGCGTCGACGAGCAGATCTTCGTGCGCGGCGACAAGGGTATAAACTACGGTACCGTGATGCGCGTCATGGGCCGCATCAGTGCCGGCGGGTTCAGAAAAGTGTCGCTCGTCACAGAGGTGGAGGAAGGAGGCTAAGGGTTCCCGTGCAACTCAGTCTCTTGATCTCTTTCCTGTTGCATGGCGGCCTCATCGCATGGGCCTACCTCCTCATGCTCGCGACGCCGAAGCTCGAGCCGCCCGAGCCCGAGCCAATCACTGTGGCGCTGATCACGCCGTCTGAGCTCCTGCGTCTGAAGCAAGGCAGCGAGACCGCCAAGGAGTTCGAGGCCAAGGCCAAGGAGGAGCCCAAGCCCGACGTCTCCAAGCTCGAGGCCGAGAAGCCGAAGCCCGTCGAGGCCCCGACGCCTCCCGAGGAGACGCCGCCCTCGCCGCCTCAAGAGGCGAAACCCACGCCGCCGGAGGCGGCCAAGGCTTCTGAGCCCCCGCCCGACCCGAAATCCGATCCGATCGCCGAAAAGCTCGCGGCCTTACCGCCCGATCCGCCGCCTGGACCGACGCCGGAGGAGCTCAAGCAGATCGAGGACCAGAAGAGGGCGGCAGAAGAAGAGCGCAAGAAGGCGGCGGAGAAGCGAAAAGAAGAAGAAAAGAAAAAGGCGGAGGAGAAAAAGAAAAAAGAAGAAGAGAAGAAAAAGCTCGCCGAGGCCAAGCGCAAGGCGGAGGCGAAGAAGAAATCGGCGGCCGACCGGCTCGCCGCCCTCCTCGACAAGGACCCGACCAAGCGCGGCGCGCCGCAATCGGCCGACGTGCCCACCAAGGAGACGAATTATACAGGGCCAACGGCGGGCGCGCGGGAAGGAACCGACAGCGTCCTCTCCGTGCGCGAGCAGGATATCTTGAAGGGCCTGATCAGCTCCCAGCTCCGGGGCTGCTGGAAGCTTCCGGGCGGCGGCGGGGGCATCGAGACGACGGTCGTGACGCTGCGCTGGCAGTTGAACGCCGACGGCTCGCTCGACGGCGAGCCGTCGGTGGAAGATCCGCAGTCGGGGCCGGTGTATCAGATCGCGGCCGAAGCCGCGATTCGCGCGGTCAAGGGCTGCTCCCCGTTTACGTTGCCCCCCGACAAGTACGCCGCATGGAAAACGATCATCTGGGATTTCGACCCACGGGAAATGATGTGACCCAAGGCATGATCGTTTTCGGGCTCAGGACCAAATCATGAGATTGGCAAGACGATTGCAGCGAGCCGTCTATGTCGCGACCTGCCTGGGTGCGGCGGCTTTTACCGCGGGCGGCGGGCTTCCCCTCTCCGCCGGTGCGCAGGGCGCAGCCGACGACAGCTACAAGGGTCCCCCTCCCGGGGGCGGTCTCGACGGCCAAATGCGCGAGCGCGGCTACGGCGCGCCGCCGCCGCAAGGTGGTGGCCCCCCAAGTGGAGGCGCGCCCAGTGGGGGTGTCCCGGGCGGCATCGCGGGCGGCGCCACGCTCGGTGGCGGCGGAGGCCTGCGTGGCACCCAGCGTCAGGGAACGATCGCCCCCATCCCGATCGCGATCCCCGCCTTTCTCGGCGACGATCCGAACCTCGCCGCCGATATCTCCGGCGTCGTCGCGTCCGACCTCGAGCGCTCGGGGCTGTTCCAGCCCCTCGACCCCGCCTCCTACCTCGAGCAGGTTCGCGACGTCAACGCGCTGCCGCGCTTTCCGGACTGGCGCCAGATCCGCGCCGACGCGCTCGCAGTCGGCCGGGTTGTGCGCGGCGGGGACGGGCGGCTCACGTCCGAGTTCCGCCTCTGGGACGTGACGAGCGGCAAGCAGCTCGCGGGCCAGCGGTTCGCCACCGCGTCCCAGAACTGGCGCCGCGTCGGCCATATCATCGCCGACCAGATCTACGAGCGCCTCACGGGCGAGAAGGGCTATTTCGACACGCGCGTCGTCTACGTCGACGAGACGGGGCCGAAGAACAAGCGGGTCAAGCGCTTGGCCATCATGGACCAGGACGGGGCCAACGTGCGCCTGCTGACGCAGGGCCAGGAGCTCGTTCTGACCCCGCGCTTCAACCCGACGACGAGCGAGATCGCTTTCATGTCCTATACCCGCGATCAGCCGCGCGTGCTCCTCATGAACCTCGAGACCGGGCAGCGCGAGGTTGTCGGCGACTTTCCGGGCATGACGTTTGCGCCGCGCTTCTCCCCGGACGGGCAGCGCGTGATCATGAGCCTGCAATCGGGAGGCGATGCCGACATCTACGAGATGGACCTGAGGACGCGCCAGACGCGCCGGCTGACCGGCGGCCAGGGGATCAGCACCGGCCCGAGCTATTCGCCGGACGGGCGCCAGATCGTGTTCGAATCGGACCGCGAAGGCACCCAGCAGCTCTACGTGATGAATTCCGACGGGTCGGGCGTGCAGCGCGTCAGCGCCGGCGAGGGGCGTTACTCGACGCCGGTGTGGTCGCCGCGCGGCGACTACATCGCCTTTACAAAGCAACTTCAGGGGCTTTTCCTGATTGGAGTCATGCGCCCCGACGGAACGGGTGAGCGGGTCCTTACCGAGGGCTACCACAACGAGGGGCCGACCTGGGCCCCCAACGGGCGGGTCCTGATGTTCTTCCGCGAGAGCCAGGGCGAGACGGGGGGCCCGCGAATCTTCTCGGTCGATCTCACCGGCTACAACGAGCGAGTCGTGAAGACGCCGTCGTTCGGTTCGGACCCGGCCTGGTCGCCGCTCCTGAATTGAGACACGGCTTAACTCGGGCTTAACCGAATAGGGTGCATAGTCTCCTCACGCTCCCGCGTCTCTTGAGAGCGATTTGTCGCGTAGGTTCAGTCGCTTCGCGGCGTCCCAGCCCTTTGGGTCCGATGCCTAAGGAGCACCAATCACGGCGTGGCATTTTCGCATCTACAGGATTGGAAAACAGTGGGACACCGTCCTCTGTTCTTGATCAAAACGAGCCATGCCGGTACCCCAATAGTCGGCTAGTTGCCGATCAAGCATCAGGAGATAAGACCATGCAGGGTGTTAAGGGGCTGATCGTTCTTTCGGCTGCCGTCGTCGCTGTTGCGCTCGGCGCTTGCCGTCGTGAAGAAGCTGCGCCGATGAAGCTCGGTGCGGAAGTTCCGGCCGCCACGGATGTGGCTCGCTAACGTCCGACGAATTGTTAGGACAACACAGGAGACAACACTATGAAGGGCGCTATCGTTCTCGCTGCCGCGATCGTGGCCGTCGCTCTTGGCGCATGCCGTCGTGAAGAGGCTGCTCCCATGAAGCTCGGTGCGGATGTTCCGGCTGCTGCTGACGTTCGCTAAGTCGAGCACTTAGAATTAGTCTCTCGGCTCACGCCGCGAGACACGGACAAAAGACCGGATTGTTGCTGCCAAGTGCCGCGACAGTTCGGTCTTCGTCTTTTCTTGCGCGCCGCTCGCTGCGTCAACCTGATCGGCCTCAGGGGCGATCGGCTGTGGACACTTGCTGCGGCGGGCCCAGTTCCCGTTGCGCTTGACGCGATGTCTGCAACAATCGCCGTGCGCTCCGGGAGTTGAGGAGGTCGGTCGCCAGCCTCCGGATTGTGAGCATTTGTGGGCGGCCACATTTTCGTACGATCGCTCGGGTAGATGCGGCTTGAGCGTTGCGTCGTGGGATGCCACCGCGACCAGTCCGCGCGTGAGCTGGCGGGAACAAAGGGATAGATAGGGAAATGGCGCCTCACTTTCGCGCCCTCGGGCTCGCGGCGATGGCTTTGCTCGCCCTTTTCGCCGGCGGCCTCGGCGGCTGCGCCAACAACGAGAATCCCGACACGGCGCTGGCCGACGGGAAAGGGCCGATTACGCCCGGAACTCAGCGCGACTTCAGCGTCAACGTCGGCGATCTCGTTTATTTCTCGTCGGACAGCTCCGACCTCACGCCCGAGTCGCAGGCGACGCTGCAGAAGCAGGTGCAGTGGCTGCGCCAGTATCCGCAGTTCACTGTCACCATCGAAGGCCATGCCGACGAGCGGGGCACGCGCGAGTACAACATCGCGCTTGGCGCCCGGCGCGCGACGACGGTGCGCAATTTCCTGGCCCAGAACGGCATCCAGGCCTCGCGGCTCAGGACCATCTCGTACGGCAAGGAGCGGCCCGTCGCCGTCTGCAACGACATCTCGTGCTGGTCGCAGAACCGGCGGGCTCAGACGGTGCTGAACAGCCGCGCGGCGTCCTGACGCGTGGGTTGAGGCGCGCGCTCCTGAAGCCCGGGCAGGCTCGGGAGCGGCAAGATTCCTCCCGAAGAAGCAAAGTTTAGCCGCAATGGACGGACATACTTTCTGAGGCTCAAATTGGGAGCCAAGGCGAGGATTTCGTCATGTACCCGTCTCGCGCGGCGGCCACGTTCCGCGGCCGGCGCGCTCGCATGTCGAGCGTTGTTGCGATGTGCCTTGCGGCGGCACTTGCCGCTGGGACCGCGGACGCCCAAGAGAAAACCGAGGTGCCGATCGGCACCTTCGACCTCGACGCCCGGCCCACCCCTCCGGCCGTCGATCCCGTCGCGCGCTGGAGCGGGCGGCAGAGGCCGGTGCTGGTCGCCGACCCTTCAGCCGACGAAGAGCTCGAGGAGCTGTTCAGTGACGCGCTTGCCGAGCTCCAGGCGGGCCGCGGTTGGGAGGCCCAGCGGCTCTTCGAGCGTCTTGTGGCGCGCGCGCCGGAGAGCGGCCTCGCCGACGAGGCGCGCCGCTATCTTGTCGAGCTTTACAAAGCCCCAATCGCCCCGCGCAAGGACGCGTCCCGGGACGGGTCCGCCGGCAACGTCCCGGCAACTGGTCGCGCGGCGAAGGGCCCCGCGGGAGATGACGGCTGGCGTCCCATGGAGCGCCCCGCGCCGGTCGGGGTCGGAGCCCCCGCCTCGCGCCAGCTCGAGGACCAGTTCATCGCCGAGGCGGGAGACCGCGTTTTCTTCAGCTCTGGCAGCTCCGAGATCGGCGGGCGCGCGCGAAACGTGCTTGCCGCGCAGGCCCGCTTCATCAAGCGCCGGCCCGAGCTCAATGCCGTCATCGAGGGCTACGCCGACGATCAGCCTTTGACGCCCCAGCAGCACGAGGCCCTTTCCGCGGAACGTGCAGAGGCCGTCCGCCAGCGGCTGATTGGCGAAGGAGTGGAGCCGGACCGTGTCACGATCATCGCTTGGGGCCGCGAGCATCGCGTGTCCGACTGCCCGGATGCCGCCTGCGCGGCGCAGAACCGCAGGGCGGTGACCGTTCTCGGCGTGCGTGACGCGCGCCGCCCGAACGGACCTCTCGGCGCCGCACCCGGCGGTGGTTCGTTCGCCGGAGCCTCGCGCTCGGTGACGCAATAGCTAGTCGGCGCTGATCCCGAGTGCCCTTTGGTGGGGCCCGCGCGACGGACGGGCCTATCGGTCAACGTCAATCAAGCTCGTGTTCGGCTGCCGCCAGGCCAGGGCCGCCGTTGACAATGGGTGGCCGAGGGCCGATGGCATAGGCAGCGATGACTGTGTTCTTCGGCTGCCTCACGACCGCCCGATAATGGCCCTACCACTCGAAGGATGACAGGAAGAGTGACCATTATGTCTCGTGATGCGCACCGCGCACTGAGATCCGCCGTTCTGGCTCCCCTCGCGTTGTTCGTGCCGTGGGGCGCTGCCGTGCTCGCGCAGGAGCCGATGGCGGTCGAGCAGTCGCAATTGCCTCCGCCCAGCGAGCCGGCGAAGAAGCCGGCCGCGAAGGCCGGCGCACGGGAGAGCGCGCCGGCGGCCGACGGCGGCCTGGTCCAACGGGTCGAGCAGCTCGAGGAGCAGCTCGTCGACCTGCAGGTGGTGATCGGCACGCTCGAATTCGCTTGCGCGCTCGGGCGCCACCAATGCGGCGCAGCGCCCGTCCGCGCCGGCAGGAACGGGCGCCAGCGATCAGGCGCGCCTCGACGGCATGGAGACCCAGATTCGCGCGCTTTCGGCCCAGGTCGAGCAGCTGTCGGCGGAATTGAAAGCGCAAGGTGCCGGGCGCCGCTCCGAGGTAGCACCGTCTGCGGTTGACGATCCGACCCTTCCCCACGGCGGAGCGCCGCCACAGAGCACCACCAATCCGAGCACCAGCCGGTTCGGGTCGACCACGGTCACATCCGGGTCCGCCGATCCGATCGGCGGCGTCCTCGCCGAAGGGGCAAGCAATCCCCCGGCGTCAGGCCCGCCGGTCGGGGCGTGGACAGGCCCCAACGGGGCCGCGGCGCCCGGCCCTCTGGCGGCCGCCGAGCCAGCGCCGGGTCCTGGCAACCCCAAGCAGGCTTATGAGAACGCCTACGGCTTCCTGCTGCAGCAGGACTACGGCGCGGCGCAGTCGGGCTTCAGCGACTTCCTCAAGCGCTATCCGCAGGACCCACTCGCGCCCAACGCGCTCTACTGGCTCGGCGAGACGCATTACGTCCAGAGGAACTACGCCGACGCCGCCGAGGCCTTCGATCTCGTGCTGACCGCGTTCGGCACCAGCGCAAAGGCCCCCGACGCCCAGCTCAAGCGGGCCATGGCGTTGACTCAGCTCGGCAAGAGGCAGGACGCGTGCGCGGCGTTCCGCCAGCTCGGCACGAAGTTCCCCAATGCGCCGGCGCACGTCAAAGCCAAGGCCGACAGCGAGCGTCAGCGCGCCGGCTGCTCCTAACGCTCGGGGCACTCCTGCCATGACTGCCGGCGAGCCTTCAAACCCCGCGGCCGGTGCAAGGCGCGCCGATCCCATCGCCGACGACGAGCTCGCGCGCCTCTTTGCGCCGCTCGCGCCGTTCGGGCTCGTCCTGCTCGCGGTTTCTGGCGGCTCGGACAGCATGGCGCTGCTCCACCTCGTCGCGCGCTGGAAGGAGGCCTGCGCAGAGCGCGCGCCGGAAATCGCGGTCGCGACCGTGGATCACGGACTGAGACCCGAGTCGGGCTCGGAGGCACGCTGGGTCGAGGCCCGCGCCCAAGCCCTTGGACTAGGCCATGCGGTACTCGTGTGGCGGGTCGTGTGGCGGGGAGAGAAGCCTGCGTCCGCCATCCAGGAGGCGGCGCGCGAGGCGCGCTACCGGCTTCTCGCCGAGCACGCGCGAGCGTTTGCCGGCGGGCGTCCGGCCGCGGTTGCGACCGCGCATACCGAGGATGACCAGGCCGAGACGTTCCTCATGCGGCTTGCACGCGGAAGCGGGCTCGACGGGCTAGCAGCCATGCCGTCGCGGCGCACGCTCTCGCGCGCGGGCAGCGTGGAAATCGTGAGGCCGTTGCTGACCGTTGCGAAGGCTCGCCTGATCGCGACCCTCGAGGTCTCTGGTTACGAATGGATCGACGATCCCTCGAACGAGTGCCGGGACTTCGAGCGCGTGCGCCTGCGCGAGGGGCGCGCCGCGTTGGCGGCGCTCGGTCTCACCAACGACAAGCTCGCGCTCAGCGCGCGGCGCCTGCGACGGGCGCGCGAGGCTCTCGATCGCGAGGCGGATGACGTGTTCGAGCAAGCCGACCTCCACGAAGGCGTTTTCGCCACGCTCGATCGCAAGACGTTGGCCGAGGCCTCGGCCGAAATCCGCGTGCGGGTGCTGGCGCGGCTCCTGGCGGCCTTCGGCGGCGAAGCAAGGCCCGCACGCCTGGTTCAGGTCGAAGCGCTCGCAGTGGCGGTCGAGGGTGGGGAGCGCTTCGCCCAGACGCTCGGGGGGTGCATGATTTCGGGCGGGCGCAAGTGGCTGCGCGTCTACTGCGAGCCGGGACAGCGAAGCTTGCCCGAGATCGCGCTCGAGCCCGGCTCCGAGACGGTCTGGGACGGGCGATTTCGTGTGGCGGCGGCGCCGGCTCCGCTTCTTGCCGCGGCCGGCATCGCGCTCCCTATCCGCGTCAGTGCGCTGAAACGCGCGGCCTATGCAACGGTGCGCCGATCGCTCGAGCCGGGCCGGCGTCCGCCAACCCGTGCCGCGCTCTCGCTCCCGGCGTTTTGGTCGGCCGATCGTCTCCTCGCCGCACCCAATCTCGCCTCGTTCCGACCGGCGGGAGTGAGCGCCGACGTTAATGGCGCGGGTGAAGCGCAGCTCTTCTCCTCGGTATTCGAGCGCGCGCGAGGTCTGCGCGCTTGAATTGCCTCATTTCGCCCTGAAACTAAGCGGGAAAATAAGTAAGACTGAAGGATAAGGGCCAACAAACTTGGCAAACCCTCGGCCCCCCCCTATCTTAACGGCCGAGGACGCCGGACCGGCGGCGCGCCTCCCTTTTCTCGCGGCCAGCCGCCTCCCCCGGACATGTAGGGCCTAGATGAACTCGAATTTTCAGAAGCTCGCGATCTGGGTTGCCGTGCTCGTGCTGCTCGCCGCGCTGTTCAATCTCTTCAATAACCCGAGCCAGAGCCGGCGCGGCACGGAGATCACCTATTCCGAGTTCCTGTCGGCCGTCGATGGGGGCACAGTCTCGGAAGTGACGCTCGCGGGCAATCGCATCTACGGCACGATGCGCGACAACACGAGCACGTTCACGACCTACGCCCCCCAGGATCCCTCTCTCGTCGAGCGCCTCACGGCCAAAGGTATCAAGTTCAAGGCGCGGCCCTCCGATGAGGATGTGCCCTCGATCATGAATGTGATCCTGAACTGGTTTCCTATGCTGCTGCTGATTGCGGTGTGGGTGTTCTTCATGCGCCAGATGCAGTCGGGCTCGGGTCGCGCCATGGGATTCGGCAAGAGCCGGGCGAAGCTGCTGACCGAGCGTCAGGGGCGCGTCACGTTCGAGGATGTGGCTGGCGTCGACGAGGCGAAGGCCGACCTCGAGGAAATCGTCGAGTTCCTGCGAGACCCGCAAAAGTTCCAGCGCCTTGGCGGGCGCATCCCGCGCGGCGCGCTGCTCGTCGGGCCGCCGGGCACGGGCAAGACCCTGATCGCGCGTGCGGTCGCGGGCGAGGCCAATGTGCCGTTCTTTACGATCTCGGGCTCCGACTTCGTCGAGATGTTCGTTGGCGTCGGCGCGTCGCGCGTGCGTGACATGTTCGAGCAGGCGAAGAAGAACGCGCCCTGCATCATCTTCATCGATGAGATCGATGCCGTCGGCCGCCACCGCGGTGCGGGCCTCGGCGGCGGCAACGACGAGCGCGAGCAGACGCTGAACCAGCTCCTCGTCGAGATGGACGGCTTCGAGGCCAACGAGGGCATCATCATCATCGCGGCGACCAACCGCCCCGACGTGCTCGATCCCGCTCTTCTGCGTCCCGGCCGCTTCGATCGGCAGATCGTCGTCCCCAATCCCGACATCGCGGGCCGCGAGAAGATCCTGAAAGTGCACATGCGCAAGGTGCCGGTCGCGCCCGACGTCGACGCCAAGACGATCGCGCGCGGCACGCCGGGCTTCTCGGGCGCCGATCTTGCGAACCTCGTCAACGAGGCGGCGCTGCTTGCCGCGCGTCGCAACAAGCGCCTCGTCACCCAGTCCGAGTTCGAGGACGCCAAGGACAAGGTGATGATGGGCGCCGAGCGCCGCTCGATGGTGATGAGCGAGGAGGAGAAGCGCAATACCGCCTACCACGAGGCGGGCCACGCCATCGTCGGCCTCACCGTGCCCTACGACCCCTTGCACAAGGTGACGATCATCCCGCGCGGGCGCGCGCTCGGCGTCACCATGAACCTGCCCGAGGGCGACAAGTACAGCCGCTCGCGCCAATGGTGCGAGGCGCGCCTTGCCGTTCTCTTCGGCGGCCGCGAGGCCGAGATCATACTCGGCGGCCCCGACAACGTGACCAACGGAGCGACCGGCGACATCCAGATGGCGACGCAGCTCGCCCGCGCCATGGTCATGGAGTGGGGCATGTCCGACAAGCTCGGCCGCGTTCGCTACAACGGCAACGAGCAGGAGATCTTCCTCGGCCATTCGGTGACGCAGACCAAGAACATCTCGGATGAGACCGCGAAGCTCATCGACGAGGAGATCCGCAGGCTGATCCAGACCGGGGAAGCGACCGCGCGGCGCATCCTCTCCGAGAAGATCGATGTGCTCCATGCGGTCGCAAAGGCGCTCCTCGAGTTCGAGACGCTGAACGGCGAAGAGGTGGCCGCCATCATGCGCGGCGACAAGGTCATTCGCCGCTCCGACGACGATGGAACGAAGGGCCCGGCGGGCTCCGCCGTTCCCGCGGCCGGCCGGTCGCGCCCGCGCGAGGAGCCGGGCACGGGCAGCATGGAGCCCCAGCCGCAGTCTTGATGTCGTCCGCCCGATCGGGCAGTGACTGATGTGACCGCGAGAGCCCTCGCGGTCACACTGTTTTTTCCGGGGTCGCGACGTGCAGCGCTCGATCTATATCCGCCCCGTAGGCATCTTCGAAGCGCGCCGGGGAGAAGAGCAGGGCGAGGTCTGGGGCGGGCTCGCGCTCGCCGGCGGGCCGCTTGCGTTCTCGGCGATCGAGGTCATTGAGCGCCATGGCACCGGGGCGCGGCGCCGCGTCATCGGGCTCAGCGACGTGTTCGAGCGTGACTGGGGACGCAATACGCTTTCCGCCTCCGATCTGCTCGAGGCGGTCCGCAGCCCCCGTCCGCGCCTCGCCGGTCTTTCCATGGACGTCCCGCGCATCATGGGCATCGTCAACGTCACCCCCGACAGCTTCTCCGACGGCGGGTCCTTCGCGAGCGCGCAGGGCGCAGTCGATCATGGGCTGCGCCTCGTCGAGGAGGGGGCCGATATCCTCGACATCGGCGGCGAATCAACGCGCCCCGGCTCCGATCCCGTGCCGCTCGAGGAGGAGCTCGCCCGCGTGATGCCGGTGCTCGAAGGGCTGCGCGCCAAGTCGGACGCCCGCATTTCCGTCGATACGCGCAAGGGAGACGTGATGCGCCGCGCGGCAGCGGCCGGCGCCGACATCCTGAATGACGTCTCCGCCCTGACCCATGACGCAGCCGCGATGCATGCAGCGGCCGAAACCGGTCTTCCAGTCATTCTCATGCACGCTCAGGGCGATCCCAAGACCATGAACGACGACCCGGTCTACAGCGATGTCGCTCTCGACGTGTTCGACTTCCTCGAGAAGCGCATCGCCGCCTGCGAGGCGGCGGGAATTCCCAAGGCCAAGCTCGTCGTCGACCCCGGCATCGGGTTCGGCAAGCACCTCCACCATAACGTCACAGTCTTGTCGTCGATGAGCCTCTATCACGGGCTCGGCGTGCCGGTGCTGCTCGGGGCGTCGCGCAAGAAGATCATCGGCCAGCTCTGCAACGTGGAGGCGCCGAAGGACCGCGTGCCGGGATCGATCGCGGCGGCGCTATCCGCGATCGCCCAGGGCGTGCAGATCGTGCGCGTGCACGACGTTGCTGCGACGCGCCAGGCTGTCTCCGTGTGGCGGGCCGTCGGCGCCGGCACGGAAGCCGGGCTCGCATAGCCCTCGCGCCGCATGTGACGGCGCGGAGCGAACGTGGTTGGAACCCGGGGTAAGCTCATGACCCAACTGGTCTACCGTCTCGAGCCGCGTCATCTCAGGGATTATCAGTTTGCCGTCCGTGACCGCCTGTCGCGAAGTGCGGCCCGCGGCGCGCCGAGGGCCGAATGGCAGCGCGGCCTGCTTTTTGGGCTGGCGTTCGCGGCCCTCTATTTCGGGCTCCTGTGGCTATGGCCGAGGATGACAGGCGCGGAGTTCAGTGTCGCCGAGCTGGCCGTGGGGTTCTTTCTCGGAATCGCCGTCACTGTGGGGGCGATGTGGTGGCACTATGCGGAGCAGCGCCGCCTGATGGTCAAGCCAGGCGGCCCGTCCCTCGGCGAGCATGCGCTCGCGATCGACGGGACCGGCATCGTCATCAGCGGCCAGAACTTCGAGAGTCGCTACAAGTGGCCCATCTTCGAGGATGCCTCGCGGTATTCCGACCTTCTCGTCCTTTGGATCGAGCCCGGAATGGGGATCATTATTCCGCGCGCGGCCCTCGGGGGCGTGGCCGCCGAGGACGCGTTTCTTGACGAGGTCAAGGCCCGCTCCGCCGAGGCCAAGCTGCCGCGCGCCGGCGGGTTCGCCTAGGGCCCCGTCAGCCCGCTGCGGCCCGGCGCTCCGCGATCCGCCGTTCGGCACCCTCAACGATTGCGGCGCGGATCTCGCCGGCCTCCTTCAGCCCGGAATCGACCGGCAAACGCTGCGCAACGGCGAGGATCCTCAGGTGCTCCGCGCTCTCGATCGCAGCGAGGCGCGCCATCAAGCCTTCCCGGCCGAGGCGCTGGAGAGTGACGACGGCTCCGAAGGCGTAGGGATCGAACGTGCTCTCTGGAGACGGCTTGCCTGACGGCTCTGCCACGCGCGCCTTGCCGCTCAGCTCCGCTATCGCCCTCTGCTGGCGCATGAGGCGGTTCACGACACGGCGAACGGCCGGCTCCGGAAGACCGGGAGCGGCGCGAACGGCGCGCTCGAAGATGGCTCTCAGCTCTTTACGCGCCGAGTGTGGGCTGGAACTGCTCATGACGCGGCCGTACAACTTCCGGTTTCTTCGCTCTCGGGAACATGTCGTCGCTGATCTCCTGATAAAGGCGCCTGATATCGGCGCTCGCATCGGAATATTTGGCTTCGAGCGGGAGCTTCCTCGGCGACCACTCGAAGGCGTCCGCCATGCCGTTGCTCTGCGCGATTTGCGACGTGAGCAGGGGATGCATCAGCCCGACCTCCTCGACGAGCAGGCGCTCGGCCCCGGTCGAGCGGATATAGTTCGGCAGGCAGGCATAGCGGCGCCTGGCAATCGGCACGGCTGCTAACTGATCGAGGTTGGAGACGCCTTCGATGACGAGAGAAATGCGGTCGATGGCCATCAGCGAAACGTAGTCGGGCCGGAAAGGAACGATGACCTTGTCCGCGGTTGAGATAGCCGCATGCGTTGCGAACGAGAGGCCTGGCGCGCAGTCGAATAGGGCAACGTCGTAGTTGGCTGCGCAGCGACGCAACAGAACCTCGATACGCTCGCGCAGGCCCGCCATGGCATCGTTCACTCGGCCCTCGCCGACGACATCCAGGAAGAGATCGCCCTGGACGTCATCGAGGAGGAGCGAGCCCGGCAGCAGGTCCAACGCCGGCTGTCCGCCCCCCGCGTCGATTACGTCGCCAACCCCGCTGACAATGTATTGCTCGGGAGCCGCATACTCTTCTTTGAAGAAGTCAGTGAGATAGTGGGCGATCGACCTGCGGCTGTCGCGGGCGTCGCGCCAGCCTTCACCGCCGAGCAGAATGAGCGAGCTGTTGCACTGGGAGTCGACGTCGATCACGAGAACACGCATGCCGCCCCAAACACTTAGGCTATGGGCTAGCATAACTGAGACAGTGGACTTGCCGACGCCGCCTTTGCGGTTGGCCACTGCGAGGTGGAGCGCCATACGATCTTCTCCCTACGCGATACAAGATCCAAACCTAAATGCGCTTTTCCCCGCTTCGGCGCTCCGGAGCCGGTAGGGTCGCCTCTCCCTCGCCGCTCCATTGCGTCAGGGCCCTGGAGGGGCCCATCCTTCTTGCTGCCAAGTTCGTCGGTTGCGTTTCCCCCTTTCGGCAGTTTGCCAGTTGTCGCTCCTCACGCGTCGTCAACAGAAGGAGGCCGCCATGAGATTCGCCATCCGTTCAATTGCTTCGGCAGTGTGTGACGCGAACATGATAGTCATTTGATCAACCTTAACTCCGTCACGTGACGCTTCGACCAAGGCTCCGCTTGAGAACCCCGAGCGATGCCCTTATCCTCAAATTCGCATGTATCCTGGGCAGAAGCGGGGCAAACGCAGGCAACCGCGTCCGGAATCGCTTGGCGCGGCCCGAGACTCGGGCAAGATCGACGCCGATCGCCAGACTTTCTTGCTATGAGAGACGAGAAGAGCGAGCTCAGCCTCGGCGATGAGCAACGAGACGAGGGGGTGCATATGACGCGCCGCTATTTCGGAACTGACGGCATCCGCGGTCTCGCCAACCGCCATCCGATGACGTCCGAGGTCGCGCTTCGCGTGGGCATGGCGGCGGGCAAGGTCTTTCAATGCGGCACGCACCGCCACCGCGTGGTCATCGGCAAGGATACCCGCCTCTCCGGCTATATGCTGGAGGCGGCGCTGATGTCGGGCTTCACGGCGGTGGGCGTGGACGTATTTCTCCTGGGGCCGATGCCGACGCCGGCAGTCGCCATGCTGACGCGCTCGCTTAGGGCCGACATCGGGGTCATGATCTCGGCCTCCCACAACCGCTACGACGACAACGGCATCAAGTTGTTCGATCCCGACGGCTATAAGCTCTCCGACGATATGGAGCGCGAGATCGAGCGGCTGATCGAATCCGATACTGCGGAGCTGCTCGCGACTCCTGATCGGATCGGGCGCGCGACGCGCGTCGAGAGCGCGCAGGAGCGCTATATCGAGTTCGCCAAGCGCACGCTGCCGAGGAACATGAAGCTCAGCGGGCTCAGGATTGTCATCGATTGCGCCAATGGCGCCGGCTACAAGGTCGCGCCCGAGGCGCTGTGGGAGCTCGGCGCCGAGGTGATCAAGATCGGCGTCGATCCCAACGGCCGCAATATCAACTACAAGTGCGGGTCGACGGCGCCGGACGCGCTCATCGACAAGGTGCGCGAAGTGCGCGCCGACATCGGAATTGCGCTCGACGGCGACGCCGACCGGGTCGTCATCGTCGACGAAAAAGGTGTGATCGTCGACGGCGACCAGCTCATGGCGGTCATCGCCGAGAGCTGGCATCGGCGCGGCAAGCTCGCCGCCGGCGGCATCGTCGCGACCGTCATGAGCAACTTCGGCCTCGAGCGCTACCTGAAGTCGATCGGGCTTTCGCTGTCGCGCACGCCGGTCGGCGACCGCTACGTGGTCGAGCACATGAGGAAGCACGGCTACAACGTCGGCGGCGAGCAGTCCGGCCACATCGTGCTCTCTGACTTCACGACCACGGGCGATGGTCTGGTTACGGCTCTGCAGATCCTCTCGTGCGTGGTGGCGACGGCAAAGCCCGTCTCGGAGGTTTGCGCGCGGTTCACACCTCTGCCGCAGGTGCTCCAAAACGTTCGCTATGCCGACGGCAAGCCACTCGAGGACACGCGGGTCAGAAAGGCGATCGAGGGGGCAAAGGAGAGGCTCGGGGAAGCGGGTCGTCTCGTGATCCGCCCGTCCGGCACCGAGCCCGTCATCCGCGTCATGGCGGAAGGCGACGACGAGCAGCTCGTCACCCGCGTCGTCGGCGACATCGTGGAAGCGGTCAAGGCCGCAGCCCAGGCGGCGTAGGCCGTCTCATCGCCGGACCAAGGCCTACCGCGGGACCGCGATTAAGATTCCTTTAAGCGACTCCCTCCACGCTCGATTTCGAAGCCGCTTCGCGCGCCTTGCGTACCGGGTGCGAGGGGCGGCTGATGGGCTCACGCACGGCATTCATCGGTAATGCGCGCCGCTCTCCCGAGCGAGGAGGGCACGACCCCATGCCGGTCGCGGACTTCGCATGTGAACCGGGGATACCTACCCATGAATGCCTGCATATTGAGGGTCGTCCTTGGCCTTGCCCTGTTGGGCGCGGTCGCCGCTCCGGCGGCGGCGGGCGGCGATTATGGCGGCCTCAAGGGGTACGGCGGCGTGCCGGTCCCGGCGCCAATTCCGGTGCCGATCTACAAGCCCGAATGGTATCTGCGCATCGATGCGAGCGCCGCATTCGGCGAAGCCCCCGACGCCGAGGAGGACGGCATGGTGCTCGGCGAGGGAAACGATGACTACAGGGCGACGAGCACCTTCGGCACGGAGGCTTCCTGGCTCGGCAGTGAGTTTCGCCAGCACGCCATGTACGGCGGCGGCTTCGGCTACCGCTGGAGCGACTGGTTCCGCATGGACTTTACCGCCGAGTCGATGCGCGACCAGCGCGTCCAGATCGACGGGGACGTGAGCACGACGGGCGTCGGGCTTCACGGATTGGCCGACCCCGCCTCCTACGACGTCTCGGTCACCGACACGACGAAAGTGCGCGGCGTGGCGTTCTTGGCCAATGCCTACGTGGACATCGCCACCTGGCGTGCCTTCACGCCCTACGTCGGCGGCGGCGTCGGCTTCGCAGTCGCGCGCTTGAAACGCGAGAACACGCTGATTGAGACGACCACCGGACCGGACGGCACCGTTGTCAATGAGCACTCCGACGACGCGCAAATCGACTATGCCTTCGCCGCGGCGGCGACGGCCGGCGTGAGCTACGCCTTTTCCGATACTGTCGAGCTCGACGTCGCCTACCGCTACCTCTACATCGGAAGCATGGACTCGGACCTCATCGTCAACGGGCACAACAGCCGCGTCACGGTCGATGCATCGAACGACCATCAGCTCCGCGCCGGCCTGCGCTTCAACATCCAGTGACGGCGACGGGCCGCGCCGCACGGTCCCGCGCCTCCGGCATGGCATCCCTGCGCCGTCGCGGTTGACATAGGCCCCATGCGCCTCCTAGACCCCCAGGTGGGACACCTCTCCCCAATGAGAGGCACCTATCTGGAAGGGTAGACATATGACGCTCCTCGCCAGGCCCGCCCGGCGGCCGGCCAATCCGAATTTCTCCTCGGGCCCCTGCGCCAAGCCGCCCGGCTGGTCGGCCGAAAGACTCGGCGGCGCGCTCGTCGGCCGCTCGCACCGCTCCAAGGAGGGCAAGGCCCGGCTCAAGCTCGCGATCGAGCGGAGCAAGAAGATCTTGGGGCTGCCGCCGGACTATCTCGTCGCCGTCGTCCCCGGCTCCGATACCGGCGCGTTCGAGATGGCGCTGTGGTCAATGCTGGGCGCCCGCGGGATCGACGCGCTCTCGTGGGAGAGCTTCGGGGCGGTGTGGATCACCGACATCGTGAAGCAGTTGAAGCTCGCGGACGCGCGCGTGATGACGGCCGACTTCGGCCGCCTGCCCGACCTAACCGCGGTCGATTTCGCGCGCGACGTGGTGTTCACGGCCAACGGCACCACGTCGGGCGTGCGCGTTCCCGGTTACGACTGGGTCGCCGGCGACCGCAAGGGGCTGACGATCGTCGACGCCACGTCGGCGGTTTTCGCGCAGCCGGTCGACTGGCCGAAGGTCGATGTCGCGACCTACTCGTGGCAGAAGGTGCTCGGCGGCGAGGCCGCGCACGGGATGCTGATCCTGTCGCCGCGCGCCGTCGAGCGTCTCGAGAGCTACGTGCCGCCGTGGCCGCTGCCCAAGCTCTTTCGCATGACGAAGGGGGGCAAGCTCGACCGGGCGATCTTCGAGGGCGAGACCATCAACACGCCCTCAATGCTGTGCGTCGAGGACTATCTCATCTCCCTCGACTGGGCGGAGAGCGTTGGCGGATTATCGGGGCTCATCGCGCGCGCCGACGCCAACGCCAAGGTTCTGTTCGATTGGATCGGCGCGCGGCCATGGATCGCCAATCTCGCCAAGGACCCTGCCACGTGGTCGAACACGTCCGTGTGCCTCGAGGTGGTGGCGCCTGACGTGCGCGCGCTCGCGCCCGAGACCCAGAAAACGTTCGCCAAGGCGATCGCCGACCGGCTCGACAAGGAGGGCGTGGCGAAGGACATCGGCTCCTACCGCGACGCGCCCCCGGGCCTCAGGATCTGGACAGGCGCGACAGTCGAGAAAAGCGACCTCGAGGCGCTCGTCCCCTGGCTCGATTGGGCATTCGCAGAGGCCAAGGCCTCGCTCGAGATCGTTGCCTGACAAGGGCATGGACCGCCTCGATCTCTTCGCACCTGCCATTTGAGGACGTACGCGATGGCTCCGAAAGTCCTGATCTCCGACGACCTGTCCCCTGCCGCGGTGGCGATCTTCAAGGAGCGCGGCATCGAGGCGGACGTGAGGGTCGGAATGCCCAAGGACGAGCTCGAGCGCGTGATCGGCGCCTATGACGGTCTCGCCGTGCGCTCGGCCACGAAGGTGACGGCGAAGGTCATAGAGGCGGCGCAGCGGCTCAAGGTCGTCGGCCGCGCCGGGATCGGCATCGACAACGTCGACGTGAGGGCCGCGACCGCCCGCGGCATCATCGTCATGAACACGCCCTTCGGCAACGCGATCACCACCGCCGAGCACGCGCTCTCGCTCATGCTGGCGCTGGCGCGCCAGATCCCGGCCGCCGACCGCTCGACGCGCCAGGGCAAGTGGGAGAAGTCGAAATTTCTGGGCGTCGAAGTGTCCGGCAAGACGCTCGGCGTCATTGGCTGCGGCAATATCGGCTCGATCGTCGCCGACCGGGCGATCGGCCTCAAGATGAAGGTGATCGCCTTCGATCCGTTTCTTTCGCCCGAGCGGGCGGTCGAGATCGGCGTCGAGAAGGTCGATCTCGACGCGCTCCTCGCGCGCGCCGATTTCATCACGCTCCATACGCCGCTCACCGACAAGACGCGCAACATCCTCTCCGCCGCGGCGCTCGCCAAGTGCCGCCGGGGCGTGCGCATCGTCAACTGCGCGCGCGGCGGCCTCGTCGATGAAGGGGCGCTCGCCGACGCCATCAAGTCCGGCCATGTGGCCGGCGCCGCGCTCGATGTGTTCGAGACCGAGCCCGCGACGGAAAACGCCCTCTTCGCGCTCGACTCGGTCGTCGCGACCCCGCACCTCGGCGCATCGACGACGGAAGCGCAGGAGAAGGTCGCGCTCCAGGTCGCCGAGCAGATGTCTGACTATCTCTTGCGCGGCGCCATCACCAACGCGGTCAATTTCCCCGCGATCTCCGCCGAGGAGGCCCCGCGTCTCTCGCCTTACGTCGCGCTCGCCGAGCAGCTCGGGCTCTTCGCCGGGCAGCTCACCGAGACGAGCATCGCCGGCGTGCGTATAGAGTACTCGGGCGACGTCGCCACGCTGAAAACCAAGCCGCTCACCGCCGCGGCGCTGGCCGGCGTGCTGCGCCCCTTTCTGCCCGACGTCAACATGGTCTCCGCGCCGCTCGTGGCGAAGGAGCGCGGCATCCTCGTCGAGGAGGTCTCGCGCGGCAGCGCCGGCATGTTCGGGAGCTCGGTGCGCCTCACCGTGAAAACGCCCGAGTTCGAGCGCTCGGTCGCCGGGACGCTCGGCGCGGCGGGAAGGCCCCGGATCATCGAGGTGCGCGACATCCCCATGGATTTCGAGATCGCACCGCACATGCTGTTCGTGCGCAACTCCGACAAGCCGGGCTTCATCGGACGGCTCGGCACCCTGCTCGGCGAGGCGGGGGTCAACATCGCGACATTCAACCTCGGGCGCGAAAAGCCGGGCGGGGATGCCATTTGCGTCGTGGCGGTCGACGAGCCTGTAGACGATGTCGTGCTCGACAAGGTCAAGGCGCTGCCCCATGTCGTCCGTGCACGGCGCTTGCGTTTTTGAGCGCTGAGGCAGGGGCTTATGGCGGAAATCGTCATAATTCGGTCGTGTTGGGGACGCACACGGGCACCGTCCGCGATCCGCCCCGACGAGAGAGGTAGTCCAATGCGCACCGTGATGGTCTCACTGGCGTTCCTCGGCCTTGCCGCGCGCGTGGAAGCGGCGGAGCTCGAGGCCGTCTCGCGTCCCGTTACGGTTATCGTCTTCCCATCGGGCGCGGAGGTCTCGCGCATTGCCAACGTCAAGCTCGACAAGGGGGAGCACACGATCATTTTCCGAGACTTGCCGGCGGCGGCAGTCGAAAGCTCGATCCGGGTCGAGGGCAAGGCGACGGGCAAGCTCGAGATCGGCTCCGTCGACAGCCGGCGCATGTTCGTCCCGCAAGCGGACGCCGCCGCGGCCGAGAGCGAGCGGCGCAAGATCGAGGAGGAGCTCGAGCGGGCGAACGACGAGAAGGCCGCCCTCGAGGCCCAGACGCTCGCATCCGAAACACAGAAATCCTTGATCGCCAACTTGACCTCGCTGCCGACGCGGCCCGCTCCCGCCGCCGGGGCCGAGCGCGGCGAGGATTGGCCGGCGGTGCTCGCCCTGATCGCCAGCGGAACGGTCGAGGCGCAGCGCCTCGATCTCGAGGCCCAGGCCAAGCTCCGCGAGGTTGGCCGTCGCATCGAGGACCTCGAGAAGAAGCTCGCCTCCCTCGCGCCGGCTGCCGAGGAGCGCACCGAGGTCAAGGTCAACGTCTCGGCCGACGCGCCGCTCGAGGCCGACATGACCGTGCGCTACCAGGTGCCCCATGCCTCCTGGACCCCGCACTACGACGCACGTCTCGCGACGGGGGCGAAGACTGTCGCGCCGAGGCTCGATCTGACCCGGCGCGCGACGATCACGCAACGGACGGGCGAAAGCTGGGATAATGTCGCGATCACGCTGTCGACGACGCGGCCGACGGCGGGGGCGTCCGCACCCCTCCTCGAGCCGATGACGGTTGACTTCGAGCCCGAATACAAGCCACGCCCGATGACGATGGCGCCCTCCTCGGGCACGGGCCGCATGGCGGCCGAGCAGGAAGCCGCCGCCCCGGCCCCTGCGGAAGCGGCCCGCGACGAGGATGCGCTCGGTGGGCTCGCCAAGAAGCGGGCCATTGCGGAGGATCGCGGCGCCGAGATCGTCACCGCGCCGTTCCAGGCCCTCTATGCCGTGCCCGGCCGCCTGACCGTGCCGAATACCGGCGAAGCCAAGCGGGTGACGCTGCTCGCCGAGGCGATCGAGCCGCAGCTCTCGGTGCGTACCGTGCCGAGGGAGGACGCCAAGGCCTACCTCTACGCCAAGCTCGTGCTGCCCAAGGGCTCGCCCCTCCTCCCCGGTGCCGTGTCGCTCTTTCGCGACGGGACCTTCGTCGGCACGACCCGGCTCCCCGTCCTCTCGCCGGGCGAGGAGCACGATCTCGGTTTCGGCGCCGACGATCTCGTGCGCGTCAAATACTCGGTCTCTGAGGAGAAGCGGGGCGAGACCGGCCTCATCTCGACCTCGCGCACCGACAGCCGCAACTACAAGCTCTCGATCAAGAACATGCACGAGCGCGCCATCGGCTACACGGCGCTGGACCGGATTCCGGTGTCGAAGAACGATCAGATCAGGGTCGAGCTCAGCGCCAAGCCTGCCCCCTCGAAGCAAGACGTCGACGACAAGCGCGGCGTGCTGGCCTGGGAGGGGACGCTCGAGCCCGATCAGGAGCAGGTGATAGACTTCGGCTATCGCGTGTCGTGGCCGTCGGCAAAATCCGTGGTTTACGGCCCCTGACGCCAAAATCGCTTCCGGAGGGTTGCGGCCCCGCGCTCTCCGGGATAAACGGGGACACGTGATCCCTTGGCCCTGGCTCGTCGAGTTCGGGCCAAATCATGTGATACCGTCATTCATGAGGGATGGCGGAAATCGCCTCCACTTCACGTCATTCCCGCGAAGGCGGAGATCTGCCCAAGCCTGCCGAATGATCTCGAACACCGGCTTGGATGGATGCCCGCCATCATGCTGAAAGCATGTCTTCGACATGACGTGGGCATGACGCAGGAAGCTGGAGCGACAAGTCGAAACCAATCCTCTGCGGTGAGGCTTGCGGATGGCAAACGTCGTGGTGGTCGGCGCCCAGTGGGGCGACGAGGGCAAGGGCAAGATCGTCGACTGGCTCTCGGAGCGCGCCGACGTGGTCGTGCGCTTTCAAGGCGGCCACAACGCCGGCCACACGCTGGTCATCGGCAACAACACCTACAAGCTGTCGCTCTTGCCGTCCGGCGTCGTGCGGCCGGGCAAGCTCGGCGTGATCGGCAACGGGGTCGTCGTCGACCCATGGGCGCTGTGCCAGGAGATCGACAAGCTGCGCGGCCAGGGCGTCGCAGTCGGCCGCGACAATCTCCGCATCGCCGAAAACGCGACGCTGATCCTGCCGCTGCACCGCGAGCTCGACCTCATGCGCGAGGAGGCGGCGGGAGCGGGAAAGATCGGCACGACCGGGCGCGGCATCGGGCCGGCCTATGAGGACAAGGTCGGGCGCCGCGCCATACGCGTGCAGGACCTGAAGAACCTCGCTACGCTCGGCCCCAAGGTCGACCGCATCCTGCTCCACCACAACGCGCTGAGATCGGGCCTCGGGCGCGAGCTCGTCTCCAAGGAAAAGCTCATGGCGGAGCTGGCCGAGGTCGCGCCAAAGGTTCTGCCCTACATGGACGTGACGTGGGATCTGCTCGATCGCGAGCGGCGTGCGGGCAAGCGCATCCTGTTCGAGGGTGCGCAGGGCGCGCTCCTCGACATCGATCACGGCACCTACCCGTTCGTCACCTCCTCGAACACGGTTGCGGCGCAGGCGGCGACCGGCTCCGGCATGGGGCCGCGCGCGGTCGGCTATGTGCTGGGCATCGCGAAGGCCTATACGACGCGCGTCGGCTCGGGGCCGTTTCCGAGCGAGCTCACGGACGAGGTCGGCGAGACGATCGGAGCGCGCGGCAACGAGTTCGGCACGGTCACGGGGCGCAAGCGCCGCTGCGGCTGGTTCGATGCCGTGCTGATGCGCCAGGTGTGCAAGGTGTCGGGTATCGACGGCATCGCCCTGACCAAGCTCGACGTGCTCGACGGCTTTTCCGAGATCAAAGTCTGCGTCGGCTACCGCCTCGACGGCGAGCGGCTCGACAGGCTGCCCGCGGGCCAGAATTCGCAATCGCGCGTCGAGCCCATCTACGAGACGTTCGAGGGCTGGACGCAGTCGACGCGCGGAGCGAGGAGCTGGGCGGCGCTGCCGGCTCAAGCCGTGAAGTACGTGCGCCAGATCGAGGAGCTGATCGAGTGCCCGGTGGCGCTCCTCTCCACCTCTCCCGAGCGCGAGGACACGATCCTGATGAAGGATCCGTTCGCGGACTAGGTGTCCTCACGGAGCCAGCAGACCTCATGGTGAGCCAGTCGAGTTATGAGGCGCCCTGAGGCTTGCCTGGCCCTCAGCCTTCGACGAGCTCGAGATGAGGGTGGGAGTAGAGAGTGCCGAGACTTGCCCCAGCGGCCGATCAGTCGCAAGGAACGTTGATGGTCTTGCCGATGATGGGGATGCGGAACTTGCAGGTCTTCGCCTTGCCGCCGGAACCCTCGCCCTCGCCCTCGTTGGCGGTCTCGGCTTTCTCGGCAGCCTGCGCCGTCGTCGTCGTCTCGGCAGTGGGCTTAGCGTCAGCCGCGGCCGTATCCGCCGCCTTTGTCGAGTCGGCAGCAGGCTTGGCGTCCGATTGGACTGGAGCCGTCGCGGCCGTATCCGCCGGCTTTGTCTCCGTCGTGGCGGGCGTCCCAGCGGCCGCCGGCTGAGCAGCCGGCTCGACCGTCTTGGCTGGAACTGCCGCAGTCGTATCTCCGCACTTCAGGATGTCGTCCGGCGCACGGTGCCAAGTGTACGTGCGGCTGAAGAACCGCGATCCGGCATTGCCGACGACGCGCAGCTTGTCGTCGCTGACCCGGGTCAGCTCGACATCGTAGCGCCGCTTGCGCTCGGGGCTGTAGATCCAGCCGCCGCCATTCGGCGACACCTCGCCTAGGATCTGCATGCCGCAGTTCTTGGCGTTGGCAGGATCGACAATGTAGACGACATGGCCGCAGAGGCCCTTGCCGTCGGCGCACTGCTTGATCTCGACGGCGCCGCGCTTGTTGTGGTCGAACCAGATGCCGGTCGGGTCGTTGGCGGCGTGGGCGGCGGCAGACCAGAGAATGACGGCGGCGACCGCGGCGAATTTCGGGGCGTGGGTATTGAACGGCATTGATATTGGCCTTCCCATTTTGATTGCAGATATGAGGGCGCCAGCCCGGCTGTTCGGGCTGGTCAAATACGAGGTTCAAGGCCCCGAGCATCGCCGATGGGGCTCGGAGCGGCTATTCCCTGTGGGACAGGCGCCTCACTCGGGGCAGTCTACTGGAATCGTGATCGAGACGGCGGGAATGAACCGGCGGCATCCGGTCGCGGGCGTCTCCGCTGCTTCGCCCGACGCGGCGACCTTCTCGGTCGTCTCGCCGCCGAGCGCCTCGAAATGCTCGCGCGCCTCGTCGTGTGCGTCTCGTGCGTCGACGCTTTTTCCGGGCAGGGAGAGCGACCGCTTGTAGTGCGCGGTGGCGGCGTCGGTGTCCTTGCGGTCCTCGGCGATGCGCCCGAGCAGCGTGTGGGCGGCGGGGAAGGCGTCTTTCAGCCCGACGGCCTTGTCGGCATCTACTGCCGCCGCGTCCAAATCGTGCTCGCGAAATGAAATGAGCGCGCGCGCATAATGGGCGGAAGCATTTTTCGGCTCGGCGGCGATGACCTTGTCGATGTCGGCGCGCGCCGGCCCCTGCTCGCCCTTGTCCGAAAGGATGAGCGCGCGCAGGACCGTCACCTTGCTTTCGCTGGGATTGAGGGCGGCTGCCTTCTGCACGTCGGAGAAGGCGCGGCCTGCCTCGCCGAGCCTGCGCAACAGGAGAGCGCGATTGACGTAGGCGAGCCAGTCGTTGCTCTTTAGCTCGACGTAGCGGTCGGCGTCGGCGATCGACTGGTCGCGCAAGCCCCGTTCGCTCTGGACGACCGCGCGGCTGTAGTAGGTATCGGCATAGCCAGGATAAAGCTTGACGGCGCGGTCGAAATCGGCGGCCGCCTTGTCCTTGTCGCCGGCATGGAAATACGACCAGCCGCGATTGTAGTGGGCGATGTAGAACTGGCTTCTGGGGAGGCGCCCGCTTTCGAGGACGCGCGTGCAGGCGCCGGCGCTTCGCGGGCGGTCTGCCGCCGTGCAGTCGGCGAGGTCCTGCGTCATGCCGGCAAGACTCGGCGTCGCAAGGAGGGTGAGCGGAAGGGTCAGGCCCACAACGTGCCAGGCGCGCGCCATCGGTCTCTCCCGTGGGTTGGTGAGGCGCGACCTCTGGGTGGCACCTCGGCTGCGGGCGTGTCGAGCTGTCGGAGGAAATCGTAACGTAACGGAGGGAACAGGCTGTTCCTCAGGGAACAGGGCCTGAGAAAGAGGGGAACGAGTACCGGCTCAGAATCACGAGCCGAAACAAGCTCATTTTGAGCAAGTAAATTGCCATTCGACGGTCGCGCCGACGTCAGCCGAGGCCTTCAGGAGCGCAGCCCTTTAGCGATCTCGGCGAGGCGCGATCTCAGCCAGCGATGGGCCCGGTCCTTATCGGCCCGCGGATGCCAGGTGGCGATGACGTCGAAGCCGGCTACCTCGATCGGCGGCTTGAACGAGGCGAGCTTCGCGCCATGGCCGTCAAGGAGGCGCGACGGGACGACGGCGATCAGGTCGTCGGTCTCGAGGAGGGCCGGCACGAGCAGAAAGCTCGGCACAGAGTAGCGAACGCTGCGCCGGTATCCGCTGGCGGCCAGCGCCTCGTCCGTCGGTCCCGTGAAGGAGCCGCCGGAGGGGGAGACGAGAATATGGTCGAAGGCGCAGAAGCGGGCGACCGTGATGGTCCGGCTCGCGGCCAGCGGATGCTTGCTGCGGACGGCAGCCACGTAGCGCTCGCGGTAGAGGTGCCGCGACGGCCAATCCGCAACCGCAAGAGCGGGGATCGTGACGGCGAGGTCGATCTCGCCCCCCGTCATGGCCTCGCCAAGGCTTGCCACGCGCATGGGCCTCACCGCCAAGCGGAGGTTGGGCGCCTCCCGCCGGAGATGGGCCACGAACGGAACCAGAAGAACCTCCTGCATATAGTCGTTGATCGAGATCGCAACCGTGATGTCGGATGTCGCTGGGTCGAACTCCGGGTGCGCGACCAGGCGCCGGCCCTCGGCCAGAAAATCCTTGAGCGGCGCGGCGAGCGCTTGTGCGCGCGGCGTGGGTACAATCCCGCGCTGCGCTCGCACGAACAGCGGATCGCCGAGGAGGCCTCGCAGGCGCGCGAGCATGCCGCTGACGGTCGGCTGCGTGAGCGCGAGGCGCCGCGCCGCGCGCGAGACATTTCTCTCGTCGAGCAGCGCATCGAGCACGACGAGCAGATTGAGGTCTATCGTCCTGATATCGGCCATGGCGATAACAGATAATAGAAAAACCGATTGGCGCAATAGCTATGAGAGGGCGTACCCAAGGAGCGTCCCAAGCTCGATATCAAGGAGGCTGCCATGCGAGCCGTCACAATCCGCGCCTTTGGCGATGAGACCGCGTTGACCTGCGAAGAGATCCCCATGCCGGAGCCTCGCCCCGGACACGTGCTCGTCATGGTCGAGGCGGCCGGCGCGAACTACTACGACACGCTGGTACGATCGGGTGCCGTCAGCCGGGCGATCGCGCTCCCGCACGTCTTCGGCTCCGACGTCGTCGGCAAGATTGCGAAGGTCGGGCGCGGCGTCACCGGGTTCGAGATCGGCGAGAGGGTGATCGTTGCTCCCGGATTTCCCGCCGATCCCGCGGAATGGGGCACGACGCCCGAGAACGAGGCGCCGAGCTACTATCCGACCGGGACCTTCAGCTGGGGCGGCTACGCTCAATACATGGAAGCGCCTGCCCGCTGGGTCATTGCCGATGAGACCGGGCTGCCGGCGGTCGAGCTCGCGACCATCCCCCTCGTACTCGTGACCGCGGTCCACGCCGTCCGTACTCTGGCCGGCGTCGGCCCCGGCAGCCGCATTCTGGTGCAGGCCGGCGCGTCGGGCAGCGGCAGCATGGCGATCCAGGTCGCCAAGGCGCTCGGCGCCTCGGTGATGACGACAGTCAGCACCGAGAAAAAGGCCGCGCTCGCACGCAGCCTCGGGGCCGACGAAGTTGTGCGCTACAGGGAGTTGGATGTGGTTGCCGCGGCTCGCGAGTGGACCGGCGGGAGCGGCGCCGATGCCGTCATCGATCCCGTGGGTGGGCCGAGCTTGGCGGCGAGCTTGGATTGTCTCAAGCCGCGAGGCACCGTCGTCAATTTCGGCTTCGCGGGCGGCGCGACGGCGACCATTCCGCATCTCTACCCGTTCTTCCGCAACGAGAAGAGAATTGTCGGCGCCTGGATGGGCAGCATGGAGGAGCTCAAGTTCGGGCTATCACTGGTAAAGCTTGGGCGCATCAGGCCCGTGCTGGACGAGGCCCTGCCGCTGAGCCAGGCGCGCGAGGCGCACCGGCGCATCGCGCACGGCGAAGTTGCCGGAAAGCTCGCGCTGTTGCCGTGGGCGGCCTAGAGATCAAACGCCAGATTAAGCGGCGTTCTGGCGCCACGCCGGACTGCGACCGCTCCTTAAGATCGGGAGAGCCTGGGCCACTCGACCTCTCCGGCGCCCGACGCTACTCTCCGCCTGAAGGAGCCCGCCGCCGCTCGACCGCGCGGCAGCCAGGAAGCGGTTCCGGAAGGACGGAATGACGTGAAAGCCGTACTCGAGAGCCCGGGGCGGGCGCTGCTTGCCGGGATCGCAGTGGCCGGCCTCCTGGTCGTGCTTTGGCTTGCGACGGGGTCTGCGGACGTGCGCGGTCTCGTGTCGGTGCTCTTGCGCTTCATTCACGTCGTCGCGGCGATGGCTTGGATTGGCCTCATCTTCTACGTCAACTTCATCCAGATCGCAGTGATCGATGACTCCGACGAGGCGACGCGTCGGGCAATTTCGCAATCCATCGTCCCACGCGTCGCGGCCGCGATGAGCCATGCCTCGCACCTGACCGTTCTGTCCGGCGCGCTTCTCCTGGTGGCGACCGGGTACCTGTTCGGGGAATGGCTCTATTCGTCGGCCGTTTTCATGCCGTCGTCACGCTCGGCGATGCTCTTGACGGGTGCCGCCGGTGGGGTCGTGATGTGGGCGGTTCTCGCATTCAGGATCAGGCCGAGCCTCGCGATCGCGCTCGGGCGGACGGGGGCCGACGACAGCGCCAAGGCGGAGGCGCGCCGCGCCGTAAAGCTCTATGCGCGCGTCAATCTAGCGCTCGCTGCGCCGGTGACGTTCGCCATGGTGGCGGCTGCTCATCTCACCTGAAGTTCATTCGCCGTGGGGCTGGGGGCCGAGGATGCGGCCTGCGACCGCGTCGAGCTTGCGCAAGAGCGAAGGATCGCGCGCGTCGGGGGAGGTGATGATCGCGACCTCGAGCGCGGTGTCGGTGCCGATCGGGCAGGGCGGGTGCTTGCGCGGAAAGTCCTTGGCGAGGCGCATCACCAGACGCTGCGCCTTCTCAGTGTTCCCTTGCATGACGCGGATGACGGCGGCAACGTCGACGTGAGCGTGCTCGTCGTGCCAGCAGTCGTAGTCGGTGACCATGGCGACGGTGGCGTAGCAGATCTCCGCCTCGCGCGCGAGCTTGGCCTCGGGCATGTTGGTCATGCCGATCACGTCGCAGCCCCAGCTCCGGTAGAGGTTGCTTTCGGCCCGCGTCGAGAACTGGGGTCCTTCCATGACGAGATATGTGCCCCCGCGCGTGTGCTCGATCGCTTCCGCCTTAGCGGCGGCCGCGACGGCATCGACGAGAAGCGGGCTCACGGGGTCGGCGACCGAGACGTGGGCGACGCAACCCGGTCCGAAGAAGCTCTTCTCGCGCGCAAATGTGCGGTCGATGAATTGGTCGACGAGCACGAAGTGGCCCGGGGCATACTTTTCCTTGAGCGAGCCGCACGCCGAGATCGAGACGAGGTCGGTCACGCCGGTGCGCTTCAAGGCATCGATGTTGGCGCGGAAATTGATTGCCGAGGGTGGCACGGGATGGCCGCGCCCGTGCCGGGGCAGGAAGCGCAGCGGCAGCCCGTCGATCTCGGCGAACAGGATCTCGTCGGAGGGGGCCCCCCACGGCGTCATCACCCGCTCCCAGCGGGGGTTCGAGAGTCCCGGCAGGTGATAGAACCCGCTGCCGCCGATGATGCCGAGAACGGACTTGGTCACGCTGTACTCCAGAGGCAGCGGGCAAGGGCATCGGCGATCGTCGACCTGCTGCCGACTGCCTTACTGCCTACTGCCCGAAGAATTCAGTGACCGACCTTGGCCCAGATGTGCTTCTTGCCGAGATAGAGCAGCACCGTCGTGATGAGAAGGTAGAGCATCACCTGCCAGCCGATGCGCTTCCTATCGTCCAAGGAGGGATCGGCTGCCCACGACAGGAAGGCGGCGACGTCGTGGGCGTTCGCCTCGAGCGAGCCGGTTCCGTCCTGGTAGGTGACGAAATTGTCCTTGGAGAGCGGGGGCGGCATGGCGATCTGATGGCCGGGAAAGGCCGCGTTGTAGGACATGCCCTCCTGCATCTGGATACACCCATCGGCCTTCCCGTCCTCCCCTGCGACGACGCTCGCGCAGCGCTCGATGCCGGCGCCGCCGGCCTCGGCCTCGTCGACCTGGTGAAGGCGTCCGTCGGCATCGCGCTTATAGGGTGGAGGCTGGTCCGCGTAGCCGGTGAGCAGCGCCACGAGATAGTCGGCGCCCCCCTCCTGATAGGAGGTCGCAATATCGCGCAGCATCGAGAACGGATGGGAATAGAAGCTCCCCGCGTACTCTATGCTGCGCGCCTTGGCGATCACCGACAGGTCCGGCGGCAACGCGCCGTTCTGCGACGCGCGCGCCTCGTTGTCGTTCTTGTAGGGTCCAAGGATCGGGTCGGACAGCTTGGCCGGGCGCTCGAACATCTTGCCCTTCTCGTCAGGCCCGTCGGTGATCTTGTTGGGCCATTCGGCGGCGAGCGACTTCACGGCCTCCTCGGGGAACTCCGGGCCGCCGGGTTGGACGAGATTGCGGAAATAGACCCGTTTCAGCCCGTGGCAGGCCGAGCAGACGTCCTTGTAGATCTGAAAGCCGCGCTGGAGCTGGGCCCTGTCGTACTGGCCCGTGAACCCGCCGAAGCTCCAGTCCTGGCGGGCGATGTGGGCGTGGCCGCCTTCTTTACCGAATACGGGATCCGACCCGGCCGCGAACGCGAGAAGCGAAACTGCGCCAAGGGCGTGCCTCAATGACCTCGTCGTCATGCGATCCCCCGCCTGCTCATCGCTTTTCTGGCGCCGCCGCCGCGCGCTCGGGCACGCCAACCCCGCCGCTCTTGCCGAGAACCGACTCGGTGATCGATCGCGGCAGCATCGTCGGCGTCTCGAGGATGCCGACGATCGGCATGATGATGAGGAAGTGGGCGAAATAGTAAATGGTGAAGACGCGCGCCCAATAGACGTAGGCTCCCTCAGGCGGCTTCGCGCCGAGGTAGCCGAGCGCGATGCACGAGATGACGAGCAGCCAGAAGAACCACTTGTAGACGGGGCGGTATTTCGCCGAGCGCACGCGGGAGCTGTCGAGCCACGGCACGAAGACGAGAATGACGATGGCCGCCACCATGGCGATGACGCCGCCGAGCTTCGAGGGGATGGCGCGCAGGATGGCGTAGAAGGGCAGGAAGTACCACTCGGGCACGATGTGCGGCGGAGTGACGAGCGGGTTTGCCGGCGTGTAATTGTCGGCGTGCCCGAGGTAGTCGGGCAGGAAGAAGACGAACCAGGCGAAAAGAAGGAAGAACACGAACAGGCCGACGGTGTCCTTCGCGACTGCGTGCGGAAACATCGGCACGGAGTCGGAGCGCATCTTGATGTCGAGGCCGGTCGGGTTGTTCTGGCCGGCGATGTGAAGCGCCCAGATGTGGAGCACGACCAGTCCCGCAATCACGAACGGCAGCAGGTAGTGGAGCGAATAGAAGCGGTTGAGCGTCGTCCCCGACACCGAGTAGCCGCCCCACAGCCATTCGACCACCGTCGTGCCGAGCCCGGGGACGATCTCGTTCAACGCGCTGAACAGGTTGGTGATGACGGTAACGCCCCAGAAGCTCATCTGGCCCCAGGGCAGCGCGTAGCCCATAAAAGCCGTCGCCATCATGACAGCGAAGATGAGCACGCCGATGATCCACAGCACCTCTCGCGGCGCCTTGTACGACCCATAGTAGAGCCCGCGGAAGATGTGGATATAGACGGCAAAGAAGAACATCGACGCGCCGACGGCGTGGAAATTGCGCAGCATCCAGCCGTAATTCACGTCGCGGCGGATGTGTTCGACCGAGTTGAAGGCCTCCGCCGCGCTCGGCTGATAATGCATGGCGAGCACGATGCCGGTCAGGATCTGCGCGCCGAGGCAGAAAGTCAGGATGCCGCCGAAGGTCCAGAGGTAGTTGAGGTTGCGCGGCGTCGGGAAGTCGACGAACTGGGTGTGCATTAGGCGCATGATCGGCAGGCGCTCGTCCCACCATTTGGCCGTGCGCGACTTCGGCTGGTAGCTCGACCCGTGATGCTCCATGGTCCGCTCCTCTAGCCGATCTTGATCTTGGTGTCGGAGACGAACTCATAGACCGGCACCTCGAGATTGCGGGGTGCGGGCCCCTTCCTGATGCGCCCCGCGGTATCGTAGTGCGAGCCGTGGCAGGGGCAGAACCAGCCGCCGAAATCGCCGCGCGCGTCCCCCAGCGACTGGCCCTTGGGGATGCATCCCAGATGCGTGCAGATGCCGACCAGGATGATCCAGTTCTCCTTGCCGGGGTCGGTGCGGTTGACGTCGGTCGCCGGCGTGTCTTCTGGCTTGGCGTCGTTGCGCGCCAGAGGATCGGGAAGCTGGTTGACGTCGACAGCGACGGCAGCCTCGATTTCCTGCTTGGTGCGGTGGCGGACGAAGACCGGCTTGCCGCGCCAGAGCACGGTGATCGCCTGCCCTTCCTTTATCGGAGCAAGATCGACCTCGATCGACGCCAAAGCCAGAGCACCGGCGTCGGGGTTCATCTGAGCGATGAACGGCCACATTGTTGCCGCCGCACCGACCGCGACGAAGGCATTGCCGGCGATGATGAGAAAATCCCTGCGATCGGGCTCATGAGCTTCGGCTGCCACGTGATCCTCCAGGAGGGCCAGAAGAGGCGGGACGCATCATGCGGTGACGGTATCAACGGAACGTGACGGTCAAACCCCTAGCGATCTGCCATTTGGTGCGCAAGGAGCCTCGGTGAGGCACAGGTTTTGTCACGGGCACCCGAGCGGTCCCGCGCGACTCGAAAAGTGGAACGGACGCCTGCGCTGTTCTCTCTTGGCACCCTTTGATTGCCGCCTCAAGAACACATAAACGGCTCGCGCGGGGCAATTTGGCGCACATCGGGCCCGACGAGCGCATGGCGCGAACGCTACCCGGAGCTGCGGACCTCGAACGCATGGAACACCCCCACGCCCTCGCTGATGATCTCGACTTTGGTCACACGAGCCCCCTGGGGCCCGCTCTCGCAGCGCGCGAGCATATCCACAACTTTATCCGCCTCGCCCTGGAACACGGCCTCGACCGACCCGTCGGCCCGGTTGCGAACCCAGCCCGTGAGCCCGAGCCCGGTCGCAAAATGCTCCGTCCATGCCCGGAAGCCCACGCCCTGGACGCGGCCTTCGATGCGAACGTGGACGGTTCTAGTGGCGGACGTCATGGATGCGGCCGGACTGCGGCTGGCGCGCGCTCACGCGAACTCGAGGATGATGGCATCGACGGCGAGGCTGTCGCCGGGCTTGGCGTTGACCTTCTTGACGGCCCCGTCGCGCTCGGCGCGCAGAATGTTTTCCATCTTCATGGCCTCGACTACGGCGAGCGCGTCGCCGACCTTCACTTGCTGGCCCTCTCCGACATGGATCGCCTTGACGAGCCCCGGCATCGGGCAAAGCAGGAACTTCGACATGTCGGCCGCAGCCTTGACCGGCATCAGCGCGGCAAGCGCCGCCTCGCGCTCGGTATAGACGTGGACTGGACATTGGATGCCCCTGAACGACAGCGTCATGCCGTTGAGGATCGGCCGGATCTGGACCCAGACCTGCTTGCCGTTGGTCGTGCCGCGCCAGACCGGCTCTCCCGGCCACCAGTCGGACGCAATGTCCACGGTCTCCCCCGGCTTTCCGTCGGGCCCGATGAAACTCACGCGGCCCCGATGTCCGTCGCCCTCGACCTCGAGGACCTGACGCGAGCCGCCGATACTCACGATGCGCCGCTTGGCGAACTGCACCCGCTGGCCCGACATCTGGTGGCTGATGCTGCGCCGGCGCTGATTGCTGAGATGATCGACCGAGGCCGCAACCGCCGTCAGAACCTTGCGTTCCTCCCCTTCCGGCAGGCGCGGCTTGAAGCCGTCCGGATACTCCTCCGAGATGAAGCCCGTCGACAGCCGCCCCTCGCGCCAGCGCGGGTGCTGCATGATTGCGGTGAGGAAGGGAATATTGTGCTGGATGCCGTCGATATAGAAAGCGTCGAGCGCCTCGGCCTGGGCATCGATGGCCGCGATGCGCGTGGGCGCGTGCGTCACCAGCTTGGCGATCATCGGATCGTAGAACATCGAGATCTCGCCGCCCTCCTCGACGCCGGTGTCGTTGCGCACGGTGATGCCGCCGGACGTGCCCTCTCGGCGGGTGGGCGATACTTCACGAGACGGCCGATCGAGGGCAGGAAGCCGCGATACGGATCCTCGGCGTAGATGCGGCTCTCGACCGCCCAGCCGGTGAGCTTCACGTCCGATTGCTTGAAGCGAAGCTTCTCGCCGGCCGCGACGCGGATCATCTGCTCGACGAGATCGACGCCGGTCACGAGCTCGGTGACCGGATGCTCGACCTGCAGGCGCGTGTTCATCTCGAGGAAGTAGAAGCTGCGGTCCTGGCCGGCGACGAACTCGACCGTGCCGGCCGAGTCGTAGCCCACGGCCTTGGCGAGGGCGACCGCCTGCTCGCCCATGGCGCGGCGCGTCCTGTCGTCGAGCAGCGGCGACGGCGCCTCCTCGATCACCTTCTGGTTGCGCCGCTGGATCGAGCATTCGCGCTCGCCGAGATAGATGACGTTGCCGTGCTTGTCGCCGAGGACCTGGATCTCGATGTGGCGCGGATTGGTGATGAACTTCTCGATGAAGATGCGGTCGTCGCCGAAGCTCGCCTTCGGCCTCGAGCGCGACGACGTCGAAGCCGTCCTCGCACCTCCGCCTCGGTCGAAGGCGATGCGCATGCCCTTGCCGCCGCCGCCGGCCGACGCCTTGATCATCACCGGATAGCCGATCTCCTCGGCGATGCGCACGGCATGCGCCGCGTCGGCGATCTCGCCGAGGAAGCCCGGCACGGTCGAGACTTTGGCTCTTGCGGCGGCCTTCTTGCTTTCGATCTTGTCGCCCATGGCGGCGATCGCCTTGCGGGTTGGGGCCGATGAAGACGATGCCGGCCTTCTCGAGCGCGATGGGGAAGGCCTCGCGCTCGGACAGGAAGCCGTAGCCGGGGTGGACGGCCTCGGCGCCGGTCGCCTTCGCCGCCTCGACGATCTTCTCGATCACGAGATAGGACTGGGCTGCGGGCGGCGGGCCGATGTGGACCGCCTCGTCCGCCATGTCGACGTGGACGGCGTCGCGATCGGCATCGGAATAGACCGCCACCGTCTTGATGCCCATCTTGCGCGCCGTCTTGATGACGCGGCAGGCGATCTCGCCCCGATTGGCGATCAGGATCTTCTTGAACATCGCCCCGATTGTCCCGTCCTTTCATGGTTGCAGTGCGAAATGGAGCTGCTCGGGACTTCTAGACGGAGGATCGCGCCGCGTAAACTGCGATCGGGGGTGGCAAATATGGCCGGGCGCGTTTGGGCGCGAGCTGGGTTAACGGAGAAGCGGTCAAAGGACCGCGGAGCCGGCTTGGCCGGAGGACGGAGAGCTTAGAAGGTCGTCAGGCAGCCCTACCCTTGTCCGCCCTCTGATCCTTGAGTCGGCTCAGCACGCTTGCCATCTCGTCCTCGAAATAGGCGGCCAGCGACGCGGCCACGGCCGAGAGGGTCGCCGCGTGGGCGAGGCGCGCGATTGAGCCAGCGAGGCTCTGCCTCCTTGATGGGCCTCGCCCGTGATGATCTCGATGCGCTGGCGCTCGAGCCGGGTCAGCCCGCGCTCCTCCTGCGACTGTTCGTGGTAGAGCGTCCTCAGCGAGCAAAGGCAGGAGGCGGTGAGAGTCCCCGCCGAGAGGTCGTCGTCGGCTGCGTCCGTGGAGGTCGCGGCACGTAACGCCTCTTCCCGGGACGGTACGGCATAGCCCGCCGCGGCCATCATGGCGTTCCCGATCGCCTTGGCGAAGAGATCGGTCCAGGCGGGATTGAGCGCCGAAGCCGCAAGCGCCTCGTCGATCTCGAACAGAGCCTCGGCCTCGCCGCGCGTGATGGCGATGGCGCCCTCTCCGCCGAAGGCCGTGAGGATGCGCCGGATGAGGTCGATCTCGGCCGCCCTGATCGTGCCGGCGAGCGGAATCTGCGCCGGGCCGCAACGGCCCGGCTCCGGTGCTGATCGTTGCCTTGATGGCATCGAGCGCGAGCCGGACCAGGCACCCGGGCGACCAGCGTGCGCCGCTCGATCACGGCGACCAGGAGATCGAGGCCGGCCTTCGTCTCGACCGCCCGTTCTCGGCAATGCGCGCGACGAGCCAGCGCGCCTTCTCGGCCGTGAGATAGCCTTCCGGCTCGTCGTGCGCGACGATGAAATCGGCGACCGTCTCGATCAGAAGGCCGGGCCAGGACGGATCCTGGACGCGACACGCCTCGTTGATGGCGAAGAGGTCGTCGGCGATGGCCCGCGTGAGAACCGGCGCGTTGCGGAGCGCCAGGGCAAGACGTGAGACATCAGTGTCCTTGATGCTGCCGCGCCTCTTCACTTCCTCGACTGCAACCGACTTGAAAACGCTCATCCCGACCCCCGCCCACGGCACCACTGACCCCAGGGACGAGGCTAGGCGATGATGCTTACCAATCGGCTAATGAGCGTTCCGTCTTGGCGCGCGAGGGATCGCCTCAGGCCCCGACGGGCGTCGGGATCGTCGTGAGCGGCCAGAGGAGGCGAAGGCCGACGTAGCCGGCGGCTCCTGCGGCAAGGGCGAGCAAAGAGCCGATGGTAAGCCGCGTGCCCGGTCCGCGGCCGCCGGCGACCCAGCCGAGCACGGCCTTCGTCACGGTGTTGACTGTGGCGGCGAGGGAGAATCGCAACAGAGGCGTCCTCGAGACTGAGCGAGCGGCCGCCGAGCCGGGAGAGCGATAGCGTGATGGCGTCGACGTCGGCGATGCCCGACACCGCCGCGAGCAGGTTTGCTCCGCGGCCGCCGGCGGCTTCGGTCAATCCCTTGGCGGCGACCATGATGACGGCGAGAAACGCGCCGAACTTGAGCACTGTCGAAAGCTCGAACGGGCTCTTGAGCTCGAGCGGCGCCGCGACCGCTTGTCCGGAGACCGTCCTCAGCTCGACGTAGGCGTAGAGAGCCACCGCGGTCGCGGCGAGGACGAGCGGCGGCGCGAGCCAGGCCAGCAACGGCGGGTTGATCGATCCGGCGACGACCAGGATTCGGACCATCATCGTCGCACCCGCGAGGAGCGCGCCCGCCATGAGTGCCCCCTCGGGGGCCTTGCCTTCGCGGGCGAGACGCGAGAAGGCGAGAGTGACGGCGGTCGACGACACCAGTCCTCCGGCGAGGCCGGAAATGACGACGCCTTGTGCTCCCCCGAGCCACCTCATGGCGACGTAGCCGGCCGCCGAGACCGCCGCGATGAGGACGGTCATGAGCCACAGCTCGTAGGGATTGAGCGCCTCGTAGGGGCCATAGCCGCGGTTCGGCAGCACCGGGAGCAGAATGAGCGTCATGGCGAGCAGGACGAGAGCGGCCCTGAGCTCCTCCCAGGTGAGAGTCCTGAGCCAGGCGTGAAGGACTGCCTTGAGCGCCAGAAGCGCCGTCGCTGCGACCGCGGCTGCCGCCGCAACCGTCGTCTCGCCGAGCCCCGCCAGAGCTCCGAGCGCGAACACGAGATAGGCGGCGACGACTGTCGTCGCCCCGAACGTCTTGTCGTGGACCATCTCGCGGTAGCGCAGAAAGCCGATCGCGATCGCGTAGGCGAGGAACGCCAAGCCGAGCACGACCGCGCCGCCGTCGACGCGCGCGGCGAGCGCCGCGGAGACGCCGCCAAGCAGCCCCGACAGCGCGAGCGTGCGCAAGCCGGCGGTGCGCTCGCCTTCCGCCTCCGCGCGCATCGTCCAGCCGCGCTCGATGCCGAACATGAGACCAATCGCAAGTGCGACGGCGAGACGCTGCAAAAGCTCGAGATGGTCGGTCATCGATAGGAGCACTCGCGGTCTCGGGGCCCCCGCGCCAGGCCTGCCCGGCGATACCCACCCGAGCCTAGCTCAGCATGGGGCCCCTGCCGAGAAAAGGCTATTGCGAGGGCTAATTGCTGGAGTCGGGTCTAGAAGTCGTAGCCGAACTCGCGGACTTCGTTGGCGTACCAGCGGGCGACCGTGTCGCGAAGGTCATCGTCATAAAATTGACGGTAGGCGTCGCGCGGCTTGTCGCTGACGTTGGCCATGGGCAAGGCGATAGGCTCGGTGATCCCGACCGCGTCCAGCGCCTTTGCGAAATCCAGATCGATCGCCTCGTAGCGGCCGACGAAATCGACGGCGATACGGTCGTCGACGGCGAAGATCTCCCACGACTGCAGCTTGGCGCGCTTCCGGCTCGCCATAAACCTTTCGAAACTCGGCCGCTCGCGCTCGTTGCGTGTCTTGTAGAAGTAGAAGGAGACCTGCGCGTCCCATGGGTTCCTGACGAACGTGAACTTGAAGTAGTCGCGCCAGATGTCCTCGCCCACGTACTGGCGCACGCGCCAGGCGGGCATGTGCTCGTAGTAGCCGACGGTCGGGTGGTAGAAGCGCTCCGGCCGGTCGAGCAGGCGCTTCCAGAGCGGCCGCTTCGGTTTGAGCGGATGCTCGAAGCGGAAGTTCTGCGCGGGGATTGCGCGCTGCTCGCCGAGATCCTCGCGCGTCGGCGTGATCACGTCCTCGGGCCCGCAAAGACCGGAGAGCGCGATCTCCATGCTCGAGCTCGCGGTCTTAACCGTCTTGAGAAAGATGAAGCGGTGCTTGTGCGAGATGATCATGGAAGCATGGGCTGGCGCGTGGCCGTATGGTCCTCCGGGATGCCGTATCGGCTCCTGCCGGCGGCGCGCCGGCTCCAGTAGCGAAGCTCCTCTCCGGCGCGCAGCGCCATGTAGGACAAGGTCGCGCCAGGGCTGCGGCGCCATGTCCTGAACCCGGCGCGCGAGCGGCGCGCCGTCGCGATCGGCTCGAGAGGTCCGAAATGCGCCGAGAGCCGCTCGCGCCACCACCCGTGAGGCCGGATCGTGACGTGGGCGTTGCGCCCGTCGGGGAGCAGCTTCGACGCGGGCTTCGTGTCGACGATGATCAGGGCCTCGCGGCCGAGCGCGCGCATTTCCGCGATCACCGCGTCGAGGTCCTTCTCTTCGATGTGCTCGAGCACGTCGACGTTGATGAGAAGGTCGAACACTTGTGCGGGCTTCTCGGCATACTTGGGGATGGCCGGATCGTAGCGGGAGAGAATCAGCCGGATAGCCGAGGTCGAGCATGTCGAGAAGGCGCGATTGCCCGCACCCGTAGTCGAGGATCGACGCCGGTCTCAACAGCCTGATCTCCGGGCGGATGAAGCGGAGATTCTTGACCGAGGTCGTGCCGTAGGCGCTCGTTTCATGGATGCGCCGGTACTGCTCGATCAGCTCAGGATTGCCCGTCAAGATGAGATCCCTCCATCGCGGCGCCTCCTTTTGCCTCCGCCCGAAGTCGAAGTCAAAGAGACGCCGGAAAGGCCTTGGAACCACTTGGCGTTGCGCGAAAAAATGGGCGGCCCTAAGGCCGCCCGGAGCGTGACAAGAGAGAGAATTGCTCGCCGGTTCAGCAGCCCTGACGCGCTTCCGACGCCTTGATCATGTGGAGCACGCGCCGCTCGGACTTGGAGAACGGCACGGCATCGTCGTCGTGATAGATGCAGCCGCCGTTGCCGAAATAGGTCATGGCGCGGGTCGACTGGAAGCAAAAGGCGTTGTCCTTGTACATCTGGTTGCGCATGACCCAGAGTTCCTCACAGGAGTAGGCATCGCCCTGGACGTCGCCGGCATGGGCCGCGAGCGAGAGGGGCGCAATGAGGGAGAGCGTGGCGAGGGCAACAAGCATAGGGGTCTTCACGGAAGTCTCCTTGGGGTTGTGTCTCTATGGGGCTTGAGAGAGCCGGCCGTTACTTGCCGAAGCGCGGCATGAACCACAGCCGGTGCCAGCCATCGGTGGACTCGAACGCGATATGCTGGGCCGCCTCGTCGAGCATCTCGTTCAGCGTGCGCTTCTCGGACTTCGAGAACTTTCCGTCGCCGAGGAACTCGGCCTCGAGACGGGCGATCTCGCGCTGCTCCTTCTGGAGCATCAGGCCCTCGCGCCACGTGATGGCGCCGGTCTCGCGGCCGATCTCGATTTTGCGGGCCTGTGCCTCCTGGCGGTCGTCGATGACGCTGGCGAATGCGGTGGCGCTGGTCGCGACGAGCAGGCCGGCCGCGAGAGAAATGATCTTGGTCATTGGGGTCGTCTCCGTTCGATTGGTGAGCGGCGTCGGCTGATCCGGGCCGCGTGGGTGATGGGGCGGAGACTGCCCGATCGCCTTTGAATTCAGCCTGAACGTTGTTTTAATGTGGCGTTCATCCTCGCAGCGCGTTCAATTCGAGAGCCGGGGCCGGCTTGTTGGCTTTCGGGCTCGAGCAGGCGGCGGGACAGCTCGACGATCTCGCCGCCGGTCTCTGCGAGCCCCCTTACGCGCCATTCGATTTCGACGCCGCCGGGCTTGCGGCTCAGCCGGAACAGATTGTAGCGCGCCACGGGCTCCGCTTTGTGCGGCCGGCCCGCCGAGCCCGAGGCGACGCCGACGACCGGGATGTGGCTCCTCGTCCATTGTCGCCACGCCAGCATGTCGCGGTGGTTGTGGCCATGGAGCACGAGCTCGGCGCCCGCGCGAACGAGGGTCTCCTCGAGGAGGGCGGCGTCGGCGAGGGCGCGGCGCGGCGGGGCCTGTCCGGGAAGCGGCGGGTGATGGATGAGGACAACGCGGATAAGGCTCTCCCTCCCGAGCCGATCGAGGATCGAGGCGAGCGCGTCGATCTGCTCGCGGCCGAGGCGGCCGGCGGCGACGAACGGCGGCGTCGGCACGGCGGAGTTCAGCCCTATCAGGGCCACGTCGCCAATTCTGCGCACGAATGGAAACGCGCCGGCTGACGTCACGCCGGCGCCGAACGCGTCGGAGGTCATGTACGGGGCCCATCGCTCGAGGCAGGACGCCCCGTGAAGGCGCGCCGTATAGATGTCGTGGTTGCCCGGCACGACGGAGACGCGCCCGGGGGGGCCGAGACCAGCGAGCCAGGAGAACGCTGCGTCGTACTCGGATGGCAGGCCGATGTTGGCAAGATCGCCGGTGACGGCGATGTGATCCGGGCTTTGCGCGAGCGCGTCCGCGGCGATCCTGTCGGCGATCTCCTTTTGGTGGACGAACCGGCGGCCGCGATGCCAGTTGAGGAAGCCCAGCCCGCGCTTCACGTTCCAATAGCGCGGGTGAAAGCCCGTGATCGGCCCCAGGTGGACGTCGGAGATGTGGGCGAGCGTCGTCGCGTCTGCCATCGCGGCTGTCATTCTCTGCGGGCGCGGGTCCTCAGCCTACCATGCCCTGCCGCCGGTCATCTTGCCAAAGCGGCCGATTGGCCTGTATCGGGGCGTGAGGCAGGAGCGGAGGCGCGCGGTGCCGAAGGCGAAGCTCGTCACCAAGGTAATGCAGTACTATTGGCGCCAGACGCGCAGCCTCACGCTCGGCACGCAAGGCATGGTGCTCGACGCGGACGGTCGCGTGCTTCTCGTCCGCCACACCTATCGGCCCGGCTGGCACTTTCCGGGCGGGGGCGTGGAGAAGTCGGAGACCGTGGCCGAGGCCCTGCGGCGAGAGCTCGCCGAGGAGGCGGGCATCATCATCGAGGGCGCCCCGGAGCTGTTCGGGATCTACACGAATTTTCGCGCGTTTCCCGGCGACCATATCGCGTTCTTCGTCATTCGCAGCTGGCGCCGGCCCGTGGTTCCGGAGCCCAACCATGAGATTGCCGCGCACGGGTTCTTCGCGCTCGATCGATTGCCCGAGCCGCTCAACCCGCCGGTCGCGTCGCGCCTCGCGGAGGTGGTGGGCGGAAAATCGCGCTCTGAGCAATGGTAGCTCCTCCCGAGCGGCCGAAGGCGAAGAGAAAAAACCTGGGTGACATGCGCTACGCTTTGCGTAATCGTGGCGAGCGGGTTCGCAATTTCAATTCCAACGATCGGCCCCGAAGCTGTCCGCCAGGGGGAGTCAACCATGACGGCCAGAACCAGTTTTTGCTTCGCGGCGATCGCCTCGATCTTGCTCTCCGCGTGTGGCGACAACGCCGAGAAGCAAGCGGCCCCTCCGCCGCCACCGGCCGTCACCGTCGTCAAGGTCCAGTCCGAGGACCTGCGGCCGAGCCTCACCTTTACCGGGCGCGTGAGCGCCATCGACAAGGTCGATCTCAGGGCGCGCGTCGAGGGCTTCCTCGAGAAGCGACTTTTCACGGAGGGCGCCGACGTCAAGGAGGGAGACCTGCTCTACGTGATCGAGCAGGCGCCCTACAAGGCGACGATCGATCAGACGAAAGCCGCCATCCAGTCCGCGGAAGCAAGCCTCCAGCTCGGCGACGTCGAGGTCGCGCGCCAGACGGAGCTCGTCGCGCGTCAGACGGGAACGCCGCAGAAGCTGGATCAGGCCACCGCCGAGCAAGGCAAGGCGCGCGGCGAGGTCGCGGGCCAGAAGGCGGCGCTCGAGAAGGCGGAGCTCCAGCTGAGCTATACCGAGATTCGCGCGCCCATCAGCGGGCGCATCGGGCGCTCGGCCGTCTCGGTCGGCAACTTCGTAAGTCCCTCGAGCGGCGTTCTCGCGACCATCGTCACTCAGGACCCAATCTACGTTATCTTTACGGTGACGCAGCGGGAAGTTCTCGCCATCCGCAAAGCGCACGGGGGCGATCCCGATGTGTCGAAGGTCATCGTCCTTATCGAACTCGCCGACGGGAGCCGCTATCCCCAGCCCGGCAAAATCGATTTCGTCGACACCAAGGTGGACCCCGGCACCGATACCCAGCAGGTGCGCGCGGTGTTTCCCAATCCCAATCGGCACTTGGTCGATGGACAGCTCGTCACCGTCGTCACCGAGGCCGGCAAGGCCGAGCCGGCCGTGGTCGTGCCCGAGGCCGCCCGGCAGATCGATCAGTCGGGCCCCTACGTGCTCGTCGTCGACGCGGAAAAGAAGATCGAGGTCCGGCGGATCGAGACGGGCCAGACACGCGGCGGCAACATCGTCGTCACCAAGGGCTTGTCGGACGGGGAGCTCGTCGTCACCGAAGGGCTCCAGAAGGTGCGCCCCGGACAAGTGGTCGATCCGACCGAGGTCAAGGCCAAGCCGGAGGCATGAGCCATGATCTCGGGTGTGTTCATCGACCGGCCGCGGCTCGCCATCGTCATCTCGATCGTCATCACGCTGGCGGGCCTCGTCGCCCTGACGCAGATCCCGATCGCGCAGTTTCCCGATATCGTGCCGCCGCAGATCTCCGTGACCGCGCTCTATCCGGGCGCCGGCGCCACCGTCGTCGAGACAACCATCGCGCAGCCGATCGAGGCGCAGGTCGTCGGCGTCGACAACATGCTCTACATGAAGTCGACGAGCGGCAACGACGGGAGCTACACGCTGACCGTCACGCTTCGCCGTCGGCACCAACCCCGACATCAACACCGTCAACGTCCAGAACCGCGTCAATCTCGCGCTGGCGAAGCTGCCCAAGGAGGCGCAGGCCCAGGGCGTCAGCGTCAAGAAGAAGTCTTCGGCGCTGCTGCAGGTCGTGGCCCTCTCGTCGGCGGACGGCCGCTACGACCAGCTCTTCCTGTCGAACTACGCGACGATCAACGTCATCGACAGCCTGAAGCGCGTGCCCGGCGTCGGCGACGTGGCGCTGTTCGGCCCCCGCCGACTACAGCATGCGCATGTGGCTCGACACCAACCGCTTGACGAACTTCGACCTCACGCCGAACGACGTCATCAGCGCGCTTCAGGGCGCAGAACGTTCAGGCGGCGATCGGCCGCATCGGCGCGCAGCCGGCGCTGCCGGATCAGCAATTCCAGCTCACCATCCAGACCAAGGGGCGGCTCACCTCGGTCGAGGAGTTCGAGAAGGTCGTTGTTCGCGCCAATCCGGACGGCTCGTTCGTCCGCGTCGGCGATGTCGCGCCGCGTCGAGCTCGGCGCGCGCCTTTCGGAGTCGGTCGGCCGCCTCGACGGCAACCCGGCGGCGGTGATCGGGCGTCTATCAGTCGCCCGGCGCCAATGCGATCGACAGCGCCGCGGCGGTGCGCAAGATCCTCGAGCAGGCTGCCCCGTCCTTCCCGGAAGGGCTCACCTACACGATCACCTACGACACCACCACGTTCGTCAACGAAAGCGTGCACGAGGTCGTAAAGACGCTCGTCGAGGCGTTCGTCGCTCGTCGTCATCGTCGTCTTCCTTTTTCTCGGAAGCCTGCGCGCAACTCTCATTCCGCTCATCGCCGTGCCGGTGTCGCTGATCGGCACCTTCGCCGTCATGCTGGCGCTCGGCTACTCCGCCAACACGGTCTCGCTGCTGGCGCTCGTGCTGGCCATCGGCATCGTCGTCGACGACGCGATCGTGGTCGTCGAGGAGGTCGAGGCCGAGCTCGAGAAGGATCCCAAGGCAACGCCGGCCGAGGCGGCGCGGAAGCGCGATGGGCAAGATCACGGCGCCCATCATCGCCATCACGCTGGTGCTGCTCTCCGTCTTCGTGCCGGTGGCCTTCATTCCCGGCATCGCCGGCGTCGCTCTTCCGCCAGTTCGCGGTCGCCGTCTCCGTCTCGATGGTGATCTCGGCCATCAACGCGCTGACGCTGTCGCCCGGCGCTCTGCGCCGTGCTGCTGAAGCCCCATCACGGGCCGAAGCGCGGTCTCATCGCGCTACGTGCTCTCAGGACATCGATTGGGCGCGCGACGGCTATTCGCGCGTCGTGAAGCGTCTCGTGCGCCGGGCCGTGCTCGGCCTCGTTGCTCTGGCCGTCGTTCTTGCGGGCACGGCATGGCTCTTCAAGGCGACGCCGACCGGCTTCCTGCCGGCCGAGGACCAGGGCGCGCTCTTCGCCGAGCTTCAACTGCCGGAGGGTGCCTCCGTCAACCGGACCAACGCCGTCACCCAGCGGATCGAGGCCATGCTGCGCGAGACCGAGGGCGATCGCCGACGTCACCTCCGTCGTCGGCTACAGCTTCCTGGACGGCATGACCAAGTCGAACAGCGCTCTTCTCATCGTGGCGCTCAAACCCTTCGAGGAGCGCGCGACGCCGGAGCTTTCGGCGCGACGCGCCTCATTGCCAAGCTCCGGGGCGAGTTCCAGGCGATCCAGGAGGCGAACGTCATCGCCTTCAACCTGCCGCCGATCATCGGCCTCGGCACCGGCAGCGGCTTCGAGTACCAGCTGGAGGAGCCTCAGCGGCGGCTCGGCCGAGCCGACTCGCCGCGGTCGCGCGCGGCCTCGTCTTCGCGGCCAACCAGGACCCGGCCTTGCGCGGCGTGTTCACCACCTATGCCGCGAATACGCCGCAGCTCTATCTCGACATCGACCGCGACAAGGTGCAGACGCTCGGCGTCGCAGTCTCGGCGACGTCTTCAGCGCGCTGCAGGCGACGCTCGGCGGCTACTACGTCAACGACTTCAATCTGTTCGGCCGCACCTGGCAGGTGACGTCCAGGGCGAGGCCTCCGAGCGCAGCCAAGATCGCGACATCTACCGCATCCACGTCCGCAACAAGGCCGGCGACATGGTCCCGATCCGCGCCTTCGCCGAGGCCGAGCTGATCGCTCGGTCCGCAGTCGATCATCCGCTACAACAACTATCCGCAGCGTCACGATCAATGGCGACGCCGGCGCCGGGCCGCAGCTCCGGCGAGGCGATCGCCGCCATGGAGACGGCTCTCGGCGACGACGCTGCCCAGCGGCTACGGCTACGAGTGGACGGGGACCGCGCTGCAGGAGAAGGAGGCCGCCGGCCAGACGACGACCATTCTCGGGCTCGCCGATGCTCTTCGCCTACCTGTTCCTCGTCGCGCTCTACGAGAGCTGGACGATCCCGGTCCCCGTGCTGCTCTCGGTGTCCGTCGGCGTGGCTCGGCGCCATGGTGGCGCTGCTGGTATCGCGGGCTCCACGATCAACCTCTATGCCCAGATCGGCATCGTCGTCCTGATCGCGCTCGCCGCCAAGAACGGCATCCTGATCGTCGAGTTCGCCAAGGAGCGGCGCGAGGCAGGGCTCGGCGATCGAGGAGGCGGCGATCGAAGGCGCGCGCAGCGCGCTTCCGCGCCGTCATGATGACGAGCTTTGCCTTCATCGCCGGCCTCGTGCCCCTCGTCGTCGCGGAGGGTGCCGCGATGCTGAGCCGCCGCGGCGTCGGCACCGCCGTCTTCGGCGGCATGCTCGCGTCGGCCCTCGTCGGCATCTTCCTGATCCCCGTCCTCTACGTCGTCTTCCAGAGGCTGCGGGAACGGGTCAAGGGCTGGACAGCGCCAGCCACTCCCCAACCGGCGGGGCACGAGGCCAAGCCCTGAGCCGTGCCGGGATTGCGGCCGGCCCCGTCGCTGGACCCGCGGGCCGCGGTCATGCTAAAGGCCCGCGCCATGACCCTCGGACGGCTGACCCTGTTGTCTCGGCTCCTCCGGCGAACGGCACGCCCGGCCGCGCGCCGGCGCTGACCGCCGCCGCCCACGCTCCGCCGTTTGCCCAGTTGCGCCGTCCTCTCCAGAGTCTTCTTCCATGTCGTCCAGGGTCTTGAACCGGCCCGTCACGCCGGCCGATCTCCCTCTCATCGCCAAGCTCCATGCCGAGGTGTTCGGCCCGGGCCGCTTCACGCGCACCGCCTACCGCGTGCGCGAGCGGCGGCCGGGAGCGGCAAGCGCCATCTCGCGCTTCTGCCGCGCGGCCTTTCTCGGCGACCGCCTCGTCGCTGCCGTCCGCTTCACGGAGATCACGGTCGGCGGGAGAGAGGGCGCGCTGCTCCTCGGTCCGCTCGCGGTCGCGGCCGACGTCGCCGGACAGGGCTACGGGCGCGCGCTCGTCGCTGAATCGCTTGAGGATGCGAGGCAGGCCAGGGTTCGTCTCGTCCTTCTCGTCGGCGACGAGCCTTATTACGGACGCTTCGGCTTCAGGCCGGTGCCCCCGGGCCAGATCACGCTGCCCGGCCCGGTCAACCCCGCGCGCCTGCTCGCCGCCGAGCTAGAGGCGGGCGCGCTCGCCGACTATCGCGGCCTTGTCTCCGCCGCGTCGGGCTAGCCACCGGATTGCGCGCCTTGTTATCTCTACGCATACAGCGTACATTTCAATAATGCGCTGGTCCCGCGATCAATTGGTGCTGAAAGGTATCTCTGATGAGGACAGCGACGGCGATATTGTCACGGTCCTAATCGAGACACCCGCCGGAGACATCAAGATCATGGCCGAGGTTGAAATCGACGAGGACCGAGCAAGTCTAACGGCGCGCGGAGTGAACATTCAGAGCGATGCGCCGCCAAACTCGATCGGCGTGCAGAATATTCGGCTCTTGGCCACGTGGTTACTCGAAAGGTTGGACTGCAATGAAGGCATCGTTGAAGGCGCGCCTAGGACGACTGGGGCCCATCCGGGGCACAGACCGCGTGCGATCAGGTTCTCCCGCTGATCTCATCCTCAGGCCCCGTGGTCCTCTTGACAGGGTGAAGAGCATCGACGCCATTCAAGCGCTCATCCGCCGAGGCGCTTCTGCCCGCATGGCTAAGCGCGCGGTGGAGGACATGATCGAGCGCGGAGAGGCTGTAATCCATGTGCCGGCCATCGAGAGCGCAAGGGCAGTCGAAGCGGAGATGCGCGCGGCTGGAGTGGATGTCTGGCGCATGAGAAAAATCGAAAAAATCAATGTCAAGGCGCTGCGTGAACAGCTCGGTCTCGCGACGGCAGAAGCATTTGCGATGCGCTACCACCTGAACCCTCGCACTGTCGAGGGATGGGAGGCTGGTCGCCCGATAGACGACATAGCAAATACATATCTGCACACCATCGCAACCAATCCGAAGTCCGTGGAGAGGCTCTCGAGGAGAAGCTGACCTAGGCCGATGTCGCGCCTTTCGTATGAAGGGCAGCGCTACCCTGAAACAAATAAATAGCCGTGGCGGCGCGCCTCGGGCCCGGCGATCCGGATGACCGAGGCAAGCTCATCCTCGGACAGCTCATCGCGCCAGCGCTCGGTGAGCCTGATCGTGCCGTCGAAGTGATCCATGGAGCGGCTGCCGACCCAGTGGCTCGGCTTCGGGATCGGGCGCAGGAGAGGCTCGCGGGGAAGGTTCAGCCAGTCGAGAATCGCAGCAAGCTGCTTCTCGGGCTCGGCGCAGAAATCCTCGTAGCGGAGCGTGAGCGCTCTCTCGCCGGTGAGGCGCACGATCGTGTCGCCGCGGCGATGAAACGCCACCCAGCCGCGACAGGCTTCGCCGACGCCGACACCCTTGAGCTTGGCGGCCGCCGCGAAGGCTCTCGGGTCGCGCAGGACATGAATGAGCCCCGCGATCTCCTGCCGGCCGTCGGCCTTGAGCGCCAGGTAGCGGACGAGGCTCTTGTAGCCGTCGACGAAGAGGTCGAAGTCCTTTTCCCCGCGGCAAACGCCGAGAAAGCGCGCATTGGCCGCCGCGAACCGGCGAAACGGAGCAGGCACGCCTCCTTTGGACGCCGCGAGCGAGATCGCGGCGACCGCGGCCTGGTTGATCGCGTTGCTGGAAAAGAGCCTCGGGCGAGCGGGGATCAACGAATCGCCGCCGCCCTCGCCGACGGCGCGGACGACCGCGGTCCAGAACGGACATGCGATCGCTTGCGCGCCGCAGCGGCAGCGGAACTTGTCGTCGCGCGGAATGGTGTCGCCCAGCGAAAAGGCGCGCGAGTGGTTGCCGAGGACGAGCGAGAGGAGAGTGGCCCCGTGCCACGATGGGCACAACACGAAGACCGTGCGCGGCAGCCCGGCGACGGTTTTCGCGGCGTCGGTCGGCGAAGGTGCCATGCTAGCGGTTCGTGAGCTTGAGCTCGATGCGCCGGTTCTTGCGCAGGCTATCCTCGTCGACGCCGGGCTCGAGCGGCTGGAACTCGCCGTAGCCCGCGGCAACGAGCCGCTGCGGCGACACGCCGCGTGCGATCAGGTACTTGACGACGGAAGCCGCGCGCGCCGTCGACAGCTCCCAGTTCGAGGGGAACTGCGCGCTGGCGATCGGGCGGATGTCGGTGTGGCCGTCGACCTGCAGCGCCCAGTTGATCTCCTTCGGGATCGCCTGCTCGAGATCGACGATGGCCGACGCGAGCTGATCCATCGCGGCGAGGCCCTCGGGCGTCAGCGTCGCCGAGCCGGACGGGAACAGAACCTCGGATTCGAACACGAAGCGGTCGCCGACGACGCGGATGTCCTTCCGGTCCTTCAGCAGCTCGCGCAGCCGGCCGAAGAAGTCCGAGCGGTAGCGCTGCAGCTCCTGCACCTGTCGCGCGAGCGCCGCGTTGAGCCGTGCGCCGAGATCCTTGATGCGGTCCTGGCTCTCCTTGTCCTTCTTCTCGGACGCCTCGAGCGCCTCGTTCAGCGCCGCGAGCTGGCGGCGCATGGCGAGGATCTGCTGGTTCAGGATATCGACCTTGGCCAGGGCCTCGTTCGAGATCGTCTTCTGCGCGTCGAGCTCGGTCGTCAGCCCCGAGATGCGGCTATTCGGCCGGCCTTGGCCTTCTCGTCGCCGACGAGCGCGAAGCCCGAGAGCTTCGCGTTCTCCTCCTTGAGATCGTGCCGAGCGTCGCCTGCAGGGCGGCGAGCTCGTCCTCGGCCGACTTCGCCTTGCCTTTTTCGAGCGAGAGCAGGTTCGTCAGCTCGGCGATCTGGCGGTTGAGCCGCTGCAGCGCCGTGTCCTTGCCGGAGGCCTCCTGCGTCGCGAAATACTGCGCCAGCATGAAGATCGACATCAGGAACGTCACGACGAGCAGCAGCGTCGACAGCACGTCGACGTAGGCCGGCCAGAACTCGCCGTACTCTGCCGCCGCTGCCGTGAGCGCCCGCGCGCCATGCTACTTGCCCTTGCGCTGGATGTTCTGCGCGAGGTCCTTCAGGACGTTCGTGACCTCCGTCTGCTGCGCCGCCTGCTCGTCGACCCATTCGCGCACGACCTTCTGCTCGGCGCGCATCTGCGTGACGAGCTGGTTGACGCCGCGTGCGAGATCGCGAACCGATTCGTCGGCTCCCGGCCGACAGCGCCGCCAGCCCAGGGCATGACCGGCGCTGACCGCGCATGCGCGCCGAGAGATCCTCGACCGCGCGCTGCATCTCATAGACGGCGGTCGTGAGCTGGCGGCTCGCCTGATCGGTCGCGCGCGTGGACCCGGGCGTCAGCTCGGTGATGCCGGACAGCCATTCCTCGAGCTCGTTGTAGAAGCGGTTGTGCGCGTGGCTCGCCTGCAGCTCGAGAAAGCCGAGGATCAGCGAGCCGGAGAGGCCGAGCAGCGATGACGAGAACGCCGTGCCCATGCCCTTGAGCGGCGCCGCGAGCCCGTTCTTCAGCTCGTCGAACACGGCACACCGTCTCGCTGCCCGACGTATCGAGCGCGCTGATCGCGCCGCCGACCGATTGGATCGTCTCGAGCAGGCCCCAGAAGGTGCCGAGCAGGCCGAGGAAGACGAGGAGGCCGACCAGATAGCGTCCCGTGTCGCGCGCTTCGTCGAGACGCGAGCCGATGCTGTCCATGATCGAGCGCATCGAGGCGGTCGACAGCGAAAGCACGCCCGTGCGGTCGCGCAGCATGGTCGCCATCGGGGCCAGCAGCACCGGCTGGTGTGCGATGGCGAGGCCGGGGTCGGAGATGCGGAAGGCGTTGACCCAGCGGATTTCGGGGTAGAGGCGGATCACCTGGCGGAAGGCGTAGATGATGCCGAGGAACGAGCACGCCGACGATCAGGCCGTTGAGGCCCGGGTTGTTCATGAACGAGACGGTGAGCTGCTCGTGCAGGATGGCCGCGAGAAACCCGACCAGCGTCAGGAAGATCAGCATCCGGATGACGAAATACGCCGGGCGGCGTCAGCGTTCTGTGCAGCGGAGCCGACGCGGCTTCGGTCTGTCGCTTACGGGCCATCTAGAGGTCTCCGGCCAGCGGGACAAGATTGGCGGCGCCCGACCATAGCCGAAGCGCCATGGCACCGAAAACGGGCAACATCGTGCCGGATGCGCGACTGCTGCACAGCTTCGGCGCAGTTTCGGCCGCAATTGAAGAGCGGCTCGCGTGCCGTTGTTAACGGCGGCGCCCGATCAAAGGAGCTTCTTAATCTCGGCTCCTGAGGAGAGGTCGCCAAGTCTTCGCCGATCGAGCGCATAGGCGACGTTGGCCATGAGAAAGCCCATCTTGGAGCCGCAGTCGTAGATCGTCCCGTCGAAGCGCACGGCGTGGAACGGCTGGTTCCCGCCTCGTGCAAGTCTGATCATGGTGTCGGTGAGCTGGATCTCGCCGCCGGCACCCCTCTCCTGGCGTTCGAGCAGATCGAAGATCTCCGGCTGGAGAATGTAGCGGCCCGGTGATGTGCAAGTTCGACGGCGCAGTGCCCTTCGGCGGCTTCTCGACCATCTCGTGATGCGCGACACCTTGGCGCCTGGCGTCGTCGACGCCGACGATGCCGTATTGGTGCGTCTGATCCTCGGGCACCGGCGCGACCGCGATCAGATTGCCGCCGTGTCGCCGCGTAGGCCTCGATCATGTCGGCGAGGCAGGGCGCGGCGCCATGGTGCAGCATGTCCGGCAGGAGGAGCGCGAACGGCTCGTCGCCGACAATGTCGCGGGCGCACCAGACGGCATGCCCGAGACCCAGCGGCGCCTGCTGGCGCGTGAAGCTCGCCTGCGCCGGCGCCCGGAAGATCTGCTGACGAGGAGCTTCGAGCTCCGTCTTCTTCCCGCGCTCGGCGAGCGTGCGCTCGAGCTCGAACTGAGGTGTCGAAGTGATCCTCGATGACGGCCTTGTTGCGCCCCGTGACGAACACGAAGTGCTCGATGCCGGCCGCGCGGGCCTCGTCGACGACGTGCTGGATGACCGGCCGGTCGACGACCGTCAGCATCTCCTTGGGGACGGCCTTCGTCGCGGGCAGAAACCGCGTGCCGAGTCCGGCCACGGGAAACACGGCTTTGCTGATACGTTGTCCTCGATTGCGACATGGGGGCTCCAAATGGGACGGGCTTACGGCCGGTGCGCGACTCTGGCACGAGTGTTTGATGGTCACTTTGCGGTGTAACGATCGCGATGCACGGGATTGACTTCAGCCGTTCGCCAATCCAGAAGCTGATAGTCACCTGTTCACCGTCGGGGCGCAATTCGGGGAAGTGGGTTAACAATGACTGTTCTCGTTACGGGCGGGGCCGGCTACATCGGCAGCCACATGGTTCTCGAGCTCCTCGAGGCCGGCGAAAAGGTCGTCGTCCTCGACAACCTGTCGACGGGCTTCCGGTGGGCGGTGCCGGCCGAGGCGACGCTCGTCGTCGGCGACGTCGGCGATCAGGATCTCGTGCGCACGGTCGTGCGCAAGCACGGCGTCAACGCCATCATCCATTTCGCGGGGTCGATCGTCGTCCCCGAATTCGATCGCCGATCCGCTCGGCTACTACATCAACAACACGGTCAAGTCGCGGGCCCTGATCGAGGTCGCGGTCGCGACCGGCATCCGCCATTTCATCTTCTCGTCGACGGCGGCCGTCTACGGCAATCCCAAGGAGACGCCGGTCAGCGAGGACGCCGAGCCTGCGCCCCGTCTCGCCCTACGGCACCTCGAAGCTCATGACCGAGCTGATGCTGGCCGACACGGCGCGCGCCCACGACCTCCGCTACGTGGCGCTGCGCTACTTCAACGTCGCCGGCGCCGACCCCAAGGGCCGCGCCGGCCAGTCGACGCTGCGCGCGACCCACCTCATCAAGGTCGCCTGCGAGACGGCGCTCGGCAAGCGCGCGCAGATGGAGGTGTTCGGCACCGACTACCCGACGCGCGACGGCACCTGCATCCGCGACTACATCCATGTCACCGATCTTGCCCGTGCCCATATGGCCGCGCTCGGCTATCTGCGCGCGGGCGGAGCCTCGGAGGTGGTGAACTGCGGCTACTCGCGGGGCTATTCGGTGCTCGAGGTCATCGACGCGGTGAAGCGCGCCTCGGGTCGCGAGTTCGCGGTCCGGCTCACCGAGCGCCGGCCCGGCGATCCGGTGGCGATCGTCGCCGCGTCGGAGAAGATCCGCGCCCGGCTCGGCTGGCGGCCCGCCCATGACGACCTTCGACGCATCGTCCGCCCACGCGCTCGCCTGGGAGGATCATTTGGCGCGCTTCAAGGCCGCTTCCTGATCGGGCCGAGAGCGTCGGCGAGGTCGCAAAAAAGCCCCGAAGTGCCGACAGGAAAACGCCGGAGCAGAGCTGGGCTCCGGTGCAGCGGGCATGAGCGTGGATCTCACTCTCCACCGAATATGTGCGGTCTTGGGCAAGCGCCTGGGCGGCGGGCATTGGCGCTTCTCGTCGCCGCGCTGGCCAGCCCGGCCTCGGCGGACGCTCAGTTCCGCGCCTGGATCGATGGCCTTTGGCCGGAGGCGGAGGCGCGCGGCGTCTCGCGGCCGACGTTCGATGCCGCCTTCCGCGGGCTCGAGCCCGATCTCAAGCTCCCCGATCTCCTTTTGCCCGGCCGCGAGAAGAAAGCCGACAGCCGTGGCCAGTCCGAGTTCACGAGCCCGCCGTCGGAATACCTCGACAAGACCTACCTCACGCGCCTCGCCGCCGACGGCAAGGCGCTCGCGGCCCGCCACAAGGCGGCGCTCGACAAGATCGAGCACGAGATCGGCGTCGACCGCTATATCATCCTCGCGATGTGGGGCCGCGAGACCGCGTACGGCAACTACAAGCTCCCGCACGATGCGATCCAGGTGATCGCCACGCAGGCCTACCTCGGCCGGCGCAAGGAGCTCTTCCGCAACGAGCTGCTCGAGGCCCTGCGGATGCTCGAAGCGGGCGTCGCCCGCGCCGACATGCGCTCGTCGTGGGCGGGCGCGGTCGGGCTCACGCAGTTCATGCCGTCGGAGTACTTCGAGCACGCGCGTCGATCTCGACGGAGATGGGGTGAAGGACATCTTCCGCTCGGTCCCCGATGCGCTCGCCTCCGCCGCCCACCAGCTCAAGGGCAAGGGCTGGGTCGCGGGCGAGACCTGGGGCTACGAGATCGCGATCCCGGCGAGCGCCGATTGCGGCCTCGAAGGGCCGAACCAGGCGCGTCCGATCGCCGAATGGGCGAAGCTCGGCTTTGCGCGCGCGAACAAAAGTCCGTGGACGGAACGGCAGCTCGCGCTCGAGGCCTATCTCATGAGCCCCGGCGGCGGCTATGGGCCGTCCTTCCTGGTGCTCGAGAACTTCAAGGTGCTGCGCCGCTACAACACGTCGGACCTCTATGCCGTGTTCATCGGCAATCTGGCGGACCGCATCGCCGGCGGCGGCGATTTTGCGACGCCGTGGAGCGCGGGCCCGCAGACGCACCCACGTCATCGAGGAGATCCAGGAGCGCCTCAAGGCGGCCGGGCTACGAGGTCGAGAAGATCGACGGCAAGGTGGGGTCGAACACGCGCCATCTGATCGGCACCTATCAGCGCGATCACAAGCTCAAGGTCGATTGCTGGCCGACGGACGCCGTGCTTGCCCACATGCGCACCACCGCGTCGCGCTAGTTCACTTTTTCGACGGGGAGAGTCGCGCTAAAAGAGACGTGCGTAGCGCCGGCGCGCGCTCTCGGAGGACGCGACGGCACGATGCCCGGCTAGTGATCGCGCTGGATGCTGGCCGATCTCTTATGCTTGCCGCCGCGTTCGGGCGCGGCCTCCGGGCGGCGCGCGCGCGCAAGAGGACGCGTACGGGGCGAGCTTCATCACGCCGTTCCCGGAAGGCGACGTCTACAAGGTCGTCATCATCGGCGACGATCTCGCCGAGGGGCTGCTCGAGGGCATGACCGAAGCCTTCCTCGGCGATACGCGCGTTCAACTCCGCCCGAAGCGGCTGCCCGTCAACGGACTGATGCGGGCCGACTTCGACGACAAGCTCAAGGACGTCGACGCCGACCTCGGGAAAGATCCGCCCCACATCGCCATCGTCATGCTGGGCGCCTGGGACCGCGTCACGATCAGGGACCAGTCCGGCAAGCGGGTCGCCATCGGCTCCGACGCCTGGCGCGCGGCCTATGCGCAGCGGGTCGACCGCCTGGCGAAGACCTTGAGAAAGCGCAACATCGGCGCCTATTGGGTTGGGCTGCCGAACGTGCGCCGCTACGAGGCCAACGAGGACGCGCAGATGATGAACGAGATCATCCGCGAGCGCTCGTACCTGAACGGCATGAAGTTCATCGACGCCTACGCGGGCTTTGTCGACGAGAGCGGAGGGTTCAGCCCGTACGGTCCGGACATCACGGGCAAGATCCGCCTCCTGCGCGACGGCGAGGGCGTCTACTTCACGACTGCGGGCAATCGCAAGCTCGCCCATTTCGTCGAGCGCGACGTGCGCCGCGACCTCAATCAGGCAAAGGCCGCGCGCACGATCCCGCTTGCCGGCAGCGAGGCCGAGCAGGCGAAGATCAATCCCGACAAGGTCAAGCTCGCCGAGCCGGTTCCGGGTACCGCGGACGCGAAGTCCGGGCAGGCGGCCGCGCAGACGGGCGCGCCCCAGCCGCAACCCGCGACCGGCCAGGCCACCGGTGAGCAGAAGGCCGACAACGGCAGGATCAGCTTGAAGACCGTCAACCAGGCGGGCCGCGAGGAGGTGGTGACGCTCGACATCGTGCGCCCGGCCATCTCCGGCGTCCGTTGTGCAGCTCGTCACGCGCCGCGAAAGTCCCGACCGGCCGTCGCAGATCGGCGAGGCGGTCGTCGACCAGATCGCGGGCGGGCTCACGGTGATGAGCACGGTGGCGCTGGCCTCGGCCCCCGGGCCCGGACGGCGCGCGCCGGGGGCTCGCGACGGTGCAGACGCCCTACTATCGCGTATTGTTCAAAGGCGAGCGGCTCACGCCGCGGTCCGGACGGGCGGACGACCTCCCCTGGCCGCGTCCCGAGCCGACCGCTGTCCTCGATACGGTGATCGACGAGACGGGAGCCTTGCCGGCGGGGGCGCCCGGAAGAGAGGAAGCCTCAGCAAAAGGCGCCGGCAGCGCGCAAGTAGCCTATCGCAGGGTCTTGCCCGTCACTCTTTTACCCGTGGAGCCGGCTTGCGTCGGCCGCGCTCGGTCTTGGCGGTGCCCGACATGCGGGCCGCGCTGTCGTCGAGGCGGCGCTTGACGCGCGTCGAAGGCATCGCGGATCGCGACCAAAAGGTCCTCGTGAGCGTGATTGACCTCTGGGTCGTGAGCGATCACGACGGGGGCCCGCTCGGGCAGGCCGACCTCGATCTTGATCTGGTAGATCTTGCCCTTGTGGGAATGGCGATGCGGCGCCGCAACGACCACGCGCATGTGGGTGATGCGGTCGAAATGCCTCTCGAGCTTGGCCGCTCGCTCGGCGATTTTGGCCTCGATGGCGTGGCTCTTCTCTACGCCCTGAAACGTAATCTCGAGCGGGGTGTTCATCGGGGTTCTCGGTTGCCTTACAATTTCAAGATAGTCATTAGCGCGGTCCCTGAGAACGGACTTTTCGCGCGTCAATGTGCAAGCGCCGCTTGGGTGGCCGTTCAGCGTGGCAAGGTCGTCGTCCCCATCAGGAATTTGTCGATCGCGTGGGCGGCCTGTCGACCCTCGCGGATCGCCCACACGACGAGCGACTGGCCACGGCGCACATCGCCCGCCGCAAAGAGCTTGCCGCGGTCCGCGAGCTTGTAGTCGGCCTCGCTCGCGGCAAGGCCCTTGAAGCGTCCTCGCGGCACCACCTCGAGGCCAAGCTCACGCACGACGTCGCTCTCGATGGGGCCGGAGAAGCCCATGGCGAACAGCACGAGCTCGGCGTCGAGTGCGGCCTCGGTCCCGGGGATGGGGGCAAGCTTGGCGTCGACTTGGGCGTAGTTGAGCTTCCTCACCGCGCCGCCCTCGCCCGAGAAGCCGATCGTCGACACGGAGTACTCGACCTGCGCGCCCTCGGCCTGGCTCGATGAGACGCGCATTTTCAGCGGCCAGTGCGGCCAGGAGAGCGCCTTGTTCTCGCGCTCGGGGGGCCTCGGCATGATCTCGAGCTGGGTTACCGTCTTGGCGCCTTGCCGGAACGACGTGCCGATGCAGTCCGATCCCGTATCGCCGCCGCCGATGACGATGACGTGCTTGCCCTTGGCCGAGATCTCCTTGGTTTCCGGCCTCTGCGCCTCGCCGGCGATCCGCCGGTTCTGCTGGGGCAGGAACTCCATGGCGTAGTGAATGCCATCGAGGTCCCGTCCCGCCGACTTGGCGAAGAAATCGAACGGTTGCTCGGAGCCCATGGCGAAAAGCACGGCGTCATGCTTCCCCTCGAGGTCGCTCGCCGGTAGGTCGCAGCCGACGTGGACATTGCAGTGGAAGGTGACGCCCTCGGCCTCCATCTGCTTCACGCGAGCCGCGACGACACCCTTCTCCATCTTGAAGTCGGGGATTCCGTAGGTGAGGAGCCCGCCGGGTCGCGCGTTCTTCTCATAGACGTGCACCTCATGGCCGGCGCGCGCGAGCTGCTGGGCCGCGGCGAGGCCGGCGGGGCCCGAGCCCACGATCGCGATGCGTTTTCCAGTTCTCTGCTCGGGCGGCTGCGGCACCACCCAGCCTTCGCTGAGCGCGCGGTCGGCGATCGCGCATTCGATGGTCTTGATGGTGACGGGGTTGTCGTCGATGTTGAGCGTGCAGGAGGCCTCGCACGGCGCCGGGCAGACGCGGCCCGTCACTTCGGGGAAATTGTTGGTCGAATGAAGGTTCTGTGCCGCGATCTTCCAGTCGCCGCGATAGACGAGATCGTTCCAGTCGGGGATCTGGTTGTTGACCGGGCAACCCGTGTGGCAATAGGGGATGCCGCAGTCCATGCAGCGCGCGGCCTGATCCCTCACGTCCTTCTCGGGGAGCGGGACGTAGAACTCGTGCCAATGCTTGACGCGCTCGGCGACCGGCTTGTACTTGCGGTCGGCGCGCTCGAACTCCAGAAATCCAGTCGGCTTACCCATCGTCTCTCTTCATGCTGAGCGCCCGGACCCGTCGGGCCTCGCCCTAAGACCTATCTCGACTTTCGAGCGATGTCGCTCCCCCGCGCGCGTCAGCTCTTTCGCGGCTGCTCGCGCTCGGCCGCCGGACTTGCGATCCCGGCCGCCGCCTTCGCAATCTCGGCCAGAGCGCGCTTGTACTCGTGCGACATGATCTTCCTGAACTTCGGCAGCCAGCGCTGCCAGTCCGCGAGGATCGTCTGCGCCTTGGCCGAGTTCGTATAGTGTGCGTGGCGCACGATGAGCACATGGAGGCGCTCTGCGTCTTGGGTGCTCATGTCGGACATCACGGTTTCGAGCGCCACCACCACATTGCCGTTCTGCTTGGCGAGCGCCGCGAGCGAGCCCGGATCGGCCGTAATGTTCTCGATCGCGACCATCTCCTTGTTGAGGCGGCCCTCGAAATCGCCCTTCTCGTCTAGGACATAGGCGACGCCGCCCGACATGCCGGCGGCGAAGTTGCGCCCCGTCGGCCCGAGCACGACGACGCAGCCGCCCGTCATGTACTCGCAGCCGTGATCGCCCGTGCCTTCGACCACGGCATAAGCACCCGAGTTCCTGACCGCGAACCGCTCGCCGGCGACGCCGCGGAAATAGCACTCCCCGGTGATGGCGCCGTAGAGCACCGTGTTGCCGACGATGATGCTCTCCTCGGGCACAATGGCCGAGATCGCGTCGGGGCGCACGATGAGCTTGCCGCCCGAGAGCCCCTTGCCGACGTAGTCGTTGCCCTCGCCGACGAGGTCGAGGGTAAGCCCGCGCGCGGCCCACGCGCCGAAACTCTGCCCCGCCGTTCCCTTGAGCGTCAGCCAGATCGTGTCCTCCGGCAAACCGCCGTGGCCGTAGCGCTTGGCGATCTCGCCGGACAGCATGGTGCCGATGGTCCGGTCGGTGTTCTTTACCGCGAGCTCGGCCTTGACCGCGCGCTTGGCCTCGAGCGCGGGCCTGGCGAGCTCGATCAGCCTGTTGTCGAGCACCCTATCGAGCCCATGGTCCTGACACTCGCTGTTGTAGATCGCGACGCCCTTGGGCGCGAACGGCTTGTAGAAGATCTTCGAGAAGTCGAGCCCCTTCGCCTTCCAGTGGTCGATGGCGCGGTCCTTGTTCAGACATTCGGTCTGGCCGATCATCTCGGCAAACGTCCTGAAGCCCATGGCTGCCATCAGCTCGCGCACCTCCTCGGCAACGAAGAAGAAGTAGTTGATGACGTGCTCGGGCTTTCCCGTGAACCGCGCACGCAGCACCGGGTCCTGGGTTGCGACGCCGACCGGGCAGGTGTTGAGATGGCACTTCCTCATCATGATGCACCCGGCCGCGATGAGCGGCGCGGTCGCGAAGCCGAACTCGTCGGCGCCGAGCAGCGCCCCCACCACGACGTCGCGGCCGGTCCTGACCCCACCGTCGACCTGGACGGCGATGCGCCCGCGCAGCCGGTTGATGACGAGCGTCTGGTGCGTCTCGGCGAGGCCGATTTCCCACGGGCTGCCGGCGTGCTTGATCGAGGTCAACGGGGAGGCGCCCGTGCCGCCCTCGAAGCCCGCAATGGTCACGTGGTCGGCACGCGCCTTGGCGACGCCGGCGGCCACCGTCCCGACGCCCACCTCCGAGACGAGCTTGACCGACACCTTACCCGCCGGGTTGACGTTCTTCAGATCGAAGATGAGCTGGGCGAGGTCCTCGATCGAATAGATGTCATGGTGCGGCGGCGGCGAGATGAGACCCACGCCCGGCGTCGAATGGCGAACCCTGGCAATCACCGCGTCGACCTTGTGGCCGGGAAGCTGGCCGCCCTCGCCGGGCTTGGCCCCTTGCGCCATCTTGATCTGCATCATGTCCGAGTTGACGAGATACTCGGCGGTGACTCCGAACCGCCCCGAGGCGACCTGCTTGATCGCCGAGCGCATGGAATTGCCGTTGGGCAGCGGCTTGAAGCGGTCCGTCTCCTCGCCGCCCTCGCCCGTGTTCGACTTACCGCCGATGCGGTTCATGGCGATGGCGAGCGTGGTGTGCGCCTCGCGGCTGATCGAGCCGAAGCTCATGGCCCCGGTCGAGAAGCGCTTGACGATGTCCTTCGCGGGCTCGACCTCCTCGAGCGGCACTGGCGTCCGTCCCATGCTCTCCGCGAGGCGGATGCGGAACATGCCGCGCATGGTCATGAGCTGCTCGGACTGGTCGTTGATAGCGCGGGCGTAGTCGCGATATTTCTGCGGGACTAGGCCTTCCATCGCGTCCTTGTTGTCGGTCCCGCGCACGGCGTGCTGCAGGTCGGCGACGACGTTCGGGCGCCAGACGTGCGCCTCGCCCCTGACGCGGTAGGCATAGTCGCCGCCGACGTCGAGCGCATTGGCGAGCACTGGCGCGTTGCCGAAGGCCGCCGCGTGGCGGTCGAACGTCTCGCGCGCGATCTCGCGCAGACCGATGCCTTCGATCTGCGTGTGCGTGCCGGTGAAGTACTTGCGCACGAACGGCGTGCGCAGGCCGACGGCATCGAAGATCTGCGCGCCGCAGTAGGACTGGTAGGTCGAGATGCCCATCTTGGCCATGACCTTGAGCATCGCCTTGCCGATGGCCTTGATGTACTTCTTCTTGACGTCGGCGACCGTCAGATCCGCGCCGAGCTCAGGCAGCATGGCCTCGATCGTGTCGAACGCGAGATAGGGGTTGATCGCTTCCGCGCCGTAGCCGGCCAGCGTGCAGAACTGATGCACCTCGTGCGCCTCGCCAGTCTCGATGACGAGGCCGACGGAGGTCCTGAGCCCCTGGCGGATCAGGTGATGGTGGACGGCGGAGGTCGCGAGCAGCGCGGGGACCGCGAGCCGGTCCGGGCCGAGGGCGCGGTCGGAGAGGATCACGATGTTGCAGTCCTTCGAGCGCACGGCCTCCTCGGCCTCGGCGCACATGACGTCGAGCGCCGGCCCCATGCCCTGCGGCCCCTTGTCCACGGGGTAGGTGATGTCGATCGTCATCGACGGAAGTGATTGTCCTTCACCTCGCCGATCTGGCGGATGCGCTCGAGATCCTCGTTGGTGAGGATCGGCTGGGTGACCTCGAGGCGCTTCACCTTCGACGTTCCCTCGACGTCGAGGAGGTTGGGGCGCGGCCCGATGAACGACACGAGGCTCATGACGAGCTCCTCGCGGATGCTATCGATCGGCGGGTTCGTAACCTGCGCGAAGTTCTGCTTGAAGTAGGTGTGCAAGCAGCTTGGGCTTCGACGACAGCGCCGAGATCGGCGTGTCGTTGCCCATGGAGCCGACCGCCTCCTCGCCCTTGCGCCGCCATTGGCGTCATGAGGAACTTGAAGCTCTCCTGCGTGTAGCCGAACGCCTGCTGGAGATCGAGCAGGCTGACATTGGTGAGCTTCCCCGGCGCCGACTTCGGCGCGAGCGGCAGGTCCTGGACCATGATCTGAGTGCGCTTGACCCAGCTCTCGTAGGGGTGGCGCGAGGCGAGCTCAGCCTTGAGCTCCTCGTCCGAGACGATGCGCCCCTTCTCGAGGTCGATCAGCAGCATCTTGCCAGGCTGGAGGCGCCACTTCTTGACGATCGTGTCCTCGGGCACCGGCATGACGCCCGGCTTCCGAGCTCATGACGACGACGTCGTCCTTGGTGACGAAGTAGCGCGCAGGCCTCAAGCCATTGCGGTCGAGCGTCGCCCCGATCTGGCGCCCGTCGGTGAAGGCCATGGCGGCGGGGCCGTCCCACGGCTCCATGAGACAGGCGTGGTACTCGTAGAAGGCGCGCCGTTTGGCGTCCATCATCGGATTGCCGGCCCACGCCTCGGGGATCAGCATCATGGCCGCGTGGGCGAGCTTGTAGCCGCCCATGGTCAGGAACTCGAGGGCGTTGTCGAAGCACGCGGTGTCCGACTGGCCCTCGTAGGAGATGGGCCAGAGCTTGGCGATGTCGTTGCCGAAGAGAGGCGAGGAGACGGACGCCTGGCGCGCCGCCATCCAGTTCACGTTGCCGCGCAGCGTGTTGATCTCGCCGTTGTGGGCGACCATGCGGTAGGGATGGGCGAGCTTCCACGACGGGAACGTGTTGGTCGAGAAGCGCTGGTGCACGAGCGCCATCGCGGAGGCAAAGCGCGGATCGGAGAGGTCTTTGTAATAGGCCCGGACCTGGTACGACAGGAACATGCCCTTGTAGACCAGGGTCCGGCTCGACAGGCTCACCGTGTAGTGGCCGATGTCGCGCCCGCGGTAGGCGGTCTGAATGGCATTGGAGACGACCTTGCGCACGAGGTAGAGCCGGCGCTCGAACTCGTCCTGATCGCGCATCGTCTTTGGACGGGCGACGAACATGTGCCGGTGAACCGGCTCGGTCGCGCGCACCATGTCCGAAAGGCACGCATTGTCGACCGGCACCGGGCGCCAGCCGATGAGCTCGAGGCCCTCTTCCTTGAGGATGCGCGCCCAGACCCGCTCGCAATGCGCCATGAGGCGCTCGTCACGGGGCATGAAGACGTGACCGACGCCGTACTTGCCGGGCTCGGGCAGGGAGAAACCTTGTTTGCGGCATTCCTCGGCCAGTAACTCGTGCGGGATCTGAACGAGAATACCCGCCCCGTCGCCGGCCTTGGGATCGGCGCCGACCGCACCGCGGTGCTCGAGGTTGCAAAGTATCCCGAGCGCGTCCGCCACGATCTTGTGCGTCTTGCGCCCCTTGAGATCGGCAATGAAGCCGACGCCACAGGCGTCGCGCTCGAAGGTGGGGTCGAAGAGACCCTGAGCCGTCGGGCGCTCAAATCCGCCGGGCGAGGGCGGGGATTTGCTCATATCTCGAACCTCGGAATGCCAGAAGCACTCTAGACAATTGGGTGCAGACCGGCTCTCGGCGAAGCATCCCGCATCGCAAGCCCATGGGCGACGCACCCTTCACTCCGAGCATAAAGGACAGGATTACTGACCTTTCAAGCCAAATTTTGCATTTTTCTCGCGTCTGCACAAGCAGGAAAGGTCGCGGGTCTATGCGTGGGCGCGTGCGCGTTGGAAGATCCTTGAGAGACTTTGGGCCTTCTAGATCCGCCACAATCGCTTTTCGCCTTCTCGTCGCCCCCGATGAATGCCATGTCTGGCGCTCGAAGCTTTCGGGCTGGGTGTTGCTCGCGATCGCCATAGCGGGCGCCGCGTTCTGGTCGCTGCACAAGCGATCGAGGTCGCCTTTCCCGCGCCGCCTACGCCGTCGAGCTGCGCCATCAGGATGTGGTCGCGGCCCCCTTCGACGCCGAGCCGCAGACCGTCGACGTCATCATGGGCGAGAGCATCAACGCCTACCGGCTTCGAAGCCGATACGACGCCCGAGCTCGCCTGCTCGCGCACGGCGCCGCCGGCGGGCTCATCCCGCGCGTTCGCGCTCGCTGGTTTCATGGAAGTCGATCGCAGGCCGGACGTGGCCTTCCACGTGTCGACGTTCGCGCGTAATGGCAAGCTCACGAAAACCAAGGACCTGTCGCTCCCCGATTGCGACGGCTCGGGTCGCCGGCGTACCGGAAGCCGAAGCGTGTAGGGCCGGCGGCGCAGGGAACGCGCCGCCGGCCTTGAAGCGCGCTGATCGGGAGAGGAGATCCGCGCTTAGACGCCGGCTTCGAGCTGCTTCGGCGCGGCCTCGGTGGTGATCGAGATCGTGCGCGGCTTCATGCGCTCAGGCAAATTGCGCACTAGATCGATGTGCAACATCCCGTCCTTGAGCACGGCTCCCTTGACCTCGACATGGTCGGCGAGCTGGAAGCGGCGCTCGAAATTGCGCGCCGCAATCCCGCGATGGAGGTACTGGCGCTCGGACTCGGTCGTGTCGGCCTTCTTCTCCCCGCGCACGGAGAGCGTGTTCTCCTTGACCTCGGCCTTGATCTCGTCCTCGCGGAAGCCCGCGACGGCCATGGAGATGCGGTACTCGTTCTCGGCCGTGCGCTCGATGTTGTAGGGCGGGTAGGCCGTCTCGGCGTCGAAACCGCCGACCGTGTCGAGCAGCTGCGCGAGGCGGTCGAAGCCGATGGTCGAGCGATAGAGGGGGGCAAAATCGAAGTGTCGCATGGGAAAAGTCCTCCTTGAGAAGCGACTTCAGGGAGCCCGCCCCTGGGGGCCGGGCCGGTTGCGAATGCGCACCCTCCTCGAGGCGTGCGCTGAAGGAGATTTAGGGGCCCGCCGCGCGGCTTCAAGAGGGGGTAAAGGTTAGTGCGAAATTCCCCACACGCGTTGCCCAACCTGCTGTCGCGCAACCGGAAACCGGTTCTCCTTCATCTGCCGTTCATGTTCGGGGGCGGACGCTATCAGATGGGGGCCTTGCCTTGGGGACGCAAGAACGCGATGGAGACGACGATGTCAGCGCGAGTTCTGGTTCTAGGTGCCTTCGCCGCTCTGGCCCTGATCACGGCTCCGCAGGTGCAGGCCGCCGACCTCGACGGCGAGGGCTACGCGCCCGAGGGCGCGGCGCCCTACGACGGCAACGGCTATGCCGACCCCGGCCCTGGGTTCGAGGAGCCCTACGCGCCGCGCGAAAGAGAGGGCGAGGAGGACTACGGCCAAGGCGCGGAGAGTTGGCGCGAGGCCGAGCAGCCGCCCGCCTGGGACGATGCGCCGCCCTACGCGCGCGGCTCGCTCAAGGACGGCTATCTCGCCCCCATGCCGCGCCCGCCACGTTTTGCCGAGGCGCCCTACGGCCCGCGGCGCTGCGTGCCGCGCTGGCAGATCCGCCAGTGGCTGCGCGCCGACGGCTGGTCGGACCTGAGGCCGCTCGACCGGCGCGGCGAAATCGTCGTGTTGAGAGCCGAGCGGCGCGACACGGGCGCCCGCTTCAGGCTCAAGGTCGATCGCTGCACTGGAGAGATCGTGCACGCCGCGCCCGAGCGGTGGCGAACTTACGGCGCGTACGCGCCCCCGCCGCGGTTCAGATACGGCTACTGAAGCGTCTTCCCGTTCGCATTCGCATCCGGCAGGCCTTTCGAGCGCCTCGGCTGCCATGATACCTTCCGAGCACGGCAGCCGGGGATTCGGATGGAGCTCATATCACTAGCGAGGAACCCGATTCCGGGCGGCGCCGTCGTCGGCGAGCTCAAGGCGGCGGACGGCATGAAGCTGCGCTTCGCGCGCTGGGATGCAACGCGTGGCCCGCGCCGCGGGACCGTGTGCCTGTTTGGCGGGCGCGGTGAGTTCATCGAGAAATATTTCGAGGTCGTGGCCGATCTGCGCCGGCGCGGGTTCGCCGTCGCGACCATGGATTGGCGCGGCCAGGGCGGGTCGGGGCGTGCGCTCTCAAACCCGCGCAAGGGCCATGTCCGCGACTTCGCCCAGTACGACAACGATCTGTTCCGCTTCATGAAGGAGATCGTGCTGCCGGATTGTCCGCCGCCCTTCACCGCGCTCGCCCACTCGATGGGAGCAAACATTCTGATCCGCAATGCCGGCAAGCCCGGCTCGTGGTTCGAGCGCATGGTGCTGACCGCGCCCATGCTGGCGTTCAACGACGAGAAGGTCGGCGTTCCGCAAGCCGTGGCGCGCGCCTATGCCGAAGTGGGCGCGGCCCTCGGCTTCGGCAGGTTCTACATCCGCGGCGGATCCGACCACGCCGAGGAGCAGGTCGCCTTCGACGCCAACGCCTTGACCTCGGACCGGGAGCGCTGGTCGCGCAACAAATCGGTGCTCGACGCAGCTCCGTCTCTCGCGCTCGGATCGCCCACGATCGGCTGGCTGCGCGCCGCTTATCGCTCCATGGCTAGGCTTTCGGAGCCGGCCTATGCCGCGCGCGTCGAGGTGCCGATGCTGCTGTTCGCGGCCGGCAACGACCGGATCGTTGCGACGCGGTCGATCGAGGAGTTCGGCGTCCGGCTGAAGCTCGGCACGCAGATCCTGCTGCCGGGCTCGCGCCATGAGATCATGCAGGAGGCCGATACGATACGCATGCGGTTCTGGGCGACCTTCGATGCCTACCTCGGCGTCAAGGAGCCGGTGGCGTAGGCCCAACTAGCGCGCCAGCGTCTCGAGGATCTGCGCGTGGAGCCTCGGATCACCCGCCGCGACGATGCGCCCGCCGTTCGTCGCCGGCTGGCCGTCCCACGTCGTCATCCGTCCCCCCGCGCGCTCGATGATGGGGATCAGAGCGACGACGTCGTACGACTGGAGGCCGGCTTCGACGACGAGGTCGACGAAGCCGTGGGCGAGCAGAACGTAGGCATAGCAGTCGCCCCCGAACCGGGTCATGCGCGCCTTGGCCTGGAGGCGCTGAAACCGCTCGCTCTCCGCGCCCTTGGCGAACATCTCCGGGCTCGTCGTCATCAGCACGGCGCTCGTGAGGTCGCGGCAGGCGCGTGTCTTGATGCGGCGCGCCGCGCCATCGCCGTCGCGCGCGAAGGACGCGTTCGCGCCCGACCACGCGCGCTCTTTCGTAAACGGCTGGTCCATGAGGCCCAGGATCGGGGTGCCGCCGTCGAGGAGACCGATAAGCGTGCCCCAGAGCGGGGAGCCGGTGATGAACGCGCGCGTGCCGTCGATCGGGTCGATGACCCAGTGAAAGCGGGCCTCGGCGCGCGCGGTGCCGTGCTCCTCGCCGGTGATGCCATGGTCCGGAAAGTGCTCGGCGATGAGCCGCGAGATCGCGCGCTCCGCCCTGCGATCGGCGACGGTGACCGGATCGTAGGCGCCCGCCTGGGCCTTGTTGGCTACGGCAATTTTCCTGCGGAATTGGGGAAGGATGACCTCGCCGGCGCGGTCAGCCAAGAGATGTGCGAGTTCGAGGAAAGTCTTGAATGTTTTCGGCGAGGCTCTGCTCACGACTTGAGACCGATCCCGAAGTTTGACTGAGAAAACCGCATCTTGAACACTGGTTAGACTGCTCGGAATAGTAAGTCACGCTCGGCGTAGAGTCTCTGATTGCCCTTTTATTCTGTTGCCGCATTGCATCATATTCACTTGATTTGCTGGGCGTTGGAATTAGCTTGATTGCCTCGCTTTGCGAATAAGCGCATGACAGCAAAACGGTTTCGAAGGAGCACTTCTTCGTACCGTAGCCCACTACGGGCGTTTCCTCCCTAGACTTGGGCCGTTCGCTCGCACGAACGGCCTCTTTTTGCGCCCTCCCCCCGCACATCCTCCGATCTCGTTGACGCTCGCACTGCGCCAGCTCAAGCGCCCGCGGTATCCGCCGAGGTAATAGCAGCTCTGCATTATTTGCATTTGAAATTTTGTGCGCCGCATCTCAATTTTGCAGTGCGGTATCGGCGAGTTGATCTCACGGTGCCGTAGCCCTCCTTGGGCGTTTCCTCCCTAGACTTGGGCCGTCCCACGCGGACGGCCCTTTTTTTATCGTTAATCGCCCCGGTAGAGGGCCTCTCGCAGACCGATTGGTGCTAGGCGCCCGTCGCGCCGCGCCCTAGCGGTTCTGTAAACCTTCGCGCCGCGCTTGCCCGTAAAGGTGCTGCGAAGCCATGCCACGCGCTTGAGTTATGTCGCGCTGCAGCATACCCTGATTGCAGGGCTTCGGGCTGCTCCGAAGTTCCCTCGCCCTCTCCTCGGGCGTTTCTCCCTAGACTTGGGCCGTCCTCGCGGACGGCCCTTTTTGTTGGGATGGCCGGATGAGCTATTCGGCTGCCGCGCGGCGCTCGAACAGCGCCGGAAGCTCGGCGAAGAGGCGGCCTGCCAGCGCCGTCAGGCGATCGCGAACGACGTTGAAGCCGGACGACGGCTCGAGCGCGGTCTCGTCGAGATAGAGCCCGCGATTGAGTTCGAGCTGGACTGCGTGGATGCCCCGGTGCGGGCGCCCGTAATGCTCGGTGATGTAGCCGCCCGCATAGGGGCGGTTGAGCTGCGCGTCATAGCCGAGGCTGACGAGGAGTTCCTTGAGCAGCCGCGTTAGTCGCCCGTCGCAGGAGGCGCCGAACCGATCGCCGATGACGAAGTCGGGGCGGGGTCCGCCCGATTGAGCCATTAGGGCCGACGGCATCGAGTGGCAGTCGATCAGGATGGCGTAGCCGAACTGCCGGCGCGTATTTTCCAAAAGGTCAGCAAGTGCGGCGTGGAACGGCACGTACAGCCGCTCTATCCGCTCGAGCGCCTGTGCCACAGAAAGCCGCACGCGGTAGATCTCCTCGCCGTCCGCGACAATGCGGGCGATCGTGCCGAGCCCGCCAATGACGCGCACCGACTGGGTGTTGGCGAAATCGGGGAGCGTGTCGTGGAAGAGCTCGGGATCGAGCTCATAGGGCTCGCGGTTGACGTCCAGATACGCACGCGGAAAGCGCGACGCGAGCAACGGAACGCCGAGCTCGGCGACGCCCGAGAAAAGCTCGTCGACGAAGCAATCCTCGGACTTGCGCAGCGTCAGGGGATCGAGGCGCGACTGAGCGAGAAAGTGGCGGGTGTAGACGCGCCCCGAATGGGGCGAGCACAGCACGAACGGAGCCGTCTGCACGACCGGGGTTGCGACCGTGAACGGCGGATTGAGCTCGCTGACGATAGAAGCCTCTTCGTGGGCGGGCATGTCGGCGATCGTCTCTCAAAGGACCGCTCGCGCACCAGGCGCGAGGGATGCGGATTAGCTGAGTTTGCCAAGGTCGCCGGGCCGTGTCCACGGCGCGTGCCGGCCCTCGCCCTCTGGGCCGTGGAAATCCTCACGCTCGCGCTAGTTCGCAACACGACCGCGAGGAAGTGTAGGAGACCGGCCGGGCTTCATCCTCCGTTTACCAAACTCGCGTCAGATTCCTATGGCACGCAGCCACTTCTCCGCTAATCTCCTCCTTTCGGGTTTGAGATGTCATGACCGCCAAGCCGTCCCAAGTACCCATGTATCGGATCCTTCTCGCCGAGGACGACGATTCGATGCGTGGATTTCTCGAACGGGCTCTCGGCAAGGCGGGCTATGACGTGAGCTCCTTCGCCAACGGCGAGGAGGCCTTCCAGCGCCTGAAAGAAGAGCCGTTCACGCTTCTCCTCACCGATATCGTCATGCCGAAGATGGACGGCATCGAGCTGGCGCGCCGCGCGGCCGAGCTCGACCCCGAGCTCAAAATCATGTTCATCACGGGCTTCGCCGCGGTGATCTTGAACAACGACGTGGCCGCGCCGAAGGAAGCGCGCGTTCTCTCAAAGCCCTTCCACTTGAAGGATCTCGTGCGCGAGGTCGAGCGCCTTCTCGCCGCCTGACTAGGCACGGGGGCGCGTCTCTCGCCCGCCCTTGCCTCCCCGCGCCGATGCCGATATAGGAGGCGCTTCGCAACGCCCTCTTTTCGCCGGGAGGGGCACTTAGCTCAGCGGTAGAGCACTACCTTGACATGGTAGGGGTCAGAGGTTCGATCCCTCTAGTGCCCACCATCCGCGACGCCAACTGGTGTGAGACATGAAAGTCAGAAACTCATTGAAGTCGCTGCGCTCGCGCCATCGCGACAACCGCCTCGTCCGCCGCAAGGGGCGCCTTTTCGTCATCAACAAGACGCAACGCCGCTTCAAGGCCCGCCAGGGCTGACGGAGCGCCTCGCGGCGCGCGCTTTGACGCGTGGCCGGCAAGACCCTATCTTTGGCGCATGATGTCCGTCCACGCGATCGGGGCCGTGCGCGCCGCCCTCTATTCGGCAGCGCTAGCCTGCGCTGCTCTCGCCGCATCAGCGCGAGCCGAAGCACCGCCGTCTCCTCCTGCGCCTGCACCGGGGCCGTCCGCGGAACAGCAAGCGCCGCCCGAGGCGCATGCCGATGCGCCGACGACGCTCGAGCAGCGCGCCGCCCTCCTTGCAACGCTGTACGGGCGGCTCGCCGCGGCCCAAAGCGCCGAGGAGGCCGCGCCCCTCACCCAGGCCATCGAGCGATTGTGGGCTTTTTCCGGCAGCCCGACGGCCGATCTCCTTGCCGAGCGCGCCGGAGCAGCAACCCAATCGAGCCGGCACGACCTCGCGCTTGAGCTTCTCGACGCAACCATCGAGCTTCAGCCCGACTTCGCCGCCGCCTGGAGCCAGCGCGCCTACATCTACTATCTCAAGAACGACTACAAGCGGGCCCTCGGGGACCTGCGGCGCGTTCTCGCGCTCGACCCCAACCACTATCGGGCGCTAGAGGGTCTCGCGCAGATCCTCGCCGAGATCGGCGAGAAGAAGGCGGCGCTCGATGCCTATAAGAAGCTGCTCGCCGTCCACCCCTTCGCGACCGGCGCGCGCGAGAGCTTCGAGGAGCTCAACCGCGAGGTCGAGGGTCAGGGGATCTAAGGACGATCAAAGCGGCGGCATGTGACCGCGGCGGCTGCGCCGCTCAAGCGGCACCTTGCCGCCCACGGGCACGTAATCGGGGCTATGGCCGTCGGGCAGCCCGTGCTGGTCGACGAAGGCGAGCCGGATCATGTTCGTGGCGCCGACCGTCCCAAGAGGGACGCCGCACGTTATGACGACACCGTCGCCGGCGCGTACGAAACCCTCGTCGAAGGCGATGCGGCACGCCTTGCGCACCATGTCCGCAAGGTCCTCGGGATCGCTGGTGAGCACCGTCTGGATGCCCCAGACGAGGGTCAGGCACTGGGCGGTGCGCGCGATCGGTGTCAAACCGATCACCGGCAGATTGGGCCGCTCGCGGGCGACGCGCAGCGCCGTCGAGCCGGTAGCCGTGTAGCAGAGGATGGCGGCAACCTTGACCGTGCCGGCAATCGTCGAGGCGGCGGCGGCGATGGCGTCGGCGCCGGTGGGCTGCGGGTGGAACTCGGTCGCGTGCACGAACGCCTCGTAGCTGGGGTCGGCCTCGACCTCGATGGCGATGCGGTCCATCATTTCGATCGCCTCCACCGGGAACTGGCCGACGGCGGACTCAGCCGACAGCATCACCGCATCGGCGCCATCGAAAACGGCGGTCGCCACATCGGAGACCTCGGCGCGCGTCGGCATAGGCGAGGAGGTCATGCTCTCGAGCATCTGCGTTGCGACCACTACCGGCTTGCCGGCGCCGCGCGCGGTGCGCGTGATTTGCTTCTGGAGGCCGGGCACGCGCTCGACGGGCATCTCGACGCCGAGGTCGCCGCGGGCCACCATGAACCCGTCGCCTGCAGAGATGATGGCGTCGAGGTCGTCGATCGCCGACGGCTTCTCGATCTTGACGAGAACGGAGGCGCGTCCGTCGATCAGCCTCTTAGCCTCGACAACGTCGACGGCGCGCTGGACGAACGAGAGCGCGATCCAGTCGGCGCCAAGCGTGAGTGCGCAATCGAGGTCGGCGCGGTCCTTGTCCGTGAGCGAGCTGATCGGAACGACTGTGTCGGGCAGGCTCAAACCCTTGCGGCTCGAGAGCGCGCCGCCGGCGACGACCTCGGCGACGATCGCGCCCGCCGTTTTCTCGAGGACGCGCATGCGCACGCGCCCGTCGTCGATCAGCATCCTGTGGCCCGGCTGGATAGCCTCGAAAATCTGCGGATGAGGCAGGTACGCGCGCTCGGCCGATCCCGGCACATCGGCGTCGTCGAAGCGGAACGTCGCCCCGTCGTTCACAAAGACGCGACTCCCCTGGATTTCGCCGATCCTTAGCTTCGGCCCCTGGAGATCGCACAGGATGCCCAAGGGATGACGGTGCTTCGCGCTCACGTCGCGCACGATGCGGGCGAGCGCTCGCGCCGTGTCGTGGCTCGAGTGGCTCATATTGATGCGGAAGACGTCGGCACCGGCGAGGAAGAGCTTCTCGATCACTTCCGGGGCGGCGGACGCGGGTCCAAGGGTTGCGACGACCTTGACCCGCCGGTTGCGCCTCATTGGCTTTTTGCCCCTTTAGGTTCCGGGTCGGTCAGGCGAACGGTCCATTCCTGCGCCTCTCCGGTATCGACTTCGAAAAATCCCGTGCGCTTATATCCGCGTTTGGGGCAATCCTGCACCCCCCGTATGGCAAACGATTTGTCGTCGGTGCACATATAGTTCGTGCCGGCCCACTCTCCGCCGCGGTCGTAGTCCATGGCGTGGACGTAGATGAATCGGCTCGGCACCGCACCCTTGAGCAGCGTCTCGCAGGATTGGGACGCGATATTCCACCAGCCTTCGGTCGTCCATCCACTCGCGTCCTGATAGCCGATCGACACGCCGACACGGCTCGATGTCGAGTTACACAGGACGAGGTCGGCGCGACTTTGCGCCGCGCCCCCCGTAGCAAGGGCGAGGCAGAGGCCGAGATCGCCAAGACGGCGGCAGATCGCCTCCCGCCGAGTTTTCATCCGAGGCGCCAAGTGTACACTCCCATGGCTCTTAGGTGGCGTGAGGAAGCGGATCGGAAGGGCCTCGAGACATCGGTCGGCATCGCGGGGCGGGTTGGCAGGCCGCCATGCTGAATACTCCAGCCCGCCGTCTTGGGAAAGCGGGGCCGGAGCCAGCGTTTTTTGGCGAGGAAAAGGGCGGCATTGAGGTTGAGGGAGCTGGGGCAAACCTTGGAAAGCCACAACCGCCAAGCCTATAGTGGCTCCATGCAGAAAAGAGCCGCGCCCGATCCACGGGACCTCGTGGCGGCTAGAGATGCCGAGACATTTGTTGTTCTTCCGGGGCGCCTCGATGCCGGCGTCCTCGTCCTATGCGATCACGCGAGCAATGCGTTTCCCGAAGGCTACGGAGCGCTCGGTCTGCCGCCCTCCGAGCTCGAGCGCCACATTGCTTACGATATCGGCGCAGCGGGCGTCGCGCGGACGATCTCCGAGCGGCTCGGCGCGCCTGCGATCCTCACGCGCTACTCGCGGCTCCTCATCGATTGCAACCGCGGCCTCGACGATCCGACCCTCTTCATGCGCCTCTCCGACGGGGCGGTCGTGACCGGAAACCGCCATCTCACGGCGGCCGAGCGCGCGCGGCGCATCCGCGACTATTACGAGCCCTACCACGGCGCGATCGGGCGGCTGATCGACGAATCGCTCTCCAGCGGCATCGCACCGGCGTTGCTGTCGATCCACAGCTTCACCGACGCTTGGAAAGGGTGCACGCGCCCGTGGCACGCGGCCGTGCTCTGGGACAGCGATCCGCGCCTTGCCAAGCCGTTGCTCGCGGCCCTCTCCGCCGAGGAGGGCCTCGTCGTCGGCGACAACGAGCCGTACTCGGGTCGCCTCGAAGGAGATACGTTGTGGCGCCATGGGACACAGCGCGGGCTTGCGCACGCGATCGTCGAGGTTCGCCAGGACCTCATACGCACTGAGCGCGGGCAAGAGGACTGGGGCGAGCGTCTCGCCCGCATAATGAGCGGGGTTCTGACCGGAGCCGAGGTGGCGGCGGACTTGCACGGCGCGCGCACGCATTGCCCGTCCACCGGTTGAGACGACAACGGCGAGAGGAGGGCGGCACGATGGGAAAGGACATCGACGCGGATACGCGGATGCGGCTCGAGGCCGCCGCCTATCGCCGCCTCGTCGAGCACTTGAGAGCTCGCAGCGACGTGCAGAATATCGATCTCATGACGCTCGCGGGCTTCTGCCGCAACTGCCTCGCGGACTGGTATCGGGAGGCGGCCGAGGAGGCGGGGATCGCGCTCACCAAGGACGAGGCGCGCGAGATCGTCTACGGAATGCCCTATCGCGAATGGCAACAGGGCAACCAGAAGGCGGCAACGCCCGAGCAGATCGCCGCCTTCGAAAAGGGGGCGCGCGAAAGGTCTTAGTCGAGAAAGCTCTGGATCGTTTGGCGCCCGCCCTTGATGGGGGGCAGGCCCGCCTCTAGCCTCGCCCTGCGCTCGAGACGGCGGGCGCGAGAGAGAGGGACCTTTTATGACAACGCTTCAAGCCTCCGCGCAGCGGCAGCTTCAGCAGATCGTCGACAGCATCGAGCGCCTCGAGGAGGAGAAGAAGGTCCTGCTCGGCGACATCCGCGACAAGTACCTCGAAGCCAAGGGGCTCGGCTTCGACGTAAAAACGCTGCGCCAGATCGTTCGCATCCGCAAGAAGAGCCAGAGCGAGCGCGAGGAGGAGGAAGGACTGCTCGAGGTCTATATGCACGCGCTGGGTATGCTCTCCGAGCCCGCGAAGCCTGGGGCCGGCGCGCGCATGATCGCGGCGGAGTAGAGCGGCCGGATATGAAAACGGCCGCGCGACGGCAAGCGTCGCGCGGCGGTTCAATTGGAGCGCCTCGAACCGATTCGGCGCTCGGCCGAGGCGCTAACGACGGACCTTGAGCCGAAGCTCGCACCCCGCCGTATCGACTTGCGCGATACCCCTTGAGGCCCGCGCGCGAGGCGATCACGCCCCATTGATCTCGTTAACGTAGACGGGGAGAGGAATAAGCGCTAATCGTTTTTAGTAGTGATGTTGATCAGGGTTACTGATGGCTCACGTGACCCTCAAGCAACTGCGCTACCTCGATGCGCTCGCCCGCGAGCTGCACTTCGGCCGCGCGGCCAATTCGTGCGCGGTTACCCAGCCCGCGCTCTCGATGCAGATCCACGAGCTCGAGCAAAGTCTCGACCTGGTGCTCGTCGAGCGGACTCGCTCAGGCGTCCAGCTGACCGACAAGGGGGCCGTGATCGCCGCGCGGGCCGCGCGCATTCTCGGCGACGTGCGCGACCTCGTCGCCTACGCTCACCATGCGAGCCGCGTGCTGTCGGGCGCGCTCCGCCTCGGCGTCATTCCCTCGGTCGCCCCGTACATGTTGCCGCCGCTCCTGCCACTACTTCGCGAGGCTTATCCCGATCTCGAGCTGCATGTGCGCGAGACCCAGACCCAGCCTCTGACGGAGGAGCTGCTCGAGGGCAAGCTCGACGTGCTGCTCTTGGCGCTGCCGCTGAAGCACGCCGATCTCGAGAACATGAAGCTGTTCGAGGATCGTTTCCTGTTGGCACTGCCGAAGTCGCGCAAGCTTTCGGGACGCGTGCGCGCCACGAAGGAGCTGATCGAGCACGAGCGCCTGTTGCTGCTCGAGGAGGGCCACTGTCTGCGCGATCAGGCGCTCACCTACTGTAGCCTGCAGCAGGTCGACATGGTCAACACGTTCGGAGCTTCGAGCCTCGCCACCATCGTCGAGATGGTCTCGGCCGGCTACGGCATCACGCTGCTCCCCGAGATGTGCCTCGGCATCGAGGAGCGCGGCCGCGACCTGACGCTCGTGCGCTTCGTCGAGCCCGAGCCCTACCGCACGATTGGCCTCGTGTGGCGCTCGACATCGCCGCGGACGCGCGATTTCGAGGAGTTGGGCCGTCTCATTCAGAGGGCATGGAACGAAGGGCCGCTCGCGGCCGCGCGCCACGGAGGGCGCGCGAGGAAGCCTGTCAGCGCGGCAGCGTCCTAACCGATCGGTCGGCGAGGCCGGCCGCCTTCAGGGCTGCGGCGCGCGGCGCCGTATCCGGTGCCGGCACGCTCACGGCATCGCCGCGGAACTCTTGAGAGAGCATCATCTCGGCCACCTGGCGGCCCGGTCTCAGGCGCATGGGCAGCACCGAGCCCGCGTCGTCCAGCACGTCGAGCGTTTTGGCCACGTCGGGGTGGACGAGGGTGACGAGCGCCGGGTCGTCGGCAGAGGCGGTGGCGGTGAGAAGGGGCGCAAGCGGGAACGGCCGATAGGACAGCTCCTCGGGATGCTCCTCGTCGTAGGCCGGCGCCGGGGCCCAGCCTGAGCCCCAGCCGAAGCGGCCGCTCTCGCCGGGCAACGTCTCGGACGCGGGGGCCTCGAGCTCGAGGGCCGCAAGTTTGGCCTCGATTGCATTTGGCGCAGGTCCCGGCTTCGCAAGGGTGAGCGGTGGAATGGCGCCGGTGATCATGCCGGCCATCACCGGGCTCGCGGGCTTCTTCGGAGGCTCGATCTTGGCGGCGGGGGCGCTTTCGGACAGGGCCGGGCGAGACGGCGGGGCGAGGAGCTCAGGCGGCGACAATTCCGTCTCGAGAGCGGCGAGCGTCACGAGCTTGTCGAGCCCGTGCCGATCGGCGACGGAGGGACCGGGCGTGAACCGCGACGGGCGCTCGACGAGGCGCGGCATCGCGGCGAGCTTGGGCGCCGTCTCGGCTTGGATCTCATCGGGCGGCGGCGGCGGTCCGCCGACGGCCATTCTCGAGTCCGGTTGCAGCGGACGGACCGCCGGGGCGGGCGCCGGCGCCATGATCGGCGGGGCGACGCTTGCCTCGGCGACGAGGATCGGCTTGTGCGGAGCGTTGTGCTTGTCGAGATAGGCGGCGACCTCGGTCGCAAGGTCCTTGCGCCGTTCGCGCGCGGCGCGCACGTCGGCCGGCGTGATGGGGCGGCCGTCGGAGGGCTCGTGCTGCGAACGGCCCGACGGGAACAGGAGGGCCAGCTCGTCGCGGCCCATGCGCGGCCAGTGGCGCACGCGCCCGCTGTCGACGTGAACGAAGGGAATGGCGGAGGTCGGATAGTAGCCAACGCCGCCGCGCTCGCGCACGAGCGCCGAATAGCGCAGCTCGCGCGCAGGGATGTCGGGGAACGCGATGTCGACCGCCTTGCCGGTGATGTGCTGGCTCTGGCTCGCCTGCCCGCCGACCGTCTTCCTCAGCATCTCGTTGGTAGCGCGCGAGCGGTAGCCGCAGATGATATGGACCGGCTCGCGCGAGCCGAGCTCGGTGTGCATCTCCCAGATGAGGTCGATCGTGGCGGGATCGATGACCTTGACCTCATCCTTGCGCCAGTCGCGCATGATCCAGTTGATCTTCTCCATCGCCTCGGGGATGTACTTGCCATCCTTCTTGTAGAGGATGGTCAGCGTCTCCTTGGTGTGGATGTGATAGAAGGAGATCGTGCGCTCCTCGCTGCCGCCTGCGGCGACGAGCGCGGCGCTGAGGCCCGAGGCTCCCAACAGAAAAAGGAGCCCAATGACGAGGTGTCTGATAGCCGGACTCAAGGGCTCTCCCACGAAATACACTGCGCCGGAACGCTGTGCTTCCCTCGTTGGCCCACGATGTGAGCCTCAAGTTCAAGCCATCCCGTCGCCCGCCCGATCTCGACAGGGTAAGGCTCGAAGTCTTAACAGTTGGTAACCATTGAATGCGGGCATAGAAGGGCCTGCCCGCGGCAGAAACGCGGCAAAGCCCCGGGTGGGCACGCAAATTGGCCGGTCAGAAGCCGCCGAAGAAATTGCTCATGAACACTTCGAGCGTGTTGTTCTTCGAGGCCGCGAAGCGCTCGGCGCCGTAGGTGACAGGCGCGAGGTGGTCGGGCCCGCGGACGATCTGAGACCACTTGCCGTCGAGCGCCAGGGTGATGCGCTTCTCGTGCCCATAGACGTCCTTGGCCGTCTTGGCGGTGCCGTCGTCGTCGACCCAGGCGGTGAAGTAGGTGATGTGGACCGGGATCTTGTGCTCGAGCTCGATCGGATTCTCCTCCGTCGGCGCATCGATGAGCTCGGCGATCTTCTCCCGGCTCCATCCCTTGTCGTCGCCGAGCACGATCTCGGCAAGGCGGGCGGGATTGCGCACGCGCATGCAGCCGTGACTGAAAGTTCGGCTCGCCTCCTCGAACAGGCCCTTGGTCGGCGTGTCGTGCATGTAGACGTCATGCTTGTTGGGGAAGGAGAACTTGAGCACGCCGAGCACATTGCCCCCGCCGGGGGGCTGGTAGACGTCGTAGTTGCGGATGTCGGTCGTGCTCCAGTCGACGGTTGTCGGATCGACGATGCGCCCGTTGCGCGTAAGCCGCAAATTCTGCCGGGAGAAATAGGTGCCACCGCGCGCGAGCGAGGGGTAGAGCTCGCGAACCTTGATCGAATTGGGAACGTTCCAGCGCGGGTGCACGGTGACGAGCTCCATCTCGTCGGAGAACACCGGCGTCTGCTTGTCGGGAAGTCCGGTGATGACCCGCTCCTCGTGGATGACCTTGCCGTCCTTGACGACGCGAAGCGTGAACTCGGGAATGTTGACCCAAATATAGAGCGCGCCGAGGTCGTCGGGCATCCAGCGCCACTGTTCCATGTTGGCGCGGAACGTGGAGGAGGTCGGGACCTCGACGTCATTGAGTGCGGCGCGCGTTCCCGCGCCCACGATGCCGTCGGGTCTGAGGCCGGCCTTCTGCTGGAAGACCTTGACGGCGGCCGCGAGTGCCTCGTCGTAAAGGGTTTCGTCGGCTGGGGCTGTCGCGTCCGGTAGGAGGCGCTGGCGCAGCAACGCGACGCTCGCATGCTTCTGGCCCGGCGTGAGCGCTGGGCCCGCGGGGACTCGAACGATCTCGGCGGCGGCCACCGCGCCCTTCTCTAGCTCGAGGTATTTCTGCCTGAGCTTTTCGAACTGCGGGTGCTTGGGATGGAGGCCTCTCAGAACGGCGTCGGGCTCGCTGCTCCCTGCGAGCTCCTCGAGCACGGTCTTGGGATCGCGGACCTGCGGCAGACGGTCGAGATAGGAGGTGAGCTGCTTGGCGGGGTCCCCAATGCGTCCGCCGCGCGCGTCACGCGCATATTTGAGCACGGCGAGAGAGAGTGCGGCCTCGGCCTCGGCGAGCTGGTCGGGTATGGCGCTGCCCGCGCCCGGCAATGAGGAGAGGTCGTAGTCGCGCACGTCGAGCCCCCAATCGTTCGCGCGCTTGATCTCCCCGATCACGGCGTCCGCCTTGGCGGTGAAACCCGCTGGTCCGACCCAGAGCGGCTCGTCCTTGCGGCCTTCGTAGAAGGCGGCGAGCGCGGCGCGATCCTCGGCGTTGTCGTCGTTCTTGTCCATGGCGAGGCGCTGGCGCACCTCGGCGCCGATCGGCTGGTCCTGGGGCGGAGCGGCGGGCGCAGCCGTTTGCTCGGGGCTTGGGGCAGGCGGCGCCGACTGCTGCGCGGGCCTCGACGGCGGTGAGGTTTGCTCCGTGCTTGCGGCCGGCGGCGCCGATTGCTCGGTGGGTGTTGAGGGCGGTGAAGTCTGCTGCGTGGTTGCGGCTGGCGGCGCCGATTGCTCCGCAGGCGTTGAGGGCGGTGAAGTCTGCCCCGCGGTTGCTGACGGCGGCGCGGCGGCAGCGGCATCGCGCGGGGCCTCTTGCGCTGCGACCGCGAGAGACGCGCTGGCCAGAGCAATCGCGAGAGCGGCGGCGCGCCGGATCGACATCGGGTTACTCCCCTCCAAGTCCGAGGCCGGAACGCTAGCCGAGGAGGGTCGCCTTGGAAAGTCCGGGCGTCAGCCCATCCAAATGTGACAATCAGTTGTAGACTGAGTGTTGCGCAATTGCAGGGATCCGGAGGAGGGCGGCCCCGCGGCCAAAAGAAATGGGCCCGGCCTTGCGGCCGAGCCCCACGATCGAGAGGGCATCAGGCGGCCTAGGGTGAGGCCGAGCTAGTTGACGCGTGGCTCAAGACCGTATTCCTGCATTTTCCGATAGAGCGTCGAGCGGCCGATCTTGAGGCGCTTGGCGACCTCGGTCATGTGGCCGCGGTAGCGGCCGAGGGCGAGACGGATCATGTCGGCCTCGATGTCCTCGAGGGGGCGGATCTCACCGGCTTCCGTCACGGCGGGAATGCCGAGCGAGGAGTGGCCGCTCGCTGGGCGCACCTCGATCGTTCTCGGGATCGTGTCCTCCGCGCCGAGGACGGCCGGCCCGGTGTAGGCGGGCGGCTTCTGAAGAACGAACGGGGCGGCGGGGATCGTCGCCTCGAAGCCGTCGACCTGGGCCGCGATCTGGGGAAACTCGGCGACGGTGAGCTCGGGCCCGTCGGCGAGCACGACCGCGCGGAAGACCGCGTTCTCGAGCTGGCGCACGTTGCCGGGCCATGCGTAGGCCTTGAGCAGGCGGAGCGCGTCGTCGGTAATCCCGTTGACCCGCTTCATCTCCTCGGCGGCGAAGCGCGCCACGAAATGCTGGGCGAGCTCGGCGATCTCGTCGACGCGCTCGCGCAGCGGGGGAACCCAGATCGGGAAGACGTTCAAGCGGTAGTAGAGGTCCTCGCGGAACTTGCCGTCCTTGACGAGCTGGATCATGTCGCGGTTGGTCGCCGAGATGAGGCGGAAGTCGACCCTCACGGGGCGCTTCGATCCGACTGGGTCGATCTCGCCTTCCTGCAGCGCGCGCAGCAGCTTGACCTGCGCGTCGAGCGGCAGCTCGCCCACCTCGTCGAGGAAGAGCGTGCCGCCGTCGGCCTCCTGAAACTTGCCGACGCGCCTGTCGACGGCGCCCGTGAACGAGCCCCTCTCGTGGCCGAACAGCGTGCTCTCGACGAGGTTCTCGGGGATCGCGCCGCAGTTGACGGTGATGAAGGGCTTTCCGGCGCGATCGCTCTCGCCCTGGATTGCGCGCGCGATGAGCTCCTTGCCGACCCCGCTCTCGCCCTCGATCAGGACCGGGATCTGCGACGCGGCCGCGCGCTTGCCGAGCGCGATGACGCGCGCCATGGCGTCGGCGCGAATAATGAGGTCGTCGAAGGTGAGCGTCCCCTCGACCTTCTTCTTGATGCGCGAGATCTCGCCGGCGAGCGCCTCGATCTTGATGGCGCTCTTGATCGAGACCTCGAGGCGCTCGGGCGCGGCGGGCTTGATGACGAAATCGACCGCGCCGAGGCGCATGGCGCTCACCGCCGCCTCGACCGAGCCGTGCGCAGTCTGCACGATGACGGGCGGCGTCGTGGGCTTGTCCTTCAAACGCTCGAGCACGGCCATGCCGTCGACGCCGGGCATGACGAGATCGAGCAGCACGAGCGAGATCGAGCCGCGCTCGGGGCCCTCGAGCATGGCGAGCGCCTGCTCGCCGCAATTGACCGACTTGGTGTCAAAGCCGAGCCGCTTGATCGTCTCTTCGAGAAGGCGGCGCTGGGCGGGATCGTCGTCGACGATAAGAACGCGTTTTGCCATGGGCACTCGAACTCGAACTCGCGACTTCTACAGACGTCCGGCGGACAATCGAGCCGCCCTATTATCGGACAGCTCGTCACCGGCGACTTACTTCATGGGGCCGAGATTGCCCGACAACGGTAAAGAAGGCGTTTCGGGACGGGTGCGCTTTGCGCCTTTTTTGCACGGGCGCCGCCGCCTCGGCCTCCGCTGTCGCTTACTTGAACTTTAGAGAGTGGCCCTGCACATTAACGGCGGGTTCCCAGCCGAACGAAGCGGAGACTTTCATGACGTGTGTCAGCACCAGGCGCCCGCGCGTCCCGAGTGAGCTTTTTGCGCCGGATGCGAAGGCGCGCGGGAGCGAGGCTCGAGACCTCGGCATGCTGCCGGAGTGGAACCTTTCCGATCTCTATGCGGCCCCCGACGCGCCCGAGGTCGCGCGCGACCTCGAGCGGGCGGGGGAGGACGCGAGGCGCATCAGAGACACCTATCAAGGCAAGCTCGTCGCGATCGGGTAGCGACGGGGCGAAGCTCGCCGCCGCCGTGCGTGCCTACGAGGAGCTCTCCGATCTCATGGGCAAGCTCGGCTCGTACGCCTCCCTCCTCTATGCGGCGAACCAGGCCGACTCGGCGCGCGCGAAGTTCTACGGCGACGTGTCCGACAAGCTGACGCAGGTCTCGACCGATCTCATCTTCTTCGAGCTCGAGCTCAATCAGATCGACGACGAGGCGCTCGCGGCCGCGCTCACCCATCCCGATCTCGCGCGCTACAAGCCCTGGTTCGAGGACCTCCGCAAGGAGAAGCCCTACCAGCTCGAGGAGCGGATCGAGAAAGTCTTTCACGAGAAGGGGCAGACCTCGCGCGGCGCCTTCAGCCGGCTCTTCAACGAGACGATGTCGGCGCTCAAATTTCCGGTCGCGGGGGAGCCGGCCCCGCTCGGGCTCGAGGCGCACGCTGAACCTCCTCTCCGATCCCGCCGAGCCGCGACGGCGGGCGGCGGCCGAGGCGCTAAGCTGCGTGCTCAAGGACAACCTGCGCCTCTTTACGCTCATCACCAACACGCTCGCCAAGGACAAGGAGATCTCCGACCGCTGGCGCGGCTTTCCCGACGTGGCGGCGAGCCGCCATCTCGCGAACAGGGTCGAGGAGCCCGTCGTCGAGGCGCTCGTTTCTGCGGTGCGCGCGGCCTATCCGCGCCTCTCGCACCGCTACTATGCGATGAAGGCACGCTGGCTCGGCATGGAGCGGCTCTCGCATTGGGACCGCAACGCACCGCTCCCGGAGAAGCCGGAGCGGATCTTCTCGTGGCCGGACGCGCGAGAGCATGGTGCTCAAGGCCTACGGCGCCTTCGCGCCCGACATGGCGGCAATCGCCAAGGAGTTTTTCGATCGAGACTGGATCGACGCGCCGGTGCGCGAAGGGCAAGGCCCAGGGCGCGTTCTCGGCCGCGACCGTGCCCTCCGTGCACCCCTACGTGCTCATGAACTATCAGGGCAAGCCGCGCGACGTGATGACCCTTGCCCACGAGCTCGGCCACGGCGTGCACCAGATGCTTGCGCGCGCCCAGGGGCCGCTCCTCGCACCGACCCCCTTGACGCTCGCCGAGACCGCCTCCGTCTTCGGCGAGATGCTGACCTTCAAGGCGCTCCTCGCCGAAACGGCCGATCCGCGCGAGCGCAAGGCGATGATCGCCGGCAAGGTCGAGGACATGCTGAACACTGTCGTGCGCCAGATCGCGTTCTACACCTTCGAGCGCAAGGTCCACGAGGGGCGCCGGCAAGGCGAGCTGACGAGCGACACGCTGAACCAGTTCTGGCTCGAGGTGCAAAGCGAGAGCCTAGGCCCGGCGATCGATTTGAAGCCCGGCTACGAAGTGTTCTGGACCTACATTCCGCACTTCATCAACTCTCCGTTCTACGTCTATGCGTACGCGTTTGGGGACTGCCTCGTGAACTCGCTCTACGGCCTCTATCAGGAGGCCCACCCCGGCTTCGTCGCCAAGTATTTCGAGATGCTGAAGGCAGGGGGCTCGAAGCATCACTCCGAGCTGCTCGCGCCGTTCGGGCTCGATGCGAGCGACCCCGCGTTCTGGGGGAAGGGGCTCCGCGTCATCGAGGGCATGATCGACGAGCTCGAGGCGATGGAGAAGGTGAGCTGAGCCTCGCGTCCTCGCTGCGCGCCTAGACGGGATGTGGAGGTCGAGATTAAGACTGCGGCTCGTGTCAAGAGCAGCCGCGGCAGAGTGAACGCAATTTCACGCCTTCCGCCCTGCCGGGCGGCGGCGTATAAGCCCGCACCTTGCTCCATTGCGGCGGACGCCCAGGAGGCGACCAACGTGGCTCAAAGCAAGGCTGCCGATACTGCCGCCGAGAGCGGCGGGACTGGAAGCTCTCGGCGGCCGGCAATTCTGGACCTTGGTGATCGGCTCGATCGGCGTCGTCTACGGCGACATCGGCACGAGCCCTCTTTATGCCTTTCGCGAGGCAGTGACCGCCGCGCGGGGCGACAGCTTTGCCGGCCGCGAGGCCGTCCTCGGCGTTCTGTCGCTGATCTTTTGGGCGCTGATGCTGATCGTCACGCTCAAGTACGTGCTCGTCCTCCTCCGGGCCGACAACAAGGGCGAGGGCGGCATGTTCGCCCTGATGGCGCTCGGCCAGTCGGTGGCGACAGCGCAGCGCCCCGCTCATCATCGGGCTCGGCATCGCCGGAGCGTCCTTCTTCTACGGCGACGCGGTCATCACGCCGGCGATCTCCGTGCTGTCGGCGGTCGAAGGTCTGACGCTCGTCTCGCCGGTGTTCCACACACTGGGTGCTGCCGCTTTCGCTCGTGATCCTGATCGGGCTGTTCGCCGTCCAGTCCCACGGCACGGCGGCGGTGGCTCAGTTCTTCGGCCCGATCACCGTCGTCTGGTTCCTGGTTCTCGCGCTCGGCGGAGCGGCAGAAGTGCTCGAGAACCCGTCCGTGCTGGCCGCGCTCAGCCCCTGGTATGGGATGAGGTTCCTTCTCGGCAACGGCCTGCTCGGACTGACGGTTCTCGGCCTCGTATTCCTCGCCGTGACGGGCGCCGAGGCTCTCTATGCGGATCTCGGCCACTTCGGCCGCCGTCCGATCCAGGCGGCGTGGATCGGCTTCGTTTTCCCGGCCCTGACCATCAACTATTTCGGCCAGGGCGCGCTTGTCTTGAGCGATCCCGAGCGCGATCGCGAACCCCTTCTATCTGCTCTACCCGGATTGGGCCCTCGTCCCCATGGTCATTTTGGCGACGGCTGCGACCGTCATCGCGAGCCAAGCGGTCATCACCGGCGCCTACTCGCTCGCTCGCCAGGCGATCCAGCTCGGGCTGCTCCCGCGCTTCGCCGTCAAGCACACCTCGGAGAGCATGGCCGGCCAGATCTACCTGCCGCGCGTGAACTATCTGCTCTTGATCGGTGTCGTGATCATCGTGCTCGTGTTCAAGTCGTCGTCGGAGCTCGCCGCCGCCTACGGCGTTTCCGTGACGGCGGCCATGGTCATCGACACGCTGATGGCCTTCTTCGTCATTTGGAAATACTGGGGCTGGCCGCTCTGGCGCAGGCCCTCCTGCTTGATCCCGCTCCTGCTGATCGAGCAGACCTTCTTCACCGCCAACGTCCTGAAGCTGTTCGAAGGAGCCTGGGTGCCGCTCGTCATAGCGGCCGTGCTGGGCGCTCATCATGTTCACCTGGGTCCGGGGCTATCGCATCCTCACCAAGATCACGCGCCGCAACGAGGCCGATCTCGACTGGCTCGTGCGCAAGCTCGAGGCCAAGCCGCCGGCCCGGGTGTCGGGAACGGCGGTCTTCCTCTCCGCCGACGTCAACGCGGCGCCGACCTCGCTCATGCACAACCTGAAGCACAACCGCGTGCTTCACGAGCGCAACATCGTGCTTTCGATCCGCACCGAGGACGTGCCGCGCGTGCCGCGCCACGAGCGCGTGGAGGTCGATCGCAGCAACGAGACCTTCATCAAGGTCATCGCCCACTACGGGTTCATGGAAACGCCGAGCATCCCGAAAATCTTCGAGAGCTGCCGGCGCAAGGACCTCAACGTCGACATCGGCGGCACGTCGTTCTTCCTGTCGCGCCGGTCGCTGCGGCCGCACGTCCAAGTCGGAGATGCCGCGCTGGCAGGAGAGCCTCTTCATCTGGCTGGCGCGAACCGCCGAGGATGCGACCACATACTTCCAGATTCCGACCGACCGCGTCGTCGAGGTCGGCACGCAGGTGGCGATATGATGCGCCGATCAGTGCCTGGCGAACACCTCGCTCGATCCCGTCCTTCTTGACGAGCAGAACCTCGTAGTCTTGCCGCTCCTCGCCCACATCCATGCCGGGCGAGCCGACGGCATGCCGGGAACGCTCAATCCGATGGCGTCGGGCTTTTCCCGAAGCAGACGTTTCACGTCATCGGCCGGAACATGGCCTTCGATGACATAGTCGCCGATGAAGGCGGTGTGGCATGAGAAATGCTCGGGCTTGAGCCCCACATGGACCTTCAGTCTCGTGAGCTCGTGAGCGAGCACGTCTTTCGGAGTTGAGCGTGAAGCCGTGGCTCGCCATATGCGCGACCCATTTCGAGCAGCACTCGCACGTGGGGCTTTTCCAGACCTCGCCGCTCTCTTGAGCCTCGAGCGGGGCAGCGGCGAGGAGCGCGGCGGCCAGCAGGGACGTAAGCGAGACGATGGGGCGCATTGTTGGCTCGGTCGGGCAGCTTTTTCTCGGGAGTGGGCAAGGCGGTCGCCTTAGACTATCACAACGCGCTCGCGCGAACTTCTTCAGTAGCGTCAGGACGACGGCATGGCAGACGAGGAAAACCGGTTTACGGCGCGGGCGGCGCGCTACGTGAAGGTCGGCACCGAAATGGGCCGGGTCGCCGGCAAGGTCGCGGGCCAGCGCCTGCTCGGGCTCGAGGCGGATCGCGCGGCGACGGCGCGCGCGCTCGCGCACGCCTTGGGCGGCCTCAAGGGTCCGCTCATGAAGGTCGCCCAGCTTCTCTCGACGATCCCCGAGGCGCTCCCGGCGGAGTACGTCCGCGAGCTCGGCCAGCTTCAGTCGGCCGCCCCGCCCATGGGCCCCGCCTTCGTGCGCAGGCGCATGTCCGCCGAGCTCGGGCCAGGCTGGGTCGAGCGCTTTTCCTCCTTCTCGCTCGATGCGGCGGCGTCGGCCTCCCTTGGCCAGGTGCATCGCGCGACCGGCCTCGACGGTCGCGATCTCGCTGTCAAGTTGCAATATCCGGACATGCAGTCGGCGGTCGAAGCCGATCTCAATCAGCTTCGCTTCGTCTTCGGCGTCTATGCGCGCATCGATCCGGCAATCGACACGCGCGAGATCATGACGGAGATCGCGGCCCGCCTGCGCGAGGAGCTCGACTACGATCTCGAGGCGCGACACACCCGCCTCTATTCCCTGATGTTCGCCGACGATCCGGCGATCCGCGTCCCCCACGTGGTGGCCGAGCTCTCGACCAAGCGTCTTCTCACCATGACGTGGCTCGACGGCAAGAGACTGCTCGCGCACAAGGGCGACCCGCTCGAGAACCGCAACAGGATCGCTCGCGCCATGTTTCGCGCCTGGTGGTATCCATTCAGCCACTACGGCGTCATCCACGGCGATCCCCACCTCGGCAACTACACGGTCTTCGCCGACGGGGGTGGCCCGGCCGGCATCAATCTCCTCGACTACGGCTGCATCCGCACCTTCCGCGTGCCCTTCGTGCAGGGTGTGATCGACCTCTACACCGGTCTCGCGACGGGCAAACGCGACCTCGTCGTTCACGCCTACGAGACGTGGGGTTTCCGCGGCCTCTCGGCCGAGCTGATCGATGCGATGAACATCTGGGCGCACTTCATCTACGGGCCGCTGCTCGACGACCGCGAGCGCACGATCGCCGACGGCACGAGCCCCGGCGACTACGGACGCAAGGAAGCGTTTGCCGTGCACAAGATCCTGCGCGAGAAGGGCCCGGTCACCGTGCCGCGCGAGTTCGTGTTCATGGACCGCGCCGCGATTGGTCTCGGAGGCGTGTTCCTGCATCTCGATGCGCGCCAGAACTGGCATCGCCTGTTCAACGAGTTGATCGAGGGCTTTCGCCTCGAGGACGTGGCGCTGCGCCAGGAGGTGGCGTTCGCCGCGGCCGGTGTGCCGCTGCCGCAGTGAACGGTGGCCAGCCGCGCCCTTGATCAAGGTCATGGCGTCGCCATTTATACTGAACCAGACATCCCATTCTGGCGTTTACACTGCTCCACGTGGAGAACGGGCGGTTCGTCATGGCCGCCGCGATTAGGACGCGGTCGGCATGCCGAAGACAAGTCGTCGCTCGATCCGGGCCGGGGATCGACCACATCAGGAGACGATCAAATGATGAAAAGACTGTCGATTTTGGGCGCGGCCGCTGCCGCGTTGTTGTTCTCGCCTCCGCTCGAGACGCGCGCTCATGCACTCGCGGGGCTCAAAGCGACGGCGAGTCCGTCTCAAGTAACACTCGTGGGCCACCGCCTGGCGGGATGCAGGCGGCATGCACGTCGGCGGGATGCGGGCCGGCGCCGCACATTGGCGGCATGCGCGTCGGCGGGATGCGGGCCGGGTCGCACATCGGCAGGATGCACGCCGGGCCGCGCATCGGCGGGGGGATGCGTCACGGCGGCTTCGCCATGAGGCACGGTGGGCATCGCCCCGGCGGGCTTGCTTTCCGCCATGGGCCGAACTTCGGTCCTGGGAAGCACTTCCGCCACCATCCCGGGTTCGCGTTCAATCACGGCAAGCATTTCCGCCATCACCGGCGCTTTTATGCGTTGCCGTATGTCGCTTATCCCTACTACGCCTATTCCTACTCTGGAGGCGGCTGCTATTGGCTGAAGGAGCGGGCGATCGTCACCGGAAGCAGCTATTGGTGGCGCCGGTACGATGAGTGCCGCTACGATTGGGATTGAGAGGCCCGCGCCTCGGACAGCACCAGGGGCCGGACGATGTCCGGCCCTTTTTGCTTCTCCGATCGCGGGCTTAGCCTTGGTGCGTGCGGGCCGCTATCGCCGCCGCTTTCGCCCAAGGCCCCCTGAGGGGCCCTGCAATCCCCCGTCATTTTCGCTATGCTGAAGGTCATTCAATTCGCCCAAACTTCGGTGCGGTTAGCGGCAGCGTGTTGAGTCCGCTTGGCACGTGGGGACACGTGCGATTCGGTTCCTACGGGCTTTCAAGGGCTAGACGGGACACCCTCACCGATGAGCGGAGCCTGGTGCCGGCAACTCGTGCGCGCGCTCGTGGTCTCGGGTGCGACGGCCGCGGTGTTGGCGCTCCCGGCCGAAGCCGCCGATCTCGGCCCCTCGTGCTGCTCAGATCTCGAGGAGCGGGTCGCCGAGCTCGAGGCGACCGCCGTGCGCAAGGGCAACCGTAAGGTCAGCCTCTCGATCTCGGGCTTTGTCGCCGAGCAGATCATGTTTTGGGACGACGGCGTCGAGAGCAATACCTACGTCCTTGGCACCGGTCCCACGCAGGCGACCAATGTCAGGTTCTCCGGCGAGGCGACGATCGCGCCCGGTTGGACGGCGAGCTACCTCCTGCGCATCCAGGATCTCCACGACAATTCGTTCGGCGCCAATCAGCATCGCCAATTCGTCAACAGCGGGCTCAATGATCAGGTGTCGTCCTGGTCGCTCGCTGGCAACGACTTTGGAAAGGTTACGGTCGGCAAGCAGGCGCTCGCAGGCAAGAGCGCGGCCATGTTCACCGATCTTTCGGGCACCCAGATCATCGCCAGCTACGTGCTCTTCGACGGCGCGGGCTTCTTCTTGAGGAGCAACGGCGTTCTCACGAGCGTGACCTGGGGCGACCTCGGCTTCTGCTACTCCCAGGCGGTGCCGCTGGGCGGAGACTGCGACGGCCTCGTCATGAACGGCGTGCGCTACGACACGCCGTCGTTCGCGGGCTTCACGGCATCGGCCTCCTGGGGCGAGGACGAAGATTGGGAGGTCGCGCTCCGCTATGGCGGCGAGGTGAGCGGATTCAAGCTCGCAGCCGGCGCCGCCTACTCGGTGAACACCACCGAGAATACGCAGCCGCCGACGCCGCCATTTGCTGGCTTCGACGTCAAGGATTCGAGCTACGTCCAGATCGGCGGCTACGCCGAGCATCTGGTCAGCGGGCTGTTCGTCCATGCGGCCTATGGCCGGGAGGACAACGGAGACACCATTCTGATCGGAGGTACGGTGCCGCAAGACGGACACCAATGGTACGTCAAGGGCGGCCTCCGCCGATCATGGCACCCGCTGGGCAAGACAATCGTCTGGGGCGAGTATGCCGACTATCTGGATCAGCTCGGGCCTGCCGCGCTGGCGACCGGGGCCACGGGCAGCGAGTTCGTGCGCTGGGGTGGCGGCATCGCCCAGGAGCTCGACGCAGCGGCGATGGTGCTGTGGCTCAAGTATCGCCGCTACGAGGGAGAGCTCGAAGGGGGCACGATCGGCCCAATCGACGACGCCGATTTCTTCCATACCGGCGCCCTGATCAATTTTTGAAATCGGCTAGTGTTGCGCGATGGTCGAGCCAAGTGCCCCAGAGATTGCTATTCGACGCTGGGTCGAGATCGAGGATCGCGCGCGCCTCGGCCCGGAGATCGACGCGATCTTTTTCGAGGCCAGCGCCACCAAGTCGTTCGCGAGCGAGGCCGAGCGCGCCGCCTTCCGCGAGCGCTGGCTCGGGCGCTATCTTGTCCTCTATCCCGAACACGCCTTCATTGCGCTGGCAGACGATGGGACGGTCGCGGGCTATCTCGTCGGCAGCCTCGACGACCCGGCTTCAACGTCGATCTTCTCCGACATCGCCTACTTCGCGGACCTCGCGCGGCTCACTGCTCGCTATCCCGCGCAGCTGCACGTGAACCTCGCTCGGCCCTGGCGCGAGCGCGGGATCGGCTCCCGCCTCGTCGCGGCATTCGTCGACCACGCGCATAGCGCCGGCGCGCCTGGCCTCCACGTCGTGACGGCGCGCGGCATGCGCAACGTCGGCTTCTATCTGGCGAACGGCTTCCGCGAGGAGGGCGCGGTCAAGACGACGAGACCGGGACCTCGTGTTTCTCGCCCGAAGCCTCATGGAGTAGGGGATCATCCGTTGCACCTGGCGCCGGCCCTCGGGCATACTCGGGCTTTCCGTCTGGGGACAGAATGACGGCCGCCTCAAACCTTCGGGAACCCGCCGCGACCGCCCTTCCCGCGATTGTCATGGACGGGCGTCGAAAAGCGGTTCGGCGAGTTTCAGGTGTCTGCGCAACATCAATCTCGAGGTGCGCCAGGGCGAGAAGATCGTCATCTGCGGACCGTCGGGGTCCGGCAAGTCGACGCTGATCCGCTGCATCAACGGCCTCGAGACCTACGACAAGGGCCGCATCGTCGTCGAAGGCGATCTCGCTCACGCGCGACGTTCGCCAGGTCGAGAAGATCCGCTCCGAGGTCGGCATGGTGTTCCAGAGCTTCAACCTCTTTCCGCACCTGACCGTGCTCGACAACGTCTGTCTCGCGCCGAGCTGGGTGCGCCATCTGCCGCGCGCCGAGGCCGAGAAGCGCGCGCTCGCCCTTCTCGAGCGGGTGCGGATCAAGGAGCAGGCCTTGAAATATCCGGGCCAGCTCTCGGGCGGCCAGCAGCAGCGCGTCGCCATCGCCCGCGCGCTCGCCATGAACCCGCGCATCATGCTGTTCGACGAGCCGACCTCCGCGCTCGATCCCGAGATGGTGAAGGAGGTGCTCGACGTGATGACCGAGCTCGCGCAAGGGGGCATGACGATGCTGGTCGTCACCCACGAGATGGGGTTTGCGCGCGCCGTCGCCGACCGCGTGATCTTCATGGACAAGGGCGAGATCGTCGAGGAGGCGCCGCCCCAGACCTTCTTCGCCTCCCCGCGCGAAGCACGCACCAAGGCCTTCCTGTCGCAGATCCTGAAGCACTGAGGAGGCAGGCACAGATGGCGGCGTCGCATCGCGATCCCCCTCACCCGACCCTCGCCCGGGTGAGGGGAGCAGAGCGAATGTTTGAGCCTGTTCATTTCCCCCTCACTCCAACCCTGTCCCCGTCTTGGCGAAGACATGCCTTCGGCATGATGGGAGAGGGTCAGGGTGAGGGGGTCTTCTCGTGCCGGAAGTTCGCTGCGATCGTTCTGACTTTCATGGCAACGATGGCCGCCGTTACGCTAGCGCAGGCGGGGACGCTCGAGACGGTGCGTGCGCGCGGCGTGCTCGCCTGCGGAGTCAATACCGGTCTCGCCGGCTTCAGCGCGCCCGACGACAAGGGCGAGTGGGCCGGCATCGACGCCGACTTCTGTCGCGCCATCGCCGCCGCCGTGCTGCAAGGACGCGCGCAAGGTCCGCTTCGTGCCCCTCAACGCCAAGGAGCGGTTCACGGCGCTGCAGTCGGGCGAAATCGACCTCCTCTCGCGCAACACGACCTGGACCATGAGCCGCGACACGTCGCTGGGGCTCAATTTCACCGGCGTCATGTACTACGACGGCCAGGCCTTCATGGTGCACAAGTCCTTGGGGCTCAAGTCCGTCCGCGAGCTTGCCGGCGCCAGCATCTGCGTGCAGACCGGCACCACCAACGAGCAGAACCTCGCCGACTACTTCGCAACCACGGGGCTGACGTATAGGCCCGTCGTCTTCGAGCGTCTTGTCGAGGTGATCGCCGCCTACACGTCCGGGCGCTGCGACGCCTTCACGACCGACTCGTCCCAGGTCATCTCCGAGCGCACGCGTCTTCCCGATCCCGACGACGCATGCGATCCTGCCCGAGCTCATCTCGAAGGAGCCCCTCGGACCGGCCGTGCGCCAGGGCGATGCGGCCTGGGCCAACATCGTGCGCTGGATCCACTTCGCCATGCTGAACGCGGAGGAGCTGGGCGATGACGCCAGAAGAACGTCGAGGAGATGCAGGCGTCCCCCAATCCGGAGATTCGCCGGCTGCTCGGCATCGAGGGCGAGTTCGGCAAGGGGATGGGCGTCGACAACGACTGGGTGGTGGCCGTCGTCAAGGCCGTCGGCAACTACGGGGAGAGCTTCGAGCGCAACCTCGGCCAAGGCTCGCGACTGAAGATCGAGCGCGGCAAGAACGCCCTGTGGAAGGACGGCGGGCTCATGTACGCCCCGCCGGTCCGTTAGGGGGCAGGAGAATGAGCGAAACCGGCCGGCCGAATTCCGCTCGATCCTGGCGCGCGCCTGACGCATGGGTCGATCTGCTCTACGATCCGAAGGCGCGCGGGATTGTGTTTCAGGCGGTGCTGCTGCTGGCGCTCGGGCTCCTCGCCTATACGATCGTCGTCAACACGGCGGCGAACCTCGCCGAAGCAGAACATCGCCTCGGGCTTCGGCTTTCTTTCGCGCACCGCCGGCTTCGACGTCTCCCAGTCGCTCATCGACTACAAGAGCACGAGCAGCTACGCGCGCGCGTTTTTCGTCGGGCTCACCAACACGGTGCTGGTCGCGGTGCTCGGCATCGCGCTCGCGACCGTGCTCGGCTTCGCGCTCGGCATCGCGCGCCTCTCGCCGAACTGGCTCGTCTCGCGGCTCGCCCTCGCCTACGTCGAGATCGTGCGCAACGTGCCGCTCCTGCTGCAGCTCCTCGTCTGGTACGTCGCCGTGCTGCGCACGCTGCCCATGCCGCAGGAGGCGCTCGCGCGCGGGAGGCATCTATCTCGATACGCGCGGTCTTCACGGGCCACGCCCCGTGCTCGGGCCCGTCGGCGGGATCGCGCTCGCACTCGGACTAATGGTCGGGATCGGCGCGGCAATTGCGGTCGCGCGCTGGGCGGCGCGGCGCCGGGAGGAGACGGGAGAGCCGTTCCCGGTCGCTCTGGGCGGCGATCGGTCTCATCGTCGGGACGCCGCTTCTCGCTCTGTCTGCTTGCCGGCTGGCCACTCGCCTTCGAGACCCCGCGCCTCGGACGCTTCAACTTCGAAGGGGGGCTCACGGTGCTCCCGGAGTTCCTGGCGCTCCTCATCGGACTTGCCGTCTACACGGCCGCCTTCATTGCCGAGATCGTGAGGAGCGGAATATCGGGCGTGCCGCGCGGACAGTGGGAGGCGGCCAGCGCGCTCGGCCTCGCGGCGCGGCGCGATCCTGCGCCTCGTCGTCATTCCGCAGGCGCTGCGCATCATCATCCCGCCGCTCACCAATCAGTACCTGAACCTCACCAAGAACTCCTCGCTCGCGGTCGCCATCGGCTATCCCGATCTCGTCTCGGTGTTCGCGGGCACCGTGCTCAATCAGACCGGGCAGGCGGTCGAGGTGATCCTCATCACCATGGGCGTCTATCTCGCCTTGAGCCTCGCGACCGTCGCTTGTCATGAACTGGTTCAACGCGCGCATCGCGCTTGTCGAGCGGTGAGGCGACTGATGGATCGGCTGTCCAAACTCAGGCAAGACGTCACGCGAATTGTGGACGTGCGGGGAGCGAGCTATGGCGACGCGGTTGCGTGGATGCGCGCCAATCTCTTCTCGTCGTGGGGCAACGGTCTGCTCACGGCTCGCCGCGGTTTGGCTGCCTGGCAGTGATCGCGATCGCCTTCGTCGACTGGGCGCTGGTTCGCGCCGTGTTCGTGGGCGACGACGCCGCGCCCTGCCGCGCGCCCGGCGCCGGCGCCTGCTGGCCCTTCATCACCCACAAGATGGGCCTCTTCATGTACGGGCGCTACCCGAGGCCGAGCTCTGGCGCGTCAATCTCACCTATGTGCTGGGCCTCGCCGGCCTCGTGCCCGCTCATGACGCCGCGCGTGCCGGGCAAGCTGTGGCTCGCGCTCTATATGCTCGTCGTCTTTCCCGCTCGTCGCGTTCGTGCTCCTGCGTGGGGGGCTCCTTGGCTTGCCGCTCGTCGGGACCGAGCGTTGGGGCGGGCTCCTGCTCACCCTCGTCGTGGCGAGCGTGGGCATCGCCGCATCGTTTCCGCTCGGCATTCTGCTCGCGCTCGGCCGCCGGTCCGAGCTTCCCCTCGTGCGCTGGGCGTCGATCGGTACCATCGAGCTCATCCGCGGCGTGCCGCTCGTGACCGTGCTGTTCATGGCCTCCGTCATGCTGCCGCTGTTCCTGCCTCCCGACGTCACCATCGACAAGCTCGTCCGCGCGCTGGTCGGCGTCGCCATCTTCTCGGCCGCCTACCTCGCCGAGGTCATCCGCGGCGGGCTGCAGGCGATCCCGCGCGGCCAGTACGAGGCGGCCGACGCGCTCGGCCTCGGCTATTGGCAGAAGATGGGGCTGATCGTGCTGCCCCAGGCGCTGCGCCTCGTCATCCCCGGGCATAGTCAACTCGTTCATCTCGCTCTTCAAGGACACGAGCCTTGTGCTCATCATCGGGCTTTTCGATCTTCTCGGCATCGTCGAGCAGGCGGTCCAGGCCGATGCGCAGATGGTTCTCGTCCGCAGACCGCCGCGACCGGCTATCTCTTTGCCGGCGCGGTCTTTTGGGCATTCTGCTTCTCGATGTCGCGCTACTCGGCGGCGATCGAGCGGCGACTTTCGCGCGGCGCTCGCCCGCTGATGTACAGGCGCGTTAACCTCTGCGAAACGCAGTCATGACAAATCCAGGATGCTGGTATAAACGTGTGCTGCCATCGCACGAACGGTGGCGGGAAATAGGGGGAAGTCAATGTTCATGCCGCCAGACTACGCCTGGCTCGAGCCAGTGCTGATCGCTGCCGGAGTTGTGTTCGTCGTCGATCTCATCGGCAACATGATCTCGTTCAGCAATCGCTTCGTGAACGCGCTCGTGACGGCACTCGTGTTCGCGGTGATTTTCGGCACGCTCTCCTACCTCGCGTACCAGGAAGGCGCCGTGCCGACGGTGACCATTCCGGTGCCCGCGCCCAACTGAGCCCAGCCTCACGACTCCACGGCCTCGCCCTCCCTCGCCTCAGCGCGAGGGAGCGGCGATTTCTTTTGGACCGTCTCATGTTAGGCGGGTGGTGCGTAGACCCCACTGGATTGTGCCATGTTCGCCATATGTCCTTTATGTCACTCTTGTGTCCACAGCGAGCGTAATCTGAATTTATAAAGCAAAATCAGAAAGTAAGAGCAACGCGTCGGAAAGTTATCCACAGGTTCTGCACACTAAGCCCGCCCTTGCGAACAAAAAAAGAACAAATTTGCAGAATCACCCTAGGTGATAGCCTTTCGCGACCCCTCGCAAGGAACTCAGACCATGGCCGGCGCGCAACCCTCCCTCGCCCACATATCCGCGGCCCCCGCACACACCGGGGCCGAGCGCTGTCCCTGGTGCGACCAGGCGATCCCGCACGAGAAGTTCGCCGAGGTCCAGCAGCAGGATCGCGGAGAAGGAGCGCGAGCGGTTCGCCGAACGGGAGCGGTCGCTGAGGGCTGAGAGCGAGCGGGCGCGGGCAGACGCCGTGGCGAAAGCGCGCGAGGAGGAGCGAGCGAGGGCGGCGACGGCCCTCGAGGCGAAGCTCGCCGTCCTAGATGAGGCGCGCCAGGCGGCGGAGGCGAAGCTCGCCGAGCAGCGCGACGCTTTCGAGCAGCGAGAAAACGGTGGCGGTGCTCGCCGAGCAGACCAGGGCCTTCGAAGATCGCCAGAAGCTGGAAGGAGAAGGTCGAGGCGCTGCAGAAGCAGCTCGAGAACAAGACCGCGCAGGAGATCGGCGAGGGAGCGGAGGTCGACCTCTTCGAGGAGCTCAAGGTCGCCTTCGAGGGCGACCGCATTGCGCCGCGTGCTCAAGGGCGCTCAGGGCGCTGATGTCATCCACGAGGTCGTCCACAACGGCAGGGTGTGCGGCAAGATCATCTACGACTCGAAGAACCGCAACGCCTGGAAGAGCGAGTTCGTGACCAAGCTGCGCTCCGACCAGATGTCGGAGCGCGCCGAGCACGCCGTGCTCTCGACCAACAAGTTTCCCGCCGGCGTCCAGCAGCTCCACACGCAGGACGGCGTGATCATCGTCCATCCCGCGCGCGTCCTGTCGCTGGTCGAGGTCCTGCGCCGCCACATCGTGCAGACGCACGAGCTGAGGCTCAGCAACGAGCAGCGCGACGAGAAGACCGCAGCCCTTTACGCCTTCATCACCTCCGACCGCTGCAAGCAGCTCTTCGAGCAAGTGTCCTCGCACACGGGCAAGCTCCTCGAGATCGACGCGGCCGAGGAGAAATCCCACAGGCTGACCTGGGAGCGGCGCAGCAAGCTCATTCATGCCGTGCAGCGCGTGCGCGACGATCTCGTCTTCGAGATCGAGCGTGTCCTCGGCACGGCCGACAACGGCCCGGAGGATGATCCCGACGGTCTCTAGATTGCGCTCTAAGTCCCCGGCTGCCGCCACAGCTCAATTTGGGAGCGGTCGCGCCCCGCCGCACGCCTCACTCGGAGGATGCCTTCGGCGGCTCGAGCACCGTGCCGGAGCCCTGCGTGCTGCGCTCCGACATCACCTGCTCGGGACGCGTGAGACCGGCAATCGGGTCGTCCGTGCGGCGCGATTTGCCCTCGAAGAAGGCGCCCTGCTCGATGGCAAGCGTGTGGTGATAGATATCGCCCTCGACGTGGCTCTGCGTCTGCAGCAACACGCGCCTGCCGCGCACGGTGCCGAGCACGTGACCTCGGATGACGCATTCCTCGGCGACGACGCCTCCGGTGATCTTGGCCCTTTCACCAATGACGACATGGGTGCCGTAAATGTCGCCCTGGACCTCGCCCTCGATATGCACCTCGCCTTTCGAGACGAGATTGCCCTGGATCACGAGGTCGGGCCCGATGATCGAGCTCATGCCATGGGCACCCGCCCTCAAGGGAGCGGCGGCCGGGCGCGCGCCGAGCGAGGAGGCCGGAGGCTGCGCACTCACCGGCAAGCTCGGCCTGCCCAATTCGTTCTCAGATTTGCGAAACTGGGGAAGCATCGGCAACCTCCGCGTTTACCCTCGAGACTGCGCGAAATTCGGGCGTACCGATGGAACGATGGCGCGGCGAAACGCATCAGCTGCGCCGCTCTCGCCCTTTGAGCTCCGTCCCCCAAGCTCGCCCTTCGGAACGGGGATTACCACGTTTCCAGCGACTGGTCATCCCTATACCTTGAGCAAATTCTGCTGCGAAGTTGAGCATTTGATGCTCACCGCTTCTCGCGGCCCATTGGAGCGAGGGCGCGAACGGCGGCCAGGACTTCCCGGGCATGCCCGGAAACGTTCACTTTGCGCCACGAGCGGGCAATCATTCCGGCGCCGTCGATGAGAAACGTCGAGCGCTCGACGCCCATGTACTTTCTCCCGTACATGGATTTCTCGACCCAGGTCCCGAACGCCCGGCATACGGACTTGTCTTCGTCGGCCGCGAGGCGGACAGCGAGGGCGTACTTCTCCTTGAAGGCGCGATGACACGAGGTACTGTCGGGCGAGATGCCGACGACGAGGGCGCCCTCGGCTTCGAATTCGCGGGCAAGGGCCGTGAAATCCTTGGCCTCGGCCGTGCAGCCCGACGTGTCATCCTTGGGATAGAAATAGAGGACGACGGGACGCCCCTTGAGGTCCTTCAGCGAAAAGGGGCCTCCGTCGTCGGCGGGCAGCGTAAAAAGGGGGGCGGCATCACCATCGTTCAGCATGTTGTAAGTGCCTTTCTTTCGTCGCTTTTCAGAAATCCTCATCCGGCCTTACGGGCGGCGCAAGACCTTGATCTAATCGGCGTGAGATTCGGAGCCGTTCGACAGGGGCGGGCGAGGAGAGGTCGGCTTGGGGGCGGCGCGGCAAGGATACGAGGGGGAGCCTCCTGGACCATGACGGCAGAGACACCCCGACCGGGCTCGCTCGCCGCTCACGGTCTCGGCATGGAGTTTAGAGCGCGAGTCGTGTCTTAGATTATCCATTGGGGATGATCCGCTCTAGAAGAGCTGGTTCGGGGCTGGCAGGACCCGGCGCTGGTTAGGCGTCCGCCAAGGGGCAATGGCTTGAGACCAATTTGCGCATGACTACGCGAGCGACCGGCATTCCCCGCTCTCAGCCTGCATCGAGGCCGAAGACCGGCGCGGCACGCGTCATGGAGCGGCTGCAGCCCGAGCCGCGGCGCAGAAGCCGGCTCGGCTCCGGCAACCCGAGGCTCACCGCGATTGGGCGCATCGGCCTCAGGTTCCTGATGGTTCTTGCTCCCGTCGTCCTGCTGACGCTGATCGCAGCCGGCATCGGGTACGTGCGCTTGAGTCACGGTCCGATCTCGCTCAAGATATTCGCGCCCCACATCGAGCGCGGCATCAGCGCCGAGCTGGCCCATCTCAAGGCCACGGTCGAAGACGCCACCTTGAGCCTTGCCGAGGGCGGCGGCTTTGAGTTCCGGCTGATCAATCTTAGGCTCAGCGAGGAGGACGGGGACCTTGTCGCCTCAGCTCCCCTCGCCGCCGTCGAGCTGAGCAAGAGCGCCCTGTGGTTCTTGCGCGCGGTGCCGGAACGCGTCTACCTCATCGAGCCACGCATTTCACTCACGTATACCGAGGACGGCGGTCTCGCGCTGCGTTTCTCGCAGGCGTCCGGTACGGGTGCTCCCACGGACCCGGCGGCACCCCCGCCGCCGCCTGCGGCGGACAACTTGGGCACGAGCACGGTCGCAAAGCCGACCGGCAAAGTGGTCGCGGCCGCGCCCGCTTCGTTTCACCGGATCGATCTCGCCCGCGTCATTGCGGAAAGCTCTGCGCGGGCGCGCGCCGGCCTCGACGCGACGTCCAAACTCAGAGAGATCGGCGTACGCAAGGCGACCGTCATCTTCGAGTATCAGGGCTCGTCGAGCGAATGGAGCGTTACGGAAGCCGCCATCGACCTCGAGCATATGAAGCGGCGCAGCGTCATCTCGGGTGCCGCCAGGATCGAACTCGGCACGCGGGCCCTGGGTGCTGTCGTTCCGCACCGAGGATTCCGAGAGCAGGAACTCGATCAAGGTCACCACCACCGTGCATGACCTCGTGCCGAGCACGCTAGCGAAGGCCGCCCCGCAGCTGAGCCTGCTTGAGACGCTCGACATGCCGGTGACTGGCGACGCCAAGCTCGATCTCACGACGGCGGGAGAGCTCAAGTCGGCCAAGCTCGCACTGGCATTGAGCCGGGGCCAGATCCGGCTCCCCGCCCTGACAAGCGCGCCGCTCACCGTCGACGGCGGCCAGTTCGTGCTCGATTACGATGCGCCGCGCCGCCGCCTCTCCCTCGCGCCCTCCACGCTGCAGTGGGGTGACAGCCGCATGACGCTCGAAGGCGCGGTCACGGGCGAGACGGGCCGGGACGGGGATGAGTGGACCTTCAAGCTCTCGGCCAAGGAGGGGTTGCTCGCGGCGGAGGAGTTCGGGATCGCAGGGATTGCCGTCGATGACTTCATCGCCGGCGGCCGGCTGGTGCCGAGCCGAGGCCTCGTCGAGCTCACGGAATTTTCGCTCGCGGCGGGTGGCGCCAGGGTTTCCGCGAATGGGGAAATGACGACGGGGACGGCGACGCCGAGCACGCGCATCGACGCGACGATGAGCCCGATGTCGCTGCCCACGCTCAAGGCGCTCTGGCCGCGCGCCGTCACTCCGGCGGCGCGAAAATGGGTCGGAGAGCGTTTGACCCGGGGGACGCTCAAGTCCGGCACGTTCAAGCTCCTGACAGGCGAATTCCTGAAGACTACCGACGCGACGCCCGGCCGGACCGAGCGCCTGTCTCTCGTCATCGAGGGAGGCGATCTCGAGATGGTCCCGTTTCCCGGTGGGCTTCCGGTCGTCGCGCCGCAGGCGACGATGCGCCTCGAGGACGACTCTTTCGAGGTGACGGTCCCCGATGCGGCCCTCCTCGCCAGCCCCACGCGTCAGGTCCCCCTCAAGAGCGGCCGTTTCGCGATTGCGAGCGTGTCGAGCTCGTTTCCTCTGGCGGAGCTGTCGTTCCGCAGCCAGACGCAGCTCGCGGCGCTTCTCGAGGCCATCAACCGCTCGCGCCTGCCGATGGCGGAGTTCAGCTCGTTGCCCGTCGAGGGCATCGACGGCAAGGTCGAGGGCGAGTTCAAGGTGACCATGCCGCTGATCCCGGGCACCGGAGCGGCGGTCAAGACCGAGGGCAAGGCGCGCATCAGCGAGATCAAGTCGAAGAACCGAATCGGGCCCTACGACCTGCGGGGGGGGACGATCGATGTCGACGTATCCGAGGCCGCCGTCAGTGCCAACGGAGAGCTGCTCTTCAACGGCGTGCTCGCGAGACTGAACCTCCAGCACATCTTCGAGGCCCCAGACGATACGCAACTTCCCTTGCGCATCACGGCGCGGCTCGACAACTCGGACCGCAACCAGCTCGGTCTCGACGTCAATCATCTCGTTCAGGGCGAGGTCCCGGTCGAGATCTCGATCACGCGCGCCCCCGACGGCACGCCGAAGGTCCACGCGCAGGCCGATCTCACCAACGCCGAGCTCCTTCTCTACGGCGTTGCTTGGCGCAAGCCCCCGGGCCGGCCCGCCTCGCTCGAGTTCGATCTCAATGCCGAGCCTCAGGGCTTTGCGCTCGAGAACTTCAAGGTGCAGGGCGAGAACATCGCCATCGGCGGCAGGGTCGTCATGAATGCCCGCAACCTGGTGAGCGAGTTCGCGTTTCCCGATTTCTCCTTGAACGTCGTGTCGCGGATCGACGTACAAGGAAAGATCGATGAGCGGAAAATCTGGTTGATCAAGGCCAAGGGATCGACCTTCGATGCGACGGACCTGTTTCGCAAGCTCCTCGCGCTCGGACAGGAGGGCGAGACGGAGATCAAGCCGCGCTACCCCGCGGAGGGCATGGACTTCGAAGCCGACATCGATACCGTGCTCGGCAACGCGGGCACAAGCTTGCGCGGGTTCAAGCTCAAGCTCACCCAGAAGGGCTACGACATCGCCTCGCTCGATGCGCAAGGCACGCTCGAGGGCAACAAGCCGCTCGCCGTTCTGCTCAAGAGGAATGCGAGCGGAGACCGCGTCGTCTATGCCGAACTCGACCGACGCCGGCCGGGCCTTCAAGCTGGTCGGGTTCTACCCGAACATGGAGGGGGGGCGCGTGCGCCTCGAGGTCAATCTCGACGGGCGCGGCGCTGCGGAGAAAACGGGCATACTTTGGGTTGACGATTTCAAGGTGCTCGGCGACCCGGTCGTGGCGGAAGTCTACTCGAGCGCAAGCGCCAAGGGGCCGGAGATCAGCACTACGCCATCCGGCCAGCGCCGCGTGGTGCGCGAGGTGTTCGAGTTCGACCACATGAAGGCGCCGTTCTCGGCCGGTCACGGCCAATTTGTCCTCGAGGAATCCTACATCAAGGGTCCGGTGCTCGGCGCCACGATCCGAGGCAAGGTCGATTTCGGTGCCAGGCGAGTCAATCTCGGCGGCACGTACGTACCCCTGCAAGGCATCAACAGCGCGTTCTGTGATATTCCCCTCGTCGGGCCCATCGTCTCCGGTCTCAAGTGCGAAGGCGTGTTCGGCCTCACGTACGCCATCCAGGGGTCGATGTCGGACCCGCAGGTCATCGTCAACCCGCTGTCGATGTTCACTCCGGGCATTCTGCGCGGCATCATGGAGATGACCAATCCCAATCCCAGCGTGCAGCCGCGCGACCAGGCTCCCAAGGCTTCCGTTCAGGACCGCGTCCGAGCTTCGAGGTCGGGCGTTGCCGAGGGAAGCGGGAAGCCGGCGGGCTCCGACACGATCGACGGCTGGTCGTCGACGACGAGCGGCAAGCCGACGAAGAAGAACTGAGCATTTCGCGGCTGGCGCGTACGCTGGACAGCAAAGCGGAAGCCGAAAATGTGCACGCCAAAGTACCTGAGCCCCGGCAGCGAGGGCTGTCGGGGCTCGTAGATTTCCCGCTTCATGCCTCGCAGCCGATGAACCGCGAGTGGTGCTCAAAGGCCATCACGTCGCCATGCCTCTCAGAGGCAAATCGACGAAGCGGCCACGCAGGCTCCCTTGTTGTTCAGCCAGTCAAAGCAACACTTCTGTCCTGCCTTGCAGGCCCACTTCGACTGCTTGCCGTCGAGCCCCGTCGCCTTGCAGATCATCCCCTTGGGTTTTGCGACCGCTCCCGTGTGAAATCCGATTGGGGCAATGACCAGAAGTGCAACTCCGCACCCAAAGATAGCAAACCAGCGTGTCATGACGTTTCCTCCTCTAAAGTTCGGCATAGGAACCCCGCGCCAGCGACCATATCCCAACCCACCGTCCCCATCCCGGCGAACGGAATCTTTTTTCGTCACTGTGGGCGTTCGAAGGCCTCGGGCGCTCGTATCAGCGACATAGAAAAATGGCGGCGGATATCAAAGCCCGCCGCCTCAACTCGCATCACGCAAGGGCCGTCCGCTTGGCCCTGAGTAACGCACAGTTACTGGCTCGACGCTCACGACCGGTGAAGGCCATTAGCGGCAATAAATATCATGCAGCTAGTCGTCGTGTGCGTTTCCCACAACGTGAGCTAAGCACGCGCAACCGACGACCAACACAACGAGTGCAGCCAATCCAAGTGCATTGAACATGAGGAGCCCCACATCGAGCTGCCCAGTTCTCTCTGGGCTTGCCTTTCTTCAGCTTCGCGGAGGGGAAACCATGCAATCACCCTCGCTGAAGACTGACGTTCACTCCTTTTATGCCAGCGCCCTTCGTGCCGACCGAAACCGATACCGATTGGCTCGATGACGAGAAGCTCATCGCGAGACTGCCTTTGAGACTTCCGCTGAACTGAACGTGCAGACTGCCAGGAGACGCGGAGCCGGACGCGTCGCCCGACGCGTTGTAAGTGCGTTCCTCCCAGCTGCCCGAGACCTTGTCTCCGCTGGACTCCAACTTGCTGCGGAGCTCGAAGTTCGAACTCGTGCCCTTGCAGCGGATGACGACGCTGAAGTTGTCTCCGCCCTTGTAGTAGCCGTTGCAGCTGATGCTCTCGGATTTGCCGTTTTCAAACGACATTGTGCCGCCACCGCGCCACGAGCCGGAAAGTACATCAAGCCCAGCGTCCGCAGCGGCCGAATTGGCCGAAAGACCGACGGCGGCGCTGACAAGAGCAAGGGCTGCTAACTGTGCGACGATCGACTTGAGGGGGCGTGTATTGCTCGACATTGGACAAACCCTCCTGACTGAAAATGCTGGTGTCGTCCCATAGGAACAATGCGTGAGCCCCCGCTGTTCCTTAGGGAACACCTAGCCAAACATCGCGGCGGTTCAATGGCTTTGCTACGGCGGAGTTGCCCGATGACCCGAAACGCCGCGATCGCCTTTGGCTTTGTCGTCGTCCTTGCCGGTACGGCCGTGGCGATGGCGCAGGGAATTGAGACGCCGGATTTCAAGAAAGTCGAAGGCGGCAGGTACAAGCTCGATAAGAGCCACGCGCGGATCGTCTTTTCTACAAGCCACCTGGGCTTCTCGACCTACTACGGCTTCTTCGGTGATCTCGACGCGCGGCTCGATTACGATCCAAAAGCCCCCAACAATAGCGCCCTCGAGGTCACGATCAACCTCAACGGCCTCGTCGTGAACGATCCCAAGCTCGACGAGAATCTGAAGTCGGCCGACTATTTCGACGTGGCAAAATTTCCTGTTGCGACCTTCAAGTCGACTAAGGCAGAGGCGACAAGCGCAACCAAGGGCACAATCACGGGCAACTTGACCCTGCACGGCGTGACCAAGCCGGTCACGCTCGAGGTCACCCTCCATGGCGCAGGGACCAATCCAGTGACACAGGATCATGTCGTCGGCTTCGATGCCACCGGATCGTTGTCTCGTTCCGATTTTGGCATCAAGACGCTCGTGCCCTTCGTCGGCGACGAAGTGAAATTGACGATCAGCTGCGAATTCGACCGAGTCAAATAGCGCGGACGGAGGAGCCGGACAATGCCGACGGGAGCCCGCTATGACGGGGTGGCTATCGCGATTCATTGGCTGACGGCTCTCGCCATCGCCGCTCAGCTCATCATGGGGTGGACGATGACATCCATGAAGCCCGGTTCATATCTGCAATTCTCCCTTTATCAATGGCACAAGTCGGTGGGCATGACGATTTTGGCCCTTAGCATCCTGCGTCTCTTATGGCGCTTGCTGCACAAACCACCTCCGTTGCCCGCGACGATGCCGGTGTGGGAGAAGCATGTGGCGAAGGCGAGCCACGCGTGTCTCTACGTCCTGCTGATCGCCCTCCCCTTCTCTGGTTGGGCCGTGGTGTCCGCCTCGCCGCTCAATATTCCAACCGTTCTCTACGGCGTGCTGCCGCTTCCGCATCTGCCCGTACTACCCGACCTGCCCGACAAGCGCGCGGCGGAGGCTGCACTCATAGTAGTGCACGAGATCGCCGGATGGATCCTTGTCACCCTGTTGGCAGGGCACATTGGCGCCGCATTGCGTCATCACTTCAAAATGCGCGACGATGTCCTTGCGCGCATGCTTCCCAGATTCGGCGCCTACGGCTGAACCGATGGAGCTGGCGATGATCCGATCCTATGCGTGCTTCCTCGGTCTGGCGGTCGTAATGTCAGCGAGCTCGGCGCGCGCGGCCGAGTGGACCGTCGATCCAGCGAAAAGCTGGCTCGGATTTACAGGTACCATGGCGGGGTTACCGTTCGACGGACGCTTTCAGCACTGGAGCGCCGCGATCAGCTTCGATCCAACTCACCCGGAATCCGGCCACGCGCTCGTCACCGTCGACATGACGAGCGGGGTCACCGGTGACAAGCAGAAGGATACCGCCTTACCGCAAAGCGACTGGTTCGACGCGAAGACGTTTCCTCAAGCAAAGTTCGAGGTGCGATCGTTCCGCGCCAAAGGTCCTACATCCTACGACGCGATCGCCACGCTCACGATGCGCGGCGTCAAGAAGGAGCTGACCACGCCGCTCTCGATCGAGGTCAACGGCGACACGCTTCATGCGAAGGGCGGCGTCAGCCTGCTTCGCTCGGACTTCGGCGTGGGCCAGGGGCAATGGAAGAGCGCGCAATGGGTGGCGCTCGAGGTCGCGACCGCGTTCGATGTAACGGCAATCCGGCGTCCGTGATATCAGGTCATCGCACGCCAGCGGGGTTGCGAAATGCCGGATCGCATCAAATAGCAAAATAAATCGAGGTCTTGCGACCGCGATCACGGTCCAAACTGCGCGGAATGCCGCGCGAACCTCGATCACCAGCGCGCTGCGGCCCCAATGCCGACGATGCGCCCGCGGTCGGGAACCACGAACTCAATCCCAGGTGCAACCAGCGAACCGGTGAGCTCGGGAATGACGTCGAGCAGGTTGGTTCCGAACACATAGAATTCGCAACCCGATGTGACGCTCAGCCCGGCGCGGGCGTCGATCATGTGATAAGCATCGAGAAAGAAATCGTTCGCCGCGTTGGCGGCGCGATCGCCGAGATAGCTCCAGCCGAGGTTGGCAAATGCGCTCCAGTCCGGCCCGGTACCGAGCCATGAGGCCTGCTCCCGATAGTCGAGGCGCGCGAAAGCCGTCAGCTCCGGGATATTGCTCGGCCGGCCGCAATCGAGGACGACATGGTCGCTAACGGTCACCAGAAAGCCGACCTCATCGCGACGCTGAACTCGGTCGCGTTCTTCAAGGCGCACGGCTACGCCGACGGCACTTTGGGCGAAGCGACGTTGCGCCCCAGCGCCACATTTCGCTGGCTCGAAATGACCAAGATATTGGTGCCAGTGCAATCCACCTTGGCGAGGGTGGCTTGACGAACTGACCGCTGGCGCAAGATGGAAACCGTCCGCTAAGGTTCACCTGCACGCATGAAGGAGACGTCCGCTCGTCGTCGGCTAAGCCCTCAACCGCGGACAACTCTTGGGCTCGCCGCTAACTGCCGGTAAGGGTGAAAATCCTAAGCCGCTTACTGCGAGCATCTCTTATCTCGCCTAGCTGACAGTCGCTGGCTCTGGCGACATTCCTCTTACACCGGCTTCGCGAGCACGTGCTTCTTCTTGCCGAGCGAGAGCTTGATCGCCCCATCCGGAGTGAGGTCGCCGAGCGTGAGCGTCCGCTTCTCGTCGGTGACGGCCTTGTCGTTGACCCTGAGGCCGCCGCTCTGGATTTGACGCCGCGCCTCGCCGTTCGATTGAACGAGCCCGGCGCGGACGAATGCGGTGAGGACGCCCAAGCCGCTCTCGAGCTCCGCCTTTGGGATGGCGATGGTGGGAAGGCCCGCGGCGAGGCCGCCCTCCTCGAAGGTCTTGGCCGCGGTTTCGGCCGCGGCATCGGCCTTCTCGCGCCCGTGCAGCAGCGCGGTCGCTTCCGTCGCGAGCACCTTCTTCGCCTCGTTGATCTCGGCGCCTTCGAGGGCCGCGAGCCTCCCGATCTCGTCCATCGAGAGCGTCGTGAACAGCTTGAGGAAGCGGCCGACGTCGGCGTCCTCGGTGTTGCGCCAGTACTGCCAGTAATCGTAGGCCGAGAGCTGGTCCTCGTTGAGCCAGACCGCGCCTGCCGCGGTCTTGCCCATCTTGGCGCCAGACGCCGTGGTGAGCAGCGGGCACGTCAGCGCATAGAGCTGGTGCGTCCCCATGCGCCGCCCGAGATCGATGCCGGTGACGATGTTGCCCCACTGGTCGGAGCCGCCCATCTGCAGGTTGACGCCGTAGCGGTTGGCCAGCTCGACGAAGTCGTAGGCCTGCAGCAGCATGTAGTTGAACTCGATGAAGGAGAGCTCCTGCTCGCGCTCGAGGCGCAGCTTCGCGCTGTCCATCGTCAGCATGCGGTTGACGGAGAAGTGCCGTCCGACGACGCGCAGGAACTCGATGTAGTTGAGCGGCGCAAGCCATTCCTCGTTGTCGGCCATGACGGCCCCGCGCGGGGCCGGGCCGAAGTCCAGGAAATTCGCGAAGACGGTGGCGATGTTCCTCTTGTTCGCTTCGATGTCGGCGATCGAGAGGATGCGGCGCGTTTCGTCGCGCCCCGAGGGGTCGCCGACGCGCGTCGTCCCCCCGCCCATGAGCACGACCGGCCTGCCCCCGCCCGAGGCCTGGAGCCAGTGGAGCATCATGATCGAGAGCAGCGAGCCGACATGGAGCGAGGGGGCCGTGCAGTCGTAGCCGACGTAGGCTGCGACCTCGCCCTTCGAGCCCAGTAAGTCGAGTCCGGGGGTATCCGAGCACTGGTGGATAAAGCCGCGCTCGGCAAGAATGCGGAGGAAATCGCTCTTTGGCTCGGTCATGGCGGCGGCTTATTCGGGATCGATCTGCTATGAGACGGGCGACGAATGCGGGGGACCATGCACGAGGCCGATGTCGTGGGCAAGCAACCGGGCAAGCTGCTCCGGGCCGTCGAGGAGGAGGGGCTCATCAGGGCGCTGGGGCTCATGAGCGGGACCTCGCTCGACGGCATCGACGTGGCGCTGATCGAGACCAACGGCGAGGGCGTGGTCCGGCGCGGCCATGCGGCGACCTACGCCTACTCGGCGGCGTTTCGCGCGCAGCTGAGGGCCGGCCTCGAGGAGGCGGCCTCGATGAGGCGCCGCGACGAGCGCCCCGGCCGGCTGCGGCTTCTCGAGCGCTACCTGACCGAGCTCCATGCCGAGGCCGTCGCCCACTACCTCAAGGATCATGGCGTCGAGCCCGGCAGTATCGACGTGATCGGCTTCCACGGGCAGACCGTGCTCCACCGGCCGGACATTGGCCTCACCGTGCAGCTCGGCGATGGCGCCCTGCTCGCGGCCGAGACCGGCATCGACGTCGTCTTCGATCTGAGAGCAGCCGACGTTGCCGCCGGGGGGCAGGGTGCTCCTCTCGTCCCCGCATACCACAAGGCCCTGGTCGGTCGGTTGCCGGGTGCCATCGCGGTCGTGAACGTCGGCGGCGTGGCAAACGTCACCTGGGTCGGCGACGACGACGACAACAACCGCCGCCCTCTCGTCGCCTTCGATACCGGGCCCGGCAATGCGCTGATCGACGACTGGATGCGGCTGCGGGCCGGCAAGTCCCGTGACGAGGACGGGGTCTGCGCCGCAGGTGGCCGCGTCGACGAGGCGGTGCTCGCCCAGTTCCTCGCGCATCGCTATTTCGCGGTTCCGCCACCGAAGTCGCTCGACCGCAATGCCTTCTCGCTCGACGGACTCTCCGCTCTCTCTACCGAGGACGGCGCAGCGACGCTGACTGCGTTCACGGCCGCCGCGATAGCCAAAGCGCGCTTCCACGTGCCCGAGGCGCCGCGCACCTGGATCGTCTCCGGCGGCGGACGTCGCAATGCCACCCTCATGAAAATGCTCGCCGAGCGGGTCGAGGGTGCCGTCGTTCCCGCCGAGGCCCTGACGCTCGACGGCGACTCTCTCGAGGCCGAGGCTTGGGCCTATCTCGCGGTGCGATCGCTCAAGGGGCTTCCCATCACCTTTCCCGGCACTACGGGGGTGGCGCGGCCGCTCACCGGCGGCGTCCTCGCCAAGGCAGCGGAGTAGCCACGCCGAGAGGCAATTGCGTGCAGTGCAACCAGATGTCACGAATTTGAGCAGAGTTGCAATACTGCAACAGTTTACTTGAGATACACCTGCTATCAATTCGCGCGGTCAGTGAGTGTAGGGGCGGATCATGTTGTCGGTAATTGGTTTCGTTGGGGTCGTCGCAGTTCTGATTGGGGCCATAAGCGCCGGCTGCGTGGCCTACACTGCCGCCGGGTTGATCGACTAGGACTTCGCGTCCTCGTTCGATCGTTCAATCAAATCGATTTGGCAATTGAAGACGACGGCTCGCTTGTGCGGCCGCGCTTCAAGACCTCATCGCACTAGGTCGCGCACCATGCCCTCGAGGCCCTTGGTGATGCGCGCCAGGCTATCATAGTCGACCCGATCCGGCAGGTCCTCCGCTGTGTGATAGTAGGGATTCCGAAACGGCGCCGTGTCGGTAATCATGAGCGCAGGATAGCCCACGTGGTCGTAGGACCAGTGGTCGGAGTAGTCGATCCCCTTGATGAAGCCCGGTGCTACGCCGCCGATCGAGGGAAAGACCGCGTGTCGTCGGAATGCACCGAGCGCTCGGTGCACGAGCGCGCGTGATCCGGGCAGGCCGACGAAGGCGGCAAAGTTTCCCTTGTCGGCGTATATGAGTGCGAACGGGAAGGGAAACTTCTGGCTGCCGGGCTCGCCTGAAAAGTATCCAAGCGTCTCGAGCGAGATGGCGCCGGCCAAGCGCTCGCTGCGCTCTCTGAGCCGGCGCGCGTGGCGCAGGCTCCCCATGTCGTCGGTCTTGGAGAACGGCTGCTCCTCGTTGACCCAGAAGACGAGGCGAAGGCGGTGCGCCTGCGGGCGCCAGCCCGCAAAAAGACGGGCGAGTTCGAGGAGCGCCCCGACGCCCGTCCCGTTGTCGTTGGCGCCGGGCGAGCGACCCGCGCTGTCATAATGAGCGCCGATAACGTAGCTCTCGGCAGTGTCGGCCGGGACCTCCGGCTCGATCACCGCTTCGATGTTGCGCACGTCGACACCGCGCGCGGTAAAGCTCTGTAGAACAGGCTTGTAACCGAGCTCGGCCAACGTCGTCTCGATATGGCGGGCGGCGGCTTCGAGCTCCGCGGGATGGGCCACATTGTGCGGCCGGCTGGCGACGGCCGTGACGTGCGCTTCGAGGCGGCGGGCGAGATCGCGCTCCTCCGCGCTGAGCGGGGGAGGGGCGCCGCGGACCGGCTGACGGGGAAAGACAATCGCGTACCAAAGGGCCGCTGCGAGGAAGATAGCGCTCAGGGCAAGACCGATGGCGAGGGCCTTCATGTCCTTCTTGCCAGGCCCGCAGCCGGGCCCTCCCTGGCTTACTCGTCGTCGGCTTCGGCCTCGGCCTCGACCTCTTGCTCTTGCTCGGGTTCGGGCTCGCGCTCCCTTTCCTTTTCCTTTTCCTTTTCCTTTTCCTTCTGCTTTTCGCGGTCCATGGCCGCCTTCGCGAGCCGCATGTCGAGATAGCTTCCGACGACCGCCTCGAGTTCGGGGATCTTGCCCTCGAAGAAATGGTTGGCGCCCGCCACGACCTCATGATCGATCTTGATGCCGCGCTGGGTCTTGAGCTTGGCCGAGAGCTCGGCAACCGAGTTCGACGGGACGACGCGGTCCTTCTCGCCGTTGAGCATGAGGCCCGAGGAGGGGCAGGGGGCCAAGAACGAGAAGTCGTAAAGGTTCGAGGGCGGCGCCACGCAAATGAAGCCGTCGATCTCGGGGCGGCGCATCAGGAGCTGCATGGCGATCCAGGTGCCGAACGAGACGCCGGCGATCCAGCAGTACTTGGCATCCGGCTTGACGATCTGCAGCCAATCGAGGGCCGAAGCCGCGTCCGAAAGCTCGCCCGGACCCCCATCCCAGAAGCCCTGGCTGCGGCCGACGCCGCGGAAATTGAAGCGGAGCACCGAGAAGCCGCGTTTGGCGAACGTATAGTAAAGGCTATAGACGACCTGGTTGTTCATCGTGCCCCCGAACTGCGGGTGGGGGTGCAGGATGAGGGCGATGGGGCTGTCGCTCTGCGGCTCGTGATGGTAACGGGCTTCAAGGCGGCCGGCGGGCCCATTGATGATCAGCTCGGGCATGAGTTCTCATGGTCTCGCTTTGAGGGCGTTTTAGATCGGTCCGGCTGCCAGGCTCGTACTGCCTTCCGTCAGCGGCCGCCGGTTCTTCGGGTGTTCACGACTTCGTGCCGAGAGAATGCTTGATTTCCCTGCTCGGAATTTTCATATTCCGAATGCAAGTTTAGAACCGTTCGAAAGAGATGGTAGAACGTCTATAAAGAGCCGGCTCGGGCCGGTCTCTTAGCACAGATGCGGGTGGGCGTTGCAAGTGGCCTGAGAGCCTCGCCCGACTCGAACGGTGGGAGGCTGTCTCATGGAGCTCAATACCAAGGGCCGGTACGCGGTGATGGCGATGGCGGACATCGCCAAGCATGGCGGACAGGAGCAAGTGCCCCTCTCGTCGATCGCGGAGCGCCAGCAGCTCTCCCTCGACTATCTCGAGCAGATCTTCCTGCGGCTACGCCGGGCCGGTCTTGTGGAGAGCACGCGCGGTCGCCTCGGCGGATACCGGCTGGGGCGCCCCGCATCCGAGATCAGAATTGGCGAGATCATGGCGGCGGTCGACGAAGAGACGAGGATGACGCGCTGCCTCGGAGGCGCGACGCCGTGCTTTGGCGACGAGCGCTGCCTGACCCATGGTCTGTGGAGCGCGCTCGGCGACGCGATCTCGGCGTTCGTCTGGAGCGTCACTCTGCAAGAGGTTCTCGACGGCATTCCGGCCGAGAAGCGGGTCGAGCCGCCGGTGATTGTCGTTCACGGCGAAGGCGCGGTCGGCAGCGGAAGCCATGGAAGGGGAATAGCCGCGGCATGACCGCAGAGCGGACATATCTCGATTACAACGCCTCGGCGCCCCTCATGCCCGAAGCGCGCGCGGCTATGCTTGCCGCGCTCGATCTCTGCGGCAATCCCTCCTCCGTTCATGCCGAGGGCCGGCGCGCCCGGGCGCTCGTCGAGGCCGCCCGCGAGGAGGTCGCGGCGCTGGTTCATGCGCGGCCCGCAGAGGTCGTGTTCACGAGCGGGGCGACGGAAGCCAATGCGTGGGCGATGAGGGCGGGCTGGGACACCATTTTGCTCTCTGCGCTCGAGCACGAGTCGGTACGCGCGCCGGCAACGAACTCTGGAGCGAGGCTTGTGAGTGCTCCGGTTACGGCGGCGGGTGTCGCCGACGTGGGCGCCCTCGGCGATTTTCTGCCGGCGAGCGTCGACCGCGGTCGCTTCGTCCTCGCGCTGCAAATGGCGAACAACGAAACCGGTGTCGTGCAGCCCGTGGCCGCCGCCGCCGAGCTTGCGATGGCGAACGACCTTGCGCTCCATTGCGATGCCGTCCAGGCCGCAGGCCGCGTGATCGTCGACTTCGCGGCGCTCGGCTGCGAGACCATGAGCCTCTCCTCGCACAAGATCGGTGGGCCCAAGGGCGCGGGCGCGCTCGTCATTCGCGACGGCACGACGCTCGCCCCTCTCATCGCCGGCGGCGGACAGGAGCGGCGCCGGCGCGCAGGTACCGAGAATGTTGCGGCGATTGCCGGCTTTGGCGCCGCCGCGCGAGCGGCCGTAGGCAATCTCCCCGAGATGGCGCGGATCGGCGCGCTCCGCGATCGCCTCGAGGCCGGGATCCTGCGTCTGACGCCCGAAGCCCGCGTCGTTGGCGCCGACGCGGCGCGTCTCGCCAACACGACCTGCGTCGCTTGGCCGGGCAAGTCGGCGGAGATGCTCGTCATCAAGCTCGATCTGGCTGGGATCGCGGTCAGCGCGGGCGCGGCGTGCTCGTCGGGCAAGGTCGGCGAGAGCCGCGTGCTTGCCGCCATGGGGCTCGAAGCGGGGCTCGCAAGGAGTGCGATCCGGGTCAGCCTTGGACCCGAGACACAGGAGAAGGACATCGCGGCGTTTCTCGCCGCCTGGGAGGCGATCGGCGGCGGGGCGAGGATCGCCGCGTGAGGATAGTTTGGAGCAACGGCGGCCGCGGCGGGCCGCTCGAAAGCAGGTAGAGAGATGGCGGCAGTTCAAGAGACGATCGAGCAAGTCAAGAAGATCGACGTCGATCAGTACAAGTACGGCTTCGAGACGAAGATCGACACGGTGCGGGCGCCGAAGGGCCTCGACGAGAGCACCGTGCGCTTCATCTCGGCCAAGAAGGGCGAACCCGAGTGGATGCTGAAGCTCCGTCTCGAGGCCTTTACGCGCTGGCGCGCCATGACCGAGCCGACCTGGGCCAACGTCCACCACCCGAAGATCGACTTCCAGGATCTCTACTACTACGCCGCGCCGAAGAGCACGGAGGCACCGACGTCGCTCGCCGACGTCGACCCCGAGCTGTTGCGCACCTACGAGAAGCTCGGCATTCCGCTGCGCGAGCGCGAGATCCTGGCCGGCGTCAAAGGTGCCCGCGTCGCGGTCGATGCCGTGTTCGACAGCGTTTCCGTCGTGACCACGTTCAAGGATGAGCTGGCGAAAGCCGGCGTCATCTTCTGCTCGATCTCGGAGGCGATCCGCGAGCACCCCGAGCTCGTGAAGAAGTATCTGTTCTCGGTCGTGCCGCAAGGCGACAACTTCTACGCGGCGCTAAACTCGGCGGTGTTCTCCGACGGCTCGTTCGTCTACGTGCCCCCTGGCGTGCGCTGCCCGATGGAGCTTTCGACCTATTTCCGCATCAACGAGCGCGAGACCGGCCAGTTCGAGCGCACCCTCATCATCGCCGACAAGGGCGCCTACGTCTCCTATCTCGAGGGCTGCACGGCGCCGATGCGCGACGAGAACCAGCTGCACGCGGCAGTGGTCGAGCTCATCGCGCTCGACGACGCCGAGATCAAGTATTCCACGGTCCAGAACTGGTACCCGGGCGACAAGCAGGGGCGCGGCGGCATTTACAACTTCGTGACCAAGCGCGGCGACTGCCGCGGCCGCAACGCGAAGATCTCCTGGACCCAGGTCGAGACCGGCTCGGCGATCACGTGGAAGTACCCGAGCTGCATCCTGCGCGGCGACAACAGCAGAGGCGAGTTCTACTCGATCGCCGTCTCGAACGGCTATCAGCAGGTCGATAGCGGCACCAAGATGATCCACCTCGGCAAGAACTCGTCGAGCCGCATCATCTCGAAGGGCATCGCCGCCGGGCGCTCGAACAACACCTACCGCGGCCTCGTCTCGGCGCACAGGAAGGCGACGGGCGCGCGCAATTTCACCAACTGCGACTCGCTTCTCATCGGCGACAAGTGCGGGGCGCACACGGTGCCCTATATCGAGGCGAAGAACTCGAGCGCGCACTTCGAGCACGAGGCGACGACGTCGAAGATCTCGGAGGACACGCTCTTCTATTGCATGCAGCGCGGATTGAGCCAGGAAGAGGCCGTGGCGCTCGTCGTCAACGGCTTCGTGCGCGACGTGCTGCAGCAGTTGCCGATGGAGTTCATGGCGGAGACGCAGAAGCTCATCGGCGTGTCTTTGGAAGGTTCAGTCGGATGATCACGTTCGCCGCACCCGTAACGTCATCTCCGCGGAGGCAGGGATCCACGACACGTCTCCCCGAGGGCGTGCTCTCGATTTGGCTCAAGCCCATCGGTTGCTTTCCTCGGCTGGCTTGCGTGGATGGCCGCCTGCGCGGCCATGACGGGAGTGGGGCGTTCATGGCGGAAACGCAGAAGCTCATCGGCGTGAGCTTGGAAGGAAGCGTCGGCTAATCGGCGAGGCCGGCGGAACTGTATGCGAATGACTGGAGGAATGTGACAAGTGCTTGAGATCAAGAACCTGCACGTGAAGCTCGCCGACGAGGACCGTGAGATCCTGAAAGGGCTCACGCTCACGCTCCCGAAAGGAGAGGTGCACGCGATCATGGGGCCGAACGGGTCGGGCAAATCGACGCTCGCCCACGTGCTCGCCGGGCGCGCCGGCTACGAGGTCACCCAAGGCGACATCCTCTGGAACGGCGAGAGCCTCCTCGAGATGGACCCCGACGAGCGCGCCGCGAAAGGCGTGTTCCTCGCCTTCCAGTACCCCATGGAAATCCCGGGCGTCGCGGGGCTGACTTTCCTGCGCACGGCCGCCAACGCGCTCCGCAAGAAGCGCGGCGAAGCCGAGCTGTCGACGCCTGAATTCATGAAGCTCGTCCGCGACAAGGCCGCCAAGCTCTCGATCGACATGGAGATGCTGAAGCGCCCCGTGAACGTCGGCTTCTCGGGCGGCGAGAAGAAGCGCTCGGAGATCCTGCAGATGGCGGTTCTCGAGCCGTCGCTCGCCGTGCTCGACGAGACCGACTCGCGGCCTCGACATCGACGCGGTGCGCATCGTCGCCGACGGCGTCAATGCACTGCGCTCGAAGGACCGCGCCATGCTCCTCATCACGCACTATCAGCGGCTCCTCGACTACATCGTCCCCGACCGCGTGCACGTGCTCGCGGGCGGCGTCATCCGCGAAGTCGGGCGGCAAGGAGCTGGCGCACGAGCTCGAGAAGTCGGGCTATGCCGAGTACCAGGGCAAGGCGGCCTGACGATGAGCGACAAGGGGGTGGCGGAGGAAGAGGACGCAGGACGACCGATGACCGTGCAGGTGTTGAGAACGAAGGCCGAGACCGCGCTCACCGAAGAGTTTGCGGCGAACGAGAGCGGCTTGCCCGGTGGCTCCTGGCTCAAGAAATTGCGGCGAGAGGCAATCGGCGCCTTCTCGGCGCTGGGACTTCCCCATCGGCGCCTCGAGGCGTGGAAGTACACCGACCTGCGCGCGGCCCTGAAGGAGGCATTTCCGGTCGGGACCGGCGAGGCGCTCCGCTCCGATCGCGCCGCTGCCGAGGCGGCTGTCGCGGCGGCCCTTCCCGGCGCGGGACTCGAAAGGAACTGGGCGGCGCTAGCCGACGGCGCGGGCCTCGCCCATGCCGGGCTCGTGCGCGGCCCGGGAGGGGACGAGCCGTTTCTCTCGCGCCTGCTCGAGGCCCCACCGGCGTGGGTGAAAGAGGAGATCGAGCGCGCGAGGCCGGCCGGCGATGCCATGCTGGCGCTCAACGGCGCGTTCTTCACCGATGGCGTCGTGCTCGACATTCCTGCCGGCGCCGTGCTCGCGGAGCCCCTTCTCCTGCTCAACACGAGCGCAAAGGGCGACAGGGACGGCCGCAAGTCGATCTTTCTGCGCAACGTCATTCGCGTCGGCAAGGGCGCCAAGGTCACACTGGTCGAGGTCCACGCGGGCTCCGGCGCGGCCCTCAGGCAGACGAACGCGGTGACGCACCTCATCGTCGGCGACGGCGCCGAGGTCGAGCACGTCCGTCGACTTGAGGTGAGCGCGGGCTCGACGCACGTGGAAACGCGCCTCGTGACGCTCGGCAAACGGTCAATCTACAGGCCCTGCGCGCTTGCGGAGGGGCAAGGTCTCGCTCGTGCGGAGCTCCGGCTCGGTTTTGCAGGCGAGGGGGCCGAACTCGATTTCGGCGCCGCGGTCCTTGTCGACAAGACGGGCCACATCGACACAACGCTCGTCATCGACCACGCGGTGCCTGGTTGCCGGAGCCGCGAGCTGTTCAAGGGCGTGCTCGACGACGAGGCCCGCGCCGTGTTCCAGGGCAAGGTGATCGTGCGCCCGGGCGCGCAGAAGACCGACGGCAAGCAGATGGCGCAGGCGCTGATGCTTTCGCCCTCGGCCGAGTTCGATTCGAAGCCCGAGCTCGAGATCTACGCCGACGACGTCGTATGCGGCCACGGCAGCACCTCGGCCGAGCTCGACGAGGATCTGCTGTTCTACTGCCGCTCGCGCGGGATTCCGCTTGGCGAGGCACGCGCATTGCTCGTCGAATTGTTTATCGGTGAAGCAATCGACAAGGTCGCCAACGCGGCCGTGCGCGAGGCGCTGATGGCCCTCGTGCGCCGCCGTCTCACCGAGGGCGGCGCCGCGCTCGCAGCTTAGGAGAGGCGCACATGGCCGGAGCAGCACAAAGCTTGGCAAGAAAGCCCGAAAGCGAGCTTGGCGCCGGCTACGACGTCGAGCGCGTCAGGACCGACTTCCCGATCCTGTTCCGCGAGGTCTATGGCAAGCCGCTCGTCTACCTCGACAACGGGGCGTCGGCGCAGAAACCGCTTGCCGTGCTCGAGGCGATGGATCACGCCTACCGCTTCGAGTACGCCAACGTACATCGCGGCCTGCATTTTCTCTCCAACACGGCGACGGCGCGCTTCGAGGAGGCGCGCGACACCGTGCGCCGGTTTCTCAATGCCGAGTACGCGGACGAGATCATCTTCACCCGCAACGCGACGGAAGCGATCAACCTCGTCGCGAGTTCCTTCGGCGGCATGGTGATCGGCGAGGGCGACGAGATCCTCCTCTCGATCATGGAGCACCATTCCAACATCGTGCCCTGGCACTTCCACCGCGAGCGCCGCGGCGCCGTGCTCAAGTGGACGCCGATGTCCAACACGGGAGAATTCCTGCTCGACGAGTTCGAGCGCCTGCTCACGCCCAAGACCAAGATGGTCGCCATCACGCACATGTCGAACGTGCTCGGCACCGTCGTCCCGGTGAAGGAGGTGATCCGTCTCGCGCATGCCCGCGGCATTCCGGTGCTGATCGACGGCAGCCAGGCGGCGGTTCACCTTCCGGTCGACGTGCGCGACCTCGATGCGGATTTCTACGTGTTCACGGGCCACAAGGTGTACGGGCCGTCGGGCATCGGCGTGCTCTACGCGAAGAAGCGCCATCTCGACGCGATGCCGCCCTACCAGGGCGGCGGCGAGATGATCGAGACGGTCGAGGTCGATCGCATCACCTACGGCCGGCCGCCGCATAAGTTCGAGGCCGGCACGCCGGCGATCGTCGGAAGCGGTTGGGCTCGGCGCCGCGCTCACCTATATGATGCAGATCGGGCGCGAGCGAATTCTCCGCCACGAGGCCGAGATCGTCGCCTATGCACATGGCCGGCTCGGCGACGTGCCGGGACTCGTCATCCACGGGACCGCGCCGGGCAAGGGCGCGATCGTGGCGTTCAGCCTCGAGGGGCTCCACCCACACGACGTGTCGACAATCGTCGACCGGTCGGGGATCGCCATTCGCGCCGGGCACCATTGCGCGCAGCCGCTGATGGAGCGCTTGGGCGTGACGGCGACGTGCCGGGCCTCGTTTGCCATGTACACGACCAAGGCGGAGATCGATGCCCTCGCCGCCGCGCTCATAAGGGCACGGGAATTCTTTGCGTGAGCTTGGGTCGCATGGATGACAAGCCGCTCGATACCATCGTGACGAAGGTTGGGCCCGCGCCCGCGCCGGAGACGCATCTCTCGGACAGCGGCGCGACTTCTGCGCTCCCGCCGGAAGAGATCGAGCGGCTCACGCGCGACATCGTCGCGGCGCTGAAAACCGTCTTCGACCCGGAGATCCCGGCCGACATCTACGAGCTTGGATTGATCTACAAGATCGACGTTAACGACAACCGGGAGGTGGCGATCGAGATGACCCTCACCGCTCCCGGATGCCCGGTGGCGGGCGACATGCCGAAGTGGGTGGAGGATGCGGTCAACGCCGTGCCCGGCGTCTCCGGAACGACGGTGACGCTGACGTTCGACCCGCCGTGGGACCAGAGCCGCATGTCGGACGAGGCACGCCTCGCCCTCAACATGTTTTGATAGCCCTCTGGGCGAGCCGCGGCGGTACGACCCGCCGCGGTCTGCGTCAAGCGTTGAAGCCGCCGTCGACGGTGAGCGCGGTGCCGGTGATGTAGCTCGCGGCGGGGCTCGCGAGGAACGCGACCGCGGCGCCGACCTCCTCCGGGCGGCCGTAGCGCCCGAGCGCGGTGCGCTCCCTCTGCACGGCCGCGAAGTCGGTGCTGTCGGGGTTCATGTCGGTGTTGATCGGGCCCGGCTGCACGACATTGACCGTGATGCCCTTGGGGCCGAGATCGCGCGCCCAGCCCCGCGTAAAGGCAGCGACGGCCGCTTTCGTCGCCGAGTAGCCGGCGATACCCTTGAACGGCGTCTGGTCGGCAAGGACGGAGCCGATGGTGATGATACGCCCGCCTTCGCCGAGAAGCGGTGCCGCGGCATCCACGGCCGCGGCGACGGCCTCGACGTTGATCGCGAGCTGGCGCTTCTGAGCAGCGCCATTGCCGTTGCCATCGCCGACAGCCGCAGCCTCGAACACGCCCGCGTTGTTGACGAGGATATCGAGCCTCCCGAACTTTTGGGCAACGGATTTGACGAGGGTCTCGGCCTGGTGCGGGTCGGCCTGGTCCGCCTTGAAGGCCGCCGCGCGCACGCCGCGCGCCTCGAGCTCCTTGACGACAGCGTTGGCTTTGTCGGCGGAGGCCGCATAGCTCACCGCCACGTCGGCCCCTTCGTCAGCAAGGGCCCGCGCGATGCCAGCTCCGATGCCGCGCGAGCCGCCAGTGACCAGCGCAACCTTGCCTTTCAGTGACTTTGTCATGACCATCTCCATGTGATTAATGTAACGACCGATACACAAATAGGGGGCTGGACTTCCGGAGTCAATCGAATTATGTAGTAGGTAATACAAATGTGATGTGGTGTCCGGATGACGATGGGTCGCCCCCGCGCCTTCGACGCCGATAAGGCTCTCGACCAGGCGCTCAAAGTGTTCCTGGCGAAGGGTTATGAGGGCGCGTCCCTCTGCGACCTGACTGCGGCGATGGGGATCAATCCCCCGAGCCTCTATGCCGCCTTCGGCAACAAGCAGGCGCTCTTCCTCAAAGCCGTCGAGCGCTATGTCGAGGAGCCCGCGCGCGCACGGCGCGATGCGCTTGCCGCCCCGACGGCGCGCGAGGCGGTAAAGCGGTTGTTGCGCGTCTCGGCCGACCTTGCGACGCGCACCCGCAACGCTCCGGGCTGCCTCCTGGTCCAGGGTGCTCTGGCTTGCGGCGAGGCGGCCGAGCCCGTGCGCCGAGAGCTTGCCGCCCGCCGCGCCGCTGGCGAGGCGGAATTGCGCCAGCGTCTCGAGAAGGCGAAGGCGGACGGCGACCTTCCGCGCGGCGCCGACCCGGCGGCGCTCGCCCGCTATGTCTCGGCCGTAATCCAGGGGATGGCCGTTCAGGCGCAAGGCGGCGCAACCCGCAAGGAGCTGCTTGAGGTGGTCGATGTTGCGCTCGAGTCCTGGCCGGCGAATTAGCGGGACCGCTGGTCATTGGACCGTCTCGCAAAGCCCCCGATCCGCGCTATATTCGCTTTGAGCACTGAACCAGGGATTGGACCTGCAACTCATGACCGAAATGACCACGCCTCGCCGCGCGAAGCCGAAAGTAATGACGCTGACGGAGACCGCCGCGGCGCGCGTCGAAGCTCTCATGGCATCGAAGGGGCCCGAGATTCAGGGCCTCAAGATCGGCGTGAAGAAGGGCGGCTGCGCGGGCATGGAGTACACCATGACCTGGGCGGACAAGATCGAAAAGTTCGACGAGGTGGTCGAGGCCGGCGGCGCGCGCGTCATCGTCGATCCGCAGGCCGTGCTCTATCTGCTCGGGACCGAGATGGATTTTCGCAGCGACAAGCTCACGTCGGGGTTCGTGTTCAACAACCCGAACCAGAAGAGCGCCTGCGGCTGCGGCGAAAGCGTCAATCTGGAGCCGGCCGGCAAGGCCGATGAGCCTTCAGAGGCTTGAAGGGAGCTGCCTACTCGGCGGCAGTGCGCACCGCGTCCGGAGTAGCTGTCGCAATTGCCGCCATGGCGGCGGACCAGTGCCGGGCCTGCGTTTCGGCTTTGAGCTTCTGGCGGCGAAACGCCTCCAACCACTCCCAGACGATCAACGGATTGGCCTCGGCGAGGGCGGCGAGGTCGGCCGGCGACTTGGAGAGCACCGCCCTTGCCAGTCGCGCGAGCTGCAGCTCCTCGATGGAATCGACCTCGCGGTCAGGCTCGGCATTACGATCCTGCATGGCATTGTCCGGGAGCGTGTCGACGACACGGGTTTGACGCATGGCAATTGCCTCCTCGCGTCAGCACTGTAGTCCGCGGCCTGCCTCGAAATTAGGCGCTAGCCGCGATTACCCACAGTTCAGATTTGGTGCAGCGCGGAAATTGCTTGACATTCCAATTGTGCAATGCGGTCGCCGGGGGCGTCAGGGAGTGACTCGACTAATGAGGTCAGGGGACTAAGTCATGACGGCCAGCACGGAGTTTATCGAGCTTGTGAAGGAGCTTCTGGCGCCGCTCGGGCCGATCATGGTGCGACGCATGTTCGGCGGGGCGGGCGTCTATTGCGATGCGGTTGTTTTCGCGTTCATCGACGACGACACTCTATTTCTGAAAACGGACGAGGTGGGGCGCGCCGAGTTCCAATCCGAGGGCATGGGCCCCTTCACCTACATGACGAAGGACGGCCCGGGCACGCTCATGAGCTACTGGCGAGCGCCCGAGCGGCTTCTGGATGAGCCCGAGGAGATCGTGGTCTGGGCCCGGCGCGCGCTTGCGACGGCGCGCCTCCAATCGAAGGCAAAGGCCTCGAAGAAGAAGCGTGGCTCGCTCGGCTCCGAGGCGCCGCGTCCAACGAGAGAAAAGCGCAAGCCAAGCCCGCGACAGCGTTGAGCATCAGTCGCTCGCAACCTTGACCGGGCGCGCCGGCCTTCGGAGGAAGGCCGGAACGTTGTCGGCAAAGCCCGCTGCGGGAGCTTGCGGTCCGGGCTCGCGCTCGCGGGTCCGCGGTGGCTCGGGGCGCTGCTGACGCGGAGCCTGAGGCTGCTGGCGCGGACGATCGTGGGATGCCTCCTGCTGCGGGCGGCGCTGCTCGTGTGAGCGCGGCGCCTGACGCGTGGCCTCATGGGCGCCCGTGCGCGCAGCCGCGGGGCGATCCGCTTTCTCGCGTCGGGGCTGCTGCCGGTCCGTTGGCGCGGCGCCGCGCGCCGACGCTGGACGCTGCCCTCGCTCGCCGTGACGCGCCGGACGGCCGGCGCCACGGCCCGCGCCGTCGCGCGCTGCTCCGACTCGCCCGCCGCGTCCGCGACGCCTTTTCCCGGCGCCGGCGAAGTCCTCCGCGGTTGGCGGCTCGCCGACCCAAACGGCGCTCACGCCCAGCATCTTCTCGATGTCCTGGAGAGATTTGAGATCGTCGGGGGTGACGATCGAGGAGGCCGCCCCTTCCTTGCCGGCCCGCCCCGTGCGGCCGATGCGATGCACGTAGTCGTCGGAGTGCCAGGGCAGGTCGAAGTTGAAGATGTGGGAGACGTCGGGAATATCGAGGCCGCGTGCCGCGACATCGCTCGCCGCGAGGAATGTGATCTCGCCGGTGCGGAACTTCTCGAGCGTATCCATGCGGCTCTTCTGGTCCATGTCGCCGTGCAACGCCCCCGCGTTGAACCCGTGCTTCAAGAGCGACTTCAGCAGGATGGCGACGTCGCGCTTCCTGTTGCAGAAGATGATCGCGTTGCGCACGTCCTCCGCCTGGATCATCTGGCGCAGCATTTCGCGCTTGGCCCAGTCCTCGGTATTGGCGCAGAAGCGGAACCGCTGGGTGATGGTCGTCGCCGCCGTCGCCGGCTTCGTCACCTCGATGCGCACCGGGTCCTTCAGGAACTGGCTGACCAGGCGGGTGATCTCGGGCGGCATGGTGGCCGAGAAGAAGAGCGTCTGGCGCCGCGGAGGGAGCAGCTTGCAGATCTTCTCGATGTCCGGAATGAAGCCCATGTCGAGCATGCGGTCGGCTTCGTCGATGACGAGGATCTCGACCCCCATCAGCATGATGCGCCCGCGCTGGAAGTGATCGAGGAGGCGTCCGGGCGTGGCGATGAGCACGTCGACGCCGCGGTCGAGCTTGCGCACCTGATCGTCCATCGACACGCCGCCGATGAGGAGGGCGACGTCGAGCTTGTGATTGATCCCGTACTTCTCGAAGCTCTGGGCCACCTGAGCGGCGAGCTCGCGGGTCGGCGCGAGGATGAGCGAGCGGGGCATGCGCGCCCGCGCGCGGCCCGTCTCGAGCCTGGTGATCATCGGCAGCACGAACGACGCCGTCTTGCCGGTGCCCGTTTGCGCTATCCCGAGCACATCGCGTCCTGTGACGGCGACGGGAATGGCGGCGGATTGAATGGGGGTCGGCGTCGTGTAGCCGGCCGCCACGATGGCAGCCTGCACTTTCTGGCTGAGCGGGAGCTCAGCGAAGGTCTTCGTTTCCAAAAACTATGTCTCCATCTGCGACACGATTGTCCGGCGCGCTCAAACCCGAACGGCCCGATGGGCCAGAGGCGGCAGCGCAAGACGACAGAGCGCAGGGGAATGGCACGCGATTAAGCGGCAAATCTATCGAGAGGGGTCAGCAAGGGCTCAAAGAGCCGAGTACCCCTGCGCTCGAGCCGGGCTCTCCCTCGCATACCCGGCGGAAAAAAGCAAGAAAAAGCAGGCTCTTCGGTGATGCTGAAATGACGCAGCAGCCTTGCAGGGATGTCAAACGGCGGGCAGCGCCACGCCGCCCGTCCCGACCATGATGGTCGCGGGTCTGACCAATCGCCGGCCTCTGCAACCCGAGCGCGGGTCAGGACTCGTCGGCGAGCCACCGGTAGATCACGGCGCCCACAACTGCTCCGAGAATGGGAGCGACCCAGAACAGCCAGACTTGGCTCAAGGCCTCCCCGCCGGCGAATACGGCCGAGCCGAGGCTGCGGGCCGGATTGACGGACGCGTTCGACACCGGGATCGCCATGATGTGGATGGCGGTAAGCGTCATGCCGATCGCAAGCGGCGCGAAGCCGGCCGGGGCGCCGGTGCGCGTCGAGCCCATGATGACGATGAGAAAAAATGCTGTGAGTAAGGTCTCGATCAGGAACACGCTCGTCATGGAGGCCTTCGTCATCGAGAGATCGCCGAAGCCGTTCGCGGCGAAGGAGGCCGGCGCGTTGCCGATCACGGCGAAGAGGGCGCATGCCGCGATGGCGCCCGCGCACTGGGCGACGACGTAGCCGAGCGCGCTGCCGATCTCGAACCGCCCGCCGACGACGAGCCCCACGGTGACGGCGGGATTGTAATGGCCGCCCGAGATATGGCCGATCGAGCGGATCAGCGCCATGACGGTGAGGCCGATCGAGAAGGCAACGCCGAGAATGCCCGCGGCGCCGGCCGGCGCGCCGAACGAGTAGAACGCGGCGGCGAGCACGGACGACATGAGCATGAACGTGCCGACGAACTCGGCTCCGAGTGCTTTAATATTCATGAGAAACGTCTCCCTGCGTTTTCCCCTTCGCGACCGGGGTCGATCGCCGCCTACGATGTGTGAGCACGTGGCGAGATCCCCCGAGCGTCGAATCGGGCTTTCCCGATCGCCAAATCATAGCAGCGGTCCGCCTAAAAGTGGGAAATCCTCCCACCGCCGCGGTTCAGTCTCGAAGCTGGTCGGAGCGCCCAGCAGCCGACGACCAGTCGACCTTGAGTGTGGTGAACATGACGGCGGCGAGGGCGGCAAATCCGAGGAGGGCGCCGGCAAGCAATGCATAATCCTCGAGCTTCAGGATGAGGAACAGGAACGCGTAGGAGATGAGGAAAAGCGCGAGCATGAGGAACCCACGCCGCCGGCTTTCGAGAACCTTGCCGACGTAGAGCGACAGCATACCTCCGGTTGCGCCGGCCGCCGCCAGATAGGCCGCCGTGAACCCCGTATGCTCGGCAAGCGCAAGCAGGAGCACGTAGAAGAACACCATGGCGATCCCGACGAACAGGTACTGGACCGGGTGCACGCGCTTGCCCGACAGCAGCTCGAGCACGAACACGCCCATGAAGCTCAGCGACAGGAACAGCACGCCGTACTTCACGGCGCGCATCACGAGGTCGTAGAAGTCGACGGGATCATAGAACGTGACGCCGAACAGGTAGGGATAGAAGCGCCCCAGGTCCTGCTCTCCGATCGTCCAGGCATTGGGCACGCTGCGCGCCAGGTGGGGCACGCGCCAGGAGGCGGTGAAGCCGCTGTCGGCGACAGAGCGCTCGGCCGGCAGGAACGCCCCCATGAAGCTCGGGTGCGGCCAGTCGGAGGTGAGCGCAACGCTCGTCTCGCGGGCGGCGGGCGCGAAGCTCAAGGACGTCGAGCCGGAGAAGACAAGGTCGGTGCGAAACGTGAAGGGACCGGGCGGCGCGTCGCCGGTCTGCCGTGCCGCGGCGTTGGCAAGGCGGACGTGGATGCCGCTCAAGCTCGACCCCGGAACGCCGACGCTCGGGGCGAAGGCAAGCTCCTCCGTCCCGTTGATCTTGACGGTTGAGGCCTCCTTGAGGCCGGCGACGTCCGAAAGGGCCAGCACGAGCGTCGCCTCGCGCCAGCGCACGCTCGTTGCGTTCGAATCAACCTCCGCCATGTCGGGGGCATCGAAGCTCCCTTCGAGCGCGAGCGTCGCCGTGTAGACCGGCACGTCGAAGATCGATCGGTGGAGCACACCCGACTTGGCGTTGCCGGTGATCGACAGCGCATTGGGGAGGAACACCGCGCGCCGCTCGAGCGTGAGCTCGATGACCTTATCGCCCTCCTTCGTCTCGCTGTGCACCGTGTAGGGGACGACGAGGAAGGGGCCCGAGAGCTGCTGGGCGCCGCCCCATGTGCGGGAGACTTCGCCCTTCACCTCGTTGGCGCGCCCCTCGCGCTCGGAGACGAGACCGGCAACGATGAGGAGAGGGATGAGGAGGAGGAGGATCAAGAAGCAGATGAGGACGAATTTGAAAGCCGGGCTCTGGGTCACGCGTCTAATCGACTGGCCAATGTCGGTCATCTGCTCTCCCCTTGCGCTCGCGGCTGCTGCTCCTTTTCGAGGAGGCCGGCAATTGTGGGGCCGGAGAAGGGCAGAGGACGGAGAGGAGGGGTAAAGTCGGATAGCGCGGCGCGGAGATCTTGCCGGTCGTTACTGGAATTTGCGGGCGGCCGGAGCTCCATGGAGGGACGCCTCGGGCCGCACACGCGGCTAGGGCGTGTCACGCAGGCGGCCCCCGTGATAAGCTCAGCGGGCGATAGGGGATGGGGTTATCCTCATGACGAGACGAGCCGTCAGGATCGCGTGGGTGTCGGTCGGGGTCTGCCTTGCGCTGGGCATGATCGCGGGCCTGCTCACCTTCGTCGGACCGCCGGACCAGCCGTGGCACAAGACGATGCGCGAGCTCTCGACTTTGCTCGATGTCGCGGCCCTCCTGTTCTGGATTGCGATCTTCGCCATCTATTGGGCGCGCAAGCAGCGGCGGGATTGAACGTCGAGAGCCTGGAGCCGCTCCTCCGAGACAGTCACGAGGGGAACAGCGTCGGGCGGCGGGCTGGGCAATTCTGAGCGGCGTTGGATCAACTCAGAACCCGCCGAGAGCCCGCCCATGTACCACGTCATCTCCGTCGGCATGAATTCCGATCTGCTCGGGAAGCTCGATGAGCTGCGCCAGGTCTTTCCGGCGGCTGCCGAACGCCGCCAGATCGTGCAGCAGCTCATCCTCGAAGCCCATGCACGGCTCGTGACCTCGCGCCTAGCGGAGGAGACGAGCAACGTCGTCAGCCTCGAGGCCTTCCGGTCCGCCGCGTAAATCTCGCAATTGCCGCTCCGGTCCTCGTCCACGCGAAACGCTCGCGACCATTCCAGGTGTGCTCGCGCAGCCACGGGCAAAGGCCGACTTCCAGATCGAGCTCACGGGCCTCAAGATAATGACGGGCGGAGATTTCGTTCTCTGATCGACGGACGATTGGGGTGTCGAGTGAACACGAGCGCGCTTTGGCCTCGCGGGCGCTCGGTAAACGCGCCCTTTTCGCGAGCGGGATATGACTTTCCTCGAATTGAGGGATTGTCGACCCATGAGGGCTCGGTTAAGCGACTTGACATGAGCAGAATAAAATATTGAGCGCAAAGCGCTTTTTCTATTCGGGGGGACCGCCTTCAAGAGGAGTGTCCCATGTCGACAAATCTCGTCTCCGACATTACTCAAGTCCTGAGTTCCAATCTCGTCTCGCGCGTCGCATCGAGCCTCGGACTCGGCAAGCCGCAGGTCGAGAGCGCGCTCCAGGCGGGCGTGCCCGCGCTTCTGGCCGCGTTCAGCTCGCTCACCTCCACACCCGGGGGCGCGGCAGCGCTGAGCTCGGCCGTTACTCAGCAGCAGCCGGGAGTCCTATCGAGCCTCGCCAGCGCGATCGGCGGCTCCGGACAGAAACCTCTCATTGATTCAGGGGCCAACGTGCTCACGTCCCTTCTAGGCGGCACGACCATGTCGGCGCTCGCCGACGCAGTCGGTCAGTTCGCCGGGATCGGCAGCGGCGGCTCGAGAAGCCTCATGGGTCTGCTCGGCCCGGTCATCCTGGGCGTGCTGGGACAGCATCAGCGCGCGAGCGGACTGGATGCAACGGGCATTGCAAATCTCATTGCCTCGCAGAAAGACAATATTCTGCGCGCGGTTCCCGCGGGCTTCTCCAAGACGCTCGGCGAAACAGGCCTTCTCGATAGCCTTGCTGGTCCGAGCGAACTGCGCCGCGCGCAAGAGGCATCGAGAGGCTATGACTCTCCAGGCCGATATGCGGCCCCAAGTCCCAAGGCCTCCCCGCAACCGGGTTGGCTCATTCCCGCCCTGGCGCTTCTGGCCGTCGGCGCCCTCGCCTGGTACCTGCTCTCGCGTCCGAGCCCGACGGAAACGGCTCGCGTCGAGCCGCCGGCAAAGGTCGAGTCTCCAGCAAAGGCTGAGTCGCCACTCACCACAGGGACTCTCCCCGAGCAGCCGTCGACCGACTTCCCGGCGCTCGACAGCCTGCGCGGCGTCAAGGTGGGCGATGTCGACGTCGGCGCACAAGTCGCCGAGGCGGTGAGCAAACTACGCGCTTCGCTCGCGGGGATCACCGATGAGACTTCGGCGCAATCGGCAGCGGCGCCGCTCAAGGACTCCGTCGACGAGTTCAATAAGCTCTCTGGCATGCTCGGACAGCTTTCGCCCGAGAATAGACAGGCGTTCGCCAAGGCCATTGCAGCGGCGAAACCCACGCTCGATCGGCTGTTCGACAAGGCGCTGCAGATTCCGGGCGTCGCGGCACTCATCAAGCCGTCGATCGACAGCCTCCGCTCCGAGATCGACACGCTCGCTACGGCCTGACGGCCAGGGATACCTCGGCTGGGCGCCGCCGATCCGGTCGTGCCCAGTCTCCTTCCACGTCGCAGCATTCGCCAAGGGAGACTTCCGTGGCAAACAAGCAGACATTTACCCCCGAGGAATGGACGAAAATCATGGAGAGCGTTGCGCTCTCCGGCATGGCCGTCACTGCGGCCGACCCGAGCGGAGTGATCGGCTTGCTCCAGGAATCCTTCGCGAGCGCCGGGCAGCTCATGAAGGCAAAGGGCGATCCCGGCGCCAACGAGCTCATCAAGTCCGTTGTCGCCGAGTTCGAGACATCGGACGGGCGCAGCAAGATTCGCGAGGCGCTGAAGGCGCGGTTCGCCGGCGCCAAGCCGGCTGACATTAGCCAGCGCTCGCTGGATGCGCTGCGCGAGGTGTCGAGACTTCTCGATAGCAAGGCGCCAGGGGACGCTGCCGCCTTCAAGCAACTGCTGAGCACGATCAGCAGCAAGGTCGCCGACGCGGCGACCGAGGGGAGCGTGCTCGGCTTCGGCGGCCAGAAGGTCAGCGACGCGGAGAAGGCGACGCTCGGCCAAATTGCTAAGGCGCTCGGGGTCGCGGCGTAGGAGCGGAGGCGGTCCCGGCTCTTCGCCCCGCCGCTTCCGGCGGGGCTCGGCCGGGATGACAGTTGGGGCAGCGTTTCGCTCTCGCGACGCGTTGCGCCCGAGTTGATGAGGGTAGGGGAGCGGGGCGCGACAACGCCACGGTCTTCCGTAGTTTCAAACAAGGCGATGTGACGCCCCGCCTTTCCGAGCTTTGCGTTGGGTGAAGCACGTCCCAACGTCCCGCGCCTCGCTTAGCCGCAAGCCTCCGCGGTACCGATGTTGCCACCGGCAATTGGCAGACGCGCGAAGGAATGGCTGCAGCGTGCGGCACTTTCCCTTCGGACTCGTCCCGCCCCTCGACCTTCGGTACGCCCCCGGAGGCGACCCCTAGTGGGACGGGCGGAGCGAGTGTAAGGGAGCGGCAGAAGAGGGGGATTAGTTTTTTAGCGGAGGCTCGAGCGTAGGTTGGGTTAGCGCGGCCACTACGGTGTCGGTTTTGTCACCCGTTCCTTCCGCGCGTTACCCAATAAGTCGAATGGGCTAGATCGCGATCGTTCTTGATGGAGACGCTTCGCGTCCGTCAAGAGCGTGAATCGTTATCTAAATCCAAAATTTAGAGCACGAGTGACGCCTGACATGGATCGCTGTAGCGGTTCCATGTCAGACGATCGTGCTCTAGCGGCGCGGCAATAGCCGATCACGCCATTCGCCTCGCTCAGACGCTGACGAGCTCTACGAGCCCGACCTCACGATCCAAGAACTTGGTTTCAATCTTGACCGGCCGGAAGCAGTCCAAGCGCTCGAGCACTGTTTCAACGTCGAGCGCACCGCAAGTGTAAACGTCGAGCTGCATCAGCGCTGGGCTTTGCTCGTCCCAGACGTGGAGCGCGATGTGGCTCGTCTCGATGATGGCCACCGCCGTAATGCCGCGATTGCCCGGTTTGTCGACGTAGGCGACATGCGGCCCCGACAGAACCTTCATGCCGAGCGCGGCGATGAGCTGGCGGAACCACTGGGCGAGCCAATCCCCCTCGCTCTCTGCCGGGGCCGCCGCGACCTCGGCCCTCACGATCAGGTGCTTGTGCTGGATCATCCGGTCAACTCCGCCTAGATCGCGATCGTTCTTGATGGAGACGCTTCGCGTCCATCAAGAACGTGAATCGCTATCTAAATTCAAATTGCAGCGTACGCTTCACGCCTGACATGGATCGCGGAGGCGATTCTTGCCCGCGGGCCTTCTCCTCGCGCCGCTCCGGTTCGCCGGCGGCATGGGGTGCCGATTGCGTGCCCATCTCGCGGTCGTCACGCAAGGAGGTGGCAGAGTCGCGGTTGACGGCAACCGTGATGCTCGGGTTTTGCACACCCATCCGAGCGAGCGCGAGAGCGAGCGTCTGTTTCAAGGCGATGACAACCGCTTCAAAAGCATGTCCGCGCGATTGGGCTAGTCGTTCCGTTTCGGGTCAGATGATGCCGTGGCGCTCACATCCGCAGGACGGCAGTTCTTCCCCGATAGCGGCTGACGATGACGTCGGAGCCGCTGCTCATGACGGCAGCTGCTTGCCGGCCTGCTCGCTGACGATGTACTCGGCGTACCAGTCCGGCCAGTCCGCATCATGCTGGCCGGTCCGCTTCTCGTGCTCGCCGTGCGCGGCCGCCGCACGCCGGAGCGCAGCCGCGAGCTCAGTCGACGAGGTGAATGTCGTGTCGTCCGCGTCCACGCGCCCCGGCAATCGCTCGGTGACCTCCTGGAACAGCCAGCCGTTGCCGTCCGGGTCGCTGAACGAGGCAAACGAGCCGTAGCTTCGATGCTCGGGATCGCGACCGCTGACCCGGAGCCGCCCGGACAAATAAGGCTCATCCGTGCCGGCGTGCACGTCGCCGGCGCCGTGAAACACATCGCCGACCTGGACGCCGCGACGCAGCAGCTCGTCGCGGGCGGCCTCGATGTCGGACACGATCAGGTACAGTCCGCGGGCGGAGCCGGGCGCCGCCGATGTGACGTTCTTGCCGAAGATGACAGAGCACCCGGAGCCAGGCGGCGTGAACTGGATAACGCGCCAGTCGTCACCGGCGGCGAAGTCGGCATCGAGCCTCCACCCGAGGCCCTCGTAGAACGCCTTCGCGCGGTCGACATCCGAGACGGGGATGACGACGACCTCGAGCTTCATGTCGACGGTCCGCGCTCTCGGGGTCTCGATTGCAGTTTCAGTACTGCTCATGTCGAGCTCCTTGGGTTTGGGTGCCTTTTCCTCATGTTACGCAACTGCCGAGTAGCATTCAAAACAATCTCTTTCGGCTATCATCTGTCGGAGAAATCGACGCGAAAGGATCAGCTTGCCATGAAGGACCGGATTCTTGTGTTCTATGGATCTTATCGCAGCGATCGCGCGGGCATCCGGTTGGCGAAGTACATCGTCGCGGGGCTACGCAGCCGGGGCGACAACGCCGAGCTGATCGACGCCAAAGCCGTCGGCATGCCCATCCTCGACCGGATGTACAAGGAGTTCGCGCCGGGCACCGCGCCTCCCGCGATGGAAGAGTTAGCCGCCAAGATCAAAGCGGCCGATGCCTTTGTGTTCGTGACCGGCGAGTACAATTGGGGGATGCAGCCCGGCCTCAAGAATCTCACCGATCACTTTCTCGAGGAATGGTTCTGGCGTCCGGCCGCGATCGCCAGCTACTCGGCCGGCAAGCTTTCCGGCGCCAGGGCAAGCCTGATGTGGCACGGCACGCTGTCCGAGATGGGTATGGTTGTTGTTTCCAGCACGCTCGCCGTGGGTCCCATCAGCGACGCGCTCGATGCCGACGGGATGCCGATCGGCACGGGCGGGACCACGTTGCAACACCTGTTTCCCCGTTTTGCCGACGATCTCGCATGGTGGACCGAGGCAGCCAAAACTCAGCGCCTGCGGAAGCAGCCCCCATACTGACCGTGGCCTGGATTGCGCCGCTATAAATGGTGCGGACGCATGATCGGACTTGCGAGCCGGGTCAGAAACTCGACTGCTGCGAGAGCGGCCAATAGAGCTTGTTGTTGCTGGGCTGGCGACTAGTCGTTCCGTTTCGGGTCAGGAGCGGTAATCGTAGCGAGGTCCGCTCGCCGTCAGCTTAGCCCTTCAATAGCGGCCGGATCCGTTACTCTGTCCTATGTAGCCCAGGATCGCGAGGCCCGTTACTCGACGACCGTGCTTGCCCATCGGTCCCTGCGTCGGATCGTTTGTTCGCAATTCGCCTCTCCTGCGTCAGATGGCCGAGCGCATGAGCTTCGCGCACCCGACGCTCGACCATGGAACGGAGTTCCCTGAACTCCTGATCGGTCATAATTACATCCACCTCACGGGAACGGGAGCAGTTGTTTTCAGCCCGCAGCCGCAATTAGCGCTGAGATCGCCGCGACTATGAAGACGACTGCAACTGTTGCCATTGTGTTTTCTAGCGACATGACCGCCCTCTTACTCGTCGGGACAGGTGCGGCGAGCCGCGCGCCAAAGGGTCCCCATCCGATGCTCGCGGTCCAAGTGGGAGACCGCGTCGCGCCGTTTTGATCGGCTCTTGGAGAGGATCAATACAATGCGTACGCACTGCGCGGTCTATGCGCTACCGCACACAAGACCGGAGGTTGTTCGACGCGCGGCTCCGCGCTTCGCGTTGCGCAACAATGGTTTTAGATAGCCGGAGACGTGAGGCGATCGGCTTCGCGACGGACCACGCTGTAGCACTCGCATACTATCGCTTCGAGACCCGCGCGATCGAGAATGGTGATATGGCCACGATGGTACCTGATCAGCCCGGCTTGCTGCAGGCGGGTGGCCTGATGAGAGACAGCCTCACGACGCACACCCAGCATGTCGGCGATGAGCTCTTGCGTCATGACGAGTTCGTTCGATGGCAGGCGATCGTGGCTTAGAAGCAGCCAACGACAAAGTTGCTGCTCTACGGAATGAAGCCGGTTGCAGACTGCCGTCTGCGACATCTGGGCGATTAAAGACTGCGTGTACCTCAATAGGACTCGCTGGAGCATTCCCGCGCGACGAAATTCTGACGCCAGCACATGTGCTGGCATTCGGAAGGCAACGCCTTCGCTCTGAACCACGGCTCGATTTGGTACGCTTTCGCCGCCCATGAAAACGGCAATGCCGAGGATGCCGTCATTGCCCACGACGCCGATCTCGGCCGATCTGCCGTCTTCCATCGTATAGAGCAAGGATACGATCGCGGTCGCGGGAAAGTAGACGTACTTCAGAGTTTCTCCGGCCGCATACATCTCCTCGCCGAGGCGCAGCGGTATGCCTTCTAAATCAGGGAGGAGACGCTGGTAGCTGTCATCAGGTAACTGCGCCAGAAGGCGGTTCAACAGCGGGTTCTGTGACGGCAACGGTGCTTCCATGACCCTGACCCTCTTCGCCAATCGGGTCGTCGGGGTGGATTTTAATTCAGGAGAGATACGCTGGACAAGGTCTTTGAGGCTGGCTAGAGACGGCCGCCCGCCCTAAGAGCCGGTCGACGAGGCAAGTAGTTGAGCCGAGGCTAGTCTTGGCACGTCACTTCCGAGTTGGGTCATGACCCGCCCATCACCTGACCTGAGCAGCACGGCCGGTTTCCCCAGTTGCTGACGATTAGGTGCGCCGCAGCGAACGGGAGAGATGGGCCAGGACCGGACGCATACAATCCCTCTCAAATAACCAACTCCTTCGCGAAGGCGGCGCGGCCCTGGATGAAGCGGAAGCGCGCCTCAAGTCGGCCGCGGCCGAGCTTGGCTATAGAATGAAGTCGGTGGCGGTCAGAGACTTGAGACCCGTTAGCTCGATCTTGAAATCAGCCACCCTGTTGCCGTCGATATCGCCTTCGATGATCGTGTTGCCGCCGGTCTGCAGCCAGTGGAGTTGGCCCTTTGCGCCGGTGAAAGCGGCGCCCTTGGCGGCCAGAAACTTGAAGGCGGTATTGCCGCTTGCCGTTCCGTTTGCGTCAATGGGTGAAAGATCTATTCTATCCGTGAGATGCGTGAAGTCTGCAATTTTGTCGCGATCGGCTGCCGAATTGCCAATCTCGGCGACCGCAGAAAAGTAAAAGACGTCTACGCCGTTCCCTCCTGTCATTAGGTCACGGCCCAGCCCACCGGTAAGGCGATCGGCTCCGTTTCCGCCGTCAAGACTGTCCTTCCCCACGTTACCGAAAAGTCCATCATTTCCGTTTTCCCCGCGCAAGGTATCGCCACCTGCGTCGCCATGGATAACGTCACGTGTCGACATTCCGGAAATACGATCGTTGCCACCGAGGCCGTGCCACTCGACATCTGTCAGCGTCAGGCCCACTATATCATCTTGGTTGGTAAACAATCGGCTGGAGGAAATGTCTGATAACGAAACCCTGTAGGTGCCCGTCGATAGATCAAAAGGGTGTACTGACAGGTAGAACGTTCCAGTTCTTCCCGCTGAAAACTCAAGGGTCGAATTCAGACCAGCGCCAGAGTCGTCATCTTCTCTCAACACTACTCCGGACCCGTTGCGAAGCATCAGGTACGGATCAGACAATGTACCTCGACCAGTTGCGGCACCCTCGAGGTCGAAGCGGTAGGTGTGGCCCATAACAAGGGTCACAGCAAACCAGTCGGCATCCTCCACTGTCTCGATGCTTCCCGAGCTTGACCTGCCAATCTGCACTCGACCCGTCGTCGCGATTGTGTCGCCAAAATCATCGGGGGGCGGGGCGGGAGGCGGAGCGGGTGCCGGGATGCGCACGCTGACGCTGTTTGATACGTTGTTGTCTTCAGTTACCTCTTCGACGAAATTCGAATCGTCGGCAACCGCAATAAGATAGAACGTTTCTTCGGTCGGCATATCATAAGGTAGGTACACCGTCGACGTTATCGCGCGCGTGCCACCTGCAGCAATCGCAAATTCAAACTCGAGGTCGATGAACGTGTCCGACTCATCCAAAGTCGCGTCGACTGACAGATAGAAATAGGTGGTCGAGCTGCCGGCTGAGGCTGTTCCCTGATTGCCGAACGTGTAGCTTACGTCCACTAACTGCCCCGACTCGAATATCGGGGTGGAAATGCTGAGGTTGGTCACGATGAGGTCTGGCAAGGCTGGGGGAAGCCCCAACAGCTCCAGGGCGGTCTTGCGGAGTCCTCCCGAGAATTCGAAACTCTCAACGTCGAAAAACCAGTCGTTTCCGTTGGCGCCGGCGATGTTGAGTGCGTCGGGTGTACCGGAGATCGTGTACCCTGAGCCGTAAACATAAGTCAGGACTGCTTGATCGGAGCCGCCCCTTCCGTCGACGGAGTTGTCAGCGGAGTTGGTGAGGATGGTGTCGGTGCCGCTGCCTCCCACGGCGTTCTCGATGACTGTCGTGAGGTAGATCGCGACGTTTTTGGCGAAGCCTCCGATTGAGGACCACGTTCCCGATTGGAGATTGATCATTTGAGAATTCGAGTAGCCCGAGCAGTCAAGTGTGTCGGTGCCGCCACTGTCATAGATCGTGAAGGCCGGCGTGCCAAAATACTGGGAAAAGTCGAAAATGGCTCCGGCCGTGCAATTGAATCCGTACGTGGTACTTTCCGATCTTGTGGTTCGCTCACCATAGAGTGTCTGAACCGCGTAGATGTCGGCCATCTGCGGAGTGATGACGAAATCGAACGAGCTTCCGAGGCTCGCCTTCCTGTGGGAAGTAGGACATTACGGACCACTGCCACGTATCGTTGGTGTAGTCCGCGTCAAAGTCGTAGGTCGCGTTACCGTTGTATGGACCCTGGTGCCCAAGCCCCAGGGCGTGTCCAATTTCATGAAGGTAGGTCTGGTAAAAGTAGCTGTAGATCCCGCCACCTGCGCCGACGTTCCAGTCAGAGCTAACGTGTATGAGGGCTGAGTTGATCTGCCCGGACCCGGTCCAAATCGCATCGGCTTCCGCGTGGCCGGTCCCATCGTTGATAACGTAGATGGTGGCGCCACCCGTGGTGAAGGTAAAGTCGAGTCCGCAGACTTCGTGCCAGGCATTAAATGCAGCAAGGGCTAAGTATTGCTCTGCGGCGTTCAGGTCGGCGATGTTGACGCTGATTGACGAGGTTGCCCAATGGTGAGCGGGAAGACCGTTGTCCTCCCAATAGCCGCTGACAAGGTAGTCTGCGAGCGTGGGAACAGGCGCAAACGTTGTCGGCATTGCCGCCTCCGCCGTAGAAATACGTGGCAGACGCTTTAGCTACAATTTGAAATGACTGATAACGCTTGCCGCAATGCGGAGCACACAACTCACTGCGATTGAGCGAAAACTATTCAGCGTCCTTTCTTGGAACGGACGCCTGATTCGCATACCTGCAACTATCGCTTACTGAGCCCGCATAAGCAAACCTGCTGCGACCGTCCGAGTCCGCATGTTCGGATAGCTGTCCTAGCTTGCTATGCAACTCTGGCAGCCGCGACCCGTCTCCTCAGATATCCAAGTCCTTTGCGAATGCTGCCCGGTCCTGGATGAAGCGGAAGCGCGCTTCCGGCTTCGACCCCATCAGCGCGTTGACGGTCTCGGCGAGGGCGCTCGCGTCGCCGTCGCCGATCTCGACGCGCAACAACAAGCGCCGCGCCGGGTCCATGGTCGTCTCTTTTAGTTGCGACGCGTTCATCTCGCCGAGGCCCTTGAAGCGGCCGATCTCGACCTTGGCGTTGGCCGCGAACTCCTTCTTCAAGAGCTCGTCTTTGTGCTTCTCGTCGCGCGCGTAGACGGACTTGGCGCCGTGCGTCAGCTTGTAGAGCGGCGGCACGGCCAGGAATAAATGTCCGTTGGTGATGAGGGCCGGCATCTCCTGGAAGAAGAACGTGATGAGGAGCGAGGCGATGTGCGCCCCGTCCACGTCGGCGTCCGTCATCACGATCACGCGCTCGTAGCGCAGGTCCTCGTCGCGGTACTTGCTGCCAGTGCCGGCGCCGAGCGCCTGGATCAGGTCGGAGAGGAGCTGATTCTGCGACAGCTTCTGCGAGGTGGCGTTGGCGACGTTCAGGATCTTACCGCGCAAGGGAAGGATCGCCTGCGTCTCGCGGTTCCGCGCGCTCTTCGCCGAGCCGCCGGCCGAATCGCCCTCGACGATGAAAATCTCGGTCCCTTGCGCCTGCTGGATCGAGCAGTCGGCGAGCTTGCCGGGAAGGCGAAGTTTCCGCGTCGCCGACTGGCGCCCGATCTCCTTCTCGCGCTTCTTCTTGAGCCGGTCCTCCGCCTGCTCGATCGTCCATTCGAGGAGCCGCGTCGCCTGGGCAGGGCTGTCGGCGAGCCAGTGATCGAAGGCGTCCTTGACGGTGGCCTCGACGATGCGGGTCGCCTCTTGCGTCGCGAGCTTGTCCTTGGTCTGGCCCTGGAACTCGGGCTCGCGGATGAAGACCGACAGCATGGCCGCTGCCGTGCCCACGACATCGTCGGCCGTGACCTGCGCCGCGCGCCTGTTGGCGACGCGCTCGCCGAACTCGCGCAGGCTCTTGGACAGCGCCGAGCGCAAGCCGTTCTCGTGCGTGCCCCCGTCCGCCGTTGGGATCGTGTTGCAATAGGAGCGGATGAAGCCGTCGTCGTCGGCGATCCACGCCACCGCCCATTCGACCGAGCCGTGCTTGCCTTCCTTTTCCACCGCGCCGGCAAACAACTCCTTGGTGACGAGCGTGCGGCCGGCAATCTCGGACAGAAGGTAGTCCTTGAGCCCGCCGGGAAAGTGGAACACGGCCTCGGCCGGTGTGTCGTCCTTGATGAGGGAGGGATCGCAGCTCCAGCGGATCTCGACGCCGCCGTAGAGGTAGGCTTTCGAGCGCGCCATCTTGAGGAGGCGCGCCGGCTTGAAATGGGCGCCGCGCCCGAAGATCTGCTCGTCCGGTTTGAAGCGCACGCGCGTGCCGCGCCGGTTCATGACGGGGCCGAGCTTTTCGAGCTTGCCGGTTGGGTGGCCGCGCGAGAAGGTCATGCGGTAGAGCTGCTGGGCGCGCGCGACCTCGACCTCGAGCTCCTCGGAGAGCGCGTTCACGACCGAGACGCCGACGCCGTGCAGGCCGCCGCTGGTGTTGTAGGACTTGCCGTCGAATTTGCCGCCCGAGTGCAGCATGCACATGATGACCTCGAGCGCGCTTTTCTTCGGGTATTTGGGATGCGGGTCGACGGGAATGCCGCGCCCGTTGTCTGTGACGGAAAGGAAGCCGTCGGCATCGAGGCGCACGTCGATCCAGGTGGCGAAGCCCTCGACCGCCTCGTCCATGGCGTTGTCGATCACCTCGGCGAACAGGTGATGCAGCGCCTTCTCGTCGGTGCCGCCGATGTACATTCCGGGGCGCCGGCGCACGGGCTCGAGGCCTTCCAACACCTCGATGTCGGCGGCCGTGTAGCTGTCGGAGGCATCGCCCGATTTCTTGGCGCGGGTGGTCTTGTCGCTCATGCCGAGTGTGAGGTTCGAGAACAGATCGCGGATCGATTGAGCCATGCTGTGCCCCGGGCCCGAGGTCAAGACACGCACATCCGGCACGCCCGCGTTACGAGCGTTGCCGGCGAATCTTACGCGGTGTGAGCTTCTGCGTCGCACGCCGACGCCGCGCTTGGCAAGCGCCGCCCAGCCCCGTGTGTGGGCGGCGCGCCACAGGTTCCGAGTGCCTTCGCTCCGCCGCGGCGCGGCCACGGTTTGATCAGCGCCGGGACTAAATCGTCGGGCATGAAGGGAGCGGGGTAGGGCTGCTGCATTGCAAACATTGCGAGGGTGTCATGCTGAGCCATAGCTCAACCGTTTTCCCGATCCTCTTGGCCGCTACCGCGTCGGCCGCTTTTGCGCTCACGCGCGAGGCGAAGGCTGCCGACCAAAGCATCTCGGGGCCCTACACGCACGAAAACCTCACGATCTTTCTCGTCCACGGGAAGAGCGCCGAGGGACCGGTGCCCCTCACGCTCGACGAGGCGCTCGGGAAGGGCAACGTCAAGGTTCACGAGACAGGCTCCGTCGGCGAGCTCGAGATCGAGAATCGAGGGTCCGAGGAGGTCTTCGTCCATGCCGGAGACATCGTCAAAGGAGGCCAGCAGGACCGGGTCGTGACCTCGAGCCTCATGCTCAGGGCGAAATCGGGCCGCGTACCGCTCGCCGTGTTTTGCGTCGAGAGGGGGCGCTGGTCGGCGCGTGGCGAGGAGAGCGTGAAGCAGTTCGCGAGCGCCTCCGAGATGCTTCCGACCCGCGAGGCCAAGCTCGCCATGCGCTCGCCGATGACCGCCGCCTCCGCCCCTGCGCCGGCTCGTGAGGTTGCCGCACGGCCGCCCGAGAACGAGCTCGAGCCAGCGCTGCCGGCCAACCGCATCCGCACCGAGCAGCAGCGCCAGAGATTGGACAGCTCGGGGCCGAATGCGCAATCGGAGGTCTGGCGCTCCGTTGCCAACATCCAGGCGGCGCTCGCCGGCAATCTCGGCGCCAAAGTGACGTCAGAGGCGTCCGAGACGAGCCTTCAGCTTGCGCTCGAGAACGAGAAGCTCGAGGCGGCGCGCAAAGCCTACGTCGCGGCCCTCGAGCCCGTCGCGTCCAAGGAGAGCGACGTGGTCGGCTACGCGTTCGCCATCAACGGGCGGCTCAACAGCGCCGACATCTACGCCTCGAACGCTCTCTTCCGGAAGCTTTGGCCGCGGCTCCTCAAGGCGAGCGTGACGGAGGCCATCGGCGCCGAGAAGGCGCTGCCGAAGGGCCTCGATCCGACGGCGGCGAAAGTCGAGGAGTTTCTGAAGGAGGCGGCGGACGGCAAGGTGAGCGAGCGGGCTTCGCTCGACGGCCAGAAGCTCGAAACGCGCGAGGCGGATGCAGCCTTCGACTTTGCCACGCGCACGGCGACTGGCGTCGTCATGCACAGGAACGTGCTGGCGCGGCATTGATCACAGGTGAGCTCCTAGTCGACAAGAGACGTCATCGCGGCCTCCACCGGGATGACGCTTTCTAGACCGCGACGTTGTCGATGAGCCGGGTCTTGCCGAGCCAGGCCGCTGCGAGCACGCGGCCGGGCCGGCCGGCGGCAGGATCGAGGCGCGCGAGCGTCTCGGCATCGCGCACCTCGACGTAGTCGATCTTGGTGAAGCCCGCGCGCAGAAGCGCGCGCCTCGCGCTCGCCGTCGACTTTGCCGGTGAGCCGTCGGACGCCACGTCTCGAGCGATGCTCGTGATCGTTTTGAACAGCATCGGTGCAATCGCGCGCTCGGCGGCCGTGAGGTAGGCGTTGCGCGAGGAGAGCGCGAGACCATCCGCTTCCCGCACCGTCGGGTGGCCCGCAATCGCGAGCGGCAAATGGAAATCGCGGACCATCTGGCGGATGACGCAGAGCTGCTGATAGTCCTTCTCGCCGAAGACGGCGATGTCCGGGGCGACCGCCGTGAAGAGCTTGAGGCACACGGTGGCAACGCCGCTGAAGTGGTGCGGGCGGAACTCGCCCTCGAGGCCCGCCGCGGCGCCCGCCGGCTCGACCCTGGTTGCGAACCCCGGCGGGTAGATCTCGGCCGCGTCCGGCGCCCACACGAGATCCGCCCCGGCGCGGGCGAGCTTGGCCACGTCGCCCGCCTCGTCGCGCGGATAGCGGGCGAGGTCCTCGTTCGGGGCGAATTGCGCCGGGTTGACGAAAATTGACACGACGGTGCGCGCGGCCTTCCTCCCTGCGAAGCCGACGAGGGCCAGATGGCCGGCATGGAGCGCCCCCATCGTCGGCACCAGCGCAACGCTCTCGCCTGCACCGCGCCAGCGCGCTATCGTCTTGCGCAAGTCCTTGATCGTGCGGACGACCTTCGGCATCGCCATATTAACCTCTCCCCGTTCGCGCCAACGGGCGCGACAGGGAGAGGGGAAGTGAAACGTCGAGTCGGGTTCCGTCAACCCCCGTTGCAGAACTCAGAGGGGCCGCCAATCTCTAAAGATGCATTGGGCGGGCGAATCATGTGTGCTTCCGGCGAACCTACAGAGGATGGCATGGTCGCGCTCAGGAAGACGGACTTCGGCGAGACCGTGCGCGAGCCTCCGCGCGACGAGATCGCGGCTCACCTGCTCATCGACGAGACGCGCCTCGTCGGCGGACTGATCGAGCGCGCCGTCTATACCGAGGACGAACGGCGCCGCGCGGCCGAGATGGCGCGCCGGCTCGTGCTCGCCGCCCGCGCCGACCGCCATCGTGCCGGCGTCGACGCCTTCATGCACGAGTACGGCCTTTCGAGCGAGGAAGGGGTCATCCTGATGTGCCTCGCCGAGGCCCTGCTCAGGATCCCGGACGCGGAGACCGCCGACAGCTTCATCGCCGAGAAGATCTCGGGCGGCCATTGGGAGCGCCACCTCGGCCACTCCGACAGCCTGTTCGTCAACGCCTCGACGTGGGGCCTGATGCTGACCGGCCAGCTGGTCAAGCTCAAGGAGACGCGCGGGGGAAAGCCGCTCGATGCCCTGAAGCGCCTCGTTGCGCGCTCGGGCGAGCCCGTGATCCGCCAGGCGGTCCGCCAGGCCGTGAAGCTCCTCGGCGATCAGTTCGTGCTCGGGCGCACCATCGGGGAAGCGATCTCGCGTGCGGCCGACTACGAGGCCAAAGGCTATCGCATCTCCTACGACATGCTGGGCGAGGCCGCGAAGACGGACAGGGATGCTAGCCGCTATTTCGACCGCTACATGACGGCGATCGACGCGGTCGGCATCGCGGCGGGTCCGCCGCCGCCTCCGGGCCATACCGACGCGCTCGCCGTCCGGCCCAGCCTCTCCGTCAAGCTGTCGGCGATCCATCCCCGCTTCGAGGCGGGCAAGGAGAATCGCCTTGCCGCCGAGCTCGCCCCGCGGCTCGTCTCGCTTCTGCGCGCGGCGGCGGCGCGCGGGCTTCCGGTGACGATCGACGCCGAGGAGCAGGATCGGCTCGAGCCGACGCTGACCCTTTTTGCGGCAGCCTTCCGCGATCCCTATCTCGCGCACTGGTCCGGTCTCGGCATTGCGGTGCAGGCCTATGGCAAGCGGGCGATCCCCGTCCTGCGCTGGCTGCGCCGGCTCGCGGAGGCAAGCGGGAAACGCATTCCGGTGCGCCTCGTCAAGGGCGCCTACTGGGACAGCGAGATCAAGTGGGCGCAGGAGCGCGGACTTGCCGACTACCCGGTGCTGACCCGCAAGCTCCACACGGACGTCTCCTTCCTCGCGTGCATGCGTCTCCTCCTCTCCGATCCCAATGCCTTCGTGCCGCAGCTCGCGACCCACAACGCGCACACGATTGCGGCCGCGTTCGTCAGCGCCGGCCAGACCGAGTTCGAGTACCAGCGGCTTCACGGCATGGGGGAGGCGCTCTACGAGGAGGTCGTGGGCGCCGGCAAGTTCGCGCGCCCGTGCCGGATCTACGCCCCCGTCGGCGGGCACGAGGACCTCTTGTCCTATCTCGTGCGCCGTCTCCTCGAGAACGGCGCCAATACCTCGTTCGTGAACCGGCTTGCCGACGACGAGGCCGCCGTCGGGCAGATCATTCGCGATCCCGTCGAGGTGGCCGAGCTCGAGCGGCGCGAGCCTGTCGCCGTCAAGGCGCTTCCCCGTCCTCGCGACATTTTCTGGCCGGAGCGCAAGAACTCGCTCGGCCTTCCCCTGTCGGATGGAGCGACGCGGCGCGCTCTTGTCGCGAGCATGGAGGCGGCGCTTGCCCCGTCGTTCGCGGTCGGCCCGATCGTTGCCGGCGAGGCGACGACTGGCGGGGAAGCGTTGCTCCTCGTCTGCCCCCATGACCACCACCAGCGCATCGGCTCCGTGCGGATCGCGAGCCCGGCCCACGTCGACAAGGCGATTGCCTCCGCCGTCCGCGCGGCTCCGGCCTGGGATCGCATGGGGGCGCAGGCGCGCTCGCGGATTCTCGAGTTCGCCGCCGACTTGGTCGAGCGCGACCGGGCGAAGCTGATGGCGGTGCTGGTGCGGGAAGCCGGAAAGACGCTGCCCGCCGCACTCGCCGAGGTGCGCGAGACGGCCGATCTCTTGCGCTACTACGCGGGGGAAGCCCGCCGCCTGATGAGCGGCCCGGTGGCCCTGCGCGGGACGACCGGCGAGACCAGTACGCTCGATCTCAGGGGCCGTGGCGTCTTCGCCTGCATCGCGCCCTGGAATTTTCCCATCGCGATCTTCACCGGGCAAGTCGCCGCCGCGCTCGCCGCCGGCAATGCCGTGCTCGCCAAGCCCGCCGAGCAGACGCCGATTGCCGGGTTCCTCGCGACCCAGATCCTGCACGAGGCGGGCGTGCCCAAGGACATCCTCCATCTCTTGACCGGCGGCGCCCCCGTGGGCAACGCCCTCGTCAAGGACCCGCGCGTCGGCGGCGTGGCCTTCACCGGCTCGAACGAGACGGCGTGGACGATCCAGAGAGCGCTTGCCGACCGGCGCGCGGCGATCGTGCCGTTCATCGCCGAGACGGCGGGGCTCAACGCCATGATCGCGGACAGCAGCGCGCTTCCCGAGCAGGTCGTGCGCGATGCAGTCGCGTCGGCTTTCGACAGCGCGGGGCAGCGCTGCTCGGCGGCGCGGCTCCTATTCGTTCAGGAGGATGTGGCGGGGCGGATCATCGAGATGCTCGGCGGCGCCATCGGTACGCTCGATCTCGGCGATCCCTTCGACTATGCGACCGACATCGGCCCCGTCATCGACGAGGTGTCGCAAGACAGCCTCGAGGCGCACAAGCTCAGGATGCAATCCGTAGGGCGCGAGATCGCCGACCTCACCGTGCCGGACGCGTGCCGCGTCGGCACGTTCGTCGCGCCGGCAGCCTACGAGATCGAGCGCATGGATCAGCTCGCGGGCGAGGTATTCGGTCCAATCCTGCACGTCGTGCGCTTCGAGCGCGGGCACGTCGACAAGGTGATCGCGGCGATCAACGCGTCGGGCTACGGGCTGACGCTCGGGCTGCACAGCCGCATCGGCGCGGTGGCGGATCTGGTGGCGGAGCGCGCGCGCGTCGGCAATCTCTACGTTAACCGCAACCAGATCGGCGCGGTGCCGGGCGTCCACCCGTTCGGGGGCGAGGGCCTCTCCGGGACCGGCCCCAAGGCCGGCGGCCCGAACTACCTCGTCCGCTTCGCGACCGAGCGCGTGCGCACGACCGACATCACGGCGACCGGCGGCAACGTCGCCCTCCTCGTCCAGGACTGGCCGAACGGCAGCTCCTGAGGCCGGGCTAAAGGCCCATTGCGGGCCACCCGGTGACGGGCCATCTTGCTCGCATGCACGTTTCCCTGGTGACGCGATGACGAGCCGCGATCCCGCCCCGCCCAAGCCGAAAGCTCCCGTCCCGCGCGAGGCGGCGGGCCATCCCGCGCCGGCCTCGAGCGACCGCGAGGTCGCGGCATTCGTCGCCAAGATGAAGGCGCTCGCACCGCAGGCGGGGCTCGGCCGCGGGCGGCTCATCTTCGCCATGGACGCGACCATGAGCCGGGAGCCGACGTGGGATCTGGCGCTGGGGTTGCAAGGCGACATGTTCCATGCCGTGAAGCTGGTGGGCGGCCTCGATGTGCAGCTCGTCTACTTTCGCGGTGCGGGCGAGTGCCGGGCCTCGAAGTGGGTCTCGGACCCCGACGCGCTCGCCCGCCTCATGAGCCAGGTCCATTGCCATGGCGGCTACACTCAGATCGGCAAGGTGCTCGCCCACGCACGACGGGAGGCGGAGGCGCGCAAGGTCAACGCGCTGGTCTACGTCGGCGACGCGGTCGAGGAGGAGATCGATACGCTGGCCGGGAAGGCCGGGCGAGCTCGCTCTGCTCGGCGTGCCGGCCTTCCTCTTTCAGGAGGGACACGATCCCGCCGTTTCCCGCGCCTTCGCCGAGATCGCACGCCTTACAAACGGCGCGGCCTTGAGCTTCGACACCGGCTCCGCCGACCAGCTTCGCGACTTGCTCTCCGCCGTCGCCGTGTACGCCGCCGGCGGGCAGAAGGCCCTACTCGCCCTTTCGGCCGAGCGTGGCGGGCGCGGCGCGCGGCTTCTACTTTCCCGCCTGAAGACCGCGGGCTGAGGGAGCCATGCAATACTTCTTACTCGGCCTTGCGGCTCTCGTCCTTGGCCTATTGGCCATCCAAGGTTTCGGCAAGGCCAACCCTCAAGTCTTGGCGCGACAGCTGAGGCGCGCCTTCGGGCTCGTGGCGATAGCAGGGTCGGCCGCTCTTCTCGTGCGCGGAATGGCCGGCTCCGCCGCGCTCCTCGCGATGCTCGGGGCCTCGCTGCTCGGCTGGCGCACGCTGGGCTCCTTGGGCGGCCTGGGCGGCAGCCAGTCCAAGTCGCCGGGCCAGACCTCGCGCATCATTACAGACCATCTCGAGGTCGCGCTCGACCATGATACCGGCGCGATCTCGGGCCGCGTGCTCAAGGGTCTCTTCGCGGGTAGGGATATCGCCTCGCTCAGCCCACACGACCTCGCGCTCCTTTGGCAGGACTGCCGTTTTGCCGATCCCCGGTCGGCGCAGATCATCGAGGCATATCTCGACCGCGAAAACCCCGAGTGGCGCGACGAGATGGCCAAGGGCGAGCGGGAGATGACGGGCGCGGACGGGCGCATCTCCGAGGAGGAAGCCTACGAGGTCCTCGGCCTCGTGCCCGGCGCAAGCGAGGACGACATCCGCCGCGCGCACCGCGAGCTCATGATGAAGCTCCATCCCGACCGCGGCGGCTCGACCTACCTCGCCGCGAAGATCAACGAGGCGAAGGACGTGCTCCTCGGCAAGATCGCGCTAGAAGGCAAAGTCCGGACTAATCCGCCTTCATCACGAAGCAGTCCATGGCGAGGCGCCTGAGCTCGAGGCAGGCGTTGGTCGCGGTCGCCTCGCTGAAGCCGGTGAAGCGGGCGCGGAACACCTGGCGATCGCTTTTCTGCACCGGCAGCGCCACCGGCTCGTGCCCTTCGAGCAGACCCGGCGCCTGCTTCTTGGCTGAAGCTATCTTGCGTTCCGCCTCGGCCGAGGACGCATAGGCGCCGATCTGGATCTCGTAGCCCTCTCCGCGCGGGGCCGGATCGAAACGGACCGGCACGGCTGCCTCCTGCGCCGGCTCTTCCATCGCCGCCGGACCGGGGAACGCAGCCCCTGCGGCATCCGCTGAAGCAGCTGCCAGCGCCTGTGCCTGAAGGTCGAGCGTCGAGGGCTCCCGGGCAGGTCCCGCGGCGGCCGGAGGATTGGCGAGGAGCGCGTCGATGCTGGCCGGCGCGGTTGGCGCGTCTGCCGGCGGCGCCGTTGTGCCTGACGTGTTGCTCGGGGATTCTAAGATTGCCGCCCGCAGCGCTTTGAGGTCGAGCTTGGGGACAGTGGCGTCTGCGACGGGAGCAGCGGGCGCCGGGCCCTCATCGCCCTCTGCAGCGGGCGCCGGCGCGGTCTCTCCGGGAGTGACGTCGGCGATCAGCCGATCGAGATTCTTGGCGGCGGGCCGCGAAGCCCGCTCGGGCGCCGGAGCGGGGGGCCTCTTTGCCGCTACGGGACGCGGGGTCTTCGCGGCTTCCTTCGTTTGCGTATTCCACGCTGCGCCGGCGTCGGCGGTGTCGACGGCGTCGGCCGGGGTCTTCGGCGCCGGTCGCGGACGGGCGACAAGCTGAGGCCCAGGCTGGCGCGTGCGCTCCGCCGAGGCCTTTTCCAAGGCCCGAAAGAGGAGGAGGCGCATGTGCGCATTGCGGGCTGCCGCCGTGGCGCCACCGAAGACGGCGGCGACCAGATGCTTGCCGCCGGTTCGCACCGAGGACACGAGATTGAAGCCAGAGGCGCGCGTATAGCCGGTCTTGATGCCGTCCATGCCGGGGAAACGATAGAGCAGCGTGTTGTGTGTGCGGTAGGTCTTGCCGCGGTAGTCGAAGGACTTCAGCGCGAACAGCGGGTAGTGGGTCGGGAAGTCGTCTTGCAGACGCAGCGCGAGGGTGACCATGTCGCGCGCCGTCGTGATCTGTCGCTCATCGGGAAGGCCCGAAGCATTGGTGAAGACCGTGGATTTCATCCCGAGCTGGCGGGCGCGCTCGTTCATCAGGCGCACGAAGCCGTACTGGGTTCCGCCGATGCGCTCGGCAATGGCGACGGCCATGTCATTGGCCGACTTGGTGATGACCGCCTTGATGGCGTCGATGAGCTCGATCTCCTCGCCCGCCGCGAGCTCGAGCTTGGAGGGGGCGACCGCCGTCGCAGCGGGGCTCACGGTGAGCTTGGTTGCATAGCTGAGCCGGCCCTGCTCGATCTCCTCGAAGACGAGGTAGAGCGTCATCATCTTTGTCAGCGACGCGGGGTGGCGCGGGGAGTCGGCGGACTGCTCGTGGAGAACCTCGCCCGTGTTGGCGTCGACGACAATGGACGCGGAGAGGACCTCGGCCTGCGACGGGCACGCCGCAGCGAGGGGGACGCCGAGAAGCGCCCCGGCGGCGATCAACGTCTTGACCCCAAAGCCTGCCAAGAATTCCGACCCTCGTTGCCCGGTCCTTCCCCTGACGGCGCGCAACCGGCCATCGAGGTCGATGTTGAACGCCGCGCGGTGGGTGGAGACGGCCCCCGCTGCTCCGCGCTGCTGCCCGTTTGCGGGCGCCCAAGGGCATGTTAGCCCACGATTATTGGGCGGCTTTGGGGCGCTCCCGGCCGTCCGTTTCACACGCCGCGGCGCTCGAACCTAACCTAGCCCGGCTAGCAAGTGGTTAAGGAAAGTGCACCAAGGCGTTGTGCGTCGCAGCGACCACTTGAAAAAATTGTGCAGTGCGACTATTGGTAACCACGCAAAGGACTTGCAAGCACCCTTGCGCACCCCCCTCTCGTACAGCAACGATGCAGGCCTCATCATGATCAACAATTTCCAAGATTTCCAAACGCTCGGCCAGGGCAACATGGATGCCGCCATGAAGGCGATCGGCGACTGGAACAAGGGCTGGCAGGCGATCGCCGCCGAAATGAGCGACTATTCACGCCGCGCGTTCGAGGATGGAACGGCGACCTTCGAGAAGCTTCTCGGCGCCAAATCGCTCGAGCAGGCGTTGGAGATTCAGGCGAACTACGCCAAGCGCGCCTACGACGACTACATGCACCAGATGACGAAGATGGGCAGCATGTACACGACACTCGCCAAAGACGCTTACAAGCCCATGGAGCGGGCCATGCAGAACGGGCGCTGAGCGTCGCGAGCCGCGCGCCAGTGAGCGAGACAAGGCCCGGGCAAGCCCCCGGGCCTTTTTTGTGTCTCGATGCATCCTCATGTTGTGATTTGCCGGACGAGGGCAACGCTGCGCGAAACGAGGTCGCACACGCTGACCAATACCGGCGCAGGGAATTGCAGGGCGCGCGCAGTTGCGTAACAATGCTCGAGAGAATGGCCGCGTTGCGACGGAATGAGGCGAAGTCACGCGGCGAGCTCAAACCGGTCCGTGATGAGGGCAAAGGCGAACACGGTGCGATGACGGCGGACTTCACCATGGCTGGCAAGGGCACCCCCGGCGGCGATCGCGACGAAGACGGCAAGACAGGGCTCGTCACCAAGACGCGCCCGAAGACGAAGAAGCCGAGCCTCTACAAGGTCCTTCTCCTCAACGATGACTACACGCCAATGGAATTTGTTGTACTGGTGCTCGAGAAATATTTCAGCAAGGGGCGTGAGGAGGCGACGAGAATCATGCTGCATGTTCACCACAAGGGGGTCGGCATCTGCGGCGTCTATACCTACGAGGTCGCCGAGACCAAGGTGACGCAGGTCATGGACTTCTCGCGCCAGCACGGCCATCCTCTACAGTGCACCCTGGAGAAAGAGTAGGTCCCCGTGCCGTCATTCTCGAAGAGTCTCGAAACCGCCCTCCATCGCGCGCTCCAGTACGCGAACGAGCGCAGCCATGAGTTCGCGACGCTCGAGCATCTTCTGGCCGCCCTCATCGACGATCGCGATGCGGCCGCCGTCATGCGGGCGTGCAACGTCGATCTCGATCAGCTACGCGCGCGCGTCACCGAGTATCTCGACGCTGAGCTCGCGAGTCTCGTCCACAAGGGCTCGGCCGAGGCCCAGCCGACGACCGGGTTTCAGCGCGTCATCCATCGCGCCGTCGTCCACGTGCAGTCCTCGGGGCGCGAGGAGGTGACGGGTGCCAATGTGCTCGTCGCGATCTTCGCCGAGCGCGAGAGCCATGCCGCCTTCTTCCTGCAGGAGCAGGAGATGACCCGCTTCGACGCGGTCCAGTACATCAGCCATGGCATCGCCAAGCGGCCCGGCATGTCCGAGCCGCGCCAGGTGCGCGGCATCGACGAGGATCAGGCGACCGAGGCCGGCGAGGAGAAGAAGCCCGGCCAGGACGCGCTCAACACCTATTGCGTGAACTTGAACAAGAAGGCGCGCGACGGGCGCATCGACCCGCTGATCGGTCGCGAGACCGAGGTCCTGCGCACCATCCAGGTGCTGTGCCGCCGCCAGAAGAACAATCCGCTGTTTGTCGGCGATCCGGGCGTGGGCAAGACGGCGATCGCCGAGGGTCTCGCGCGCAAGATTATCAGGGGCGAAGTGCCGGAGGTTCTCAAGGGTGCCACGATCTTCGCCCTCGACATGGGGGCGCTCTTGGCCGGCACGCGCTATCGCGGCGACTTCGAGGAACGCCTGAAGGCCGTGATGAAGGAGATCGAGAACTATCCGGGCGCGATCCTGTTCATCGACGAGATCCATACCGTCATCGGCGCCGGCGCCACGTCGGGCGGCGCCATGGACGCCTCGAACCTCTTGAAGCCGGCGCTGCAGTCGGGGACGGTGCGCTGCATCGGCTCGACCACCTACAAGGAGTACCGTCAGCACTTCGAGAAGGACCGCGCTCTCGTGCGCCGATTCCAGAAGATCGACATCAAGGAGCCGACGGTCGAGGACAGTATCGAGATCCTGCGCGGCTTGAAGCCCTACTTCGAGGAGTTCCACAAGCTCAAGTATACCGGCGAGGCGATCAAGGCCGCGGTCGAGCTCTCGGCCAAGTACATCCACGACCGCAAGCTCCCCGACAAGGCGATCGACGTGATCGACGAGACCGGCGCCTCGCAGATGCTCGTGCCCGAAGGCAAGCGCAAGAAGAAGATCACGGTCAAGGAGGTCGAGGCGACGGTGGCCACGATGGCGCGCATCCCGCCCAAGACCGTCACCAAGTCGGACGCGGAGGTTCTCGCCAATCTCGAGAAGGACCTGAAGCGGCTCGTTTTCGGCCAGAACAAGGCGATCGATGCACTCTCCGCGGCGATCAAGCTCGCCCGCGCGGGGCTGCGTGAGCCCGAGAAACCGATCGGCTGCTACCTCTTCTCCGGCCCGACCGGCGTCGGCAAGACGGAGGTTGCCAAGCAACTCGCGGCGCTGATGGGCATCGAGCTCCTGCGATTCGACATGTCGGAATACATGGAGAAGCACACCGTCTCGCGCTTGATCGGTGCACCGCCGGGCTATGTCGGCTTCGATCAGGGCGGGCTGCTCACCGACGGCGTCGACCAGCACCCCCATTGCGTGCTGCTCCTCGACGAGATCGAGAAGGCGCATCCGGATCTGTTCAACATCCTTCTGCAGGTGATGGACCACGGCAAGCTCACCGACCACAACGGCAAGTCGGTCGACTTCCGCAACGTTATCCTCATCATGACGACGAACGCCGGGGCTTCCGAAATGACGAAGGCGCCCATGGGCTTCAACCGCGACAAGCGCGAGGGCGAGGACACGGACGTGATCAACCGCATGTTCACGCCTGAGTTCCGCAACCGGCTCGACGCGGTGATCGCCTTCGCGAGCCTCCCGCCCGAGGTCATCGCCAAGGTGGTCGAGAAGTTCATCTTCCAGCTCGAGGCCCAGCTCGCCGACCGCGGCGTGATGATCGAGCTGTCCGACGAGGCAATGAATTGGATCGGAACGAAGGGCTACGACGACAAGTTCGGCGCCCGGCCCCTGGCGCGTATCATCCAGGAGCACGTGAAGAAGCCGCTCGCCGACGAGTTGCTCTTCGGCAAGCTCGAGAACGGCGGCACGGTCAAGGTCGTCGTCGAGGGCAAGGGCGCGGAGTCGAAGCTCGCGTTCGAGTTCATCCCGGCCGATCCGGCGAAGAAGCCACGGTCCAGGGACGAGGACGACGATGACGAGGCGGAGACTGCGCTCGTCGAGGCAACCGTGCGCAAGGCGCTGCCCGGTCCCAAGGACAAGAGGGAGAAGCCCGGCCGTCCCTCCGGCGCCGTGCCGAGCGTGCCGCGCCGCAAGGACGAGTAGCTCCGGAGCTGCCTACGCCGTGAGCGCGGCGACGAGGTCTTCGACGGGCATGCGCCGCCGGTAGTCGGGATCGATGAAGCGCGCCTTGATGCGCCCGTCCTCGCCGACGATGAACGTCGCCGGGATCGGCAGCGTCCAGAGGTCGTTGCCGTGGTAGGGCCCGATATCCCAGCCGGCCGCCTTCATGTAGCGCTTCTTCTCCTCGCCGACCCAGAACGCGACGTTGATCGAGAGCGCGTAGGCATTGTCCATGTCGGAGAGAACCGGGAAGTCGGCTTTCGCGCCGGCTTTGAGCTCGGCGTTGAAGCGCTCGCGATCGGGGGTGATGGCGATGAGGTCGGCGCCTGCGGCTCTAATTTCGGGATAGGCGGCCGCGAGCGCGCTCGCCGTGATGCGGCAATAAGGGCACCAGTTGCCGCGGTGAAAGGCGATGGCCACGGGACCCTTGGCGATGAGCTCGTCGAGGCTGACGAGGCGCCCCGTCTGATCGGGCAGAAGAAAGTCCGGCATCTCGTCGCCGGGCTTGGGGGCGTCCTCGCCGGTGCCGCTTTCCCTCAGGCGCTCGACCATGCGGTCGACGACGGCGGCGAACTCGGCGTTGATCGCGCGCACGTCGTCGGCGAACGACTGGAGGCGCTCGGCGAGCGGCGCGTCCATGTTGCGGCACTTCCTCTCGGATTCGAGCATAAACTCTGAAAGCGTCTTCTCGGCCATGGGGCCCACCGATCCCGTGTCGCCTCCCCTAACCAGGATTATGGGTGCGTTTGCAGCCCGAGACAACGGGGGCGGTCTTTCCGATGGGGCTACGCCACTCGGTCACGCGCATTGGCGAGGTCGCGACCAGAGGTTCCGGGTGGCAGCGGCTTACCGTCCTCCTTGTAGAGGCGGATGAACTCATCGACGATCCGGCATAGCTCTTCCATGACTTCCTTTACCGCCACGGTCGCTGAAGCCGGCCGCCTCGAAGTCTGCAATCAGCTCTCTAACCTTTGGCGGCATAATGGCAAATGCGGGCGGTTGATACCTAAACGAGGGCTGGTCGCAATGTCGGACGAGATGAAGAGCAGGCAGGCGACATGCGCATCCCCTACTCCGCCGCCGCGCGCGAATACCCGAGCTTCTCGTTGAGCTTCATGATGAGGTCGGCGGCGGCCTTGGGGATGTTGGTGCCCGGCCCGAAGATCGCCTTGGCGCCGGCGTCGTAAAGCTCCTGGTAGTCGTGCGGCGGGATGACGCCGCCGACGACGATCATGATGTCGTCGCGCCCTTCCTTGGCGAGCGCCGCCTTCAGGTCCGGCACCAACGTCAGATGCCCCGCCGTCATGGTCGACACGCCGATCACGTGCACGTCGTTCTCGACCGCCTGGCGCGCGGCCTCGTCGGGGGTGGCGAACAGCGGTCCGATGTCGACGTCGAAGCCTAGATCGGCGAACGCCGAGGCGATCACCTTCTGCCCGCGGTCGTGGCCGTCCTGGCCCATCTTCGCGATCAGGATGCGCGGGCGGCGCCCATCGTTCCTCTCGAACTCGGCGGCAAGCTTGATGACGCTGCCCACGTCGTCGTTCATGGCTCCCGCCTCCGAGCGGTACACGCCAGAAATGGCGCGAATTTCCGCACGGTGGCGGGTGAATATCTTCTCCATCGCATCCGACATCTCGCCGACGGTGGCCTTGGCGCGCGCCGCCTGGACGCAGAGATCCAGGAGGTTGGCCTTACCCGCCGCGCCGATCGTGAGCGCACTGAGCGCCGCCTTGACCTCGTCCTCGTTGCGCCCGGCGCGAAGGCGCTTCAACTTCGCGATCTGCTGCTCGCGCACGGACCGGTTGTCGACCTTCAGAAGCTCGATCTTGGCTTCGTCCGTCACGCGCAGCTTGTTCACGCCGACTATCGTCTGCTTGCCGGAATCGATGCGCGCCTGCGTGCGGGCGGCCGCTTCCTCGATGCGGATCTTTGGAACTCCGGCCGCGATCGCCTTCGCCATGCCGCCGAGCCGCTCGACCTCGTCGATGCGGCGCATCGCCTTCAGGGCCAAATCGTAGGTGAGGCGCTCGATGAAGTGGCTGCCGCCCCACGGATCGATGGGACGAGCAGGTGCCGCTTTCCTGCTGGATCGCGAGCTGCGTATTGCGCGCGATGCGGGCCGAGAAGTCGGTCGGGAGCGCGATCGCCTCGTCGAGAGCGTTCGTGTGCAGCGATTGCGTGTGCCCCTGCGTCGCCGCCATGGCCTCGATGCAGGTCCGCGTCACGTTGTTGAAGATATCCTGCGCGGTGAGGCTCCAGCCCGAGGTCTGGCAGTGGGTTCTGAGCGAGAGCGAGCGCTGATCCTTCGGGCTGAACTCGTCGCGGATGAGCTTCGCCCACAAGAGACGCGCGGCGCGCATCTTGGCGATCTCCATGAAGAAGTTCATGCCGATCGCCCAGAAGAACGACAGTCGCGGCGCGAAGGTGTCGATGTCGAGGCCGGCCGCAACGCCGGCGCGCGCGTACTCGAGGCCGTCGGCGATCGTGTAGCCGAGCTCGAGGTCGGCCGTCGCACCGGCCTCCTGCATGTGATAGCCCGAGATCGAAATCGAGTTGAACTTCGGCATGTGGGCCGACGTGTAGGCGAAGATGTCGGAAACGATCCGCATCGAGGGCTCGGGCGGATAGATGTAGGTGTTCCTCACCATGAACTCTTTGAGGATGTCGTTCTGGATGGTGCCCGCGAGCTTGGCCGCCGGCACGCCCTGCTCCTCGCCCGCGACGATGAAGAGCGCGAGCACCGGCAGCACGGCGCCGTTCATGGTCATGGAGACGGTCATCTCCTGGAGCGGGATGCCGTCGAACAGCGTGCGCATGTCGAGAATTGAATTGATCGCCACCCCCGCCATGCCGACGTCGCCGCGCACGCGGGCGTGGTCCGAATCGTAGCCGCGGTGGGTCGCGAGATCGAAGGCGACGGAGAGGCCCTTCTGCCCGGCCGCGATATTGCGCCGGTAGAAGGCGTTACTATCCTCGGCCGTCGAGAAGCCCGCGTACTGGCGGATGGTCCACGGCTGCGTGACGTACATGGTCGGATAGGGGCCGCGCACGAACGGCGCAATGCCGGGCCAGGTGTCGAGGAAGTCGAGCCCGGCCGTGTCGGCGCCGGTGTAGACGGGTTTTACCGCTATGCCCTCGGGCGTGGTCCATAGCTCGGGGGGCGCCTCGGTGCCGGCGGCGGCGTTCGCCCCGTGATGGGAGACCCCATTGGCTTTGCTCTTGGTCTCGAGCGTGATCTGCGTGAAGTCGGGAATGCGGGTCATCGAGCCTCAGGTCTCTCGCGTGGGCGGCGCCCCGTCGCTCGGCGTATCATGATCGGGATGTTGGTAGCTGACAATGCGTGCGAACTTCTCCGCGTCGAAGGAATCGGCCGTCGTTTTGCCCGGAAAATTGGCAATACCTGCGGTCCAGCCGAGCTTCGACTCGATGCCGAGCTCGACGGTGGGGACGACGCGGCTCGGCGCATCGAAGCTCCCCGTGGTAAGCGAGATGACCGGTCCGCCGATCTCGCGATAGGAGAGCGGAGTTCCGCACGTGGCGCAGAAGTCGCGCTCGGCGAGCGAGGAGGAGCGGAACGTCGCCGGCGCGCCGCGCGTCCACGCGAAGTCCTCGTGGCGCATGTCGACGAGCGACGCGAAGGGACCGCCGACCGCCTTCTGGCACATTCGGCAATGGCAAATCGCGATGCCTTTAGGCTGATCGTAGCATGCGAACCGCACGGCGCCGCACTGGCAGCCGCCAGTCAGAACGGGTTTGCGCGCCTCAGCCATCGAGCGCTCCTTGCAAACCCTTGAGGGTCGCGACCGCATCCTGGCCCGCGTACAGGAACTGGTCGACGCCTGCGGCCTTGAGTGCCGCCTCCCGCTCGCCGGGACGGCCCGCCATCAGGACGAGCTTCGCTCCGGCCGCCTTGAGGGCCTTGGCCGTCGCCTCGGCCTGAAGCGCGTTGAGCGCGTCCGAGGTGCAGATGCAGGCCGCGCTCGCCCCCGAGGCCTTGAAGGCGCGCGCCGCCTCGGGCGCGTCCGGGTAGCCGTCGCTCGCGAGCGCCTCGATGCCGCCGGCGGCGAGAAAGTTCTTGATCCAGGTCGAGCGCGCCGTGTGGTCGATGACGGCGCCGATCGAGGCGAGGAACACCTGATAGGGCTTGCCGTGCTTGGCCGCGTGTGCGTCCGCCGCGTCGCGGAGCGCCTCGAACGCCTCGCCTAGGCGGTGCGGCCGGAGCGCCCGCACGAGCGGCTTTCCGTCGAGCGGGGGCGGGGCCGGGTGAGACGCGACCTTGACGCCGTCGTCGCCGAGCAATGGATACGCCGACACGCCCGTGAGTTCGGCCCGTCCCCCGGCGATCGCGCCCGCGCGCGCGGCCGCCGTCGCAGCAATTCTCTCTTGAATGAAACCCGACCCGAGTGCGCCGATGATGCCGCCCTTCCCTTCGATCTCCTGGAAGAGGCCCCACGCCGTCTTCGCAAGCTCGTCGGTGAGCTTTTCCACGTACCAGGAGCCCCCGGCCGGGTCGAGGACGCGGCCGAGGGAGGATTCCTCCTGCAGCACGATCTGGACGTTGCGCGCGAGGCGGCGGGCGAATGCGTCGGGCGCGCCGAGCGCCCAAGTGAAGGGGAGAACGGTGATCGCGTCGGCCCCGCCGAGCGCCGCGCCGGCGCAGGCGAGCGTCGAGCGCAGGATGTTGGTCCAGGGATCGCGCTTGCTCATCATCCTCTGCGAGGTGACGGCGGTGAGGTGAAGCTTTGCGGCCGCGCCTCCCGACTGCGCCGCTTCCGCGATGCGCCAGACGAGCCGTCGCACAGCGCGCATCTTCGCGATCGTCATGAACTGATCGGTGTCCGCGGCAACCGCGAAGGAGATGTGGGCCATCGCCTCGCCGGGGGCGGCGCCCGCCGCCTCGAACGTCCGCAGGTAGGCGACGAGGGTCGCCGCGAGCGCGGCCAGCTCCTCGGCCTCGCTCGCGCCTGCCTCGTGATAGATGGTGCCGTCGGCGCGCACGGTTCTGAGCTCTGGCTCGGCCGCGCGACCCTCGACGGCGAGCGCCATCGCCTCGGCGAGCGACTCGTCGATCGGCGCCCGAAGCGTTCCGAAGCACGCCATCGCGCCGATGGGATCGAGGTTGAGGAAGCCGCGCGCCTTCCCCTTGTGCGAGCCGGAGCGGTTCATCGCGGCGAGAAAGTGGCGCGCGGCCTCCGCTCCGCCGAGCCCGGCCGCGAGCTGAACAGGTGCGAGCTCGAGATCGATGCCGGAAAGAACGGCCGCCATGTCGTCGGCGCTCCTCACCCGGGAGCCGAACTGACCTGGCGCCTCGATCTCGAGGACGATCCCGTTGGCGCCACCCTCGAGCTCCGCCAGCGCCATGCGGTTGGCCGCCGGCGGATCGGTGTCGGCGACGATCTGGTGGATCTCCCAGCCAAGGCCGTCGATTCTGCGAGAGGTCCCGCGCGTGAAGGGCGCCGATCCGGGAAGCGCCGTCGCCGCGCCGGCCAGCGCTTCGGCGCGCGTGTAGATGGGCTCGAGGCGGATGCCGTCCGACGTGCGCGCAGTCAGCGCCTTCTCGAAATCGGCGCCGGCCAGAACCTTGCCGACGAGCGCCAGCCAGGCCTCGCGCGTTGCCGCCGGGAAGCCCGCGGCGAGCTTTTCGATCCCAGCGGTATCCTCTTTGGCGCCGGCCGTCATGAGCGTCTCTGACCTCGTTCTCGCTGTCGTGAGCCGGCTGAGTAGCGTCGCCCGACATTAGAATTCCTATAGGGGGAAGATGAGGCGGGCGCACGCGAAAATGGCGCGCCGAACTCGCGGCAGACCGACACGGGCGTGTTAAGGAAATCGCCTGCGGGGCAAGGCGTTAGCGGAGGCCGCCGTTTGGAGTATGCTTCAGAGGTCGGCCATGCAACTGCCGTTTGCAATGGGCGGCGGCGCATGCAAAGTCGGCCCCGGACCTGGCGGCTGCGAGTTGGCGCACGGTTTGAGGCAGGAAGCCCGGAGCGGACCATGACGCAGTCGGTGATGCAGGACGGAAAGATCTTCCTCGGCAAGAGCGTGAAGCCCGAGTACCTCGATCTCAAGCTTGCCAACCGCCATGGCCTCATCACGGGCGCGACGGGCACCGGCAAGACGGTGACGCTGCAGGTGCTGGCCGAAGGCTTCTCCGCCGCGGGCGTTCCCGTGTTCGCCGCCGACATCAAGGGCGACCTCTCCGGCATCGCCGCCGTCGGCGAGCCCAAGGACTTTCTCGTCAAGCGCGCAGAGGAGGTCGGGCTCGGCCGCAACTGGAAGCAGCGGGCCTATCCGACGATCTTCTGGGACGTGTTCGGCAAAGAGGGTCATCCCGTTCGCGCGACCGTGGAGGACATGGGGCCGCTCTTGCTCTCGCGCATGCTCGAGCTCAACGAGGTGCAGGAAGGCGTCTTGAACATCGCCTTCCGCGTCGCCGAGGACGACAAGCTGCCGGTCCTCGATCTCGACGATTTGCGCTCTCTCATGACTTCGGTCTCCGAGCGCTCGAAAGAGCTGATGGCCAAGTACGGAAACGTAGCCGCGACCTCGGTGGCCTCGATCCAGCGCCGCCTACTCGTGCTCGAGCAGCAGGGGGCCAAGCAATTCTTCGGCGAGCCCGCCCTCGACATCAAGGACCTCATGCGCACGGCCCCCGACGGGCGCGGCGTCGTCAGCATTCTTGTCGCCGACAATCTCATGGAGAAGCCGCGGCTCTACGCGACGTTCCTACTGTGGATGCTGACCAAGCTCTGGCAGACGCTGCCTGAGATCGGCGATCCTCCCAAGCCCAAGCTCGTCTTCTTTTTCGACGAGGCGCACCTGTTGTTCGACGACGCGCCGAAGGCGCTGCTCGAGCGCATCGAGCAGATCGCCCGCCTCGTGCGCTCGAAGGGCGTCGGCGTCTATTTCATCACGCAAAATCCGTTGGACGTGCCGAACTCCGTCTCGGCCCAGCTCGGCAACCGCATTCAGCATGCGCTGCGCGCCTTCACGCCGCAGGAGCAGAGGGCCGTGCGCACCGCGGCGGAGACGTTCCGCAAGAACCCCGCCCTCGACACCGAGCGCGTCATCATGGAGCTCAAGGTCGGCGAGGCCCTCGTCTCGACGCTCGAGAACAAGGGCGAGCCGTCGATCGTGCAGCGGACCTTGATCCGGCCGCCCGAGGGGCGCATCGGCCCGGTGTCGGCCGACGAGCGCCAGAGCGTGATCGAGTACAGCCCCGTGTTCGGCAAGTACGAGGAGGCCGTCGACCGCGATAGCGCGCACGAGAGGCTCGCCAAGCGTTCGCAGGGTACGGGCGAGGAGGGCGACAGCGGCGGCGGCGGTTGGGGCGATGTGATCTTCGGCGGCGGCTCCTCGGCCGGCAAGGCGAAGGGCGGGCGTCCGCGCCAGGGCATGGGCGAGATGATCGGCCGCGACTTTCAGCGCTCGATCTCGCGCACCATCGCGACCACGATCAAGAACATCATCGTCAAATCGATCACCGGCCGCAGCCGTTAAATCAACTCCGGCTGCGTTTGATGCAGCACCGGCGTCGGACAGCACTTGGGTGATGGCGGCCTCAAATCCCGTCTCCCCATGCCGGTCACGGCATGGGGAGAGGCCTAGGGCGGGGGCAGGTAGCAAGATCCCGCGGGGTTCTTGGTCGCTATCCACCCGAAAGCAGGCTCGTTGCGATCACTTTGAGATCTTCTGGTCCTGACCCGAAGCGGTCATGGGCAAGCGAGCAGGCAGTCCTTTGTGCGCGTGAAGCGCTCGACATGGCCAGGCAGTGGACTGGCCTGCCACTGCCCGACGGCCACACTCACTTGTCCGGAATGACGATCTTACGGTCGCTCGTATCGACCACGAAGATGGCTAGAAGCTTGGCCGGTTCGGTGTCGCTGGCATTGTGGCTAACCTGGTGATGATCGCCCGGCTTCTCCGTCCAGCTCTCGCCGGCCTGATAGGTACGCTCGGGCTCGTCGTTCACTTTGCTGCGGATCGCTCCTTCCAACACGCGCGCGTAAATGAAGGCCGAGGAGGGGTGACGATGTGACGGCGATCCGGCACCAGGTTGGTACTCGACGAGCACGGCGCGCATGCTCTTGCCAGGGACGTTCGGCAACTCCTGGTCAAAAACGACGGACACGTTCGCTCCCGGAGCGGTCGTCTCAGCGGCGACGCTCGTCGCGAACAGAGCGGCAGCGGCCGTAAGCAGCAGTACAGTCTTCTTCATGGTGCTTCTCCTTCTCTGAGTTGCGATGCCATCACGAGGCTCCTGCCCAATCGGCAGATCGTGCGGGGCCGGGAATGAACTGCGCGATCTGAACGTGCTCTACACGACCGGCTATACGCGTAACGCCATCGTGACAGCGTGTTGTCTCCCGGCACGCACTGGCCATTCCGCCCAGCCTCACCCGCGCCGGCTATCCCTTTATGAATCCGAGCAGCTCGGCGTTGACCATGTCCGCGTGCGATACCTACGTCGCTGATCCTGACCTTGCAGACTCATTTATGCGCCAGGGAGTGGCTGAGCCAATCCTCGAAACGAGTCGCGCCTATGCGCGGATTGGGGCCGGGACGGAGCGTCTGGTCGTTCACCTCAATACCGAAGTAGAGCGCCTTCGGATCCATGACCACTTTCCGCGGGTCCTTGTCATATGCGAGGACTTGGCCGACCAGCTCGTCAAGATGGAATGAATCGGGTCCGGCGGTCTCGACCGTACCGTTTGGCGGTGCAGCGAGAGCCGCGTCGGCGACAGCGGTCGCGACATCCTCTGCCGCCATCGGCTGGAACAGCGAGTGTGGGAGGCGCACCGTATCTCCTTCGGTGCTGAACTGCGCGATGCCGCGAAGGAACTCGAAGAATTGGGTGGCGCGGACGATCGTGTATGGAATTGGCGCGTTCTTGATGATCTTCTCTTGGGCAAGTTTGGCGCGGAAATAACCGCTGTCCAGCAAGCGCTCGGTTCCGACAACCGAGAGGGCGACGTGATGCTTGATGCCGGCGGCCGCTTCGGCAGCAGTGAGGTTCTTACCGGCCGTCTGGAAGAATTCCATCGCAGCTTGATCTTCGAATGACGGCGAGTTGGCCACGTCGACGACGACTTGAGCGCCCGCAAGCGCATCTGCCAGGCCTTCGCCAGTAATCGTGTTGACGCCCGTGTTTGGCGCAGCCGCAATTGCCTCGTGGCCTTTCTGCTTCAGCTTCTCGACGACCTTGGAGCCGATTAAACCGGTTCCGCCGATAACTACGATCTTCATGACTTCACCTCTCGTTGATCGCTTCCGAAAACAACAACGCCACACGCATCATGTCAGTTCATGGCTACCCGTTGTGCCTTGCCTCTCGGGCCCGCCCAGGCAACGCTCCTCGACGAGGTCCTAGCTGGTCCGTTGATCAATGACGTCGCGCTTTCCGGCATTTTAGCAGGATCGATAGTGGTAGGTCAGCTCCTGGTCCGTCTCGCCCGTTCGTCGCAGCGCACCAAGTCGCCAACTACTGGGGTGAGACCGGCCGTGCCGCGGATGTGAACTGCACGGGGAAAGTTGACCCTCACCGGAAATCAGCGCGCGACCCGACACATGTCCGCTGCTGAGGAAAAAGCGGTCGTCTCGGCTCACCAACTAATGACCCGCGGAACTCTGCGATGCCTTGACGATCTCGCGGCCCGCGGCGCCATTGAGATGCGCTACCGCAAGCTCCGCGTATTCGATCCAAACGTTCTCGCCACCTTTCAAGACCAGAGCCACGGTCGAGGACCCGCTGCCGTGGGCTCAGTTGACGACCCGTGATCGGCGGGTGGCGGGAGAACAGCTGACGTTCACGGGCTGGAAGTCGTCGAAGCCTTCGGGGAGGGCTCGCCGGCTCGGGGACCGGCAACCACGAAGTAGCGTCCTGAGGACATGTACGCAGTCGGCGTCTGCTCGCCTTTGGTTAGCCGCACGACGAGCTGGCGCACGAAGTCGCTCAGTTCGCCGAGCTGGATTCGGCCGTCCTTCCCGGAATCCGCCGCTCCACTCAAGCCCTGAAGGATTGAGTACGTGAACACGCCGTGACCGAGCGACGGCTCCTCATGAGCAAGGGTCTCGGCGTCGGTTGCCGCCAGCACGACAAGGTTGTCGTCAGCAGCATCCTTGATGAGACGGGCGTTGTAGGCATTCCCCGAATAGCACGTATCCACAATGAGGATGCGCTCTCCGTGGGTGGTTTCGATGGCGTGCTGGAGGTCGCGCCAACTGATGGCCGTGTCCGGGTTCAGCTTGCCTTGCGCATCCACGCCCGTATCGTTTGCCATGTAGAAGTAGTCCGCGCCCTCGTTGAGACCATGCCCGGCAAGAAACAGGACAACCGTATCTCGGGGACCCGCTGCGCCGAGCTGCGTCAGCGCCGACCTGATGTTGGCGGCGGTCGGCTGTTCCGAAGCGCCGGTCGCCAGCAGGCGGCTTTCCATTGCGTTGTGAAGGGCACCCCCCCCGATCTCGATAGCGGCCTTGAGCGTGCGCGCGTCGATCTCGGCAAAATCCAGCTTGGCATCGGCGAAGTTGATGTAGTTATCGATGCCGATTGAGAGAATGTAGAGCGTTCCCCGCTTATCGAGATCTGGCTGCCCGGAATGTTGAACCGGAATCTGTAGCGCCGTCTTGCCGACCGCGTTATAGGCGACGATGTCGATGATATTGGGCCCCGCCGAGAGCGGCACCTTGAAGTTCACCTCGTGTTCGCCGGCATCCTTTGGAGGCTGATCCGGCCCGGCGCGCGAAACGACCCGCCGGCCATTGATTGTAATGTCGAACCCTTCCACCGGATCGGCGTTGGCTTCGACGCGCAACGTGAGATCGGTCGGGCTTGTGCCGACCGCCTCGCCCGGAGCGGGCGTGACACCGGAAAAGCCAGGCGGCTTTCGCGTGATCAATTGGTCGAGCGAGAAATTGGTCCGCTGCGCTTCGTCGATGGCCTGGCGGGCGCTCGCGAGTTCGAGGGCTCGGCGGATGATGTCAGGGCGATAGAAGTGCTGCTTCAACTGCGCGGCGGTGACGAAGCGCGCGGACTTACCCTCACCCTGGTTGATCTGCCAGCCTACATAGCCGTCCCCTCGCGGCGAGGCCGCGTAGTAGCCCTGCGGCGTCCACATCACCCATTCGCCGTCCCGGCTGTGGAACAGCGATATGACATTCTCTCTCGTCGCGACGTTCCATAAGCGGACAGTCTGGTCGTCGCTTCCGGAAAGCAGGAGGCGGCCGTCGGGCGAGACGGACGTCGCCCAGATATCGCTCGTGTGCCCGATGAAGTCGCCACGTTTCTCTCCAGTTACATCGAACGCTGTCAGCCAGCCATTGCCGCCGCCCGTTATGGCCTCCGTGGCATCGGGCGTGAGGGTATAGCTGTTGTGGGCAAAACCGCTTCGTTCGTCGCGCACGATGGTTGCGACGACGCGTCCCCGCTGCGCAATTTCGAGATTGGCGTCATAGCCGTAGTCGCCGCCGAGCCGCCGCGTGAGCTTGATTTTCTCGCTTTCTGCCGCCCCCCGCCTGAAGCGAGTCTTCTTCCCCTGCACCGGTCGCGGCTCTCCCGTAGTCGACTGCTGTTCCGGAAGGCGCAGGGTGAATTCGATCGGGCCGCGGTCGATCGGCGAAGACTCCCGGTGGGTGTGGCCCCAGGCGAGGAGAGAGCCGTCGGCCGAAAAGCCGGTTGCCCAAACGCTCTGTCCCGCCCCGCGCAGGGTTTTCAGAACCGTGCCAGTGGTCATATCCCATAGGTGAATCTCGTTATTGCTGCCGCCCGCGGTCGCGGCGAGCTGGCCCGCCGGGCTCGTCGCCGTTGCGACGACGAGATGATCGTGCCCGGCGTAGGCGCGAACGGGCGCTCCGCTCGCGACATCCCAAACCAGGCAGCGATATGGCTTTGTCCCGCTGCCGGTGACGAGATACTTCCCATCGGCACTGAAGCTGAGCCCCAGCAGGTCACCCTTCTGCCTGTCGAAAGTTCTGACGGGTTTGAGTGTGCGGTCGTCCGAAAGCCGCACCTCGCCGCCTTGAGCCGACGAAGCGATCAGGCCAGTCGCCGGGGATGCGGCAACGCCGAAGACGTTGCCCGCGTGCGGACTGGACCGCGCCAGGAGCTTCCCGTCCTTCACGCTCCAGAGACCGAGCGTGCGGTCGTCGCTACCGGTCACGACGCGCTCGCCGTCACCTGTGAAGACGGCCCTGTTGATGTCACCCGCGTGCAGTCGCAGCCGATGCAAGGCTCGGCGCGTGGCGAAATCCCAGATGATGGCCGTGTCGTCGGTAGAACCGGACACAAGGAATTTTCCATCGGGAGCGAAATCCAGCGACAGAACTGCGTCGTTGTGTCCACTAAGGACCGCGACCATCTCGCCGGTCTTGAAATCATAAATGCGGATCGGGTGGGTCCCTTCGCCGGCCTCGACGATGCGGCCCCCGGCGGCAAGATAACGGCCGTCCGGCGACAGGGCGAGGGCGTAGATCTTGCCTCGGTTGCCGTCTCCGATCTGGCCCCGAAGAGTGCGAACCGTACTTGCGGTTTCGATGTCCCAGACGCGGATGACCTTGTCGTCGGCAGCGGACACGATCTGCGTGCCGTCGGGCGTAAAGACGACGGCCCTGATCAAGGCCATGTGGCCGCCGGGGTCGACCATCAGGATCGGCGCTTCGTCGGCGCGCGCAACGGCGAGCGAGGTTGCCAACAGCGCACAAAGGACAGCGGCAGGGGTCGAGAAGGCCTTGAACATGTCCGCCCTGCGTTCGATCAGACCTCGTTTTGGCGGCTGGACGAGGACGCTCTCGTTGTGTCCGAACCGCCAACTGACGCCGCCCCGGGATAGGTTAGCTCCGGCAAAGCTGGTTCCAGCAGGCGCGCATGCAGGGAACGAATTGCTGGGTGCACGAGGAGGACGTTCCGCAGTTGACGCGCCAGCGGACATAGCAGGAGTTGCGGCAGCCCTCGCACGAACCTCCAGAGATGGGCGCCGCTCGCGTTCCCTGCGGGATGCGAGCGGAGGGAGCCGACCGGATCTTCGGCTGCGGCATCGACGGGGGCGCAGAGTTCTGCGGCGTCTGCGATTGAGGCACAAGCGCTCGCTCTGACTTCGGTATCTCGTACTTGTACTTCTTCGCAAGGCGAATGGCTGGAGAGCGCTGTGTTTCGCCCTTGAGTTGCGGCCAATCCATCAGCAATTCCGCGGGGATGGGAGTCGCAGATACCGACTCCGTTCGCATAGCGGTGCTGTGGGCAGCCACGGCCGAAGCCATTAAGCTGATTGCCAAGAGACACAGACCGCCGATCTTGCTGCGCTGCATCATTTTATTCTCTAAAATCGCGTCGTAATTGCACTCTCTTAGTTGCGCGCTAATGACGCTTGCTGATTATAGTGAGGTAGGTGCCGTCTGGCCAGTGTTGCCTTATTGATCGACAATCGCTGACGTGCGCTTGCCGGGCAATTATGCGACAAGCCGCGGAAAAGGAGGACGAAATCGTCGGCTCGCGAATGCCGTGGCCGGTGTCCAGCCTTTGGTGAGCCGTTCGCCAATCCGGCGGGAATTCGGTATAGTTCGGCATATTTCGGGCCGGATTTCACACCCTTGGATGCGGATGGCTCGTTGACATCATCGGAGGCCCAGGATGATCGGATCCCGAGACCGCGTACGCCGTGCCGGCTTTTTTGCCCTGGCCGTTGCCGCCGGGTTCACGTTTGAGGGGATGACTGACCAAACACGAGCTGAGGACGTATCGGGGGCAAATCCCGAGGTCGAGCGGATCGTCAAGGCTCTCGGCGGCGTCCCGGAGGGCAAGACGAGAAGCTTCTCCATTAACGCCAAGTCGCCATTAAGGCCCGAGCAGCGCGCGGTTGTGGAAGCCGTGAAGAGGAAGGGAACGCGTGGATTGTCCGTCGGCGAGCGCGGCGAGCTTGCCGAAGCGACCCAAACCCTTCCGTCAATCGACCTCGAGGTCTATTTCGATTTCGACTCGGACCAGGTGAATGTCGCATCGCAAGACACCGTCGATGCCCTGGGTAAGGCGCTGACGAACACTTCCTTTAGCGGTTCCACGTTTGTTGTGGGTGGACACACCGACGCGAAGGGCAGCAACGACTACAATCAGCAGCTTTCCCAGCGCCGAGCAGAAGCGGTGCGACACCTTCTGATCGAGCGATTTGACCTCAATGAGGGTCACCTGATCGCAATCGGTTATGGGGAGGAACAGCTCAAATTCCCTACCAATCCGGATGGGGACCAGAATCGCCGCGTACAAGTCGTGAATCTCGGCGAATAAGACAGTTTTGGCGAGGACCATGGCATCAAGGTCTCGCACTCCAGCAGTCTACGCGGCGGCACCATGTCGAATACAGGCAGCTCAGACAATGGCCGATTGCGGCGCAGGATTGTCGCGATCCTGGCTGCTGACATTGCGGGGTACAGCCGGCTTGTGGCCGAGGACGAAGAAGAGACACTGCGGCGACTCGCAAATCACCGTGCGGTGTTCGACGATTTCATTGCGCAGTTCGGCGGCCGCATTTTCAATACGGCCGGAGACGCCGTGCTCGTCGAGTTCAAAAGCGCAGTCGACGCGGTCCGATGCGCGCTCGACGTTCAGCAGAGTTCTGAAGGCCCGGAACGCGGCCTATCCGTTGAGTCGCCGGATGAGCTTCAGAATGGGCATCACGATCGGCGATGTCGTCGAACGGGACGGTGACCTGCTGGGTGAAGGTGTCAATATCGCCGCCCGCTTGGAGTCTGTGGCGCCAGTCGGCGGTATCTGCGTCTCCGGTCCTGTCTACGAGGCCGTGCAGAACAAACTCTCGGTGCGCTTCGACGATATGGGCCAGCAGCAACTGAAGAACATTCCGAACCGCATCCACGCATTCGCACTCGATCTTCACACGGACGAGTTGGACGGCAAGGGGAAGCCGCTGTCGAAGTTTGCATTCCCCGCGCGTCCGATGATGGTGGCGATTGCGGCCGCCGCTCTCCTCGCAGGCGGGATCAGCTTCTTTGCCATTCGTAGCCTGTGGGGGACCGGCGACAACGGCGTCGCGCTAGAAAAGCCGCAGTCAGGCGCCGCTTCTCAACCGCCGAAGGATCTCACAAGCCGGAGCGATAAGCTCCCCGTCGCCGCAAGTGCCGGTGCTTCGCCGCAGCCTCCGGCAGCGGCACAAGCGGCCCAACCGCCCGATATGAACGGCCCCGCCCAATCGGCAGACGCTGGCGCCGGGTCCAATGATGCGTCGAGTGCGTCGGGTGCCGCCACTTCTGGAGCTTTGTCTCAGGCGACCAACGATACGCCAACGCCGCGATCCGACGAGTCCCTTGCCAAGAGCGATAAAGCCCCAACCGCGTCCGAGCCGCCGTCGCTGACCGACCGTCCTGCGGACTCCTCGTCGAGTGGCGAGGCCCATGGTTCGGGGCCTGACGCCGACACGGAAAAGAGCACGGGGGATCACATCGCCACTCTCGAGAAGCCTGCCGGCAAATGGTCCGGCAGCGACCGGATCGCCCAGGACACCGTCTTGCGCCGCCTCTGGCAGAGGTGCTCCAACGACGACAAGCACGAGACCTACGACGAGGCGATCGCCGCATGCGAGAAACTACTCGACAATCACTGGGTGGCCGATGCGGACGCTGGAACGGCGCTGCTCAACAAGGGCCGCGCGTTGCGACAGCTCGGGCGGTTCGACGAGGCGATCTCGATCTACACCGACGCGATCAAGCATCAGTCCAGCGCAGCGGCCTACAATCAGCGCGGCGCCGTCTACTACGACCAGCGGCAGTGGGACGAGGCAATCTCCGATTTCGGCAAAGCCATCAGCCTCGAAAGCGACAACGGCGAGTACCGCAACAATCGAGCCTGGACGCTCTACAAGTCCGGGCGGCTGAACGATGCGCTCACCGATGCGAATGCCGCGGTCGCGACCCTCGACGGCGTTGCCTACCCTTGGGATACGCGCGCCCACATTCACGAAGCGCTGGGTAACAGAGCGGCGGCGCTCGAAGACTATAAAAAGGCCATCAGCATCGATCCGGCGCTCAAGACCAGCCGGGACGGGTTGATACGCCTCGGCTCGCGTCCATAGTTGCTGGCAAGAGGCAGCGCGACGACAACAACCGCGTGCGGCCGCATTCGGCGTTTGCCAACCGGACACCTGCGGAAAAGTGGGCGCGGGCGTGACGCCGACGCTGAAATGTTTCAACGCGCCGGCACACCCAGTTTGCGTGGGAGGGGCAATTACGGTTAGCGGCGCGACAAATCGGATCGGACGCTCGCCTTGCTCAAGGACGGCAGGATCCTTAAATTCTACCGTTTGGCGCTCGGCGCAAATCCGCGCGGTCACAAGCTCCAGGATGGGCGACGCGATGGGGTCGCGCCGCGAAGAACGGCGTCTCCCCCGGCGGCGACATCATGATCCATGGCATCAAGAACGGGTTCGGTTGGCTCGGCCGTCTGCACCGGCTTGGAAGCATCGCCGTCACCGACAAGGATATGCGTGAGATTTGGAATTTCCGTGGCTAGCGGAACGGCAATCGAGATCCGCCGCTGAACTGTTACCGCTCGTCCGTCTTGGGCCGATCGCGGTCGATGGTTGGGTTTGCAGTTTCTATTCTTGAGCCCGCGCCTCCAGAATCCGTGATCTTTACGATCCCGCCGGAAGTCGTCTGCTCAACCGCACGCGACATCGCCGTTGGCGTTTACCACAGTAACCTTCAGGAGGATTTCTCGATGCGCGACTGATAACTTCTGATACAGCAATTTTTCCTAACCCTGACACTTGGCTAGTGGAGGATTTAATGCGTAGCTATCTGCCAACCCTTGCGTTGACCCTTGCGGCTGTTTTCGCGCCGTCGATGCAGGTGCGGGCCGCTGACGATTTTAGTTTCATCGCCGGCAAGTACGCCTTGGATCCGGAGGATTGTAAGCCGCTCGCGAAGGGCAAGCCGTTCTCCAAGGAACTAGTTGCTGCAGTCTCACAGGAAGTGCTGACCCCTGAAGGGATCACGAGCCCTCGAGAGGTACACTGCAAGTTTCGGTCTTCCACGGCATCAGAGAAAGGGTGGACGGTAAAGGCCGACTGCGAGGAGCTGGGCGTAGCCGATGCTTACGACGTGGTCGTGACTTCCAATGCGGACGGCTCACTCGCCGTTACGAGCGAGGATGTCTACGGCCCGGACGCACTGATCTTCAAGAAATGCCCCAAGTGAGCTGACACGAGATCAGCAGTAACGAGCTCGACCGCCTTTATCGCGTACCGCAATCACCTCCATCTCGACCTGGTCGCGGAGCGCCCGGCACGCGTTCTGCAAGTGGCTCGGCGCGCCGCCTGCTCGCCAGCCCTTTGCCAATGCCGATCTCCGCTCAGCCCCGCAGCCCCGGCATCCCTCGCATCCGTGATATCCCCACCATCCAAGATGACCATGGAGAGAGCTGGCTTCGCTTGAGCTAGCCGTGAGCTTGCTAAAAGCGCTGCAAGCGTCGAACAATTCGTGCCCGATTGGCGCGGGAGAGGCGACGCGACTTCCGGAAGTGGCCCGAGGCAGACCTAAAGGAAGGTCTGCTTCGGCGTCCGATTTGCGGTGGAAGGCGGACGTGCACCACCTATGACACGGCCTACTCAGCCCATCATCTCGTCGACGTGGTCCCAGTTTACGAGGTTGTCGAACCAGGCCTCGAGATACTTCGGGCGCGCGTTGCGGTAGTCGATGTAGTAGCTGTGCTCCCACACGTCGACGCCGAGGATGGGCTGGGCGCCGTGCATGAGCGGGTTCTCGCCGTTCGGAGTCTTGGCGACCTCGAGCTTGCCGTCCTTGAGCTGCAGCCAGGCCCACCCCGAGCCGAATTGCGTCACGCCGGCGTTGATGAAATCGGCGCGCATCTTATCGAAGCCGCCGTACTCGGCGACGAGGCGCTCGAGCGTGCCGGGGAGCTTCTTGCCGCCGCCGCCCTTCTTCATCCATAGCCAGAATTGAATGTGGTTGAAGTGCTGGCCGACGTTGTTCACGAGGCCCTGGTTCTTGCCGACGTAGGCGGCTTTGCAGATCTCCTCGATGGATTTGCCCTCGAGCCCCGAGCCGACGATGAGCTTGTTGGCATTGTCGACGTAGGCCTGGTGATGCTTGTCATGGTGAAACTGCAACGTCTCCGCCGACATGTAGGGCTGGAGCGCGTCGTAAGCATAGGTCAGTGGGGGGAGCTGGAAGGTGGTCACGGGAGCGTCTCCGGCGTCAGGGCTAAGGCTTGTGGGACAATGCCTTACCACTTGGGGAGTTCCGTTCAAGGCCCGATGCGGCCCGCCCCCGCCGGTCTTGGGCGCGGGTGACGGGTGCGCTCGGCGCCCACCGAGGGCAGGCCCAAAAACGTGAAAGGGCCGAGCGACCCTGAGCGCACGTCTTGCCGGAGGCGAGCACAAAGAGGGCCGGAGGCAGACCCAAAAACGTGAAAGGGCCGAGCGACCCTGAGCGCTCGGCCCCCGTGGATCACGCCGGGGAAGATAGGATTTCAGGGTAAAGCCAACCTAGACGCCCGGCACTGAACCCACTCTGAATGGTCCATTCATGTCGCATTCATCAATGGGGCAACTCTGCGGCGCGGGCAATTGGAATGGCAGACGGCGGGCCTCGACCCTAAATTCACGACGGAAGACAGGGAAAACTCCGTTATCCCTAGCGAGCTACCGCCGTTCCTTTTCGCCCCCCAGGGATCCCATGAGCAAGCGCACCGGCCGTCTCTTCACTCTTGCCATACCGCTCGCCCTCGCAGGGCTCGTCGTGGCGTGGGTGGTCACAACCGTCGAGCAGCAGGGGGCCGGGCTCGTCTACGACACGGCAGCCGTCTCGAAGGGCACGATCCGCAAGATCGTCTCGACCTCGGGGCCCGTGCGCGCTCTGGTCACGGTCAGCGTCGGCTCGCAGCTCTCCGGGCAAATCGATGACGTGAAGGTCGACTTCAATACGGAGGTGAAACCCGGAGACGTGCTGGCGACAGTCGACGACAAGACGTTCGCCGCGCGCGTCGCCCAGGCCAAAGCGGACCTCGCCGTGGCCGAAGCTGCGCTCGCCAATCAGAAGGCGATGCTGACCAAGTCCGAGGCCACCTTGAAAGCCGCCGAGCGCAATACCGTGCGCCAGGACGCGCTCGCCGCCAAGGGGTTCGCGTCCCAGTCTGCGCTCGATACCGCGACCCGCGACAGCGATGTGGCCAAGGCCGATATCACCGTGGCGCAAGCGCAGATCACAAGCGCGGAAGCTTCCATCAAACAGCGCAAGGCGGCCCTAGACCAGGCGCAAATCGATCTCGATCGCACTAGGATCGTCTCGCCGATCGAAGGGACGGTCATCTCGCGCACCGTCGATCCCGGACAGACGGTGGCCGCGAGCCTCCAGGCGCCCGAGCTGTTCAAGATCGCCCAGGACCTCTCGCGCATCCGCATCGAGGCGCAGGTCAACGAGGCCGATGTCGGAGGGGTGGCCGAGGGCAATTCCGTGACCTTCACCGTCGACGCCTATCCCGAGCGCCAGTTCGAGGGCCGCGTCACGCAGGTGCGTCTCGCGGCGACTGAGCTCAACAACGTCGTGACCTATACGGTCATCGCCGAGGCCTCGAACGAGGACCGCAAGCTGTTTCCGGGCATGACGGCGAACGTCTCGATCGAATCCGCCAAGCGCGAAGACGTGCTGCGCGTGGTCAACGACGCCTTCCGCTTCAAGCCGCGCACCGGCGCGGCTGAGGAGAGCAACCGCCGGGGCGACGGCGCCGGCGTCGCCAACCGCAATGAGCGCACGATCGAGCGCCTCAAGACCGAGGTCGCCTTGACGGAGGCCCAGGAAGTCGCCGTGAAGGGGGCACTCGAAAGGCTTTCCGCCGAGGAGCGGGAGAGCGGCCAGGGGCGTCTCATGTCCGGCCCCGCCGATCCTTCGGCACGGCGCCAGCGAGTCGCCTCGCGCGTCGATCAGGCCCTTGCGCCATTGCTCAGCGACGAGCAGCGGCCGCGCTACGAGCAGTGGAAGAAGGACAGGGACCTCGCGCGGCCGGCGACGCTGTGGGTGCTCGGGTCCGATGGCACGCCCGAGCGCCGCTTCGTGCGCACGGGGCTCGCCGACGACCAGTTCACCGAGGTCCTCGGCGGCGTGAAGGAGGGGGAGACGGTCGTGCTGCGCGCCCGCGAGGCCAAGTCATGAGCGCAGCGCCGCTCGCGAGGACGCCGCTCATCCGGGCCCAAGGCGTGACGAAGATCTACCGCATGGGCGGCGAGGAGGTGCACGCGCTCGACGGCGTGTCGCTCGAGATCGAGGCCGGCGAGTTCGTCGCCATCATGGGGCCGTCCGGGTCCGGCAAATCGACGATGATGAACCTGATCGGCGCGCTCGACGTGCCGTCCGATGGCCAACTCTGCATCGACGGGCGCGACATCTCGAGCCTCAGCGGTGACGAGCTGGCCCACTTGCGCAACCGCACGATCGGCTTCGTCTTCCAGCAGTTCAATCTCCTGGCCCGCACGTCGGCGCTGAAGCAGGTGATGCTGCCGCTGCTGTACGCCGATCCCCGACCGAAAGATTCCGAGGCGCTCGCCCGCCGCCGCCTCGAGCAGGTGGGGCTCGCGAACCGCGCGGGTCACCACCCGCGCCAGCTCTCGGGCGGACAGCAGCAGCGCGTCGCGATCGCCCGCGCGCTCGTCAACAATCCCAAGATCATCTTGGCCGACGAGCCGACTGGCGCGCTCGAACTCGAAGACGTCCGATGACATCATGCGGCTCTTTGCGAGCCTCAACGCGGAGGGCATCACCGTCGTTGTCGTCACCCACGATAGCGAGATCGCCGGCTGGGCGCGCCGGCGCATCTCCTTCCGCGACGGCAAGATCGTCGACGACGTGCGCCAGCCGGGGCTTGCGGAGGCTGCCGAATGACCTTGCTCGACAGTCTCCGGGTCGCCTTGAGCGCGCTCGGCGCCAACCTCCTGCGCTCGGTGCTGACCACGCTCGGCATCGTCATCGGCGTCGCGTCCGTGATCATTCTCGTCGCCGTGGGTCAGGGCGCATCGAGCGAGGTCGAGCGCCAGATCGCGGCGCTCGGGACCAACATGCTGGTCGTGAGCTCCGGCGCCAATCGCATGGGAGGGCGCTCATCCGGAGCCGGCACCGACGTGCCGCTCTCGGAAGCCGATCTCGCCGCCATCCGCGACAAGGTTGCGGGCGTCATCGGCATTTCCGGCCAGCTCAACGGGTCGGGACCGGTCGTGCGCGGAGCCGCCAACTGGACGACGCAGTTCTCGGGCGTCCACGTCGACTATATGGCGGTGCGCGACTGGATCGTCGAGAGCGGCCGCGATTTTACGGCCAATGAAATTCGCGCCGCCGCCAAGGTCGCGCTCATCGGTCAGACGGTGGCGCGGGAGCTCTTTCCCGGCGAGGACCCGGTGGGCGCGACCATTCGCGTCAAAAACGTGCCGTTCGAGATCGTCGGCGTGCTCGCCGCGAAGGGCCAGTCGGCGATGGGGCGAGATCAGGACGACGTAGTCCTGCTGCCGATCACGACGGCCCGCGGGCGCATCGTCGGCAAAAGCCAGGTCCAGAATGATCAGATCGGTATGGTGTTCGTGAAGTTCGATCCCGCCGTCAACCTCGCCGAGGCGCAAGAGGAGATCGAGACTTTGATGCGCGAGCGCCGTCACGTGCGCCCCGGCGCCGAGGACACGTTCTCGGTGCGAAATCTTGCCGAATTCATGCGCACCCGGAGCGAGGTTCTGACGACCTTGAGCTATCTTCTCGGGGCCACCTCGGTCATTTCGCTGGTGGTCGGCGGCATCGGCATCATGAACATCATGCTGGTTTCGGTGACCGAGCGCACTCGCGAGATCGGCCTCAGAATGGCCGTCGGCGCGCGCCGACGGGACATTCTCCTGCAATTCCTCGTCGAGGCTGTGACCTTGTGTCTCTTCGGCGGCATAATCGGCGTTACAATCGGTCTTTTCGCCTCGGCCGTCATTGCTTACGGGGCCGATTGGCCGGTCTATGTCGCGCCGTCCATTCTCGCCCTCGCCATGAGCGCGGCGGCGGCGACCGGCATAGTTTTCGGGTTCTTTCCGGCGCGCCGGGCCGCCTGGCTCAATCCTATTGAGGCGCTGAGGAGCGAGTAGCGCTCCCCCCGAGAGACGCCTTCTTCAGAGGCCAATCAACAGAAGTATTCGGGTGGCGCGCAATTTCTCGCCGGGGTTGCGCTTGACAGCTTCGCCAATTATTCTATTAACGCTTTCCCTTATCGACATCCGAAAAAAACGCAATGCAATCCCCGAGGGAAGTTCGTATAAAGTCCCGATTGCCGAGGTTCACCGCCGTGTCTAAGAGAGGTTCCAGGCGTATGGCTAGCATCAACTACGACAAGATGTCCGTGAAGGAGCTCACGGATCATATTGCCCGCGCGCAAAAGGCTTTGGCGGCGGCCAAGGATCGCGAGCGCCACGAGGTGAAGCAGAAGATCGCTTCGATGGTCGAGAATGCGGGCTTCTCCGTCAACGAGTTGTTCGGCGGCCGGGCACGCGGCCGTTCGGCCACGGTGAAATACATGAATCCGGACAATCGTTCAGAGACCTGGACCGGGCGCGGCCGCAAGCCGAATTGGCTTGTGGCAAAGCTCAACAAAGGCGCGAAGATGTCGGATTTCGCCCTTAAGGGCTGACGCTTGGCGCGAGAATTCAGAACTTTGCAACCACCCGTCCGAACCGCCCCGGGCGGGTGATTGCGTCGTGACGTACGCAATTGCCGGCGCCCCGGTGAGGCTCCTTCGGGCGAAATTTCTCAGATGACGCCTGGAATTGACAGAACGGTTTCGCGCGTCAATTCATGCTTTGGGAGGCGGAATAGGCGCGCCGGCTCGCGGGCTAAAGCCGGGCAATCCGGAATTCAACGAACGCCATTCAGGAACGAGTGGGATTAGACCGCCGCATCGGGAACTGCCTTCCTTAGTCGTCGGCGAGCATATCGTCTCGCGGCAACGGCCAGTGGGAAATCGCCGGGCGAAACGGGTAGAGTATCGGGGTGGAAACGCCGCGAATTGGTGGCCGATACCCGCCCGAAAAGCAAAGCCTGTCCGGATTGGCTTTTGCTATTCCTGGCACTCACCCCTTGACACTGCTAACAGCAGATCCCATAAAGCAACCGCGGCGCCGTCCGCGTCCCGCGCGGCCCGACCGCGTTTCTGGAAATCTAGCTTAAATCAAGAGGTTAGACATGAAGTTCCGTCCCTTGCATGACCGCGTCGTCGTGAAACGGATCGACGAGGACACAAAAACGGCTGGCGGGATCATCATCCCCGACACCGCCAAGGAGAAGCCGCAGCAGGGCGAAGTCATCGCGGCCGGGCCCGGTGCCCGCGACGAGGCCGGAAAGATCGTGCCCCTCGACGTGAAGGCCGGCGACCGCGTGCTGTTCGGCAAATGGTCCGGCACGGAAGTGAAGATCGATGGGCAGGAGCTGCTCATCATGAAGGAGAGCGACATCCTCGGAGTGCTCGAGGGAAAAGCCTCCGTCAAGGCCGCGGCGTGATCGCGCGGCTCGTGAAATTCCTATTCGCATCCAGCTAGGAGTTGGTTTGACATGGCAGCCAAGGACGTCAAGTTTTCACAAGATGCTCGCGAGCGCATGCTGCGCGGCGTCGATATTCTCGCCAACGCAGTGAAGGTGACGCTCGGCCCGAAGGGCCGCAACGTCGTGCTCGAGAAGTCGTTCGGCGCGCCCCGCGTCACCAAGGACGGCGTGACGGTCGCGAAAGACATCGAGCTCGAGGACAAGTTCGAGAATATGGGCGCGCAGATGCTGCGCGAGGTCGCCTCCAAGACCTCGGACATCGCCGGCGACGGCACCACGACGGCGACGGTGCTCGCCCAAGCCATCGTCAGGGAAGGCGCCAAGTCGGTCGCAGCCGGCGCCAACCCGATGGACCTGAAGCGCGGCATCGAATTGGCGGTCGCCAAGGTCGTCGACGAGCTCAAGGACAAGTCCAAGAAGGTCACCTCGAACGAGGAGATCGCCCAGGTCGGCACCATCTCGGCCAACGGCGATACCGAGATCGGCAAAAAGATCGCCGAGGCCATGAAGAAGGTCGGCAACGAGGGCGTCATCACCGTCGAGGAGAGTAAGAGCCTCGAGACCGAGCTCGACGTGGTCGAGGGCATGCAGTTCGACCGCGGCTACCTCTCTCCTTACTTCATCACCAACGCCGACAAGATGGTGGCCGAGCTCGAGAGCCCCTATATCCTGATCCACGAGAAGAAGCTATCGGGCCTGCAAGCCATGCTCCCCGTGCTCGAGGCCGTGGTGCAGGCGGGCAAGCCGCTCCTCATCATCGCCGAGGACGTGGAAGGGGAAGCCCTTGCCACCCTCGTCGTCAACAAGCTGCGCGGCGGCTTGAAGGTTGCCGCCGTCAAGGCGCCGGGCTTCGGCGATCGGCGCAAGGCCATGCTCGAGGACATCGCCATCCTGACGGGCGGCACGGTCATCAGCGAGGACCTCGGCATCAAGCTCGAGAGCGTGACGCTCGACATGCTCGGCCGCGCCAAGCGCGTGTCGATCGACAAGGACAACACCACGATCGTCGACGGGGCCGGCAAGAAGGCCGACATCGAGGCGCGCGTAAAGCAGATCAAGGCGCAGATCGAGGAGACGACCTCGGACTACGACCGCGAGAAGCTTCAGGAGCGCCTCGCCAAGCTCGCGGGCGGCGTCGCGGTGCTGAAAGTCGGCGGGGCGACCGAGGTCGAGGTGAAGGAGAGGAAGGACCGCGTCGAGGACGCGCTGCACGCGACGCGGGCGGCCGTCGAGGAGGGCATCGTGCCCGGCGGCGGCGTGGCGCTCTTGCGTGCGATCAAGGCGCTCGAGGCGCTGAAAGTCGACGACGAGGACCAGAAGGTCGGCATCTCCATCGTGAGGAAGGCGCTCCAGACCCCCGCGCGCCAGATCTTCCAGAACGCGGGCGAGGACGGCTCCGTTGTCGTCGGCAAGATCCTCGAGAATTCGAACTACAAGTTCGGGTTCAACGCGCAGACCGGTACCTACGGCGATCTTGTCGCCGACGGCGTCATCGACCCGACCAAGGTCGTGCGCTGTGCGCTCCAGGACGCGGCGTCGATTGCCGGTCTCCTCATCACGACGGAAGCGATGATTGCCGAGAAACCGAAGAAGGACGCGCCCGCGATGCCGATGGGCGGCGGCGGCATGGGCGGCATGGGTGGAATGGATTTCTAGATCCAGCACTCATCGCTCAACGAAACGGAAAAGCCCCGGCCTCGCGCCGGGGCTTTTTCGTTGCGGCCCCTCAGTGCCGCCAAGGACAGCCTACGCGATCCCGGACCCCCGGGTCCCGAGGATAAATGGCGTCTGAGCAATCTTGCCTATGTTGAGCCGCGCAAAGGGTTTCCGGCCGCTAGCGCCAAATCAGTGCGCGGCGGCACGGCCGCCCGCACCTTGAGTTCATCCTCTGAGGTCCCACATGGAAAGGGCGGGGTCCGGGGAGGTAATGAGCCAAACGGAGGATAACGATGCGTGCCGTTGAAATTCAGGACCATGCCCGCAAGCTCATGGACGCGCACGGCATGAAGGCGCTGGCCGAGGCCGCGCAGAAGGCGCGCGCCTTCGAGCAGCAGGGCGAGAGCGAGCAGGCCGAGACGTGGCGCAAGATCGAGGCCGCGCTACGCGAGATGCAAGGCCCCCGCGTGAGCTGACGCATACCCCCTCTCCCCGCTTGCGGGGAGAGGGTCAAACCTCAACGCAAGTTTCTGCCCCTCACCGTAACCCTCTCCCCACTGAAGGAGTGGGGAGAGGGAACAAGAGGAGCCTCAACCCACGGCCTTCGCGACGCGCGCGAGCTCGGCGGCGAGGAGGGCGGGGTCGGACGGGAACTCGTGCTTGATCCACCAGTCCTCGAACGCGTGCACCACACGTCCGACGGCAGGGCCTTCCGGCACGCCGAGCGCGATGACGTCAGTGCCGCGGATCGGCAGCTCGGGGGCCTGCCAGCGGTGGGGAAGGTCGGCGCGGTCCCGGCGCGGTTTGTCGTCCGGCGCATCGGCGCTTTTCGCCCACGCGAGCAATGCCCCGTCGGTGAACGCCTCGGCACCGTGCCGGTAGATGAACTCCTTGGCTTCGCACTCGGGCGCCACCGGATCGAAGGCCCGGTCGGCGAGGCCCAAACGGGTGAGGCGCTCGAACTCGGCCCCCGAGAGCCGTAGCCGGTCGCGCACGTTGAGCGCGTCACCGGGCCGCGTGGCGGCGAGCGCGCCGAGACGAAGGAGCGGATCGGGCGCACGGTCCAAGGCCCGCTCGATATTCGCCAAGCGTGCGAGGAGCACCGGATTGCCCGGCTTGCCGAGCACGTGAGCGAGAATGCCGGCGGCGTCCATTTCGGCGACGGTCGCGACCGCGCGCGGCGCGTCGAGGAGACGTAGGAGCTCGGCGCGGAGCCGCTCGCCCGAGAGGTGGTCGAGGCCCCCCTTGAGCTCGATGGCCGCGGCAAGCCCGGCGGGATCGGGGGCACCCTCGGAATACTCCGCGGTAAAGCGGAAGAAGCGCAGGATCCGCAGGAAGTCCTCGCGGATGCGGGCGCCCGCGTCGCCGATGAAGCGCACGCGCCGCGCGTGGAGATCCCCGTAGCCGCCGAGCGGATCGAAGACCGTGCCGTCGAGCGCGCAATAGAGCGCGTTCATGGTGAAGTCGCGTCGCCGCGCGTCCTCGGCCCAGTCGGTGGTGAAGGCCACTTTCGCGTGGCGCCCATAAGTCTCGACGTCGCGCCGGAGCGTCGTCACCTCGATCGGGGTGTGCTCGACGACGACAGTCACCGTGCCGTGCTCGATGCCCGTCGGGACCGCCCTCAACCCCGCGGCAGCGGCGAGGCGGATGACCTCGCCGGGTACCGCTGTCGTCGCGATGTCGATGTCCTTGACGGGAGCGCCGAGTAGCGCGTTGCGCACGGCGCCGCCGACGATGCGGGCGTCATAGCCGCCGGCGGAAATGGCGCCGATCACGGCCATTGTTGCGGGGCGCGCGAGCCAGGGCGCGCCCACGAGGCTCGGCGCAGGCAAGCCTGGGTCATTGGGGGGCATTCGCTAGTGTCCCGATCGCGAAGTTCGTCGGACTTCGCGGCAAGCATTGAACGAACTTCGCGATCGATGGGACACTAGCAAGCCTATGATTCTAGTGTGATTCAGATCGAGAAATTCGCTCAGACGGGTGCCGCGAGCAACGGCGAATTTCTCGATCATCACACTAGGGCCTACTCGATGTGGCCGGGCTTGATCTTGCCGTCCTCGAGGGAGGGCGGCTCGTAGTGCTGTCCGGGCTTGCCGCCCGTGGTCGAGCCGAAGGCGATGAGGGTCACGATGACGAGGAGGGCGCCCGCGCCGAACAGCACCAGCAGCGGCGCATCGTCGAGCACGCCCGCCGTGCCCGCCTCGTCGCCGGCCTGCGCGCGCGACAGGAGCACGTAGCCGATATAGAGGAGGGTCGGCAGAAGGAACAGGAGCACGTTCTCGACGATGATGCGGATCATGTCCGAAAAAGCCTCTCGTGCATGTTCTTCAGAATGCCGGCGGTCGCGCCCCAGATGAAGCGCTCGCCGTAGGGCATGGCGTGAAAGCGGCGCTCGCGTCCCGCGATGACGCGCCCGTGCGTCTGATGATTGCGAGCGTCCATGAGGAACGCCAGCGGAACCTCGAACGCATCGACGACCTCGTCGCGGTTGAGCGCGAGCGTGAAGTCCGGGGCGACGAGCGCGACCACGGGCGTGATCAGATAGCCAGTTCCCGTGCGGTAGGGATCGAGCAGCCCGAGCGGCTCGACGTGCGCCGGGTTGAGGCCGATCTCCTCATGGGCCTCGCGCAGCGCAGTATCCACCGGCCCGGCGTCGCCGTCGTCCATCTTGCCGCCGGGAAACGCGATCTGTCCGGCGTGCGCCGGCAGGTGGTCGGTGCGCTGGGTGAAGAGGAGCGTGACCTCGCCGCGCGCGATGACGGGGACCAGGACAGCCGCAGGCCGTCCGGCGAGAACGTGCGGGCGAAGCTCGGGGTTCAGGTCGAAATCGCTCGGACCCGACGGGTGAGCGGCGCCCGTGTCCGGCGGGGCGAGGGCGATCAGGCGGCGGGCCGCAGTACGGAAACCGTCAGCGGTCAGCGGAGCCTCGGTCTCATGGGCGACCGTGAGTTGCATGGAAAGAAATATAGCATCCGCGGCTTGATCAAGGCATACCTTCGTCGCTGAACGGTCGCGCGAGATCGAACATGCCTAAAATCGTCGTTAGCACCGTGATCAAGGCCCCTCTCGATCAGGTTTGGCCGGTGGCGGGCGCTTTCGATCGTCTCGACGCCTGGGCGGCGCCCATTAAATCGTGCGCGCTCGAGGGCACGGCCGGTGCCGACGCCGCCGGCGCGACGCGCCGCCTCGAAATGCGGGACGGGACGCCGATCGTCGAGAGGCAGACGGCGCGCTCCGATGCGGGGGACTATTTCTACACCTACGAGATCGTCTCCTCGCCGCTCCCGGTCGCGGACTACGAGTCGACCGTGCGCGCGCGCCCCATCACCCGCTCAAACGAGACGTTCATCGAGTGGTCTGCAATTTTCGAGCCCAAGGGGATAGACGAGAGGACCGCCAATCGAATGGTCCAGAGCTACTACGCGGCCTGTCTCGGCTCGCTCGAGCAGAAGTTCGGCGGCTGATCGCCGTAGAGACCGAGCCGCGGCGGTCCGCCATGTTTATGCTCGCGCCCGATGCTACGGAGACGAGACGAAGCACAAGTTGGGGGTTCGGCTTTGCCGCGTGAGGCACACAAGAGGATCAGGCGGCTCGGCTGGGCCGTAGCATTTGCGATCGCCGCCTTTGCAATGGCCGCGCCATCCGTCTGGGCGGCGCGCGGGGTCAAGGAGTTCGCGGTCACGCTAGCCGCGCCCGAGCGCAAGGCCTTCGAGGAGTATATTGCGGCGCGTAGCGCCTACGACGGCAAGCTCGACGCCTACTGGCGCGACGTCTCCGACACTCGGAGCAAGCGCCGCGGCAAGAAGGCGCGCGGTGAGCCGCTCGGGCCCGACGACTATGTGCTGACGTTTCCCCCGACCTATGCCGGCCCCGAGCTTTCGGCCGACCTCGCCAAGCGCTGGGCCGCCTTTCAGGCGAAGCAGGAGGAGAAGCGCAAGGAGCCGCGCCGCGAGCTTCCGGGACTCGCGGACTTCATCGCCAATGCCAAGACCCACTACGACTTCGAGCCCGAGCGCGTCCCCGAGCGCGAGTTCAAACTGCGCTACGCGCGGGAAGCCCTTGCGCTCGGACTGACCAAGGACCAGGTCTTGCGCGTCTATGCCCTCGAGACGAGCGGGCTCGGCACGGCGGACATGGTGTCCGGCATTCATCCCATCAAGAAAACCGGCAAGCCGATCTCGAGCGCGCTCGGCTATGCGCAGCTGCTCGCCGCCAATTCGTCCGACGAGCTCGTCCAGCACGGAGGTGGCTTTCTCGAGCGACTCACAGCCATGCGCAAGGCGCGCGACCTCGATCCGGCGCGCGCCGCGGCGCTCGACGCAAAGATTGCGGCGCTGCGCAAGATGCTCGCCGCCGCGCGGTCGGTTCCCCACAAGTGGGACGATCACGTCGCCTTCGCGCGGACGGGGCGCGGGCTCGGCATCCACGCGCTGAACCTCGACGGCGACATCGGGCCGTGGCTGCAGGTGGTGAAGCTCAAGGGGCTCAAGCAGATGGCAGACCGCGCGGGCATGGGCGAGCTGACAGGGGCCGAGATCGAGCTCATGAACCTCGCCGGTCCCGGGACGGGCCTCGAGATGATGCGGGGCGCGGCACGCGAGGCGCCGACGCCGAACTTCTTCGACCGCGGCGCCTACGGGCGCAACACGATCGTGCGGGGGAAAACCAGCGTCGAGCTCCTCGCCGCTCTCGACAAGCGGATGGCCGACAATATCGGGAACGAAGGCGCGATCGAATTCGCGCAGGTTTTCGACCAGGCGGCGGTCGAGCGGCAGGCGGCGCAGTAACCCGAGGCCCCTGCAGCATTTCCGCAACGGAGCCGATACGGACCGGAATTCTTCGACGGACCCGGCGACGGATGGCGCCGTCGTCCATCGTCTCCTACGTGATGCCTGCCCCGAAGCTGCAGGCATCCCGCGCTCGAAGTCCGGATGTCGGTCGGCCCCCCCGACAGGCATTCGGCTTCTGGCGCGGTTAATGGAGCGATGGCGATTTGCTCGGGTTCACGATATCTCCCGCCATGCTTGGGCGGAAAAAGAACGAGCCGGCGTCGGGAGACGCCGGCCGGCTTTTCAGCGCCTCGACGTTAGGCGACGAGCGCGACGGAAGCCTCTCTCACTTTCTGGGTCAATTCGTTGGCGGAGCGCGTCGCCTCGGCGATCTTGCCCATGTTCTCGGTGATGAGCTGAACGCCGGCCGCTGCCGTCTGCATGTTGGCCGATATGTCCTGCGTCACGGCCCCTTGCTGCTCGACGGCGGCGGCAATGCCGGTCGAGATATCGTTGATCGTACCGATGATGTCGCTGATCTCCTTGATGGCCGCGACCGCCTCGTTGGTGCCGCTCTGAACGGTCGTGATCTGCGCGGCGATCTCGGCCGTCGCCTTGGCCGTCTGGCTCGCCAGCGCCTTGACTTCGGTCGCGACGACGGCAAATCCCTTGCCGGCGTCTCCCGCCCGCGCCGCCTCGATCGTGGCGTTGAGGGCGAGCAGATTGGTCTGCGAGGCGATCGTGTTGATCAGGTTGACGACTTGCCCGATGCGATCCGTGGACGCCGCCAAGCCGGTGACGATGTCGTTGGTGCGCCGGCCCTGGTCCACAGCCTTGTTTGTGATCTGGGCGGCGTCGTCCACGCGGCGGCTGATCTCCTTGACGGAGGAGACTAGCTCCTCGGCGGCCGAGGCGACAGCCTGCACGTTGGTCGAGGTTTGGCTCGAGGACGATGCCGCGCTTCCCACCTGGTCGGTCGTCTGCGCAATCGCATTGGCGATCTGGCCGAGATCCTCGTCGATCGTCCTCTGGATGGCAGCCTTGCGGATGCGGTCTTGGACCTGCTTTGTGATGTCGGTGCAGAACTTCACGACCTTGGACGGCTTGCCGTTGAGGTCGAAGATCGGATTGTAGGAGGCCTGGATCCAAATTTCCCTACCGCCCTTGCCGATGCGCTTGTACTCGGCGGCCTGGAACTCGCCGCGGTTGAGAGCCTCCCAGAACTGACGATAGGCGGCGGTGTGTCTCTCCTGATCGGAGACGAACATCTTGTGGTGCTGGCCGCGGATCTCGTCGAGCGAGTAGCCGACGGCGCCGAGGAAATTCGGATTGGCCGTTATCACCGTTCCGTCCATGTTGAACTGAATGACGCCGTTCGATTTACCGATGGCGGCGATCTGGCCCTCGTAGTCGGCCGTCTGCAGCTTGCGCTGGGTGATGTCGGTGCAGAACTTCACGACCTTGTGCGGCTTGCCGTTGCTGCCGAGAATCGGATTGCAGGTCGCCTGGATCCAGATCTCCTTGCCGCCCCTGCCGATGCGCTTGTACTCCCCCGCCTGGAACTCGCCGCGGTTGAGGGCTTCCCAGAACTGGCGATAGGCGCCGCCGCTCTTCTCCTGGTCGGAGACGAACATACTGTGATGCTTGCCCTGGATGTCATCGAGCGAGTAGCCGACAGCGCCGAGGAAGTTCCGGTTTGCCGTGATGACTGTTCCGTCCATCTTGAACTCGATGACGGCCTGCGACTTGTCGAGCGCGTCGAGCTTGGCCTGGAGCTCGTTAGACTTGGACGTGAACATAAAAGTGCCTCCTGCGGTGAATCGAAGGGGATGAGCGCGTGCGGCGCGGGCGTTGTCGGTTGGAGTCCGGCGCGAAAGCTTGAGAGCCACGGCAACGTGTCGCAGCGCGTCGGCGCGTGATGGGGATGCGCTCACGCTCTAGCGGTAGGGAAAAGCGACAAACGGGTCGGGCGAGACCCAAATGAATGGCGAATTCGATGCAGGGGCCGGTCAATGCATGAGTATTAAGGATGTTTATGTTAACAACGCTTTAAATCATACTCCGTCGGTCGGAAAAAAGACGCCGTCAGCGGTTCTAAAGGAAACGGCCAACTCCAATCATGAAGCCACAGCAGTTCACTGGGTACGCCGGGACCAACCTCTCGGGCTCGGCGACAAAGCTTCCGTTGCCGTTTCCGGAGTTCGTGGCGCTCATCGCTTTCATGATGGCGCTGACGGGTCTCTCCATCGACGTGATGCTGCCGGCGCTCCCGCAGATCGGGCACTCGCTCGGCGTCGAGAGCGGCAACGATCTCCAGGTCGTGGTCATCAGCTACGTGGCCGGGTTCGCGGCGGGACAGCTCGTCTACGGACCGCTCTCCGACCGCTTCGGGCGCAAGCCGGTGCTGCTTGCGGGCCTGGCGATTTTCGTCGCCGGGACGATAACGGCACTCCTCGCACCGACCTTCACCACGCTGCTCTGCGCGCGCGTCGTGCAGGGCATCGGCGCGGCCTCGCCCCGCGTCATGGCGCTCGCCATCGTGCGCGACCTCTTTACCGGCCGGACGATGGCCAGGGTCGTATCGCTCGTGATGATGGTGTTCATCTGGATCCCGGTGGTCGCGCCGACGCTCGGGCAAGGGCTGCTCGCGATCGGCACGTGGCGCTGGACGTTCGACTTGCTGCTCGGCGCCGGCATGCTTTGCGCGGCATGGGCGTGCTGGCGTCTCCCCGAGACGGCGAACCTGTCGCCGGGGCATCGGCCGAGAAGCCTCGTCGGCTCGCTCGGCGCGGTGTTGGGGACGCGACAGACGACGGGCTATATGATCGCGGCCGGCTTCATGTTCGGCTGCCTCATGAGCTACGTGGCGAGCGCTCAGCAAGTGTTCGTCGACGTCTACAAGCTCGGCGCGCACTTTCCCATCGCCTTCGGCGCCGTGGCCTCGGTCATGGCCTTGGCGGGGTTCACCAACTCGCGCATCGTCGAGCGCCTCGGCATGCGCCTCGTGTCGCACACTGCGCTCACGGCCTACGCGCTGGCGTCTCTTGCGTTGGCCGCTGCCGCGTGGTCCGAGACTGCGACGCTTCCCCTATTCTGCGCCCTTGCGGCCCTGACCTTCTTCCTGTTCGGGCTCATCGCCCCGAACTTCAACGCGCTCGCCATGGAGCCGCAAGGCGACAACGCGGGGCTCGCCTCGTCGCTGATCGGCTTCTACTCTACGGGCGCGGGAGCCATCTGTGCGTTCGTCGTCGGCCGCGCCTTCGACGGAACGGTCCTGCCGCTCGCGGCCGGCTACTCGGCCATGAGTCTCCTAGCCCTTGCCACGGTGTTTTTCGTCGAGGGCCCGCGGGGTATGTTCCGGCCGCATCCGCCGAGCGCCGGCGCCTAGCGGCTAAGGCCACTTCACGACCGGGGGCATGGACGAGAGAATGCTCTCGACATTGCCGCCGGTCTTCAGGCCGAAGACCGTACCGCGGTCGTAGAGAAGATTGAACTCCACATAGCGTCCGCGGCGCACGAGCTGCTCCTCGCGGTCGGCCTCCGTCCACGGCATCGTGAAGTTGCCGCGCACCAGCATGGGGTAGACGCTGAGAAACGCACGGCCCACGTCTTGCGTGAAGGCGAACGCTGCCTCCCAGCCCCCGTCGGCCGGAGCCGGCGTCAGATAATCGTAGAAGATGCCTCCGACGCCGCGCATCTCGCCCCGATGCGGCAGATAGAAGTACTCGTCGCACCAGGCCTTGAACCGTGGGTAGTCGGCGATCGTGTGGGGCTCGCAGGCCCTATACATCGCCGCGTGGAAGGCGAGCGTGTCGGCATCCTGCTGCGTGCGCCGGCGCGCCAGCACGGGCGTGAGATCGGCCCCGCCGCCGAACCACCACTTGCTGGTCTCGACCATGCGCGTGTTCATGTGCACGGCGGGAACGTTCGGGTTCTGCGTGTGCGCGATGAGCGAGATGCCGGACGCCCAGAAGCGCGGATCGTCCTCGGCGCCCGGGATCTGCTTGCGGAACTCCGGCGCGAACTCGCCATGCACGGTCGAGGTGTGTACGCCGACCTTCTCGAACACGCGCCCGTGCATGAGGCTCATGAGGCCGCCGCCGCCGTCTCGCTCAGAATCGCCCTTGTGCCCCGGGCGCGTCCAGGGCGTTTGGACGAAACGGCCTGCGGGCTCCTCCGACAGCGGCGCGCCGGCCGGGAGATCGGTCTCGAGCCGCTCGAAGGCAGCGCAAATCTCGTCGCGGAGCCCTTCGAACCACAGGCGCGCGCGCTCTTTCATGGGCTCGAGGTCTTGCGCTTCCTCGCTCATGCCTTATCTCGCGGCTTAGTCATGCTTTTGACCAGATGGACCGTTAGCGCATACACGCATCCACGAGAAACAAGAAGTCGAGCTAGCATGGCGGTTCAGAAGTTCCCCATCACTCGCGGTTGTCGTGAGGGAACTTCTGAGCCAAAGCCATACTAGCGAATCTTATGAATCTAGTGTCCCTTCTGAACCCGAAGTTCGCAAATGCGATTGCCGCAAGGGGCGTGCGAACCTCGGGTTCGGGACACTAGCGGCAAGGGGCCGCGGGCTCCACTCGTGCCTAGGCGGCTCCAAGGAAAGGCCCATGTTCCGCTGGTTCGAAACCAGGATTGATCCCTTTGTGCGCAGCGACGGTGGCCAGCCCCCCGAGGGGCTCGCCGCCTTCTACTGGCATTACATACGCCCCGTCTGGAAGCCGTTCGCCGTGCTGCTCGTCGTCGGCCTCTTTGGCTCGCTCATCGAGGTCGCGCTGATGGCGTTCGTCGGCGGGCTCGTCGACATGATGCGCGCCTCCGCCAACCCGCGCCAGTTCTTCGAGGATCACGCCTGGACGCTCGCCGGAATGGCGTTCGTGGCGCTCATTGCAAGACCTTCCGTGTCGACGCTGCACGATCTCGTCAAGAACCAGATGATCACCGGGCCAATGACGGCGCGCGTGCGCTGGCAGACGCACGGCTACGTGCTCAGCCAGTCGCTCGGCTTCTTCCAGAACGACTTCGCGGGGCGCATCGCGACGAGGATCATGCAGACGGGACCGGCGCTGCGCGAATCGGTCGTGCAATGTGTCGACGCCCTCTGGTACATGTCGGTTCACGTCGTCGGCGCACTCGTTCTCTTCTGGCAGGCGGACGCGCTCCTCGTCGTGCCGCTTCTCGTCTGGGTCGGCCTTTATGCGCTGGTCGTGCGCGTCTTCGTGCCGCGCATCCAGAAGCTGTCGACGGAGGCCTCCGAAGCCCGCTCGTGGCTCACGGGCCGCGTCGTCGACAGCTTCACCAACATCCTGACGGTCAAGCTCTTCGCCCATGCGGAGCGCGAGGAGGCCTATGCGCGCGAGGCGATGCAGGGCCACCTCGAGCGCCATCAGGCGTCCTTGCGCAATCTCACGGTCATGGAGTTCGTGCTCTACACGCTGAACGGCGGGCTGCTCGTCGCGCAGGCGGGGCTCGCGCTCTGGCTGTGGAGCTTCGACGCGGTGTCGATGGGGGCGATCGCGGTCACGACGACGCTCGCGATCCGCATCATCGCCATGTCGGGGTGGATCCTGTTCACGGTCGCCGGCATCTTCGACAACATCGGCGTCGTCCACGAAGGCATGCAGACGATTTCGCGGCCCTACGACGTGATCGATCCGCCCGGCGCCGAGCCGCTTCATGTGACGAAGGGCGAGATCCGCTTCGAGGGCGTGCGCTTCCACTACGGCAAGGTGAAGAGCGTCATCGAGGAGGTGTCGCTCACGATCAGGCCGGGCGAGAAGGTCGGTCTCGTCGGCCGGTCGGGGGCCGGAAAGTCGACCCTCGTCAGCCTGCTCTTGCGCTTTTACGATCTCGAGGCCGGGCGCATCCTGATCGACGGCCAGGACATCGCCGACGTGACGCAGGACAGCTTGCGGGCTCAAGTCGGCGTCGTAACGCAGGACACTTCGCTCCTTCACCGCTCGGTGCGCGACAACATCCTCTATGGGCGCACCGGGGCAAGCGAGGCCGAGGTCATCGCCGCCGCGAAGCGCGCGCACGCGCACGAGTTTATTCTGGGGCTCGAGGACGGGAAGGGCCGCACGGCCTACGACGCCCACGTCGGCGAGCGCGGCGTCAAGCTTTCGGGCGGGCAGCGCCAGCGCATTGCGATTGCCCGCGTGCTCTTGAAGAACGCGCCGATCCTCGTGCTCGACGAGGCGACGAGCGCGCTCGACAGCGAGGTCGAGGCCGCCATTCAGGAGCAGCTCATGAACCTCATGAGCGGCAAGACGGTGATCGCCATCGCGCATCGGCTGTCGACGATCGCCGCCATGGACCGTCTCGTGATCATGGATCTGGGCCGCATCGTCGAGGAGGGGAGCCACCGAGAGCTCTTGGCGCGCGGCGGCATCTACGCCGAGCTTTGGGCGCGCCAGTCGGGCGGCTTCCTCGCCCGCGAGGCGGCGGAGTAGCGCGGGCTAACTGGCCCGCGCTTCACCATTTACTGCACGGATTTCGGAATCTTGCTCGAGAGCTTCTTGGGCATACGGCTGGTCAAGCCGCTCAGGCCCGAGCCGCCCGCGAGCGCACTCTGCGAAAGCGCGCCGGACGTGAGGTTGCCGCCGGTCAGCGCGTTCTTGCCGCTCTTGCTCAGGTAACCGTTGCGCTCGGCGGTGGTGAAGCCGTCGCCCGTCCAGACGCGCGCCTTGGCGAGATAGGTATCGGCAAGTCCGCGCCAGCTTTCGGCGAAGGCGCCGCTTGCCGGCGCGAGTGTGCTCGCCGCCACGACGGCAGCGAGAATCAAACGGTGTGTGCTCTTCATCGATCTCTCCTGATTGCCTCGACCCTGGACAGGCGAAAGCTCGCGGGGGGCAAAATGCCCCTGCGCGCCGAGGAGAGCATCGGTGGTTTCCGAGCGCGGTGCTGTTCCGCGGGGAACAAGGCCCCTGCAACGCTAGAGCACGATCGTCTGACATGGAATCGCCTCCGCGATCCATGCCAGACGTGAATAGTGTTCTACACTTTAAATCTAAATCGCGATTCACGCTCTCGATGGACGCGAAGCGTCTCCGTCGAGAAAGCGATCTAGCCGCAGGCGACGCGGCGCGCTGTGCACGAGGTGGTCAGCGTTTCCTCCTTGCAGACCATCTTGATCGGCCCTTTGGCCGTCCAATTGTGGGCCGTGATGGAGTTCTTCAGGGCGGCTTCGGCCATGAACTTGGCGAGCTCGGTGGTGACCATCGTGGCGCTGCCGCCCGCATGGTAGCAGGCAGCTTGCGCGCCCGAGGCTGCCAGCGTGACGACAGCAACGGACGCCGCCGAGAATACCATCGCTTTGAGGTGCAACATGTAGGGGCCTCCGAATCATTGAGGAGATTGATAGATGATGCAATTTAGGCGGCCTCCTCGGGCCGAATATGACAGGAAACAGGGAAACCAATGCGGCGCGCAGGATTGGAGAAAGACCGTTGCCAGGAAACCACGTTTCACTCGTCGGCGCCGAAGCCGCCCGTCTGGCGCAGCGCTTCGCCGAGGCCGATCGCCGCCGCAACGGCGATGTTGAGCGAGCGCAGGCCGGGACGGATGGGAATGCGCACGCGCGCGTCGGCACCCGCGTGCACGCGATCGGGCACGCCGGCGCTCTCGCGGCCGAGCAGCAGAATGTCGCTCGGGGCGAACCGGAATTGGGCGTGGCTCTGCGAACCGAGCGAGGTGAGCAGCACGAGGCGCGGCCGGTTTGGAAGGCTGTGGCGCCAACTCTCGAACGCCTCGAAGCTTTCGTGACGGAGAAGCTCGACGTGGTCCAGATAGTCGAGCCCCGCGCGGCGCAACGCCTTGTCGGAGAAATCGAAGCCGGCAGGCTCGATGATGTCGACCGGCACACCGAGGCAGGCGGCAAGGCGTAGGATCGTGCCGGTATTCTGCGGGATGTCGGGATGATAGAGGGCGAGGCGCATGGCAGCGGCGGGCGGGGAGCATTGAAAAGGTCTCGAGGGAGTCCGATCGGCCAAGTGTGACAACAGGGACACGCTTCCTTGGACGTGACAGTGTTAGTCTCAATCGCGATGCGGAGCCATCTCGCCAGACTGCGCGCCGTCCGTCTGATTGTCACGGTTTTGCTCGCCGTGCAGCCGGGCTTCGCCGCATCCGCCATGACGTGGTCGCTCGGCGCAGGCGGGTCGGCGATGATCTGCCATCACGAGGGCATGGCGCAGCCCGCCAAGCCCGCCGGCCCCGCAAAGCACCAGTCGAAGTGCCCATGCTGCGCCGCCGGGTGTCTCTCCGGCGTTGCCAAGGTGCCGCCGCCGACGAGCGTTGCCCCGATTCTCATACCCTCCGGGAGCATCTCGAGGGTCCAATCGTTTTCCGTCGTAGAGGCTCCTGCGCGCTGCCATCTCAAGGCTGCGACGAGCCCAAGGGGTCCCCCTACCTTTTCTATCTAGGCCCAGGCGATCCATCGGCCGGCCGCGCTCCCGTGCGCGTGTTCGGGCCGCATCTATTCACACAAGTTCCGGGAGACTCCCATGCCTGTCACGCAGCAGGGCTCGCGCGCCATTGGCGCGGCACTTGGGCTCACCTTCTTCTCGTCTGCCGCGCTTGCGCACCATGCCGGGGGCGCGGCCAACGCCCTAGGTGCTGGTCCGATCAACACGATCTCGGCCACGACCCTCGAGCAAGGGCATAACGTGGCCGGCATCACGGTCCTTTACACATCTTACGAAAATCTGAGCGATGCGACGCTCATCGAGGCTGCCGAAGCCGGCATCGAGGACGTTCATGGGCTCGGGTCTATCCAGAACTATGGGCTGACCTACTCCTATGGGCTGACCGACGATCTGATGGTTTCGCTGTGGCTACCTTATGTGCGGCGGACCGGAATCCGCGAGGTTCCTCACGAGCACGGCGAGGAAGACCATCACGACGAGGATCACGAGCACTTGGAGGTGGAGAGCCTCGGCTCGCCATCGGGCATCGGCGACTTGTCGCTTCTCGGCCAGTACCGATTTTACGACGATCGGCCGAGCCGCACCGAAGCCGCGCTGCTGTTAGGCTTCCAGGCGCCGACCGGCGTGACCGACGAGACGAGCCACGGCGAATTGTTGGAGGCGGAGTTTCAGCCCGGCTCGGGTTCCTGGGATGGCCTTTTCGGCGTCGCGTTGACCCATCGCGCGGGGCGGTGGTCCTATGACGGCAACGTACTCTACATGCTGGTGACGGAAGGCACGCAGGACACGGACCTTGGCGACGTCTTCTTCTACAACGCGGCGATCTCCTATCGGCTGACGAGCTTATCGGGCACGGTACCCATGTTCCACGGCGCAAACAGCCACGAGGAGGGCGACGACGGACATCATCACACCCACGGCGGTGCCGGCGCTCACGAGCACACCGAGGAGGCAGGCCCGGCGCTCGATCTCGTGCTGGAGGTGAATGGAGAGTGGGACGCTAAGCAGGAGACGGCCGGGGTGACAGACCCGAACTCCGGCGGGCACACGATCTATATCGCGCCGGGATTGCGCTACTCATACGACCAGTGGTCCAGCTACGTCAGCGTCGGCATCCCGGTCCTCACCGACTTCAACGGCATCCAGGCCGAGCCGGACTGGCGCATCTCCGCCGGCAGCTCGCTCGCGTTCTGAGCCACTCTTCACTCCAAGGAGTGCACCATGTCGACATTCTCGAACGCTCTCGCTCTCGCCATTCTGTTCTTATCGGCGTCCGGTGCCGCGGCGCACGAGATCGCGCACAACGGGATCAAACTCGTCCATCCGTGGGTGCGCGAGGCGCCCAAAGGCGCCGAGTCCGTTCCCGCCTTCGTCAAGATCACCAATACCGGCAAGAAGGCCGATCGCCTGGTCACGGCGTCGCTCAAGGGCGCCGACAAGGCGGAGATTCACCAAACGGTGACGAGCGGGGGCACCTCGGCGATGCAGCCCATGCCCGATGGAGTTCCAATCAAGGCCGGAGAAACGGTGCAGCTCGAGCCCGACGGGACCCACATCATGTTTCTCGGGCTCAAGACGTCGCTCGACGCCGATCAATATGTCGACGGGTCGTTGACGTTCGAGAAGGCCGGCAAGATCGATGTCGAGTTCTACGTCGAGGCACGCCCCGAGGGTGCGGAGGGCCACGGCGATCACTGATCGAGTCCTACCTCCGCTATCACTTGAGCAGTAGATATTGAAAGGCAAGCATCGCGGCGAATGAGAGCGTCACCGCGATCCCGACCGCGCCCGACGAGGCGTTGCGGTTGGCATCTGGAATGAGCTCGGCGAACACCATCCAGATCATGGCGCCGGCCGCGATCCCGAATCCCACCGGCAGAAACGGCGCGAAGCTCTCGACGATCAGGTAGGATGGCACCGCCATGATCGGCTGGGGCAGGCTCGTGAAGATGCTCCAGGCCGCTGCCTGCGCGACGGGCGTGCCGCGCGGCACGAGCACGAGGCTGATCGCGAGACCTTCGGGAATATTGTGAACCGCGATCGCCGCCGTGATGAAGGCCGCAAGCTCCCCTGTGCCGCCGAACGAGACGCCGACGCCGACCCCTTCGGCGAACGAATGGGCCGTCATGACCGCGACGATGAGAAACGCTTTGGTCGCATCGAGCCCGGATAGGTGGGCCATATGCATATCCTGGCCGCCGCGGACGAGGCGCTTGCCGGCGATTATCCCCGCGAGCCCGATCAGCATGCCGAGAATGAGGCGGGTCGGGCTCAGCGCGATCCCTTCCGCGACCAGGCTGTGGGTCGCGGCAAACATGAGCCCGCCCGCGACCGCGTTGGCCATCGACACCCAGAACAGGCTGAGGCTTCGGAGGAAGAGGAACGGCAGCGCCCCGAGCCCGGTCGCGACTGCAGTCAGCGTCGCCGCGGCGAGCACGGTCCAGACGGAAATCTCAACCATGTCGCCACTCTCTCCTGCCGCCGGGCCAAGGCTCGTGTGCCAGGTGCCGCGCGGCGCTGCCTTGCTCGGCATCAAGTCGCCGCAGGATGTCCCGTCCTCCTAGACGAGGCGGCTGCCTCCAGCTTGACGCCTCACCCCGCCAATGGTCTACCCCGCTCTCGGCGATATCTCGTGAGCCCCATGACCGACACTGTCCTCATTATCGACTTCGGCAGCCAGGTGACGCAGCTCATTGCACGGCGCGTGCGCGAAGCCGGTGTCTACTCGGAGATCGTGCCCTTCAACCGCGCCGAAGAGGCGATCGCGCGCTTGAAGCCGAAGGCCGCGATCCTCTCCGGCGGCCCGGCCTCGGTGACGACGGATGGCTCGCCGCGCGCCCCGCAGGCGATCTTCGAGCAAGGCCTGCCGATCCTCTCGATCTGCTACGGCCAGCAGACGACAGCGGTGCAGCTCGGCGGGGTGGTCGAGGGCGGGCATGCCGCCGAGTTCGGCCGCGCCGACGTGCTGATCAAGGAGAAGAGCGCGCTCTTCGATGGCGTTTGGGAGGTAGGCAAGCGCTATCCCGTCTGGATGAGCCACGGCGACCGCGTGACCAAGCTGCCCCAGGGCTTCACGGTCAAGGCGACGAGTGAGAACGCGCCGTTCGCGGTCGCGACCGACGAGGGGCGGCGCATCTATACGACCATGTTCCACCCCGAGGTCATCCACACGCCGGACGGGGCGAAGCTGCTTGCGAACTTCGTGCACAAAATCGCCGGCCTTCCCGGCGACTGGACGATGGCCCACTTCCGCACGAGCGAGGTTGCGAAGATCCGCGCCCAGGTGGGGAAAGGGCGGGTCGTCTCCGGCCTCTCGGGCGGCGTCGACAGCGCGGTCGCCTCTGTCCTCATCCACGAGGCGATCGGCGACCAGCTCACCTGCATCTTCGTCGACCACGGGCTTTTGCGCGAGAACGAGGCGGAGGAGGTCGTCTCGCTGTTTCGCGGTCACTACAACATCCCGCTCATCCATGTCGACGCACGCCGGCTCTTCCTCGATGCGCTCGAGGGGCTCGAGGACCCGGAGGCGAAGCGCAAGACCATCGGCGCGCTCTTCATCGACGTGTTCGAAGCAGAGGCGAAAAAGATCGGCGGCGGCTCTTTGGCTGGCGCTTCGGGTGCCGACAAAGCACCCGCGCAGTACCTCGCCCAGGGCACGCTCTACCCGGACGTGATCGAGAGCGTGTCGTTCACGGGCGGCCCGTCGGTCACGATCAAGTCGCACCACAACGTCGGCGGCCTGCCCGAGCGCATGAACTTGAAGCTCGTCGAGCCCTTGCGCGAGCTCTTCAAGGACGAGGTGCGCGCGCTCGGCCGCGAGCTCGGGCTTCCCGAGCGCTTCATCGGCCGTCATCCGTTCCCAGGCCCCGGCCTTGCCATCCGTTGTCCCGGCGCCTTGACCGAGGAGAAGCTCGCGATTCTGCGCCGGGCCGACGCGATTTATCTGGACGAGATCCGCAAGGCCGGGCTCTACGACAAGATCTGGCAGGCATTCGCCGTGCTGCTGCCGGTGCGCACGGTCGGCGTGATGGGGGATGCGCGCACCTACGACTACGTGTGCGCGCTGCGCGCCGTCACCTCGACCGACGGCATGACGGCCGACTATTTCGACTTCTCCCACGAGTTCCTGGGTCGCACGGCAACGCGGCTCATCAACGAGGTGCGCGGCATCAACCGCGTCGTCTACGACATCACCTCGAAGCCGCCGGGAACCATTGAGTGGGAGTAGCAGCCCGCTTCCGGCACAACCGAGCGGGAGGAGCCGCGGGGCTCAAAATAAAAAGACGGGACAGGCGTGCGGGCACCTGTCCCGTCGATTGACGTCTCTGATCCCGTACGCAGTACGCAACCGAGACGTTGAACGGCACTTCCCGCCGCCTACGCGGGGACGATAAGCAGCGAATGCCGTTGTCAGGAGAACAACGGCGTCGAGCCGGGTTTATTCCGCCGGGGGAAAAGAAAAGCCCCTCGGCTGGGGAGAGAGCCGAGGGGCTAAAGCGCCGGGTGTGGGGGGTCGGGGGGAGGAAGACCCGGCGGGGAGAAGAAGGAGAGGGGGAGGGAGCGTGGAACCCGTCCCGTGCTCTCGATGGGAAGGAGTATGCCGCGCGGCTCGGTTTGCCGCTGTTCCCTGCGAGACAGGCGACGGGACAGATCGCAAAGTTCATAACTAGCTGTTATTGCAGCAGCTATTATTCTGCCCGCCTCGGGTGCTTACTTGATGTTGGATTTTGGAAGCGATGGTAAACGATGCCGCAGGCGGGAAGAGCCGCGGCTACTCGATGTCCTCGACCTCGACGGGCCCGCCGCCTTTCATGCGCTGGGAAAGCGCGGCCTCGATGAACTGGTCGATGTCGCCGTCGAGCACGCCGGGCGGGTTGGTGCTTTGCGCCCCCGTGCGCAGATCCTTCACGAGCTGATAGGGCTGGAGCACATACGAGCGGATCTGGTGGCCCCAGCCGATGTCGGTCTTCGCCGCCTGCTCGGCGGTGGCCTTCTCCTCGCGCTTCTTGAGCTCGAGCTCGTAGAGGCGTGCTTTCAGCCGCTTGAAGGCGATCTCCTTGTTCTGGTGCTGAGAGCGCTGCTCCTGGGCGAAGATCACGATGCCCGTCGGCCTGTGCACGAGGCGCACCGCCAATTCCGTGCGGTTGACGTGCTGGCCGCCGGCGCCGGACGAGCGGGCGAAGCTCACGTCGACGTCGGCGGGATTGATGTCGACATCGATCGAATCGTCGACGACGGGATAGACGGTGACGGAAGCGAAGCTCGTGTGCCGGCGCGCGTTCGAAGTCGTAGGGCGAGATGCGCACGAGACGGTGAACGCCCGCCTCGGTCTTGAGCCAGCCGTAGGCATTGTCGCCCTCGATCTCGAGAGTGGCCGATTTGACGCCCGCCTCCTCGCCAGGGCTCTCGTCGACGAGGCGGACCTTGAAGCCGCGACGCTCGGCCCACCTGAGATACATCCGCGTCAGCATCGAGGCCCAGTCCTGGCTCTCGGTGCCGCCCGCCCCGGCGTGAACCTCGACGTAGGAATTCATCGCGTCGGCTTCGCCCGAAAGGAGCGCTTCTACGCTCTTCCTCTGCACCTCCTCGTCGAGGCGGGCGAGCGCCGCCTCGGCCTCGGCGACGGAGGCGTCGTCCTCCTCCGCCTCGCCGAGTTCGATCAGCGTCACGCTGTCGTCGAGATCGCGCTCGAGGCGGCGAAAGTCGGCGAGCGCCCGCTCGAGCTGCTGGCGCTGGCGCATCACTTTCTGGGCGGTGGCCGGATCGCTCCAGAGATTCGGGTCCTCGGCGCGCCTGTTCAAACCGGCGAGGCGGGCCTGCGCTCCCTCCGGGTCAAAGATGCCTCCTCAAGAGGACGAGGGCCTCTTGTATGGAGCTGACAAGTTTTTGCGCTTCAGCGCGCATCGTCGCCTCCCGCTCGGCGAAAAGATGTCTGGATTTGCGTCACATATAGGGGGAGCAGGGGCCCGTGTAAACGCGGGCCTTACCAGACGCCGCCGCGTCCGTTGCCGAAGCCGGGACCGGCCGACGGGCTCGGGCGCCAGGCGCCGGGGTCGGTGTCTCCCTCGGCTGCCGGCTCCGAGAAGCCGATGATGGAGTAGGCGTCGTCGGGCTCCTCGCTGGGCTTGAAGGCCTCCATGATGCCCTCGGGGTCGCTCGGCGGCGCGCGCAGTCCGGTTCTCAGATTGACGCGCACCAGCTTGAGGCCGGGGGGGATCCGGAACGGTGCCGGCGGCTCGTCGGCGAGCGCCAGTTTGATGAAGTCGCCGACGACGGGCGCAGCAACGTGCCCGCCGGTGTTGCCCTTGCCCATGGGACGGGGCGTGTCGTAGCCGATGAACACACCCACCACGAGATCGGGTGTGTAGCCGACGAACCAGGCGTCCTTCTCCTCGTTCGTCGTCCCCGTCTTGCCGGCGAGCGGGCGGCCGAGGGACTTGAGCACGCTGGCCGTCCCGCGCTGGACGACGCCTTCCATCATCGACGTCATCTGGTAGGCGGTGTGCGGGTCGAGGATCTGCTTTCTGTCGTCGGCGATCTCGGGCTCCTCCTGGCCGGCCCACTTCTCGGCCTTGCAGCCAGGGCATTCGCGCGCGTCGTGGCGCCACACCGACTTGCCCCACCGGTCCTGAATCCGGTCGATGAGCGTCGGTCGCACGGCCTTGCCGCCGTTCGCGATCATGCAATAGCCGGTGGTCACCCGCATGAGCGTCGTCTCGCCTGCGCCGAGCGACATGGAGAGGACCGGCATGAGGTCGTCGTAGATACCGAAGCGCTTGGCGTACTCGGTGATCAGCGGCATGCCCATGTCCTGGGCGAGGCGCACCGTCATCTGATTGCGCGACTTCTCGATGCCGAAGCGCAAGGTCGATGGCCCCGCCGACTTCTCCTTCTCGTAGTTCTCCGGCTTCCAGATTTCCTGACCGGGCCCCTGCTCGATCTCGATGGGGGCGTCGAGAATGATCGAGGTCGGCTTGTAGCCGTTGTCGATGGCGGCGGCATAGACGAAAGGCTTGAATGCGGAGCCGGGCTGGCGCTTGGCCTGCATCGCCCGGTCGAACTGGCTCATGGCGAATGAAAATCCGCCGGAGACGGCGAGCACGCGCCCCGTGTGCGGGTCCATGGCGATGAGGCCGCCGCCGACTTCGGGGATCTGCATAAGGGTCCAGGCGCCCGCCAAGTTCTTCTCGTCCTTGGGGGCGACGTAGATCACGTCGCCCGGCGCGAGGATGTCGGTCACGGCCTTGGCTTCCGTCCGCTTGCTGAGCACCTTCGCCCACTTCACCTCTTCCAGCGTGAGCTCGACCGCATGACGGTCGGCGCCGAAAGTGCCGTCCTGCTGGCGCAGCGGCCTCAAGCCCACAACGGCCTTCCCCTTCTCGGCCGAAAGCACAACGCCGAGGCGCCAGGGAGCGATGTCGGCTGGACTATCGACGGCCGCGAGCGTTACACCCCAGTCGCCGCCAATATCTATCTTGCTCACGGGCCCGCGCCAGCCCTGCTTGCGGTCGAAGTCGACGAGCCCGTCGATGAGCGTCCGGCGGCCGATTTGCTGCAGCCTTGGATCGAGAGTGGTGCGGACCGACATGCCGCCCGCATAGAGCTTCTCCTCGCCGTACTCGGCGAGGAGCGAGCGACGGACCTCCTCGGCGAAGAACTCGGCGGCGAATATATGCGCCCCGCCCTGGCGGAAGTTCACGGCGAGCGGCTTCTGCTTCGCGGCGTCCGCCTCCGCGCTCGTGATGTAGCCGTTCTCAGCCATCTGGCCGATGATCCAGTTGCGCCGCTCGGTCGCTTTCTCCTTCTGCTTGAAGGGATGATAGTTGTTCGGCGCCTTGGGCAGTGCCGCGAGGTAGGCGGCCTCCTCGATCGTGAGGTCCTTGAGCTCCTTGTTGAAATAGGCGAGCCCCGCCGCCGCGACGCCATAGGCTCCGATGCCGAGATAGATCTCGTTCAGATAGAGCTCGAGGATCTTGTCCTTGGTGTAGGCGCGCTCGATGCGGATGGCGAGGATAGCCTCCTTGATCTTGCGCTCGATCGTCCGGTCGCTCGTCAAGAGGAAGTTCTTGGCGACCTGCTGGGTGATGGTGGAGGCGCCTTCCGTGCGCCGGTCGCCGCCGCGCATTTTCGTCTCGACGAGCTTGAACAGGGCGCGGCCGATCCCCTGCAGATCGAGGCCGCCGTGCTCGTAGAAGCGTTTGTCCTCGGCCGACAGAAACGCGGCGATGACGCCTTTCGGGATCGTGTTGATCGGAATGAAGATGCGCCGTTCGCGCGCGTACTCGGCGATGAGCGACCCGTCGTGAGCATGAATGCGGGTCATGACGGGCGGCTCGTAGCTCGAGAGGCTCACGTAGTCGGGCAGGTCGCGCGAGACGCGCCACAGCAAGAAGCCGGCCGCCGCCGAGCCAACCAGAAAGATCACGACAAAGGCCCCGAAGCTGAAGCCCAGGAAGCTCAGGAGGAAGCTCTTGCGCCGCCGCTGGCGCTTGCGCGGCTCTGGGGGCGGGGGAAGTATCGGGGCTCGCATGCACCTGATCCGATCGAGGGCGGCTGCCGGGTATCCATTCTAGGTATTAAATTGTGGGTACTAATCTGTTTATTGCGCTGCAGCAACCCAGGATTTCGAAGCGGCAGAATAGCACGGAATGTGGCAGCACGTCGTCCGGGAAAAACCTTTTGCCGGAGTGGTTTTCCTCGCTGTGGCCGAGCCGCGGGCCGGAGCGCTGCCGGCCGACCGGAGCGCCTACGGCAGGCTCGCGCGGCGCTTCGCGAAATAGGTGTCGATCGCTGCCCCGATCGACCGGGCGGCCTGCTTCTGCCAGTCGGCGGAGCCCAGGAGCTTCACGTCGTCCGGGTTGCTAAGATAGCCGAGCTCGACCAGCACCGAGGGCGAATGGGTCTGCTTCAGCACCTTGAAGGCCGCCGAGCGTTGCGGGTCGCGCGAGAGCGCGACGGAGCGCGATAGCTTCTTGACCAGCACGTTTGAGAAATCGGCGGAGAAGTTCGAGGTCTCGCGCTTCATGAGGTCGAAGAGGATGTTCTTCACCTGATCGTCCGCCTCGCCCTCGGAGGTATCGAGCCCGGCGAGACGATCGGATGCGTTTTCCTTCTCGGCCGCGAGCCGGGCCTGCTCGTCGGAGGCGCGCTCGGAGAGGGTGTAGACGGTCGCGCCCCGGATCGAGCCGGCAAACGTCTGCTCGCCGAGTGAGTCGGCGTGCAGCGAGATGAACAGGTCCGCGTCGGCAATCTGGGAAGCCTTCAGCCGACCGTCGAGGGAAACGAAGACGTCGGTAGTTCGCGTCATGCGCACGTCGTAGCGTCCGCTCGCTGCGAGCTGCCGGCGCAGTTCGAGGCCGACTCCGAGAACTACCGATTTTTCCAGCAGGCTTCCGCCGCCGGTCGCGCCCCCATCGATCCCGCCGTGACCGGGATCGATCATCACGACGGGACGGCCACGGGTCTTTGGCTTGGCCGCAACTTTCTCGTCGGCAGCGGGGGCTTGCTTGTGCTCGCGCTTGGCTCCCGTGCCGGCTCCGAAGCTCTCGGGGGCGACCGGGACGAGGTCGAACGTGAAGATGACGCTAGCGCCCTTGGATGCCGGCGTCATCGCGGCGTTTTCGATCCGGACCGGGCCCAGCGTGTCGAGCACGATGCGGGCCTTGTCCTCGGCGAAGAGGCCGAAGCGAAACGCCTTGACGAGCCCGCGGGCGGACTTGCCAGCGTCAGGGGGAAGCCGAAACGAGAGATCGGGCAAGTCGACGATCACGCGGTAGGGATTGGCGAGTGTGAAAATCTCCGCCGTGAGGCCCCGCGAGAGATCGAGCCGGAACGTCGTGCGCTGGTCGTCGCCGAGGAGGGTGGCGGCGCTCACTTCCGTCGGCGGATCGGCGGCGGCGCCGGCCGGATTCGGCGAGCCGCCACCCGCGCCGGCCAGGACGATGAGGGCAGTGGCCGTGGCCGCCGCCCGTGCTCGTAGGTGCTTATGCATGGCCGGCGGCACTCGACCCCGATCCCCCCTCGAATCTCGAAAGTCCTAGACGCAACATGAGCTTAGCACAACCGCTGTGCCTGTCGCGCACCACGGAGGCGAAGAATGTCGGCCTCTCCGCCTCCCTGTTCTATAATCCCTTGCCTCGGGCTCGGCGAACCCCTACAAATCAACCCCGCATCCCGTTGAGTACGTCCTCTGGAAGCGATCGCTTTCTGCTGTTGGACGCTCGATCGGTTCCGATCGGCCTGCGCCAGCCCTGGATCGCTGTTGACGAGAGACTGACGCGCGTGGGTGCCGGTGACGGCAATTAAGGCGCTCGCCTCCACTTGGCGGCATCTCGCATAGGCGGCTCACGACGAGCCGAGGCTTGGTGCGCCGGGGAACGGTCCCTTGGGCCGCCATGAGCCAGTCTCAATTGCCATGTTTGCGGCTTGCTGAGGGTGCCGGCGAAAGGAGGCACCGCGAGCCCGAAGGGAGCAGCCCACCCGTCCCCCAGACGGGGCTCCTCGCTTAAGCAAACCTTCCGCTTGGAGCGGCGCCCTGATTTCATGGTCGCTGCCGCGGGCGGTACTTCCACGGTATTGGACTAGACCGATCATGCAGATCGACTGCACGTCTCACCTAGCCGGCCACGGGCTCACCCAAGCCCGCGGCGGACGTTGCCCGGCGACGCCGGCAGCGCTCGAGGCGTGCACCCGACATCACGGCCTCACTTTCCCAACAACAATCCAAACGAACGCGCGCGCTGCGACAAGGCGGCTCGCCCCTACCGGCTTAGCGGCCGGTCCCGGCAAGCCGATCCGCCGGCGCGCGAAGGACACTGAAAGATGGCAAACAACAAAATGCTTATTGATGCCACCCACCCCGAGGAGACTCGGGTGGTGGTCCTGCGCAATGGACGCGTAGAGGAGTTCGATTACGAGAGCGCCGCCCGCAAGCTACTACGAGGCAACATCTACCTGGCGAAGGTGACGCGCGTCGAGCCGTCGCTGCAGGCGGCCTTCGTCGATTACGGCGGCAACCGGCACGGGTTTCTCGCCTTCAACGAGATCCATCCCGACTACTATCAGATCCCCATGGCCGACCGGCAGGCACTCCTCGAGGAGGAAGCCGCTGCCGAGGCCGAGGAGGAGGCGGCCGCCGACGCGCGCGCCGAGCGCATGGCGCGGCGATACAGTCGCGAGCGCCCCGCCTACGAGCCCGCGCGCGACAGCGATCTAGGCGCAGGCGGCGAGCCGGATGGCGAGGCTGCCGACGATGGCGCGGAGGAGGCGAGCGAGACCGCTGCCGCCGCCCAACCGGCGACTATGGCTGTCGAGGCCGAGCCCGCCGACGATGTGATTGCCGAGGAGTTGCCTCCGCCGGAGACGGTCGGTGGCTTCGAGCCTCAGGAGGGGAGCGACGACCAGGAGCCTGCCGAGGAAGGCGAGGCGGACACGGAAGCCGATGATCCTGCCGGGGAAGCGCCGGTGCGCGCGGCCGAGGACGGCGGCGTGCAGGAGGTTGCGACCGTTACCGGCGAAGCCGAGTCCGTCGAGCAAGTGGGCTCCGAGGACGCGCTCGAGGAGCTCGCTCAGCGTCCGCGCCGACGCGTGCGCAGCTACAAAATCCAGGAGGTCATCAAACGGCGCCAGGTGATCCTGGTGCAGGTCGTCAAGGAGGAGCGCGGCAACAAGGGCGCGGCGCTGACCACCTACCTGTCGCTCGCCGGCCGCTATACCGTGCTCATGCCCAACACGGCGCGCGGTGGGGGCATCTCGCGCAAAATCACCAACCCGCAGGACCGAAAACGCCTGAAGGCGATCGCCGCCGAGCTCGAGGTGCCCGAGGGCATGGGTCTCATCATCCGGACTGCGGGAGCTGCTCGCACCAAGCAGGAGATCAAGCGGGACTTCGAGTATCTCTTGCGGCTGTGGGAGAGCGTCCGCGACCTCACGTTGCAATCGACCGCGCCGAGCCTCGTCTACGAGGAAGGCAACCTCATCAAGCGTTCGATCCGCGATCTCTACAACAAGGACGTCGAGGAGATCATCGTTGCCGGCGAGCACGCCCACCGGGACGCGAAGGACTTCATGCGCATGCTCATGCCGAGCCATGCGAAGAACGTGATGCTGCACGCGGAGCCCGAGCCGCTGTTCACGAAATTCGGCATCGAGCGCCAGCTCAACGCGATGTTCAGCCCCTACGTCACGCTGCGCTCGGGCGGCTATCTCGTCCTCAACCAGACGGAGGCCCTCGTCGCCATCGACGTGAATTCGGGCAAGGCGACCCGCGAGTTCTCGATCGAGGAGACGGCGCTCAACACCAACCTCGAAGCCTCCGATGAGATTGCCCGCCAGTTGAAGCTGCGCGATCTCGCGGGCCTCATCGTTATCGACTTCATCGACATGGAGGAGAAGCGCAACAACCGCGCCGTCGAGCGGCGCTTGAAGGACGCGCTGCGCTTCGATCGCGCCCGCATCCAGCTTGGCCGCATCAGCCATTTCGGCCTCATGGAGATGAGCCGCCAGCGGCTCAGGTCGGGCGTTCTCGAGGGCTCGACGTCGCAATGCCCCCACTGCCAGGGCACGGGCATCATCCGCTCGACCGAAAGCGTCGCGCTCGCCGTGCTGCGCGGTCTCGAGGACTCGCTCATGGCCGGGAGCCGCACGTCGCTGGTCGCGACCACGACGCCCGGCGTCGCGCTCTACATTCTCAACAACAAGCGGGTCTTCATCAACGACATGGAGGCGCGCTACGGCATCTCGATCGCGGTCCAGGCGAGCGACAAGCTGCAAGGGGCAAATTTCCTGATCGAGAAGGGGCATGCCCCGCCCCTCGCAGCGCGCCGGCCCGAGCGCGCGGTCGTCAACATGGACTGGGGCTTCGAGGGCGAGAGCACGGAAGCGGCCGAGGGCGAGCCGGTTGCGGAAGAGGCGGCGCCCGTCCGCGAGGCTCGCGGCGAGGACGAAGGGTTCGAGGACGGTGGGCGCGGGCGTGGTCGCGTCCGTCGCCGCCGGCGCGGCCGCGGCGGGCGGGACCGCAACGGCGGGGACGCGATCCGTGGACGCGAGCCTGGAGTATTTGACGGCGAGGAAGCAGACGCAGACCGCGACGCGGCTGCGCCGGAGCCCGGCGCGATCGACAGCGCGGATGAGAGCGGCGAGCCCCAGGAGCGGGATGCCTCCGAGGGCGCGGAGAGCCAGCGCCACGAGGAGGGCGGTGTGCGCCGGCGGAGGCGCGGTCGCCGCGGCGGCCGCAGGGGCCGCGATAGGGGGGACCGCCCCGCAGGCGCGCCGTGGCGCGAAGGCGACGTCGCAGACGCTACGGCCGGCGAAGGGGATCAGCCCGAACCTGTCGCACCGAGATCCTCCGACGGCCCCGCCCCAGCCGCGAGAGAACGGGACGCAGAACGCCCTGCGGAGCCCAGGGCCTCGCGCCAAAGCGCGGCGCGAGAGACCGAGACGCGCGCGCCAGACGTGCGCGAAGCCCGCGCGGTCAGCGAGGAGGCAGCCCTTGTCGTCACCGAGGTCGCTCGCAGGGCCGCCGCGGACGAGCAGCCGCCTCCGCGATCGCGGGCGCGCAGCCACGCCACGTCGAGCGAGCCCAAGCTCGAGCGTGTCGTCGTGAAACCGGATCAGCCGGTCCCGGTGACTGTGCCTGAGGTGGGCGACACCTCCGGACCAGCGCGCCGCGGCTGGTGGCAGCGGCGCCTTAGCGGCGAGTAAGCGATAGACTTAGGCCGGAATTGGCAAGGGCCGGGGCGAGAGCTCCGGCCCTTATCATCGCGTGATCGACGCACGCGACATTGCGATCCATAAGAGGCGCTCCTCCCCTCGGCCGCGGCCACACTTTGACCACATGCGCCGATGAGTTTGCGCGCGAGCGACGCAATACCTCGCGGGATAGCCCGTCCTGACACCCAGGACGCTCCCACAAACCAACGGACTAGCGCGCTCACCGCCGGTCACGTCCTGAGCAGAAACAGCAGATCTGGGGATTGCTCACCACGGTCGTGACTTTGGATGACGAGCGACAGGCCAGGAAATACTCCGGCCCAGCTCAAATCATCATCAAGTCAATTATCCAACACTGAAGGAGTTCTCATGAGCACGCGTCTCATTGGCGTCACGCTGGGTGTTGCGATTGCGGCCTCGGCTCTATCGACATCGGCCAAGGCAAAGTTGGACCATAGCCCGGTCGTATCGAATTACAGCGAGGAGACGACGCGATCGGCCGCCCGGCCCGACCAACGGCGCAACCAAGCCCGTGCCACGCCCTCCCGCCGCAACTCCGCTCGATCTCGGCTAGCCCGGCCCCGCGGCATCGAGGGCCGCGCGATGACCGCGGGACACGGCGGAGGCGGCAGCTCGCGCGACTGCCTCAAGCCGGAAGCCCGCGCCCTTTTGGGGAGCATCGAATCCCAGTTCGGTCCGGTCCAGATCGTCTCGACATGCCGGCCAGGAGCCGTCATCGCCGGAAGCGGCAAGCCGTCGAAGCACCGCTACGGGCTGGCGATCGACTTCAATGCGGGCGCTCGCAAGGGGGCAATCGTCCAGTGGCTGATCGCCAATCATCACGCCGGCGGCACCATGACATACGCCGGAATGAGCCATGTCCACGTCGACATCGGGCAGCGGTTTGTCTCGCTCGGCAGCGGAGGCGGCCGGGGCCGGCGCACCGCCTCGCTCCGCTAAGCCTAGACCGAGGGCGGCGGCTTGCGCCGCCCTCGGCTTGCCCCAATCTCGCCGGTCGGGTCTTCTACACGGTTCCCTCGGTAGCTCGCGGGCGAACTATCGCGGGCGGGTTGCGTTGACGCCGCGGGGCTCCCCCTTTACCGTCCCGGTCGGCGCTCGCACGACGAGTTCTTTAACCCTGTGGAAATGACGAGCGAATTCAGGACAATGACCAAGCGGGCGGCGAGGGCTCTCGGGGCCGCGCTGGTGGCGCTCGCCGTGACTGCACTTGAGAGCGTCCCTGCTGCGCTGGCGCAGGGCCTGCCGCTCATTCGCGACACCGAGATCGAGAACCTCCTCAACGACTACTCGCAGCCGATCTTCAAGGCGGCCGGCTTCGGCGGCGGGCGCGTGTCGGTGCGCATCGTCAACAATGAGTCCTTCAACGCCTTCGTGGTCGACGGGCGCAGCGTCTACATGCATACGGGCGCTCTCTCGCAGGCCGAGGTCCCCAACGAGGTCATCGGCGTCATCGCCCACGAGTTCGGGCCACATCGCCGGCGGTCACATGGCGGCGCTGAGGGCGCGCATCGCCAAGGACCAGACACGTGCGCTCCTCGTGCAGATCCTCGGCATCGGCGCCATGATCGGCGGAGCAGCCGCCGGCGGCGATACGGGCCGCGAGGTCGGAAGCGCGGGCCAGGGCGTCATGATGGGCGGCAACGAGCTCATCATGCGCAGCCTCATGGGCGAGCGACGTGCCCAGGAGTTGGCTGCCGATCAGGCCGGCCTGAAGTACCTCGAGGCCACTCATCAGTCGGGACGCGGGATGCTCGCGACGTTTGAGCGCTTCGCAAGTCAGGAGCTGTTCTCGGACGCCCAGAAGGACGCCTTCGCCCGCAGCCATCCCGTCGCGCGAGACCGCTTGGCGCGCTTGCGTCAGCTCGTCGAGCAGAGCCCCTACTACGGCGCTGCCGACTCGCCCGAGCTCAAGCTCCGCCACGACATGATGCGCGCCAAGCTCTCGGGCTATATCGAAGCCCCCTCTGTCGTCTTCAATCGCTATCCCATGTCGAACAAGAGCCTGCCGGCCCGCTATGCGCGCGCCGTCGCCAAGTTCCGCCAGGGTGGACGGGACGGGCTCGAGGCGGCGCTCGACGACGTCGACGGGCTTATCCGCGATCAGCCGAGCAATCCCTATTTCTGGGAGATCAAGGGCGACTTTCTGCAAAAGGCGGGGCGGCCGGCCGAGGCTGCGGCGCCGCTGAGAAAGGCGCTGCAGCTGTTGCGCAACGATGCGCCTTTGATCAGCGTGCAGCTGGCCCAGGTGCTGCTTGCCGCCAAGGACGCCAAGGGGGCGGACGAAGCGATCGGCCTCTTACGCAAGGCGATCCTGCGCGAGGCCGACAATTCGCTCGCCTACAACACGCTCGGGCAGGCCTACTACGACAAGGGGCTCATCCCGCAGTCGGAGTTGGCCCGCGCCCAGGGGTTGTTCTACTATGGCGCCGTGAAGCAGGCCCAGGAGTTTGCCAAGCGGGCGCAGTCGGCTTTCCAGCCGGGAACGCCGGACTGGATCAAGGCCGACGACATCATCAATTACAAGCCGCAGACTTAGGTCATGAGCCCTCCGCACGAGCCCGACGGGCGCCCGGAGCGCGAGAGTGCTGAGCAAGGAGACGTTATGTCCTCGAATTCGAACGAGCCCGGCAAAGCCTCGGCTCTCCGCAAGGGCGCCGTAATCGTCGCCCCGCTCGTCCTCCTTCTCGGACTGGGGCTGATCGTGCTCGGCCGCAGCACGCCCTCCACGGACCAGGGAATAGCCGGGCTCGTGGGCGCCAATTCGAGCGCCTTCACTCCCGAGCAGAAACGCTCGATCGAGGAGCTCGTGAAGAGCTACCTCATAGCCAATCCGGAGATTTTCCTCGAGGTGCAGAGTGCGCTCGAGACCAAGATGGCGAAGGAGGAGGCCGAGAAGACCAAGACGCTCGTCACGGAGAACTCCAAGGAGATCTACCACAGTCCCAATGCGCCCGTTGCCGGGAACGCCGACGGGGACATCACGGTGGTCGAGTTCTTCGACTACAATTGCGGCTACTGCAAACGCGGCTTCCAGGATGTCGCAAAGCTCATCGACACCGACAAGAACGTACGCGTCGTCTTCAAGGAGTTCCCGATCCTGCGCGACGAGTTGGAGCAGGCCTCGAAGGTGGCGCTCGCGGCACGCCTCCAGGGCAAGTATTGGGAGGTTCATCGCGAGCTCATCGCCATGAAAGGGCTCGTCAACGAGGCGGCCGCCTTGAAGGTCGCGGAAAAGGCCGGTCTCGACATGGAGAAGCTCAAGGCCGACATGGCCTCGCCCGAGGTCAAGGCCGAGATCGATCGCGTCAAGGAGCTCGCTAAGAAGATGGGCATTCAGGGAACGCCCCATTTTCTCGTCGGCGACAAGGCCATCGGGGGTGCGCCCGAAAATCTCTATGACCTCCTCGAAGGGCACGTGACCGAGCTGCGCAAGAGCGGGTGCAGCTACTGCTAGAGCGCCGCAAGGCGAGGCTGAAACGGCCTGCTTCGCCCGCGCGTTAGCGATCACAACAGCCTGTGCTTGCCGCCCTTTCGCAGGTGCGGGAAAGCTGATAGAGGGGAACTCCCGCTGCCTTTCGAGGCTCGGGGCAGTGCCGCTTTCTCCTCCGACGCGCCCGCAACGATCGCGGCGCATCATTCCCTTGGGACCTCATGGCCAAGCCAGTTTTCGTCCTCAACGGGCCCAATCTCAATATGCTCGGCGTGCGCGAGCCGGAGGTTTACGGACGGGAAACGCTCGACGACGTGCGCAAGAGGTCGGAGAGCCGCGCAAAAGGCCTCGGGATCACCGTCGACTTCCGCCAGACGAACCTCGAGGGCGAGCTGGTCGGGTGGATTCAAGAGGCGCGGGAGAAGGCGTCGGGCATTATTCTCAATGCGGGAGCCCTCACCCATACGTCCATCGGCCTTCTCGATGCTCTTCAGGCCGCCGCGGTCCCGGTCATCGAGGTGCATCTGTCGAACATCTTCCGCCGCGAAAGCTTTCGTCAGCATTCTTTCGTTTCCCTTGCCGCCAAGGGTATTATCTGCGGGCTGGGCGCTTTCGGCTACGAGCTCGCCCTCGAGGCGATGGCGGATATCCTGGCGAAGGGCAGCTGTGGGTAAGCACAAGGCACGACCGGCAAAAGCGCCGAAGAGGAAGGAACGACCGCGTATGACGGCGAAAGACGAGGCCGAGAAGCCGACTGGCGAGCAGCAATTGATTCGCAGCCTTGCCGAACTCTTGAACGAGACGGGCTTGAGCGAGATCGAAATCGAGAAGGCCGGCCTCAAGATCCGCGTCGCGCGTACGCTCTCGGTCGCGACGACGGTGCCTGCCGGCGTGGCTCTCCAGCCCGGGGCCGGCGCCCCCGCACCGGGCGCTGGCGGGCCCGCTCCAGGACAAGCTGACCCCTCGAAGCACCCCGGTGCCGTCAAGTCGCCTATGGTCGGGACTGCCTACCGGTCGCCGGAGCCCTCGGCGCCAGCCTTCGTCGAGGTCGGGAGCCGCGTCCAGCAGGGCGATACGCTCTTGATCATCGAGGCTATGAAGACCATGAACCAGATCCCCGCGCCGCGGGCCGGCGCGGTCACCGCCATTCTTTTCGAGAACGGCCAGCCGGTCGAGTTCGGCGAGCCACTCGTCATCATCGAATAAAGGAGATGGGCAGTGGGCAGTAGGCAGTAGGCAGTCGTGAGGATCTCTCGCGATCCTCTACTGCCCCCTGCCTACTGCCTACTGCCTGATCAATGCATGTTCGACAAGGTTCTGATCGCAAACCGGGGCGAGATCGCGCTGCGCATCCAGCGGGCGTGCAAGGAGCTCGGCATCGCGACGGTGGCCGTTCACTCGACGGCGGACGCCGACGCCATGCATGTCCGCCTCGCCGACGAGAGCGTGTGCATCGGCGCGCCACCCGCCTCCGACAGCTACCTCAACATTCCCCGCCTTCTGGCCGCCTGCGAGATCACGGGCGCCGACGCCGTGCACCCCGGCTACGGCTTTCTGTCGGAGAACGCCCGCTTCGCCGAGATCCTCGAGGAGCACTCGATCACGTTCATCGGACCGACCTCCGAGCATATCCGCATCATGGGCGACAAGATCGAGGCCAAGGAGACGGCGAAGAAGCTCGGCATTCCCGTAGTGCCGGGGTCCGATGGCGCGGTCGCCAACGAGGCCGAAGCGCTCAAGGTCGCCAAGGCCATGGGCTTTCCGGTCCTGATCAAGGCTACCGCCGGCGGCGGCGGTCGGGGCATGAAGGTCGCCCACTCGACGGCCGATCTTGGGCTTGCCCTCTCGACCGCGCGGGCTGAAGCCAAGGCCGCGTTTGGCAACGACTCCTGCTACCTTGAGAAGTATCTCCAGAAGCCGCGCCACATCGAGATCCAAGTGCTCGGCGACGGTCAGGGCAATGCCGTGCACCTCGGCGAGCGCGACTGCTCGCTCCAGCGCCGCCACCAGAAGATCCTGGAAGAGTCGCCGTCGCCGGCCTTGAACGCCGCCGCGCGCCAAAAGATCGGCGAGACGGTCGCCGTCGCCATGCGCAAGATCAAGTATCGAGGGGCCGGCACCGTCGAGTTCCTGTTCGAGGACGGTGAGTTCTACTTCATCGAGATGAACACGCGCCTTCAGGTCGAGCACCCCGTAACCGAGGCGATCACCGGCATCGACCTCGTGCTCGAGCAGATTCGTGTCGCCTCGGGGGCCCCGCTCGCCTTCGCCCAGGACGACATCACGTTCTCCGGGCACGCCATCGAATGCCGTATCAATGCCGAGAACCCGCGCACCTTCCGCCCCTCACCCGGACAGATCACTTACTGGCATCCGCCTGGCGGCCTCGGCGTCCGCGTCGATAGCGGCGTTTACCAGGGCTATCGAATCCCCCCGTTCTATGACAGCCTCATCGGTAAGCTCATCGTTCACGGAAAGAACCGCAACGAATGCCTGATGCGCTTGAAGCGCGCGTTGTCGGAGTTCGTGATCGATGGCGTCGAGACCACGATCCCGCTCTTCAACGAGCTCATCCGCCAGCCCGACATCGTCAATGGGCTCTATGACATTCACTGGCTCGAAAAATTTCTGGGAAAGACATAGATTAGGGGTTCCGTCCCCGCACGAAGCGGGGCGCTTTGCCGTTAGGAGCCCCACGTCATGACGTCGCGCGACGACATCATGATCGAGATCACGCCGCAGGTCCTTCTCAAGGCCTATAGCTGCGGCATCTTTCCCATGGCGGAAAGCGCCGACGATCCGGCCCTCTATTGGATCGAGCCGCAGCATCGCGGTATCCTGCCCCTCGACGGCGTCCACGTGCCGCGCCGCCTCGCACGCACCGTGCGCGCCGGCGAGTTCGCCGTGACATTCGATCTCGACTACGAGGCGGTCATCGAGGGCTGCGCGGCCCAGCGGCCGGGCCGGCGCTCGACGTGGATAAACGCGCGCATCCGCGGCCTTTACCGCGAGCTGTTCACGCTCGGCCATTGCCACACGGTCGAGGTGTGGTCCGATGGCCGTCTCGCCGGGGGGCTCTACGGCGTCGCGCTCGGCGGCGTGTTCTTCGGCGAGAGCATGTTTTCCTATGTGCGGGACGCCTCGAAGATCGCGCTCGTCTATCTGGCGGCCCGTCTCGTCCACGGCGGCTTCCGCCTGCTCGACACCCAATTCGTCACCGACCACTTGCGCCAGTTCGGCACCGTCGAGGTGGACCGCGACGAGTTCCACCGTCAGCTCGAGCGGGCGCTCAAGGTGAAGGCGGATTTCTCGCGCCTTGCCCCCGATGCCGATCCTGAAATCGTGCTCGGGCTGCTCGAGGCCGCCCGGCGCACGCGGCGCTGACCCGGCGGGAACCGGCATGGACGTCAAAGCAGGGCCCAGGAACGCGGCGGCGGCGCCGGCCGTGACCGGCAAGGCGGGCACGGCCACCCTGTCGGTCATCGCGACGGCGGGAGCGCCGGGCTATGCGCTCCTCGACAGCGGGAGCGGCCGCAAGCTCGAGCGGTTCGGCGAGATCGTCGTCGATCGCCCCGAGCCGCAGGCGCTTTGGCGTCCGCGCCTTGCGCAAGCCGAGTGGGCGAAGGCCCACGCAGTTTTCTCCGCTTCCGGCGAGGACGACGAGAAGGGCAAGTGGCGCCTCGACAAGCCGGTGCCCGAGAGCTGGCCGGTCGACATCGGCGGTGTGACGATGCTGTGCCGCCTCAAGGGGCTCTGGCATCTGGGGCTCTTCCCCGAGCAGCTTCCGCACTGGCAGTGGATGAGCGAGCGGCTGACGGAGGTGAGGGGCGAGACGCCGCGCGTGCTCAATCTATTCGGCTATACGGGCGCCGCGACGCTCTATGCCGCGGCTGCAGGCGCCGAGGTCACCCACGTCGATGCGTCGAAGCCGGTCATTCAGTGGGGAAAGGACAATCAGGCCGAGTCGGGCCTCGGGAAGGCGCCGGTGCGCTGGATGCTCGACGACGCGGCGAAGTTCGCGGCTCGCGAAGTGCGCCGGGGGCGGACCTACCACGTGATCGTCGTCGACCCGCCGAAATTCGGGCGCGGGCCCGAGGGCGAGGTGTGGGACCTCTTTCGCGACCTGCCGCCGCTCGTCGAGACGTGCGCTGGGCTTCTCGCGCCGGGTTGCGCGGCGCTCGTTCTCAGCGTCTATGCGATCCGGGCCTCGGCAATCGCTTTCGAGCAGCTTCTGCGCGACGTGCTCGGCGGCAGCGGCGGCGTGTTCCAAGCAGGAGAGCTCGCACTCAAACCGCGCGAAGCCGCGGGGCCTCTCGTTCCGACCTCGCTCTTCGTGCGGTGGACATCGGAATGACGCGCAGGGCGAAGTCGATCACCAGCCTCACGAATGAGCGCGTCAAGGCGATCCGTGCCCTCGACATGCGGAAGGAGCGCAAGGAGACAGGGCTCTTCGTCGCGGAGGGGGCCTCGATCCTCGTCACCGCGCGCGAGGCGGGCTTCGCGCCGGAAACGCTTGTCGTTCGCTCCGGGAGCGCGGCGTCGGGAATTGCAAAGGGCCTCGTCGAGTGGGCGCTCGCGGCCGGCGCGGAGGTGCTCGAGGTCTCGGAGGCGGTCCTCGCCAAGCTCGCGTCGAAGGACAATCCGCAGTCTATGCTGGCGGTCTTCCGCCAGCGCTGGGGCGAGCCGCCACCGGCGGCAGAGATTTCTAAGGAGGCTGCGTGGGTTGCCCTCGAGGAGGTGCGCGATCCGGGCAACCTCGGCACAATTCTGCGCACCGTCGACGCGGTCGGAGGCGCCGGAGTCATCCTGGTCGGCACCTGCTGCGACGCCTATTCGCGTGAGGCCGTGCGCGCCACCATGGGCTCGATTTTCTCAGTGCTGCTCGTGCGCCTCACTCGCGAGGCGTTCCTCGCCTGGCGTGCCGGCTGGCGCGGCGATGTGATCGGCACCCATCTAGACGGATCGGAGGACTTTCGCAACGTGACATACAGAGAGCCGACGCTGCTCGTCATGGGGAGCGAGGGGCCGGGTCTGTCGGAGGCGCTCGCCAAGACCTGCACGCGGCTCGTCAAGATTCCGATGGCAGGGCGCCTCGACAGCCTGAACCTCGCGGTCGCGACCGCGCTCACGCTCTACCAGCTCCGCGGCCCTTATCTGGCAATAGGCAATAGGCAATAGGCAATATTCGCTCCTTAGGTATTGCCCATTGCCTACTGCCAAGGACACCCATGCGCATCGAATACCACCGCACCCTCATCGCCGACAGCGTTCGCAACGAAGCCTTTCGAAAGGCACTCGCGCGCGTCATCCGCAAGGGCGAGACGACGGTTGCCGATATCGGCGCGGGCACGGGCCTTCTCGCCCTGATCGCGGCCGAGCTCGGCGCCAAGGAGGTGTTCCTCTACGAGACGGCCGAGGTCGCCCGCGTCGCCGCCGAGGTCCTGAAGAAGAACCGCGCACGCACCTGCCACCTGATGCCGTGCCACTCGGCCGAGATGGACGACCCGCCGCGCGCCGACGTGGTCGTCTCCGAGACGCTCGGCAACTACGCTCTCGAGGAGAACATCGTCGCGACGCTGGCGGACGCACGCCGGCGGCACCTGAAGGACGGCGGCATGATCATACCGGCGCGGATTACTCAGCTCATCGCCCCCGTGATCTCGGACCGCATTCATCGCGAGCTCTGCGCCTGGGACGAACTCGGCGCGGGCCTCGATTTCGCCCCCGCCAGGACGATGAGCCTCAACAACGCCTATGTGCGCACCCTGAAGCCCTCGGAGCTTCTCGACGACGGGCGTAGCGCGCACGCCTGGGACGAGATTGAGCTGGGGCGCGATCGCCGCGGCGCCCGCAAGGGCGAGGCGAGCTGGAAACTTGCTTCCGCGGCGACGATCTACGGCTTTGCCTACTGGTGGATTGCGGAGCTCGTGGCCGGCATCATGCTCTCGACCGCGCCGGACGCCCCGCGCACGCACTGGGAGCAGCTCTATTTCCCATTGATGTCGCCCATCGCGGCCAAGAAGGGCGAGACGGTGATGGCGTCGCTCTCCTCGCGCTCGTCGGAGGAAGCCGGCACGCACCTCGCCTGGTCTGCCGTCCACTTCGACCGCGACGGCCGCTCTCTCTCCCGCCAAGCCATGGACCTCGACAAGGGGTGGCTGCCGTAAGGCATAATTGGCCTACCGGTGCACCAACCACAAGAGCGGGGGCACGGCGAGAAACAGCGCATAGAGCCCGTAGACGTCGAGCACGTAGCGGCCCGTGACGAGCACACGATCGAGCGCATCGCCGCTGCCATCCATCCTGGCGAACAGGTAGTCGATGCGGTTGTGGTTCACGGGGCAGGACTTCAAGGCATCGCTGTAGCGGCGGCGGAACTCCTGCAGGACGACCGGGTCGGCGGGGCGAGCGATTCTGAGCTCCTGGACGATCTCCGACACGGCGAGCGCGCAGTTGTGCAGGTGATGCGCCTTCATCTTGTAGTCGTTCATTGCTTCGAGCAGCCCGAGCATCAGAGTGAACACCGAGGAGACGAGCTGGATGAAGGTCATGAGCCGGTTGGTCGGCTCGTCGATGGCGCCGATGTAGACCGCCTGCCAGACGGCGAGCCCGACGAAGTAGAGCGCCACCATCGACTGGGTGAAGAGCGAGACGGCCTGCTTCAGCTCGAGGCGCTCGGCGGCGTTGAAGCGCGCCGCCTTGACGAGGCGCATGGTCGCCGCGAGCTGGTCGGCCGCGCTGCGGTCGGGCTCCGGCGCGCCTGAGATCGACGCCAGGTGCTCGGCCGCGAGCCGCAGCCGCTCGGCGTCCGAGGGAGCGCGGACCGGCAGCAGGACCGGGAGCGCGCTTTTGCGTTGGGCAGGAAGCGACATGGGACGGTTCGCTCTTCATGAGCCCCAAAGGGATCAAGTCCGAATAGCTGATTCGCGCGCTGTGCGGGCTCAGGAGGGGAAAAGCGCCGTCGGAATCGGGGCGAGGAAGTACCAGGCGAGCCCGACGATCGCGCCGACGATGAGCAGCGTCGCGATCCATGCTCCCGCCTGGGTGAGGCGCTCGCGCCACCGCGTGCGGCGTGCGGCATTGACCCACCGCGGCGTCCGGCCGGCTGCCGACCCGGCGAGGCGTCCCGCCAGACGCGGCAGGTCGTCCTCGCTGAAGGCTTGCGGCGGCGCGACGGGGACGGCGGCCGGCGGAGCCGTCGCGGGCGGCGGCTCCGGCGCAATGCCGATCTCGCTGAGCTTCGCCATGAGTGTGGAACGCGGTCCGTTCTTAGCGCCCGCCCTCCGCAGGTCCCAGACCGCGGGGTTGAGGGGAGAAGCGTGCCACGCGCTTTGGCGCTGGTCCATGCAGAGGGACTCAAATTTTGCTGACGGCGATGCTCTTGTGAGCGATCCTAGGCACAACTTAGGCGACGATCGGGACGGCTTTGGGGCGGCGAAGGCGCGCCTCGCCGGGGCCGACAGCCGCGACGGGAAGGGGAGACCATGCTGCCGCTCATTCTAGGGCTCGTTGTGTTTTTTGCGATCCATCTCGTGCCGACGAAGCCGGCCTTGAAGCAGGGGCTCGTCGACCGGTTCGGCGAGACGACATTCAAGGTCGTGTTCGGCGGGATCGCCCTTCTCGGCCTTGGGCTGATCGTGTTCGGCTACCATAAGCTGCAGCTCAACACCGGCAAGAATCTCGTGCTGTGGGACCCGCCGTCGTGGACCCGCCACATCGCCTTTCTCTTGATGCTCCCGGCCATGATCCTACTCGTCGCCGCCTACGTCCCCTCGCGCATTCGCGCGGCCGTCAAGCACCCGATGCTGGCCGCCATCAAGATCTGGGCGCTCGCCCATCTTCTCGTGAACGGCGATCTTGCCTCCCTGCTCCTGTTCGGTAGCTTCTTGGCCTTCGCAGTCTACGACCGCATCTCGGTCAAGCGGCGCGGCGATCCGGGCCCGCTCGGCGCGAAGACGGGGCCCGCCATCAACGACGCGATCGTCGTCGCCGCTGGGATCGCGCTCTATGCGCTGATGTTGTTCTGGGGCCACGGGGCGCTGATCGGCGTGCCGCTCGTCAGCTCCTCCATTGCGTTGTGACGGAGGCGTCCTCAGGTCGCCTCATCGGCATTGCGCGCCGCCCGGTGCCGCGCGCGCCGATGGAGGAGGTCACGGCCGGCCACATCGGCATCGACACCGGGCTAGACGGCGACCATAAGGGCCCGAAGTTCGCGCTGCGTCGGATCACCGTGCTGAGCCGCGAAGCGTGGGAGGCGGCGCTTGCCGAGCTCGAGCCGCCGGCCGTGCTGCCCTGGACCACGCGGCGCGCCAATCTCCTCGTCGAAGGCGTGCGGCTCCCGCGCGCCCGCGGCGGCGTCGTGCGCGTCGGGCCGGTGCTGCTCGAGGTCACCTATCCGACGCAGCCCTGCCGGCGCATGGAGGAGGCGCGAGCCGGTCTCCTCAAGGCGCTCCATCCCGACTGGCGCGGCGGCATCACCTGCCGCGTGCTGGAGGAAGGAACCGTGCGTCTCGGCGACGAGGTCCATATCCTCGTCTCGCCGTCCGAGCGCAAGGCGAGGCTTCCGGGTTGAACGGCCTAGCGCACGATCCTCTGACATGGAAACGCTTCTCGCGATCCATGTCAGGCGGGCTGAGAATCGTTCTCTACACTCTGAATGTAGATAGCGATTCACCTCCTTGATGAACGCGAAGCTTCTCCATCAAGAACGATCGCGATCTACCGCGTCAGAATGATGAAGTCCGTGTACTTGCCGGTCTCTTTGCTGATGCCGTAATCGGAGATGACGAGGGACGAGCCCGGCTTCATCACGTCGGCGATCTGCTCGCGCGCCTCCTCGGGGATGCCGAGCCGCTCGAGCGCTGCGGCAGCCGTTTGAGGCGCGTCCGTATCGGCCGTGATGGGCGCGAGCTTCGCCTCGAGCTTTGCCTTCTTCTTGCGCTTGCCCTCGGATGTGGCGTCGGCTCTTGCCGGAGCGGCCGTAGAGACCGAGGCCACGGTCCAGTTCATCTCCGTCTTGCCGGGCTTATAGTCGAGAGCGGTGAAGACGTGAGTTCCGATCGGCTTCTCGGGCGCCTCGATCGTGACCGGCATGTCGAAGATCGGCTCGTAGCCCTGACGCACGTAGAGGCGCTGGGTGGCGCGGCTGATGAACACCGAGACGGGCAGCGGGCGCTTCGCGTCGCGTCGCTTTGCGGCCTCGTTGGCGGCGATGGCCGCGACGTGCTCAGTCTTCGCCTTGGCGAAGGCGTCGGCGGCCGCGCGCTTCGCGGCAGCAGCCTCGGCCGCCTTGGCCTCGGCGACCTTGACAGCCGCCTTGGCAACGCTCACCGCCGCGACCGCGGCTTCCGCCGCAAGGCCCATGTCGAAGGCCTTCGCCTCGAGGGTGTCCTCGGACTCGGCGGCCTTTTGCAGCGCCTCGCTGGACATCTCTTTCGTGGTTGTGAGCTTGCGGGCGAAGGCCGCAAACTCCTGCTCGGCCGCCTGCTTGGCGCCGGCCGCGGACTTTGCCGCCTGCTCTTTGCGGGCGAGCTCGGCCTTGGCGGCCTTGACGCCGAGGAACGCCTGATCGGCGGCCCTGGCAGCGGCGGAAGCCGCGGCGAATGCGTAGCCCTTCTCCATCTCGGTCACGCCGACGGCGGCCGCGAGCTCGGACATCCGCGCCTTCCAGGTCTCGCGGAACGTCGGCTTCGGCGGCAATGCCGGGCTCGCCAACTCCTCGGCCGGCACCGTTCTGTTGGTCGCGTCGGCAACTTGCGTGCCGGCGGTTACGCGGGCGTCCGCGGAGGAGGCCTCGCCTTCGGGGGGCAGCGCCGCAAACAGCCGCTCGTGCGCGATCGAGACCGGAGGAGCCGGCTCGCGCGAGACGATCACGCGGGTGCCGAGCGTGGTCAAGCCGAAGAGCTTTTGCGAGAAGCCATGGGGCAAGCGGATGCACCCATGCGAGGCGGGATAGCCGGGAAGCTCGCCTGCGTGAAGCGCCACACCCGACTGGGTGATACGCTGCATGTTCGGCATAGGCGCGTTTCCATAGAGATTCGAGAAGTGCACCTTGTCCTTCTCGATGACGGTAAAGACACCCGTGGGCGTCGGATAGCCGACGCGGCCCGTCGAGATCGGAGCCTCGGTCAGAACGCCGTTCCTGTCATAGACGGTAACGCGCTGGGACCTGATCGAGACGTTGATTACGAGCGGTCCGTTGGGAGAACGCTCGGGCACGGAGCTGGCAACTTCCTTGTCCTTCGGGGGTCGCGGCGTCTTGGCCTTGCGGACCTTGCGGGGCTTCGGCGCGAAATCCCAGGCACTGAAGAAGCCCTGCGCGACGGCTTGGGTCGGCACGCTTACCGCTACGAGCGCGCCAGTCGCGGTTCCGAGCACCATCAAGGCGGAAACACCGAGGCTGGCGGCGAGCCTCCTCGACGGCGAGGTAAGATTTGCGACCACGATACAACCCATCCCGTGAGCCAACTGAAAACGATACGCTATTGGTTTAGCGGGGATCGACTAACTCTTGGTTATCAGAGTGGTAGTCGCTGTTGCAACGTGAGACACTCCCCCTTCTGCCGGTCGCTTCCCGGGTGTGGCCCATAGTCAACGCGAGGACTATTGACGTTCGCCCAAGGGAGAGCTGGCGCGCCCACTTTCCCCAGACTAGGCTGCCCCTCTTTGTGCCCCTGCTGAGCCCTGTGCGCGTCGAGAGATGTCGATCCAACCGAAGAGCAACCGTCTCATGGCGCCCGACATCACCGCGATGAAGGGGCGCCGTCCAATAGTGGCGCTCACCTCCTACCACGCCCACACGGCGGCGATCGCGGACAAGTATTGCGATTTTCTGCTGGTGGGCGACAGCCTGGGCATGGTGATGCACGGCTTCGAGACGACGGTGCCGGTGCCGCTCGAGCTCATGATCATGCACGGGCAGGCGGTTGTGCGCGGCGCCAAGCGTGCCCTCATCGTCGTCGACATGCCGTTCGGCACCTACGAGGAAAGTCCGTCGATCGCCTTCCGCAACGCGGCGCGCGTCATGAAGGAGACCGACTGCGGCGCGGTCAAGCTCGAGGGCGGCAAGCGCATGGCGGAGACGATCCGCTACCTGGTCGATCGCGGCATCCCGGTTATGGCCCACATCGGCTTGACCCCGCAGTCGATCAATGTGCTCGGCGGCTTCAGAACCCAGGGCCGGACGCTCGGCGAATGGGACGCGCTCGAGGAGGACGCGCGCGTCGTCGCGGCGGCGGGAGCGTTCGCCGTGGTGCTCGAGGCTATCGCCGAGCCGCTCGCAGCGCGCATCTCCAACGCCATTTCGATTCCGACGATCGGCATCGGCGCGTCGGCAGTTTGCGACGGGCAGATCCTCGTCATGGAGGATATGCTGGGCCTCTCGCCGCGGGTGCCGAAGTTCGTGAAGCGGTTCGGCCGTATCGGCGAGGCGATCGAGGGCGCAATCCGCGAGTATGCCGAGGAGGTCCGCACAAAGTCGTTTCCGGGCGAGGAGCACACCTACGCCATGAAGGCCGAGGCGGCCCTGCCGGCGCGGGTGCAGGGCATGACACCCGGCCGGGTCACGAAAAAGCCGAAAACACCAACCACTTAGCTGGTCGAGGGGCCCTGTCGCCAGGGCCACCCGGCGGCGGGCGTTTGCATGTGCGCCCGTCGCTCGGCTATCACTGTGCCCAAGGCTGGGGCTGAAAATCCACGAGCTCGGGGGCGCGGACGCTTCAATGGTCGACAAGAACGATCCCCTTCTGCGCGAGGTTGAAGAGGAGCTGCGCCGTGAGCAGTGGGAAAAGCTCTGGAATAAATATGGCACCTACGTCCTTGCCGCGGCCGCGCTTATTGTCGTTCTCGTCGGTGGCTATAAGCTTTGGGAAGCGCGCACGCTTGCGCGTGCAGAGGCAGCCGGCGCCCAATATGAGGCTGCGCTGACGGCCCTCCAGAACGGCAAGGCCGAGGACGCCAAAACCGCGCTCGGCGCTCTCGCCGCCGACGGTCCCAAGGGATACGCCACGCTGTCGGAGCTTTTGCTTGCGGGCGCTCATCTCGAGGCCGGTAAGCCCGAGGATGCGCTCGCGATTTTCGAGAAAATCGGCCAGGACGGCAGCGTCGACGACATGCTCGCGAGCTTTGCGCGGCTGCAGGCTGCGGCGATCCAGCTGGGGAGCGCGGACTTTACGGAGATGCAGAATCGGCTCACGCCTTTGACCGGCGATGGGAACCCTTGGCGCAATGGCGCGCGCGAGCTTCTCGGGATGGCGGCGCTGAAGGCGGGCAAGATCGAGGAGGCGCGTGCCGCGCTCAACCCGCTTCTCACAAATCCCAACGTACCGGAGGATGCCGTAGAGCGCGTACGCCGGATGATGGGCACCATCGCGTCGGCGGAATTGGCTAAGACCGCGGCGTCCGCGGGGGTAACGGAGGGGGCTCCGACGCCGAAAGCCGATCAGAGCGGCGGATCGGGTAAGACTGAACCGGCACCCAAATAGGAGACGGCCGGAATGGGGGAGGGCAAGAGCTTGGGACGTGGCGCGCTCGCCGCCGCCTGCGCCGGCCTGGGCCTTCTCGCGGGCTGCTCCGACAGCCTACCTTCACTGCCCAAGATCGCCGACATCAATCCCTTCAAGGAAGTGGAGCCGCCGCTGCCCGGCAAGCGGATCCCCGTGATGCCGAGCCAGCAGAAGATCGCGGGCGAGCTCGCCGACGCTTCCGCCCCGATCGCGCTTCCTCCCGCGCGTCTCAACGACAGCTGGACGCAACCCGGCGGCGAGCCGACCAATGCGCCCGGCCACCTCGAGCTGCCGACCGCGCTGCATCAGGCGTGGAGTGCGGATGCGGGAGCGGGCTCGAGCAAAGTCGGGCGCATCACGGCGAGTCCCATCGTCTACGACGGGCGGGTCTACACGCTCGACGCCAATGGCACCGTGAGTGCGTTTGCGCTTTCGGGCGGCTCCGCCGTCTGGCGCGCATCGCTCGAGCCGACGGTCGAGAACAAGGGATCGGGCTTCAGCGCCGGCAACCTCTTCTCGCTGGGCGGCGCCGACGGTGGCGGCTACGGAGGCGGGCTAGCCGCCGACGGCGGGCGCATCTATGCGGCGAGCGGGTACGGCACTGTCATTGCCCTCGATCCGGGCTCCGGCAAGCGCGTCTGGGAGAAGAATCTAGGGGCCCCGGTGAGAGCGTCGCCGACCGCGTACGCCGATCGCGTCTTCGTTGTGACGACCGAAGGCCGGTTCTTCTGCCTCGCGGCCGCCGACGGAACCGAGCTCTGGTCGGTGCGCGGCCTGCCGCAGCAGGCGAGCCTCGTGTTGAATTCGAGCCCGGCCGTCGACGGCGAGATCGTCGTCGTGCCCTATCCGTCGGGCGACGTCGTCGCGCTCAAGGTCGCGGACGGCTCGCCCGTCTGGTCGGAGAACCTTTCGCGCACGCGCACCACCTCCCAGCTCGCGGCAATGAGCGACGCCGCGCGCCCGGCGATCGACGCTGGCGTCGTCTACGCCGTCGGTCACGGCGGGCGCATGGTCGCGACGCAATCGAAATCCGGCGAGCGCCTGTGGTCGATCAACGTCCCCGGCACGCAGACGCCCTGGGTCGCGGGCGAGAGCGTGTTCGTAGTCGATACCACCGGCCAGCTCATGGCGCTCTCGCGGCGCGACGGCAAGGTGCAATGGACGTCCCAGCTTTCCGGCTCGCGCACCTGGTCCGGCCCGACGCTCGCCGGCAATGTGCTGTGGCTCGCCTCAAGCACCGGCAAGCTCGTCGGCGTCGAGGCGCAGACGGGACGCGTCGTCGGCGAGATGGACCTCGGCGACCCGGTCTACATCGCCCCGGTCGTGGCGCAGAACCGCATGTTCGTTTTGACCGACAACGCCAAGCTCATTTCCCTCAATTGACCGGGCCACGCCCTCATTGTGCCGATGAGGCGTTTTCGGGCATAAGCGGCCGATGCCGCGCTCCCCCACCATCGCCATCGTCGGGCGTCCCAACGTCGGCAAGTCGACGCTCTTCAACCGGCTGACCGGGACGCGCGCCGCGCTCGTCTCCGACGTGGCCGGGCTGACGCGCGACCGGCGCGAGGGGGAGTCCGAGATCGAGTTCCGCCGCGTGAGGCTCGTCGACACGGCGGGCCTCGAGGAGGCAGCGCGCGGCTCGATCGCCGACCGCATGAGGAAGCAGACTGAGGCCGCGGTCGCGGACGCCGATCTCGTCCTCTTCATGGTCGATGCCCGTGCCGGTGTGACGGCGGCGGACGAAGTCTTCGCGCGCGCCATCCGCGCCTCGGGACGCCCTGTCGTTCTCGTCGCGAACAAGTGCGAGGGGTCCGCCGCCGACAGCGGGTTCTACGACGCTTTCAAGCTCGGCTTCGGCGAGCCGGTGGCCATCTCCGCCGAGCACGGGCTCGGCCTTGGCGACCTCGAGCGCGACATCGCGGCAGCGCTCGGGATCAAGGCCGGCGGACGCGGTGAGGAGGCCCCGGCGGAGACCGAGCGGGCGCTGCGCGTCGCCATCGTCGGGCGCCCCAACACCGGGAAGTCGACGCTGATCAACGCCCTCCTCGGCGAGGAGCGCATGCTCACCGGCCCCGAGCCCGGGCTCACGCGCGACGCCGTCGCGAGCGACGCCGTGTGGGAGGGGCGGCGAGTGCGCCTCTTCGACACTGCCGGTCTCAGGCGCAAGGCCAAGGTCGAGGAGAAGGCCGAGAAGCTCGCCGTCGGCGACACGCTGCGTGCGATCCGCTTCGCCGAGGTCGTGGTTCTTGTCGTCGACGCCGAGCACGCCCTCGAGCATCAGGATCTCTCGATCGGCGATCTCGTGACCAAGGAAGGGCGCGCGCTCGTCATCGCCGTCAACAAGTGGGACCTCATCGCCGACAAGCAAAGCCGCCTGCGAGAGATCAGGGCGGTGGCCGCGCAGGGGCTCTCGCAGGTGCCGGGCGTGGCCGTGATCGCGATCTCCGCGCGATCCGAGACCGGCCTCGACAAGCTCGTCAAGGCAGTCCTCAAGGCTGCCGAGACCTGGAACCGCCGGGTGGCGACTGCCGATCTCAACCGCTGGCTCGCGGAGGCGCTTTCGCGCCACGCACCCCCGGCGGCCTCGGGCCGACGCATCAAGATCCGCTATGCGACGCAGCCCTCGACCCGGCCGCCGACGTTCGTCGCCTTCTGCAGCAAGCCGGCCGATCTCCCGAAGTCGTATGTCAAGTACCTGACGAACAGCCTGCGCGCGGTGTTCGGGCTCGACGGCGTCCCCTTGCGCTTCTCGCTCCGCAAAGGGGAGAACCCGTACGACCGGGGCAAGCGGCGGTAGAGGCGGGCCGGCCCCGGATTTGCCGTATTTTGGGCTTTGCCAGTCCTCCGCCCGAAGCGGTAGCATGGCGCTTCGCACGTGCGGCGCCGGGACTCGTCGCAACATTATTACTGGGAAGGAAACTAAATTATGCCGACGACTTTCAAGGCTGCTCGGAATAGGGCGCGTGTCGGGTGCGGAGTGTTGGTGGGGGCCGCGATGCTGGGAGCGCTTGCACTCTTCGCGGGCGAGGCTGGTGCGGTGAGCGAGCGCGTGAAGAAGGCCTGCGAGCGCGACTACAAGAGGTTCTGTCCATCCTACGCGGTGGGATCGAGCGAGCTCAGGAGCTGCATGTCGAGCAAGCGCCGCGCTCTCTCGAAGCGGTGCACCGATGCACTCATCGACGCAGGAGAAATGCCGCGCCCCTCCAAGAAGCCGTGAACCATCTCTAGTCGAAGGAATTGCAGCGGGCGGGAGCAGGGCAGCGAATCCGTAGGAGGCTGCCGAGCTCACCGCCCGCACGGGCGTCACCCTTGATGGCGCCGCACCGGACCGCGACAAATAGGGGACGCATGGCGCTATTGCAAGAGCCGATTGTTGCAAAGCTCGGGCTCCACCGTGCAGGGCGCGCCCCGTCGCGTGCCGCGAGGGGAAGGTGAGGATGTCGGAGACGGCGGAAGTGCTCTTTTACCATCTCGAGCGCGCGCCCCTCGAGGCAGTGCTGCCGGCTCTCCTCGAGAAGACGCTCGCCCGCGGCTGGCGCGCGGTCGTGCAGTCCGGCAGCGAGGAGCGGCTCGAGGCACTCGATCTCACCTTGTGGACCTACGCCGACGAGAGCTTCCTGCCCCACGGCACGCGCAGGGATGGCAACGCGGAGCACCAGCCGGTCTATCTCACGACGAGCGAGGATGCGCCGAACGGCGCGGGCGTGCGTTTTCTCGTCGACGGGGCGCGGGCCGCAACGTTCGAGGGCGTCCAGCGCCTCGTCTATCTCTTCGACGGGCGCGACGCGGACGCGACGGCGGCGGCGCGCGAGGAGTGGCAGAAGGCCAAGGCCGCCGGGCTCGCCGTCACTTATTGGCGCCAGTCGGAAGCTGGGCGCTGGGAGAAGCAGGGGTGAGGCGGCTTAGAGTACGATCCTCTGACATGGAATTGCCTCTTGCGATCCATGTCAGACGTGAATCTCGCTCTCTACACTTTGAATTTGGATGGCGATTTACATTCTTGATGGACGCGAAGCGTCTCCATCAAGAACGATCGCGATCTAGTGCTCTTCGAGCTTGAGGCACACCGAATTGATGCAATAGCGCCTGCCGCTGTCTGATGGGCCATCGTCGAAGACGTGACCGAGGTGCGAGCCGCAGCGCGCGCAGGTGACTTCCGTGCGCACCATCCCGTGCGAGGTGTCGGTGTGAAATTCGACTGCGCCGGGGAGCGCATGGTCGAACGAGGGCCAGCCTGTGCCAGAATCGAACTTCGCGTCCGAGGAGAACAGCTCGTTCCCGCAGGCCGCGCAGGTGAACATGCCATCGGCGTCGGAGTGAAGGTGCTCGCCCGTGAACGGCTGCTCGGTCCCCTTTTCGCGCAGAACGCGATACTGCTCCGGCGTGAGCTTCTTCCTCCAGGCCTCCTCGTCGGCCATCGCTGGGCTCCTTGCGCGGTGACATAATGGCACAACGCGCACACCATGTGGAAGGCAGCGAAGCCTACTCCCGGCGCGCTTTGGAATCGAGTGTCATGCCAAAAGGATGCTTTTGGCATGACACCCACGTCAACGAGCGGACGCCCCGGGTCGCCAGTCAATTAAAGAATAAAATCCCCCCCCCGTCAGTGCCTTCAGCCCCGTGAGCTCGATCTGGAAGTCGGCCCTCTGATCGCCGTTGACGTCGCCCTCGACGACCGTCTTGTCGTTGACGGTGCCAGCGAAATCTCTCAGGAAATAGCGGACCTGGCCCTCGACGCCCGAGAAGGCTGCCCGGCCGACGAAAATGAACCCTAAGGGGACTCCGGGATTGTCATCAATGGTGCTGAGGTCGATTTTGTCGATGCCACGCTGAAAGTCCCCAATCACGTCGCGGGTGGCGAAGGTCCTGCCCGTCTCACCCAACGCATTGAAGTCGAAGACGTCGAAGCCCTGACCGCCCATCATGAAGTCGCGTCCGAAACCGCCGGTGATCATGTCGCCGCCGGCGCCGCCTCTGAGATTGTCGCTGCCGACGCCGCCGAGGAGCACATCGTTTCCGCCCTGCCCTCTCAGCACGTCGTTGCCGCCTGCACCCATGAATCTGTCGTTGCCAACACCTCCGAAAAGCGTGTTCGCCCCAGCGTTACCGGTTATCACCTCGGGAGTGACGTCGGCGACGTTGATGATGAACGTCTCGTCGAAGGACTGCCCTCCCTGGTCGGTCGAGCGCACCGTGATCTGATGCGAGGTCGACTGCTCGAAATCGAGCTTGAGGCCATCCGCCACGACGAGCTGATTGCCACTGATGGCAAACCGGCCGCCGGCGCTGTCGAGCAGCGTGTAGGTCTGCGTGTCGCCGCTGTCGAAGTCGGTGGTCGAGAGCGCGCCGACCACCGTGCCGTTCGCGCGGAACTCCTGGATGGATGCATTCGACAGCGCGATGTCGGTCGGTGCATCGTTCAAGAGAGCATCCGCCAGCGTCAATCCGGAGAGTTGAATGCCACCCGTCCCGATGCTCCCGAGGTTGGTGGCGGCACCGGTGGTGAGGTCGATGCGAAAGAGGCCGACGGCTCCGCCGACGGTGAGTGCCGCATAGCCGTAGCCGGCGGCCTGGGACCCCGAGGTCGTTACACTGACTTTGCCCGGAATGTCGAACCCGGCGACACCGGTGAAGTCGAGCGGTGAACCGCCGACGGTGACCTGCACCCGCGTGGTTTGCGTGCCGTTGTTCGGCGGATTTTGGATGAACAGCGAATTGCTGCTCGCATCCAAGGTGTACTGCGTGGTTACGCCACCGACCAGGGACTGGCCGAAGCTGTTGGTGTAGGCAGTAGCCGTGATTCCGGTCGAGCCCAGCGGCAGGCCGTTGATGGGTCCGTCGGTGTTGATGCCGCCTAAGCCGACGTTGCCATCGACCGGGGCACCGTTGTTCGGATTGACGCGGAAATTCAGGCCGAAGTCGTTGGTGACGCGAATGCGATCGACAGTGGGGTTGAAGTCCATCCCCCAGCCGCCAGCGGAGAAATCGACCGGGTTGCCGAGCGCATCGACGAAGGCGATCTGGCCCTGCGTGCCCACCGCCGTCAGTGCGCCGGTTTGCGGGTCGACGAGGTAAATCGTACCGGTGTTGGCGGCGCTATTGATGGCCAGGGCATAGAGCTGTCCAGTCGCAGGTCGGATGTCGATGGCATTGAGTTTTTCGCCGGCCGCCAAAGAGGCGACGGCGATAGGCGTCGAAGAGGCAACGCCAGGCGTTGCCGTACCAAACCGAAGGAGCGTCGCGCCATCCTCGCTGAGCCCGATCGCCGGGATGGTGCCGGTGTCGGTCTGGATGGACAGGCCACTGACCGGAGCGCTCCCGGTGAGAATAGGGCCCATGCTGGTGGCGACGCCGTTGGTGAGATTGATGCTGTAAAGACTTGTGACGCCGCCCACTGTGAGAGACGCAAGACCCGATCCAGAGGCGACCGCCGCGTTATTCGCGGCCGCATTCACCCCAATGGGGATGTCAAAGCCGTTCACCGCCCCGAAGTCGAGCGTGCTGCCGCCCAGCGTCACAGTGATGCCATTGGTCAGAGTGCCGGCATTCGGCGGGTTTTGAATGAAGAGCTGGTTAGTCACCGCATCAAGTGTGTAGAGTGTGGTGATGTTGCCGTTGTCCGTCTGATTGTTGGTGTAGGCGCTTGCACTGACATCGCCACCGCTGATCGCAGTGTCGCTGCCCGCCAATCCACCCGTGTTCGGATTGATGCGGAAATTGAGGTCCGTGTCGGTCGTGACGCGAATGCGGTCGACAGCGGGGTTGAAATCAAAGCCGTAGTTGCCGGCGGGCAGACCGACGAGCGTAAACCCCGATCCCACCGCAGTGGCCACGCCTGTTCTCACCGAGATCGCATAGAGCGTGGCGGTATCAGTGGCGTCGTTGACGCCCAGGCCGTAGAGCGCTCCGTTCTGAGGGCGGAAGTCGATACCGACGAGGGTTTGGCCGGCCACCACCCCGGTGATGGCCGTTGTTGTCCCAGTACCGGGCAAAGCGGGGTCGAAGGAGACCAGATTGGACCCCGAAAGAGCATAAGCTTTGGTTCCGTTAGGCAACGCACCCTCCTGTTTGGCTCTGTGACGCAGAAAAATTCCCGATGACGCATCGCAAACCCTTGCCGCATGTCGCGATCGTTGGCTTTTTGCAGGGCATTATACGGATCGTCGCTGTACATATCAACGAAACGGAACAAGCAGCAAGTGCTGTCTCTACGAAGCTTGCTGCAATTTGGATCGCGGTCCACGCAAACGCGCCCAGGCCTGGCTTCAAGCGGAACGCGCGTGGCCTTCTCTGTCCGGCCCGCGACGCGCGGGTCAGCTGATTGACGCCGCAACGGTGTGCGGCTCGACGGAATATGCGTGAGCATTGAAGGGGCGCGAGAGGCGGCGAACGCGAACTTGGCAGGGCTTAAGAGCTTGCGAGACAACACACGCGCCCTGCAGTCACCACGCGAAGAAATGAACGTCATGCAAGCGTCATGCACTCCCCTAGATCGCGATCGTTCTTGATGGAGACGCTTCGCGTCCATCGAGAACGTGAATCGCGATTTCAGAGTGTAGAGCACGAGTGACGCCTGACATGGATCGCGGAAGCGTTCCATGTCGGACGATCGTGCTCTAGGTTGCGCGCTTTCGATGGGAGAAATCCGAGTTTAATTGTAAGAGTTACAGTCTAAGGCCGGCTAGTTTCAATCGATCAATACGACCTAAAAAGACGAGCGTATTCTTATGAAGGCAATTAGAAAGATTTCGATTGTAATTGAACGACATTCGCATTCTAGGTGATCCCCACGCGCCGGGCCAATGACTCTCGATCCAGAGAGCGCAGAGACTTCTTTCCCTGCGTCCGACAGCCCGCTACCACAGGTTCAAGGCCGGGAGATTGCGGGGCCATCTCCGCCGTTGGAGGGCAACCGTTAGTGCAGCGGCGGGCGTGCCGCCGTCTTCCTGCGTCGCCCTTCTCGATCCCGGTCCGGGAGGCTATAAGCCTTTGGCCAAGGCGGCCGCCGGCGGGCCGGTCGAGCCGCCGCAAATCTAGGACGCGACGGGGAGGGAATTGGGTGAGCATCGAGGCGGCGCGAGAGGCGGCCTGCGCCCGCGTCGCGGGGCTTTCGATCTGGTTCGGCAAGGTCGACCCGAGGCCACTCGCCGGCGGCATCACCAACCACAACTTCGTGGTCGAGGACCGCGGGCGCCGCTACGTCGTGCGCTCCGGGAGCGACATCCTCGTCCACGGCGTCGTGCGCGCCAACGAGCTCGCCGCGAGCCGCGCCGCCCATCAGGCCGGCTTGAGCCCTCGCGTCGTGCACGCCGAGCCCGGCATCCTCGTCCTCGATTTCGTCGAGGGACGCACGTTCACGCCCGACGACGTGCGCAATCCCGCGAACCTCGAGCGCCTCGTCGACATCGTTCGCCGCTGCCACCGCGATATCCCGCTCCACCTGCGGGGACCTGCTGCGATGTTTTGGGTGTTCCACGTCGTGCGCGACTACGGGCACACGCTCGAGGACGGCGCGAGCCGGCATGTGGCACTGCTCCCAACCCTCCTCGCGCGCGCCGCGCGGCTCGAAGCGGCCGTCGGACCGATCGACGTCGTATTCGGCCATAACGACCTGCTCGCCGCAAACTTCATGGACGACGGCAAGAGGCTGTGGCTGCTCGACTGGGAGTACGGCGGCTTCAACTCGCCCCTCTTCGATCTCGGCGGGCTGGCTTCCAACAGCGAGCTTTCGCCGGCGCAGGCCGACGCGGCGCTCGCCCTCTATTTCGGGCGCCCCGTGGACGATGCGCTGCGTCGGCGCGCGGCGGCGATGACGGCCGCGTCCCTCCTGCGCGAGGCGATATGGAGCATGGTGTCGGAGATCCACTCGACGGTCGATTTCGACTTCGCCGCCTACACGGCGGAGAACCTCAAACGCTTCGAGGCGTCCTTCGCCAAGTTCGAAGCCATGGAGTCCTCATGAGCGAGCTGCCGTCCTCGGCCAAGATCGTGATCATCGGCGGCGGCATCGTCGGCTGCTCGGTCGCCTATCATCTGGGCAAGATGGGGCTCTCCGACGTGCTTCTCCTCGAGCGCGGCAAGCTCACGTCGGGGTCGACCTGGCACGCGGCTGGGCTCGTCGGCCAACTCCGCACGAGCGCGAACATCACCCAGCTCCTCGGCTATTCGGTCGCGCTCTACGACAGGCTGGAAGCTGAGACGGGGCTCGCGACCGGCTGGAAGAGGAACGGCGGGCTCCGGCTCGCCTGCAATTCCGAGCGCTGGATCGAGGTCAAGCGGCAGGCGACGACGGCCAAGTCGTTCGGGCTCGAGATGCAGCTCCTCTCCCCCAAGGAGGCGCAGGAGCTGTGGCCGCTGATGCAGGTCGACGACGTCGTCGGTGCCGCGTTCCTGCCGACCGACGGGCAGGTCTCGCCGTCGGACATCGCCATGTCGCTCGCCAGGGGCGCGCGCCAGGGCGGCGTCACGATCCGCGAAGGGGTCAAGGTGACGGGGATCGATGTGACGGGCGGGCGCGTGCGCGCCGTCGCGACCGACAAGGGGCGCATCGCCTGCGACAAGCTCGTCATCTGCGCCGGGCAGTGGTCGCGCGCGCTCGGGCGCATGGCCGGCGTCAACATCCCGCTCGTCTCGGTGCAGCACCAGTACCTCGTCACCGAGAAGATCGACGGCGTGACGGGGAATCTTCCGACGCTGCGCGATCCCGACCGCCTCACCTACTGGAAGGAGGAGGTCGGCGGACTCGTCATGGGCGGCTACGAGCCCAATCCGAAGCCGTGGGCGGAGAAGGGCCTGCCCGACGACTTCGAGTTTCAATTGCTCGAGAACGACCTCGAGCATTTCGAGCCGCTCCTCGAGCTTGCCGCCGGCCGCGTGCCGGCGATGCAGACTGCCGGCATCAAACAATTCATCAACGGTCCCGAGAGCTTCACGCCCGACGGCAACTTCATCCTCGGCGAGGCGCCCGAGGTGCGCGGCATCTTCGTCGGCGCCGGGTTCAACGCGTTCGGCATCGCCTCGGGAGGCGGCGCCGGCATGGCGCTCGCCGAATGGGTGGCGAACGGCGAGCCGCCATACGATCTGTGGCCGGTCGACATCCGCCGCTTCGGGCGCAATCACCTCGACACGAGCTGGGTGCGCACGCGCACCATGGAGGCTTACGCCAAGCACTATGCGATGGCGTGGCCGTTCGAGGAGTACCGATCGGGCCGCCCGCTGCGCCGCTCGCCGCTCTACGATCGGCTCAAGGCGCAGGGCGCCTGCTTCGGCGAGAAGCTCGGCTGGGAGCGGCCGAACTGGTTTGCGGACGCCGCCCTCGGCGAATCCGCGGAGGACCATTACAGCTACGGGCGGCAGAACTGGTTCGAGGCGGTCGGACGCGAGCACACAGCTTGCCGCGAGCGCGCCGTCGTCATCGACCAGAGCTCGTTCGCGAAGTTCCTGATGGTTGGGCGCGACGCCGAGGCGGCGCTCTCTTGGATCTCTTCCAACGACGTGGCAAAGCCCCCGGGGCATCTCGTCTACACGCAGATGCTGAATGCCAAGGGCGGCATCGAGTGCGATTTGACCGTTGGGCGCCTCTCGGAGAATGAGTACTACATCGTCACCGGCACGGGGTTCGCGACCCATGATTTCGATTGGATCTCGCGCTCGGTCCCCGACGGCCTCGACGCGCGCCTGATCGATGTGACCTCCGCCTATGCTGTGCTCGCCGTCATGGGTCCGCGCGCCCGCGACATCCTGCAGGGCCTGACGGAGGACGATCTGTCGAACGCGGGCTTCCCGTTCGGCCGCATCCGGCGCATCGCGCTCGGCGGTGCGCCCGTGCTCGCGCTCCGCGTCACGTACGTGGGCGAGCTCGGTTGGGAGCTGCACATCCCGGTCGAGTTCGCGGCCAGCGTCTACGAGGCGGTGACGGGGGCGGGCAAGGCGCATGGGCTCGCGAACGCGGGGTATCGCGCGATCGAATCTTTGCGGCTGGAAAAGGGCTACCGCGCCTGGGGCGCCGACATCGGCCCCGATCACTCGCCCCTCGTCGCGGGGCTCGGCTGGGCAGTGAAGCTCCGCTCGAACCGGCCGTTCCAGGGGCGGGATGCGCTCGAGGCGCAGGCTTCCAAGCCGCTCCCGCGCCTCCTCGCCGGCTTCACGGTCGATCCCTCGATCGTGCTCTTGGGGCGCGAGACCATCTATCGCGACGGCATGCGCGTCGGTTGGCTGTCGAGCGGCGGCTTCGGCTATACGGTCGGCCGCTCGATCGGCTACGGCTACGTGCGCGACGCGGAAGCGGGCGTCGACCGTGACCATGTCCTATCCGGGCGCTACGAGCTCGAGGTTGCGACGGAGCGCGTGCCTGCGACCGTGTTCCTCGACCCGCTTGTCGACCCAGCCATGGCGCGCATCAAGAGCTGAGGACTTTGAACTTCCTTGTTTGACGAGGCGCCTTGCTTTGGGCTTCGCGCCCGCAGCATCGATCCCGCAATGCACGATCACGCACCCAAGTCCCGTTGCCGTGGCCGGGCGCGAGGACTAGAATAATTCTCCGCAGTGGGCGGGCCGATGGCTGACTGTCGCGTCGCTCCGCTGGTGAGCGCATCCTTATTTGCGCTCGCCCTTTAACGGTGCTCCAGTCGCGCGTCATGCTGCCAGTGCGCCCGCAATGCGAGCGGACCGGAGACAAATCATGGCTATCTCGCTTACCATTCAAGAGTATCTCGACGATCGCTATCTGCCCTACGACGTCCTCACTCACGCAAAAACTCTGAGCTCGGCCGCCACCGCGCATGTGAGCGCCATCCCCGAGGACAATCTCGCCAAAGGCGTCCTCCTGAGGCGCAGGGACGGCTATCTCCTCGCCATCATCCCGGCCTCCCACCACGTGCGCCTCGATAAGCTCGGCGAATGGCTGAAGCAGCCGATCGGCCTCGCGACCGAGGAGGAGGCTGCGGCCATCTTCAACGACTGTGAACGCGGCGCGGTGCCTCCCATCGCGGAGGCCTATGGCCTCAGGGCCGTGATGGACGAGAGCCTAGAAGGCTTCAGCGACATCTACTTCGAGGGCGGCGACCATTGCACGCTGGTCCACCAGAGCGGCCCTGCATTCCACCGCCTGATGGCCAAGGTTCCGCACGCGCGGTTCAGCGAGCGGGACCACTGAGCTTGTTCGCTCTCCGCGATAGGGGGGCGGCCGAATTCGATAAGCGTGCGGTCTATGCAGCGTCTTTTGACGTCCGCGCCGGAGCGCCAAGGAGAGCCCCGAGCTCGCCGAGCGGCTTGGGAGGACTGAAGAGGTAGCCCTGCAATTCTGTGCATCCCAGAGCCTTGGCGATCTCACGCTGCTCGATGGTTTCGACCCCTTCGGCGGTCGTCGACATTCCGAGCGTTCTGGCGAGGGAGACGATCGCGGCCAAGATCTCGCGGCCGTCCGCGGAGGCAGACGAATCTCTGATGAAGGCCCGATCGATCTTCAGCTTGTCGAAGGGCGCGGTGCGCAGAAAGCTCAACGACGAATAGCCCGTCCCGAAGTCGTCCATGGCGATGTCGACGCCGAGGGCGCGTATCTCCTTCAACAGGGCGATCGAGCGCTGGATGTTGCTCATCACGGCCGTCTCGGTCACCTCGATCTGGAGCGAGCGTGGAGGGAGCCCGGTCGCTTCGAGGGTCTCGACAACGCGATTGGGAAACCCGGGGCTTTCCAATTCGAGCGCCGACACATTGACCGCGACCTTGATCCCGGGCGGCCAAGCGGCGGCGTCCATGCACGCGCGGCGCAAGACGACCTCTCCGAGAGGGACGATCATACCCGTCTCCTCGGCGACGGGGATAAATTCCGACGGCGGCACGAGCCCGTGAGAGGGGTGGCGCCAGCGCACCAGCGCTTCCATGCACGTGATCGCACCGGTTTCGAGCGAGACGAGGGGCTGATAGTGCACCTCGAGCTCATCTCGCCCGATAGCCGAGGACAGCGCGGATTCGAGAGAAGCTCGCGCCCGCGCCCTTTCGTCCATCGCTTTCTCGAAGAAGCGGTACTTGCCTCGCCCTTCCTCCTTTGCAGCGTACATCGCGAGATCCGAGCAGCGGAACAGCTCTTCCGGCGTCATGGCGTCGGCGGGAGCCGTCGCGATGCCGATGCTCACACCGACGGAGATCTCCTTGCCGAAGAGGAGGATGGGCGCTTGCATCTCCTCCAAGATCCGCTCGCAGATCCTCGAGATCTCGGCGGGCGGGCATGCCCCCGCCAGGAGGATGGCGAACTCGTCGCCGCCAAGCCTCGCGACCGTGTCGGTCTTGCGCACGCAGCGGTAGAGGCGCCGCGCGACCTCCTTCAAGAGACTGTCGCCGGCCGAATGGCCGAGCGTGTCGTTGACGACCTTGAACTTGTCGAGATCGAGGAAAAGAACGGCCGCCGTATCGCCCTTCGCGACGCCCGCCAAGGCTTCCTGCATGTGCTCGGCGAGGAGCAGGCGGTTGGGCAGGTTGGTCAGCACGTCATGGCGCGACATGTGCGTCACGCGGAACTCGGTGAGCTTGCGGTCGGTGATGTCGATGACCGCAACGAGGACCGAATGCACGCCTTCATGCACGAGGGTCGAGACGCGCAGCTCGACCTCGATGAGGCTCCCATCACGGCGAACGTGCTTATAGGATTTGTTGGCGAAGGCATCCGCCCCCGCGCCGCGCCAGCAATCGAGCGATGTCGAATCCACGGCGCAGTGGATGTCGGCGAAGGACATGGCTGCGAAGCGCTGGCGCGTGTAGCCATAGTGCCTGATCGCGGCATCGTTGACGGCGGTGATGCTCCACGTGTCCTTGTTGCAGACGAACATCGGCATGGGATTGGAGTTCGAACAGCAGCCGAAACGAGGCTTCCCGTTGTTTCATTTCCGTGATGTCGACCCTGAGGCTCACGATGCCGCCGTCGCTCGTCGGTCTGTCCTCGATGAGGATGCAGCGGCCATTGGCTAGGGTCTGCTCGTGCCGGGGGCCGGGGTTCTTGAGGCGCGCCATGCGCTCGGCCAGCCATTCCTCCTCGCGCCCGATCGCTTCCGGGTATTCGCCGCGGGCAAGACCCGCGCGAATGGCATCCTCGAGCTTGCCGCCGATCTTCAGGTAGTCGGCGGTTCCCGTGTATATGGCGGCGTACTGACGGTTCCACGCCACATACCTGCCCTCGGCATCCAAGATCACGATGCCTTCCGGCAGCAAGTCGATGGCTTCGAGAAGTCGGGTTTGGGCGGTTCGCGCGAGCGCCAGGGCCGCCTCGACCTTGGAGCGGCCGATGAGCCATTCCACAAATTTCGCGCGGACGAATGGGCCGGCCAAGCTTCGCCGAGCGTTCCGGGCAAGATCGCTGAGGCGGCGGAGCTTGCCCCACAGGTGTGTGCTTGGTGTGCCGATGGAGCCGGATCTAGTCATGAATAGCGTGAATTAACTCAATACGATAGGGAGCGACCGCGCCAATGATATGCATACTGAGATTTAAAAAGAGGTAATTCGGACTGCAAGAATTGCAGCTTTAGCTCGAATGGAAACTAATTGTTGAGGATTGCGGAGGACGTTTGCGCCCCCTCGAACGGTGCTACTCGAGCGCCGCGCAAGCGCGACGCTCGAGGCTCTCGTGTCAGGAGTTCTTGGTTTCCTCGGCCTCGATGCGGCCGACGACGGCATCGAGAACTGCGAGCTTCGCCTGCTCGATCGACGCGATGGCATAGTCGACCGCGAAAGCGGCCTCCTGCTCGAGCTTTTCGGCATAGTTATCCGCGCGTTTGACGCCGCGCTCTTGTTTCCGCTGGGCGATATTCGCCTTGAGCGAATCCATGTCGGCGGCGATTTTCGCCTTTAGCACATTCCAGTTTCTGGTGGCGGTATCGCCGATGGACTTCATGTCCTGGTCCACCTTTGCAACCGCCGCCGCGGCAGCAGCACGTGTCTGCTCCCGGCGTGCCACGACCTTGACATGGGCTTCCTTCTGCGCCGCGGTCACGGCGTCCTCTGCGTTCTTAGCGCGAACCGACAAGGCGGTGAGCTGCTCGGAGAGTGGCTTGACCATGTGTCGCCTCCTAAGAGTGGATGCACCCATCCCCGGAAAGCGTGCCAATATAGATTTGCTTTCGCGATTATCGTCGTAGCCGGCACACGGCGCACTCAACGTCACGCTGAACTGCGCCGACGCCAACCATCAATTTTTTTATTGCGCCGCAGGATGCGCTCCGAGATTGCTGTCGTCAAACGGTATCGATGCAGACTACGCAAGAGCTTATCTGATTTAGAAAAATTGCCGACGCGTTCGGGCGGGGACGATCGATCCACATTCAAACATGGAGCGCATCGCGCAGCGCGTAGACCGCGTAGGCGCCTCTCAAGCCCCACCTGAGGAGCGCGTTCGACGACGGGAGCCGCGGCGGAAGTCCTCTGAAGATCGCCGGTACGTCGCTCATGCCTGCCGAGCCGGCGACGAGATCGGCCGCTTGCTTTCCGGCCCACGTCATCGTCGCCGTGCCCGATCCCTGGCAGCCGAACGCGTAGGCCACGCTTGCGTCGTCGGGGTCGAGGCCGAGCGCGAGCGTGCGCCGCGCCGTGACGCACACGAGTCCGCGCCAGGAGTAGGCAATCTCGGCGTCGGCGAACGAGGGCAGCGCCCACGTCAGCGTCGCGAGCGTCTCGGCCGCCTGCTTTGCCGCGGCGGGGGCCGTGCCCTCGGTATCGCCGCGCCGGCCGAACAGGATGCGCCCGTCGGGGAGGCGGCGGTAGTAGGAGAGGAGCTTGCGGGAATTGTAGATCGGCGTCTCGGTGCGAAACCCGCGGCGGTCGAGCTCGGCGGCGCCGTAGGCTTGCGTCACGATGATGCTCGAGATGGCGGGGATGCTGCGGAACCCGATTTCGCCGACGAGTTCGTTCGGCGTGTAGCCGTTGGTCGCGACGACGACGCGGCCCGCGCGGACATTTCCTCCCGCCGCTGTGGTGAGGAGATGGCGGCTGCCCTCGCGGCGCCAGCCGACAACCTCGCTCCCGGTATGGACCGCGGCCCCGCTCGCCGCCGTGACCCGGGCCATCGCGGTGACGAGACGGAATGGATGCATCGCGAAGCCTGGCCTCACCCTCAAGCCTCCGTGCGTCTCGGGGCCGTCGTGGACCTCGCGGCGGAAGCGCTCGGCGGGGATGAACTCGGTGGCGATCCCAAAGCGCGTCGCGAGCTCCTCGGCCTCGGCGGCGAGGCGAGGCGCTAGCGACGGGTGATGCGCGACGCAGAGGTTGCCCTCGCCGACCGGGTCGCAGTTCACCTGATGCTCGGCGATGAACGCGCGGAGCTCCTCGACGCCCGCGGTCTGCGTCGCCCAATAGCGGCGCGTCTCGGCCTCGCCCACGCGGCGCACCATCTCGCCCGCGCCGATCTTCGCCCCGCCCTCGGACACGAACCCGCCGTTCATGCCCGACGCCCCCCAGCCGATGCGGCAGCCGGCCTCGAGCACGGCGGCGCTCATCCCGTGCCGGCTCGCAAGCCGGCGCGCCGCGGAAAGCCCTGTGTACCCGCCGCCGATGACGGCGACATCGACGCTAATGTCGCGCTCGAGCGGGGTCGCGGCGACATCGCCTGCGGGACCGGCGGTCGCGGACCAATACGTCGCGGGTGGCCGGCCGAAGGCGTAGATGTCGGCGTCGTAGACCCGGTCTCTCATGTTCAAGTCGAACCCGGCCACGCCTCGGCGTCGGCGTAGGGGAACCAGCCTTGCTGCTCGCGGATCTCGGGGTCGATCAGCACCATCTTCGTGTGACGGAACTGATCGAGGCCCTCGATGCCGAGCTCGCGTCCCATGCCGGAGAGCTTGCGCCCACCGAACGGAACCGCGTCGTTGTCGAGGAGCGGCACGTTGACCCACACCATGCCCGACTGGATCTCGTTCACCGCGCGCATGCTCTCGGCGAGGTCCTTGGTGTAGATGTTGGCGCCGAGCCCGAAGCGCGAGCGGTTGGCGAGGTGGATCGCCTCGTCGAGGTCGGCGACACGCACGACCGGCGCGACCGGCCCGAAGCTCTCGTCGTTGACGATGTCCATGTCGGGCGTGACGCCGGTCAGCACGGTCGCGTCCGCGAACCAGCCGCGGTTCAAGCCCTTGGGCCGCCCGCCCCCGCAAGCCACTTTCGCGCCCTGCTTGATCGCGGTGCCGAGGATCGCCTCGTAGCGGTCGCGCTCGCGCGTCGAGACCATGGGCCCCATGTCGACCTTGTCGAGGCCGTTGCCGATGCGCAGCTTGCTCGCCTCGCCGACGAGGCGCTCGACGAAGCTGTCGTGGATCTTCTCGTGGACGTAGATGCGCTCCGCGGAGGTGCACACCTGCCCGGCGTTGAGGAAGGCGGCGAACGCGACGCCGCGCGCGGCGATGTCGGCGGGCGCCGACGGCATGACGATGAAAGGATCGTTGCCCGACGCCTCGATCAGCGCCGGCTTGAACGTCTTCGCGCAGGCCTGCGCCACTGCCTGTGCTGTCCTCACGGAGCCGGTGAAGGCGACGCCGTCGATGCGCGGATGCTCGACGAGGCGGCGTCCCGCGTCGCCTCGCCCGGTGACGCACTGGACGAGGCCGGGCGGGAGCGCAGCGAACGCCTCCATGAGGAGCAGCGTCGAGAGCGACGTCAAATCCGACGGCTTGATGATGACGGCGTTGCCGGCGCCGACCGCGGCCGCGACCTCCCAGAAGAGCAGCAGATAGGGATAGTTGAAGGGGATGATCGCGGCGACGATGCCGAGCGGCTCCTTGAGTGTTATGTGCAGCTGGCCCGGCGCGGAGGGGCCGTGCACGCGCCCGCCCTCCTGGCGGCTGATCTCGGCGTAGTAGCTTGTGGCACTCGCGCACCAGCCGATCTCGTCCATCGCCTCCTTGTAGGTCTTGCCCTGCTCGCGGGTGAGGCTCTCGGCGAGAGGGGCGGCAAACGCGCGCGTTGCCCGCGTCACCTCGTGCATGATATCGGCGCGCTCGGCGCCCGACATCGCCCACCACTTCTTTTGCGCCGCCGTCGCAAAGCCGATGGCGGCCTCGATCTCGCGCTCGGTCGTCTCGGCAACTTCCCCGATCACGTCCTCGGTCGCCGGGTTGATGACGGGATACCTCGCCCCGTCGCTCGCCGCAAAGGCGCCGTTGAGATAGAGCATCCGCGACAGCGCTCTGTGCTTGGCGACGATGTCCATGGGATTTCCCCCTTTGCCGGTCTAGCGCCGACCTCGCCGGCTCTTCTCGCGACTTTATTTCATTTTCGGGCCGCGGCAGGCAAGCGCGTGATAACCCGCTCTCGCTGCCATCCCGGACGCTCGCTCCCAATGTCATGCCGGACGCCATGCGGCCGGGATGTGCGAAGCAGGATTGATTGGCTCCTGGCGCATGGCGATCCGGGACCCAGGGCCCAGGCAGAGACGGCTTGCGACCCCTGGGTCCCGGCTCTCGCGCCTCCGGCGCTCGGCCGGGATGACAGTGGAGCAAGCGCCGTCTCCTCGCGGCGCGAACGCCCGAGGGGATGGAATAGGGGAGCGGGGCGCGGGTGCACCTCGGTCTTCCGAAATGTGTAACGTGGCGCACCGGCGCCCCGCCTTCCGAGCTTTGCGTTGGGTGAAGCACGACCCAACGTCCCGCGCCTCGCTTAGCCGCAAGCCTCCGCGGTACCGATGTTGCCACCGGCAATTGGCAGACGCGCCTGAGGGACACCGGCCGCGTCAGTCGGCACTTCCCTCGGAGCTCGGGCACGCCCCTCGCCTTCTGGACGCCTCCGGACAGCGACCCCCGCGGGACGGGCGGGGCAAGTGTAAGGGCGCGTGCGAGGAGGGGGATTAGTTTCGGGCCTTCTCGCACTGGTGTACGTCGTAAGCTGGTTAAGAGGGGGTTGAGACGGCGCATCCAATTTGCCCGGCCGTTTGAAGAGCTCCGCAATTCCCCTCTGCTATTTTACTTGCCCGTGATCCAGAGACCGTTGGGGACGAACGCATGGGCTACTACCATCCAGCTTGGAAGCAAACCGAAGGCGATGCCGTCGAGTTCTTCGACGACGCCTTCTGCGACTTTTCCGATGAGCCGCCGGCGCTACGCTGCGACGCCTGCGACGAGCCACTCGACTTTGAAGGCAGCCTCGCAGCCTCGAGCTCGCCCGCATGGCCAGCCGCGCACCGTTCGACGTAAGCGAGGGCCGCGATGCCGCGGCGTCCTCGGCACGTTTGCGCGAGAGCGCAGGCTTGGGGCTCTAAGCCATGCAGTTCGTCCAAGGCATCGGCAATTTCGGCATCACCCGGCAGACTTTTCTGCTGGGGTTCGTAGAGCTAGCGACCTGGGAGCAGCGCGCACGCGACGGCCTCGTAGGGACCCATCCGCGCCTCGGCTTCCTCAGCCTGCTGCTCGGCTTGGAGCCGGCGGTCGAGCGAACCTGCATCTCGGCGGCCATGTCGGGCTGTGTCGCCAACGCCATCGCCGATCGCGTCACGTGCACCGTAGCGCGCGAGATCATTCTGCATTTTCCGCGCGAGTCCGCGCGCTTTCTCCTTGCCTCGCAACGGATCGGCAGGTTCTTCGGGGGTGCCGCGGTTTGCAGCGCGCTCAGGGAGTTCGACGAGCGCCTCGCGCTCGCCAAGGCGATAACGGTGGACTTCGCCGCGGACGGCTTCGGTCCTTCCAAGGCTAGTAGCGAAGCCGGGTTGGCCGGTCCATGGCGACAAGCCTGCGCCGCGGGGCGCGAGCTCTTGAGCGCGATCGGCGACGCGCTGGCCGAGCATCAGATCCAGGGCATGGCCCAAGAGACGTCCCCGCTGCTTCGCCTCCTCGAGGACGTGAGCCAGGGGCGCTATCCGCTGCTCGATGCAAACGGCCACGTGGAGATGCCCCATTGGGCGGAAGAGCGGAACTACAAGCGCGTACCGGTCAAGTGCCCGGTTGTCGTCATCTCGGGCGGGCAACAGCAGTGGGCGCTGTTGCGGGATATCTCGATCAAGGGGCTCGGGCTCGAGGGCGTGCGGGGACTTAGCCTCGAGGATGCCGTCGTCGTCGAGGTGGGTGAATCCTTGAGCCTACCCGGCGCGGTGGGGTGGGTCGGCGAGTCGCTCGCGGGCATTAAGCTCGCGCGACCGCTCCACGCCGATACGCCGGGCTTGAATTTTTTGGTGCGGCCGAATTAGGGCCGGACGCTCTTCGTTTAGTCGGGGCGCCGCCTGCATGGATGTGGCGTTCGCGCTTTTCTGGCGCTTGCGCGGCGCCGCTCGGTCGGGATGAGCAGCGACCTACAGCAACGCCTTACCAGTTGCAAATTTTTGATCGTGGTTAGGGAGATATAAATACTGAGCATCCTACCCAACAAACCATTGAGTTCTTTCGCTGAAATTAGACGGTTCAGTAACTGCCTCCGGCCAAAGGGGCACCGACGCAGGGTGATCCGGACACGTCGCGATTAAACGAACGCTCACGCACTTTACGTAAAATACCGCGCAGTCAAAAAACGACCCAGTAAGGAAATCGTCGTGCTGCGTACCTCCAGTCGTCCCGACTACGCTCCTGATCACGCTCCGAGCCGCGAAATTCCCTCATCTAGGGAGAGTGCCAGCCCCACCGATGATCATCGAGTATTTGCGGACTTGAGTACCCTCGCCATCCTAGAGGGAAAGACAGCGGAGATCCTCGCCCAAAAGGAGCATCTCGAACAGCTCACCGGCTGGTTCGAGATTGCGCTAAATAACATGGCGCGCGGTCTTTCGATGTTTGACGCCGCGCAGCGCCTCATCGTGTGCAACAAAATCTACCGCGAGATATACGGACTGCCCGACCATATCACCCAGCCTGGGACCACGCTCGCGGAGATCATGCGCTTCCACGCGAACATGGAGATGGGCGTCGAGTGTCTTGAGGCAGTCGAACAGGAGCGGGCTTGGCTGAAGGACCATGAGGCAAGACTGGCATGCGGTGCCATATTCTCGGAAGAGCAGCGCCTCGGCGACGGCAGAACGCTTCTGGTCACCTTTCAGCCGCTCGCCAATGGCGGATGGGTTGATATTCAGGAGGACATCACCGAGAGGAAGCGGTTCGAGGAGCGCATTGCTCATTTGGCGCACCATGATGCGCTGACCGATCTGCCCAACCGCGTGGTCTTGCGGGAGCACTTAACAGCCGCATTGGCGGCAGCGCGCCGAGAGGATCGTCGTTTTGCCGTCCTCATCCTCGATCTTGACCGCTTCAAGGACATCAATGACACGCATGGTCACTTGGCAGGCGATGCTGTCCTGAAAGAGTTGGCAAGTCGACTGCGCCTTTGTGTGCGCGAAGGCGATCTTGTCGCCCGGTTAGGCGGAGACGAGTTCGCGATCCTCGAGAGTGTTTCCACCAATCCGAGCGTCGAGGCGGTTGCGCTCGCAAAGCGCATCATCGAGTCGCTCAGTAGCCCATTTGTCTTTGACGAACATAATATTATGAGTGCGACAAGCATCGGCATCGCTGTGGCACCTCACGATGGCGCTGACGTCGACGAAATTCTGAAGAACGCCGATTTGGCGCTTTATCGCGCGAAGGCTTTGGGTCGGGGCACCTATTGCTTCTTTGATCCTGAGATGGGCCAACGCATGCACGAGCGCCTCGCGCTCGAACGGGATCTGCGGCAGGCCCTCGCCAACAAGGAGCTAGAGCTCTTCTATCAACCGCTCATAAATTTGAAGTCCAACGAGATCTGCGGCTGCGAGGCGCTGTTGCGCTGGAACCATCCGACGCGCGGCCGGGTTTCGCCGGCCGAATTCATCCCCCTAGCCGAGGAAACAGGACTGATCTTGCCGATTGGCGATTGGGTGTTGCGTCAGGCATGTGCGGAGGCCGCAAATTGGCCCGCTGACATCAAGATCGCCGTCAATCTTTCCGTTGCGCAATTCAAATCCCCAAACCTCGTACAGCAAGTCATCAGCGCCCTGGCGACTTCGGGACTGGCGCCTCGACGTCTCGAGCTAGAGATTACCGAATCGGTGATGATCGAGGATGGCGATGCTGCACTGGTGGCCGTGTCGCGTCTGCGTGACCTTGGCGTAACAATAGCCTTAGATGATTTCGGCACCGGCTACTCGTCGCTGAGCTACCTCCACCGCTTCCCCTTCGACAAGATCAAGATCGATCGCAGCTTTGTCAGCTGCCTAACCGACAAGAACGATCAGGCGGCTGTCATCTTGCGCGCATTTTCCGGGCTTGGCATCAGCCTCGGCATGGCCACAACGGCCGAAGGCGTCGAAACCGAAGAGCAATTGGAAAGGGTGCGCGCCGAGGGATGCACCGAAGTGCAAGGCTACTATTTCAGCAAGCCGGTCCCAGCCGTGGATGTTGCCGTGATGCTCGCCCGCAGGGCGGCGGCCGACCTTCGGGTCGCTTAAGCACTATGCTCGAAGGGCAAAGCAGACGAAGGCGCGAGCGAAGAGCCGCCCACTTGACTCTCCTCCCCCCGCGTCCTTGAACGCACCCCATGAACTACCGCCACGCGTTTCATGCCGGGAACTTCGGCGACGTCCTGAAGCACGCCGTGCTCGCGCTCGTGATCGAGCACATGAAGAAGAAGCCCGCCCCGTTCCGCGTCGTCGATACGCACGCCGGGCGCGGGCTCTACGACCTCGCGAGCGAGGAGGCGGGCCGCACGGGCGAGTGGCGCGACGGCATCGGCCGCCTCTTCGGCCGCGAGATGCCGCCCGCGATCGCCGCCCTGCTCGCGCCCTATCTCGGCGTCGTCGCGGCTGAGAACCCGGGCGGCGCGCTCACGCGCTATCCCGGCAGCCCGCTCCTCGCGCGTCGCCTATTGCGGAAGGGCGATACCCTCGTCGCCAACGAGCTTCATCCCGACGATGGCGCGGCGCTCGCCGCCCTCTTCGCCCGCGACCGTCAAACCAAGGTCCTCGCCCTCGACGGCTGGACGGCGGTGAAGTCGCTGCTCCCGCCCAAGGAGCGGCGCGGCGTCGTGCTCATCGATCCCGCCTTCGAGGAGCCGGGCGAGCTCCGCCGCCTCGCTGAGGCTCTCGGCGAAGGCGCGCGCCGCTTCGCGAGTGGCACCTTTCTCCTTTGGTACCCGATCAAGGACGAGAAGGCCGTCGCCCGCCTCCACCGCGAGTTGGCCGCGCTTGGCCTCGACAAGCTCTACTCCGCGGAGGTTCGGGTCGGGCCAGTGCGCGAGACGGGGCCGCTCGCCGGCGCCGGCCTCGTCGTGCTCAATCCGCCGTTCACGCTCCCCGACGCGCTCGCGATCCTTCTTCCGTTCCTCGCCCAGCGGCTCGGGAGAGGCCCGGGGGCGGCCACGATTTTCGGGTGGCTTGCGGACGCCAAGATCACGTCTTCGCGAGCCTGCCAATCGCCGGAAAAATAAGGCAGCGATTGGGCTTGCCTTGCTGGTGCCTTTTTTGTCTACTCGCCTCGCTCCCGGACACTCCCGCGGTCCGCCGGAGACGGTTGAGCCGATTTGAAACCAGCCGAGCAGAACCTCTAAGTGCGCATGCGTTTCAATCCACCCGCGCCCATCCATCCCCCTCAGAGATAGACCTGAGCTTCCGAGAGCCCGGCGCGGGGCCCTGCCCCGACCCGTTGCCGGTCAGTTCTGGTCTTAGGGGCACGAAGGAGACTTCAAATGCGGCAGTCTGGTACAGTCAAATTCTACAACGAGCAGAAGGGCTACGGGTTCGTCACCCCCGACAGTGGGGGCAAGGACGTGTTCGTCCATGTCACAGCCCTCCAGCAGGCGGGGCTCGACACGCTGAACGAGGGATCCCGCATCTCGTTCGATACCGAGCCCGATAAGCGCGGCAAAGGCCCCAAGGCCATCAATCTCCAGCCCGCGCCCTGACGGACTGGCTCGCGGCGCGGGGCGTAACCCCCGCGCCACGATAGTGTGGAAAAAGCACGGGCATCCCTCGGTTTTCAGCGATTGGTAATTGGGCAGGGGGGGTAAAGTCGGGCAGACTTCGCCCGTTCGCGATTTAACGCGACCCTCGTTGGGAGCCACTATCAGGGAGTAGTTCGATGCTGAAATTCATGACGCCGGCGGCGGCTTTGATCGCCGCGGCGGGCCTTGTCTCGATGACGGTGTCCGCGGCCGAAGCCAAGCAGTGCTGGAAGAAGGGCGCGATAGGCTGGGCCAGCGACACCGCCGGCGCCAAGTTCCAGGTGGACGAAGCCCTTCTGCAGGCCGTCGATTGGGGCGCTTGGGCCTCTTGGATGGCGACAAGCACGACGCCAGGCTACTCGTTCGGGCCGCGCACCTATCGCTGCAAGAACGATGGATCGGGCATTAAGTGCCAAGGCCAAGCCACGATCTGCAAGCTCTGAGCAGGGCGCTGTCCTGCGATGAACTCGGAAAGCCGCGCGGCCGCGACGCCGTGCGGCTTTGCCGTCCGCGGCAGTTTTGCCGGGTCTTCAGGGCGACAAGCCGTCCAAATCCGGGGTTTGCCTTGGGTTTTCCCAAGTTACCTGCAAAAAGCTCTGCAATACTTGCGCCTGCCCTGGTCAGGGTGCTGCGCACGGGCTATAGCGACCCGCTGAGGTTTGACGGGATTCTACGGGGAGAAAACCTCTCATGACATGCCGCTCCAAGCTTGCTCTTGCCGCCTCTCTCGTGGGAGCGGTGGCGATGCTCCCGGCGCTGCCGGCCGAGGCCGGCTGCAAGCGCATGGGCTTCCTCGTCAACGATTACGGCAAGGACGGCCCGACCAAGGACGCCCAGGACGGGCTCGACAAGCACATCGCCCAGTGGGCCGCCGAGCAGGGCATCGAAAAATACACGGTCGGCAAGAAGGAGGTGAGCTGCGAGCTCTTCCTCAACCTGATCGTGGTCGACGAGCACACTTGCACGGCCTCTGCAATGGTGTGCTGGGGCGGCGACAAGGTCCCGAAGGACGGACAGCAGGCGAAGGCGAAGAAGGGCACGGATGAGGCGTCCAAGGGCGAAGCCGCCAAGGTCGAGGCGGCCAAGGTCGAGGGCGGCGTGGGCGAAGCGACGAAAGCAGCACTCAGCAACGACAGCAGCCAGAAGTCTGCCGAGACCAAACAAGACGACGCCAAGCCCGAGGCGGCCAAGCAGGACACCGCGAAATCCGAGGAGCCGGGCAAGTCCGGCCCGGACACGAAGCCGACCGACTCCAAGCCTTCGGAGACGGCCGCCAAGACCATCGAGGCCAAGGCCATCGACTCCAAGCCCGACGGCGCAAGCGTTGAGACCGGGGCCATCCCGCTCACCAACAAGGCCGGTGACAGCTCCGCGACGTCGGCCGACGCCGCCGCGGCCAAGGCTTCGTCGGAAGCGGCAGCTACCGCCTCTGCGGCGGCGACAGCAGCGGCTCAGGCAGCAGAGCGAGCCGCCGACGCCGCCGAACGCGCCGCCGCTGCGGCCGAGCGGGCGGCCCAGACCTTGACCGAGCGCGCGGCCGTCGCGGCCTCCGCGGCTGAGTCGTCCTCCTCGCCGGCGGCCAGCTCGGATGCGTCGATCCCGCCGAGCCTCGCTCCGTCGACGCCGCTCGTTCCGCCGGTCGAGCCGACCCCGTCGAAGCCCTAGCCCGCGCTTCGCCCGCCCTTCGAGAATTGGGCCCGCGAGAGAGATCGCGCGCGGCTAGCCGTGAGTCGAGGCCGACAGCCGGTCGAGGCGCAGGCGATGGCGCTCGTCCGTCAACAGCAGCACGGCCCCGAGACCCGCCGCCACCACCGCAAGTCCTGTCGCGCCGGCGATCAGGAACATGATCATCACCTGGTATTTGGCGGCGGACACGGGCTCGATCCCGGCGAGGATCTGCCCCGTCATCATGCCCGGCAGCGAGACGACGCCGGTCGCCGCCATCGCGGTCAAGATCGGCAAAAGGCCCGTCGTGAGGCTGCGGCGCAGGACGCCGTCCAGAGCCTCGAAGCGCGTCGCGCCGAGCGCGAGGCGCGCCTCGATGGCGGCGCGCTCGCGGGTCGCGCCCTGCGTCATGCCGCCGAGGACGAGCGCGGTTCCCGAGAGCGCGTTGCCGAGCATCATGCCGAGGATAGGCAGAAGGTAGCGCGGCGCGTACCAGGGGTCGGGGCCGAGGATGACGGCCACGGCAAAGAACGTCGCGACGAGGCCGGCGACGAACGGGGCGAGCGTGCCGAGGGCCAAGGCCGGAAGCCCGCGGATGCGCCGCTCCTGGCGCGCCCAGACCTCATAGCCGGCGGCGGCAAGCATCAGCGCGGCGAAGAGCGCCGTCCAGGCCGGCGCGTTGACCTCGAAGATGAACTTCAAGGCGAGGCCGACGAGCGCGAGCTGCACGACCATGCGCGCCGCCGCGACTGCCATGCTCCGCTCGAGACCGAGGCGGAAGGCCAGCGAAATGATCCCGTTCAACAGTAGAAGCGAGGCCGCGAGCGCGAGATCGGTAAGATCGAGAGGGATGTAGCTCATGGGGGCCTCCTGAGCGACGCAAGTCCGCGCGGCAAAGGCGCCTGCCCCGGCGGCGCGAGCTCGAGGCGGGCATGGGCGAGCCGCGCGACCGCGCCGGCGTCGTGGCTCGCGAGGAGAACGCTGCGCCCGGCGAGAAGCTGGAACCGGATCAGCTCCTCGACGAGCCCCCCCGCCGCCGGATCGAGGGACGCCGTCGGCTCGTCGAGAAGGAGGACGCGCGGCTCGTCGAGAACGGCGCGCACGAGTGCGAGGCGCTGGCGTTCCCCGGTCGAAAGCTCAGCGACCGGTCGATCGAGCGCGCCCCCTTCGAGCCCGACCGACGCGAGAAGGCGGCCTACGCGCGGCGAGCTTGTTGCCTCGCGCGGGAAGCTCCCGCGCGGCGTGTCGGTCCACCAGGCTGGCTCGGCCGCGGCGTAGCGAACGAGCCGGCGCCAGCTCGGGGCCGAGAGCTCCGAGCGCTCCGTGCCGTCGACGAAGACGAGGCCGTGGGCCGGGTCGAGGTCCGCGACGGCGCGCAAGAAGCGGGTCTTGCCGGAGCCCGACGGACCTTCGACGGCTATGCACTCTCCGTCGGCGACCGCAAACGAGAGGGGCGGCAGCGTGCCGACCTTGAGGTGCTCTATGCGCAGCATGAGGAGATAGCGTCCCGCTGAAGCTGGAAACCGGCATAGCAACCGCCGTAGTCTGCGGCTAGATCGTGATCGTTCTTGATGGAGACGCTTTGCGTCCATCAAGAACGTGAATCGCGATCTAAACCCAAAGCGTAGAGAACGATTCACGTCTGCCATCGGCGCCGGCGAGAGACAGGGAGAGGGGCATGAGCGACGGGGCAACCGTGACGGCGGCCGTGCTCGTCATCGGCGACGAGATCCTGTCGGGGCGGACGAAAGACCAGAATATCGGCGCCATCGCCGGCCACCTGACCCGGATCGGCATCGACCTCCGGGAGGTGCGCGTCGTCGCCGACGACCAAGGGGCCATCGTCGCCGCGGTGAACGCCCTGCGCGACGCCTATAGCTACGTCTTCACGACGGGAGGCATCGGGCCCACGCACGACGACGTGACGGTCGATGCGATCGGCGCGGCGTTCGGCGTCCCCGTGACCGTCGACCCGCGCGCGGTCGCGCTCATGAAGCCCGCCTACGAGCGCCGCGGCATCGAGCTGACCCCGGCGCGCCTGCGGATGGCGCGCACGCCAGAGGGCGCCACCCTCATTCCCAATGCCATTTCGGCCGCCCCGGGCTTCATGATCGGCAACGTGATCGTCATGGCGGGCGTGCCGGCCATCATGAAGGCCATGCTCGAGGCTGCGACACAGCATCTCAGAACCGGGCCCAAGATGAACGCCGTTTCCCTCGTCGTCGAGCGGGCCGAGGGGGACATTGCGGAGCTCTTCGCCGAGCACCAGAGGGCCTTCCCGGACGTGGCGATGGGGAGCTATCCGGCCTTTGTTGACGGGGCTTATCGCACGGAGCTGGTCCTACGCAGCACGTCGCTCGCCGGAGTCCAAAAGGCCGCCGAAAGCCTCAAGGCGAAGCTCCTCGCCCGCGGCCTGCTCGCGTGACCCCGGAACTATGAACGACGTTCAACGTTTACTATGCGACGATAATTGACCTCGCCCTTGCCGCAATCCGCTGTTTTTTGCACCGCAACAAAGTTAACGGGGGTAAGCGGGGTCTAGGCGAATTTCATCTGCAACAAACAAGGAGCTGTTCGATGGGAGTTCATTCGAGCAGGTGGTCGCTCTTGTGCTCGCTGGCGTCGCGGAGTGCGGGCCGCGTCACGGTCATAGGGCTTGCGGGGCTAGCCCTCTGTGCCGGCGATTCGCGCGATAGTGCCGAGGCCAAGTCGCCCGGCGAGACCTATTGTTTCTATGGAACCTGCCACAGGGTGAAGTCGCTCGAGGAGACGCAAGCCCTCGTCGGGATGGAGGAGACCATCGAGGCATCCTTCTATGACAGCTGCGCGAGGGACTCCTACAATCCCTGCGGATTGACGTCTTCGGGCGAAGTCTTCCGGCCCGATGACCCAGACAACGCCGCAAGCCCCGTTTATCCCGACGGGACAAAGCTTCTCGTCTGGTCTCCCGACACGCAGCAGGCCGTTGTCCTGCGGGTCAACAATGCCGGGCCCTATTGGGGAGGGCGCAAGCTCGACGTGTCGCGCGGCACCGCGGAGAAGCTGGGCTTCCTCGCGCAGGGCGTGACGACGGTGCGCGTGCGCGTGCTCGAGGCGCCCGACAGCGAGGATGCGACCTACCAGAAAGAGCGGACCTATGAGCCGGTTGCCGGCTATCTCGGGCGGTTCGCGAGCCCCGAGGATGCCGCCGTTGTGGCAAGCACCGCTCAGGTCGTGATTGCGGTTGCGTCGGCGCCAGGCGGGACCACGCAGTCTCAGCCGGCGCCCGTTCGGCCCGAGAAGACTATCGTCGTGGCGGAAGCCGCCAAGCCCGCTCCTGCCGAGGCGGCTCAATCCGTCGTGGCGGCCGCGGCTCCGGCCGAGGCCCCGGCTCCGGACTCGGCGGACGCCGTGCCCGTGAGGGTTGCGCAAGCGAACGACAGGGAGGATGAGCCTCGCGTGGCCGTCAAGGTGCGTCCGCGGACGGTTCGCGTCGCCGTGAAGGCGGCGCGCGCAAAAGTGCAGCGCGTTGCGACCGTCTCCGGGCGAACGGCGCGGCGTACGGCGGTCCAGCGCGTCGCGGCCGCTCCGGCCCAAAGGGCAAAGCAGGCAACCCAAACAGCAGAAGCCAAGGAGCGCATTCCCCTCCCGAACGACATCTCGGTGTTCTCGAGGTATGAGCGCTATAACATGGCGAACGCGGAGAAGGCCGCGCCGCGCGTGGCGAGGAAGACCGCCGCGTATCGACCGCGTTCGACCCGGCGTCAGGGCTAGATGCGGAGCTCGGCCAGCGCTTCCTCAAGTGTTTTATGGGCGCGCTCTTCGGAGTCGGCGAAGATGTCGTAGTGGATCTCGAGCATGTCGAGAAACGACGCGACGAGGTCGAGGAGCGCTCCGAGCGGAATGCGCTTGGCGATCCTGAGGTCCTCGGTCACGGTGAGGGCGTCGGATTGGGACGGCGCGGCGGCCTCCGTGCCGATAAGGCCGCGGCTCCTCAAGTAGGCGGTGATCCCGTCGCCGGTCTCGAAGTCGTGCTGGGTCGCGTCGCCAAGCTCGCTCACGGCCTCGGCGAGCACCGCAGTGCCGGCGGAAAAAAGCTTGGCGACCGAATTGAGCTGGGCATTGCAAGCCGCGAGCTCCGCGCAGCGTTCCCGCGCTCTCAAGACGCGCGCGACCAACGTCAGCTCGAAGGAGCGGATCGTCTCGAGCGCACGGCGCTCCTCGGCGCGCCTGGCGACGATCTCCTCGGCTGAGCGAGAATTGCCGGCGTGCCACGTGAGCGTCGTTTTGAGGAGATCCTCGCCGGCCGCAAGCGCCGCGTCGAGGTTCTCGGCGACGAGATAGACAGCGGCGGGCGCCAAATGAGTTTCGGGCAGCATCGCATGCTCCGGGGTCGTACGTGGGCGGCCCTGGGACCGGACCGCACTCCGACGCCACTTGACGCACGCGCGTCCCTCAGTCTGCGGACTATGGACCGATTCGCCGGCCAGTGTCCCGATTCCGAAGTTCGCCCGAGTTCGCGGCCGGGTTGCTGAGCGAACCTCGGAATCAAAAGGGCCTCTAGAACCATGGTCGTCCAAGTGTGGTTCAGACCGAGAGGTTCGCTTAGAGGCGGGGGCCGCTAGCGATGGTGGCCGCGCTCTAGGCACGCGGCCTTGGCAACAGCGAGAGGATTATCACCAGCGCCTCCTGGAGGTCGCGCGCCGAGCCGGACAGGCATTGACCGAGGGTCGACGCCTGAGCGGCCTTCCAGCGGCGCTCGTCGGTGGAGCGGGCGGCGATCGAGGTGAGGCTTGCCAGGATCGCGGCGTCCGAGAACGACGGGGCGATGGCGGCGCGCCGCCTCACGACGGGAACGAGCCCGGCGAGATATTCCCCGTCGCGGGCAGCAGGGGCCGGCAGAGCCCGGGCGGGACGCGCGGCGCCATTGCCGTTCTTGCCACTGCCGTTCTTCATGCCGGGACGCGATCTCGACGAGATGCGCGCCAGTTTCGGGATAAAGCTTGCCACTCTTCCCTCCAGACGTGTCCCCCCGTATCCGACGTTCACCGAGTCGGGTCGTGGCAGGCCTGCACAATCCACAGCCGAGCAGGGCCGAGAGCGGGGCGCTCGCTAGGACGACGGCTCTTTGCCGGTCGCAGCTTTTGGCCCCATCGGGCCGGTCGCCTCATGGCACATGAGCCACACTGTCATAGAATTTTAACAGCCGAGGCCATGCACATGCTTCGTGCGGCGGCGTTCTTTCTATCCGGCACGCCGCGGTAACATAATGAATCTTCGCGATAAATCTTGAGATATCGCCTCAGGGGATCGGCGTCCGTCGCCGCAGTCGCGCTGGGCTTGGGCTTGGCCGGGAATTGTCATAGACCCGTCATACTGTCAAATATCTGTCATTCGCTAACGGACGGGGGATGTCTATGAGCAGAATTGCTGCATCGGCCCTATTGGCCCTTCTCGCCCTTTCTACGCCCGCCTTCGCCTATCTCGATCCCGGAACGGGCAGCTTCGTGCTGCAGATGGTGCTCGCTAGCATCGTCGCGGTCGGCGCCTCCGTGAAGCTCTTCTGGACCACGATCAAGCAGACGCTCCTGAAGATGCTGCCGGGCGAGAAAGCCAGACGTGTCGAGATGAGATGACATGAGGTCGCTCGCGCCGTCCTTGGCTCCTCTCCCGAGCCGGCGCGAGCCGAGTTCGTTCCGCGATCCGGCGGGCTTTCTGTTCTGGCGCGGCGGGGAAGTGTTCCGCTGCGTGCGCCCGGTCTACGAAACGCAATTCCGGGAAGCAACCAGTCGGCGCCTCTACGAAGCCTGCATCGCCCAAGGATTGATGCTGCCGTTCGCCACGGGATATGCACCCCCCGATGACGAGCCTTGCGTTGCGGTCTTGAAGCCGCGCCAGCTCACCCAGATCACCTACCCTTACGAGTGGTGCTTCGAGCAGCTCAAGGACGCCGCGGCGCTGACATTGAAGCTGCACATCCTCGCGCTCGAGCGAGGCATGGTGCTCAAGGATGCGAGTGCCTACAACGTACAGATGGTCGACGGGGCCCCATGCTTCATCGACCATCTTTCGTTCGATCTTCTCTCCCAGCACGGCATGTGGCCCGCCTACGGCCAGTTCTGCCGACATTTCCTGGCTCCCCTCGCGCTGATGAGCCGGGTCGACCTCAACCTCAACAAGCTGCTCGAGCTCCACATCGACGGCGTGCCGCTCGAGCTCGCGGCGAAGCTCCTTCCATCCTCGACGCGCTTCAGTCCGGGCCTTTACATGCACCTCCACCTGCATGCGAGGCTCGTTTCGAAGCACGGGGGAACGCGCAAGAAGGTGGCGGCGCGCCAGATCAGCGCCGAGCAGCTCGGCGCCATCGCCAAGTCTCTACTCGCGCTCGTGTCGGGTCTCGAGCCGAAGACGGCGCGCACCGAATGGGGCGACTACTATTGCGATACGAACTACTCGGATCAGTCCTTCGATACCAAGAAGCGTTTGCTCCGCGAGCTCGTCGGCAAGGTACGCCCGCGGCGCATGTGGGACGTGGGGGCGAACGACGGCACGTTCTCGCGCCTCGTCAAGGATCTCGCCGACGAGATCGTGTCGATGGACATCGATCCCGTCGCCGTCGGGCGGAACTACCGCGCGTGCCGAAGCACCGGCATCGCCAACGTCACGCCCCTCGTCATCGATCTCTGCAATCCGAGCCCGGCCATCGGCTTCGCGAACCGCGAGCGCCCTTCGCTTGCGGACCGCGGCCGCCCCGACCTCGTCGTCGCGCTGGCCCTCATCCACCACCTCGCGATCTCGAACAATCTGCCGTTCGCCGACATCGCCGGCTATTTCGCGAGCCTCACCGATCACCTCGTCATCGAGTTCGTGAGGAAGAGGGACTCCCAGGTCGAGCGCCTGCTCTTGAACCGGCCCGACATTTTCGACGGCTACACTGAGCACGCATTCCGAAGTGCGTTCGGCGCGCGCTTCACAATTCTCGAGGAGCGGCCGATCCCTGGCGCCGAGCGGACGCTTTATCTGATGCGGCGCAAGCCGTGAGCGCCGCGGCGCAACGAGCCAGCGAACCGTGAGCGGGGCAAAACTGAAGGCGATGGTGGCGGCGCTCGGCGCCAAGCCGGGGACGGCGATCGCGCTCGCGTTCGCCTATCCCGTCGTGTTCGCGCTCTCCAACAACTGGTACACGACGAGCGCGGGCAAGATCGCCTGGCTGATCGGCGCGATCGCGGTCGCAGCGGTTGCGGCGTGGGCCCTCTACCGGGGCGTCGGCGCCTTGGCGGATCGGCTCTTCAGGGGGCCGCGCGCCGCAGCGTCGATCGATTGGGCGAAGTGGATCAAGTCGGGCGCGCTGGCGGCGATCTCGGTGGGCGCGCTTATTGTGCTGCTGGCCGGGACGCTGCATCTGGGGAGCGGCAACCATCCGATGCTTGCCGTCGGGATCTGGTGGCTTCTCGGCTCGGCGGCGGTCGCTGGGCTGATCGCTGCGGGGCACCTCGCCCGCGTCAATCTCGTGCTCGCCCTCCTCGTGGGGTTCGCTTCCGCAAGCTGGGTCTTGAGCGCGGCTCAGGCGAGCCTCGCAGCCGCTCTCGGCGGCAGCGTTCTCGAGGAGAGGGCGAGCTTCGAGGGCGCGAAGTTCAAGGCGAAGCCCAACATCTATTTCTTCATCTACGACGCCTACGGGAGCGAGGACGTCTATAAAAAGAATCTAGCCTTCGACAACTCGCCCCACTACCGCGATCTCGCTGCGCGCGGCTTCAAGGTCGTGCACACGTTCAGCAACTACTTCGCCACTTGGCCGACGACGATGAGCGTGTTTCTCGGCCAGCACCACTATTACGATCTCTCGAGCGGCGTCGACGACACCAAGTTCGGCCGCGCCATGATGGCGGGGCTCGCGCGCAATCCGGTGCTCGAGACGCTGCGCGCGAACGGCTACCGCATCCAGTATGTGCACGGCATCGACTACTTCGTCCACGAACGGGGAACGCTCGATTTCCTCTACCCCGAGGACCCGCCCTGGAGCGTGCTCAGGATCTTCGGCAGCCCCGTGCTCCATAGCCTCATCGGCAAGGACAATATCGTCCCCGGACGCCGAGAGCGCGCCGAGCAGAAGGAGGTGCTGTTTGCGCGCATCGACGAGGCCGCGGCGAAGAGCGCTGGCCCCTGGTTCACGTTCGTTCACGTCAACCTTCCGGCGCACGGGCCCATAGACAAAAGCTGGTTCAACCTCGCCTATTTCGAGAAGGAATTCCGCGAGAAGACCGTTGCCGCCAACGCACACATGCTGGAGGTGATGGGGAGGATCATCGGCGCGGACCCCGGCGCCGTCGTGATTGTCATCGGCGATCACGGCGCCTGGCGCTATCGGAACGTGTGGGTCGGCCACGACCTGCCGAGCGAGGCGCTCAAGGCGGCGGGGATAGCGCCGGAGACGGTGGCGCTCGATCTCTTCGGCATCATGATCGCTGTCCGCGCGCCGGGCGGCTGCGACCGGTCGTTCTATGCCGGCATCACGCCCGTCAACGTCATGCGGGCGCTCTTTGCCTGCCTGTCGGAGAACGCCGACGTCATGAGGGACCACCCCGCCGACATCTCGCTCTTCAAGAAGAAGGACCCGATCTGGGCAGTGGCGAAGGACGGTCGCGCGCTCCCCGCCTGGGAGCTCTTCGAGCGCAATTGACGCGCGCGCCTCGCGCCGCGTTGCGTCAGCGGGCTGCGTCGGCGGCGAGCGCGGGATAGTCGATGTAGCCCTTGGGCCCGCCGGTGTAGAAGGTCGCCTGATCGGGCTCAGCAAGCGGCGCGCCCGTGCGCAGACGCTCGACCAGATCGGGGTTGGCGATGAAGGGCCGGCCGAAGCAGACGAGGTCGGCAAAATTTTTGGCGCGCGCTTCGAGGGCGAGCGCGAGGTCGTAGTTGTTGTTGGCGATATAGAGCCCGTTGAACGCGCGGCGCAGCTTCTGCAAGTCGAAGGCGCCCGGAGGACTGCGGCTGCCGCCGGTGTCGCCCTCGATGACATGGATGTAGCCCAGGCGGAAGGGATTGATCCTCTCGATCAGCTTGAGGTAGAGCGGCTCGGGATTGCTGTCGCCGATGTCGCCGAATTTCGTGAGTGGCGAGAGCCGAATGCCGACGCGCTCGCCGCCCCACACGGCCGTCACGGTATCGACGACCTCGACGACAAGACGGGTGCGGTTCTCGATAGATCCGCCATAGCTGTCGGTGCGCTTGTTCGTCTTGTCGGAGAGGAACTGCTGGAGAAGATAGCCGTTGGCCGAATGAATCTCGACGCCGTCGAAGCCCGCGTCCTGCGCGCACCGCGCCGCATGCGCGTAATCGGCGACGATGCCGGGGATCTCGTCCGTTGCGAGTGCGCGCGGGGTAACGTGCGCCTTGAAGCCGTCGTTTGTGTAGGCTTGGCCCTCGGGGCGAACGGCGGACGGAGCGACGGGGAGCGCGCCGCCCGGCTGCAGGTCGGGATGCGAGATGCGCCCCACGTGCCAGAGCTGCAGAAAAATGCGTCCGCCCTTGTCGTGCACGGCTTTCGTCGTGAGCCGCCAGCCCGCGACCTGCTCGGGCGACCAGATGCCGGGGGTCAGGATATAGCCCTTTCCCTGGGCGCTGATGTTGGTTGCCTCCGTGACGAGGAGGCCGGCGGTGGCGCGCTGGGCGTAATAGGTCGCCTGCAACTCGCCCGGCACACCCGCCTCGTCGGCGCGCGAGCGCGTCAGCGGCGCCATGACAATGCGGTTTCTGAGCCGGTACGGTCCGAGCTCCACGGGATCGAAAAGGTCGGTCGCCGCAACTCGGGGCTCAGAGGCGGTGCGGGACATTGAAGGCTCCTGGCGTGGCTCAAGACTCTCGACGATCTATGAACGGCGCGCGAGGGCCACAAGTTGCGGTGTCTCTTGGTCGCGGCGCGCGAATAACAAAGAGGCCGCCCTGAGGGCGGCCTCCGTGAGACTTTGGCGGCGAAGCGGCGTCTGTCGGCCGCGCCGCGATTCGCTTGGTCCGTCAGCTTGAGCCCAGAGGCTGATCCGACTTGAAACCCAGCGACCACGACATCGCCGTCCTCAAGATCCCACTCGACATCGGATCACCTCCTTCCAGTTGTTGAACGATTTCATCAGCTTGCCATGGTTCGGGCGTGATGTGAAGTGACAGTTTTGAGAGGGGGCGGGCGTTCGGCGTCCTTGGAGCGAATTTCTTGGCCAACTCGGGCGCGACCGCAAGGCAGATGCCTTGATTTCGGGCAGTGCTTAGAGTGGGCGACAGTCAACTCATCCTGAGGAGCGATCGCATGAAGCCGTCGATCGAGTATGCCTGGACGCGCCGCTCAATTCTCGTTGCCAGTGTCGCGTTTGCCGCGATCAGGCTGGCGTTCGCCCCGCTCGGGGCCTCGGCGCAGTCGGGCCCCATCGAGGTCGGCGTCGGCGACACGGCGACGATCGAGCTCGACGGCAATCCCTCGACGGGCTTTCGCTGGGTGCTCGACGACGGGGCAAGCGAAAGCGCGGGGCTCGTCCGCGTCGAGGACCTCGGCTACGTGAAGCGCGAGCTCGCGGCCGGCGAGCGCCCGGTGCTCGGCGCGCCGTCGAAGTATCAGTTCCTCGTCACCGGACTCGAGGCGGGGAGTGTGAAGCTCGTGTTCACGTACGTGCGCGGCAACGACACGGCGCCGGCCAAGACGCAGGAGGTCCCGATCGAGGTCGTGGGTGATTAGCACCGAGCCGGGAGAACCCGATGATTTTTGGGATGTCGATCTACACCTTCACGCTGCTGCACGTCGCCATCAGCTTGGTCGGCATCGTCACTGGGCTCGTCGCCTTGGCCGAGATGCTCGGGTCGAGGGGGCCGAGCTGGTGGACGCACGTCTTCCTCGTCACGACGTTGCTGACGAGCGTGACGGGCTTCATGTTTCCAATCAACGGGTTCACGCCGGCGCTCGGCACGGGGATCGTGTCGATGGTCGTGCTGGCTCTCGCTCTCGCGGGCCTCTATGTGTTCCGCCTCGCCGGGGCCTGGCGCCGGACCTATGTGACGGCCGCGATCGCCGCTCTCTATCTCAATTGCTTCGTGCTCGTCGTGCAGGCGTTCCAGAAGGTTCCCGTCCTCGTTGCCATCGCGCCGACCCAGTCGGAGCCGCCGTTCCTGATCGCGCAAGGCGCGCTGCTGGTGGCATTCCTCTTCGCGGGCTACCGTGCCGTACGGACATTTCACCCCCTTTCTGCTCAAGCGCGCCACATTTGACGGCTGGTCCGGGAAGGCACTCGATGGCGAAATCCTATGTCGTGTGGGCGCTGATCGGAATGGCCGGCTATTCGCTGACCTCGCTCTTCGTGAAACTCGCGATGCGGGCCGGCCTCTCGAGCAGCCTTGCCGTCGCCATTGCGACGACGACGGTCGCGCTCTCGTGCTGGGCCATTGTCGCGGTGAAGGGCGAGTTCGGCGCCTTGGCATCTCACTTCGGTGAGCCGTCATTTCTGTGGGCGCTCGCGACCGGCCTCGTGCTCGCCGTCGCCGTCACATCGTTCTTCCGCGCGCTCGAGCTGGGACCGGCCAGCATCGTCGTTCCGATCTACGGCATGTTCGTCGTCGGCGGTGCGGCTCTCGGCGTCATCTTCTTGAACGAGAGCGTGAGCTGGCAGAAGGCGGCCGGCATCGCCGCGGCTGTCGCCGGCATCACGCTGATTTCGATGTGATTGGCTTCTCGGAGTAACGACACTAAAGGCAGTATGGCCAGACATATGGAACGCAGGACAGTTCGACTTCCCGAAAGCTTGCTTGCGTATGTGCGCAAGAAGGCGGCGGCTGTGGGACGCACGCTGACCTCGCTGATCGAGGGGGGCCTGTGCGCCCTGTTCGGCGAGCGTCCGAAGCCGGCGAAAGGCAAGCGAGTATTGCCGCGCGTCAGCAAGGCGACCGGCGGACTGATGCCGGGCATTGATCCTGTCAAGCTCGCGACAGTCGTGCAGGAAATGGAGGATTTGGAGTACGTCGAACGGATGAAGCATTTCAAATGATGCTGCCGGACATGGACACGCGGGCCCGCTCGGACGCGGCAAGAAGGGCGACCAGAAAAGTTTGACTTGCACCCAACTGTCATCCCGGCCGGAACGGCGGCGCTGCGCGCCGAACCGGAGAGCCGGGACCCAGGGCACAAGCCCCAGCCTATCTGCGTAGGCTCTGGGTCCCGGATCGGCGTCATGCCGGAGGCATGCTTTCAGCATGACGCGCCGTCCGGGATGACAGCCTTCGCACGTGTCACGCCCCGATGACGCGGGTCGCGACGAAAGCGAGGAGGAGTGCCGCGATGAGGAGGTCGGAGACCATCGCCGTCTGCTCGCGGGAATTTCGCTCCTTGCGGACGGCGTGTCCCAAACCGGCGAACAGGTAAAAAAGGCCGCCGACGAGGGCCGCGGGCACGACCCAGTCCGGCTTGAAGAGGCTCAGGATGCCAAGCGTCCCCATCGCGAGGTTGCCGAAGCCGACCTCGCGCACGATCGCGTGCGAGGCGTCGTCCCTGAGATCGAAGAAGGTTCCGGCGGTGTAGCTGGGCTTTCCGACCTGCATCACGCCGGCCAGAAGCAGTCTCACGCCCGCGCCCCAAAAGACGAACCATTTGCCGACGAGGCCCATGATGTCGGCGGGGCCCTGCGCCAAGAGTGCCTCGATGAGAACGGAGGCCGCCGGGAGGACCAGCAGCAGAAGTACGATCGCTGAGAAATACATGCCGAGCCCCGGTGTTCGTCCGCATTTTCCAGACACCATACACGGCCGCGGCCCTATCGCGGAACGGGCGTGAGTCGGCGGCAGAAGCCTGTCGGGCAGCAGATGGGGGCCTGCGCCTTGATCAGGTCGCGTGCGGGTGCGAACGTAGCGGCCAAAATCGGCAGGGCTCATCGGCCCCGTCATCGAGGAGTTCCCTGATGTGCCGCAACATCAAGACGCTCTACAATTTCTCGCCGCCCGCGACCGAGGACGAGGTGCGCGCCTCCGCGCTCCAGTTCGTGCGCAAGATTTCGGGCTTCACGCACCCGTCGAAGGCCAACGAGGCAGCCTTCAACCGCGCGGTCGATCAGGTGACGAAAGCGGCCGAGGATCTCTTGTGCTCGCTCGTGACCATGGCTCCGCCGCGCAACCGCGAGGACGAAGCCGCGAAGGCGAAGGCGCGGACGGCGCTGCGGTTCGGAGCGCGTTAAGTCCCTCTAACCCTGAGGGTCAGATACCGATAGCGACACCGCGCTGCGGATTTACGCGGCTCGTGTGGGCGTCTAACGGGGTCAGACCCCTCGCCCTTGCGCCGGCGCATTCGCCGGATCGTCGTGGCGAGGGGCCTGGCCCCTGTTCCGAATCAAATAGGAAGGTCCATGACTCCGAGAAGAACGGAGCCATCGCTCTCGACTTCTCCTCTGTCGTACTTGTCGCTCGCAAGGCGCTCGAAATTTTTCCGGAATTGCTTGAACCGCTTGAGATACCGCCCGTCCTCCGGAGGAGGAATATCGACGTCCTCGAGCGCTGGCCCCGAAATGAGGACTGTGACCGTCTTGGCGCCGTCCTTCATGGCGAAGCGCACGGCCTTGAGCTTGTGATCGGGCTCGGCGGCCCGTGCGACGGATATGAGTGGCATCGCTGTTTTCCGATGTGCCGATGCTGACGCTCGCCACCGCAAAGTACAACGCCACCGAATCTCGAAGCCTCGAAGCTCCTAAGAAACGATGTCAATTCTAAGTCATATGTTCGGCTGGGGCCGATGAATTAGTAATGCACGAGATGAGAAATAGCGTGGCGATGGAGTGCGGTTTCGGACATGCACATCGGCCGCCGTCCAACAACGGTTCGGCACGGAGATTTATTTCCTATCGCGCTGAATGATCGCGACGGGGGCACGTAATCTCTCCACGTGTCATGGTCGGGCTTGTCCCGACCATCCAACTATCAACTTGTTCCGGCACTCGCGGTAAGATGGTTCCTCGGGACAAGCCCGAGGATGACTTTGGTGGATTAGTTGGGCGTACCCTTAGTTTGTTTCGTCTCCACATACACCTCCGCGCCCAGCTCACGGAACCTCCGGCTCATCTCCGCCATACCCGCCTCGCGGGTCTCGGCCATGCCCGCTTCGCGGGTCACCGCCACGCCTGCCTCGGGATCGATCTGCGTCGTCTCCTCGGCGAGCTCGGCTGCCGCCTCGTTGAGCCTCGCCGCGTAGTCGCGCACCTGCTGCGTGATCTCCATCGAGCAGAACTTCGGCCCGCACATGGAGCAGAAATGCGCGACCTTGTGCGCCTCCTTGGGCAACGTCTCGTCGTGGAAGGCCCTGGCCGTGTCGGGGTCGAGGCCGAGGTTGAACTGGTCCTCCCAGCGGAACTCGAAGCGGGCGCGGCTCAAGGCGTCGTCGCGTAGCTGCGCCGCAGGGTGGCCCTTCGCGAGGTCGGCGGCGTGGGCGGCGATCTTGTAGGTGATGACGCCGGTCTTGACGTCGTCGCGGTTCGGCAATCCCAAGTGCTCCTTCGGCGTCACGTAGCAGAGCATCGCCGTTCCGAACCAGCCGATCATCGCCGCGCCGATGCCGCTCGTGATGTGGTCGTAGCCCGGCGCGATGTCCGTGACGAGCGGACCCAGCGTGTAGAACGGCGCCTCGCCGCACAGCGCGAGCTGCTTCTCGACGTTGACCTTGATCTTGTGCATCGGAATGTGACCGGGGCCTTCGATCATCACCTGGCACCCCTTGGCCCAGGCGATCTGCGTCAGCTCGCCGAGCGTCTCGAGCTCGGCAAACTGGGCGCGGTCGTTCGCGTCGGCGATCGAGCCGGGCCGCAGACCGTCGCCGAGAGAGAACGAGACGTCGTAGCGTCGCATGATGTCGCATATGTCGGCGAAGCGTTCGTAGAGAAAGCTCTCCCTGTGGTGGGCGAGGCACCACTTGGCCATGATCGAGCCGCCGCGGCTGACGATGCCGGTCACTCGGCTCGCGGTGAGTGGCACGTAGCGCAGCCGCACGCCGGCGTGGATGGTGAAATAGTCGACGCCCTGCTCGCACTGCTCGATCAGGGTGTCGCGATAGACCTCCCAGGTGAGCCTCACAGGATCGCCGCCGACCTTCTCGAGCGCCTGGTAGATCGGCACGGTGCCGATGGGGACGGGAGAGTTGCGGAGGATCCACTCGCGCGTGGTGTGGATGTTGCGCCCGGTCGAAAGGTCCATGACGGTGTCGGCGCCCCAGCGGATCGCCCACACCATCTTCTCGACCTCCTCCTCGACCGAGGAGGTCACCGCCGAATTGCCGATGTTGGCGTTGACCTTCACGAGGAAGTTGCGGCCGATGATCATCGGCTCCAATTCGCCGTGGTTGATGTTGGCCGGGATGATGGCGCGCCCGCGCGCGACCTCGCTCCGCACGAACTCGGGCGTGATGAAGGGCGGAATCGCGGCGCCGAAGCTTTCTCCGTCATCGAGCGCCGCGTGCGCCCGCTCCAACACGGCCTTGCGGCCCATGTTCTCTCTCTCCGCGACGTAGATCATCTCCTCGGTGATGATACCCGCGCGCGCAAACTCGAGCTGCGTGATGCCTGAAGGGGCAAGGCCGCGCATCGGCCGTGGCTTGTTCGGGAAGTCGCGCGCGGCGCGCGCCCCCGAAGCGTTGCCGTTGTCCTCGGGGCGCACCCCGCGCCCCGCGTAGGTCTCGACGGCGCGGACGCGGACCCAGGCGTCGCGAATTCGCGGGAGGCCGCACGCAACGTCGATCGTGGCGCTCGCGTCCGTATAGGGCCCCGAGCTGTCGTAGACGCGGAAGGCATTTTGCTGCCCTACCGCTTCGCTATTTGAGGGGGCCGCTTCGCCGCTCGTCTCGGAGAGCGCGATCTCGCGGAAGGGCACGCGAATTCCTGGATGCCCGTCGGGCGACGCGTAGACCTTGGCCGAGGCGGGAAGCGGTCCCGTCGTCACCTTCGGAGTTTGCAGTTCCGAGCGTCGCGTGATCTTGTTCATGACGAAACCCTCAGCCTAACGGTCCGAGCCAATAGCCCATGCCAGTGAGGTAGGCGCCGAGCGCCAGCGAGACGAGCGCAATCGCGGTCATCGCGTTCTCGCTCGCGGTCATTCGCGCGACCATGGCCTTCGCCCGATCGGGGGCGATCAGGCGCACGGCGCCCTTGGCGATCGCGAGCCAGCCGACGAGCGTGATGACGACGGGCCACCCCGACCAGACGTTGTTGAGAATGACGATCAGCCCGCCGATGATGATTGCGATGATGCCGGTGAGATAGAAAAGCGCCGGGCTGTCGGAAACCTCCTTGATGACGGCGCGGAAGTGGTCCTGGTTGAGGAGAATGCCGACGCCGACCAAGAGGTAGATCGGTCCCATGAGCTTCGCGAGATATATCGACGTTTCCATGAGCGCTCCGTTCACGACAGGCCGCAAAGGCGGGCCCCCGTCTTTGCAATCGCGGGGGTCGCGCTGACGGAGGCGGAACGGATGGGGAATGACATGCGCCCGTCCCTTCGCCGGCATGACCCGGATCAGGTTCGAAGGGTGCTCGCGCTCTAAAGTTGGCCTATCGCTTCGCTTCGAGGCCGTTACGCGATCTCAGCCGGACAACCGGCGCCCCTGGGAACGGGGAGAGTGTCGGACGGGCGCGAGGAAAACGCAAGGGGCCTATCAGCCGGCCGGGGCCTGCTTCGCGCCCATGCGCCAGTCGAACTGGCGCTCGCCCGCGGCATTGAATTTGAGATTGGGCGGGGGAATGTGCGTGTTTCCGGCGGCGACGCGGCGCTTGAACTGGACAGTGCGGATCATCTCGCGGATGCGCGGGCAGATCTCCGTGCGCCAGCGCGTGCCGTTGAAGACGCCGTAGTGGCCGACGCCCGGCTGCACGTAGTGATACTTCTCGTCGATGGGGATATTCGAGCAGAGGTCGTGGGCGGCCTGCGTCTGGCCGAGCCCGCAGATGTCGTCGCGCTCGCCCTCGACCGTGATGAGCGCCGTCTTGCGGATCGCCGAGCAGTCGACGCGCACGCCGCGATGCATCATCTCGCCCTTGGGCAGCGCGTGGTCCTGGAACACCGTCTTGATGGTCTGCAGATAGAACTCGGCGGTGAGATCCATGACCGCGAGATATTCCTCGTAGAAATCGCGATGCTGCTTGACGCTGTCGCAGTCGCCCTTGATCAGGTTGTTGAACAGGCCGACGTGGGCGTTGACGTGGCGCTCGAGGTTCATGGTCATGAAGCCGGTAAGCTGAATGAAGCCCGGATAGACGGCGCGCATGAAGCCCGGATTGCCGAACGGCACGTGCGAGATGACGTTGTTCTCGAACCACGCCAGCGAGCGCTCCTCGGCGAGATCGTTGACCTTGGTCGGGTTGCGGCGCGTATCGATCGGGCCGCCCATCAGCGTGATCGAGGCCGGCTGGCAGGCGTCGTCGAGGGCCGCCATGATCGCGGTCGCGGCGAGCGCCGGCACCGCCGGCTGGCAGACGGCGATCACGTGGGTGTTGGTGCCGATGAAGCGGATGAACTCGATCAGGTAGTCGATGAAGTCGTCGAGGTCGAAGCGCCCCTCGTAGAACGGCACCTCGCGCGCATCCGCCCAGTCGGTGATGTACAGGTTGTGCTCCGGGATGAGGGAGGCGACCGTGCCGCGCAAGAGCGTGGCGTAGTGCCCCGACATCGGGGCGACGAGCAGCACCTTGGGATCGTAGCGCTTGCCGACGACCTTTTCGTCGCGGTCGAAGTGGAGGAGATTGCAGAAGGGCTTCCGGAGGACGATCTCCTCGGCAACCGGCACGCGCATGCCGCCGACGTGCGTCTCGGAGAGGCCGAATACCGGCTTTCCGTAGCGGCGCGTCACGTTCTCGAACAGCTCGCAGGCCGCAGACATGTTGCGCGCGAACGGCGTCGACGAGAAGAAATTGAACGGCGAGTTGAGGGTCGATTTCAGCGCTTCCGTGCCGAAGCGCACCGGCGAGAGGAGCGTGTGGGCCAGCTCGTAGGCATGATAATTCATGTTGGCGTAGAGCCTTTGCGGGCTCGGTCGCGGACCTCGAGCCGGCGATGTCGGCCGGGTCGCGCCGCGAGTCCCCGGATTGGGGAATGCTAGGGGCGGCGATATCGTGCTCGCAAGCTCAAACAAGAGGCAAACTCCGGCGCAACTGCTCATTCGAATGGCACGGGGACTCGGGCCAATCACTGCGACGGAGGTTAATGGGAGAGAACCGCGGGCGCAGTTTCGCCCGTGACAGTTCCCGAGGGAACAGCTCATGGCCACGGTGGCGCTTGCTGCCCCTGGGTCCCGGCTCGTCCATGCGAAGCATGGCTCCGCCATGACGGCTTCGCCCTCGGCCGGGATGACAGTGGAGCGCGAACTCAAACGTCGGATAAGTGGGATTTACCGCCCTTCGCGCCACCAGGCGGCGGCCATGAGCATGAGGAGCGCCGCGAGCGCGAGCAGGCCGGTGAACATCGGCGTGAGCTTCACCCCGCGCGTCACGAACGCGTCGCGGTCCTTGAGGCCCATCCAGCCGGAGCCCGCCAGCACCTTCGCGTTCGAGAGCACGCTGATGCGCGGCAGCGTCACAGCCGCCGGGTCAGCAGTGGACGACGCGGTGCGCGTCCAGAACACGCCACCGCCCGAGGCCTCCACGAGCGGCTTCAACTTGTCCTCGGTCGCCGTCACCTCGCTCATCTCGCGTGGGTCCTCGGCGCCGGCGTGGGCGACCGCGGTCAGCATGCCGTTGGGGCCCTGGGTCTCGGCCTTGTAGAGTCCGGGAAGCTTCACGTCGAGCGAGGTCGTCCAGCGGCCGGGACCGTCGGGCGCGAGCATCACCTCCGTCTTGTCGCCGCCCGGACCCGAGAGCGTCACCGGGCCGACCTTGTCCTCGAGCGAGCGGCGCTCGAGGCTGAGCTTCAAGCCCCGCGCGGTCGCGGTCAAGCGCTCCTCCTCGAGGTCGGGCTCCTTCATCAGCCAGTGCGACAGGCGCCGCAGCAGGTCGGTGTGCGGGCCGCCGCCCTCGTAGCCGCGCGCCCACAGCCAGGCCTGGTCGGAGGTGAGGAGCGCGACGCGACCCTTGCCCTTGCGGTCGAGGACGAGGAGGGGCTGGCCTTCCGCGCCCTCGAGGATGGTGCGGCCGCGGTCGGGGCGCACCTCCGCCTGGCGAAACCAGCGGCCCCAGGTCGGCTTCGCTCCGCCGTGTCCCGTATCGCCTCCGGGAAGCGCGCGCGTCACGGGATGCTTGACCCCATCGTCCGTGATCTTCGCCTTGAACGGCTCCTCGAGGACGCGCCCCGTCGGCGCCGCCGGGAGCACGGGCGGCGAGCGGGGTGCGGTAGAGGCTCGCCGGGCTCGCGTAGTCGTCGCCGGCCGCGATGAGGAGCGCGCCCGCCGTGGTTGTCCACGTAGCGCGAGATGTTGTCGTAGTAGATGAGCTGCAGGATGCCGCGGTGCTGATAGCGGTCGAAGATGATGAGGTCGAAATCCTGGATCTTGTCCGAGAACAGCTCCTTGGTCGGGAAGGCGATGAGCGAGAGCTGATTGATCGGCGTGCCGTCCTGCTTCTCGGGCGGGCGCAGAATGGTGAAGTGCACGAGATCGACGGCGGCGTCCGACTTCAAGAGGTTGCGCCAGGTGCGCTCGCCGGCGTGCGGCTCGCCCGAGACGAGGAGCACGCGCAGGTTCTCGCGCACGCCCTCGGCGACGACGACGAGGCGGTTGTTGGCAGGCGTGAGCTCGCCGGGCGCCGTCTCGAGCTCGACCTCGAGGATGTTGGTGCCGGCGTGCGGGAAACGGCATGTCGATCTTGACCGTGCGGCCGATCTCGGCGCGCACCGTCTCGTCGGGGCGCCCTTCGCGGCGGACCTTGAGGGTCACGCCCGGCGTGCTCGGCGCCCTTTCTCGCCGGTCTCGCGCACGGCGATCTCGATGTCGCGCGACTGGCCGACGAGGCCGTAGCGCGGCACCTTCAACGCCTCGATGCGCCGGTCGAACTCGCCGGGCGCGCCGGTGAGGAGAGCATGCACGGGAGCGTCGAAGCCGAGGGCGGAGGCCTGCTTCGGCACGTCGTGGACCTGACCGTCGGTGACGAGGATGACGCCGGCGAGACGGTCGGGGGGCGTGTCGGCGAGCGCCTTGTTCAGCTCGGCGAAAAGCTGCGTGCCCTTGCCCCGTCGCTGGAGCCGGGCTTGGCGCCGGTCACCCACTTCACCTCGAGGTTGGAGATTTTGCCGAGCTTCGCCTCGAGATCGGCGCGGATGGCTTCGCGTCTGCTCGGGGCGCTTGGCGAGCGTCTGGCTCGAGCTCTCGTCGACGACGACGATGGCGATGTTGGGGAGGTGATCGCGCTCCTCCTGGCGCAGCGTCGGATTGAGGAGGGCGGCGAAGAGCGCGGCGAGGGCGGCCGCGCGCAGGAACGCGCCGCGGCTCCGTCTCACGACGAGCAGGAGCGACGAAGCGCGACGGCAACGGCGCCCGCGACCCAGAGGAAGGGCGCGGGCAGCGTCGGTGCGATATCGATCGACCAGCTCATGCGATGCCTCATTGGCCGAGGCGCTCGAGGAGCGCTGGCACGTGGACCTGGTCGGCCTTGTAGTTGCCGGTCAGCGCATGCATGACGATGTTGATGCCGGTGCGGAGCGCGAGCTCGCGCTGGTTCTCGCCGCCGGGCACGACCGGGATAGAGCGGCCGGCCCGAGGTGTCGAGCGCCCAGGCGGCGGCGAAATCGTTGGACGTGATGAGGATCGAGGTGACGCCGTCGGCGCGGCGCGCCTTGCGGCCCTCCTCGTCGCTCTCGGCGTCCGCCTCGACCCAGAGCTGGCCGCCGTCCCAGCGGCCCGGAAACGAGCGCAAGAGGTAGAACGACTTGGTGAGCACGTGGGTCTCGGGCACGGGCTCGAGGCGCGGCAGGTCGAGCGAGCCCGAGAAGGCGCTGCAAGGCCGGCCCGTTGCGGCCCCCGATCTGCCCGCCGGCCGGGACGGCCGAGCCCGCGTCGCGCGTGTCGAAGATGATCATGCCGCCCTGCTTCATGTAGGCGTCGATCTTGGCGAGCGTGCGCTCGGGGAGCGGCTTCGCGTTCTCGAGCACCGGCCAATAGAGCACCGGGAAGAACACGATCTCGTCGCGTGACGATATCGACGGCCATCGGCTCGCCGGGCTCGAGCGCGGTGCGCACGGCGAGAACGCGCGCAGAGGCCCGAGAGGCCGAGGCGGCTCGCCTGATCGACGGCCTCGTCGCCGGTCTCGACGTAGGCGAGCGTGACCTTCTCCGTCGCCTTCTGGGCGACTGGCGTCGCCTGCTGCCGCGTCGGCGGGGCTCTCGGGTCCCGCGCCGGAGCGGCCGGGCGTCGTCTGCGCGAGAAGCGGCGGGGGGAGCCCCGTGAGCGCGAGGCCGGCGACGAGGAGCACGAGGGAGGCGGTGCGCGTCCTGAGCCACGGGCCGCGGGCGCGCAGCCCGCCCATTTGCAGCGCGAGCACGGCGACGATGTCGACGAGAAGAAGGAGAAGCGCCGCCGGCGAGCAGCCAGGGCATCAGCGGCACGGACGCCTCGCTCTCGTAGGCGCGCCGCTCCGTTCCCTGCGGCAGCGGCGGCAGGGCGATTGAGCGTGCTTTTCGGTCCGAGCACATTGACGGAGCGCGGGCTTGCCGGCGCCCCGTAGTAGCCGGGCGGATGCTCGAGGGTCGCGGGCGTGTCGGCGATCTTGGCCGCCGGGATCGCCTCGGCCGTCGGCGGGGGCGCGCGCAGCGTGCCGAACCCGTCGAGCGTCTGCACTGGGGGGAGCACGTCGGCCGCCGCGGCGACCGCCTCGTCGCCTGCCGCCGTCGTCTCGCCTGCCGGCGCCGCCGAGACCGCCGAGCGCGGTGATCCGCTGCAGCATCTCGACGAAGAGGCCCGAAAGCGGAAGGTTCGACCAGTCGGAATTGGCCGTCACATGGAAGAGCACGAGCTCGCCGTCGCCGCGCTTCGCCGACGTGACGAGGGGCGTGCCGTCCTGGAGGCGCGCCCACACCTTGACCTCGGGCGTGAGGAGGGCCGGGTCGGCGAGCACCTGGCGGTTGATGGCGACGTCGGGGGGAATGGCAAGTCCGGCAAAGAGGCTCGTGTCCTCGAACGGGGCGAGGGGCTGCGGCGTCGACCAGGAGAGCGCGCCGCCGAGCGTGCGTCCGCCCGTGCGCAGCGCGACGGGGAGAAGATCGTCGCCGCCCTTCTCGAGACGGGCGCCAGCGAAGCGCACGAGCACGCCGCCACGCTTCACCCAGTCGTCGACTTGCTCCTTCACCTCGCCGGTCAGCGTTCCGATGTCGGCGAGGATCAGCACGCTCGCGTTCTCCTTGAAGATCGTATCGATGCCCTGGGCGAGGTTCTGGTCCTTGGGCCGGACGATCTCGGCGAATGGCGCAATCGCCTTCTCGATGTAGTAGAGCGGGCCGAGAAGCGGCTGCGACTTCTCCTGGCCCTCGCCCGAGATGAGGCCAACGCGCTGCCAGCGCGAGCGTCCGTCGAGGAGGCTGACCGCGCCTGCCGAGCGCTCGCCCGCGATCTCGACCCGCGTCACCTGGTTTCTGATCTCGAGCGGGAGCTCGAAGGCGAGCTCGGTTGTCGTCTCGCCCGCGCCGAGCTTGAAGGGGGCCTCGCCGAGCCGCTGGCCGCGGGCGGAGAAGGCGTGGATCACGCCGTCGCGCGGGGCCCCGTCCGTGCGCATGCACCTTGATGCCGAGCTTGCCGTTGGCGGAGACGCCGGCCGTGAGCCCGAGCGCCTCGTGGCCCGGCGCAACGTCGACTGTCGTGAGCGCGCCGCCTGCGGCGAGCGCTTTGAGGCCCTCGCCGAAGCTCGCCGCTTCCCCGTCGTGGTCGATGCCGTCCCTCAGCCACAGGACGCTGCGCGCGCCGGTGCTAGCGCCTTGCGCGAGTGCTGTCTCGAGCGCGGCGAGCGAGCCTTTGCGGTCCGGCGCGAAGGGCTGCGGCTCGAGCGCGCCCAGCGTCGAGCGCGCCTCGCTCGGCGCCTCGAGCTTGAGCGCGCGTGCTTTCGCGCCGCTCGCTGTTGCCGCGACGACGACCGGGCGGCTTTGCGCCTGGGCCTCGGCGATGACACGCTCGGCCATGACCATGCGCTCGTTCCACTCGGAGCCCGCGGCCCACCCGTTGTCGAGGACGAGAACGACCGGTCCGGTGCCCACGAGCGCCTGGTCGCGCGAGGGATTGAGGACCGGCTCGGCGAGCGCCAGGATGACGAGGGCGGCGGCGAGCAAGCGGATGAGGAGCAGCCACCACGGCGTCTTGGCCGGCGTCTTGTCGCGGTTCTCGAGGCCGACGAGGATGCGGGTCGGCGGGAACTCGACCTGCTTCGGGCGCGGGGGAACGGTGCGCAACAGCCAATAAATGATCGGCAGGCTCGCAAGCGCGGCGAGCAGCCAGGGATTGAGAAATGCCAGCGCGCCGAGGCTCATCCGCCCCCCCTCGCCAGGGCGCCGGCCGTCGGAGGCATTTGCCAGCGGTAGCCGCCGTCCTTGCGCTCGAGCCGCATGATGAGGGTGAGGAGCGGCTCGGAGGCCGGGCGGTCCGTATGATGGACGAGCACCGACCAGCCGAGACGCGTCGCGAGCGCGACGAGCTCGGCGCGATGGGCGGCGAGCCGCGCCTGATAGCGCGCGCGCAGGCTCTCGGCGCGGTCGGCAATCCAGCTCTCGCCCGCTTCGAGCCCGACGAACTCGGTGCGCCCTTCGTAGGGGAGCGTCTCCTCGGCCGGATCGAGCACCTGGACCAAATGGCCGGTCACGCCGGTCGCGGCAAGCTCCTCGAGCGGCTCGCGCAGCTCCTCGATGGGATCGAGGAAATCGCTGAAGAGGACGGCTCCCGAGAAGCGGCTGACGCGGGCCTGGGGCGGGCGGCTTTCGGCGAGCGCCGCGCTCGTCTCATGGGCGGCGATCGCCTCCGCGATGCGGGTCGTCGCGCGCCGGCTCGCCGTCGGCTGCGTGACGCCGAGAAGCCCGACGCGCTCGCCGCTGCGCACCAGGAGCTCGGCCGCGGCGAGCATGAGCACGATGGCGCGGTCGCGCTTGGTGACGGGCGCGAGGTGGCTCTGGAAGTTCATCGACGGGGAGAGATCCGGCCAGAGCCAGATCGTGTGCGCGGCCTCCCACTCGCGCTCGCGCACATAGAGATGATCGGAGCTCGCAGAGCGGCGCCAGTCGATGAGCTGAGCCGCGTCCTGCGGCTCATACTGACGGAATTGCCAGAAGGTCTCGCCGGGCCCCGAGCGCCGGCGGCCGTGGATTCCGTGCGCGACGGTGGACGCGATGCGGTCCGCCTCGAGCAGAAGATCGGGGAGACGGTCGGCGAGCGCGCGCGCGTCGTGCTCGAGCGCCTGAACCGTGCCGCTAGCTGAAACGCGCGCCGCTCGCTGCCAGCCGGCTGTCGCCATTCCCCCTACTCCAGCCGCCCCCGCGAGGCGGGAGATGAGGGTGGTCAGGTCCTGACCTTCGGCGCGCGCCGCGAACGAGAGGGCCATGCGATGCTTGAGCGTCGGCTCGGCAAGCGCGATCACGTCGTCGACGGAGGGAGCGAGGCGCCCCTCGATGAGAGCCTTGGCGCGCACCGCGAGCATGAGCGCCTGGCTCGCGCGCGGACCTGGGCCCCAGGCGACGAAGCGGTCCGTCTCGGCGTCGGCGCCGGTGCCGGGACGGGCCGCGCGCACGAGCTTGAGGATCGCCTCGACGACCTTGTCGGGGACAGGGATCTGGCGCACGAGGCGCTGGATCGCCATGAGCTCGGCGCCCGTCAGCACCGCCTCCGCCTTGCGCTCGTCGGTGCCCGTCGTCGCGTAGAGCATCCGCCGCTCGGCCGGGAGATCGGGATAGGCGACGTCGATCTGCAGCAGGAAGCGGTCGAGCTGCGCCTCGGGAAGCGGGTAGGTGCCCTCCTGCTCGAGCGGGTTCTGGGTCGCGAGCACGTGGAAGGGGGCGGGCACGTCGTGGCGGGTGCCGGCGACGGTGACGTGGTGCTCCTGCATGGCCTGGAGCAGCGCCGACTGCGTCTTGGGGGAGGCGCGGTTGATCTCGTCGGCCATGAGGAGCTGGGTGAAGATCGGCCCCTTGATGAAGCGGAACGAGCGGCGCTGGCCGGGGCTTTCGTCCAAGACCTCGGACCCGATGATGTCGGAGGGCATGAGGTCGGGCGTGAACTGGATGCGCTTGGCCTCGAGGCCGAGCACCTTGCCGAGCGTCTCGACGAGGAGCGTCTTGGCGAGACCCGGGACGCCGATAAGCAGCGCGTGCCCGCCCGAGAGCAGCGTGATCAGCGTATGCTCGATGACGACGTCCTGGCCGAAGATGACGGCGGCCGTCGCCTTGTGCGCGCGCTGCACGCGCTCGGCCGCGGCCTCGAGCCGGGGCACAATCGTTTCGTCGGTCTGGGTCAAGGTGCTCATGCTTCGACTATAGCCCGGTTCACAGAGGAGGAAACTGTGTGCTGCCGATATTGTTCGCTTTATGAAGGGAAAGTTGTTCGGCTTCGGGCCGGAAGCGGTCAAGTTAACACTACGTAAGACATGCACCCGGGAAGCCGAGCGCAAATATAGTGGAAGGTCTTGCAGCATGGGGCTCGACGAAATCTCGCGACACGCAGAGAAGAGCCGGAGTGGGCGCGGCGGGCCGAGCACGTGGAACCCGCCCTACTGCGGGGACATTGGCCTCAAGATCCGAGCCGACGGTGCCTGGCTCTACCAGGGAAGCCCGATCGGCCGCCCCGCGCTCGTCAAGCTCTTCGCGAGCGTGCTCAGGCGCGAGGCGGGAGGGCGCTACTATCTCGTGACCCCGGTCGAGAAGGTCGACATCGCCGTCGACGACGCCCCGTTCCTGGCAGTCGGCATGGAGGTTGCGGGCGCAGCGCGCGGGCAGACGCTAACCTTTCGCACCAACGTCGACGACGTCGTGACCGCGGGCCCCGAGCACCCTCTGCGCTTCGTCGCATCGCCGCCCGAGGGCGGCCTCAAGCCCTATCTTCTCGTGCGCGACGGTCTCGAGGCGCTGCTCACGCGCGCCAACTATCATGAGCTGGTCGGGCTTGCGGTGAGGGAGCGCATCGAGGGGCGCGACACCCTAGGCCTCTGGAGCGGCGGCTCATTCTTCCCGCTCGAGGCAAGCCCGGACGCGCGCGCCGGCCCTTGAGGGACCTCGCGCGGCCTTGTTCGTCTCATCTCCTGAATGGTAGATCATCGGAAGGCGTGGATGGTGCGTAGGGGGGACGTCCGATGGCACGGGCACGCGCGGGAGCTCTGCGCCGAGTGTGGGCTGGTCTCGCCTGCGTCATTGTCCAGGTCCTAACCCTCTTCTACGTTCCTCAGTCTCGCGCCGCCGACGACTATGCCGACCCGCGCCGGAAGGTGGCGCTCGTCATCGCGCTTGGCGCCTATCGCAACGCCAGTCCCCTCAAGAACCCGGTCAACGACCTCAATGTCGTCGCCCCGCGCCTCGAGGCCGCCGGCTTTGCCGTGACCGAGGCCAGGAACGCGGCCCTCCCCGAGCTGCGACAGGCGATCGCCGATTTCATCGCCGCGGCCAATGGCTCGGACATCGCCCTCGTCTATTACGCGGGCCACGCCGTGCAGATCGACAGCGAGAACTATATTGTTCCGGTCGATTTCGACGTCGCGCAGGCCGACATTGTCGCTCAACTCTATCCCATCGGCGCTCTGATCAGGGACCTCGCCGCCGCCGCCAAGGCGCGCGTGCTGCTGCTCGATGCCTGCCGCGACAATCCCTTCGCGGCCCGCCTCAAGGCGGCCCTTCCGGGCAGGACCATCGGCATCGGGCTCGCGCCGATCAACATCGAGACGGCCGACGGCCGCGACCTGCCCGAAGGAACGCACGGACTTCTCGTCGGCTATGCGACACAGCCTCAGTCGACGGCGAGCGACGGGAGCGGATCGAACGGACCCTATGCACGGGCGCTCGGCGAGGCGCTCGCCAATGCCGACGCGGAGCTCAACTCGATCCTTCAGCGCGCCTCGCGCAGTGTGCTCGCCGAGACGGCGGGGCGCCAGCAGCCCGAGTACCGCCACGCCTTGACAGGTCCGCTCTACCTCGTGTCGCGTCCGAAGCCGCTCCTCTGCGACATCCTCGCCGTCGAGCCCGACAACGACGTCTCGGTCAAGGGTGTCGAGTTCGAGGAGATCGACGTCGAGAAGGCGCTGCCGGCGTGCGAGGCGGACCATGTGCGCTTTCCCGCCAGCCCCCGGCTCATGCACAACTACGCGCGCACGCTGAGCGCGCCGGCCGGCTCAAGGAAGCGATCGCCCTCTACCGCCGCTCGGCCGAGCTCGGCTACGACTGGGGGCAGTATTATCTCGCCGTCGCCTACCTCGAGGGGACGGGCGCCGGCTACGACATGAAGCAAGGGGTCCACTGGCTGCGGAGATCCTTCGAGCAGGGCAACAGGAAGGCGCTCGTTTCCTATGTCGAGCTGGATCTAGCCCCGAACTTCGACGAGAAACCCTGGCGCGTGAAGATCCTGCAGAAGGCCTTGCGGGACGCAGGCTACGTCGACGTGACGGAGAGCGGAGAGATGGATGAGGAGACGGTGGCGTCGGTCGACGAGCTCAAGACCAGTTTTGGAGTCCAAGGCAAAGGCATAACGATCCAGCTCCTCGACCGGCTGGGCATCATCGAGGCGCTATTTCCGAACGACTTGGCCGAGGAAGAGTGAGGACGCCTTGACCGCAGCTTGGGGCGGGGCGCGTCGTACCCGATTGCTTCAAATGGGATATTGAGAGGTCGACATGAATGGACGAGCCAAGGCAATGGGGCTGAGCCTGTCTATCGCTGCACTCGCCGGGGGCGTCGCCCCGGCCTCAAGCGACCCCAGTATCGAATATCCGATCGTTTTCGAAACGCGCGCCGATCTCGAGCAGTTCGGTATCTCCGTCGGACTGGTCTACGGGTTCACGCCGCCAAAGCCGACGTTTCTGAACGCCTGCTACAGCTACAACGACGAGGGCGGCTATTGGTTCTCCGTTTCCGACGAGTTCCTCGCTCACTATAAGGCTAAGGGCTTTACGCGCGAAAGTCTGTGCCTCGCCCTCGTCAGCTTTCCATATTTCGACCCCGAGACGGGCGAGCGCATGCCGACGTTCGCCGTTCTCGAAGACGTGGAGACCAGACAGAGCGCCATCGACTTGCTTGATGCCGAGATGCTTCTCAAGGAGAAGGGCTGGCTCGTCTCGGATGGCATATTCAAGAGCAAGGAGGCGCTCGCCGAGGGCGTGGCGGCGGCCAAGCGCGGCGATCTCAAGTCCTTGACCTATGACCAGATCGTACAGCTTGGCCTCGCGTCGGCGCAGGCCCCGACCAACGAGCTGCCGCTTGCGGTTCCCGCCTGTTTCAAGAACGGCACGCCGTTTCTCGATTGCGACTGGCGGTATTCGATGACGACAGGCAAAAAATTGTCGAAGGCGACGAGATTGCGTCAGCGCGAATTCGGACGTGCCCTGGACCGCCTCATGCAGGACACGCTCAAGACAAAGAGCTTTTCCAATTCAAAGAAGAATCCCGACGGTTATCTTCTCAACGATGGAGATATCGCCACCGTGCCCGGCGCCGACGACAAGCAAGAGCCGATCTTCTTGACGCGTATCCCAAGCGAACTCTGGGATACAACGCAGGAGCCGATGACGTTCATCGACGTCTCTCCAGCTTTTCCCCGCGGCTACGGGCATGCATTGCATTCCACCGGCGAGAAGGACGACGAGATCTCGATCGGCGCTTTGCCTGGCGGGCTCTCGAAAAGGAAAAAGTGGAGCCGCTACGGCGCCACCCGTGTCCGAGGCGTTATTCTTGCGCGATAGCGAGACCGGTCATCGGCTGGAGCGGGGACGCGAGCGCAGCGGCGCGCGCCGCCCCGCACCAGCGTCCTTCAGACCAGTTTAGTGGTGGGCGGAGACCGCCTGGAGAACCTCGCCCGACATCTCCTCGTCGCAGGCTTCCGAGATGTCGCCGAGGCTCAGCATGCCGACCATGCGCTTGCCCCGATTGATGACGGGGAGACGGCGGATCTGCTTCAGCTCCATGGTGCGCGTCGCATCGTCGAGATCCTCGTCCTCCCGGCACCAGACGACGCCCTTCGTCATCACGTCGCGGGCGGTCAGCGTCTTTGGGTCGCGGCCGTTGGCGAGCCCGCGCACGACGATGTCGCGGTCGGTCACCATGCCGATCAGGCGGTCGTCCTCGCCGATGGGGATGGAACCGATGTCGTGCTTCAGCATGAGCTCGGCGAGCTTGGTGACCGGCGTCGTGGGGGGCACCCATTCGACGCCCTTGTGCATCGCTTCCTTCACTTTCATGGCGGACCTCCTTTGTTGAGAGGAGAGCGTCCACCCCACACCCCGTGGGCGCTCGCAGTCGCCCCCCGTGGGCGAACCTTAGCACCGGAGCGAAAGCGGGCGAAGAGCCTCGATCAAGGCTGCGCGTCCGCGGCGAGGTCGCCGCGCCGCTGCCGGAAAGCGTTAATCATCAGCAGCATGGCGCCGCGGATGCGCGGCGCGTGATTGACGTAGTGGACGACCGGCCAGACGAGATAGGGGTTCACGCCCTGGACGTTGGCGAGACCGGGCGTCGCCTCCACCGCCACACCGCCCTTGAACACGACGCGGGGCGCGAACGTGGCCGTGATCGGGGTCGCGCCCGACTTCGTCGTCACCTCGCACGAGACGGGCTGGGGCGGGGCCTCGAAGACGATGTCGGTTTCGCTCAGCGCCGTGTCGACGACGCGCCGCTCGATGCGCACCGCGACGCGGCAGCTCGCGTCCTTGACAAGTCCGTGTGTCACGCGCTCGAGGTCGGCGCGCTCCTCGGGCGTGAGCCAGGTCGGATGCAGGCAGTCGATGACGTCGCTTTTGGTCTTGAGCAGCTGGAAGAAGCAGTTCTTCTCGAGCGGCACGGGCGGCTCAGCGGCCGATCGCGCGCCCGCTGAAAATCCTGCGATGAGGACGAAAAGGAAGGGGGTGGCGAGGGACAAGCGTGTCATCGGGCGGTAGCTGCCTGGTTCTTGGGGTCGGGAGGGGCTTGGGGCGGCGCCTTCGCCGGCTCCACGGGCTTGGGGGGCACCGGCGCGTTTGCCGCGACGCCAGCAGGTTTCGGCTTGGCCTTCGCCTTGGCCACCGTCTGCGGACCGTAATTTTTCGGGCACTTCTTGTAGATGAATTTGTTGATCTGCTTGATCAGGCTCTTGTGGAAGATGCCAAGGCTGTCCTCGAGGTTGGCCGCGATCCAGATCGTTCCCTTGATGTCGTCGGGGCCGTCGAGCTCCTTGAGGTTGATCCAGACTTTGTCTGCCTTGCCGTTCTTGAAGACGAGCTTGGGCGTGGCCTTGGCCGTGACGGGGTGGACCTGATCCGAGCGCTCGATCACGCACGAGACGGTGACCGGCGGCGAGACGATCGTGTGCGCGGGCTTCGTCAGCGCGGCGATCACGTCGGCGCGGGCGAGCTTGACGTCGACCGTGCAGCGCGCGTCGCCGAAGCCCCAAGACACGCCCTTCTGCTCGCCGCCCTTGATGCTGGTCCGCGCCCAGGTCTTGGAAATCTTGCAGGCAAGATCGTCGCCCGCCTTGGATTTCTCCAGAAACATCGTGCAGGCCTTCTTCTCGCAGGCCTTCAGAGCCGGCATCTCGTCGGGAGGCTCATCCAGCGCGAGGGCAGAGCCGAAGCCCACAAGGAGGACCGCGCCTGCTGCGGCGACAACGAGCCAGCATGGCGTCGATTCCGGTACGGGAGATCTAAGCGGCACGTGCCAAGACCCGAGAGCCCCACCGTCGGGGGCGCGCCCTCGCTCTTGGCAGCCGATTGGGCCGGCAATGGGGCCGGGCGACCGTCCCTTCCCACGATCGGCGCGGTTGGAGGCCCTTGAAGGGATCAATCCGTTACGTTACCAAGCTCAAATCCAATCATCGCACCGGGAGGGGTGGCATGGGCATCGACACGGCAGGCGGCAATCCGGCCATGGACTACGCGCAGCATGTGCAGACCTACGAGGGGTTTCTGCGGCTCGCCAAATATCTGATCATTTTTCTCGTCCTGCTGCTCGCCGGCATGGCGTATTTCCTCGTCTGAGGCCACTTCGAGGCGCTGACGCAAGCTCCAAGCCGCGGGGAGCCCACGGCGCAAGTGAAAGTCGTGTGTGTGCCGATGGTCACGATCGCCGTCACGGCCGAGGGAGAGGACGAGCCCCGTGTTGCGGTCTCGCCCGAGACCGTGAAGAAGCTCGTCGCGCTCGGCGCGACCGTCAAGGTCCAGGCGGGAGCGGGCGAGCGGTCCCGGTTCTCCGATGAGGCGCTGAAAGCGCAAGGGGCCGAGATCGTCGCCTCGGCGACTGGCGCGCTCGCCGGCGCCGACATCCTCCTCAAGGTGCGCCGTCCGAGCCTCGAGGAGATGAAGTCGCTGAAGCAGGGCACGATTGTCGCGGCGATGCTCGATCCCTTTGGCGACCGCCCTCAGCTCGAGCTTGCGGCGCAGTCGGGGGCGTCCCTCTTCTCCATGGAGTTCATGCCGCGCATCAGCCGCGCCCAGTCGATGGACGTGCTGTCGAGCCAGGCCAATCTCGCCGGCTACAAGGCGGTGGTCGATGCGGCCTCCATGTTCGGCCAGGCGCTGCCGATGATGATGACCGCGGCGGGCACCGTGCCGGCGGCCAAAGTCTTCATTATGGGAGTGGGCGTCGCCGGCTTGCAGGCGATTGCCACTGCGCGGCGCATGGGGGCGATCGTGTCCGCGACCGACGTGCGACCGGCGACGAAGGAGCAAGTGGCCTCGCTCGGCGCCAAGTTCGTCGCCGTCGAGGACGACGAGTTTCGCGAGGCCCAGACGGCGGCCGGCTACGCCAAGCCGATGTCGGCCGAGTATCAGAAGAAGCAGGCCGAGCTCATCGCGTCCCACATCAAGGCGCAGGACATCGTCATCACCACGGCCCTGATCCCCGGCCGGCCGGCCCCGCGCCTCATCACGCAGGCGATGGTCGAGAGCATGAAGCCGGGTTCCGTCATCGTCGATCTTGCCGCCGAGCGCGGCGGAAACTGCGAGGCGACGGCGGCGGGACGGACGATCGAGGTCGACGGCGTCAAAATCGCGGGTCCGCTCAATCTCGCGGGCTCGGTGCCGGTCAATGCCTCGAGCCTCTACGCCAAGAACCTCCTCGCTTTTATCGAACTCATGATCGACAAGAAGGAGAAGGCGCTCCGCGTCAATTGGGACGACGAGATCATCAAGGGCACGCTCGTCGCAAAGGACGGGCGCATCGTCCACCCGAGCCTCGTCCAGCAGACGGCCGCATAAGATGATGAGATCTGCAGTCCAATCCTACCGCGTGTGGCCTCGCACCCACTACTCCCCTCCCCCATGCGGGGAGGGGTCGGGGGTGGGGGGACGATCCAGGAGAATCGGCAATGTTGGCTAGGTCGCGCCAAGCTCTTCACCCCACCCCTAACCCTTCCCCGTCAAGGGGAGGGGTATCCGGTTGGTGGCCGTCGCTGGCGGTTACGTTTGCAGCGCTAGCGTTTCTGCTGCCGTCTGGCGCGTGGGCGAGCGAGGGCGTGGGTGGCACGGTCGATCCCTCGATCTACCGCCTCATGGTATTCGTGATGGCGATCTTCGTCGGCTACTACGTGGTGTGGAGCGTGACGCCGGCACTCCACACGCCGCTCATGAGCGTGACCAACGCCATCTCGTCGGTGATCGTCGTCGGCGCGCTTGCTTGCCGTCGGCGTCGAAGCGGTCATGACGGGCACGCTTGGCGGCGCGCATCTTCGGCTTCCTCGCCCTCGTCATGGCCTCGGTCAACATCTTCGGCGGCTTCCTCGTCACGCAGCGCATGCTCGGCATGTACAAGAAGAAGGACGGGAAGAAGTAGCGGTTTCCCCCTCTCCCCGGTCTTGCGGGGAGGGGGATAAAGCCAGCCCGTTCGAATAGGAGGTTGGGGGCGCTGCCCCGCGTGTCATGAGCAATTTGCCCACTCTTTCTCCCAATCTCGTCGCCTCCTCTATCTCGTCTCCGGCGTGCTGTTCATACTGGCACTGCGAGGTCTCTCGCACCCCGAAACGTCGCGGCGTGGCAATCTCGCTCGGCATGATCGGCATGAGACTCGCGATTCTCGACGACGCTCGCCGTCTCGAACCCGCAGGAAGCCCTGACGTGGGTCCTGATTGCCGCCGGCTTCGGCCTCGGCGGCGGCATCGGCGCTTTTATCGCGCGCAAGATCCCGATGACGCAGATGCCGGAGCTGGTCGCGGCGTTCCACTCCCTCGTCGGACTTGCCGCAGTATTCGTCGCCGCCGCCGCGCTTTATGCGCCCGAGGCATTCGGCATCGGCGCTCCGCGCGAAATCGCGCCGGCAGAGCCTCGTCGAAATGGGTCTCGGTCTCGCGATCGGCGCCATCACCTTCACGGGCTCGGTGATCGCGTTCGCGAAGCTGTCGGGGCGCATGTCGGGAGCGCCGATCATCCTGCCCCTGCGCCACGCCGTGAACCTGGCGCTGTTTCTCGCCATGGCCTGGCTCATCTATCGGTTCTGCCTCTCGGGCGGCGACCCGTGGCTGTTTTGGGCCATCACCGCGATCGCCCTCGTCTTCGGCGGGCTCATCATCATCCCGATCGGCGGCGCCGACATGCCGGTCGTCATCTCGATGCTGAACTCCTACTCGGGCTGGGCCGCCGCCGGCATCGGCTTCACGCTTGGCAACATCGCACTGATCATCACCGGGGCGCTCGTCGGCTCGTCGGGCGCGATCCTCTCCTACATCATGTGCAAGGGCATGAACCGGAGCTTCATTTCCGTCATTGCCGGTGGCTTCGGCGGCGAGGTGGCGGGCCCGGCTGGTGGCGAGCAGAAGCCGGTGAAGCTCGGCTCGGCCGAGGATGCCGCCTACATCATGAAGAACGCGCAGAAGGTGATCATCGTGCCGGGCTACGGCATGGCGGTGGCGCAGGCGCAGCACGCGCTCCGCGAGATGGTCGATCACCTGAAGAAGGCGGGCGTCGAGGTGAAGTACGCGATCCACCCCGTGGCAGGGCGCATGCCGGGGCACATGAACGTGCTCCTTGCCGAGGCCAACGTCCCCTACGATGAAGTGTTCGAGCTCGAGGACATCAATAGCGAGTTCCAGCAGGCGGACGTGGCCTACGTCATCGGCGCCAACGACGTGACCAACCCGGCGGCCGAGGACGACCCGAAGTCGCCGATCTACGGCATGCCGGTGCTGCAGGTGTGGAAGGCGGGTACGGTGATGTTCAACAAGCGCAGCCTCGCCTCGGGCTATGCCGGCATCGACAACACGCTCTTCTATCGCGACAACACGATGATGCTCCTGGGCGACGCGAAGAAGATGACCGAGGAGATCGGCAAGGCCATGGGGCATTGAGCTGTGTTACTTCCTAGCCGCCTCCGCTCGTTCAAATTTGTTCGCAGATATAATCAGCTTCTTCGCCTCGGGTTCGACCTGGGCGAAAAAACTATTTCCGGCATTGTCACTGTAGGATGGTGATTTGTTATTAAGTTTAGTTAAAAAGGTTCCGTGGGTCGAGATATCGATATCATAAGTGACATCGCAGGCGCTAGGGGTTGAACACGCATCTGCAGGGAATGAGATTAGAAGTGGTCGATTAGGGCCGAAATCGCCCTGAAGTTTTTCGGTATGGGGTTCACCACGCACTGGCTGAGAGCCAAGTGCGGTGACCCGATAGTCGAGCCATCCGCGACCTCTGCAATTCCTTATCCCGAGAATATTGTCTTCACCGCAGCCTCTCCTAATCTCCGTAACATTGACACAATGTGGATTGGTCGGATCTATAGACGCAACGACGGACGATCCGCAATTGGCAGAAGTATACGAGACTTCTACCGTCCGTATTTCTGATGGGAAACAGGGGGTCGGCTTGATCGGAACGTCGCCCTGATTTTTACTGCAGTCACCCGTCCAACTACCAGGTATGACGTGAGTAGTATCTTGATATGAAATGGGGGTGAGCGTAACGCTTCCTTTTGCAGCGAAACTGGAATCCTTGACCAAGAATTTGCTATAAACGAAAGCCACCAGGGGCACGGCCAGCACAGCCGCAATGAATGCTGCTATGATTATATAGAGCCAGCGGTGGAGCTTATTTGCCATTTGTTCCATAGCTTGATATCAAAATAATGGAGAAAACAGTGAAGAATGCAAAAAAAAATGATCCAAATGAAGATGAAGCAAATATCCCAGGTGCCAAAATGCGGCCATGGATAGCTGTCACAATCCTGTCTAATACCCTTAGGTAACGAGTTGCAAACTAGCGTGGCGCATTGACCGCTAAAGAGGGCGCAGCCTGTGATGACCCCGCCGAGGACGGTACCAATTGCGCCCAATTCTTCGATGAGCTCGCGGATCGCTCGAAGGATTTCTGTCATTGGAATATGGACTTCATCAAACCCCGTCACCTTAGCAGATGACCTCTCAGAGGGCGAGGGGGTTCGGGCGACGGTTACCTAGTCCAAGTAGGCTTTTCCGCCAGGGGATTGAAGGTGCTGTGGGGCGCCGGCAAATATTCTCTTGGTCACGCACTTTCGCGGCATGTTACAGCCGCTCACGACTTATCCCCTTGCGCCGGGACTCGATTAAACTCTAGCCTCATGTCCGACTCGTGGACGTCGGTGCACGCTCTTGAAAGGTGGCTCGTGAGGGGGGACTCTCTTCAATCGCCGCACTCGGCCTGCTGCTTTCCATCGCCCCGGCCGGCAGCGAAGGGCTCGAGATGGAGCCGGTGATCGGCGGCTTGCCGATGCGCTGCCGGGATTTTCGCGGCGTCGCCGTGCGCACTGTTCGCCAAACCCAGCTCGGCGACGTGGCGCGCGCCTGGATCATCACCCGCATGCCGATCATCTCCGTCGACCCCGACCGCCTCGCGACGCTCCCCGACAGGATGCAGACCTTCTTCTACATGCACGAGTGCGCCCACCACGTGCTCGGCCATACCTTCTATCCGACGCCATCGTCCGAGAACGACGCCGATTGCTGGGCGATCCAGCGCGGGCGCGCCGTCGGCCTCTTGACTCGCGCTGACGTCGAGGGGTTCACGCCCTACCTCGCAAACAGCAAGGGCTCCCCGTTCGGTCATCTGCCGGGCCCCGAGCGGGAAGCGCATCTGCTCCGATGCTTCGACGACGACGGCTCGACGACGTCGGCCTGGAGCGAGTGATCTATATTTTAGCGCCCGGGAAGCCTCAGCCTCTGGCCGGCGTCGATCTTGACCCCCGTGAGATGGTTCTCGGTGATGAGGTCGGCGACCGAAACCCCATGGCGCTGGGCGATTCCGTAGAGCGTCTCGCCTTCACGCACCTCGATCACATGGGTGTCCGCCGGGAGCGCCGAGCGCGGTATTCCGGGGCGCCAGCCCGGCTCATAAGCGTGGTAGCGCGCCGGCTGAGGATAGATGGGCTGCGGCGACGGCGTGATGGGCCCGGTCGGGTTCTGCCGCTCGCTCCAGCGGTATCCCGGCTGATACCCGCCCGAAGGGGCCTCGTAGCTCGGTCCGAGGCTCCCCGTCTGCACGTAGGGCGAGGGCGGCTCGCGGACCATGCCCTCCTCCGGGTGCGGCGGAAGGCTCGAGGTGTAGACAGGATCTTGAGAGATCTGGGAGCTGCAGGCCGCGATGGCGGCGGCAGACGCGAGGAGGCAAAGTCGCCCGAGCCCACGCGTGAGACGAGGAGGACGCATGACGGAATTCCTACGCAAACATTTACATCTCTAAAGAGCGCCCTCTTTGGTAAAGGAACGATTAAGGGGGTGCGGGCCGCGACGCTTTTTCGCTAGAGCCCGATCGTCTGACCTGGAATCGCACCGCGATCCATGTCAGACGTGAATCGGGCCCTACACTTTGAATTCAGATCGCGATTCACGTTCTTGATGGACGCGAAGCGTCTCCATCAAGAACGATCGCGATCTAGACGGTCGCGCGTCTCATGACGTCTCATGATAGGAAGGGGCCAGGTTCGCCGGCACGGGTGGGGAATTCCTGATGGCACTTTTGGCGAAAATCGCCGCGACGGTTGTCGCTATCTATGCCGCCCTCTACGTCGCGACGCTCTACCTGCAGCGCCGGCTCATGTATTTCCCCGAGACGGCGCGCATCACACCGGCGAGCGTCGATCTCGGCGGCGTCGAGGAAACCACGCTCGAGACACCCGATGGAGAGCGCGTGCTCGCCTGGTGGGGCCGCGCGCGGCAAGGCGCGCCGACGATCCTCTACTTCCACGGCAATGGCGGCTCCTTCGGTGCGAGATCGGAGCGCATCCGCAAGTACATGGCGCGCGGCTGGGGCGTGTTCATGATGACCTACCGCGGGTTCGGCGGCAGCACGGGGACGCCGTCGGAGGCCGCCAACGTCGCGGACGCCAAGCTCGCCTACGACCGCCTCGTCGCGGGCGGCGTCGACCCCAGCGACATCATCGTCTACGGCGAATCTCTGGGCACGGGTGTCGCCGTGCAGTTGGCGGCCTCGAAGCGCATCAGCGGGCTCATCCTCGATGCGCCCTATACGTCGATGGTCGATCTCGCGGGCCTCCATTACAGCTACCTGCCGACGCGCTGGCTGATGACGGACCGCTACGAGACGATGCGGTTCATCGGCGACGTGCGCGCGCCCTTGCTCGTCATCCACGGCGAGGCCGACGACGTGATCCCCGTGGCCATGGGCCGTGCCGTGCACCGGGCGGCGCGCTCGCCGAAGACGATCGTGACGTTTCCCGGCGCCGGCCACGCCGACCATCATCTCTTCGGCTCCTACGACACGGTCTACCGCTGGATCGACGACTTGAGAAGCCGCAAGCAGCGCGCGGCCGGCTAGAGCAACTCAGTCGGCGCGTAGAGCCAGAGCGCGCCGCTCGCCCCGATGACGATGAGCGAGACGACGACGTCCCAGAAATAGGGCCTGGCTCTCAGCGTGCCGGCCCCGGTCGCGAGGCGCGAGAGGATGACGTAGCCGCCCATCCCGCGCCGGAACCAGCCCGTGAGCTCGCCCGTTTGGCCGATGTGCTTCTTCGACGCGCGCGAGGCCCGCGAACAGGTCGCCGAGCGGGCCCGCCATGGAGCGGAAATCGGCGATGATGCGCCCGCTCCCGTCGGCGAAGAGAAGGTCCTCGCCGATGGCGGAGCCGGCGACGGCGCGCCCGATCGGCTCGCCCTTGAGGCGCACCGCGCGCCCGCGGACAGGCGAGGCCTTCCAGTCGGCCATGAGGATGCCGACGGTAGTGTCCTGCGGCTCGCCCTGGGGAAAGCGCCAGGGGATGGTGACGAGCCAGACGGCGGCGGCCGCGGCCGGCGCGAGCAGTCATTGCGCCCAGCGGAGGCCGCGATCAGCGCGGCGAGGATCGGCAGCAGTAGGATGACGATCTCGGACATGAACTGCCGACTGAGCTGAGCGCGGTCGACGCCGACGCGGCGCGCGGTCGCCGGCGATGTCGAGATCGGGGAAGGGCTGGCGCTTCTCGGCGGCGATCTCGCCCATCCTGAGTATGCGGCGGCCCGTCAGCGGATGGGTGGACGTGAGCTCGACCCACTTTGCCCAAGGGTTATAGCAATCGAACAGCATGGCCTCGGCGATCGCGCCCGGATGCGCCTTGGAGCTCTCGGCGACGAGACCGAGGTAGCGGGCGCTGTTCACGTCGACGACGCCGAGGTGGCGCGTGCTGGCGAGGAGCCCGCGCGTCGCCTCCGTGTCGGCGGCCACGTCGATGCCGTAGGCGATCTTGACGAGGGCGTTGGCCAGGTGGCGGGGCTCGACGCGCTCGGCCGAGAAGCTGTCGGCGAGATACTCGCGCGTGCGCGACAGGTAGAGCAGCACGAAGATGCCGATCTGATAGAGCACGAAGGCGGCGAGGCCGACGACGGCGAGGTTGTTCCCCTTCTTGCGAATCGGAGGACTTGACGCGGCTCAAGCTCGCATAGGCCTGGTAGAGCATCTGCACGAGCATGCCGGCGACCGTCATGACGAGGAAGTCGCGGTTGACGATGTGGCCCAGCTCGTGGGCGACGACGGCGCGCGTCTCGTCCTCGGACAGGAACTCGGAGATGCCGTCGGTGATGACGATGCGGGCCCTCGAGCGCAGGATGCCGTAGGTGAAGGCCGTCGGATTGCGGTCGGGAATGACGCCGATCGAGGGCGCCTTGAACCGGTAGTCGCGGGCAACCTCGTGGATCAACGCGTGCACGTGCGGGTACTTGGCCTGCGCCTCGGCATCGGTGAGGAACCGGAGCCCGTTGATCCACCGCAGCATGAGGTCCGTGAACCAGGGGCTCACGACGAAGAGCACGAGATTGATGACGAGGGTGAGCGTGAGCGCGAGGGGCAGCTCGACGCTTCCAGCCGCAACGAGCGCGGCGAGCACGACGCCGGCCACCATCGCGACGAGGAGCGACAGTGTGATCAAAGAGGCGAACCAGAGGCGTCCCATCGCCACGACGATAGTCGAGCCCTGGAAGGAAGGCCAGAGTTCGGACCGCCGCCGTCTGAAGATCGGCCGGCATACGAAACCGCCGCCGGCATTGGTGCCGACGGCGATCAATTTCAATGGGCTCATCTTGAGGTGTTAGCGGGCGCCGCCGAAGCCCCCACCGCCGCCACCACTGTAGCCGCCACCACCGCCGCCGTAGCCTCCGCCACCACCGCCGCCATAGCCTCCGCCGCCACCGCCGCCGAAGCCGCCACCGGAGCGGCCGCCACCAGGGCCGCCGCGTCCAGGACCCTTGGCGCCTGGGCCGCCGCGCTGGGCGGCGGGCTTGCCGGGGAGCAGCCCTTCACGCTGCAGCTTCTTGCGGGCGAGCTTGCGTGCGCGGCGCACAGCCTCGGCCTTCTCGCGGGCCTTCTTCTCTGAGGGCTTCTCGAAATAATTGCGGAGCTTCATCTCCCGGAAAATGCCTTCGCGCTGCATCTTCTTCTTGAGCGCCTTCAAGGCTTGGTCGACGTTGTTGTCGCGGACGAGTACCTGCAAGCGGTGGCCCCTGCTCTGGAGTTACGATCATGCGCAAAACCTCGGAGCGGGCAGGGCCTTGGTGCCGAGCCGTCGCAAGGGTGGCAGATTTGCCGCGCTTCTATCAAAGTTACCCTCACTTGTCCATGTCCTAGCTGGTTAACGCCGCGACGTGGGGATGGCCGCGTCTGCGGCTTCCACTGGGGGAGCGCCGGTGCTATAGGGCGCCGACACCAGCGGCCCCCGGCTTGCGGCCGCGTTGTCACATCCGGGTCACACCCGGCCACAAGGAGAGAATGAATGGCCAAGCCCCCGATCGATAGCGATTTCGGGCTGGCGCTGACGTTCGACGATGTGCTCGTCGTCCCGGCCGCGTCGGAAGTGTTGCCGGGTCAGGTCGACGTCTCGACGCGCCTCACCCGCTCGATCCGGCTCAACATCCCTGTCATTTCCTCGGCCATGGACACGGTGACCGAAGGCCGCCTCGCCATCGCCATGGCGCAAGAGGGGGGCGTCGGCGTCCTACATCGCAATCTCGCGCCCGAGGAGCAGGCGCGCCACGTATCGACGGTGAAGAAGTACGAATCCGGGATCGTCCTCAACCCCGTGACCATCCAGCCCGCGGCCAAGCTTCAGGAAGCCTTGAAGCTCATGGCCGATCACTCGATCTCCGGCATTCCCGTCGTCGAGGCTCCGCGCAAGGGCGACAACAAGGGCCGCCTCGTCGGCATCCTGACCAACCGCGACGTGCGCTTCGCCACCAATCCGAACCAGCCCGTCTCCGAGCTGATGACCAAGGAGAAGCTGATCACGGTGAAGCGCGACGTGAGCCGCGAGGAAGCCAAGCGCCTCCTGCATCAGCACCGCATCGAGAAGCTCATCGTCGTCGACGACGACTTTCATTGCATCGGCCTCATCACGGTCAAGGACATCGAGAAGGCGCAGAAGCATCCGAACGCCTGCAAGGACCCCGAGGGCCGCCTCAGGGTCGCCGCGGCGACGACCGTCGGCGAGGAGGGGCAGGAGCGCACCGAGCGCCTCATCGCCGCCGGCTGCGACCTGATCGTGGTCGACACCGCGCACGGACACGCGCGCGCCGTGATCGACGCGGTAGCCCGCATCAAGAAGCTCTCGAACTCGGTGCAGGTGATGGCCGGGAACGTGGCGACGGCGGAAGCCACGCGCGCGCTGATCGACGCGGGCGCCGACGCGGTCAAGGTCGGCATCGGCCCCGGCTCGATCTGCACGACCCGGATCGTAGCCGGCGTCGGCGTCCCGCAGCTCACCGCGGTCATGGACTGCGCCGAAGAAGCGCACAAGCACGACGTTCCGGTCATTGCCGACGGCGGCATCCGCTACTCGGGCGACATCGTCAAAGCGCTCGCGGCCGGGCGCCGACTGCGTCATGGTCGGCTCGCTGCTCGCCGGCACCGACGAGGCGCCGGGCGACACCTATCTCTATCAGGGCCGCACCTATAAGGCCTACCGCGGCATGGGCTCGGTCGGCGCCATGGCGAGAGGCTCGGCCGACCGCTACTTCCAGCAGGAGGTCAAGGATACGCTGAAGCTCGTGCCCGAGGGGATCGAGGGGCAGGTGCCCTACAAGGGGCCGGTCGACGCGGTCCTCCACCAGCTCGTCGGCGGCCTCAGGGCCGGCATGGGATACACGGGCTCGCGCACGGTCGCCGAGCTCAGGGAGCGCGCCAAGTTCATCCGCATCTCGGCGGCTTCCATGCGCGAGAGCCATGCGCACGGCGTGCTCATCACGCGCGAGAGCCCGAACTATCAGGGCAGCGTCTAGGCCGCCGAGGACAGCATGCAGCCGACCGCCATCCTCTACCCGGTGTTCGTCCAGGTCGCCCTGACCTTCGTCCTGCAGATCTGGATGGGGCGCGAGCGCGTCGGCGCCTTGAGGCGCGGCGAGGTCAAGGTTCCCGACATCGCGCTTGGACAACGAGCCTGGCCGACGCGCGCGACGCAGGTGGCGAACGCCTTTCACAATCAGCTCGAGCTGCCGCTTCTGTTCTATGTCCTCGTCGCGTTCGCGCTGATCACGAGCCGCGTCGATGGACCGCTAGTCGTCATGGCGTGGCTGTTCGTCGGATTGCGACTCGTCCACGCTTATCATTCACACGACGCACAACTCGGTCCGCCATCGCTTCTTTGTGTTTGCCCTGGGCTCGCTCGTCCTGATGGCGATGTGGGTCTATTTCGCCGCTAAGCTCATCGCGGTGGGGAATTGAGGAGGGGCTCGTGCGGCCGGGCGCGCGGATGAAGGCCGCCGTCGAGATCCTCGACGAGATCCTCGACGCGCCACCGGCCGGCCTCGGGGGCGCTTGCCGACTGGGGCAAGGCGCACCGGTTCGCGGGCTCCGGCGACCGCTCGGCCATCGGGACGCTCGTCTACGACGTGCTGCGCCGACGGCTGTCGCTTGCGGCGCAGATGGGGAGCGAGGCGCCCCGCGCGCTCGTCATCGCGGCGGCCCCTCGCGCCCTCGGGCTCGACCTTGCCGGGCTCGCTGCGGCCGCCGACGGCTCGCCGCACGCGCTCGAGCCCCTTGTCGGAGGAAGAAATGGCGGCGGTCGCCCGGCCGCTCGATCCAGGCCTCGCGCCCAACATCGCGGGCGACATTCCCGCTTGGCTCATGCCGTCGCTTCGAGCGGGCCTTCGGCGACCGCGCCGCCGAGGAGGGCGCGGGACTCGCACGGCGCGCGCCCGTCGATCTCCGCGTCAACACGCTGAAGGCGACGCGGGAGAAGGTGCTCAAGGCGCTCGAGCACGCGGCGGCGTCGCGCCGGCGCCGCTGTCGCCCGTGGGCATGCGCGTCCCCGCCCCGGCGGGCACCGGGCGAAGCCCACACGTCGAGGCTGAGGCCGCGCACGGCAAGGGCTGGTTCGAGGTCCAGGACGAGGGGAGCCAGATCGCGGCTCTCCTGGCCGGCGCTGCGCCGCGGCCTGCAGGTGCTCGATCTCTGCGCAGGTGCCGGCGGCAAGACGCTCGCGCTCGCCGCCGAGATGGAGAATACGGGCCAAATCTATGCCTATGACAGCGACAAGGGTCAGCTCCGGCCGATCTTCGAGCGCTTGAAGCGCGCGGGCGTGCGCAACGTCCAGGTGATGGACGGAGGAGAGGAGGCGGCGCTCGAGGCCCTCGGCGGCAAGATTGACATCGTCCTCGTCGACGCGCCCTGCACCGGCTCGGGGACCTGGCGCCGCCGCCCCGAATTCGAAGTGGCGCTTGAGGCCGCAAAGCCTCGTCGACCGCCAGAGAGAGCAGCGAGCAGTGCTGGCGCTGGCAGCCCGCCTCGTCAAGCCGGGCGGGCGCCTCGTCTATGTCACCTGCTCGGTGCTGCCCGAGGAGAACGGCGACCAGGTCGCCGCATTCCTCGCCGCCCACTCCGAGCTTCACGCTCGTCCCCTTGGCGCGAGACCTGGCGAGGCCCGCCTCACGACCCCGCACCCGTCTCCGCCGACGGCGCCGCCGAGATGCTTCTCCTCACGCCGGCCTCGCACGGGACCGACGGGTTCTTCGTCGCGACTCATGCTGCGCGGCCGGTAATCGCGCTCTGACGCGAACATCGCGGGGGTATTCGCAAGATGACACTTGCAATGTCGCAATCGTGAACTTAAGTATCGCGCGCTGCACCGGGCCTTGAGTGGTCCGTGAGCGCGTCCGGCCTATCGGCGGTGCGGGGGCCAATCGAATTAAACAGCGCCTTCACCGCCGCCCGGTACCATCGGCGCCGGATAATCCTGTCTCGGGAGGACAGTCGTCCATCATGGCCCCAGTGCCAAAGGCCAAAAAGCCTAAGCGGCCTTCGCCGCGCTCCTGTCTCGGTCCGGTTGCGGATCTCGAGCAGCATCTCCCCGCCGAGTGGTGGCGCAAGCTCTTCAACGCGCTCTACGTCAAGACCGACGGCGACGTCGTCGAGAACAACGAGAACACGCGTCGCGAGGTCGACTTCATCGTCTCCGCGGCCGCCATTCAGCCGCACAGCCAGATTCTCGACCTCTGCTGCGGACAGGGGCGCCATTGCCTCGAGCTCGCGCGTCGCGGCTTCAAGAACGTCACCGGCGTCGACCGCTCGCGCTATCTCATCCGCCTCGCCAAGAAGCGCGCCCAGATGCGAGGGGCTCACCGTCGTCTTCAAGGAAGGCGACGCGCGGAACCCGCGGCTCGCCGAGAGCAGCTTCGACTGCGTCGCCATCATGGGCAATTCGTTCGGCTACTTCTCGAACAAGCAGGACGACGAGAAGGTGCTGGCGACCGTCGGCAAGCTCCTGCGCCCGTCGGGTCAGCTCGTGCTCGACATCACCGACGGCGCCTATATGGCCGACCACTTCGAGCGGCGCTCGTGGGAGTGGATCGACGAGCATCATTTCGTCTGCCGCGAGCGCTCGCTCTCGGCCGACCGCGAGCGGCTCATCTCGCGCGAGGTGATCGTCCACGACGAGCTCGGCGTCATCGCCGACCAGTTCTACGCCGAGCGCCTCTACACGCGCGACGGCATCACCAAGCTGCTCGAGAAGTGCGGCTTCCGCAACGTCCGCCACCACGGCAACGCCGAGGCGCTGTCCGACCGCGACCAGGATCTCGGCATGATGGCGCGCCGCCTGCTGCTTTCGGCGGATGCGCCCCAGCTTCCGGCCCGCAAGCCGCGCGGCAAGCTGCAGCAGATCGACGTGACCGTGCTGATGGGCGACCCGAGGCTGCCCGATACGGTGAAGCGCGGCGGCACGTTCAATCCCGAGGACATGGAGACGATCCGGCGCCTGCAGGATGCGCTTCTCGAGCTGCCCGCCTACAAGTTCCGCTACCTCGACAACCACGCGACCCTCGACCGGGATCTCTCCGATCTCAGGACCGATCTCGTGTTCAACCTCTGCGACGAGGGCTTCAACAACGACCCGTTCAAGGAGCTGCACGTCCCGGCCATGCTCGAGGCGCTTGGGCCTCCCCTACACTGGCGCGGGCGCCTTCGGCGCTTGCCGCCTGCTACGACAAGGGGCTCGTGCGCGCGGTCGCCATCACGCTCGATGTTCCGGTGCCGCTCGAGACCTACGTGCGCCCCGGCGACCAGGGGGCGACGCTGCCCTCGGTGTTCCCGGCGCTACTCAAGCCCAACTACGGCGACAGCTCGCAGGGCATCACCAAGGAGGCCGTGGTCAAGAACGAGAAGGCGCTCCTCGACTACCTCGACAAGCTCAGGAACGAGTTCCCGAAGCGGCCGGTTCTGGTGCAGGAATATCTCACGGGGCCGGAGTACTCGGTGGCGCTCGTCGGCAATCCCGACCAGGGCCTGCGCGCGCTCCCCGTGCTCGAGGTCGACTATTCGAAGCTCGACGCCAAGCTGCCGAAGATCCTCGGCTATGAATCGAAGTGGGAGCCCGAGAGCCCGTTCTGGACGCAGATCCGCTACATCGAGGCGACCGTCTCCGATCAGGCGCAGCAGCAGATGATCGAGCACTCGATGCGCCTCTTCGAGCGGCTGGGCTGCCGAGACTATGCGCGCTTCGACTTCCGTGCCGATGCCAGGGGCGAGATCAAGCTCCTGGAGGTCAATCCCAATCCCGGCTGGTGCTGGGACGGCAAGGTGAACCTCATGGCGAGCTTCCAGGGCATGCGCTACTCGGACCTTCTGGGTCAGATCCTGCAGGCCGCCGTCGAGCGCCTGAACATCGTCGCCAAGTCGCAGCCCGTCGTGCAATCCGAGGCTGCCCAGTAGCGCTGCGAACTTATCGCAAATCCATCAAACCCAAGTGCGCAGGCCCTGGGTCCCGGCTCTGCGTGATCGCTACGCGATCACTTCGGCCGGGATGACAGTGGGGGGCACATTCATGCTTTGTCATCCCGGTCGGCGCGCAAGCGCCGATCAGGGGCACAGAGCCACGATCCTTGAGCTCTCCGGGCGCCCGACGTTTGCCTGTTGACTCCACAAGAAGCGCGCGGCTTTTGTCGCCCACGCCCTCAAGCAAGGAGAGCCCGATGACGGACACGCCCGCCCCGCAGCCCCGCTTCTCGACGCTTGCCGTTCACGCCGGCGCCGCGCCGGACCCTTCGACGGGCGCGCGCGTGACGCCGATCTATCAGACGACCTCCTACGTCTTCAACGACGCGGACCACGCCGCGGCGCTATTCGGGCTCGAGGTGTTCGGCAACATCTACACGCGCATCATGAACCCGACGCAGGCGGTGCTCGAGAGCCGGGTCGCCGCGCTCGAAGGCGGCACGGCGGCGCTGGCGGTGGCCTCGGGGCACGCGGCCCAATACATCGTGTTCCATACGCTGCTCGAGCCGGGCGACGAGTTCGTGGCCGGGCGCCAGCTCTACGGCGGCTCGATCAACCAGTTCAACCACTCCTTCAAGAAGTCGAATTGGAACGTCGTGTGGGCGGACGCGACCGACCCGGCGTCGTTCGAGAAGGCCGTGACGGGGAAGACGCGGGCGATCTTCGTCGAGAGCATCGCCAACCCGGGCGGGCTCGTGATCGATCTGCCGGCGATCTCGTCGATCGCCAAGCGGGCGGGCGTGCCGCTCATCGTCGACAACACGCTGGCCACCCCCTACCTCTGCCGGCCGAAGGAGCACGGCGCCGACATCATCGTCCATTCTTTGACCAAGTTCATGGGCGGGCACGGCAACTCGATCGGCGGCATCATCGTCGATTGCGGCACCTATGACTGGCTCGGCGCCAAGCACCGCTACAAGACGCTGGTCGAGCCGAACGCGTCCTACGGCGGCATGAGGCTCGCCGAGACGTTCGGCAATTTCGGCTTCGCCATCGCCTGCCGCGTCATGGGCCTGCGCGACATCGGACCGGCGATCGCGCCGATGAACGCGTTTCTGATCCTCACCGGCATCGAGACCCTGCCGCTCAGGATGCAGCGCCACTGCGAGAACACGCTCGAAGTGGCGAGCTGGCTCGAGAAGCACCCGAAGGTGGCGTGGGTGAACTATGCGGGCCTGCCGTCGAGCAAGAACCATGCGCTGGCGAAGACGCTGTGCCCGAAGGGAGCGGGCGCGGTATTCACGTTCGGGCTCAAGGGCGGCTACGACGCGGGCGTCAAGCTCGTGTCGTCGCTCACCCTCTTCTCGCACTTGGCCAACATCGGCGACGTGCGAAGCCTCGTCATCCACCCGGCGTCGACCACGCATCGCCAGCTCACCGACGAGCAGCGCAAGGCCGCCGGTGCCGGCCCCGACGTGGTGCGCCTCTCGGTCGGCATCGAGGATGTAGCCGACATCATCGCCGACCTCGACCAGGGCCTTTCCGAGGTTGCGTGAGGCGGGCAATTCGGACCCTCGGTCCGATCCAATCTTCGATTTCCTGCGTATCTTCTCAGCAACGAAGCCAGGTTTCTTAGGAACCTGATTTGTCTGAACGCGCTGCTCGCCGCATGTTGGATCGCGGCGGTTACCTACTTGGGTCTCGTTCCGGACGCGGCCTTCGCCGAGACGCGTCTCGAGCCGGTGATCTCCCACCGCGCGACGGCGATCGGGCGCGTGACCTATCTCGCTGTCCTCTACGGCGCGATCACCGCGATGGAGGCCGCGGCCTGGGGCGTCACCTGGCACTACTACCTGATCTACTGGGTCATCCCGCTGTTCACGACGTCTCCCCTCTTTCTGATGCTGCGCCAGTGGGTGCAGCACGGCAACGCCGACCGTGGCCGCTACACCAACACGCGCGTGTTCCTCGTCGGCCCGCTCATCCGCTACGCCGTGTTTCCGTGGGGCATGGACTACCACCTGCCGCACCATCTCATGGCGTCGGTGCCTCACTACAACCTGAAGCGCCTGCACGAGCTTTTTCTCGCCGACCCGGAGTATCGCGCGAAGGGGGCCGTGATCGAGGGCTTCTTCGCCGGGCACGGGACGGGGCCGTCGGCGCTTGCCGCGCTCGGGCCGGAGCACGCGCCCAAGGGCGAGCGCGCCTACGTCGATAACGCGACGCTCGAATATGCCGACGTGCGCGACGGGGCCGCCATCGCGCGGGAGGCCGAGCTCTCGGCGCGCGGGTAGGGCGCGGCCGGCTCAGAACTTGAGCGCGTGAAGCAGCGCGAGCACCGTGACCGAGGCCGCGGCGCCGATGGCGGCGAGGAGGATGCGGCGCTGCCAGGGGGTCAGGTTCGGGCGCGGGGTCAGCATCGCCTGGCCGCCGACCATGATGCCGCCGGTTACGCCGCCGATCGTTCCGCCGCCGTACGAGACGCCTGTCACCAGATCATGGACGATGAACACGATGAGGATGGCGACGAAGGCGAGCCAGCCGTCGGCAAGGATTTTCGTGGCCTTGAGAGGCTGTGCGGGGGCATGCGACATGAGCGGTCTCCGGCATGGTGGTCCGGAGGACCAGTCTCCGCTCTTGCTTTCGGCCTCGCTATTCCGTGGGTGACTCCTTCCTCCTCCCCCCTCGAGGGGGAAGAAGTCGCGTCATGAGTTAGCGGAGCTAACTCGTCCATGCTGGAAGTATCTCGACGAGATGACACGCGTCAGGTGGGGTGATGGGTCGCACAATTTCTCCCTCTCCCCATCGTTCTTACGATGGGGAGAGGGTCGGGGTGAGGGGCAAGGTCCTGCGCCGTCGCCAGTTGCTGCCCCTCACCCTAACCCTCTCCCCGTGAAGGACGGGGAGAGGGGATGACGGTGTGGGGAGGCGAGGTCGCGCCCTCCCTCAACGTCATGGCCGCATCCGCGCGGAGCGCGGCAAGCAAGAGAGGCGGCCATCCACGACACGTTGCAACGAGCTGGACGTCAACGGCGAAGTCTCTCGCTGTCCGTAGGGCCATCCTCGATCCGGCCCCACGTCTCGTCGAAAAGGTCGCGCCACGCAGGGTTCATTTCCTTGATCAAGCGGACTTTCCACGCGCGTTTCCATTTCTTGATCTGCGACTCGCGCTGGATCGCCTGCTGCATGGTCTCGTGCATCTCGTAGTAGACGAGCCGATGCACCCGATACTTCTTCGTGAAGCCTTCGAGCAGGTCTTGCTTATGGACCGCGATCCGGTGGTGAAGTGCGCTCGTCACGCCGACGTAGAGCACCCCGTTCGGGGCACTCGCCATGATGTAAACGCAGGGTTGCTTCGCCTTGAACTCGCGCTGGTGTAACCGAGCGGACGTTGCTCCCACGTCACCCTAATCCAACCGCCGAGACTGCTGAAGCCTGTCGTGGATGGCCGCCTGCGCGGCCATGACGGGAAAGCGGTGGGGCGATATGCCGTATCCTTACAGGGCCGTGTTGAAACTTGCGTGGGTCCCGGCCGTCCATGCGAAGCATGGCTTCGCCATGACGCCGGGATGACGGTGTGGGGAGGCGAGCGGGCGCCCTCACTCAACGTCATGGCCGCGTCCGCGCGGAGCGCGGCAAGCAAGAGAGGCGCCCATCCACGACACGTCTCCGGGCGGTTCGTGTAGGAATGCCACGCGCTGCTGCGTAGAAAGCCAACGCACAGAGTCTCTGGAAGCTTGCGTGGGTCCCGGCCTTCGCCGGGATGACGGTGTTCAGTTGGTAAACGCGTCCCAATCGCCAAACGTCATTCCGATACAGATCGGGACCCACGCCAATTTCCGCACACGCGACATTTGTAAGTGTGGAGAAATTCGCGCGGTTGCAGGATGCTCACCTGCACTCCGACACGCCGCCGCTAGTTTTTTAGTGATGCATCGGTCGTTGTTGCCCGATCCGCCTCGGCGGATTTCTCAGGTTGAAAAGTAAGAACAGGCAATGCGACTGCACCTCGGTAAAGGTCTACGAGGAAGCGACGCACGAGACGCTGCTCCTGATATTCGTCTTCCCAACCTTGCGGGGTGTAGCCACCCTCGAAGATCTCCAACTGCTCAATCTTAAAATCCAATACTTTTGCCATTGCGTGAAGCAGTTTTGCGAGGAGACGCTGACGCTCGTCGCCTAGGCGCTTTGAAAAGCGTGCGTCAGCGGCACCATTTTCATGTAACGCGGTAGAAAGCTCTTCTAAGCGACGGTTGTGCTCGGTTGCGAAGTGCGTAAACAGCTCTCTCCACGCCTTTATGACTTCCAAGTCGCGGGAAAACTCGATCTCGATCAGATTCAGGGCGCCGACATGCTCGACACTTGTCGGCGTCCGACGCGTGCGCATGAGCGTTCTAAATACGTCCATGCGGCGAGCCCGTTGTTCTCGACGCGCATCTAGTTTGCGCGTCAAAAAAACCGCGACAATTGGGCCGCCAACAATTGCGATCAAAGTCAGGATGTCGTTTATGGTCATTTCAAATTCCAAAACAGCTCAACTGCACCCGCTCGTGGAGCCGCAGGTGTCGCATTTCAGACAGGTGCCGTTCCGCACCATCGTGAAGTTGTGGCACTCGGTGCAGGCGGTGCCCTCGTAGCCGCGGAGCCGCGCCTCCGCGACCTTGTCCGCCGTTGAGCGAGCGATGACGGCAACACGGGATTCCGACATTGTCGTGCGCTGGAACATCACCTCGGTCTCGGGTTTGAGCGCGGTCGCCCCTTCGGTGACGGGAAAAGCGCTCGTGATCTCCTGCTGGAGCGCCGCGACCGTATTGGCCCGCCCGGCCACCGCTCCCCCGCGCGTCGCGACGCGGATTGGCGTGCCGCGCACGAGGCCCTTCGACACGTACTTCTGCGCCGGGAGATCGAGATCGAGCTGGTCGTCGGTCGCCGTGTCGCCGGAGCCGAGCCCCGTCTCGCCGACGATCTCGCGCGGGTCGACGTGGGCGAGGTCGTTGCGCCCGAGGTAGGACACGGCGAGTTCGCGGAAGATGTAGTCGAGAATGGAGGTCGCGTTCTTGATCGTGTCGTTGCCCTGCACCAGCCCCGCCGGCTCGAAGCGCGTGAAGGTGAAGGCCTCGACGTACTCCTCCAGCGGCACGCCGTATTGCAGGCCGAGCGAGATGCCGATCGCGAAATTGTTCATGAGCGAGCGGAAGGCGGCGCCCTCCTTGTGCATGTCGATGAAGATCTCGCCCAAGCGCCCGTCGTCGTACTCGCCGGTGTGGAGATAGACCTTGTGGCCGCCGACGGTTGCTTTTTGCGTGTAGCTCTTGCGCCGGTTCGGCAGCTTCTCGCGCTCCCGCGCCCGTTCGACAATCCGCTCGACGATGCGCTCGGCCGCGACGTTGGCGCGCGCCGCCATCGGCTTATCCGCCGTCATCTGCTCGACGGCATCCTCCTGCTCGTCCGCGTCGTCGCCGAGCACCTGCGCGTTCAGAGGCTGCGACAGCTTCGAGCCGTCGCGGTAGAGCGCGTTGGCCTTGAGCGCGAGCCGCCAGGAGAGCATGTAGCTCTGCTTGCAGTCCTCGACGGTGGCGTCGATCGGCATGTTGATCGTCTTCGAGATGGCGCCCGAGATGAACGGCTGCGACGCCGCCATCATGCGGATGTGGCTCTCGACGGAGAGGTAGCGGCGGCCCTTGCGCCCGCACGGGGAGGCGCAGTCGAACACTGGCAGGTGCTCCGGCTTCAGGTGCGGCGCTCCTTCGAGCGTCATCGCCCCGCAGACGTGCTCGTTCGCCGCTTCGATGTCCTTCTTCGAGAAGCCGAGATGGGTCAAGAGATCGAAGCTGGCGTCGGCGAGCTTCTCGGCCGGCACTTTGAGCGACTTGGTCAGGAACTCCTCGCCGAGCGTCCACCGGTTCATGACGAACTTGATGTCGAAGGCAGTTCCGAGGCTCGCCTCGATCTTCGCAATCGCCTCGTCGGTGAAGCCCCGCGCGCGCAACGTCGCGACGTTGATGGCGGGGGCCTGGGCGAGTGAGCCGTGGCCGACGGCGTAGGCCACGATCTCGGCGATCTCGCTCTCGCGGTAGCCGAGCGCGCGCAAGGCCTCGGGCACGGCCTGGTTGATGATCTTGAAGTAGCCGCCGCCGGCGAGCTTCTTGAACTTGACGAGGGCGAAGTCGGGCTCGATGCCGGTCGTATCGCAGTCCATGACGAGGCCGATGGTGCCGGTCGGGGCGATGACGGTGGCCTGCGCATTGCGGAAGCCGTACTCCTGGCCGAGCTCGATGGCGCGATCCCAGGCGCGCCGCGCCGCCTCGACGAGCCGCTCGTCCGGGCAGCTCGCGTCATCGAGCGGCACTGGGCGCGATCGAAAGCCTTTCGTAGGATTCCGTCTCGCCATAGGCCGCGCGGCGGTGATTGCGGATGACGCGCAGCATGTCGTTGCGATTTGCCGCGAAGCCCGGAAAGGCCCCGAGCTCGCCCGCCATCTCGGCCGAGGTCGCGTAGGAGATGCCGGTCATGATGGCCGAGATCGCCCCGCAGATGGCGCGCCCGTCCTCCGAGTCGTAGGGGATGGCGGACGACATGAGGAGGCCGCCGATGTTGGCGAAGCCGAGGCCGAGCGTGCGGTAGCGATAGGAAAGCTCGGCGATCTGGCGCGAGGGGAACTGCGCCATCAAGACCGAGATCTCGAGCACGATGGTCCACAGCCGGCAGGCATGCTCGAACGCGGCGATGTCGAAGTCCCCTCTCCCCGTTCCTTCAACGGGGAGAGGGTTAGGGTGAGGGGCCGCCGCGAGCGCGGCAGTTTGCTGCTGCCCCTCACCCCGACCCTCTCCCCGCAAGCGGGGAGAGGGGGACTTGCGGAACGTCATGAGGTTCAGCGACGCGAGATTGCAGGCCGTGTCGTCGAGGAACATGTACTCGGAACACGGGTTCGAGGCGCGGATCGGCCCCGACTTCGGGCAGGTGTGCCAGTCGTTGATGGTCGTGTGGAACTGGATGCCGGGATCGGCGGACGCCCAAGCCGCATGTCCGATCTGCTCCCAGAGGTCGCGCGCGCGCAGCGTCTTTACGGTCTTGCTCGATGTGCGCGCCGTGAGCGACCATTCCCTATCGTTGAGGACGGCTTGCAGGAACTCGTCGGTGACGCGCACCGAGTTGTTCGAGTTCTGGCCCGAGACGGTGAGATAGGCTTCCGAATCCCAATCGGTGTCGTAGGTCGCGAAGTCGATGTCCTTATAGCCCTGCTTCGCGAACTGGATGACGCGCAGCACGTAGTTCATAGGCACGCCATCGCGCTTGGCCTCGCGGACGGCTTGCTTGAGCTTCGGGTTTTTCGCCGGATCGAAGCAGTCGTCGCCGTCGGCCTCGCAGTTGACGGCGGCCTTCATGATGGCCTTCAAGCGCTTCTGGCAGATCTTGGAGCCGGTGACGAGGGCCGCGACCTTCTGCTCCTCGCGGACCTTCCAGTTGATGTACTCCTCGATGTCGGGGTGATCGACGTCGACCACGACCATCTTCGCCGCGCGCCGCGTCGTGCCGCCCGACTTGATGGCGCCCGCCGCCCGATCGCCGATCTTCAAGAAGCTCATGAGCCCCGACGAGCGCCCGCCGCCCGAAAGCTTCTCGTTGGCGCCGCGCAGTTTCGAAAAGTTGGAGCCGGTGCCCGAACCGTACTTGAAGAGGCGGGCTTCCCGCACCCAGAGGTCCATGATCCCGTTCTCGTTGACGAGATCGTCCTCGATCGACTGGATGAAGCAGGCGTGGGGCTGGGGATGCTCGTAGGAGGATGCGGAGACGGTGAGCTTACCGGTCTCGAAGTCGACGTAGTAGTGGCCCTGGCTCGGGCCGTCGATGCCATAGGCCCAGTGGAGACCGGTATTGAACCACTGCGGCGAGTTGGGCGCGCCCATCTGCGCCGCCAGCATGTAGCGATGCTCGTCGAAGAAGGCGGCCGCGTCCTCCTCGCTCGTGAAGTAGCCGCCCTTCCAGCCCCAGTAGGTCCAGGTGCCGGCGAGGCGGTCGAAGACCTGGCGCGCGCCCGTCTCGCCGCCGAAACGCTGTTTTTCGGGCAGCGCCTCGAGCGCGGCCTCGTCGGCGACCGAGCGCCAGAGCCAGGACGGGACTTGCGTCTCTTCGACTTTCTTGAGGCGGCGCGGCACGCCTGCCTTGCGGAAGTATTTCTGCGCGAGGATGTCGGCGGCGACTTGGCTCCAGGTCTCGGGCACCTCGAAGCCGTCGAGGCGGAAGACGACCGAGCCGTCGGGGTTCTTGATCTCGGAGATGGCGCGGCGGAAGGCGATCCGCTCGTAAGGAGACTTGCCGGCTTCCGTGAAACGCCGCGTAATCTTCATTTTGAAGTCCCCCGCGAAAGATTTTTTGTCCCGTCGTTCGGCACGCCTGGGACGCAACCGGGCACAATGAACCCTCACCGCTCGACGCCTGTTGCAGCGCGTCCCTCACGCGCCGACGACACGGCTGTTGACCGGTTGGGCGGGCAAAACGGCCCGCTCACTCGAATTACTGGGATTTCCGCCGGGCGCGGGTACGCGCACCTCATCGGCGACAGGAAGAACGCTATGACGATTCGTAAGGGGCGTCACCAGTTCTTGTGGGTAGTAGATGCGACGGAGCGCTATATCTTGTGGTGTTGGCAAATTGGGGATTGACGCCGAGAAGCAGCCGGAAATACGGGCTTTGGCGATTGCGGCCAAATTTTGCCGCCTATGGAAAGGCCCTAAATTGGGGGTCTCTCAAAGCTCTCGAGACGAAGCTAGTGCGATTCCGGGCTCACTTACTGTTGCAAATCCGCCGCGATCGGCATGCGCTGGACATTTCCGTGCGAGGCGCGCTAATCGGGACGGCGATGCGGCGGCTGCGTGACGGGCAAAATGGGCATTTTGAACGAGATTTTCAGCTGGTGGGGCGGCAACACCTGGGGCACGCGCCTCACGATCTGGCGTCAGGGTCGGTTCGTCGGCGAGGACGAGCACGGCAACCGCTACTACGAGCAGAGGCAGGGCGTCGGCCCCATCGGCCCGTTGGGCCAGCTCCGGCGCTGGGTGACGTACAACGGGTTTGCGGATGCCTCGAAAGTCTCGCCCGACTGGCACGGCTGGCTGCACTACACGGTCGATACGCCCCCCGTCGTGGATAATTACGCGCCGCGCCCGTGGCAAAAGCCGCACCGCATGAATATGACGGGGACGCGGGAGGCTTGGCGCCCGCCAGGCTCGATCGTGGGTGCGGGCGAGCGTCCGAAAGCGACCGGCGATTACACGCCGTGGCGTCCCAAGTGAGCTCCCGGCTCCAGGCCGGCTCAACGTGTCACGCTTCTGCCATCCGACGCACCGACAGTTGAGTGCGAATGAGCAACGACCGGGACCACGATCGCTCTTATCGACGCTCTAGCCTTTGGGGCGCGGGTCTGGCGCTTGCGCTCGCTGGGATGCCGGGTGCCGACGCGACGGCCGAGCGGCTCGAGAACGGGGTCGCCGTGTTCTCCGCCCTCGACAAGGTCACCGCGACGATCAAGAAGCTCGAGGTGCCGCTGGGCCAGACGGTGCAGTTCGGCGCGCTCAAGGTGACGCCGCGCGTCTGCTACTCGCGCCCGCCGACCGAGCAGCCGAAGACGACCTCTTTCGTCGAGGTCGACGAGGTCCAGCTCGACGGGCAGGAGAAGCGCATCTTCTCGGGCTGGATGTTTGCTGAGAGCCCTGGCCTCAACGCCGTCGAGCATGCGGTCTTCGACGTGTGGCTCACCGAGTGCCAGAAACCGAAGAACGCGGTGGCCCAGAAGAGCGTGCCGTCGGCGACCGACGGACCCGTGGAAGCGACCCCTGCCGAGCCGCCGCTCGAGCCGCGCCGGCGCATCCGCCGCTGACGGGGGCCAGCGACTCCCGGGGCGCGCCGTCGTTACGATCCTTGTATGCGAGGGGGTGGCCCAATTGCCCAAACGGGACGTTGAATTGCCCCTTGCTTACTGGCAAAGGTACACGCCGCGGCGTGCAGGGAAGTTGCGGTTCCCTCCTCGTAACACATCGGCACTCTCCTCCGACTAAATGAGAGCTAGTGCGCCTGGTCTCACAGTAGCGGGCGATTGCCTAGTGACGAGGTGGAAGCGGTATCGCCTCAGGACATGCATGATGTGGGAGAATTACATGCGTGATGTGGGAGAATTTGTATGAGAGTTGGAACCCGGCAACTACTGGTCGTGCTGGCCATCACCGTGGCTTTCGCTTCGGCGGCGACTGCAGAAGAGGCCACACCCGAAGCCCTTGTCGATGCGCTGCAGGCCGTTTTCGGCAAGCACGTCCATACGCGGGCCGGTCACGCCAAAGGAAAGTGCATCAAGGGAACGTTCACGCCGAGCGCGGAGGCGCCTTCACTTTCAAAAGCGCCGCACTTCGCGGGCCCGGTCGGCGTCATCGGACGATTTTCCCTCGGCGGCGGCGATCCCAAGGCTGCCGACAACGGCAAGGAGCCGGTGCGCGGTCTGGCACTCCACTTCGATCTCGGCAAGGGCACGACCACCGACATGGTCATGATCTCGGCCCCGGTGTTCCTCGCAAAGACGCCGGAACAGTTTCTCGCCCTCCTCACGACGGTCGCGACCAAGGACGGCGAGAAGATCGCCGCGTTCTTCAAGGACAATGCCAACGCGACGCGCCAAGGCGCCTGGCTCGCCGCGCGCCCGGTGCCGGCGAGCTATGCGAGCGTGAGCTACTACGGCGTTCACGCCTTCACTCTGACCAACGCCAAGGGCGAAACCAAAGTCGTCAAATGGAAGTTCGTGCCGTCGGGAGGGGAAGCAGGCCTCACCGACGAGGAGGCCAAAGCCAAATCGGCCGATTTTTATGTCGACGAGCTGAAGGATCGCCTCGCCAAGGGGCCGGCAACCTTCGACCTCACGGCGATCCTCGGCGAGCCGGGCGACCCGGTGGACGATCCGTCCGCATTCTGGCCCGAGGAGCGCAAGAGTGTCACTATGGGGACGCTCGCCATCACGGCACTCGAGGACGATGCGACGTGCGACGCGGGCATTTTCGACCCGACCAATGTCGTCGACGGGATCGAGGGGCCGGCGAACGACACGGTCTTCCCCATGCGCTCGCCCGCCTACGCGGTCTCCTTCGGCCGGCGCACCAACTAGAGGGGGGCTGTTCCGGACGGAACAGCGAAGGCGGCCGGCTAAGGCGATCGTAGCTCCCGAGATGCCCCGGCAGAGCGCCGGCGGCTCCGCGAGAAGCCGGGAGCCATTGCCATGTCGAACAGCCGCACGATCGCCTACGACGCCACCTTCATGGTCGCATACATCGGGCTTTCCGCGGCGATGGTCGCGCTTTCGCTGGGGCTCTTCGCGCTGCCGATGCTCGGCGCCGAGTTCGAGCCCCATCACGTGGCGGCGGCGATCGTCAACATCCTCGGCTGGTCGGTGCTGCCGTTTGCACCCCGCCTCTACAAATCGCTCGTCGGTCAGAGCTTCTCATGGCGCTCGAACCCTGCCCTCGGCGGCGAGATCGCCTGACGAGTACGAGTAGTAACTTCGACCTGTAACTACGTTCTCAACGTCATCCCCGCGGAGGCGGGGATCTGCCCAAGTTGGCGAATATCCTCAATGGCTGGCCTGGACGGATGCCCGCCGTCCATGCGGAGCATGGCTTCGCCATGACGCGGGCATGACGTCGAGAGGAAGTGGACACCCCTTGGGGTTCGCAATCACGAACCCCGGCTTAGGAGCTTCGCTGCCTTGGGCGCGAAATAGGTGAGGATGCCGGCCGCGCCCGCGCGCTTCATCGCCAACAGGGCCTCCATCATCGCCGCCTCGCCGTCGAGCCAGCCGCGCTCCGCGGCCGCCATCGTCATCGCGTACTCGCCCGACACCTGATAGGCGAAGGTCGGCACCTTGAAGGTCTCCGCGACGCGCCGCACGATGTCGAGATAAGGGAGCCCGGGCTTCACCATCACCATGTCGGCGCCTTCCGCGATATCGAGCGCGACCTCGCGCAAGGCTTCGTCGCCGTTCGCCGGGTCCATCTGGTAGGTGCGCTTGTCGCCCTTGAGGAGGGCACCCGAGCCGACCGCGTCGCGGAACGGCCCGTAGAACGCGCTCGCGTACTTTGCGGCGTACGCCATTATCTGCGTGTCGGGGCGCCCGGCGCGCTCGAGCGCGCGCCGAATCGCGCCGACGCGCCCGTCCATCATGTCGGAGGGGGCGAGAATGTCGGCGCCGGCCTCCGCCTCGACGAGCCCCTGGCGCACGAGGGCCGCGACCGTCTCGTCGTTGGCGACCTTGCCGTCGCGAAGGAGCCCGTCATGTCCGTGGCTCGTGTAGGGGTCGAGCGCCACGTCGAGGATGACGCCGAGGTCGAGACCCGCCGCCTTGACGGCCCGCGTGGCACGGCAAACGAGGTTGTCGGAATTGAAGGCTTCGCGCGCGTCCTCGGTCCTGAGCTTCGGGTCCGTGTACGGGAAGAGCGCGATCGCCGGGATCCCGAGCCGCGCGGCCTCGCGCGCGGCCTCGACGACGAGGTCGATCGAGAGGCGATCGACGCCGGGCATGGAGGCGACCGGCTCGCGCCTGTCCCTCCCTTCGATGACGAACAGCGGCCAGACGAGGTCGTCGACGGAGAGGCGGGTCTCGGCCACGAGGCGGCGCGACCAGGCCGCCGCCCTGTTTCGCCTGAGCCGCGTCGCCGGATAGCTGGCCGTGCTGGGGCCGGGACCCAGCGTGAGAGAGCTCAGCTGCTTGTCGATCGGTTCGTTCATGTCCGTCCGACCTTCCCGCGCCGCGGTCTGGCTGGCAAGGGGCGGACGCCGGAAACGTTAGTCGCAGATGAGCGAGTGCTTGCGCTCGGCCATGTCGACGTGGAAGTGGTTGCGGTGCGCGTTGTTGGCTTCGGGGCCGAGCGTCGTCCCGAAGATCTTGCAGGCCGCCGCGTGGGCTTCGCGCAAGAAGCGGCCCATTTTCGTTGGCGGGGCGGGGCTCGGCAGCCCCTCGGGCGCGAGGGCGGCGGACTTGGGGTCGGCGTCCTCTACACTCTGCGCTTTCTTCTTGGCTGTCTTGGCAGTCGGTGCCGGATCGCCTGCCTCGACCGAATGCTCGGCAGCTTTCGAGGCGTCCTTGCCCTCATGCGCCGCGGTCTTGTCCTCCTTCGGTCCGCCGAGACGGCGCGGAGTGAATCCATCCCCATCCTCCGACTCGCCTGACGGGCTCTGGCCGCCAGGCAGCGTGAGGGTGAGCTTGGGCACACCGTCGATGATCGTCGTCCTGACGAGGCCAGCGCCGGGCGTGCCGCTCGGCGTCCCCACCGCGGCGGGAGGCAGCGGCTGGGGCTTGCCGTCGGCCGCCTTGGGATCGGCAAGATTGGCTTGCGCCTTCCTTTCCGCCTCGAGTCTCTCGGCCGCCGCCTTCTCGGCCGCGGCCTTCGCGGCGGCAATCAAGTCGGCGATGTCGCGCTTCGTCTGGCCCCATTCCTTGAGCATGGCGACCTGCTCGCCGCTTGCGAGGTGGAACGAGCCGATATCGAGCGCGTTGGCGTGTCCGTGCTCGGAGAGCTTGTTGTTCACGCGCCCGTAGGCCTTGCGGCACGAGTAGTCGCTCATGACGTTGATTTTGATGACGCTCGAGCCGAGGCGCTTCTTTGCGAGCGGCTGCAAGTCGCGCGTCACCCACTTGTGCAGCGCCGCGACCATGTCGCAGGTGACGAGGGCCGGCGGTGAGAACGAGACTTCCGGGCTCTTGCCGAGGCTGACGAGACGAACGGGCGCCGGCGCGCCGCACTCGCCCTGCTCGCGGAACGGAGCTTCGGGCAGGGTCACCGCATCGAGGCCCTTGAGAAGCAGCGTGCAGCGCGCTTTCGCGAGCTCGATCTCGAGCGGAGACCATTCCTTTGGCGGCTCTGGCGGCTTCTTGGCATCAGCGGCGGCCTTGGCGTCCGGTGTGGCCGTGGGATCGGCAGCCGCTTTCGGATCGGCGGCCGCCTTGGGATCAGGTGCCGATGCAGCCGGAGCGGCGGGCTGAGCCGCAGTCTTCCCGTCGGGAGCCTTGCCCGTCGCTGTCGCCGGTGCGGTGGTCTCGGCTTTCGACTTTGAGCTTGCGGCCTCTTTGGCCGGGGCCGATCCGGCAGCGGTCTTATCCGTGGCCGGCTCCGAGGCTGCGGACTTCTCGGACGATGTCGCGCGCGTCTTGCCGGGCTTCGACTTGGATGATGCGGTCGACGGCTTGCGCTTTTTCTTGTCAGCCCCCGCCGCTTTCGCCGCATCGGCAGCGACATCAGCCGCGACGTCTGTGACCTCGTCGACGGCGGCCGAGACCGCGTCGGAGGCTTTGTCGAGGACGGATTTCTCCGCGGCGAGGGGCGCCGTTGTCGCTGCCGCCGATAAGATGAGGGCGATACCAAGCCGCAAACGCTTCATGAAGGCGCGCGTCTCCCCGGTGCCGTCTCAGGCAAGACCGAATTCTGGAAGCAGCCCGTGCCTCCATCAAGACCCTTAATTCCCTTGCACCGCAAAAGTTCAGCGACGCGAGGCTTTCTGCGCAACGACAGTCCCGAATCGGGGCTTCAGTGTCTGGGTGTTGCGCGCCGATGTATAGCCGCTAATTGTGGCCGCGCAACGCGAGGCGGGCGTGGCGCGCCGAGGGCTGAAGAGGAGCACAACTCGTGTCTTCGGGGAGCAACGGATGACCGGGGCCGAAGGGCAGGACGTGACGATTGAGGCGATCGGCTCGATGGCCCTCGTCACACTCGACCGTACGAAGGCGCTCAACGCGCTGACGGCGGCCATGCGCGCGAAGCTCGCCGAAGGCCTCTGGTCTTTTGCCCGCGATCCACAGGTCTATGCCGTCGTCATCCAGTCGGCGGGCGGGCGGGCGTTCTCGGCGGGCTCGGACGTGCGCGAGATCATGGCGGCAGCCCGCATAGACCGGGCGCAAGCCGCGCGCCTGTTTGCAGACGAGTACGCCTTGAACTGGCAATGGGAATGTTTCTCGAAACCGACCATTCCGCTGATCGACGGGCTCGTCATGGGAGGGGGTGTCGGCATCTCGCTCTACGGCACGCATCGCGTCGCCGGCGAAAGCTATCGCTTCGCCATGCCCGAGACGCAGATCGGTCTCTTTCCCGATGTGGGAACGGCGCATGTGTTTGCGCGCCTTCCGGGCCACATGGGCGCGTATCTGGGTCTGACTGGGCACACGATAGGACGTGCCGACGCGTTTGCCTTGGGGCTCGTGACCCATTGCATCGAAAAAGAGCAATTCGAGGCCATCAAGGCCGAGATAGCCGACACCTGGCCCGTCGATCCGGCCCTCGACGGCCGGCACCGAGAGCCGGGTCCGGGCGAGCTTGCTCCATTTGCGGAGACCATCGACCGCTGCTTCTCGGGGCGCACTGTCGAGGAGATCGTCGAGCGGCTCGAGGCCGAGGCGGGGCGAGCGAGCGATTGGGCACGTGCGACGGCGGCCGACCTCAGGCGTCGCTCGCCGACGTCTCTCAAGATCACGCTGCGCCATATTCGGGAGGCAGGCGCCCGCGATCTCCGGGAGACGCTCATCGCCGACTACCGCCTGGCGCTTCGCTGCCTCGAGGGGCACGACTTCGCCGAAGGCGTGCGCGCCGCCATTATCGACAAGGACGGTGAGCCGCGCTGGCAACCCGATCGCCTCGAGGACGTGAGCCAGGCGATCGTCGACGACTATTTCGCGCCGGCGGGCGCGGGCGAGCTCACGTTGCCGACGCGCCAGGAGATGCAGGCGCTCCGCGCCTGAGAGACGAGCGGGACTCCCGTTTACGCCCAATTTACCTCGGCTCTTGAGATAAACTTTATCTGTATTCGTTATGGTCCTCACCAGAACCGGAAAACCGGTCGCGTCAAACAGGTAGTGAGGCAGGTCTATGTCCGTGGCACTTAGCGCTGCGCGCCACCGTGCGCCGGCCGTTCAGGATCCATCGTTTCGAACGGAGTATCTCCAGGCGTTGCACTTGATCGAGCGGCTGCATCGCATGCTGCTCGATGTCATCAAGGACGAGTTCGACCGAATCGGCGAATACGAGCTCAATGCCGTGCAGGCGCTCCTCCTCTACAATATCAACGACGGCGAGCTCACCGCGGGCGAGCTCAAGAGCCGGGGCTACTACCTCGGCTCCAACGTCTCCTACAATCTCAAGAAGTTGGTCGATATGGGGTATATCGACTACAAGAAGCAGCGAGACGGACAAACGCTCCGTGCGCGTGTCGCTCTCGCCCAAGGGCAAGGAGGCGTCGGAGGTGGTCCAGGACCTCTACCAGCGCCAGCTAGGCTCGGTGGAGACTGTCGGTCAGGTATCGGGGGATGACTTCCGCAGTCTGAACAAAGCCCTAACCCGGCTCGAGCGCTACTGGGCGGACCACATCCGCTACCGCCTCTAGACTTCGGGGGAGCTCAGGGCGCAAGCTGAGAGTTTCGACGTGGCCGCGGCCGATGCCGCGGCCTTTTTCCTGCTTGTGGCGGGCGCGCACCAGGGAAGCGAGACCCTTGTCCACAGCGCGAGATTCCGCCTTTTCATTTGCGACCGAATATCGCACGGTCGGCGACGATCACGAGACCTTCGGAGCCGCCCCCGCCGCTCTATGGCTCATGCCCCACACTGTTCGATTGTCGCGCCGTACGCGCAAGCGTACGCGCCGCAGCGGTGAGGACGGCCTCGGAGGACGGCCTCGGAGAATGCGGGGAGCCGGTCTAGCGCCTCGATCGCATTCGAACTGGGTTACCGGGTTGGCGGGGGGACTTCATGGTGACATCTCACGGGAAGCGAGGCGGTCGTGTCGCCCGCGCGCAGAGTGCGGCCGGCGAAGCCATGATCGGGATAGTTGCGCTCGCCCTTGGCACAGGAGCGGTCTGCGCCCAGGACAACGCTTTCGGGCAGATAGAGTTCGGGCCCGTGGGCGGCGGCGCCAATCCAGTCATGACAGACCGGCAGTTCATCAAAGACTGGGAGGGCAACCCGGAGCCGGGTTTTCCGACGCTGTCGACAGCCAACATCGAGGCGACGAAGGCGGCGATCGCCCGCTATGGCGACATCGTCGCCGTCGGCGGCTGGGGGACGATCCCCGAGGTCGACATGAAGCCCGGCGAGACGAGCTTCGCCATCGTGAACTTGCGCGAGCGGTTGATGGCGTCCGGCGACCTCACGACCGATTCAGGGGCGGGCGAAGTCTACGACCCCGAGCTGGTCGAGGCCGTGAAGCGCTTTCAGTCGGCGAACGGCTTGCCGCCAACCGGCAAGCTCGACTCGCACACGACCGTTCCCGCGCTCAACGTCTCGGCGCAGGACCGCCTGAAGCAGCTCAAGACCAACCTCGCGCGCCTCACCGAACTCTCGAACGCGGCCAGCAAGAACAAGAAGTACGTGATCGTCAACATCCCGGCGGCCCAGATCGAGGCCGTCGCGCTGAACCGCGTCATCTCGCGCCATACGGGCGTCGTCGGCAAGCCGGACCGGCCGACGCCTCTGCTGCGCTCGACGATTACGGAGATGAACTTCAATCCCGTGTGGAAGCTGCCGCCGACGGTGATCGACAAGGACCTCATACCGCAGGGGCGTGAATTGCAGGCGGAAGGCAAGAGCGTCCTCGTCAAGATGGGCATCGACGCCTACGACGCGGCCGGCAAGAAGGTCGATCCCGAGACGATCGACTGGACCTCGAGCCGCCCGAAGCAGCTCGTCTATCGCCAGCAGCCCGGCAAGGAGAACCCGCTCGGATTCGTGAAGATAAACTTTGCCAGCGGAGAATCCGTTTACATGCACGACACGCCGTCCAACAGCCTGTTCGGGCGCAATTTCCGCGCGGCGAGCTCGGGCTGCATCCGCGTCAATAACATCGAGCGGCTCGCCTATTGGCTGCTTGGCCAGAACGACGGCTGGGAAAAGGACCGGATCGCGGCGATGAAGGAGACGGGCGAGCGCCTCGACGTGAAGCTTGCGACTCCGGTTCCCCTCTACTTCGTCTACATTACGGCGTGGGCGACCGAGGACGGCGCGATAAATTTCCGGCGCGACCTTTACAACAAGGACGGGGTCAGCGAGACGGCGACGTCCTACTGAGAGGCCCTTGATTTGGGTCAAGACTTTCCTTGAGGTGCAATGCGAAAGGACGAGGGCCGCGCCGGGGGTTGCGGCGGGCCATGAAACGGTCCATGTCATCCGCGAGTATAGTCATTCCGTACCAAGGATCTTGTCCGCAACCAGAACCCCGCCCGCCGCGTTATAGTTTTGGCAATCCGGCCGGGAACATGCTCGCGGCCCGCGACATAAGGTTCGGTTGCCCTCGAGGCGGCAAAAGGTCAAATGTCGGGCAAGAACGACAGAAAGTAGCTCGGGAAACGCGATGGACTACGAGAAGCACTTCAGGGCCGCGCTCGATCAGATCCGCAGTGAAGGCCGCTATCGCGTGTTCGCCGACGTGTTGCGCCGTCGCGGGGCTTATCCCAACGCGGAGCGTGTCGCCGGCTCCGAGGTGCCAAGCCGGTCGTCGTCTGGTGCTCGAACGACTATCTCGGCATGGGCCAGCATCCCGCTGTGATATCGCCGCCATGCATGCAGCGATCGACGCGGTCGGCGCCGGCTCCGGCGGCACGCGCAACATCTCCGGCACGACGCACTATCATGTCGAGCTCGAAGCCGAGCTCGCCGACCTCCACGGCAAGGAGGCCGCGCTGCTCTTCACCTCCGCCTACGTCGCCAACGACGCGACGCTCTCGACGCTCGTCAAGCTGCTCCCCGGCTGCGTTATCCTCTCGGACGAGAAGAACCACGCGTCGATGATCGAGGGCATCCGCCACGGGCAAGGCGAGAAACGCATCTTCCGCCACAACGACGTCGCCGATCTCGAGGCCAAGCTCAAGGCGTTGCCGGCCGGCGTTCGCCGAAGATCATCGCCTTCGAGAGCGTCTACTCGATGGACGGGCACATCGCGCCGATCGGGGCGATCTGCGATCTGGCCGAGAAGTACGGGGCGCTGACCTACCTCGACGAGGTCCACGCGGTCGGCATGTACGGCCCGCGCGGCGGCGGCATCGCCGAGCGTGATCGGCGTCATGGACCGGGTCGACATCATCAACGGCACGCTCGCCAAGGGGTTCGGCGTCATGGGCGGCTACATCGCCGGCATCCCGCGACCTCTGCGACGCGATCCGCTCGTTTGCCCCGGGGTTCATCTTCACGACCTCGCTTGCGCCGGCGATCGCGGCTGGGCGCGCTTGCTTCCATCCGCCATTTGAAGACGAGCGCTTTCGAGCGCGCCCGGCATCAGGAGCGCGCGCGCACGCTCAAAGCGCGCCTCGCGCAATGCCGGCCTGCCGCTGGTCGAGGGCAAGAGCCACATCGTGCCCGTGCTGATCGGCGACCCCGTGCACTGCAAGCAGGTCACCGACATGTTGCTCGACCGCTATCAGATCTACGCGCAGCCCATTAACTATCCGACCGTGCCGCGCGGCACCGAGCGGATCAGGCTGACGCCCACGCCCCAGCACACGGACGTGCAGATGGACGACCTCGTCCGCGCCCTCTCCGAGCTTTGGGCGGCCTGCCCCGTCTCCATGGGCAAGAGCACCAAGCTCGCCGCCGAGTAGCCTGGGCGCGGGGCCGGGCCTCAATCGCTTTTTCATGCAGCGCAGCACGTGGCGGCTGCGACCGCGACTTCCTTGTTGTGCGGCATGTCCCCGTGGTATTGGCGAAGGCACGCTCGCCGGTCCGCGGGACCCCCGCAGGCGCGGCCGCCAATTTCCAATCATCCGCCAAAACCGAGGACGCCCCAATGTTCAAGTTCAAGGCCAATAAGGGCCCGACGACGCGCTTTTTCACCGCCCCGCTCGCCGAGACCGACCCCGAGGTCGCCTCCGCCATCGACAAGGAGCTCGGGCGCCAGCAGGACGAAATCGAACTGATCGCCTCGGAGAACATCGTCTCGAAGGCGGTGCTCGAGGCGGCGGGAAGCGTGCTCACCAACAAGTACGCCGAGGGCTATCCCGGCAAGCGCTATTATGGCGGCTGCCAGTTCGTCGACATCGTCGAGGATCTCGCCATCAATCGCGCCAAGAAGATCTTCAACTGCGGGTTCGCCAACGTGCAGCCGAACTCGGGCAGCCAGGCGAACCAGGGCGTCTTCAACGCGCTGATCCAGCCCGGCGATCCGATCATGGGCCTCAACCTCGCCCACGGTGGTCACTTGACCCACGGCGCATCCGTCAACCAGTCCGGCAAATGGTTCAAGGCCACGCACTACCAGGTGCGGCCCGACACGCATCGCATCGACATGGACGAGGTGCGCAAGGCGGCCCTCGAGCACAAGCCGAAGATCATCATTGCCGGGGGTTCCGCCTATCCGCGCCAGTTCGACTTTCCCGCCTTCCGCAAGATCGCGGACGAGGTTGGCGCCTATCTCATGGTCGACATGGCCCACTTTGCCGGCCTCGTCGCGGCGGGCGAGCACCCGAGCCCGTTCCCGCACGCCCACGTCGTCACGACGACGACGCACAAGACGCTCGGGGCCCGCGCGGCGGCATGATCCTCACCAACGACGAGGACATCGCCAAGAAGATCAACTCGGCGATCTTCCCGGGCATCCAGGGCGGGCCGCTGATGCACGTCATCGCCGGCAAGGCGGTGGCATTCGGCGAGATCCTGCAGCCCGAGTTCAAGGCCTACGCCCGCCAGGTCATCGCCAATGCCAAGGCCATGGGCGAGGTCCTCGTGAAGGACGGGTTCGCTCTCGTCTCGGGCGGCACCGACACGCACCTGATCCTCGTCGATCTCCGGCCGAAGAAGCTCACCGGCAACATCTCCGAGAAGGCGCTGGGGCGGGCCCACATCACCTGCAACAAGAACGGCGTGCCGTTCGATCCCGAGAAGCCCATGGTGACGTCGGGCATCCGGCTCGGCGCTCCCGCCGGCACGACGCGCGGCTTCGGGGAAGACGAGTTCCGCGACATTGGCCGCATGATCGCGGAGGTGCTCGACGGCCTCGCCAAGAACGGGGAAGCCGGCAACTCCAAGGTCGAGGAGAAGGTCAAGGCCGAGGCGACCGCGCTCTGCAAGCGCTTCCCGATCTATCAGTGAGGCCGGGAGCCGCCGCCCTCCGCTGTCATCCTCGGCTTCATGCCGAGGATCCATGGTGCATCGGAGGTGGGGTTTGCGAAACACCCTCCGGCGGCGATTGATGAAGCCTGGATCCTCGGGACGAGCCCGAGGATGACACCATGGCGGGTCTCGCGCGCGGCTGGTGCGGCGCGCGCGCATCATAGAGGGAGGGCCGATCAAGCGGGGAGGACGGGGACGTTATGGCAAGTCCGGTCCCAGCCGCGCCAGCGCCCGCCATTAATTCGTGGTGGATCGCGCTTCCGTTGTATTCGGCTGTGTTCCTGGTCGCGACGTTCCTGCCGATACGGCTCTATGCCAGCAGCCCGTCGCTGTTCGGCGCGACCCCGACGGAAATGCTTCTCCTGTTCGCCGCCCTGTCGGCGGGGGTGACGGCTCTCCTGCTGCTCGTCCTCGCGCCCTTTCGCGGGCGCATCGGCAGAAAAGCATTCCTTGTCGCCACTGCGGTCAATCTGGTTGCGATTGCCTTCGCGTCATTCGAGGGCTCGTTCAGCGCCGTGAGCGCCGCCTTGATCGACGTCCTCGTGATCGCGGGGATCTGCGCCTTTGCTTATGTCGTCTTGCGTCCGTCCGAGCAGGCGATGCTCGGCGTCACCGCGATCTGCCTTCTGGCGATGATCGTCGACGTGGTCGTGCAAGTCACGAGCGTCCGGCCGGTCAAGGAGAGCCGCGAGACCGCGGCGGCGGCGCCGGAGGACTGGTTCGGGATCTCGCGCACGCGAAACGTCTTCGTCATCCTGCTCGATGCGCTGCAAGGCACGAACCTCGCCGCGATTCTGAAATCGAACGGGGACATTCGCAGCTCTCTCGACGGCTTCACGGTCTTCTCCGATGCCGCGACGGTAGCCCCCTCGACGCTGTTTGCGCTTCCCGCGCTCCATGCGGGACATGAGGTCGATACCAAAGCGGGATTGAAGGCGGCCTGGCTCGAGGGGGTCGTCGAGAAGTCCTTCCTCGTGCAGCTTCAATCCCATGGGTACGAGACATTCGTTTTCGATCCGGTGGCCACATGGGCGTGCCCCGCCGGGATTAAGGCCTGCATCACGATTGCCGAGATCAAGACCCGCATGGGGAGCCGCCGGCCGGCTTTTCACGACACGATGATGTTGCTCGATCTCGCCATCAATCGCGTCCTGCCGCTGAGCGTCCGGCGCAACTCGGACGACAGCGGCCGCGGCGCGCTCGCCGCGCTTTTCGGAACGCCGAGCGTCCACGCCAACGTCTATGCGCAGCGCTCGTTTCATCATCTGGCGCTCCTGCGCGCTTTTGCGTCCGACGTTCATCTGGCGACGGACGCGCCGAAGGTCTTCTTCGTCCACTCCTGGGCCAGCCATAGCCCTTGGTTCCGCTACGACGCCGACTGCAATCTTCCCGCAAAGAGCAAGCCCGACGCGAACCAGCTGTCGGCGGGCACATGCAGCATGCTGGCAATTACCGGGCTCTTGGCGCGGCTGAAGGAGCTCGGCGTCTACGACCAATCGATGCTGATCGTGCTCAGCGACCATGGCAACGGCACGCCGATCAACGGAGCGGGCAAGGTCGGCCTCGGCCGCGATTGGCCGACGCTCGCCGGGCTCTACAACATGTCGCTCATGGTGAAGCCGTTCGGCGCGCGCGGGGCCCTCGCCGAGAGCGCGGCCCCGGTCCTCATTTCCGACGTTGCGCGCACCGTGTGCGAGCTGACGGGCGGCTGCGCCGTGGGCGAGGGCTATAATGTCATGGGGCCGATGCCGGACCGGCGCGAGCGCGTACTCACCAACTATCGGGTCGGCCAGGTGAACTGGAAGACGTGGAGCCTCGACGGACCGTCCGAGAGGCTCTCGGTGTCGGGGCGGCTCGACGCGCCAGAGAGCTGGTCGTGCGGCTCGGACACGTGCGCGCTGACGCCTTTCGTCAAGTAGGGCGGAGAGGGTGGAGAGCGGCCTGTCGATAAGCGGCGCGCGGTCTACCGGCGAGCACCCGATCCGGATAAGACTTGGCGCCAGGATAAGCGCTTTGTCGCTTTGGCATGATTACGGAGACGGCCACACGATGCGCTGCCCCTATTGCGCGTGCGAGGACACCCAGGTGAAGGACAGCCGTCCCACCGAGGAGAACGCCGCGATCCGCCGCCGGCGCGTCTGCCCCGACTGCGGCGGCCGCTTCACGACGTTCGAGCGCGTGCAGCTGCGCGATCTCGTGGTCGTCAAGCGCTCGGGGCGCAAGGTGAATTTCGACCGCGACAAGCTCCTGCGCTCGGTCGAGGTCGCGCTCCGGAAGCGCCCGATCGATCCCGAGCGCGTCGAGCGCATGGTGTCGGGCATCGTGCGCCAGCTCGAAAGCTCGGGCGAGAGCGAGGTCCCCTCGTCGGCCATCGGCGCGCTCGTGATGGAGGGGCTGCGCGGCCTCGATCCGGTCGCCTACGTGCGCTTCGCCTCGGTCTACCGCGACTTTCGCGAAGCGGCAGATTTCCAAGAGGTCTTGGGCGAGATCGCGGGCAACGACGCGGCGGGCGACGCCGATGCCGCGGCCCCTGCTTCGAAGAAGCACTAGCGATGCCTTCCGTAGAGGCTTCCCCGTTTGATCGCCACATGATGGCGATTGCGATGCAGCTGGCAAAGCGCGGACTCGGGCAGACCGCGCCCAATCCTGCCGTTGGCGCGGTGATCGCCGACGAGGCGGCGGGAGAGGTGATCGCGCGAGGCTGGACGCAGCCGGGCGGGCGGCCGCACGCCGAGACCGAGGCCTTGGCCCGCGCCGGAGCACGGGCCAAGGGCGCGACGATGTACGTTACGCTCGAGCCGTGTGCCCATCATGGCGCGACGCCGCCGTGCGCCGGCGCGATCGTAGCGGGGGGAATTGCGCGCGTCGTGGTCGGCATCGAGGACCCCGATCCTAGAACGGCAGGCCAGGGCATTGCCAAGCTGCGCGCGGCCGGGATCGCGGTCGAGACCGGCGTGCTCGCCGAGGAGACTCGCTGGGTGACGCTCGGCCACATCCTGCGCGTCACCGAGAAGCGCCCCTTCGTGCAGGCAAAGCTCGCGCTTGCCAGCGATGGGACTGCGCCGCGCGGCGCCGACGGTCGCCCAGTCTTCGTCACCGGAGCGGCGGCCGTCGCGCGCGGACACCTGATGCGCGCGGAAGCAGACGCCATTCTCGTCGGCGCGGCGACCGTCGCCGACGACGACCCCGAGCTCACCTGCCGGCTGCCTGGCCTCGCGGATCGATCCCCGATCCCCATCGTCTTGAGCCGGAACCTCGACTTGCCGGAACGCGCGAAACTCTGGGCGACGGCACGCGAGCGCCCGGTTTGGATTTTCTGCGCCGAAGGACCCGACGCGGCGCGCCGGGAGCAGCTAACGGCAGCCGGCGCCGAGGTCATTCCCGTCGCATCGAGTCCCGAGGGTGTGAGCCTCCCTGGCGTCATGGTGAAGCTTGCCGAGCGGGGCGTGACCCGCCTCCTAGTCGAAGGTGGTCCCGAAATCTGGCGGAGCTTCGCCGAGGCCGGCCTCGTCGACGAGGCCGTTGTCTTGCGGGCGGGCCACGAAGCGGCCGGCCACGATCCCCACGACGTGCTGAGGCAACTCTTACCAAGTGCTGCGATGAGGCTTGCTGGAGCACGCCGCATCGGCGACGACACTATGCATGTCTTTCGCCGCGCTTGAGGAGAGTGCAGGGTCTTGTTCACCGGCATCATCACGGACATCGGCGAGGTGGTCTCCCGCGAGGGCGACCGTGTCACCATCCGCACGCGCTACGGCGCGGCATCGATCGGCCTTGGGGCCTCGATCGCCTGCGACGGGTGCTGCCTTTCCGTCACCTCGGTCCGTCCCGACGGCGCGGGCGCGCTGTTCTCCGTCGACGTCTCGCCCGAGACGCTCTCGCGCACGACGCTCGGCGCGTGGCAGCCGGGCCGCAAGATCAACCTCGAGCGTCCGTTGAAGGCCGACGACGAGCTCGGCGGCCACATCGTCGCCGGGCATGTGGACGGGGTGGCGCACATCGTCTCCGTCGAGAGCGCGGGCGAGAGCCGCCGCCTCCTCGTCGAGGCGCCGGCGCGCCTTGCCCCCTTCATCGCCGAGAAGGGCTCGATCTCGCTCGACGGCACGTCGCTGACGGTCAACGAGGTCGAGGGCGCCCGCTTTCGCGTCACACTCATTCCACTGACCTTGACCGGGACAACCTGGGGGAGCAAAAAGCCGGGCGACGAGGTCAATCTCGAGGTCGACCTCTTTGCGCGCTACGTTGCGCGCCTCATGGAGTTCCGTTCGTGATCAAGGGCGCCGAAACGATCGCCGTGAAGCCGGGGGGCAGCTCGCTTTCCCCGACGGAGGAGATCGTCGAGGAGATGCGCAACGGGCGCATGGTGGTCCTCGTCGACGCCGAGGATCGCGAGAACGAGGGCGACCTCGTCATCGCCGCGCAGATGGCGACGCCCGACGCCGTGAACTTCATGGCCAAGCACGGCCGTGGCCTCATCTGCCTCACGCTGACGCAGGCCCGCGCCCAGGACTTGCGGCTCGAGTTCATGGTGCGGACCCAGGGCGCGCGCCAGCGCACCGCGTTCACGCAGTCGATCGAGGCGCGCGAGGGCATCTCGACCGGCATTTCGGCGCACGACCGTGCGCGCACGATCGCGACCGCCATCGATCCGACCAAGGGCGCCGCCGACCTCGTCTCGCCCGGCCACGTCTTTCCCCTCGTCGCGCGCGAGGGCGGCGTCCTGATCCGCGCCGGGCACACGGAAGCCTCCGTAGACCTCGCGCGGCTTGCCGGTCTCTATCCCGCGGCCGTCATCTGCGAGATCATGAACGAGGACGGCACCATGGCCCGGATGCCGGACCTGATCCCGTTCGCCGCGCGCCACGGTCTCAAGGTCGGCACCATCGAGGACCTGATCTCCTATCGGCTGCGGAACGACCGCCTCGTCAGGAAGGTCGCCAAGACGACGGTCGAGAGCGTCTATGGCGGCCCGTTCGATCTTCACGTCTATACGACGACGGTCGAGCCGGTGGAGCACGTCGCCATCGTTAAAGGCGACCTCGGAAAGCCGGGACCGGTGCTCGTGCGCGTGCACGCGGTGAACCTCGCGGGCGACGTGCTCGGCATCGGCGAGGACGCGGGACGGGAGACGATCATTGCACGATCGCTCGCCGCGATCGAGAAGGAGGGGCGCGGCGTCGTCGTCCTCATCCGCGATCTCGGGCCAAAGAGTATCTCAGACTGGATTTCGCGGCGCGCCGCTCCGTCGGCGTCGGCCAAGGATTGGCGCGGCCGCCGGCAGGTCGAGATCGGCGTCGGCTCGCAAATCTTGCGCGACCTCGGCGTCGCCGACATGGTGCTGCTCACCAACTCGCCGGCCCACGTCTACGTCGGTCTCGAGGCGTTCGGCCTCAGGATCGTCGGCACCCGCGGTATCGAGTGAGGCCATGCTCAAGAAGTCCATGCGTGATCCTTTGAACAGGGGCTCCTCGGATGGCCCCAAGGCGCGTGTGCTCATCATCGAGTCGCGCTTCTACGACGACATCGCCGACGAGCTGCTCCAGGGAGCCGTGGTGGAGATCGAAGCGCGTGGCGCCGCCTGGGAGCGCGTGTCACTGCCCGGCGCGCTCGAGATCCCCCAAGCGCTCGCCCACGCGATCGAGGCCGGACTCGTTCCGGCCTCGGCACCGAACGCGCGATTTTGCGGCGTTGTCGCGCTCGGATGCGTCATTCGCGGCGAGACCACGCACTACGAGATCGTCTCCAACAACGCCAACCACTGGCTCATGGAGCTCTCCGTCCGCCATGGCGTCCCGGTCGGCAACGGAATTCTCACCTGCGAGACCCATGAGCAGGCGCTGGCCCGCGCACAGGGCGGGCGCGAGGGGAAGGGCGGCGACGCGGCGCGCGCGTGCTTCGAGGTATTCGAGCTGTCGCGCGTCTTCCAGGACCAGAGCTCATGATCTCCGCCAAGCCGCGCTCTCGAGACGGGTCGCCCAAGCCCCGAAGCGTGTCGCGCGTCGCAGCCGTGCAAGCCCTCTATCAGATGGACCTGGCCGGCACGGATGTGACCGAAGTGATCGACCAGTTCGGCAAGCTCAGCGTCGGCGAGCCCGGCTCCGACGGCGAGCACGGGGGGGAGTGTGCGCTCGAGGGCGCCGACCGGACCTTCTTCGGCGAGATACTAAAGGGCGTAGTCCGCCGCCAGCGCGACATCGATCCGCTCGTCGACCACCAGCTCGCGATCGGCTGGCGGCTCGTGCGCGTCGACTCGATCCTGAGGGCGATCCTGCGCGCGGGCGTGTTCGAGCTGCTCGAACGCACCGACATTCCCGCGCGCGTCACCATCAACGAGTACATCAACGTGGCGCACGCCTTCTTCGACGACGAGGAGCCGAAGGTCGTCAACGGCGTCCTCGACCCCATCGCCCACCGCGTGCGCGCCGAGGAGTTCAAGACCGGCGAGGGCGCCTGAGGTGGCGGGCCCGAGGCGTGTCGCGAGCGAGGAGGCGCTGATCCAGGAGTATCTTGCGCCGCTCGCCGCGGGTTTTCCTGGCGCCTACGGCCTTGCCGACGATTGCGCGACCATTGCCGCCCCGGCCGGGGAAGAACTCGTGGTGACGACGGATGCTGTCGCGGAAGGTGTGCACTTTCTTCCCGGCGACGCGCCCGAGGACGTTGCCTGGAAGGCAGTCGCCGTCAACGTGTCCGATCTGGCGGGCAAGGGCGCCACGCCGATCTGCTACCTCATGTCGCTTGCGCTTCCGGAGGCGCCACTCGTCTCCTGGCTCGAGCGATTTACGGCGGGCCTTGCCGCGGTGCAGAGCCGCTATGGCATCGTGCTCGCCGGCGGCGATAGCGACCGGCGGCCTGGCGCGCCGCTCTCCATCACCATCACGGCGGTCGGTAGCGTTCCCGTCGGCCGCATGGTGCGGCGGGGAACGGCGCGCGCTGGCGACAGGGTCTTCGTCTCGGGAACGCTCGGCGACGGCGCGGCGGGTCTAGCGCTGCGCAAAGAGCCCGGGCTCGCGAGCGCCTGGGGACTTTCGGCCGAAGAGTGTGACCAGCTCGTCGGCCGCTACCTTCGGCCCCTGCCTCGTACGGCGCTCGCCCGCGCGCTGCGCGAGAACGCCTCGGCCGCGATGGACATTTCCGACGGGCTCGCCAAGGACCTCGGCCGCATGTGCAAGGCGAGCGGCGTCTCTGCGATCGTAGAGGCGGGCGCGCTGCCGCTGTCGGCGCCCATGCGTAAGATCGCGGGCGTCTCGCCCGAGCGCCTCGCCGATGCGCTTTCCGGCGGCGACGACTATGAGATCCTGGCCGCTGTGAGCGTGCGCGACGCGGCGGCATTCCGGGACGCGGCGCGCGCGGCCGGGGAGAACGTGACTGACATCGGCGTGCTTGGCCCCGGAGAGGGCGTCGAAATTCGCGACGCTGCCGGTCGTCCCGTTCACATTGAAACGCAGGGTTGGGAACATTTCTGATCCGCCCAGCGTATTGCCCGTATCTGAGGTAGCGCTCCGCGGCCTGCGACGACGGCGCAAGGCCCCGCGACAGTAGGACCGTTGTCAGAGGGTCTTTGTTTAGCCATATCAACGCAGTTTGCTGAACCTAGAGGTTTCCCGTCGAGTTGCGCGTCGCCGTCCTGCCTGGTCGCGGCAGGGATATCGAGAGGCGCGTTTGGGGTTGGGAGGATCTTGAAAGCTGTGAAGGGCCTTCGTCGTCCGCCACGCCCGAATGTGCGCCGCGGCCGCCTCGCTCGGGGTATCGTGGCGTGGGGCAGAGCCCCGGCGCTGTTGGCCTCGATGCTGCTCGGTCTCACTCTCGTCTACTCTGGCGGGCCGGTGCTCGCTCAGCAAGGCACGTGGTGGGAAGGGATCACGGGCTTCGGGGCGCCGAACTATTCGAACCGCCCGCGCACCGACGAGCGCACCGCGCCTCGGACCGACGCCGTCAACGACTTGAGGCCCGACGACATCCCCTGGCGCAGCGACGAGATGCTTCTCGCCATCGAGAAGGCGATCGAGCGCTATCAGCGCATCGTCAACGCGGGGGGTTGGCCGATCATCCCCGGCAACAAGATGATGAGGGCGGGCGACGACGACGATCGCGTCCCCATCCTGCGCCGCCATCTGCGCATCACCGGCGATTTGCGCGGAGGCTCGAGCTACGACGATTTCAGCTTCGGCAGCGAGGTGGAGGCCGCCGTCGTGCAATTCCAGGAGCGCAACGGCTTGCGCGCGAGCGGACGTGTCGATCAGCCGACCCTTGCCGCCTTGAATGTCACCGCCGAGGAGCGGCTCGCCCAGCTCGAGCTCAATCATACCCGCATCCGGGAAATGATGCGCGCGTCGCCGGCCGATGAGCGTTACGTTCTCGTCAATGTCCCTGCGTTCCAGCTCGAGGCAGTCGAGCGCTATCAGGTGGCGCAGCGCCATCGCGTAATCGTGGGGCGCGTCGGACGCGAGACGCCCTCGCTCAAGGCGATGATCAGGGCGGTCAATTTCTTTCCGTTCTGGAAGGTGCCGGACAGCGTCGCCCAGCTCGACGTTATCCCGCGACTCCAGAAGGAGCCCGACTACATCCTGAAGGAGCAGATCCGCGTCATTTCCGGCGACTTCAACGGACCGGAGCTCGACCCGACCTCGATCGACTGGTTCCAGGCGGACGCGTCCAAGATCAAGTTCCGCCAGGACCCCGGGCCGCAGAATGCGCTGGGGCTCGTGCGCATCGACATGCAGAACGAGCACGGCGTCTATATGCACGATACGCCGTTGAAGGACCTCTTCAAGCAGCGGTCCCGCCCCTTCAGCGCCGGGTGCGTACGGGTGCAGGACGTCTTCGAGCTCATCGAGTGGTTGGCCCGCTACGAGCCCGGCTGGGAGCAGCCAGGCCACGTGCGCGCCGTGCTCGAGTTGGGTCAGGCGCTCGATCTCTCGCTCGCGCGCCCGGTCCCGGTCTACTTCGCCTATATCACCGCCTGGGCCGAGAAGGACGGCACGGTCGAGTTCCGCCCGGACATCTATAAGCGCGACGGCGCCCCGTCGGTGGCCGGCGTCATCGATCCCGATGAGCCGCCGCCCCCGCAACAGGGCTTCGCGCCTTGAAGGGCACGGGCCCCCCTCAATCTCCGCCTCCGGCACGAAATCGGCCGAAAAAGCCTTGCGCGCGCCCGGGCGTGGTGCCTCACTGTCGCCCATGAGACGAGGGCTTGCCATCGTCGCGGGCGGCGGGCTTGCGGGCTCGGCCTTTGCGCTCGAGCTCGCGCGCAACGGTCACCGTGTGCTCGTGCTCGAGGCGACGCGCCAAGCTCACCACAAAGTCTGCGGCGAGTTCCTCTCCGCCGAGACAAAGGCGCTGCTTGCTTATCTCGGCATCGATGCCGCGGCGATCGGGGCGAGCCGTGTTGAAACTCTGCGCCTCATCGCAGGGCGCGAGCGAGCGCAAGCCCCACTGCCATTCGAGGGGGCCGGCCTCTCGCGCTACTTGCTCGACGAAGCCCTCCTTGCGGCGGCAGGGCGTGCGGGGGCCGACATCGAGCGCGGCACTACCGTGACCGCGATCGACGTCGAGAGCGAGACGGTCTCAGTGCGCGCCGGCGCCGAGCGCCGCGAGGCCGGCGCGGCCGCGCTCGCAACGGGGAAGCACGGCCTGCGCCAGTTCCCGCGTGGTCGCGGCGAGATGGTGGGGCTCAAGCTCCACGTCGAGGTGCGGCCCGCGGCCAGCCCGCTGCTGGATCGCGTCGTCCAGCTCGCAATGTTCGACGGCGGCTATGTCGGCGCCTGCACTGTGGAGGGCGGTGTCGTGCCGCTTTGCTGGGTGATGGAGGCCTCCCTCGTCAAGCGCATCGGCGGCGCGGGCTGGGCCGAGCAGGCGGAACACCTTTCGCGCACGAGCGAGCTCATGGGCGACCTTCTGAGCGGTGCCAAGCCGCTCGCCGCCAAGCCAGTCGCCATCTCCGGCATCCCCTACGGGTTCTTGCGCCGCGAGCCCATTGCGGACGCCGTTTATCCGCTCGGCGATCAGCTCGCCGTAATCCCATCGTTCACCGGCGACGGGATTGCTATCGCGCTCTCGTCGGGGATCGGGGCGGCCCGCGCCGTGCTCGCGGGACGGAGCGCGGCGCACTATCAGCGGGAGATGATCGGGCGCCTCAAGCCGCAATTCCGCTGGGCGGGCGCCGTCAACCTCGTCTTCGAGACGAGGCGGCTGCATAGGCTCGGCGTGCGCGTGGCCGGCGCGCTGCCGGGCCTCGTCACGCGCCTCGTGGAGGCGACGCGGCTCAGAGGCTTCGATGGCATTGCGATCGCTTAGGATTTAAATCTTGGAGGAGGATGGCTCCGCGGGCAGGATTCGAACCTGCGACCAACCGGTTAACAGCCGGTTTTGGCCCCTCCGGCAACCGGTAGAAACAGGGTTAGCGCGTATCTGCAACTAGCGGATGACGCTTGCGAATTGCCAAATTTACTGTAACATCGCCAAACCGCGCTGAACACTGCGTAGCGGCTAATTGTGCGGCCCAGGCGCGGCCCAGGAGACCAACCGGTATGGCGAAAATTGCTCTCACAGACAAGTTCGTCGGCAGCAAAAAGTGCGTCCCCCGCGAGGGGCGCGTCGACTACCACGACAGCGTCGCGCCGGGGCTCGGGCTGCGCGTCAGCGCATCGGGCCGGAAAGTGTTCTACTTCCGCGGGCGCGTGCCGGGGCAACATGACGGCAGGCTCACCATCGGCGAGTACGGCGCGATGAGCCTTGAGGCGGCGCGCCAGAAAGCCAGGGACTGGCAGGAGCTGCGCGGCAGGGGGAAGAACCCCAAGGCCGAGGAAGCCCGCCAGCGCGAAGCTGAGGCCGCCGCAGAGGCCCGAAAGCACGCCCACACGTTCCGGGCCGTGGTTGAGGCGTACATCGCGCAGAAGGCGGTCGGACCCGACCCCACGCAACCGCTGGAGCGCGACGGCAACGACGTGGCGCGTGATCTCAGGACCGAATTCGTCAATGATCGGGTGACTGAGCGCGGCGGCAAGCTCGTCACGAGGAAGGGGCTCGGCGACAAGCCGGTCGCGGACATTACCGAGGACGACATCCGGCAAGTGATCGACGACGCGAAAGAGCGCAGCGCCCTGCGCGCCACGAAGCGCAACAAGGCTCTCGCGAAAGCGCTAGGCCGCGAGCTGAGGCCGAACGAGGGCGAGCGGGGATCGGGGCATCACGCGCGCAACCTACTCGGCTACGCCAAGACGCTCTTCGAGTGGGTCATCGCCAGCAAGAAGAAATACGGCGTCGTGGATAATCCCTGCGCCGGGTTGCTCGCGCGGAAGGTGATCGGCAAGAAGAAGGCGCGCAAGCGTGTGCTCAGCGACAAAGAAATCCGCGCCGTGTGGTGGGCGGCCGAGCGGCTGGGCTACCCTTACGGGCCTATTGCGCAGTTGCTGTTGCTCACCGTGACGCGACCGAGCGTCGTCACCGATGCGCGGCGGGCCGAGCTTGAACTGAAACGGCCAGACCCGCTCTGGACATTAAGCGCCGAGCGCATGAAGACCGATGAGCCGCACACGATCCCGCTTGTCGGGAAGGCGCTCGATCTGATCAAGGCGTGTCCGAGGTTCACTGAGAAAAGAAAGCCGGGGATCATCTATTCTCGCGCGACAACGGCGCAGCCCCGTCAAGCTCACCAACAAAGCCAAGCTACGTCTCGACGCGCTTGCGCTCTCGCTGTTGCAGGACATCGCGAGAGAGCAAGGGGAAGACGCCGATCACGTTGAGCTTAAGCCGTTCATCTGGATGGACATGAGGCGTACGGCGCGCACACGACTGTCGAGCCTGAAAATTTCTTCCGACGTTAGCGAGCTGATTCAGGCGCACGTTCTGGAAGGCATGAAGGCGGTCTATGATCTGCACCGATACGACGACGAGAAGCGCGAAGCGCTGCAACTTGGGAAGCAGAGCTTGCACGCATTGTCGGCACCGATCCGGGCCGACCGCAGAATGTAGTAGCGTCAAAGTGGCGTGACCATGCAGGAAGCAACGGCCAAAAAGCGCAAGCCCGCAAACCAGCGGCGTCGGCGCAAGCATCTCAAGGTGGCTCTGCCGAGCCTTAGTCAGTTGGACCGGCGCACGCGCGCTGTGCAGCTCGTCTATGAGCGCAGATCTCAGATCATCGAAGACCTAGGCGGCCCGTCGCAGCTCAGCACTGCCCAGCTCGCGCTCGTCGATAAGGCCGCTGTGATGGACACGTGGCTCGAAGCCACCTCGGCGGCATGGCTGAGCGGCGAGCCGCTGGACATCAGCGCATACGCGACCATCTGCAACGCGCTCAATCGGACCCTCCAGCTCGTCGGCCTGGAGCGCAAGCCGCGCAACGTCACGCCTCGCTTCGACCAGCTCATGTACGAAGAGCAGCGTCGCAGCGTGACAGCAGCTCCCGATCAGGTGCGCTATCCCGAGCCGCCGCGCGCCCGCGCGGTGAAGAGCATCATCATGCGTGCTGCCGCGATCCGCACCTCTGGCTGCCGTGGTTCCGCCGACAAGGCAGCACCGACTTCGACTGCTACGCGAGCTGGTTCGCCTTCCTGGCCGCGTTGTTCGCGCTTGCCGATGACCGATGACCAGCTCGCCCTCTACCGCAAGCACACCGGCAGGCAGGACCGGCCGACGCAGCCGAGCCGCGAAGCCTGGATGGTCATTGGCCGGAGAGGCGGCAAGTCGCGGTTCATGGCCTTCGTGGCCGTCTACCTGGCCGTGTTTCCGATCCTACCTGCCGTACCTTGCCCCTGGAGAGCGAGCAACAATCGCTGTCATCGCAGCCGACCGGCGACAAGCCCGCGTCTGCATGCGCTACATCACCGCTCTGCTCAAGATCCCAGCGCTCGCCGACCTCATAGAGCGCGAGACAGCGGACGGCTTCGAGTTGCGTGGCGGCGTGACAATCGAAGTCGCGACCGCATCTATCAGAGCGACGCGCGGCTATTCATATGGCGCAGTGATCTGTGACGAGATCGCCTTCTGGCGCACCGACGATGACAGCGCAAATCCCGATGTCGAAGTCCTCAACGCGATCAAGCCCGGCATGGCGACGATCCCGACGAGCATGCTGCTCTGTGCTAGCTCGCCGCACGCGCGACGCGGCGCACTGTGGGAAGCATACCGCCGCTTCTATGGCAAGGAAGGCGCGCCACTCGTCTGGAAAGCCACTACGCAAGAAATGAATCCGCTGATTGACGCGCGGGTGATCGAGCAAGCACTAGAGCGCGACCACGCCAGTGCGTCGGCCGAGTACCTCGCCGAGTTTCGCTCCGACATTGAGGCCTTTGTCACCCGTGAGGTTGTCGAGGCCTGCGTGTCAATCGGGGTTCTTGAGCGCCCACGCATTGCAAACACCCGCTATCAGGCCTTCGTCGACCCGTCCGGCGGATCGAACGATGCGATGACGATGGCGCTGGGTCACCGGGAAGGCGATCGGATCGTTCTGGACCTTGTACGCGAGCGCAAACCGCCCTTCTCCCCTGAGGCCGCAGTCGCCGAGTTCTGCGAGACGCTGAGGCGCTACGGCGTCAGCACAGTGACGGGGGATAGGTACGCAGGGGAGTGGCCGCGCGAGCAGTTCCGCAAGCTCGGCGTCAACTACCGGATCTCCGAGAAGCCGAAGTCTGATCTCTTCCGCGACCTACTGCCCGTACTCAACAGCCACAGAGTTGATCTCGTCGACAGCGAGAAACTGATCAATCAGCTCGTCGGCCTTGAGCGTCGTGTCTCTCGTGGTGGGCGCGAGAGTATCGACCACGCTCCGCACGCCCACGACGATCTCGCCAACGCCGTCGCCGGCGCGATCTCGTTGCTGGCGCGGGAATACCGACAGCCCGTTGCCCAGTTCGGCACCTGGGGATGAACCAAGCCCGTTCGTGCCGAAGCGCCTTCGTCGCCGCGGCGCACCAAACTTTCTGGTGTCGGAGGTAGAGCAGACTCATAGCTGACGTAGCGCTGACAGCCGTCTTTGACCCTAAGGAGACTCTTCATTGAGTCATCCATTGACTGCGCGTGATGCGGCCGATGCCGTGACGGCGACAGACTCCGCCGTCGACATTCCGGCTTCCTACCCCTTCAGGATCACCACTAAACTAACATCTCACCCGGACTACTCGGTGGGGGCCGATCACAGCTCGGGATCATCAGCACAACGAGCCGCAGTCATAAGAATTTCTGATCTTTTCTTCACGACATTGCGATTTGAAGTTATCAGCCGGCGCGCTTACATCTTGGTTATTCCCAGAGGGCAAAGGATCCTTTGGCAACCACAGGAGAACATCATGAAGACCTGGACAAAGCCAGCGGTACGCGAGCAGGAAGTTGGCCTCGAGGTCACGAGCTACCTGCCGGCCGAGATCGACATCGTCTAATTTCGATTGCAGACTTGGTTTTATGCGCGGCGGCCGAGCTTTTGACCGCCGTTTTCTTTGTTGCTTTCGTTTCGAACCGTGTACTTCCGCGTGCGACATTGACTGCCCCCGCCGCGTTCCGATCGATGGACCAGGACAGGCTCTCCGATCGGTGCCAAAAGTGCTCACCGGCTCGCAGAGAGAAAAGACCCAATGAACCTCATACGAACTCTTGCCTTCGCAGCCTCACTTCTGTTCGCCACGTGCGCCGTTCCGACGGCCCATGCGCAGGACATGTCGCAGTACGTGGACCTCACTTCGGACGCGTTTACCAAGGCTGATCTCACGCGCGCCGAGGTTGAGGCCACCATTGCCGCCGCAGCTTCCAGCGGCGGCGCCGACTTCGGCGGCAAGCGGCTCAATCGCCTCGATCTTTCTGGCCTCGATCTGCGCGGGGCAAATCTGCAGACGGCCATGCTCAACGGCACCCGCCTCTCTGGCGCCAATCTTGCGGGCGCGAAGCTCGATCGGGCTTGGGGACTTGAGGCCGACCTCTCGGGCGCCAATCTCGAAGGCGCAAGCCTCGTCTCGGCGCAGCTGATGGGGGCGAAGCTCGATGGTGCGAACCTCGCCAATGCTCGCCTCGCCGGCGACCTGTCGCGGGCGAGCCTCATTCGGGCCCGCCTTGACGGCATTAACATCAGAGACGGCAAGCCACTGCCGGATAGCCGCCGTCATCGCCTCGTGCTCCGCTCCGCAAAGCTCGACGGCGCGACGCTGAAGAACGCTGGGCTGATCGGCGCCGTTCTTGAGTTCGCCTCCCTGCGCGAGGCCGATCTCTCGGGCGCGATCCTTGCAGGTGTCGCGCTCGCCGGAGCGGACCTTAGGGGCGCCAACGTGACGGGTACCGACTTCAACGCGGCCGATCTCGGCTCCGCGCACCTCGAAGTGCTGTCGGGGCGAGAGGCCGTCGTCAACCTCGAAAGGGCGAGGAACCTGGAACAGGCGTACCTGAAGTGAGCGCGGCAGGCGAGATCAAGGCCGGGACGTTATGAGCGAGAGAGCGTCGTGGAACCATTGACGCTACGCGGAGTGTCATCTCCTGTAATGGCCACCTCTTCCGTTCCGGCAGGGCCGCATAAGGGTCCAGACACTGGGGTAGAGCTGCCGAAAACTGCAATCACTTCAGATGATCGGGGTGGACCTAGGTCTCGACATTTTGAGCCGCACGATTCGTACCTTCGCCGTCGGTCTCCCTCTCGGCCCGCCCGCCGAGCTGTTGAGCAATACTCTCGACGAACTGGCCACTAGGCCTGCAATCGGCACGTTGCGCATCAAGCCCTCTATTCGGGGAGCTGCGGGACGAGGCCGATGAGCTGGCACTCCGCTACTTCAGGTTAGTCCATAAATCGAGGCAATCAGATTTGTAGATGCATGATTTCCGCGTTCTATGAAGAACGACGCATGCGTTCCCTGTTGGTGCCAGCCCGCTCGCAATTCAATCGCAACTTCATGGGTGCGAAAGTAGTCGCCCGGATACGGATGGGCAAATCTGCACGAGACGTTGCCACGTTGATTTGCCAAGCTCGACATAAATTCCGATGAAGCTATCGCCTGACCGTCAACACAAATCGCGAAATTTGCTCGCGTTGCAGGCTCTGGCATTCGAACGCTGCCCACAACGAATGACACGTCTAGCCAGAGATTTCCGGTCGGGCCGAGCACACCGGAGCTTGGAACGCTGAGCACGCCAAGCAAGCTGTAACCTCTGCCGTTCGGCCAACCCTCAACGGCTACTTCGGTCTCCGTTGTCGTTCCCAATGTAAGAATGTTCGTCCACAACAAGGACGTTGGGGAATAGCCAGCCATGGCATAGTTGCTCCAGAAATGTGCGCACCGCTCCCTTCATGCGCGTACCCAACGAGATGTTCTGCCGCGAAGTTGAACAGAGGACAGCGACGGAAGCAACGCCCATGATTAGCCCCACCGGGGAACGAAACTGGGTTGCGCGCTGGATGGTGTCGACGCGCCGGGAGCTACCTGCAGGCGGCACTAAGCGAGGAACCGGGCCTCCATCAACAGCATTTGGGCAGCAAGCCGCTCCTGATGCGGCCCGAGGGTACCAAAGCCCACCCTAGCGCGGTGAGCCCACCTGTGGTGAGATGAAGGCATGTGGAAGTTCACGGGCCGCATCTGTTGAAGTCACCACCGTCAGGAACTAGGCCTTCAAGGAATTCTGATATGAGCGACTCTGGCCATGCAATTCCCTTAGCCCGGCTCCACGAGCACATCAGCGCACGGGGCGACCGTTACTTTACCGGCCGCCTGGGGCTTGCCCGCGTTATCATCGTAAAGAGCGATGAAAAATGCGAAGACGCCTACGCGATTTGGGACGTATTGGTGCAGGAAGTCCCAGCATCAGAGCTGGATTCTCCCAAGGCAGACAGACCCGGCTGGCGGCGACCCGCTGTGCCGGACTATCTGCTCCCAGACCCTCTATAAGCAGGCTTTTCCGATGCGTGCGGTGCTCGAGTTGTGTAGCGGCCCGGCGCGAGATCTTCTGATATTGGCCTCACTTAGACGTGCCTCCGACGTGCAGTAATGTCAGCTCGCTGAGGCAGAGCTACAGAAGACTCTGATCACGTCAGCAACTCGGGCATGATTCCAACCTTGTGCGGAAGTGCTGGATACCGCCGCCGCTGACTTGGGGGAGAAGTCGCGACGCCTGTAAGCGGCCGCCTGATCCCTCAGATCGTCACCAACAATCAGCGAAAGCTCGCGCGCGTTCTGCGCGCCGGACTCTTGTTGACTTCCCTAAGAGGCAGTAACTTTTCGACGCGGGTCCCGCAACGGCACCCAAACGGGTGCAGCTGCCATCGTTGAACGGCGAGAGAGACGGTTAACACGGCTCCAGCAACAGGGGAAACGCATGAAGAGGCTCGCTATTGCATTGATCGTCGCCCCTGGCTTCGGCTGCACGGTGCACATGGCTGGTGTCGCGCTCGCAGAGGAGCCGGCAGCTGCGCTGGCACCAGCTGGTGAAAAGAAGCTAGTCAAAGGCAAGTGGGTGCTCCCCGACGGCACGCCAACGTTTAACTTGGTCGGTAAGGGCGACGGTGAGAACAGGATCATCAAGAAGGTGGACTGGTACACCTACTCCGGTTGGCGCAGATACCATGGCGAGTGCCACCAGTGCCATGGACCTAATGCCAAGGGCTCAACCTACGCGCCGGCGCTGGCGGACTCTCTGAAGACGTTGACCTACGACAAGTTTGTGCAGGTCACGGCCGACGGTCAGGAGCGTGATGTGGGTGGCACTAAGTCCGTCATGCCGCCGTTCCGTAATAATAAGAACGTCATGTGCTACATCGACGACCTGTACATCTACCTGAAAGCGCGCGCGTCTGAGGAACTTCCCCCCGGCACGCTGAGCGCCAACCAGCGTGATGAGAAGCCGAAAGAGGCGAAAGATTTTGAGGCTTCGTGCGTGGGCAGCTGAGACAACGACCTGCGCTGCACGTCTACCTGCAATCGCTGTATGGCAACGTGTGCACGGATTTCAGCAAGAACGACCACTCGCGACTGCACCGTCCGAGTACTGCCGTTTTTAGCACGATGGCGACCTGCCGGCGGTTGGTGGAGGGTCAGCTCGAGGGCGAAGGGCAGCCGAAAACCGGCGCACTGAATGTTGACATAAGACCGAGCGCCTCCATCTCGGTCACGTCTTCTGACCTTGACCCAACGGACCGTTGCGCTTTACGGCGGGCTTTACGGCGGCCAGGCCCTATCCGATGGCCCTCAAAGTAGGCGATAACGTTGTCTCCGCGCATTGCCATGCCGATCGCTCCGCTTCTGGCGCCCGTTTTTTCGGCTACTGCAGCAGCTTCAGGAACAGTTGCCCTGACTTTGTCTCCAGTTCCTTCGCATCTAGGGTGCCATCGTCATCCGGATCGGCCGACTTCAACCGGCCTTCGACGAGAGTGAGGTACTCTTCCTTCGTGATTGTGCCCTTCGTCTTCCAGTACATGAAGCTATGACCTTGCGAGAAAAGCTGATCCAATAATTCAACTCGCCCGCCCAGTTCCTCGTTATTAAGGATGCCATTGTGATCAGCATCCATCTTGACGATCACGATGACGGCCGCAGACTTGGCCTCGTTGAGACTGATTGTACCGTCCTTGCCCGTGTCGATCGTTTTCATTGCGTCCGCGGTGCCAGACTGTGCCGATGCAGATGCAGGCAAGCCTAAGACGACCCCGGCGCCGGCACCGACCATCACGACCGCTGCGCATCTCAATAGCCGCATTGCTTTCATGACACGGTTTGCCTTTCCTCTTCTCATACCTATTCGGCTGTCTGCTCAGTCTGCGCACCCGCATCCGGGAATGGGCCGCATCTCAAGCGAAAACTAACCAATCTCGCCCAGAAGCCCTTTGATGACGATCAACGCGGCGATCAAGAAACGCGCACGAGGGCGTGATCATCCTCCGGAACTTCGTGCGAAGCTCGACCTCGAGGCCCGTCTCAACTCCGTGCACCTTGAGGTGCTGTCGGGGCGCGAGGGCGCCGTCAACCCCAGCAAGGCGTGGAGCCCGGAGGAGACGTTCCCAAAATGAGAGCTGGCAGGCAAGTCGAAGCCCGAGACGTTTATGAGCTAGAGGGAGTGTCATGGAACGACTGATGCTACGCTGAGTATAATTTGCGGTAATGGCGCGGACGCGATCAGCGGCGCCTTGAAAAGGCGCAAGACCATCGAAACTGTTAAGGCAAAGTACGCTCACACAGATCGAGTGGAACGACGACCAATCCATCCGCTGGAAACCGGCTCATCGCTGCGGCCCCTTCTGCGTTCCAGTTAAGGGCGATATCGAGAAACATCATCACGGCCAGCTCAAACTTAGTTGGTGGGCGCCGGCTTGGCTTCGACTGTGGGTGCAGGACCCTTGATGTCCACCGCCACGATGAAGCTCTTGCCGTCCTTGGTCGCGCGGCCGACCCACTTGCCGCTCTCGTCCTTCGTCATGCTCGAGATTTCCGTATAGCCAAGATGCATCAGGTGCTGACGCGCCTGGTCGGAGGAGAAGAGGTTCTGAGTGGCGGGACCTGCTGTCTCGGTGCCGGCCTTGACGGCCGTGTCTTCGGCGAGCGCAGGAAGAGCGAGGCCGGCGGCGAGCGCCGCTGCCAGGGAAAGTGCACGGATCATAGGGACATTCCTTCTTTGAGGTTCGATGTGGTGGAGGCCCGGCGCGCAGGAAGCGTGCCAGGCCTCGCGCCATCAGACGATGTCAATCTCGGCCGGCAGATAGCTCGTGACTTCAAGGCCAACTGCCTGCTCACGAACCTGCGGCTTGTTCCAGATTTTCATAAATTCCTCCATTTGTTTGAAAGGCGCCTTCGCCAATCTCTATTATGAATGTGGGTATCCCTGCGCATAAGCACCAATCACGTTCTCGTTCTTTGTGTTGATAAAATCGTGTGATCGTGGGGATGAATTGTTATGGAGCCAGCCACGCCGGTAGAGGCATCCCACATGGGCTTGGGGAGTTGAAGCCGATCTCTCAGGCGCCAAATTTGAGCGCAAGCCTCGTTTCGACTCAGCTCCTGGCGGCGGCATCGCAGGAACAAGATTGTCAGCGTGTATTGAGAGTCTTTTCCAACTCTTCTCGGCGTCGCTTATATTCGAGCTCCATTGCGACGACATGCCTAAGCACGTTCTCCAAGGCTTCTCGCGTGGGTTCGTTCTGTGCGTCACAGACCCATTGCGCAAATTCCTCATGCAGCGTGAAGAGGACATCGAGGGCCCCGATGACCTCGCGGAGTTCCTGTTGCAGCTTTTGATGGCTCTCACCAGTGCCGTACAGCAACACCCTGCTCAGCCGACTGGACGACAAGGCCAATGGCGCCATCGTGCTCGTCATGCAGCGCCTGCACGTCGAGGACCTCGCGGGCTACGTCACGCAGCAGGACGGTTGGGAGGTGCTGTCGCTCCCCGCCATTGCCGAGGTCGAGCAGACGGTGCCCCTCGGGCACGGGCGCGAGTATCAACGCGTCATCGGCGACATCTTGCATCCCGAGCGCGAGCCGCGCGAGGTCCTCGATCGCCTGAAAGCCGAGATGGGCACAGCCGAATTCTCCGCCCAATATCAGCAGGCGCCGGTGCCGCCGGGCGGGAACATGATCGACTGGGGCTGGTTCGGCTTCTTTACCAAGCAGCCGCCTCGAAGTGCTGGCGCCATCCTCGTCCAGAGCTGGGATACGGCCTCGACCACGAGCGAGCTCGCGAGCTATTCGGTCGGCATCACGGCCGAGATCGACCGCACCGGTACCTTCTGGATCCGCGATCTCGTGCGCGGCCGCTGGTCATTCCCGGATCTGCAGCGCGAGATCATCAAGGCGTTCCGCTGCCACCGGCCGAATTCCATCCTCATCGAGGACCAGGCCTCGGGCACGGGCTTGCAGCAGAACCTCAAGCGCGAGGGACTGCCGGTCATCGCGATCAAGCCCAAGGGCGACAAGGTCATGCGCATACGGCGACGTTGGAGGCGGGGAAAGTGTTCCTGCTCAAGGGCGCGCCCTGGCTCGACGAGCTGCGCAGCGAACTCCTCGCCTTTCCGTACGGCAGACACGACGACCAGGTCGATGCGCTGAGCCAGCTGCTGACGGGACATTTCGCACTCATTCTGGCGCTTGCCGTCGCCGCCGTGCAGATGGCCGTCCCTGCCTACCGCAGCGGTGAGCCAGCTCGAGGCTTCGCGTGGGCACCCCGACGCGCGCGCGCCGCAAGCCCCTTCCGGCCCCCGCGGAGTGAGCTACGCGGACGCCGACAGAACGTCTCGTAAATTCCGGTGGTGTCCCTTACCGTTAGTCGGAGACGAGGAAGCATGTGCGCTTTTGGGGGCAAAGCGGACGACCAGCGGACGTCATGCTGACATCTGCTTCTGGCCCAACTCACCCGTTCGCTGCGACGCACCTAGTCGTCAGCTACCGGGGTAAGACCTGTCATGCCTCGGACGTGAGTTGCACGGCGAAATTTGACCCTTAGCCGAACTTTCACACGTTGCTGCCTGGGGATGTCGACGGGTAGGCTTGCCCCGCCTGCTTGAGTTCACTTGCGCTGTCCCGCGAAACTGATGCCGAATCCTGCGAGAAGTAGAATTCCACTCTCACCGGTCTGCCAGGACCAAGAGACGTCAGGGTCTCCAAAATGAGCGGACAACTGATCGCCGAACGCTTCGCATCGAACGCATTCAATGTGGTTGCCCGTTTTTAGCCAGCCCCAAATTTCTTCGAAGACGGGAGCCGGTATCTGTCCCATCAGCTCCAAGCCTTCCGGGTGCGCGGACATCGGGTTTCGGGGGGTATAGCTAAGCTCTCCAAAATGCACGGACGGAGCTGTGTACCAGTCGGGTAAGCCTTTCGGAAGAAACTGATCCTTATCTTGGCAGTATGGTTCGCCAGCCCAAAATCGCATGTCGATTGGAAGTTCTAGGGCGCTCCGGTCGCTGTTGATCCGGCAGAACTCACTGCGTGCGGGTGAGAACTTGCCTTCGATGAAGACGACGCGGGTTGCGTACGTCTCGCGCTCGGGATTCGTGGTGGCTCCCGTGTAGCAGCTCCAGCCCTCCGGTATGATTTCGAATTTCCAGAACATCAGAGGCCGAACTCTTTGCCAACAGCGGCCGGGCGGACGCTTTTCCCCCTTGGGGGTCAGGCGCGGCGACAGCGGACGCCAGGTGCTTGATTGTAGTCGCTCCCCATCGTTGGACCAGCCGGAAATCAAGCTTTACAGCGTTCCCGTCTCGGAGAACTTGCCCTCGCATCTCAAACCCAATCGTGGCTCTATGGTGGAACGGAGAGGGAGGCAGCGATGGCGACGCCCAACGTGCTTATGGTATTTCCGCGCTTCAACCGAAATTCGTTCTGGAGCCTCCAGACAGTTTGCGACATTTATGGACGTTCGTGAGCTAACCGATGCCGAGTTGATGATGATTATACGAGACGGACGGTTGCCGAATGACAACGACGAGTGAGATTTAGAGGACCCCGCCCTTCGGCGGCGCCGGCCAGCAGTGCCCATCGTGAGCTCCACAGACCGTGCAGACGAGCCGCGGTTCGATAAGGTGGAGTGGCGTCGTCTCTGGCAGCCGGTGCTCGGCGGCGAAGGCCAGGGGCTCAGGATAAGCATTGTGCTGGCATCGCCGGCAGTGGAGCCACAGCGTGACCTGCCGCTTAGCTATGCTGGCGAGGTGAACGGCTCTCCAAGCTTCGTCGTCGACCGATCTCATACGACGATCCTACGGCACATTTCCGGCGGCCGTCGATTAGCGAGAGCTACCCTTAGGGCTCAATGTTCAAGAATGGCAGACTCGAGCCTACAAAATGAAATCCCCCGCCGTCAGCACCTGGTGGCCGGTGAGCTCGGTCGAGGAGGTCAACCGTCGCCGCCGTTCTGGCCTTTCGGTCCCTTAGGCATGCGGTCAATCGTCCGTTTTCCCGAGGCGATCAGTTTCAACCATCGCAGCGGCTTCGATAGCACCCAACATAAATGAGATCAGATCGCCGTGGGACAGATCCGAAGAAGCGTCGTGTAAGTCTTCTTGGGTAAGGCCTTGCTTGGCGCCATCGGCAATGCATGCTGCTGCGAGGTTCTCGGCCTTCACCTGCTCGTGTTCGTCGGCAGCTACGATTTGGACGTTTTCCTGGACCCAGGCTTCCAAAAATGCGCGGGCTCGATCGCCCATGAGACCCTCCATGCTTTGCGGCAAGCATAGCATGGACGAGGGGCGGGATCGAACCAAAGTCAAGGGTCACAAAATCAGCAGTCACCTGCACTGGTGAGACACACCTGATCGGTTTCGGGGGCATCTACGGCCTTGAGCCGCACGCGCAGGCCTCGAAGTGCGAGTGTGTCCCCGTCGAGAACTTCGGCCTTGCCCGCAAGATCAGGTGCCGCTCCAACTGACGCGACAACAACGGTCGCGACAAGCAAAAAGGGAAGAAGCCAGAGATTCCCGGCTGCCGCCTCATGCAAAGTTCATCAGAGGCCCGCTCAAAAGCGGGCCATGGGTTGGGAACGCCCAGTGATGACCTGATCCGTCGCATTCGGCCACTAGCTTTGGCAAAGTTGCCCGAAAAAAAGAGCCCGGCGCATTGGGCCGGGCTCAAGTCGTATAGCGGCTCGCGAGGCTGTGGTGGCAAATGACAGCTCGCGACGCGTTGCTGGCGCGCTTGCTAGTCAGCGTTGATGGCGAAAGTCTGTCACTCAGAACCGAGCGAGAGACCAAGGATGAGTCAACGGTTCGCAATGCAAGATGTGCGGTGGATGAGGGAGTAAAATGTGGTGATTCGATAGGAACAGCACGTCGTCACCGTGCTCGTTCCGCAGATGACGAGACGAACGATGATTGGTTCGACCCCGCCGTTTCCCGCGTTCGATGAATGGGAGAAGATGAGCGAGAGCGAGCAGGACGCGCTCATTGCCCGGATGGAAGCTGTGCGCCGCAGGAACTCGCGGATCTATCGCATCTTAGTCTGGGCGATGCCGGCGGCCGCGATCAGTGTCCCGCTCTACATCGTGTTGATGCTTCGATAGGCGGCGCGCCTGCTAGCGTGGGCGTCCTGCTTCGCGAGAACTTAGCCGTAGATAATGACAACGACGCCAGCCGCGGTGACAGTCAAGCCCATGCAAACGATGATGCCGCTACGAACGATTTGCGCCATGGCAATCTCCTTGAAGCCATGCGGGGAACCACATTTTGGGGACGGTGTGAGCATATCAGTTTGGAGAGGGAATACTATGTCGGCAGAGGCGCATCGAGGTGAATTGACGTTGCGATCCATATGAACCGGCCGTGCCGCGCCCGATTAGCGTCGTGTGAATTGTGTACAACCTACAACCCAACAAATCGCGGACGTTGGCGAAGGTGGTCGTCTAACGTTCTCGCCAGGTAGGAAGAATATTCACGACGGCGGATCTGTTTTGCACTCCATCTGCAAGGTCGACGCAGGTGAGCGTGTAGCGTGTCTGCGCGGTGATGGGGGTTGAGGTTTCGCCGCCGAGTACGGAGAAGGTGGTGGTCCAACGGTCGCCGTTTGGTGCGGTAACGACACATGCCTTTATGAGTACACGGCCTAGTCCTGTGGCGCGTAGTTTTGCACAGTAGGTACTTTCCGAATCTATCGCTGAGCAGCGTTTTAGATCGACGCTACATTTCGAGGGGGCAGCCCAAGTCCCTCTGCGCTCTCCCCTCTCATCTGTTACCGGTGGCCTGGAACTGCCGCTCCCCCCTGTGCAGGCACTCCAGGCCGCTGGTGGCGGGGTACGTCTACGCGGCGGACTTCGAGTTCTTCGCCGCGACAACCACCTTGTCGGCGGCTTCGGCCAATGAATCGGCGCTAATCATGGCGAGCCCGCTCTGATCGATGATGCGACGGCCTTCCTCAACCTTGGTACCGGCGAGTCGGATGACGATCGGAATCTTGATCTCGAGCTCCTTGATGGCGTCGACAACGCCCTTGGCGACCCAGTCGCAGCGGTTGATACCGGCGAACACGTTGACCAGGATCGCTTTCACGTTCTTGTCGCGCAGCACCGCCTTAAACGACTTCGTCACGCGCTCTGGAGAGGCACCGCCGCCGATGTCGAGGAAGTTGGCCGGCTCGCCGCCGGCGAGCTTAATCATGTCGAGCGTCGCCATGGCTAGGCCGGCGCCGTTGACGATGCAGCCGATGTCCCCATCAAGGCCGACGTAGGCGAGGCCGCGATCGTTGGCGTAGGTCTCGCGCGGGTCCTCCTGGCTCTTATCGCGAAGCTCGGCGATGTGCGGACGGCGGTACAGTGCGTTGTCGTCGAAGCTCATCTTGGCGTCGAGAGCCACGACGTTCTTTTGCTTGGTAATGACGAGGGGATTGATCTCGAGCATCGTCGCGTCGAGATCGCGAAAGGCGCGGTAGCAGCCCATGATGGTCGGCACCAGTTTATGAATGATGTCGGGCTCGACGCCGAGACTATAAGCCACCTCGCGCGCCTGGAATTGCTGCATGCCAACCGCGGGGTCGACGCTGACCCGAATGATGGTCTCTGGCTTTTTCTCGGAAATCTCCTCAATGTCCATTCCTCCGGCAGCCGACGCTACCACCATGATGCGCTCGGAGGCGCGGTCCATGACGAACGCGAGGTAGATCTCCTCGGCGATGTCGGTGCCCTCCTCGATGTAGAGTCTTGAAACGAGCTTGCCCTCGGGGCCGGTCTGGTGGGTGACAAGGCGCTTGCCGAGCAGAGCCTCGGCAGCCTGCTCGATCTCCGTATCGTTCTTGCATAGCTTTACGCCGCCCGCCTTGCCGCGCGCACCCGAATGGATCTGTGCCTTGATCGCCCACTTGCTGCCGCCAATCTCGGTGGCGCGATAAACCGCCTGCTCGGGACTGTACGCGAGGCCGCCGCGGGGCATCTGCACGCCAAACTTCGACAGCAGCTCTTTGGCCTGGTACTCGTGAATGTCCATGGGGTTCTCCTTCGAAAACGCTTTTCGCTTGTTACTTGGCGCGTGAGACGAACTACAGCTCCATCGCAAAGCGACGTCCCTATCGTCGGACTCCCCCGCGCGCACGCTCTTAACGATTTGATGCCCAATTGCTCGAACACGCGCCCGAGCTGCGCATCACAATTTTTATTGATTGTCGTGGTCATCGCTCTTGTCTGGCCGCGTTACTTACTTGAGCCCGACCTCTTTCAGGACCTCCCTGAAATTGTCGTCAAACGGGATGTGACCGACGAGCACGGGGCCATCCCACACCTCGAAGCCCATCAGCAGGCCATGCGCGCCCCACACAGGTGTCAGCGTAAACGTCGGGAACCCGGTGTTCGCAAAGAAAGCGCGCTCCTCAATCCTTGCATGCATCATGTCGTCTCCTGCTGAAGTATGCAGCCTGAAGTATGCAGCATAGCACCGTGAAGGCTTGCGAGCCGTTCGATCAAGGTCGCATCCATCGCCCCGTGCTCGAAAAAACCTCTGTTGGCGAATTAAAATCGAACCGATCCATCACCTACATATGGGGACCGTTTGATGGCCTTACATCGACCCCGGCTCAAGATTAGCTGCTGACCCTGGGTCAATGGTTCGAGCCGGTGGAACCGCAAATGGAATTTGATGCAGCCATCAAATTGGGAAGCTCGGTCACGCTCGATGTTGTAGGCTTATGAAGCGGAAAATCTGTTCAGACAACGGAACCAGCTCTTTTGCCGGTCCTGGCACGGCTACGGCGGCCGATTACTCGGCCGCCGCGCACAAGCATAGCTCTTTGGTTCGGTTTCTGAGAGTCAGCTTAGTCGGTGGGCGCCGGCTTGGTGTTTCAGGACGCCTCCAGCGAGGGGGCAACGCAAGCGTGGCCGAGTCCTAAAGGTGAGCCTTCGAGGGTCAGTCGCAGCTCGCTGAGCCGGCGCAGGGGACCGCGGACGGTCACAGGTATTGATAAATCACATAACCCAGGAACCACGCAATGAACACCGCGGAGATGACGACCGGGGGGACAAACCATTCACGCCAATCAAACGCCTCGTTGAGCATGCGCCACCTTATCATGACATTTAGCAACCGCGAAGCTAACTCCTCAAACCGACCCAACTCCCCCTGCGCTCTTGGAATGCTAACTGCCGCTAGCTCTCATGTGACAGCTAGGGCGCCTCCAAATCCCTTTTTTGAGCTGCCTTCAGGTCGTCAGGATCTATCGTGAACACTTGCCTCTGCCCTGTGTCGGAAAATTGCGCCATCGAAAGTTCGTAGGCCATCGCGGCCCGTATGGCGGCGATTTGATCATCGTGCCATATTTAATTCCATGACCGACGAAGATCCGCGTCAGAAATCAAGCGCACGCAATCAGCTGGCGCGGGCGCTTGCCCGATGGGACAACGAGGGTGGAGCTCCGGGTCCGGAGGCCCCCGAAAGAGATAATAAGGATGGAGTACTCACTCAAGAAGAACAGTGCATTCTGCAATGCCTTGGCGGAGCTGTCATCACCCAGTGGAACGACCTACCCACTGAAATCCAGCGGGCGCTTTTCGAACACGCCGTTTCGATGGACGAGCCGAGCCATTCGCTTGCTCTAAAGGAGCAGATCGCCCGCTTCCTGCACAAGCACAAGGAACGCCGCTGAGATCGCGCAGAACAGCCTTTTCCGAGGATCGTCGTGCGCGACAAAGAGGTCATTCTTCTGAGCGGGCTTTGATGAAATGTCCGAAGACAGAAGCAGAGCGTCGCGGGCTGTGGCCGTTCACGCAGAAGGCGAATTGTTGCAATCCGCAAAACTTCATCGCGATGCGGTCGCCTTCGGCTACGTCGAAGGGAGATGGATTGCTTCGGCCTAGCTCGTCATTTGCTGTTCGGTCTTACGGGCCCGCTCGTCCGCTGAGTTTGCTTGCGCGCCCGCAATTGTTGGGCTGATGAACGTGATAAGTAGCAGCAGAGCCAGAAGAGCAATTGAACGGGCATGTGCAGGTCGTTTTTGACCCATGGCCAGCCTCCTGCTTACGCGGAGAAGCTCCTGACTGCGAGCGAGCAGTCGCGGCGGCTGTATCAAACCATCTTAGTTCGACACTGTCCTCCGGTGAAGGACCCCAAACAGGAACGTCGCAGAAAGCACACGGAGGCAAGTCGGCTTTGGGCCAATTGCAGAAGTGCTCGCTCTCTATGCCTTCTTGAGCTCGATCTAGCATTGGGCGGCGTCGGCGAACTTCTGGAGAGTGCCAATATCGACGATCCGAAGTCCTACCGCGCACCGTGTGACCAGCCCGCGGCACTCCAGCTGCCTAATTGCGTCCGCTAGACAGTCGGCGCTCATGTGAAGCTGCTCGGCAACGACGCCCGAGGGAATTTCGTCAGTGATGAGCGTGGGATCGCGGCCCTCGCGCGCACTCATGTGAGATAAAGCGGTGAGGAACGACGCAACCCGTTTAACCGGCCTGCCCTGACCCTTTTTGATGGCCTGGGCCCGCAAGTACTCGAACTCCCTGTCGGATGCCGCCGCGAGCCGGGCGGACAGTTGCCCGTCGGCCTCGAGGGCATCTTCGAAATCGTGAGGCGCGACAAGGCTGACCTCGGTTTCCACCATCGCCTGCGCCGTGCTTATGTGCGTGTTATGGTGACCGAAACCGATGATGTCGCCTGGAAAGGCGAATTCGATAATCTCGTGGCGGCCGCTGTCCCACCGGATGTAGTGGCATAAGGCGCCGCGCTCCACGCGATAGAGTTGAGCGCGGGCATCGCCCTTCCGGAATAAGTTTTCATTCCTCGTAAGCGAGAGGATCGACGCGGCTTCGGAAATGCCACGCGCGTTGCACCCTCCCGCATTTGTGGCGCCGGACGACGCCTCGACGATCTGCAAAGAGGAAGTTGCTAGCATGACGCCTACTCACTCATTAAAGCTACCGTGTCGGGCCCCAATTTTGCCACAATCAAAGCCGGATTTAGCCGTAATTACAGCGGGTAACGAGTTCAACATAGAACGGCAGGGAGAGCGCACAGTTCCGCAGGAAACACCCCAGGGGCGAAATTGTCTCGTAAGGGTCAGGGCAGGGGAGCCACGTTGCTGTTCGGTCCTATCGGTCGGTTCTATTCGGCAATATATTTCTCAGCTTCTTCTAGCGAGAACGAATAGGGGTATGTGCGGCTGTGCGAGCGGATTGGCCCGCCAAAGTCTGGATCGACAACAAAGTATCGACCGCGATCCTGGCCGCGGCTCGCCTTACGAATCGCAAGTCCCTTGCGCGCCGCAGCGCGCCGCAGGCGGCGCTCGCGTGCCGAGAGCATATCCTTCTGAGCCATGCATCGCCTCTTTCCCTGCAAAATGCAGGTATGCAACCGGTGCACAATGAGTTGAGTTAAGCCAGCAAGTGGGGACTAGCGGAGACGAGAATTGCCATGTCGAAGCCGGTTAAAGTTCAGATCCTGGAGAGGGCCCGAGCCCTGATTGAGGACGAGCGGTATTGGTGTCGGGGCGATCTCGCGCGGGATGCCATGGGTTCTTCGGTTGGCCCAACAAGCGGCAGTGCGGTCAAGCGTTGCGCCTTGGGCGCATTGGTGGCGGCGGCTTGTGAAGTCACCAGCGATTCTCATCTGGCGCACGAGCTTGCCATGACGGCAATGAGGCCCTTTGTCGGAGCCACGGCCCTCACTCACATCAACGACGCTGAAGGCCACGCTGCCGTACTCACTCTCTTCGACATCGCCATCGGAGCGAGATAAAGCAGGTCGGCTAAACTTGAGCTCTTCAAGCTCGCGGAACAGTCGGCTTGGCAGTTAGTTAGCGAGGTTCGTATTGACGCTGTCAAATATCGCATTGAGGCCGGTCTTGAGCGTGGTAAGGCCGGTGATGATGCCAACGCCGACGATGGCAGCAATCAAGCCGTACTCGATCGCGGTGGCGCCCAATTCATCCTGGACAAAACGGATTATATTATCTTGCATTGTGACTACCTCCTTTTAGCGCCGAATGAATTCATTTGGCCGAAGCACCTATTCGTTCTCCAGCCTTGGCTAAGTCTGGCAGGGACATCTTGCATCAGGTAGAATTATTCCAGTGGTTTTAATTTCAAATTTGGCCAAATTGGTTCTGAAATGGTGGGCTACTAAGACTGAGTTCACGTGCCCGCACACCCAGGCGGACGCAAGCGCTATGGCTTCGAAAATGGCCAAGCGCGTGGGCATCCACGTGATATGCTGCCCAGCATGCCGAACGAAGTATCAAAGAGAGTCCAACTCCCTCACCAACCTCGCCAAGAACGCCGGCACGAGCGTCGAGCAGATCGAGCGCTTCTACACGAAGCATCTCCGTCACTCGCGCGAGTGGCGAAAGACCTGCAAAGCTTTGGCGGAGAGAGAGCGCAGCGCCGTGCCATCAATCGGATTATGAAAGCAGGTCAGACTAGGAAGCTCTCAAGCTTCGCACCCTTCTTCACTGCATCGACGAGCCAGTTCGGCTTGCGACCCCTACCAGTCCACGTCTGCAACGAATCCTTGGGATTGCGGTATTTGACGGCCACGGTGCCCTTACGTCCGCCTCGCTTCCCACCAAACAATTCAGACAAACTAAAGCCCGACTTGCTCGCCAGCGCCTGCAATTTCTCTTTCATCTCCCGGGCTTCGTCCGCCTTGCGATCGACAAGTGCCGCCCTAACGCGCTCCTGCAAATCCAGAAGCTCTGCATACGAAAACTTATCGAGACCATCGATCCTCGCCATTTGACGTCTCCTCATATTTTCTGCCGCATTAGAACAAATAATGAGCGTTTCCGGCCTTCGGCAAGAAAAATATTATCCTCGGAGTGAACGCTGCTCCCTGTCTTGCGGGAATTCCGTCAGGTGTAGGGCACCGATCGAGCGCCCTTTTCGCGCTTCTGGGAAATTTGCTGCAATGCGGTGGTAATGGCGTCGCGCGCTTCTATGCGACGCATCTGGCTGGTAGAGATTCGCGCCGCCCTATGACAACGGCCGCGGATTCTCAAGCGACGCGGCAAGTTCGTTTGCCGCCGCGCCTCCATCACCATCCGCCGTTTCTGGGGCAAAGTCGGTCAGGTCAGCCTGAGGATCTCGTGACGAAGGACGTGGCGGCGAACGACGTTGCCCCACACCGCTCATACGAAGCGGTCGCGTACCTCGACCGCTCTCAAGTAACCGGGCCGCGAACGTACTCGTTCGAAGTATTCTAGCGGAGAGCCATTAGGTAGCTTCCAACCTGCATCGTGCTCGGCCCAGTTTGCACAGTGACCGAGCAAGAGGTCGGGCACCGTAAACTGTTCTCCCATCACATAGGTATTGGCCCCGAGCCGCGTCTCCAACACTTTCATTGCTCGCTCAAACTCGTACCTGCACGCTGCCTGCGCCGTCTCGCTGCGTAATGCCACCGGGAGGATGAAAGTGTTCTTCGCATTGAACCAAAGCGCTAACTCGACATCATCCATCGCAAACTGTGTCCAGCTGTCCTGCTTGGCGCGTTGAATTGTGCCGGCTGGAAAGGTGAACATGTCGTGCTTGTCTGCCAGGAACTGGCAGATCGCGACCGAGTCGATAATCGGCTCTCCGTCCACCAGCAAGACGGGGACCTTACCAGAGGGATTGTACGCTCGTGCCTCGACACTTCTGGGCTTGGCGGGATCGACTTCGTAGTCGACGCCGAGTTCTTCAAGCATCCAAATAACTCGGATGGCGCGGGTCTTGGGGGAGCCAATCAATTTGTACATCGCAATGCCTCAACAGTCCTCGTTCTGCTTAGGCGCTGGATTACCAGTGTAGAAAGTAGATACCAGACAGGCGTGATGCTTGTCACATTCAGGTAACGCGACTGTTGGGAACCGCTGCCGCCAGCGAGCGCAATTTCGCGTCGAAGCGCAGGCTCATTGGCCGTTGTGTTGAGATCATGGGGGCGGCATCATCACTACCCGCTACTGGAGACCTGCGAATGGCGAACTCAGAGACTGTCTGTTTCGGGCCAATTCCAGAAGTCGAGGCTGTTCCGGTTCTCTCCCGAAAGCAGCCAGTCGAGACGCACGATCACGGGGATAGAAATTCCGACCATTTCACGCGCCGCTCCTCAGGGCCCATGTTATGTTGGGCGCCCCGCTCGCGTATACCGGGTGCAGTCGCGCGGATCGACTTCCGGCGAGAGCAACATCAAGATGATCTGATCAGTGGAGTGAGAATCGATGATCGACCGTATTGAGCCGGGTTTCATGGTGTTCGTAGCAGAAGGCAGAGAAGGCATCGGTGCCATTCGCGAGGTCACCGACAGCGCGGTCATGATCTATATCGAAAACGGCGGTGACTTCATCGTCCCGTTGTTGGCGGTAAAGTCGGTGCATGACCAGAAGGTCATGCTCGACCCAAAGCTCCTGGACCGCAAACTGCTCGAAGCTGTCGGTCACGCTCACGAAGCAGAAGATCCGAAGCTCGTTGGCTGAGCGGGTTTCCGTCGATGTGGGCACGTCGCTCAACAACCTCGGTCTGCCCCATGTCAACCAGGGCGTTACGCCGCGACCGGGCGGCTCGAGTCTGCGGAGCCCAATGGCGTCTGGCACGATCGCTTTTCAGCAGTGGGTACTTTCCGAATCTGGCCTATGTACCGCAATACATGCACCCTGACTCCCAGGGAGCATACCTATGTTGGCAAGCAGCGGGCCGGATGACCGTTCGCGTCCAGGACCGACAACGGGGTACGCGGTTTACAAAGTGTCGTAGAGGGCAGTAAAGATGACACTCCGAAGAGCTGGCCAGATCAGCAACGACGAACACGAGAGATTTCTCTGGGCGATCGAGAAATATAGGCTGAGCCGCGAGGCCCGTCCGCTGTTCAAAGCGTGCGGTCGAGTGTGGAACTACACCGACCAAGTGGCGCCTCGTGATTGCGAGATTGTGGAGCACACCACCGGTAAAAAGTTTTCTGGGAGTTTTGGCGAGGCCGCGCGCGCCATCCGTAGGTATCTAGTGGCGCCTCATTGAGTCCTGTTAACAGAGGGCGGATGCCAATGTCGGCTAGGGTCAACAGCACGTATGCAGGCGACGTCCGCGGCACGGCCGCTCGGTCATCGACCGCGGAACCGTAGTCTACGTGCGGTCCTTAGAGAAAGGCTCGCGGGCTCGCCGCTGGTACAGATACCCTTGACATCGAGATCGATCGAGCCAAGGTTTGTAATTGTGATGCCATCGCTTCCGGATGAGCAATTACCGAGTCCTCCTGATTTTGATCGGAGACGCGGGCTCTTCGGAAGTACCGTTGGTTGAGAGGATGCGTGTCACAAGGATCAACAGCGAGTGGAGGAAGGATGACGCCACCAAGCAGTCACTTCGGATCTCGCTCTAACGCGGGGTCCGGGCTCCGTTAGCGAGCTGCAGCAGATTGATCGCGCTGACCGAGCCGAATTAATCCCAAACTGAAAATCTTCATGCGAGGGCGAGATCCGGATCCGGGTCGCAGAGCCTTGCTTATGAGCCCGGCTCAGCTGGGCATGTCATCAATGACAAGAGCCCTGTTCGAAGCAATGCGCTCGGCGGGGCTTCTCCCGCAGCCAATAAGCGCGTGGCTTCACGTTCATTCAGCTTTCGGTCGCCCCGTTGGCAAAATGGCCGTCGAGCCTTCGCTGACGTCGCCCAGCGCGCCGCGATAGGGTCCGGACGTTCCCATGTCCGGCATGTCGCTGCCGAATGTGCGCGCGCCGGGGCCGTCGGGACCATTGTCGGAGGCGAAGACCACGATGGTGTCGTGCGCAAAAGCGAGATCATCGAGCTGGTCGAGCATATGGCCGACGATGGCGTCGCCCTCCATCAGGAAATCACCGAACTGGCCGAAGCGCGATTGGCCCTCGAAGCGTTTCGACGGCAGGTTCGGAAAATGCGTCCGTTATCGGATCGAACTTGGCCCGGAATACCGCGCAGGAAAAGGAGGTCCGAAAGCACATCAATCACGTCGACGGCATTTAGCCGCCGGTTCACACGGATCGCCAGACTAACGCGATCGCCAGGGCGAAAACGGAACACGCCCAGAAGCACGCTTTGAGAGCTCGTTGGCCTCGACGGAGTGCAACCGGCAGGGAGCTGACCGTAGCTGGACTGCCATTCGTCATTGGCGAACGCGCGGTTCTCGGGATCTTCCACACGAGAGGAGCCGCGGCCGCGGGAGAGCATGTTTTCCAGACGCGTCAGAAGTCCATGCCGCGCAATCTCCTACCTGGCATCGGCGCATGGCCTCCTCACAGCCGCCGAAGCAAAGAGAAAAAACCCTGAAGCGGTCGGCCAAATAAGTCGCCGACCTACTGCTCCTGCTTGGGGGTGGCGTCCCGAAGCTCGCTGCGAATGTCATCGAAGAATTGTTCGATCACAGCCAGAGCGCCTTTAAGAGCGTTCGCCTCTGTCTTTATGTCGATTCCTTCGGCGCTAGACGCTTTGAGGCCATCAATGACCTCCTTTTCGATGCGGTCGAGCCAAGCGCCGGGGCTGTTGCCGTAAAACTTGGCTAGTTCGAACAGCGTCATCCTCAGCCCCTCCCGCATCGATAGCGAGAGGAAAGCGTGCAGAACCGCAGGGAACTGACTTCGTTGGGCAGCCACGGAGACTCCCTACTAAATGCGACCAAAGCTGAGGCCGCCATGGATTACGCAACACCGCTGTCCCGCTTGATTTTCCACATTTCGTAGAACGCAAGAAGCACCACAATCGTGCCGATTATCACGGCATTGGCGACTGCAGCCACGCTGGACAGGCCAAGCACGAAAGGCGAAGCAATAAGCCAGGCGCCGATCAGCACGCTAATCCATACCTCCCAAGGCCTAAAGACAGAGAGCGTTACAACTTCCGCGAAGATTAGTACAAAACCGACGACGATCGCGTTCCTTAGTGCGACGAACTCGTCCGAGAACGCCAGTATCCAAGGCGAGATCAGGAGCCAAAACCCGAGCCCTCAACTCACCCAATCTTCCCAGTGGCTTGTGGGGTGCAAAGCTCCTGCCGTGACATTTCCTCTTTGCATTTTAGACCAAGAACGAACGATATGACGTCATCCGCCTTGGCGCCATGGAAGGGATTGGTCGGTAGTGGGTCAGTTTGAGCTCAGCCGACCAACTTGGCCGTTGGTATAACGTCTTCGGGCTTCTCACGGATCATCAGTTCATCGTCCTCGCTGACCCAGACCACCGCCGTCTCGTTATCCTGCAATCGAAAAAGCATCACGTGGTCAAGATTGATCCAAACTTTCCAGCCGTGGACCGTCGTGCATTCTGTGAACATATCAACGCTCCCATTGTTCGAGCACGTGGACGATATCGGCAACCTCCCAAAGCCGATCCGTGACTCCGGCCGCCATCGCTGGCGTGAGCCGGTGCGCTTTGTGACGCTTGCAGAAGTTGACATACATGAAGTGGACCGCGACGGCGTGCGCGTGGTTTTCCACCTTCTTTGAGAAGGCGTTCATCAGCCTCGTGAAGCGGCGCATGTGCATACGCATGGTGAGGTTGTTGCACTCGGCGAAGCTCGTTGAAATGTGCGTCTTATCGGGCTCGCCCGTGATGATGCGCCGCTCGCAGCCGACGCACTCGGCGGGGCTGTAGCGCTTCTCGGCCTTGGGCGCCTCGCCGTAAATTTTCTGCAGTACTCTTGGCGAGCTGGTTCGTGTCGCGGGAGCGCTCCTTGCGATCTGTCACAGTCTTCTTACCTCGCCCGGCTTCATTTTAAGGGCTTCGTAGAGCGCCAAGGATATCTCCTGTGGCGCCTTTATCGATACCGACGTACCAGCAGCCAGCCTCACGGCTTCGATGGCGGCAAGATGGTCGGAGATGCCTGCAAACCAAAGTTCCATTGGTTTGTGTTCGTCAGAGAACGGAAGCTCGACAAGAACGATCCAACCTGGTGGCCCTACCAGCGACTCTTCGTTGGATGCCTTATCGGTCATGCATCGGAAGGTGGCACCGTTCGGAGATAGGTTCAACCACGATGCTCTAGGATTTAAACTGACCCACTACCGGCGTTTGTACGCTCGCTTGACCTCGCCGCTCTTTAGCTTGATGGCCGCGACCTCAGACGCAGATAGTGGACGGACGGCATAGACACGATCGCCTTCGGCCGCGCCCAACCGCTTTCGAACGACCTCGACGGCTTTGTCGGCGTTACCGACTGCAACGTTGAAGAACGCAAAAGAGGGCGCCCCACCGTTGTCCTGCGCGGTGACTTGTACGACCCAGCCTGCAGGCGATGCTTTATCGGTCATGCATGGATAGGTGGCACCGGCGGAGCAGACGTCTCAAAGTCTTTGACTCGGCAGCTTGGTTGGATCCCGGCCTTCGCCGGGATGAGTGTTGTGGGAAGCTCGGATAGATCTTAAGGTCGACGCTGATGACCGGTAAGGGACCAGGAGCGGAAGTCTGAGCTTCTCGCGGCAAATCGCTCAAGGCCTATTCGACAGAACGGCGTTGGCACCCTTGGCAGGCTGCGGCGGGATCCGTCGGGCGCCATGCCCTCCCTCACGCGGTGGGAGCAACCGCTACCCCGTCACCTGCGAGGGCTCTATATCAACCCAGTCCGAAATGTCACGGTGGCGGGTCGCATCAGGCGCGCGCACGGACACGCTCATAATGACGACACTGGAATTATCTTCTGGGCTGCTTAGTGGGTAACCTCAACCATGAGCCGACCAAGCTCTTGCGCCTGAAGGGCATAGTTCTGCATCTGCGTCTGCGCGTAACGGCTCTGAAGTGCCAGCACATCCTGGATGTCCTTGGCATTGGCGAGCTCGGTTGCCAACAGGAAGCCGGCCTCGGCGTTTTGCTTGGCAAATCTGATCGCCTTTTTTTGAACCGCCTCAAACCTTGACGTCATCTCGTTTGATGGCATCGCGTTCAACCACACGCCCATCGACTGCGTCATCGCGTCCATGAACTGACCGTATACCGCACGTGCTTGTTCGACATTTTTCTCAGTGAGCTCGCTGTCGTCATCCTGACTCGGGTCAAGCGAGGTTCTCGCCTCAAGGACTGGGCGCTCGCGATTGCCAAGAGATCCGGGCCGGGCAAGGCGCGAACCGCGCTGGCCCGCAAGCTGGCGGTCATTCTGCACAGCGTGTGGCGGTCCGGAACGCCATTCCGCTGGAGCGACTCGATTGTTGCCGCTTAATCCTTCATTGAGGTTCGTTCGCCACTTCGGTCGAACGTGACGCGTTGCCCCCCGGGGCGAAGGTGCAGGCAACTGCGACGGAAGCCGTTGGGCCGCGCGATCCAAGCGCGAGCTCGTTGTGGACATTGCAGCGTCTGCGCTTCGGACCGGATATTGCGGCGGCGCTTGCCGACCGCGAAGAGAACCATGACCTTGGGCGGCACACCGTCGATCCGGCTCTTGACAAGGGAAGTGCGATTAGAGAACGGCTCCGGGTTGTCAAGGGATTGATCACGTCGCAGCGCTGGTCGGAGCAGCCATGTGTTCGGCCTATTAGCGCGGCATACAGGGCCGCTGGCCATAATGCCCTCCGCGGATCAGGTCCCGGTCATAAGCACGCATTCGGCGATGCTCTGGCCCATGTGGGTTGTCCTGATCACCGGATCGACCGGTTCTGCATTACGTGCTGTCGGCCCTTTCCAACCGTTACACCGCGCCTACTGGCGCGACCTCACCCGTCGCCCTCATCGGGCGAGTGCGATGGGTTCCCTGTAGCGCTCTCCCTTGGCCATCATGGCCCAGGCCATGCGCGCGATCTTGTTGGCGAGCGCGATTGCGGCAACCTTCGTCGGCCGGCGCTCGAGCAGTCTGGCAAGCCACGGACGGTGCTTGGTGCCGTGGATCTTGGCGTAGCGAATGACCGACAGCGCGCCCACCGTGAACAGGCTGCGCAGATATCGATCTCCCTGCTTCGTGATGCTACCGAGCTTCTCCTTGCCCCCGCTCGAGTTCTGCTTCGGAACCAAACCGATCCAGGCCGAAGTCGCGGCCCGAGCGGAACGCTTTCGCATCGGCAACGCTGGCGACCAGCGCGGTTGCAAGGGCAGGGCCGACACCAGGCAGCTCGTCGAGCCGGCGGCAGGTCTCGTTTGAGCGATGCCAGGCGTTGATCTGCCGATCGAACTCCAGAATCTGAGCTTTGAGCTTGCTGAGCAACGTACCTAAGGCTTCGAGACAAGCACGCGCGACCTCGGGGATGCGCTCGTCCCTTTGATCGGCGACCGTGTAGAGCAATTCTTCCACGCCGTTGCGTCCAACCGAAGCGATAATGCCGAACTCGGCCAGATGTGCGCGGATCGTGTTGATGACCGCGGTCTGCTGCCGGATGAAGAGATGCCGCGTGCGATGGAGCACTAGGCAGCTCTGCTGCTCGGGCGTCTTGGTCGGCACGAAGCGCATGCTCGGCCGCTGCACCGCCTCGCAGATGGCCTCGGCATCCGCAGCGTCATTCTTCTGGCGTTTGACGTAGGGCTTCACGTAGGCCGGAGGGATGAGACGCACGGTATGTCCGAGAGCCTGCAACTCGCGCGACCAGTGATGCGAGGTAGCGCACGCCTCGATGCCGACGAGACAGGGCGGGAGCTTCTTGAAGAATGCGAGAACGTAGCGACGCTTCAGCTGTCGACGGACGACGACACTGCCACGCGCGTCCACGCCATGGACCTGAAAGACCGACTTTGCGATATCGAGGCCGACCGTCGTGATTGCCTGCATGATGAGCTCCTCCGGATCGTGGGCGCCTCATCGGCAACCGATTCCAAGGCGCTTGCGCGCCCAGTGGGAGGAGCCGTCCACAGCATCAGAAGCTGACACGAGGCGGCCCATCGTCACTCGACCAGCTCACGAAGCTTTCCGGGGTCCAGTGCGCCCCTGACGGAGCCAGTCCGCAATACGGGGATGACCGAGCCTTGGGCGCTGTTCGTACAAAAGCCGGGACGCGATTTGCAGGCACCTTTTCGGGGACTTTCACCGGCTCTTTGCGATCAGGCCTCCGCGGCGGCGCAACCGGTCGAACCGCTGGATTGGGGATCTGCTCCGGAATCGTAAGCGGTTCCGAGCCCGGTTGGTGCGCGATGTTCATGTGGCATCTCCGTGCTCTTCCTCAGAAATGGATGTTACGATGGCGCGATAGGTAGCAAGGAGTTCTTGCATCTCGTTCAAGATCCCGCCGGGCTCCTTGTCCTGCAAACTTGAAAGACGCGCCGACAGGCTCCCTTGGTCGAGGCGGGTTGCTTCCGCCGCGGCGTATGCGGTGAGTTCCTGGAGGGCACTCAAGAACAAGTGATCGTTTGCTGTGCCCTCAATATCAGAGGTGCAGATCCACGGCGCCTCGATCAGACCTGCGAGCAGGTGCCGATCGAGAAGTGAGACCAAGTCGCCGGCAAACAACTCTCCGAGCGAACTCCAGTAACCATCGCCGTCGATGGATTGTGCGTGGACGAGGAGTGTCGCCAGCACGTTGATGTTGTGAATGTCCACCTTGCTGCCGGGCCCAACCATGATGTCGGTTCGGCCGCTGAGAAACGGCAAACTTGGGCGAATGGTCAGTGCGTCAGCTTTGCGTGCCCACCAGGCGAACGCACAGTCGAAGTCGCCATTCGGTCCGGCATCGTAGATGACGATGCGTTTGCCACGATGATAGTAGTCTTCCGAAACCGTGGTCGCGAAGTCGTCGAGCGCGTATTGGCGCAGCGTATCCGAGCTCAGATAGAAGCCGATGGCATGCAGCGCCGCGTTGCGGCGGTTGAGGCGCCCCGGCGAGCAGACTTGCAACTGGATGTTCGGGTTGTTGAACACCCTGCAGCGCGTATATTGCTCGATGCACTCCAGGAGAAGAATGGCCGCGTGGGCGCTCCCCACCGGCGGCAGCACCAGGCAGAACTTGGCCTGCGAGCGCTTATACACGTTGCAATCGAGCACACTCTTTTCGCCGCCTAAGGCCTCGATGAGAGGGCTGAACAGATCTTCGTCTCCGAGGCAGTGCAATTTGAGCCCGACCGAGAGCAATCCGTGGGGCACGCACCGCTTCTCAAGAGCGAGCGCGTCGACATTTACCGGAGCGCGCGCATGCAGGATTTCCAGGAGACGTTCGATGCTAGTGGCATAGGCCACCGCGGCTTCCTCTCATGCTTGTTCCACAAATGGCCCGTGAGCCTGCGTTCCAAATCTCACCCGATGGCGTTATTAAGCAGATGGGTTGCGATGACGCGGATGACAACCCCGATAAGCCCCTCGCATACAGCCTCACGATGAGGCCGCCATAGGAATGCCCGACAAGGACATAAGGGGCTACCTCATTGGCGCCGCTCAGCAGGGCATGCAAGTCCGGCTGCAACGGCTCACGGCTAGGCCGGTGAAGTGAAGCTAGGCGACCTCAGTGTGCCGACGCAACGCTCCCGCGTTGAATCAGAGCTTCCACTGTAGAAAAATCTGCATATTCTCAAAGTCAAAGGTCACCGCATAGGCGATCGCAGCGGGAGCCTTCTCAGAAATCTGAAGCCAGCAACGTGTACGCGTCCCTGCGGTGCCGAGAATAGACGTTGCCTGCGACCTTGAGAATTCTATCGCGATTGCGATCGAATGCGTCCAGAAGTCCAGCTTCGTCCCGCCTAGCGTTCGGATTGATGTGGCCAAGGGCCTCTTGTTCGACGAAGAAGCAGATTTCGAACGCACCATCGTGGCCCCAAAAGCGCACGCGGCGCCCGCGTCGATCGTAGCTCCGGCTCTGATTTGGAAAATTGAGTGCCATATCAAATGAACATAGCGCCTCTCCGATCACCTGTCCGATTTTCCTCTCTCTGCCAAGGTGGCGACCATTGAAGGTCGCATGCGGGCAGGGGCGCTCAGCGAAGAAGGCCCCTTCCGCCGGCCGCAGCTCCTCCGGACCTACCTTGCTCACCTGCCGTGGTGTAGTTATCTAAGGGAACTGGTGGGATCGGCACTGAGATTTCAGCGACTATGCGCAACGCCAGCAACGGAGGTCCGCCATGAAAGTCAAAGATGCCATGCACAAGGGTGTCGAGTGGGTTAGTCCGGACACCACCGTCACCGAGCTCGCAAAATTGATGCGTAAGCAAGATATTGGCGCCATTCCAATCGGAGAGAAGGACCAGCTGATCGGTATGGTGACCGACCGCGATATTGTCTGCAAGGGGCTGGCGGACGAAAACTTCGATGCCCGACGCGCCACAGCGCGTGATGTGATGACCTCAGGCATCCATTGCTGCCGCGAGGACGATGACCTCGCCAAGGCTGTGGAGCACATGGAGGAACTCAAGGTCCGCAGGCTGCCGGTCATCAACAAGAGCAAACGGATGGTCGGCATCCTGAGCTTGGGCGATGTCAGCCAATCAGCGACTCGTGATCTATTGGCCACCCAACGGGCTATGGAACATTGGTGGGCTCGCGAGCTTTAAAAACGAACTCGCGGGGGAGGGGTCGAGTTCCGCTGATGGCGGGATGGGCGGGCAGTTATGCGGCTTCAAAGTTTCTGCTCTCTCTACTCACGCCATTAGAAACGAGCGCCGAGAATAGCGCCTCCCTGGGTCAGTAGCACGCGGCAACATGATGTCTGCTCGTCGTCCTGTGTGTGCCGAAAAATCAGATTCGGAAATATCGGTGGTGAAGTCCACCGAGGACTGGCCGTGAAATAATGGCGCCGCGGCTCTCGATCGCCCGATGCACCGGGGCGTCCTTGTTCAGCGAGCGATGAGTCCTCGATGCATTATAATAGCGCGCATAGGCTTGTAGGACCCGGCGCAGATGCCCCTCGCCAAAGGCGACGACATGGTCGGTGCACTCGCGACGGATCGATCCGATCAGCCTTTCGGCGCAGCCGTTCTGCCACGGCGAGCCTGAGGCAATGGGCCTGTCACGGATGCCCATGGCCCGTAATCGGCGTGTGACGGGGGCTCCATAGACCCGGTCCCGATCGCGGATCAGGTAGCGAGGAGCCGATGATGGTCGTGGTGTCCTTGTCGACAACAAGGCGCTTGCCTCACAGAACCTGCTTGTGTGCCATGTTGCATAGCCTCATTGGGGCGGGTGCAGAAGGCTTGGTCTCAGCCGGATTTGCGCGCCGGCGCCGCATCCTTCAGTGCGAGCCTCCCTCTGGCCGAGAAAGCGTTGACCGTCCTCCACCTTTGCGTCCAGAGAGGCGAGACTCGCAGAGCAGCTGAGTGTAACCACGCCTTCATCATGACAGATGGAACCTCCTTCTCGGCGCGTTCCTTGACGTCGATCAAGGGGGGCGTTGTGGCCGGGCTGAATTGACCGAGCGCCGCTCTGGTCGGCGACGGCGGCGTCTACGCGGCGGCCTTCAGCAGCGCCGCGTAATGATGGCTCGTGGTGGCCCGAATGGGTAGCGTGGCTCCAGGCACACTCCGGCGCTCTCACCGCGCTGCCACCGTTTGGGGCACCAAAGGCTGGCTACAAGCTCTTTCCGACGCCTCCCTTGCCGGTAAAGAATAGATAGCGCGTTGGTTTCGTTACAAGGCCAAGGTTCAGGCTCTCACGTCCGTCGTTCACTTTAGGCCTCTAGACAGAGCGCGATGCCTTGACCACCGCCAATGCACATGGTGACGATCCCTCGCTTGATGCCGTCGCGCTGCATAGAGTGGAGCAGGCGGGTGGTCTGGATGGCGCCAGTCGCGCCAATCGGGTGACCGTGGGCGATCGAGTTGCCTTCCACATTGACGATGTCCTCTGGTAATCCGAGGTCACGCATCACGGCGAGCGCGATTGCTGCGAAGGCCTCGTTGATTTCGAACCGCTCGACGTCACCAACAGACCAACCCGCACGCGCCAACGCTTGTTTCACGGCCGGCACGGGGCCGATGCCGAACATGCCTGGCTCGACAGCTCCAACGCCCCAGCTCACCAGGCGGCCGAGGGGCTTCAGTTTGTTCTTCTCGGCCCACCCACGCTCGGCCAGAAGCATTGCTGCCGCGCCCGTATTGAGACCAGGCGCATTTCCAGCAGTGATCGTCCCATCCTTCCGAAATGCCGCCTTCAGCTTGGCCAGACTCTCGGCTGTTGTTTCCGGCCGGTTGTGCTCGTCTTTGACGAAGGGCTGCGGGCCCTTGCGTGACTTCACCATTACTGGAACGATTTCGGCCTCGAACTTTCCCTGAGCCTGAGCGGCTGAGAATCGCTGCTGAGAGCGCAGCGCCCAGGCGTCCTGAGCGTCGCGCGTGATCTGATATTTTGTGACGAGGTCCTCCGTGTGCCAGCCGGAGTGCTCGCCGGAGAACGCGTCATTCAACCCATCCTGCAGCATCGCGTCATAGATTTGTGCGTTCCCCATGCGGTAGCCCCAGCGCCCGCCGTACAAGAGGTAGGGCGCGGTATCCATGTTCTCCATGCCGCCTGCTATGGCTGTGTCCATGAGCCCGAGCTGGATTTCAGCAGATGTTGTTGCGATGGCTTGTGCGCCAGAGCCGCAGACACGATTGACGGTCATGGCCGGAACCTCGACGGGGATACCACCGGCAATGGCGGCCTGGCGGGCGGGGTTCATCTTGTTGCCGGCCTGAATGACGTTGCCCATAACAATGGTCCCGACGTCCCTTGCCCGCGACGCCCGCGCGTTCCAGGCAGGCTTTTATGGCCGTAGCGCCTAGGTCTACTGCCGGCGTGTCCTTGAGGGCACCGTTATAGGTTCCGATCGCAGTACGAACGGGCGCGACAATCACGACTTCACGTTTGGCCATTGGTGTCTATCCTTTCAAAACGTGTCGCACGCAGGCGGGCCGAGAAAGTTCTGGTGCCGGAGGTCACGCCATAAGCTGACCGCCGTTGATCGAGAACGTCGCGCCCGTAACGAAATCCGCCTCATCGCTCGCAAGAAACGCGACGGTGCGCGCGACATCTTCTGGCTTCCCGAGCCTGCCAACGGGAATGGCGGAGATGATTGTTTTCAGCACATCCTGAGGAACGGCCGCCACCATGGCCGTATCGCAATATCCAGGTGCAATGGCATTGACGGTAATTCCTTTGCTCGCTTCTTCCAGAGCCAGCGCCTTGGTGAATCCGAGTATTCCTGCTTTGGCGGCCGAATAATTGGTCTGGCCGAACTGGCCTTTCTGACCATTGATCGAGCTGATATTGATAATTCGTCCGAAGTTGCGCTCACGCATGCCTTCGATGACGTTGCGGCACATGTTGAACATCGAGCCCAGATTGGTGTTGATGACGGCCCACCATTGATCTGCTGTCATGTGATGCAGTGTCGCATCGCGCGTGATGCCAGCGTTGTTGACAAGGATATCGGGTGGTCCGAGCGCACGGCTCACCTCGGCCACCCCCGCCTTGCAGGCGTCGAAACTCGCGACGTCCGCCTTTGAAGGTTGGGATTCCCGATGCACCCGAGAAATCGCGTGCCGCTCCATCGTTTCCGTGGTAGACGGCCGCCACACGACAGTCATGCGATTTGAGCGTTCGCGAGATCGCGGCTCCAAGACCCCTGGTTCCGCCTGTAACAAGAGCGACGCGAGTCATGATGATTTATCTCCGCTTCAAACGAAATCAATCCACTTCGCTCGCTGGCGCGGAGAGGCTCGCGCCGATCGCGACATCACGTAATTGCCCGCGTCGGCGTAGGCGATGTTGCCGGGGCACTGTCACAGTAACACACTGGCTTGGTACAGAGGGGCCATATAGCATTGGCTGATGGACAAGCTCTCATACCGTCGCCACCGTTTTCCGAGTATCGTCATCCAGCAGGCCGTCTGGCTTTATTTCCGCTTCGCTCTGAGCTACCGCGACGTCGAGGATATGCTCGCCGAGCGTGGTATCGACGTGTCCTACGAGACGGTCCGCCGCTGGGCTTTGAAGTTAGGCGTGATCATTGCACGCAAGCTGAGAGACGAGGACGGCCTCGGCCGGACGTGCGGTGGCATCTCGACGAAGTGTTT
>CAVUEM010000044.1:0-262608 GCA_963740475.1 uncultured Alphaproteobacteria bacterium | reverse complement strand
CTCGTTCGGGCGGGCGACGGCGCGTCTTGCGATGGTCGCGGCGGGGGATCGTGGCAAGACTTTGGGCCATAAGCGATCATTGCTTATGTTTCCAATGCGCCTGCTCAGTCGCCCTCACCCGGCTTGGGAGAAAAGTACTTGGCGAATTTCCCCGTCTCGTCCCAGTAGGCGCGGGCATCCTTCGGCATGTCCTTCTTGGCCACGATATTCGGCCATCGCCGACGAGAGCCGCGCAAAGGTCAGATGCGATCCACCTCCACGAGGGCGCGAAATGCGTGCCAGGTCGCGTGGCCGAGAAGCGGAAAGATGACAATGAGGCCGACGAACAGAGTCGCGAGCCCGAGGGCCATATAGCCAGCAATGAGTGCAGCCCATAGAAGCATAGGGCCCATGTTGAGGCTCGCAGCCCGCACGCTGGTAACCATCGCCGTGACGGCATCGACGTCCTTCACCAGCAGCAGTGGCGCGGCCACACTGGAGATCGAGAACACGATCGCAGCGAGCAGGGCACCCACCAGCGTCCCTGTGAAAAGGAGGCCCAGTCCCTCGTTTGTAAACAGCATACTGGGGACGAGTTCGCTAGGCGCCGGGACCGTTACTGGACCGAGAAAAAGCGTGAGCAGGAGGAAGGCGAGCTCCACCCACAAGAAGAACGCAAAGAAGAGAACCACGCCAAAAAAGCTGAGCCGGCCGATCGCTGGCCTACAGGTATCGAAGACCTCGCGTACTGTGATCCGCTCCCCCTTCTCAATTCGACGGCTTACCTCATAAAGCCCCGCGGCCAGCAGCGGTCCGACCAACATGAACCCACCTGCCAGCACGGGGATCAACGACGTCGCCTCGAGAAGGCTCAATACGTAGAGGATAATCCAGGCCGCAATGGAAAAGACCGCGCCATAGGCGGAGACTCAGGGAAGGCACCGTGCAGAGATCCTGCCAGCCGTGGCTGAGCCAATCCCACGGCGCGTCGAGAGGCACACGGCGAACGGGAAAGCCGAGCTTGCCTGCGTCAGACCCATGCTTCGGTGAAACGACATCCGCCTCCATGGTTTGCAGCCCCCATAGATCCGAACTCAGCGCGTTCTCCGTAAGAGATTTTCTGCGCGTAGCCTGCTCCGGCGAGCTCGAGATTCCTTGATGCGTGTCAACTGCGAACGAGACGCGCGTCATCAGCCACTTGCGGTGAACGCGTTCGCACTGTCTCGACGAAGCCCGAGTTCCTCGCTTCGAAGAAGACTTAGTCCTGGCGTGCTTTAGTTTTGCACAGTAGGTACTTTCCGAATCTAGCACTGATCGGCATTTTTGAGCGACGCTCTCATTCGAGGGGGCAGCCCAAGTCCCTCTGCGCTCCCCCCTCCTATCTGTTACCGGTGGCCTGAAACTGCCGCTCCCCCCGGGCAGGCACTCCAGGTCGCTGGTGGCGGGGTGCGGCGGGGGCGGCTTCAGTTAGTTCCCGACCGCGATCCGACTTGATCCCTCATCACGTGGTCGCACATGGGCGGCCGCGCGCGGGCCTGCCTACCGGCGGCTCCGTTACAAAGCGAAACACTTTCTATCCGAAACGACGAATAGCTGCGACATGGGAATGGTCGATTGGTCCCAGTTAACGGCCGCCTAGGGGAGGTAGACATGCGTGCCAACCAGCACATGCCGGATCAGAACTTGAAGCAATCACGCGGCCACGCTCGGAGAGCGCCGCTTTGCTACTCGCGCCAGGCCGCGGGGGACGAATGAATCAAGCCCGCACTGATGGGGAGAGCAGCGTGATGATAGCGGTTTACGGCGTCATGACCTGTGCGGCCGCAGCGTTTCTGGTCGTCTATGGCGGCTGGGGATTGTGATCGCTGATTCAGTAGGGCGCTGACGCAATGCCGCGCAAATCATGATGCGCGCGAAGGACGTAACCGAAGCGGCGCAGCTGCAGGCGAAGTTCATCCAGGCTCAGGTCGCCAAGGCCGGTGAGCGGAGCAAGGAGTTCTACGAACTTGCGCCAAGCCAACGCAGCAGACGCTCGCGACCTGGAGCAGCGTTGCGAGGAAATCGTTCGGCCGGCTCGCGACCTGATCCGTAACCCAACAGCTAGCGTCACGGCCTTGCGCAGCGCCTGCGACACCTATTGGACCTGGATCAAGTCGCATTGATTGGCACGCCGCCCGTGGCATAAATTAGGAAAGCGAAAAGCACTGCAAACACGACCGCCGTCACGAACGCGCTCACGAGTCGGTTCGAGAATGAGAGCATGTTGGCGACAAGATCGATCACGAAGACAAGGGCGGCTGACATGGCAATCATGTCGAGCCAGACGTGTTGTCTTGCTTCCCGAAGCTCAGGCGGTAGCACGGTAGTATCGACTGTGAAGGCGAGCGCACCGTAGAAGACCGTGAAGACGAGCGCCGTTACAAGAGCATTCGCGAACCGGTTTGAGAACGTAATACGATTGCCGATGTATGCAATAATGAAAAGAACACCGGTTCCGATCAGAACCTGCGTCAGTACAGCGATTAATGCAGGCGACATTAGACGTCTCCGTGGTTCCGGCCGGCAACAACGGCTGCGATGACGAGAAGTCCTTCGGCGCGCCCCGCACTCAGGTTTCTGGGCCGCCCTTGCTGGGAGCCTAAGAGCAGCGATGGCCGACGGAATGAGCGGGCAGACGGGCACACGCCGTGCAACCTTACTGAAAAAACTCCATGTGGGCGGATAGTCATTTCGCCGTCCTAAGGGAAAGAATGTACACGGCGATATCGCGGATTTCTTTGCGTGTGAGGTCTGGATCGGGCATCGGCGCATGCGGCGCCACGAGCCAATTCGTTAGCGCCTCGGCCGACTGGTTCGGGCGATTTGCAATGCTCGGAAAGCTCGGTATATCGGCTGGAGTTGAGGCATTGATCGGTTCTCCAATCAGGTGGCACGTGCTGCAAAGTTTACGGGCGAGGATCAGGCCGTTTTTTGGGTCAGGCACCTTCGCCTCGGCCTGTTTCTGCTTCTCATCCAATTCCGGGGTTTGAGCCCCCAACGGGGACCATGACGATGCCAGGATCACAACAACCGCATAAATGAACGCGCTGCCGACAACGCCCCGCACAAAACTGCGCACGCAGCGAGGAGGAGCGATCTTTTCCTCGTGCGCTGCCATGGCTCTTGCCTCTCGCTGCTTCAGATCAACTTTCATACTTGTCACAAGTGATGGAAACGTCATCAATCCACAATTGAAGGGTCGGCAAGGTCATCGACCAGGCTCATCTGCAGACCAGCACCGGCAGGTCCGTGTGGGTCAGTACTTTTTGAGTAACGCTCCCAAGTAGAACGGCCTTGACGCCGCTTCTGCCGTGCGAGGCCATCAGGATCAGGTCTGTGCCGTTTGACTTCGCCGCGGCGATAATCGCCTCATGCGGCTGGTCGCTCTCGACCATTAAAGTGTCCGCGGGCACGCTTGCAGCTTTAGCGGCTGACGCCGCAGTAGAAAGCGCGTCGCGGGCCTCCGCCTCCAGATATTCGAGCGCTTGGCGACGGAAGGTCTCGGGCATGCCCGCGAACGCGGCACTCTGATCGCCGAGGCTGGCGAGTGGTTCTGTGATCGTCACGAAGGTCAGACGTGACCCGAGCACCCTGCCGAGCTCAACACCCTCAGCCACTGCCTTGGTGGAAAGCTTAGACCCGTCGGTCGGTATCAGGATGTGCCTATAGCGGCCTCCTCTCGCCTGCACCAGCTGGGCGCCCACCAGCTGGGCGTATCTATCAATACGGCCGTATTGGGCCACTTCCACATTGATATGGCTCAAGCTCCCCATGGTCTTGGCAGAATTCCCGAGCGGCCGGGATGTTTAGGGTGTCGGAGCGAGTGGAACCGAAACTACGACTTCGGCATGCGTCGCGAGCAGAGCGGATCGCTGTTACGCTGCACCTTCACCAGAATCCATCCTTAGGTTGGTGCTTCCGTTGATCACGCTCAGAATCGATCACACGACAACTTTTCGCTACCGTCAGCCGGTGAGCCTCGGGCCGCACCGTTTGTTGCTCCGCCCGCGTGAGAGCCGTGATCTTCGCCTGATTTCGAGCGACGTGGCGGTGACGCCCGCCGCGGCAGTGGCCTGGGCGCATGACGTCTACGGCAATGCGGTCGCGACGGCCACGTTTCAGACCATGGCCGACAATCTTGTTATCGTCAGCGTCGCGGAAATCCAACTCAGCACCGCCGCGTGGCCTATTTTCAACATCGCCGCCTCTGCCATTTTCTACCCCTTCCGATATTCCGATGATGACTGGATCGACCTCGGCGCGCTGACGATCCAGCAATACCCAGACCCGGGAGGGCGATTGCGGGACTGGGCACGTGCTTTCGTCCGAGGCAATCCGACGGACACGCTTTCCCTGCTCAAGGACCTGAGCGCCGGCGTGTCAAAATGGATCTGCTATCAGAGCCGGGAGGACGAGGGCACACAATCGCCGACCCAGACTCTGGACCGCGGGTGGGGATCCTGTCGGGATTTCGCGGTCCTCTTCATCGAGGCGGCGCGCAGTCTCGGTTTCGGGGTGAGGATCGTCTCTGGCTATCTCTATAATCCGGATCAGACCATTGTTGGTTCCGGAGGTGCGGGATCGACGCATGCCTGGGCTGAAGTCTATGTGCCGGGTGCGGGCTGGATTACGTTCGATCCAACAAACCAAAGTGTGGGTGGCTTCAATCTGATCCCCGTCGCCGTCGCGCGCGACATACGGCAGGCAATCCCGGTGGCCGGCAGTTTCGTTGGGATGACTGACGCATTTCAGGGGATGTCGGTGGAGGTCCGCGTATCATCCTTGAGGTAACCGGATGTAGGGTCTCCGACCAATCGATCCACGAGCATGTCCGCTTCACCCGAGCCCTCGGACGCGATTGCGTACCGGCTTAACCACAGTTTTGGGCCAGATCGGGAGGTGGTTACGGACCTGTGCGCCCTGCCACGGGCTACGGCCGGCGTTTGGCAGAATCCGGTGCGGGTGGCAGCGTCTCGCCTACCTCGCTCCGCTGTTCCGGCGCGTTCTCCGCCGCGTCCCTAGCCTTGTCCAGGATCTCCTCAGCCGCCTGCTTTGCCTTATCCAATACTTCCCTAGTAGCGTCGCTGAGCTTGTCGAGAAGCCTGACACCTTCAGTGGCCTTGTCGAGCGCACCCTTGCTGGCTCCCTGCGCAGTCTCGAGGGCTGAGCCTACTCGCTGTTTTGCCCTGTCGATTGCCTCAATGATCGACTGCCTTGCCCCATCAATAGCTCTGCTGGCAGCTTCCTTGACTTTCTCGATGGCTTCGCTGGTCGATTGATCAACCGCTTGCTCATTCGTCTTGTCCGGTACAATCGTCTTCATGGCGACAGCCCTTTCTGCATCGATGCCAGCGCGTGCCACTATCTGCCAGACCGCCATCATGAATTATTTTTTCGTCCCAGTGACCTCGTCCCACTTTTCTCCGAGGTCCTTCTTGATTTCATCCACTCTCTTCCAGGCGTCGTCCTTCATTTGAACAAAGACTGCGCGTGCGGCAGCATAATCGGCATCGGGAAGATCGAAAGCCGTCATGAAGGGGCATCCGCCTGAGCTCACCTGGGCCGCGGCGTAGCGAACACGCGTCGTTCCGGGACTGGCACCCGGACCCACTCGCGCGATTACGGCATCCTTATCCATCCGGCAGGTTCCGCCTTGGGGAATGTGCTTTAGGTCGATCGCGACGTATTTGCCGCCCTCGTTAAGGAGAGTGACGGTCATGGTGCGAGGCATGAACGCCAATTCGACGCCAGGGTCTGTAGTCTGCGCTTGAGCGGAAAGTGCGGAGGCGATTAGTGCGGCGGCGGCGAGCGTTCCGCATGCGGTTGTCTGCATCAACGTCTCTCCAAGATTGACGCGATTTAGTCTAAGGCAGTTTTCGCGAGGACTTAGATGACAGCGTTGATCTCCATCAATTCCTTAACCAAGCGCATCCGAAATATTGATGGTACTAGCGCTGCAATCGAGAAAAACGGATGCTGACCCGGCGACCTCGCGTCGGAAGGTGGCCGGTGTGAGCAACGTCCTGGCACAGGCTCCACCAGCGCAACAGCCACAAGCAGTGACGCCAACGCCCACGGCACGCCCTACGACGATGGCACCGGCCTTAAGCGCGAAGGATCTTGAGGGTGTCAATATCTTCGGTTCAGACGGCCAACAGATCGGCGAGGTCGCCAAGGTCAACGAAGCTAACGGCAAAGTGACGAGCGTGGAGGTAAAGTCTCCAGGTATGTTCGGCTTTTTCGCGAAGACCTACGTCGTGCCGGTGGAGAAGCTGAACAAGAAGGACGGCCGCGTGGAACTAACAATGACAAGCGATGAGGCTAAGCAGCTGGCCAAGTGATAGGGTTTCACCACCCGATTTCACGATGGCTCAATTCGGTCCTGTAAAGCCTGTAAAGGGAGCAAAGCATGTCGCTCGGAACCATCCTCGTTATCATCCTCATCATTTTCCTACTCGGTGGCTTCAGTGGCCGCTTCGGCGGCTACGGTTATGGCTTCGGTCACGGTGGCGTCGGCGTCCTCGGTACCATCTTGATCATCGTTGTCATACTTGTGCTGCTTGGACGGATCTGATCTGGCAGGCGGGATATTGGCGACTCTGGGCTCGGGGCGTATCAGGTCGCGCCCTCGACCGCAGCGTGCCGCGCTGACCACGATCTCTGCCTCAACACCAGCCGCCCGCCGTTACGAAGTGGGATCGGAAAACGTACCCGCACTGGAGCTGCCACTTCTCTCGCAAGAACTGATCGGAGATAAGCCATGACAGATGCGAAGCGCGCTGAGCATGTCACTCGCGACACCATCTTGGAGCTGCTGTCGAATGAGGAAATCGCGAGGGTCAGCACGGCCGAGACCGCGTCCGGCCTAAGTGAAGGAGAAGAGTATCTGGACCTGGAGCATCTCGATCAGGGTGTCCAGCGCGCCAAGGCTGCGACCAAGGTCACGATGGGGCATATCCTTCCCCGTAGCGCAGTTCGCGACGAAACCTGGAGCAAGATCCTCGCGCAACTTTTTGGCGGAACGCGCATGAACCAAACGCAATCTGTAGGGCGCGTGCAAGACACCCTCGAAGGCGCCGCAGATCGACTATTCCACGACCGTGGGTTCCTGATCCACTTCGCAGCCTACCTGGCCGTCAATGCCCTGCTGATCGTCATCAACCTGGTGAGCACGCCGGGCAAGTACTGGTTTTATTGGCCATTGCTCGGTTGGGGGTTGGGAATAGCCGGGCACGCATTTGGGGTGTTGCGGCACTCAGGAGGATCATTCTCCGCGCCACGCACATAGAGAAAACGGGCGCAGGGTCTGTTGCCCTCCTCGGTGTGCACCAGGAGCACCTTCGACATTGATGAGGCCTCCGTGCCGAGCAGAAATCGAGCGAATATTCGAACCGTCGCCATCCTCTGATGAGTTTGACCCTCCAGCTTGGACTTGGCACCGATGCGAATGCTGATGACGATCATCTCGGCATCGTCGAGTTCGAAATCGCCTGCATGCCGTGCCACGGCGTCGAAGGGCGCGGTGATGGCCCCCTTGCGCGCTCGCTTAAGGTCGCTCCGGCGGATCTGACCCGGATTGCCAAGTCCAACCAAGGTAAATTTCCATCCAGGAGAGTGGCGGAAATCATTGATGGCCGGGCGACAGTTGCCGCTCATGGTGCGAGAGATATGCCCGTGTGGGGTGACCGCTATCGCGTCGCCGCCGAGGGCGGCGAAAACCCCAAGGAGGTTGAGCAAAGGGCTCGCGCGCAGATCAACGCGCTCGTCAGGTATCTTGAGGCGATCCAAGAGCAATAAAGTTTCCAGGGAACCAGTCGAGCAATCAACAGCCTAGGTTCGGCCTCCTTGCTCAGGAGCCTCCACTCACCTTGGAGCTTCCGTTGATCGCGCTGAAGAAAGAGCACTTCCGCGTGGCCGCGACGAAGGATGGCAAGCCCTATGAGATTGATGTGCATCGCGACGGCAAGATCGTGGAGCATACGCCATTCAGCCCCGAAGACGCGGCGAAGCTGGTGAGGGGACAACGGCTACGAGCTTATCGGTGAGCCGCATCCGGTGGATGAGCACTTCGAGTTGCACGGCAAGCAGGACGGCAAGTATACGAGCTGCAAGCTCATCGCGACGGGATAGGAGACGGTGTGCATCGATGAGCGATAGCAAACGATGCCGATGTTCGGAGTTACTGTGACAGCGGATGCGGAAACGTGACCTCGGCACGGCTGACCTTGTCATCGGAGCCGGTCTTTGAGGCCCTTAACTCCTTTTTTCTCCACTGGCCACTAGCTTCCAGGCCATGACCGATGATACGGCATCCACATCCGCTACATTCGGGTGCCATCGCCTGAATGGCGCACTCGAAACTGTCGAATGTCATTGTCCGATCGCCCATCGTGACGTGAAATGCCTTATCGTAGTCGTTGCCGCAAGTGTCACATTTGGCCATTTGAGCTCCTACCCGTTTATGGCTACTGCGATCCAATCTGCCGTTCGCATCGAAATCGGCGATCGCGATGACAGAATTGCGCCAGCGCTTCCCGTCTGTCTAGGTCACCCGGATTCAAACAATGCTAGCATCCCGGCAGAAGCCATCGTTGGCCCCCTAAAGGAAATTCAGGATGCCCCAGCGCCTTCCGCCCCTTGAAATCGCCGGCTTCCATTGCGTGGGCTCCTCTTTTCTCGGATGGCGGCTCACGAGCCCAACACGTAGGTTCCAGGCGCTTCGCATAAGGGTGTGTATCCTTTCGACGTCGCACCCATCGCCGGTGGCAGCACACGACCAGTCGTTGAGTGCGTCACCAGCCAGCCTTCCCAGCACGGCCACCACGAGCCTTCGTGATGGACTGCGCTCTGATGCCAGGCATCCGGGTCGACATAGTTTTTGCTCTCGACGTGCGTGGCGATCTGGTACCTGCGGTCGGGATGGCCCGGTGGGTTGACGATCCCGGCATTGTGCCCGCCGTTTGACAACACGAAGGTCACGTCGGCGTCGGTCAAAGCCTGGATCTTGTAGACCGATCGCCAGGGCGCCACGTGGTCGGAGATCGTGCTCACCGCAAAGATCGGCACACGAATGTCGCGTAGCGAGACCGGCCGGCCCTCAACCTCGAAATGTCCTGTTGCCAAAGCATTGTTGAGGAACAGGCGGCGAAGACATTCCGAGTGCATGCGATAGGGCATGCGGGTCGCATCCGCGTTCCACGCCATGAGGTCGGACATTGGCGGACGTTCGCCTTTGAGGTAGCTCTGCACCATTGCCGACCAAATCAGGTCATTGGAGCGCAGAAGCTGGAAGGCGCGCACCATCTGCTTGGTGTCGAGGTAGCCTTGTTCGGCCATCATATCCTCGAGAAAGCTCACTTGAGCCTCGTCGATGAACAGCATGAGCTCGCCGGCCTCTGTGAAGTCGGTGTCGGCTGCGAGCAAAGTGAGCGAGCCAAGGCGCTTGTCACCGTCGCGAGCCATCGCGGCCGCGGTAATCGCAAGCAGCGTGCCTCCAAGACAGTACCCAACGGCGTGAATGGACTGGTCGGGAACGATTGCTGAGACGGCATCAAGCGCGGCCATTGCGCCGAGACGCCGGTAGTCGTCTATACCGAGGTCGCGATCCTCGACGGTCGGGTTCTTCCACGACACGATGAAGACCGTGTGTCCTCGGTCGACTAGGTATTTGATCAGCGAGTTCACCGGCGACAGGTCGAGGATGTAGTACTTCATGATCCACGCCGGTATGATCAACACCGGCTCGCGAACGACCCCGTCCGTTGCGGGCGCGTATTGTATGAGCTCCATCAGCCGATTGCGCGCCACGACCTGACCGGGCGTAACCGCAACGTCGCGGCCAACTTGGAACGCCTCCGCACCGGCTGGCTTCTTCCCTTCGAAAGCGCGCCGCTGGTCTTCCCAGAAGTTCACGCCGCCACGCACAAGGTTGGTGCCGCCTTGCTGAAATGTAGCCTCGAGCACCTCGGGATTTGTGAGCAGGAAGTTCGCGGGCGAGACCACATCGAGGATCTGACGCGCAACGAAGGACGCGACGTCCTCGTGATGGGCGGACACGCCCTTCACGCCGGTCGTCGCGTGATGCCACCACTGCTGCGTGAACAGGAAGCCCTGAGAGATGGCGTTGAACGGCCAGCTACGCCAGGCGTCGCCCGCGAAGCGCTTGTCATTCGGCGCCAGCTCGACGCACGCCTCGCAGTTTGGATCGAGCAACGCGTTCGGGCAGTACTCGAGAAGATGCATCCAATTGTGGACTGCCTCCTCCGCGAGTTCAATCTGTTTGTCCGGTGAGAACAGCAGGTGCTGCGCCCAATCCGTATAAGCCTGGAACAGGGCCGCAGGAGATAATCCCGCGGTCAAGCGTGCCACGGCCGCGTGCAGCGGGCGATCGAATGAGAGGCCGGGGTGCTCCCCTGCGTCTGAGCCGTGCTCATCTGTTGCTGATGTCAGCTTTTGCATGACTTCACTCTGCCAGTGGGCAGTAACCCGTCTCGGCCTTGCCTGAAAGGACGGCTAGAATTGCGGGCTAGACGAAACGGGGCGGCGCCATGATTTTTGGTCCTGCGTTGAAACGTGCTCACACAATCGTTCCGAAAAGTTTCCCGATGCCGGCGGTGAGAGCCATCGCCAACGCGCCCCAGAATGTCACACGGGCTGTGGCGCGCAGAACGCTTGCACCGCCTGCACTTGCCCCGATCGCACCCAGTAGAGCGAGAAAGCCCAAAGACGCGGCTGACACGATGGGAACTAGCGCGCTTGCGGGCGATACGACAACCATGAGCAAGGGCATGGCCGCGCCGACAGAGAACGTAGCGGCCGATGTCAGTGCAGCTTGCACGGGGCGCGCGGTGGTGATTTCCGAAATCCCAAGCTCATCGCGCGCATGAGCGGTCAAGGCATCTTTCGCCATCAGCTGCTGGGCAACCTGCCGCGCAAGCGCCTTATCGACACCACGCTTGACGTAGATTTCGGCAAGCTCTGCTAGCTCAAACTCGGGGTTCTCGCTCAACTCCTTGCGTTCGCGTGCGAGATCCGCCTGTTCGGTATCGGATTGCGAGCTGACGGACACGTACTCGCCGGCGGCCATCGACATGGCGCCAGCTACCAATCCCGCGATACCCGCGATCAAGACATCGTTTTGCGTTGCAGCCGCAGAAGCAACGCCGACGATCAGGCTTGCGGTCGAGACGATTCCATCATTGGCGCCGAGCACCGCGGCTCTCAGCCACCCTATGCGGCCGACGAGGTGGGTCTCACGGTGCGTGCGAAGACAACTCATTAGATATCCGGCCTGTTAGTCGAGATCCGCCCGAGCAACATAGGAATGATAAGGACGCATGGCGCCGTGGAACTCCTCGCGCCGTGGATCAATTTCAACTTATCCGCCTTTGGATCTATGCCTGATTGGCGCGAACCTCTTCCGGCTTGACCGCGATCAATCTCTCGATCGCCTTCACCTTGCGACCCACGAACAGAACATTCGGAATTTGGATCGTCTCTTCGTTGGCGCCGCCGATCGTGAGCGTCAGGTCGCCCGCGCCCAACCCCAGAATGATGTCATGGAAGAGATCCTGCCCACGCCTCTCGAAGACAAGACCATTGGTGTCATAGCTCCGCGCTTGGCCGCCAACCAACCGCTCCTCGACCATCTGCCCGGGGCGGATCCGCCAGACGATCAATCGATCAGATACAAAGAAGGCCAGCAGCCAGACAGCCAGCAGTGTCGTCGAGAACACGAGGTAAAAGCCCATGTTCGCGCGCGCCGAGAGGTGGGGGATAAAGCGCAGGATGTTGTCCCACCATCCAAACCACGCGAATAGAACCACGAAAAAGGCAACAGTGACGACTGTTACGACAGAGTAGATACCGCGCAGTCTGGTGTTGGTGAGGACGATGAGCAAAACGAGAACCGCGATAAAGAAAATCCCAGGGTTATTGCTGGGATGAACGCGCTCGACGATTTCGGGCACGATCGCAACGTCTCGGCCCTGCATGTAGCTGATGAGCGCCACCGCATAGCCCGCAACCCAGGCCGGCCACCAGTAGAAAATGTTCGAATGGCTGATGATCTTGATATCGGGTCGTGCCGGCGCGGCATGATGGGTAAAGGTGTCCCTCATGTCGGCGTTTTGGATTTCTTGCTCCGTTGCCATGATCAACGACTGCTCGGAACAATGCTCTTGGCTGCGACGGACGCATCGGCAGTTCGCGCATGCGGGATCGCTGGAATAAGGAACCAGCGCCGTGGTGATCGGAATGCGCGCTGCCGGTGCGGTGTATCCGCCCGGCATCGCGCCGTCATGGGCTCACATGCCGCTCAACCAATCGTCGACATCCTTTTTCACTTGATCTTTGGCATAGCCGTAACGCTGCTGAAGTTTGCCCTCGAGCTGTTCGCGTTTGCCGGCGATTGTGGTCAGGTCGTCGTCTGTCAACTTGCCCCACTTGGCTTTCACCTTCCCGTTAAACTCCTTCCAACTTCCTTCGATGCGATCCCAGTTCATTTTCAACTCCCTTTGCTGCCAAGTTGCTGCCAAGTAACACAGCGTGATACTTTAAACCACGCTCGCGCTCTCCACATTGAGCGATGTCAACTGGGCTGGCCGCCAGTCCGCCGCTTCACAGGCCGCCGCAGCATGGCAGACAGCGTCGCTCCAGCCGCCCGAGCCAAGTTCACCGTCTTCTTACGACGGCCAAGTTTCGGTATTTCTGCGAGTTTGACTTAGGTCAATTCGACGAGCGCATGGAGGGTGTCATATCGAGTGCGGGGATGCTGCTCATGTCCCTCGTGAAGCATGCGTCATCTAGGTCAGCTTCTTCTCCCCCCGAGGAGCTGGTTCCGCAAAAGCCCCCGGCAGATTTCCCGGGGGCTTTTTCTTTGAGCCCGTCGCAGACGTTAGAGCTCGACAGCGCCACGGCAGCAGGACTCGTAGAATTGATCGCTCTTGGTGCAGAGATGGCTGGGCCGCCAACGATCGCCTGCGCAGCTATCTTCTCTTCCGTCACATCAGGCATTGCAGCGTTGTACGGAGGGTCATAAATGGACTGGTCTGCCGTGACCGCTCGCCCCGTGTCCATTTTGAACTGGTTCGGACAGGGGTCGGCGAAACCTTCGGCAGGTTCGGCCGCGAGCAGCATAACTCTGGGTGAGGTGGCACGCGGTTCCCCGGAAGAGGCGCTGCAGAGGCTTGGCAGCTCAGCGAATGGCCTCACTACGGAGGAGGCCGAGGCGCGCCTGCGCTCGGTGGGCCCGAACGAGGTGGCGCACGAGGAGCGCCACACGGTCATCGGCGAAATCATCAGTCGCTCGATCAATCCGCTGAACTTGCTCCTGCTAACGCTCGCGGCGGTGTCCTATATCCTCGGCGACCAGAGGGCCGCGATTGTAATCGCCATCATGGTCCTCCTCAGCGTCTCACTCGGTTTCTTTCAGGAGCACCGCTCGACCAAAGCGGCCGACGCGCTGCGGCGGATGGTGCAGACCAACACGACGGTGCACCGGAAGGATCGTGGCGCGCCAGGACACAACGACGTGCCGATCGGGCAGGTTGTTCCCGGCGACATCGTGTTGCTGTCAGCTGGAGACATGATCCCCGCTGACGTGAGGTTGATCTCAGCAAACGATCTCTTCATCAACCAGTCAACACTGACCGGCGAGGCAATGCCGCTCGAAAAGAATGCTCAGCCCCATGTCGGCAGTGCAGAGACACCGTTCGATCTACCGAACATCTGTTTCATGGGTAGCGCCGTCGTCAGCGGCGTCGGCTGCGGAGTTGTCGTGCTAACCGGCGCCCGCACGGCCTTTGGCCAAGTGGCAGGCACGATCGCCGAGCAGCGCGTGCCGACGAGCTTCGACAAGGGCATCACTCGGGTCACCTGGATGATGCTCGGTCTCATTCTCATCATGGTCCCCCTCGTGTTTCTGATCAACGGTTTGAGCAAGGGCAATTGGTTTGAGGCGCTGCTGTTCGCCGTGGCCGTGGCGGTGGGGCTCACGCCAGAGATGCTGCCGATGATCGTGACGGTCAATCTGGCCAAGGGTGCCATGGCGATGGCGAAGAAGAAGGTCATCGTCAAGCGCCTCAATGCAATCCAGAACTTCGGGGCAATGGACGTGTTGTGCACGGACAAGACCGGCACGCTGACTCAGGACCAGATCATACTCAAGCGCCATCTCGATCTCCGCGGTGAGGAGTTCGGATCGCGTTCTGGAATACGCCTATCTGAACAGCTTCCACCAGTCCGGTCTCAAGAACCTGCTCGACGTCGCAGTCCTGCAGCACGCCGAGCTCAACGAGAAGCTGCGCGCCGAAGAACGATTCCGCAAAATCGACGAGATTCCCTTCGACTTCGAGCGGCGCCGAATGTCGGTCGTTCTCGAACGAGGTGACGACGCTCATATCCTCATCTGCAAGGGTGCCGTCGAGGAGGTCTTCGCGGTTTGTACGCACTACGCCATCGACGACGCGGCGGGCGCTCTCGACGAGGGCCACTTTGCACAGGCTAAGGAGACGACGGCCAAGCTTAATGCCGACGGCTTTCGGGTCATTGCAGTCGCGTCCAAAGAGATGCCGCCAGAGCAGGCGTCTTATTCCGTCGCGGACGAGGCCAACCTTACGTTACTTGGCTACATCGCTTTCCTCGACCCACCAAAGGAGACAGCCGCTCCGGCCATTGCCACTCTAAAGGCCCGTGGTGTGCAGGTGAAGATCCTCACGGGGGACAATGAGATCGTCTCCCGGAAGATCTGTCACGACGTTGGACTACCTGTGGATCATATCGTCCTTGGCCGAGAGATCGAGACGCTGTCGCCCGATCAACTGGCGAAACTGGCCGAGACTGCGACCGTGTTCGCGAAGGTCTCGCCGTCCCAGAAGGCCGCGATCATCGACGCCCTGCACCGAAAGGGGCACGTCGTCGGCTTCTTGGGGGACGGCATCAACGACGGTCCCGCGCTTAAAGCTGCGGACGTGGGCATCTCCGTGGACAGCGCCGTCGACATCGCCAAGGAAACAGCCGACATCATCTTGCTCGAGAAGAGCCTCGCCGTGCTCGGCGACGGCGTGCTCGAGGGGCGCAAGGTGTTCGGCAACATCACCAAATACATCAAGATGGGAGCGAGCTCTGGCTTCGGTAATATGTTCAGCGTGATCGGCGCTAGCATCTTCCTGCCGTTCCTGCCCATGGCGCCGATCCAGGTGCTGACCAACAACCTACTGTACGACCTCTCGCAGACGACTATCCCGACCGACAACGTCGACGCCGAGTATCTGGCCATGCCCCGGCGTTGGGACATCGGCAACATCTCAAAGTTCGTGCTTCTGATCGGTCCGATCAGCTCGATCTTCGATTACGTCACGTTCTTCATGATGCTCATCGTGTTTCAGGCGTGGGACAAGCCGGCCTTGTTCCAGACCGGTTGGTTTGTGGAGAGCTTGCTCACCCAGACGCTCATCATCCACATCATCCGCACGGCCAAGATTCCCTTCCTCGAAAGCCGGGCCAGTGCAGCGGTGATCACGACCAGCCTCATCATTGCTGCGGTCGGTATTATCCTTCCGTTCACTTGGCTCGGCAGCACGTTAGGCTTTGTCCCACTGCCGCCGACATACTGGATGCCGCTTTGCTTGATCCTCGTGGGTTATGCCATCCTGACACATCTCATGAAGACTTGGTTCAGCCGCAGATTCGGATTGGATTAAGTTGACCCTTGCTAATTAGAGACGGTGTCTGGCGGGCGTTGTCACGTTAAGCAGTCTTACTGCAGACGCTTAGTGCCTCACTGATGTTCACCTTAGCTACTCAGACGCTCATCGATCAAGAGTAAGGTCTACAAAATCGCTCGCTTTCTCCCCCTCGATTACGTCTTGGTGTGGGGGCTGGCCTTCGCCAGAGCGAATCCGGCTATTTCCACCTCGATGGAGGAGATTAGGGAATGGCACGGAAGCGATACACGACGGAGCAACATCGGACTTTTGCGCGAGGCTGAAGTCCGGCTCGGACAAGGCCAGACCATCGGCGCAATCTGCCGAGGGATCGGCATCACGGAGCAGAGCTACTATCGCTGGCGGCGCGAGTACGGCGGGCTCAAGCTCGACCAGGCCAAGCGTCTCAGAGATCTTGAGCGCGAGAACGACCGCCTGAAGAAGGCTGTCTCCGAGCTGACGCTGGACAAACTGATCCTGAAGGAAGCCCTTGAGGGAAAATACTAAGCCCTTCCCGGAAGCGGGCGTGCGTTGATCACGTGCGCTCGCATCTCGCCGTCTCGGAACGTAGAGCGTGCGCTGTCGTAGGACAGCCGCGTGCAACGCAGAGGCGGCATCTCAAGATGCCTGACGATGAATCGGCATTGACGGCCGCCATCGTGCGGCTGGCATCGCGCTATGGCCGCTACGGCTACCGGCGCATTCGCGAGATGCTCGTTGCCGAAGGCTGGCGGATCAACGTCAAGCGCGTCTATCGCATCTGGCGCCGGGAAGGGCTGAAAGTGCCAAGCAAACTGTCCCCCGTCAGCACCTACCGGACAGATTGAGCTGATTGCGTAAGAGAGAGGTGCGGCTCATCGTAGCCCCGGGAGGGAGCACGATGAGACACAAAGACAAGCAGGCGCCGGAGAGCGCTGAGAAGACCGTTCGCGATATCCGTAGAGCAACCAGGCGACAGTTCTCGGCCGAGGAGAAGATCCGCATCGTGCTCGAGGGGCTGCGCGGTGAGGAGTTGATTGCCGAGCTCTGCCGCAAGGAAGGCATCGCCCAGACCCTCTACTATCGCTGGTCGAAGGAGTTCCTCGAGGCCGGCAAAAAGCGGCTCGCCGGCGACACCGTCCGCGAGGCGACCTCCGACGAGGTCAAGGCGCTGCGCGCCGAAGCCCGCCAGCTCAAGGAGGCCTTGGCCGAGGTCACCCTCGAGAACCGTCTGCTCAAAAAAAGCGTGATCGCCGATGGGGAGGATATCGCATGAGATATCCTGCCTCGGAGAAGCTCGACATTATCCGCACCGTCGAGACCTCACCGCTGCCCGTGCGCCGCTCGCTCGACCAGATCGGCATTCCAAAGTCGACCTTCTATGCCTGGTATGACCGCTATCTGGCCGGTGGGCTCGAGGCCCTCGAAGATCGCAAGCCGCGTCCCAAGCGGGTCTGGAACCGCATCGCGGACGACGTGCGCGAGAGGGTTATCGGGCTGGCCCTCGACGAGCCCGAGCTCTCCCCACGCGAGCTGGCCGTCGCGTTCACCGACCGCAAGAAAACCTTCGTCTCCGAGGCCAGCGTCTATCGGATGCTCAAGGCCGAGGGGCTCATCACCAGCCCGGCCTTCATCGTCCTCAAGGCTGCCGATCGCTTCGCCAACCCCACCACCGCCATCAACCAGCTCTGGCAGACAGACTTCACCTATCTCAAGGTCACCGGATGGGGATGGTTCTACCTCTCAACCGTGCTCGACGACTTCTCCCGCTACATCGTCGCCTGGAAGCTCTGCACCACCATGGCCGCCGCCGATGTCACCGAAACCTTGGAGCTGGCGCTTGAGGCCTCGGGGCTCGATCAGGCTTCAATCCATCACAGGCCCAGACTGCTCTCCGATAACGGGCCCTCCTATATCGCCACCGATCTCTCCCAATGGCTCGAGGACAAGGGCATGTCCCATACCCGCGGCAAGCCCTATCACCCTATGACCCAGGGCAAGATCGAACGCTGGCATCTCTCGCTCAAGAGCCGCATCCTGCTCGAAAACTACTACCTGCCCGGCGATCTCGAACGAGCCGTCGCTGGCTTCGTCGACCACTACAATCACTGCCGCTATCACGAAGCTCTCGACAACCTCACCCCCGCCGACGTCTACTTCGGACGCGGTCAGCGCATCATCGACATGAGAAAGGAGATCAAGCGAAGGACCATCGAGCAACGCCGCCGACTCCACTTGCAAGCCGCAGCATGAACGACAACCAGATGGGCCGAACACTCCCTTAGCTTAAACCCTCAACTGTCCAGAAAACCCTGACGACGGACACGACCTAAGTCTCCACCAAACCCACCGTATGCGGCCACTTGAGGAGGGCGGTTGAGTTATTTGTCGGACGAGTTGATAATGGTGCTTGCCGATGACGAGCTTAATCCTCGCGTAACAGAGCGCGAGCGACTGTGAAATACTGGGTGACGAAATAAACTTATCCCATCGCCCAGTGCGTCGTCAGGACTGCATCCTCATGAGCACGAACTGGTTCGACCGAACTGCGCCGCAAGCTTCACTGCACCAGCTCGCGGGCATATTGCAGTCGGCCGTCGATGCCATCATCTCGATTGATCAGACGGGCCTCATCGAGAGCATAAACCCAGCCACGGAAAAGTTGTTCGGCTACTCGGCTGCAGAGCTGACTGCGCAAAATGTCAAGATACTCATGCCCGAGCCTTACAGGAGCCAGCACGACAGCTACATCCGCCAATACCGCCACACCGGCCAGCGCATGATTATCGGCATCGGCCGGGAAGTGACAGGCAGGCGCAAGGATGGCTCGACCTTTCCCATGCACCTTTCGGTCAGCGAGTATGAGATTGACGGCAAGCGTCACTTTGCCGGGATTGTCCATGACCTAACAGCTCAAAGGCGGGCCGAGTCCGAGAGCACGCGGCAGCAGACGCTGTTCGAGGCTATCGTCAATGATTCCCCACAGGCCATCCTCATCGCCGACCAGAGCCACGAGATATATCTCGTCAACCCGGCGGCCACGAGCATCTTTGGCTACGAGCCCGAGGAGCTGATTGGCAAGAACGCCAACTTAATCTTTGCAAGTGATGACGAATACGAGCGTATGAGCCGCCTCAGGCTTAGGCCCGACGCCCCCGCCATCGCGGGAGTCGTCGATCCACTTCGGTTGACCTTTCGCCGCAAGAACGGCGAGGTATTCGCGGGTGAGATCATCACCACGATCATCCGCGATAAGAACCGCAATGTCCTGGGGACCATGAAGCTTGTTCGCGACATCACGCAACAGTCGAAACAGGAGGAGGCCCTTCGTCAGGCCCAGCGCATGGATGCCCTCGGGCAGCTCACCGGCGGTATCGCCCACGACTTCAATAACCTTCTGACCATTATCATTGGCAATCTCGAACTGCTCGACGAGAATCCCGACGGCAAGCAATCCCGCAAGCACCTCCGTCGTGCCAACGAAGCCGCTCAGATGGGGGCCAGGCTCACGAGCCGCCTCCTCAGTTTCTCCCGGCAACGCAAGCTCGAGCCCACCATCATCAAACTCAACGAGCAGATTCTCAACATGATGGATTTGCTCCACCGTTCGCTCGGCGAGACCATCGAACTGTCCACAGCGTTGGATGGTGATTTGTGGGCCGTGCGGGCCGATCCGAGCGAGATCGAAAACGCCGTGCTCAACCTTGCCATCAATGCACGGGATGCTATGCCCAATGGCGGCGGGCTCACCATTGAGACGCACAACGTCAACCTCGCTCCCGACGACGATCTGCGTGAATACGGCCTCAACCCGGGCGAGTATGTTCGGCTGACGGTCTCCGACACCGGTTGCGGAATGCCGCCCGAGGTCATTGCCCGCGCCTTCGAACCGTTCTTCACGACGAAGGGAGGCCACGGCACCGGGCTCGGACTTGCCAGTATCTATGGGTTTGTGAAGCAGTCAGGGGGAAATGCCACAATTTATAGCGAACTGGGTCGCGGCACCATGGTGAACCTCTATCTGCCGAGGTTTGCCTCGCATGAAGCCCGCGTCAGCTCCGACGCTCCCGACAAAGTTATCGCCGCCACCGGCGAGACCGTGCTTGTCGTGGAGGACAACCCCGAGCTGCGCGTCCTCTCGCTTGAGCGCCTCAGGCGTCTTGGATACCAGGTCATCGAAGCGGACAGTGGCCCTGCAGCGCTCGCCGTCCTTGAGGGTGGCGCAAGAATCAATCTCATCTTCAGCGATGTCATCATGCCTGGTGGTATGACCGGCTATGAGCTTGCCGCCCGCGCCCGAAAGCACAACCCCGGGATTAGGGTCCTGTTGACCTCAGGCTACGACGCCGAACTGGCAGCCAAACAGAACACTACGGGCAGCGAATTGCAGGTATTGCGCAAGCCGTATGGGCAAGCCGACCTCGCTCGCGCGTTGCGTGAAGTGCTTGAGGCATGACCTCCCAATCGATCCGCGATTTTAGAAGCTAGAGACGTTTGACGGCCCCGGCAAACGTATAGCCGACGCCGCGCACGGTCTTGACGAGCTGCGGGGTCTCGTTCTCGGGCTCGATCTTCTTCCTGAGCCGGGCGACGAGCGCGTCGATCGACCGGTCGAGCGGGGTCCAGTCGTGGCCTTTGAGCAGGTCCATGATCTCGTCGCGCGAGAGAACGCGGCCCGGTCGCTGGACGAGGATGACGAGAAGGTTGAACTCCGCAGTCGTCAGCTCGCAGGGCTTGCCTTCCGGCGTGCGCACCTCGCGCCGGGCCATGTCGACGGTCCAGTCGTCGAAGCTGAAGCGGGAGCGGTCGGCGGGCTCGATCAGGTTGTCCACCTGGGACCCCGCCGCACCGGCATAGCGGCGCAGCACGGCACGGATGCGGGCCACGACCTCGCGCATCAGGAAGGGCTTGGCGATGTAGTCGTCCGCTCCCAGCTCGAGCCCAACCACGCGGTCGATCGGGTCGCCTTTGCCGGTGATCATGATGATCGGCGTGTTGCGCTTGACCCGAAGCTCGCGGGCGATCCTGAGACCGTCCTCGCCGCCGAGCTTGAGATCGAGGGTGACGAGGTCGACCGCGTTCGCCGCCAGCGCGGCATAGGCCTCGGCGCTGGTCGCCGCATCGAGGACGGCGAAGCCCTCGGCTTCGAGGCCTGCGCGCAGGAGCGCCCGCACGTCCGCCTCATCGTCGACAACCAGAATTTGTCCGGTGTAGTGGGGTGCCATGGGCAGCGACCGAAGCGTTTCGACCTGGATATACCCCAGTTACATTCTGTCACTTGCTCTCACAAAGGCGGCACACCGCCGCAACCGGCATCAGCGCACTATCGGCACCAGCCGTTCGCGGTCAGGCAAGGGGCCCTAGCTCGAGAAGGCGGCGAATGCCAGCGGTTCCGAATGCGTTCCGGATTGCGATGTCGCCCTTCGAAGCAGCCAACGGGGGCGTGCATAGGGTTTTGGGCGATTTGACCCTAAGGGGGTTCTTGCCCAATCAGTTTTGTCTTGTTGGCACACCGTCTTCCATCGCACCTCTAGGCTCATCGATTGGTCCTAGCGATGCGGTCTACCCTGCGCTATCGCACCTCGTCACCAATCTCGAAGGCGTCCACGCACCTAGATCAAACGTCCCAATTGTTGCAACTAATGGGGCAATCTCGGATGCCCTGCTAAGGAAACAATTGTGGTTCGGCTCCCCTGTATCAGCGCCCTTAGACGCGCATTTTGCGCGTGGCGACGTCTTGTTTGCGGTCAACGCCATTGACCATGATCAGTTCGTCCACGCAGGTCGTCAGCTACTGCGACATGGCAGCGGCCATCTGTTCGCTCATGTTTTTCAGTGGCCCGAAAACACTCCTGCATAGTGAGTTTGCGCCGCGCAGCGAGGATGAGACCTGCATAGCGAGCCATTGAGTTTGTTGCGTGCCGAAAGTTGGTCAGAAGTGGGGGTAGAGCCGAGCTACCTGCGCAGTCTTGCACAACTGAGGATGTTCGAGACGGCGAACGGACTTGCTCACGCGTGGCAGGCCATGCTCTGAGAATCTGCGGTCGGGATGTGAGTGGGCTGCTCGCGCCTCGACTCGTAGCGCGCGGAGAGCGCGAAGGGTTTGCACTCGGCTGCCGCCCGGCGTTGGTAATGTAGAAGGGGGGCGATGATTTGCGGCGTCACTCCACTCGCGTGTCAAGAAACTGTCTATTCGCCAGATCGCGGATGTAACCGCAGGCTTGACGCTGCGCTCTGTGTTTGTGGTGGCATCGTGCTACAATTCCGGCGTCTTTCGTGACGTGCGGCGGCCCGTTGAGACGGGACGACGATGCATGAGACTTCCGCCCGAAATCGTCTTGTGGGCCTTCTTCGCATCTGTCTTTGGATGGTTGCTGACGATTCATTACATGCACACGGACCTGCCACTCATTAGTGCGCCTATTTCACGTGAGCTTTTGCTGCCACTTCTTGGGTGTTGAATGACCGCGCTCCAAACTGGCATTTCGCTTGTGCATCCAGCATCCCCAATTGCCGACGGCGTCCAACGACTTCCGGGACAACTAATACTGGGACAGCAACCACGACCACAACGACAACCGCGCTGCGGCACTTACTCCGCGCACCGTCGCTTGAAAGCTAACCAGCCAGTTGCGATAGTCCGAACAACATCAAGACGAGTGCTGGCGCGCTCACCAACCTGCCGATCCGTGGCAAGGTGGTTTCCACAAACGTGGGATGTGGCCCGTTTCGGGCAAATCTAACGGACGCTCGCCAGCGACTCCTCGACGCGGAGTTGGACCATGGCGAGCTACTTGATCCTCCTTAGCGACCCTTGCGATCTAAACATTCCGTATTTCGCGATGCCCGTTCCCGCATCGCGCGAGAGCTGCGTCGAGCGTCTTAATATCGAGAGCGATTTGATCAGACTCGTAGGACGACGGCGCGCGGCCTGGATCAAGGCACGGCTTGAGCGCGATGTGATCGAACTGGTTCACACGAGGGACTTCGTTCCTCCAAAGACGGCCTTTTATGCCAAGTGGCTGTTGTTCCGGGAGGAAGCCGCCGCAGCAGCTTTCGTTGAGGCCTGGCCGCGCCACCGCCTGGATGAGCGGCTTGCGAAGATCGACGAGGAACGTCAGGCGTTGGCCCTCAAGCTCCAGCAACGTCTCAAGCGAGGCGATTTCAACCTCGGTCGTATTGGCGACGACCAGCAGCGAGAAAACCTCGCGCGCCGATACGTTGAGACTGCGGAGACGTTGCGCGGTCTTGGCTCACAACTCAGATTAATCGAGACGGCGAAGGGGATTGCTCGAAGGTGGCAGGATAAGCTCTGAAGCCCATTCGAAGCTGCTGATGTCAACGTAAGTAGATTCCGAACCTATTCGCCGACTATGAAGTGAGACAGACTAACCTCACGCAGTAGTCCGTCACCCCGGCGACGTTCGCCCCTTCAGACCGATCACCACGTGCTGCGCTTCAGAGGCGTGATCGAAGGCTGGTCCTATCCCGTTTTGCCGCGCAGTGAGAAGCGTCCTTGAGATCTTTGCTCTTGGTCGGCCCGTTGATCCCCTTGGTCGGGTAACCCCACCGTCCACTTGCTAATCAAATAGACCATCAAGAATTCCCACCGCGCAATGGTCCTCGTTTTAGGTAGTTCGTGGCCAACTTCGCATGGTCATTCGTGGTCGACTTCATTGCCGCTGATTCTGACACAATGCCTGGAGATGGTTAGTATGGGTGAACCAAATGTCTGCCGTCGTTAGGTTCGTTTTGCTTCTTGCGCTTGTATGGGCCGTAGTGTTCCCAGACCAGCTTATGTACCTAGTGGCGCGAGCGGCGAGCGGCGATTGAAGGTTAAGTCTGTTACCACGTGAGGCGCGCGCACCCGTGAGTCCGGAACCCTCTCGATAGCCTGACGTTTACTCACAAAGGTCAAACCCGGCGAGGTCGTGCAGATCTAAAGTCGCGCGCGGCATTGGCCGTTAGTCGGGCAGGCATCCCTATTGGACGCCTTGCAGGGCGCACGGTACGCTACTAGGTGAATCACTTCAGTAGGAGACGAGTCGATGCGTGCGAGAATTGAACAGCGCGCTTTCTTTTCGAATACCGGACTTCCCACGTTCAGCCTCACGCCTGTGTGGGGCGCGCATGGCCTGCCGATGGGCTTCGAGGTGTGGGATGGCCCCGACCTCGTCGGTCATATCCCGTATGACGACGATTTCAGGAACGTGCTGAAAGAGGCTCTAGTGAGCGACGCGGCAAAATAATTCTGCCTGACGGGCGACCAATTTCGCCGGGAGAGCTTAAGGCCTTTTTCGGTGGAGGTTGACGTCATCCTGCCGAAGAACGTCAGCGGTTAGTCATCAAGCTCAACGCTCCCGGGCCTTATCAGAAGTCCGGGTCGAGCCCAAGGATTGGTCCGCTATCGGGAGCAAAGTGGACGATGAGCGGACATCGTGTTGACGTCTGCTCATAACCGAGAGCTGAAATAGTTGGTCGGAGGCATATTAGCGAGGGAGAAGACGTGTGAGAATCTCGACCAGTTCGGTATGTTTGAAAGGCTTCCGCAGGACCGGCGCGGTCGCAAAATCCGTCCACATTTCGCCCCTGTTACCCGTGGCGAAGATGATCGGCACGCCGCGCTTGCCGAGCGCGTCGGCCACGGGCCGGCTACTATCGTCATTCAGGTTCACATCCAGCACAGCTGCGTCGAAGACTTGCCCCTCAACGAGGGCAACCGCCTTCTCCGTAGTGGCGGTAGTGGTAACAGAACTCGCATCCGAGGTCGACCAGCACGTCTTCCATGGTCATACGGAGATGAATATCATCCTCAACAACGAGAATGCGACGACCTGAGAGCGGTTTATTCATCGCGCATGGGTCCTGGCGCGGGAATGTTCATCGTGCACAGCAACCCGGTCGGCCGGTAGTCGAGAGTTACAGTGGCTCCCAATGCGTCCAAACCATGCTCGATCACGCGCGAGCCGAACCCTTTGCGAGAAGGCGGCGTTACGAGCGGGCCCGCGTTCTCCCGCCAGTGCAGAATTACCCGGCTGCCCTGCGGGCCCGGATCGAGCTTCCACTCGATCAGAATTGATCCAGTATCATTTGCAAACGCGCCGTACTTCACGGCGTTGGTCGCAAGCTCGTTGAACACAATGCCTAGGGCCAGCGCGGATTTTGGCGGGAAGCGGATATTCTCGCCCTTTATCACGATACGACTCACGATACGCTCAGCCCGATTATCCCCTAACCCGAACGGCTTCAAAGCATCCTTGAGCAGATCGACGAGCCCCACACCTTCCCACTGTTCCATCGTTAGCAGGTCGTGTGATCGGGAGAGTGCAAACAGCCGGGACTCGATTGCTTCCCGGATAACCTCAGAATTGGGAGCCGTTCGCAGCGCCTGCCAGACAATCGATTGTACCGTGGCCAGGATGTTCTTCACGCGATGGTTCAACTCGTCGATGAGCGTCCTCGAATGCGCCTGCTCATCTTTGAGTGAGGTGAGGTCGACGAACGAAGCGAAATACTGGACAATATCGCCGTTTTGCAAACGAACTGGACTGATGAAGAGGCCGGCCCAGAACTCGGTACCGTCCTTGCGGCGGTACCGAATTTCCGTACCACCCACCGACGTACCTAGAAATTCCGCTTCAATTTTCGCCAGCGCCTCGGCATCCGCGGCGTGCGCCATGAGGAAATTGAAACTTTGGCCCAGCACCTCCTCCCGCGTGTATCCAGTCAGGGAGAGGAAGCTTTCATTGGCGAAAACTATCGGATTGTCGGGTTGATTGGCGTCGGTGAACACCATCGCCATTCGCGTCGCTTCAGCGGCGACGACGAACGGGCCAAGCTCGTTCTTAAAGCTCTGGACCTCGGCTTCGGCACTCTTCTGCTCTTCAGACTTGTTCGGACTTTTCGGCATGCACTGCCCGTTCCGGTTGTCTCCCAGCCAGGGCCGTGATGACCGTAACGGCACGGTCCCACCCCTGCAGCGTTGGCATAAATGGTATCAAGAAAGACGCGCGAGGCAACCGTCGCCGAATGACCGGTGTTGGCCCTAACTCTCCGTCTCGCGTGACGCCCAAGTTGGTCAGGAGTTGGGGGTAAAGCTGCCGTGCTCCAACACCAACTTAGGCGATGCGCCTCGGTCATATCGGTGACGATCAGCAGCGAGATAATCTCGCCCGCCGATACGTCGAGACGGCAGAGACACTGCGCGGTCTTGGCTCGCAACTGAGATTGTTGGAGACTGCGAAGGAGCTTGCTCAGGCGTGGCAGGACAAGCTCTGAGAATCTTGAATGTGAGTGGGCTGCTCGCGGCTCGACTCGCAGTGCGCGGAAACCGCGAAGGGCGTGCATTCATCCGCTATCCTGCTTTGGCCCATGCCATTGACCGCAGTTATCATCCGACCGTCACGTCCGAGCGCCTTGTCGGCGAGAGCGACGAACAGGCGGTTCGGGCTGGCTGTATCCGAGGAACTACGCAAGCCGTTCGCGATCACCTCTTCGGGCGTATGAGGATTGAGAGCGCATAGTGCAATGAAGGCAGCCGCCGTTGAGCGGCTAATCCCCGCATAACAGTGGATTAGCATCGGCTCTCGCCGGTCCCAGCTCTGCACGAAATCGAGCAGTTCCAAGACGTGCTCACTTGCCGGGAGCACTTGATCCATACGCCCCTCAACAATGTCATGCATGGCGAGCCTGAGATGACGCTCGGGCGAGATCGTTGCGGGTGTGGTCGGTATGAGGTTCGCGGAGATGGCACTAACGAGGTGACGCGCGCCCGTGCGTTTGATCATCTCTGGAACCAGTCTGAGCGGGCAAATGTGGACGCTTGCCGTCTGTCGCAACGTTTTCTCCCTAGAGCATTTTCTTTTTTGGGCTGGCGCGGAGTGACAGGGGCTGTCTCACGCGTGGCAGGCCAAGCTCTGATACGAGTTGCGAGAGGGCAAAACCGCTGGACAGGGTTAAAGGCCTAGGCGCATGAGTATGCCACCTATATGCTACCTAGTGCGAACTTCGAGTGCAGTCGAAGGAGGCTAACCAACTGAAAACACTGGCGCGCCCGGAAGGAGTTCGAACCTCCGACCCTCAGATTCGAAGTCTGATGCTCTATCCAGCTGAGCTACGGGCGCTCGCCGCCTTGTCGTCGCGACCCGCGACCTTGGTCGCAGCGGCCGCAAAGTGCAAGCATCATGTCCGGGCTGATTTGGCGCGCTCGGTTGGCTACGCTCAGTCCGCCTGTATCGGTCGTTCTTGGTGGAGACGGTTGGCGTCCATCGAGAACGTAAATCGCGATCTAGATTCAAAGCGCAGACGCCATGATCAATTTCTATTCCTACCCGGAGCTTTTCGGCGTCGCCGACAACAACGGCTACGGCCTCAAGGCGTTCGCGTTCCTCAAACTCGCCGGCGTGCCGTTCGTCCATCAACACCTCTTCGACGCCTCGGCCGCCCCGCACGACACGCGCGAGACAGAGGCGACCGTCTGGCGTCGCCGGAAGTGTCTGGACTGCGGCTATCGCTGGTCAACGTACGAAGTCTCGGCGGCGTCGTCGCTCGAGCAGTCTCAGGTGATACAGCAACTCAGGGACCTGCAGGCTCAGTTCGAGGCAGCAGGGGTTCGGATGAAGCATCTCGAGGCTGAGCTAGTGCAGGCCGGAATGGGCGATTCCGGTACGTCTTCGTCGGCTTCAACGGTCCCGTACCGTGGGGCAAGCTCAGAGAATTCGGAGTCCTGCAGCGGGTAGTCGGTGCGCACGGCGAGAATGTGCCCCTGCACATCCCGGCCGCGGCCATGCAGCAGCTCTTCGACCAAAGCGGCGCGGCCAACCTCAACGCAGTTAAACTGAAGCCCGGGCTGCAGAATGGTGATCAGGTGCGAGTCAAAGAGGGCCCGTTCGTCGGATTCCCCGCGTCGGTCAGCGAAATCTACCCTGACAAGTCAAGATCTTATAGCAGCTCAGTTTACTTAAATATCTTCGGAATTACACAACTCATTTATTTACCTATTAACTTTCTCGAAGTCGCCATATCACGCACCCGAGTACGGGCCGCCATAGGCCCGTTAGTGGCTGATCCGACGGCAGTCGTGCGTGACCGAGCCGCGAGCCGCACAAATCCGATTCCGTGTGCAAGCCCGTATTATTCCCGCTATAGTTGTATTTCAGCGTTTTCGGAGGGGCACGTGGGTTGGGTCTGTGGGACCGAAGTTAAGGCCGGGACGCGGGTCTTTCTCAACCTTGGTTTGGCGCGCGAGATACAAGAGCTTACCGGGGAATACGGGTCCCTCACGCGGATTAGCTGGGCAATTTCCGAGCGTCCGCACACGGACGTGCGCGAACCGCCGGAATTGCTGCTCGAGCTGGCAGGCACAACGGTGCGCGACGCGACCGACGCCGAAGACGACGAAACGTAGCCGACACCCGCCTCCCCCGCCTTGGCCTAATAGGGAACGAGGACAAACGGATGTTGAAGAAATGTACGGCGGACAGCCCAGCTCTGCTCACTGGTCTTTGGCTCCATGAAGGCCCGGCGGCGTGGGACCATCGCTTCACACACCCCGACGCGATCAAGGTGCGTATGGGCGGGGGGCGAACTTTGAGCGTTTGCCCGAACTGCCACGGGGCCTGGATAGAGTCGGTGGATGTCCCCAGCATGGAAAGCACTGGTTGGCGAGCCTTCCGAAACAACTTCGGATTCCTACCAAAAGCGCGGAAGTGGCCGCACTTCTACGCCTTCAGCCGACCCTCGCTGGCCAGGAGGTATTGGTATTGGCTGACAGACGATCGCCCGCTGCGCAAATAATGAACGCGCTAGTTCCGCCGCAGACCCCATCGAGACGCCGGTGAGAGAGTTCGTTGCCACGCAGACCAAGCTTGTCCGCCATTGCAAGGCAATCCACGCCGCCGACAGTTCAACCGTCTGCCTTTCGGACGCGCTGCGCCGAGGTCACCCCGTGCCAGATGCAGCCTTGTGCGCTGTACATTCAGGGGCCTCGAAATGGTGCACCGCAATATAACTTTGGTGCGATGCGACATTTAGGTTGTTGCACTGCACAATAGGAGTTCTTATGATTGAGATCGTGAAAGTTGGAAGCGCGACCATAGGTGCGCGGAATTCTTGTAGATCAGGAGGTTACATGAACGAGCATATCGCCCGCCAGGCCCAGGAAATGCTAGCCGCTGCCGCCAAGACAGAAGTACCAACTGAGGTGCGGGCCTTGGCGCAAGAGACCGTTGCCAAGGCCCGCGAGGCCTATTGCAAATGGAGTTCCGGCGCCCGGCAAGGGGCACGGGCACTTGAAGAAGTCATGCTCGCAGCCCAGACCGGGGTGAGGATAATCGGCGCGAAGGCGTTCGGCAGTGCCCAAGCCAACACTGAAGCCGCCTTCGAGGCTGCAGTGGAATTGGCGCGCGCCAGGACCCTGACGGAAGCTGCGCAACTTCAGGCTAAGTTTGTACAGAACCAGCTCGCTGCTGTGAGCGACCAGGGCAAGGAGTTGTTCGAGCTTTCGGTCAAAGTCGCGAAGGAAACCGCGGACACTCTGACCGTGATCGCGACCAAGGCCGTCGATGATCTGAAGAAGGCGGCGTAATCGCAACCCAGGTGAGCCGGAACGCCCGAGGCTTTAGCCTCGGGCGGTTATTTCTTGCCGACTAAAATTCAGTTTCAGATTTCGTGCGGTCCATGGCCTGTGCAATTAGCCGACGAGCGGCCGCCGCATCCCCCCAATGATGAATCCTATGCTTTGTCCATCTCATACTTGATTGGTTCCCCGCCGATGGGGATCTCGATGATCACGTCGATGTCATGGGGCGGATCTATCCCGGCCGCGATCGCAATTAGGCGCATGGAGAAGCCTTCGCACTTCGCGACAACAGCCCAAGCGGATGGACGAGTAGCTTCAGGGTGCCCGTGCGGTTCACATACTTGAAGGCGCCCTACCTCTTGAAGCTGCCAAATGGTCCTTAGGCGTCCGGTCCAATTGCAGCCTTGATCGGTGTCAAGCCGACCGCCTATCAAGGGGCCTAACGAAGTAGTGGCGCGCTCGCGTCGAAGGAGAGATGGTTGACTGTCGAGCCTTCACTCAGAACCGCCGGCGACCGCGAGCGGGTCGAGCTCGTCGCCAGCGGGTCCTGGACGGCGCCGAACGCCGGCAAGCTCGATGCTCTCGTCTCCGAGATCGCTCGGCGAGACAACAGCGCGAGCAATGCGTCGATCGACATGGGCGGCGTCGACGCGTTCGACACCTATGGCGCCTGGCTGCTCGAGCGGCTCATTCGCCAGTGGGATGCGAGGGGACGCGAGCTCAGAGTGGTCGGCCTGCCGGCGCACTACCGCACCCTCCTCGAGGACGTGCGCAAGGCGGGACGCGCGCCACGGCCTGCGCCCCCACGCGGCGGGCGCGTGGTCCGGGCGCTCGAGACCGTCGGCATCAACATGGCCGGCGTTGCGCGCGACCTCGGCTCGTTCGCGGCCCTCCTCGGCGAGGTGGCGACCGCGCTCGTCCGCGTCGCGTCGCGGCCCGCTACGTTCAGGCTCACGTCCGCAGTCCACCAGCTCGACCGGGTCGGCTGGCAAGCAGTGCCGATCATCCTGCTCATCACGTTCCTGATCGGCTGCATCATCGCTCAGCAGGGCTTCTTTCATTTCCGAAAATTCGGCGCCGACGAGTACGTCGTCGACATGGTCGGCATCCTCGTCTTGCGCGAGATCGGCGTCCTCATCGTCGCCATCATGGTGGCGGGACGCTCGGGGAGCTCCTATACGGCTGAGCTCGGCTCGATGAAGATGCGTGAGGAGATCGACGCCTTGCGGACGATGGGGCTCGACCCCGTCGAGGTGCTGATCCTCCCGCGCGTCCTCGCCCTCATCGTCGCGCTGCCGCTGCTCACGTTCATCGGCTCCATGGCGGCGCTCTACGGGGCCGGCCTCACGGCCTGGCTCTACGGCGGCATGAGCCCCGACATCTTCATCGCGCGCTTGAAAGAGGCGATCTCGGTCACGCACTTCAAGGTCGGCATGATCAAGGCGCCGTTCATGGCGGCCGTCATCGGCATCGTCGCGTGCGCGGAGGGACTCGCGGTCAAGGGCAGCGCCGAGTCGCTCGGCCTGCAGACGACGGCTTCCGTCGTGAAGTCGATCTTTCTCGTGATCGTCCTCGACGGCCTGTTCGCCATCTTCTTCGCCTCGATCGGGATGTGACGGCATGGCGGCGCCCCTCGAGCCGGTGATACGCGTCAAGGGCCTCGTCGTCGGCTTCGGCGACGTCGTGGTGATCGATCATCTCGACCTCGAGGTTTTTCGCGGCGAGATACTCGGCCTCGTCGGCGGGTCGGGGAGCGGCAAGTCGGTGCTCATGCGGACGATCATCGGGCTCGTCGCCAAGCGGGCCGGGACGATCGAGGTCTTCGGCGTCGAGCTCGACCGCGCCGCGGCGCGCGAGCGGCGCTCGATCGAGCGGCGCTGGGGCGTCCTCTTCCAGCAGGGCGCTCTATTCTCCTCGCTCACCGTCCGCCAGAACATCCAATTCCCCATGCGCGAGTATCTCGAGCTGCCGCAGAGGCTCATGGACGAGATCGCCGACGCCAAGCTCGAGATGGTCGGGCTCGGGCCTCGCGACGCCGACAAGTTTCCGTCCGAATTGTCGGGCGGCATGACGAAGCGCGTCGCGCTCGCGCGCGCTCTCGCCCTCGACCCCGAGATCGTCTTTCTCGACGAGCCGACCTCGGGCCTCGATCCGATCGCGGCCGGCGAGTTCGACCAATTGATCCGCACGCTGCAGCAGACGCTCGGCCTCACCGTCTTCATGGTGACGCACGACCTCGACAGCCTGCGCGCCGTGTGCGACCGCGTGGCCGCGCTCGCCGGCGGCCAAGTCGTTGCGGCAGGGCCGGTTGCGGGCATGGAGAACTCGGCGCATCCTTGGGTCAGAACCTATTTCCGCGGCCGCCGCGCGCCCGGGGCCGAGAGAGCAGTGGCAGAGACCGACAGCTGAGGGAGACCTGATGGAAACGCGGGCGCGATACGTCCTGATTGGCTTTTTCACCCTCGCCGTTGTCGTGGCGGGCTTCACCTTCGTCTACTGGCTGAATACGGTCGGCGGCCTGCATCAGAGGGCGGTTTACAAGATCCGCTACGAGAACACGGTCGCGGGCCTGCTCGAAGGATCAGGCGTTCTCTTCAACGGCGTGCGCGTGGGCGAAGTGACGGCGCTCGATCTCGACGCCGCCGCGCCGAACGCCGTCACGGCGACGATCGGCATCGACAGGGGCACGCCGGTCGGCCCCGACACCAAGGCGGGAATCGAGTTCCAGGGCTTGATGGGGGCGCCCGCGGTGTCCCTCATGGGCGGGACCCAAGTCTCGGCGCTGGCGCCGGGGACCGACGGCGTGCCCCTCATTTCGGCCGAGCCGGGCTCCGGCCAGTCCATGACCGAGGCGGCGCGCCAGGTGCTTCGCCACATCGACGACGTCGTCAGTGACAACGCCGACGCGCTGCGCACGGCGATTGCCAACATCGCCAAGTTCTCGGAGGCGCTCGGGCGCAATAGCGACCGCGTCGACACTGTGATGTCCGGTCTCGAGCGCATGACGGGCGGGGCCTCGAAGGCGCCCGAGACCGTCTTCGATCTCTCGGCGGCCCGCACGTTCCCGCCGTTCGAGAAGCCGGCTCAGGCCCAGATCGTCATCCGCGACCCGATGGCCCTCGACCGCCTCGCCCGCGACGAGGTCCTCGAGCGTGTCGCGGGCGGCCTCGCCCCTTTGGCGGCAAAGGCGAAATGGACGGACATGCTGGCCAACGTCGTCCAGGCGAGGACCGTTCAGAGCTTCGAGAACGCCGGCCTTCTCGGGCAGGTGAGCCGCGCGTCGGAGAACGCGGCCGGCGACTTTCAGCTCCTTATCGACATTCGCAACTTCGAATACGAGTCCGGGCCTCAGCCGGCCGCCAAGGTCGCGTTCGCGGCGAAGGTGCTCGCGCAGGACGGGCGCGTGATCGACGGGCGCATGTTCGAGGCGAGCCGCCCGGCCGAAGGCAGCGATCCCAAATCGGTCGTCGCCGCTCTCGACGGCGCCTTCGAGGCCCTCGAGGCCGAGCTCGTGGTGTGGGCGTCGGGCGCCATCCGCTCGGCATCGCAATAGTAGGGCCGGATTGGCTCCGTGCTGGGCCGGATGCTATCTTGCGCGAGACATGCCCCAGCAGAAGATTTCCATGGCCGACGACGGTGAAAGGCACGAGCAACACGAGGAGCTGCGTCAGGCCGCCTCGCAAATCTCGGCTATTCTGACGATAGCCGCCGACGCCATCATCTCGCTCGACGACGAGATGCGCATCACACTCTTCAACGAGGGCGCCAGCGCGATTTTCGGCTATTCGCTCGTCGAGATCATCGGCCAGCCGCTCGATCTCCTCATTCCTCCGCGGCATCGGATGGCGCACCACGGACATGTCCGTGACTTCGCCGCCTCAACCACCGCTGCGCGCAAGATGGGCGAGCGGCGCGAGATCTCGGCGCTGCGCAAGGACGGGACCGAGTTTCCCGCGGAAGCCTCCATCGCCAAGCTCGAGGTCGGCGGCAAGAACATCTTCATGGTCGTGCTCCGCGACGTGACTGAGCGCAAACAGTCCCAGGAGCTGCTTGCGCGCATGAATTGCGAGCTCGAGACTCGCGTCGCCGACCGCACGAAAGAGCTCGAGGCCGAGATCCGCCGCCGCGAGGAGGCCCAGGCTGCCCTCATCCAGGCGCAACGCATGGAAGCGTTCGGGCTCTTGACAGGCGGCGTCGCCCACGACTTCAACAATCTCTTGACGATCGTCGCCGGAAACCTCGAGCTTCTCGGCGGAGAGCTCGAGACCGAAAGGGCTCGCTCTTTTCTCAAGCGTGCCGTCGGAGCGACCGACATGGCGGCGGGTCTCACCGCGCGGCTGTTGACGTTCGCGCGCCGCCGGCGCCTCTCGCCTCAGGCTTTGAACCTCAACGAGCTCGTGCTCGATCTTTTCGAGCTCTTGCGCCGCTCGCTCGGCGAGCCGATTACGCTGACGACGCTCTTGGCCGGCAATCTCTGGGCGACGCGGGCCGACCGCAGCGAGGTCGAGAACGCGGTTCTGAACCTCGCCATCAACGCGCGCGATGCGATGCCCGCCGGCGGGACGCTCGCCATCGAGACCCGCAACGTGACCGTCGACGCGGTGGAGAGCGATCGCGCCGCTCCCTGTCGACCGGGCGACTATGTTCTCCTGTCGGTGAGCGACACCGGGGTCGGCATGGACGCCGCGACACGCGAGCGCGCTTTCGAGCCGTTCTTCACGACGAAGGAGCCGGGGCGGGGCACCGAACTCGGCCTCAGCACGATTTACGGCTTCGCCGAGCAGTCGGGCGGCCATGTTTCCATCGCGAGCGCGGTCGGAGAGGGCACGACCGTCAACCTGTTCCTCCCGCGTGCGCAGGCGGAGACCGTCAAGGATCAGGCCAAAGCGGCAGTAGACATACCGATGTCGGAGAACAACGAGGTCGTGCTCGTCGTCGAGGACAATGCAGAGGTCCGCGAGCTGACGCTCGAGCGCGTCGAAGGCCTTGGCTACGTCGCGATCGAGGCCGAGAACGGCCCGGCCGCGGTGCGCATCCTCGAGAGCGGGGCGACCGTTGATCTTGTCTTAACCGATATCGTGATGTCGGGGGGCATGTCCGGCTACGACCTCGCGCGTTGGGCGCGCACGCACGCGCCCGGCGTCAAGGTGCTGCTCACGACGGGCTATGCCGCCGAGGAAGCTGTCGTCGGGTCCGATCCCGCCTATGCCGGAGATGTGCTGCACAAGCCCTATCAGCGGGCGGAGCTCGCGCACGCCCTGCGGGACGCCCTTAGACGCGTTTGACGGCGCCGGCAAACGCGTAGCCGACGCCGCGTACGGTCTTGACGAGCTGCGGGGTCTCGTTCTCGGGCTCGATTTTCTTTCTGAGCCGGGCAACGAGCGCATCGATCGACCGGTCGAGCGGCGTCCAGTCGTGGCCTTTGAGCAGGTCCATGATCTCGTCGCGCGAGAGAACGCGGCCCGGTCGCTGGACGAAGATGGCGAGAAGGTTGAACTCTGCGGTCGTGAGCTCGCACGCCTTGCCTTCCGGTGTGCGCACCTCGCGCCGAGCCATGTCGACGGTCCAGTCGTCGAAGCTGAAGCGGGAGCGGTCGACGGGCTCGATCAGGTTGTCCACCTGGGACCCCGCCGCGCCCACATAACGGCGCAGCACGGCACGAATGCGGGCCACGACCTCGCGCATGAGGAAGGGCTTGGCGATGTAGTCGTCCGCTCCCAGCTCGAGCCCAACCACGCGGTCAATCGGGTCGCCTTTGCCGGTGATCATGATAATCGGCGTGTTGCGCTTGACCCGAAGCTCGCGGGCGATCCTGAGACCGTCCTCGCCGCCGAGCTTGAGATCGAGGGTGACGAGGTCGACCGAGTTCGCCGCGAGCGCGGCATAGGCCTCGGCGCTGGTCGCCGCATCGAGGACGGCGAAGCCCTCGGCCTCGAGACCTGCGCGCAGGAGCGCCCGCACGTCGGCTTCATCGTCGACGACGAGGATTTGTGCAGTGCAAACGGGCGCCATGGATAAAGACCCGAGCATTTCAGACTAGGCTGATCCTAAGTCAGTTACATCCTGTCACATACTCTCACAAGGACGGCACACCGCCGCAACCGGGATCGGCGAAGTATGGGTATTGGCAATGTCTGGCTTGAACGAAATGTACGCCCCCTAATCGATCGGACGCCGGAGTGAGCTGGGAACGAAAGCATGATGGCGGAATGCCGGGGTGAAATTGCCGGAACGAGCGGCTCCGGACGAAACGAGGAGCCGTCGCAGCGGTTCGTGCTCGCCGCGTACGCGACGGTCGCCGCGGCGCGCGAGGCGTTCCTGTCGTTGCCATCCTTGCCGTTGAGTCCGGTTCGCGACGAGCGCTGCGTCTTGCTCACCGACGGTTCACCGAGCGAGGCCGGCAGCCGGTTCCAGCTCAAGTCTGTATTGCAGGACTGTGACAGCAACGGCGGATCGATGGACCGCGTCGAGGGATTGCATCGTTGGGCTCTTTCGACGCTGCGCGATTGCATGGGCGCCAACCGGTCGCCGGGAGATACGGCTGCGTCTCCCACGTCGAGGCGCATCTCGGAGCATCTCTCCCATCTCATCGAGGACGGAGGCGCAGTCCTCATCCTTCGCGTCGACGACGCAGAGCGCCAGCGCCGAGCGGCCCGCACGCTGCTCGACAGCAAGTGCGAATTCCTGCTAACGCACGAGGCGACCGTCCGTCACAACTGACGTACACGACCCCCGGCGATCGATGACCATCCGCAATCTCGAGCATCTCCTCGCGCCGGCCTCCGTTGCGCTGATCGGAGCGAGCCCGGAGCCGGGCAGCATCGGGAGCATCCTCACCCGCAATCTCGCCGGCGGCGGCTTTGCGGGTCCCATCTGGCTCGTCAACCCGCGCCGCGGCTCGATCGATGGCGTACCCTGCTATCCCTCGGCAGCGAGCCTGCCGTCTGTTCCCGATCTTGCCGTCATTGCGACGCCGCCGGCGACGGTGCCCCCGCTCATCGCCGAGCTCGGCGCCAAGGGCACGCGCGCGGCCGTGGTCATCACCGCCGGGATAGGTCCCGATCTTCGCCAGGCAATGCTCAATGCCGCCCGCCCCTATTGCCTGCGTATCGCCGGCCCGAACTGCCTCGGGCTCATCCTGCCGCGGCTCAAGCTCAACGCGAGCTTTGCCCATCGCATGCCCAAGGAGGGGGAGCTTGCGTTTCTCTCGCAGTCGGGCGCGATCGTGACGGCGATGATCGACTGGGCGGCGGACAGGGGCATCGGTTTCTCGCATGTCGTGTCGATGGGCGACATGGCGGATGCCGATTTCGGCGATTTTCTCGACTATCTCGCGGGCGACACGAAAAGCCGCGCAATCCTTCTCTACATGGAGCAGGCGACGAGCGCGCCGAAGTTCCTGTCGGCGGCGCGGCGCGCCGCACGCGTGAAGCCGGTGGTCGTTCTGAAGTCGGGACGCCACGAGCAGGGTGCGAAAGCGGCGATGTCTCACACCGGCGCGCTCGCCGGCGCCGACCGTGTCTACGAAGCGGCCTTCCGACGGGCAGGTCTCTTGCGAGTCTTGGAGCTCGAGGCCCTGTTCGAGGCGGCCGAGATGCTCTCCTTCACGCCGAGGCTCGAGGGCGAGCGGCTCGCCATCCTGACGAACGGCGGGGGCGCCGGTGTTCTCGCCGTCGACGAGCTCGCCGATTTCGACGGGCGCCTCGCAGACCTCACACCGGGGACGATCGCGACCCTCTCCGCCGTGCTCCCGCAAACCTGGTCTCACGCCAATCCCGTCGACATCATCGGCGACGCGGGCCCCGAGCGCTACAAGGCGTCGCTCCGCGCGCTCGTCGACGACCCGTCGTCCGATGCGATCCTGATCATGAACTGCCCGACGGCGCTCGCTTCGAGCGAGCTTGCGGCGAACGCCGTGATCGAGACGATCGGCGCCAACGACGCCGGCCGGCGCTGCCGGAAACCCGTCCTGACCGCCTGGCTCGGCGACGGCGCCGCGGCCGCGAGCCGGCGCCTGTTCGCGGCCGCGCGCATTCCGACGTTCGAAACTCCGGCGGCGGCCATCGGCGGCTACATGCAGCTCGTGCGCTACGCCCGCTCGCAGGCGGAGCTGACGCGCACGCCCCCGTCGATGCCGCGGGAGATGACGTTCGATCGCGCCGCGGCCGCTGCGGTGATTGCGCGCGCGCTCGCGGCCAAGAGAGAGATGCTGACCGAGGGCGAGGCGAAGGAGGTGCTGGCAGCCTACGGAATTCCGGTTGCCGCGACCGACATCGTGCCGGACGCGGAGCAGGTCGCGCGTGCCGCGGCCAAGGTGTTGAGGGCACATCGCGCCTGCGTGGTGAAGATCGTATCAGATGATATCACGCACAAGTCGGACGTGGGTGGCGTGCGCCTTGGCCTCGCGAGCGCGGCGGAGGCGCGAGAGGCTGCCGCGGCCATGCTCGTGAACGTCGGGCGCCTCATGCCGGCGGCCGTGATCAAAGGGCTCGCCGTCGAGCCGATGATCGAGCGCGCCGGCGCACACGAGCTCATCGTCGGCATGAGCGTCGACGCCACCTTCGGCCCGACGCTGCTCTTCGGTGCGGGCGGGACGGCGGTCGAGATCATCGACGACACCGCCCAGGGGCTGCCGCCGCTCGATCTCAAGCTCGCGCGCGACATGATGCGCCAGACGCGCATCTATCGTCTCCTCGAGGGCTACCGCAACCGGCCCCCGGCCGACCTCGATGCCATCGCCGGCGTGCTCGTGCGCGTCAGCTACCTCGTGGCAAACCATGCCGAGCTGCGTGAGCTCGACATCAACCCTCTCTTGGTCGACCATCAGGGGTGCATCGCGGTCGACGCCCGCATGCGCGTCGCCGACGAGGCCACTCATCCGCGTCTTCCGCTCGCCATCAGGCCTTACCCGGCCCAATGGGAGGCGGAGACGAGCCTTCCCCTTCTCGGCACGGTCAAGCTGCGCCCTATCCGCCCCGAGGACGAGGCGCTCTACGCGCGCTTCTTTGCCGGCGTGACGGGAGAGGACAGCCGTATGCGCTTCTTCACCGCCGCGCCCGACCGCTCGCATGGGTTTCTCGCGCGGCTGACCCAGATCGATTACGCGCGCGAGATGGCGTTCGTCGCGCTCTCGGCGCAAGGAGACGAGCTCCTTGGCGTTGCCCGGCTCGCCTCGGACCCCGATTATACGAAGGCGGAATTCGCCGTGCTCGTGCGATCCGACCTCAAGGGCAAGGGGCTCGGATGGCGGCTCATGCAGCAGGTAGTGGCCTATGCCCGCGCCGAGGGTCTCGTGGAGGTCTTCGGCGACGTGCTGGCCGAGAATACGACCATGATCGCCATGTGCCGGGAGCTCGGATTCACGGTCGAGCACGACGCGGACGATGCAACGCTGTGCCGGGTGCGTCTCGACCTCACCAGCTAGAGCATCTTTGCTTCGAACGGAATCGGCGGGACCGTCACTCCTCCGGACCGTCGTGGTCCTGAATGGCGCGCCAGCTCGCCCCGTCCAGATCCTCGAACTGGCCGGAGCTCAGCGCCCACAGGAACGCGACGAGGCCAAGAAGGCCGAGGGCGAGCGCGCACGGGATGAGCCAGGCGAGCGCGGTCATGGGAGAGCCTTTCGGGCCGGCAATGAAACCTTGCTCGCGCGCAGCCTGAGCGCGTTCGCGGTGACGGCGATGGAGGAGAGCGACATGGCGAGCGCGGCAATGAGCGGCGTCACATGCCCGGCCATGGCGAGGGGTACCGACACGACGTTATAGCCGATGGCGATCGCGAAATTTTGCAGCGCCATGCGCTGCGACTCCCGCGCGACGGCGACCGTCTCGATGACCGGAGCCAGGAGATCGCCCTGAAACACGGCGTCGGCGGCATTCTGGCTGATGTCGGCGGCGGTGGAGGGAGAGAGCGAGGCATGAGCGGCGGCCAGCGCGGGGGCGTCGTTCAAGCCGTCGCCGACCATGAGAACGCGGCGGCCGGCGCGGGCCAGCTCCTCGAGGCGTGCAATCTTGCCGTCGGGGCGCACGCCGGCGTGCCAGGTGCCGATGTCCGCGCCTCGAGCGATCGCGGCTACGGCCTGCTCACGGTCCCCAGATAGAAGCTCGACCGCGTAGCCGCCCTTCTCTAGCTCGCGCACGACGGCGCGGGCGTCGGCGCGGGCCACGTCCTCGAAGTCGAATGCGATCGGGTCCTTGCCCGGCTCGCGGTACCAGAGCGGCGCAGCACTCGTCGCCGGAGCCCCAATCCAAGCAGCGGAGCCGAGGCGCGCTTCTCCTGCTGAGGGATCGGCGGCGAGACCGGACCCCGGCACTTCCCGCACGTGGTCTGCAGCCAGCACTGGAAGCCCGCGGGCTCGGGCCGCCCTGACGACGGCCTTCGCATAGGGATGACGGCTCGCGACGGCGAGCGCGGCGGCACGGGCGAGAACGGCAGCATCGACCGAGTCTTGGTTCCTGAGCTGCGGCTCGCCGAGCGTCAGCGTCCCGGTCTTGTCGAACACGACCGTGTCGCATTCGGCGAGCCGCTCGAGGCCGTCCGCGGCCTTGACGATGATGCCGCGGGCGAACAGGCGGCTGGTGGCCGCGACCTGGACCGCCGGCACGGCGAGCGCCAGCGCGCAGGGACAGGTGATGATGAGAACGGCGATCGCGTACGTGAGCGCCTGCTCCCAGCCGGCGCCCGCGAGCATCCAGGCGACGAGCGTGGTCGCCCCGAGCAAGTGCACGGCCGGCGCGTAGAGCCGCGCGGCGCGGTCGGCGAGGCGCACGTAGGCCCCGCGCCCCTGCTCGGCGGCTCCCATCAGCCGTGCGATCTCTGCAACCAGCGTATTGTCGTCGGTGGCGGTCGCCTCGACGGTAACCGGCTGCGAGAGATTGACAGTGCCGGCATGGATAGGCTCGCCATTTGCGGCGCGCCGGGGCACGGTCTCTCCCGTGATCAGGCTTTCATCGACGTCGGTCTCGCCGGCAATGAGTTTGCCGTCGACGGGTATGCGCTCGCCCGCCGCGACGTGGATGCGCATGCCGGCCTCGAGCGCGCGCGCGGGAAGTCGGCGCGCGATCCCGTCATCGCCGATGACGGTCGCGGTGAGCGCCTTTAGGCTCATGAGGTTCTCGGCCGCTCCGCGCGCCCTGACGCGCACCTCCTCGTCGAGGAAGCGGCCGATAAGGAGAAAGAACGTCAGCGTGATCGCGGCGTCGAAGTAGACCTGCTCGGTGCCGCGTATCGTCTGAAAGAGGCTCATCGCGGTCGCTAGCGTGATGCCGAGCGAGATCGGCACGTCCATGTTGAGGCGGCGCGCGCGAAGCGCCGAGGCCGCAGACCGGTAGAAGGGTTGAGCCGCGTAGGCGATGGCCGGCATGGCGATCAGCGCCGAGATCCACTGAAAGAGCGACTTGGCGGCCGGGTCCATGTCGCTCGCGACGCCGGCCCATACCGACACCGACAGCAGCATGACGTTGGCGGCGGCAAAACCCGCGACGCCGACCCGGCGCAAGAGATCCGCGGCGCGCGCTCGCGTCGCGTCTTCCTTGGTCTCCGGCCGCTCGGCCGCGCGGAAGCCCGCGTGCGCCAGCGCTTCGACAAGCTCCTCGACATTGGTGCTTCCGGCTTCGAAGGTGACGGTCGCGCGCTTGGCGGAGAGGTTTGCGCGCGCCGTCGCCACGCCCGGCACGTCGCGAAGCGCCCGCTCGATCCGCGCCATGCAGGCGCCGCAGCTCATGTTCTCGATGGCGAGGGCCACGGATTCAATCGTTCGCTCACGCGTCCCGCCAACGTCGAACGCGTGCGCAGGTACGGCCGCGAGGGGGCTGTTTAGGGCTTGAGCCATAGCCGCTTCCTGGCACGATAGACCGTCTCGCCGTCGCGTCCGCCGCTCGGCGCCGCCTCGTAGGTGAGAATCCAGCTCCCCGGTGCGACGTCCGCGAGGCTTGCCTCGAACAGGCCCGGGCCCGTCTCACGCAGGGCCAAGGGCGCGTCGTAGCGATTGGTCGCCGGGCGTGCCATCGACGCTTTGAGGTCGAGGCCGGTCACGGGCGCGCCGGCCCGATCGAGGAGGGAGATGCGAAGGCGCGGCGGATCGGCCAAGGTCTCGACCGTGTCATGCCAGCCGCGCTCCGCCTGGGCGCTCGCGGCGGAGATGCGCGCGTTGTAGGCGAGGCCGTCGCGATAGGCGTTCGCATTGTCGAGGCCGCCGAACGTCGAGAGCGCCGTGTAGATCATGGCGCAGTTTACCGCGAGCACGAGCAGGAAAAAGGCGATTAAGCCGGCGAGCACATGCCTGCCGGAAATGACGCCGCTGCTCGCCGGCCGCCTCGAGATAGTCATTCTCCGGCGCTCCTGAATGTCGTCGCGCGAATGGTGGCGCTGCCGTCCGTCACGTCGGTCACCACGAAGTCGAATGGCGTCGAGGCCCCTTGAAGCGTGGGCTTGGCCGCGGCAGGCACCGTCACGTAGACCTTGAGCGCGCGCAGCGTGTCGGGATCGACCTCGATCTCGGGGCTCGCCTCGTCGGAGCCCACGATCGAGATCGTCGCGCCGGCGAGCCCGTTCTTCGAGATCTGGAAGATGTGCGGCTCGAGGTTCTTGTTGAGGATCTTGACCGTGTAGCCGTTGCGCACGCCGCCGTCGGAAAGAGTGACGAACAGGGGATTGCGGTCCTGGATGACACTGAGGGTCACCTCGGCGCGGCTCATCCACGCCCACACCATGAGGCCCGTCACGAGCGCGATGAGGCTCGAGTAGAGCACCGTCCTCGGCCGCACGATGCGCACGGGCGCGCGGTCGTGGTGGGAGGCCGCGTCGAGATTGCGGAACGTGTCATAGCCGATGAGGCCCGTGGGACGGCCGATCTTGTCCATGATGTCGTCGCAGGCGTCGATGCAGAGCGCGCATTGGATGCACTCGAGCTGGTTGCCGTCGCGGATGTCGATGCCCATCGGGCAGACCGCGACGCAGGCCTTGCAGTCGATGCAGTCGCCGCGTCCCTCCCAGGATTGCCCCTTCTTGTGGGGGCCGCGCGGGTCGCCGCGGTAGGTGCGGTAGGTGATGAGGAGGGAGTCGGCGTCGAACATCGCGCCCTGGATGCGCGGCCACGGGCACATGTAGATGCAGACCTGCTCGCGTGCGATGCCGCCCAGCACGTAGGTCGTCGCCGTGAAGACGCCGAGGAAGACGTAGGCGACGGCCGGCGCCTCGCCGGCCATGAGCTCGCGGGCAAGAGTCGGCGCATCGCGGAAGTAGAAGATCAAGGCGCCGCCGGTCGCGAGCGCGATCAAGAGCCAGCTCACGTGCGTTGCGGTCTTCTTCCAGATCTTCTCGAACGTCCACGGCTCCTTGTCGAGGCGGATGCGCGCGCTGCGGTCGCCCTGCCAGAAGCGCTCGACCACGATCATGAGATCGGTCCACACGGTCTGCGGACAGGTATACCCGCACCACATGCGCCCCGCGATCGAGGTGACGAGGAACAACCCGAGCGCGGAGGCGATCAGGAGGCCGGTGATGAAGTAGAGGTCCTGCGCCCAAAGCTCGACGGGGCCGAAGAAGAGCCGCTGGTTGGCGAAGTCGAGCAGGAAGGCCTGATCGGGCAGCGTGGGACCGCGGTCCCAGCGGATCCAGGGCAGCGCGTAGTAGATGCCGAGCGTCACCGCCATCACGAGCCACTTGACCGAGCGGAACGTGCCGTGGGCGAGCTTGGGATAGATCGCCTGGCGCGTGGCGTAGGCGCTGCGGGCGGCCTTCGATGCGACCGCGTCGACGTCGATCCGGGCAATGCCCGGCGCCGCCTCGGCAGGATAAGACTCGGCCGTCATGCGGGCCACCGGCTGCAACTGGGTCAAGCGCCTCTCCCGCTCCTACTTTCCGCCGCCGAGCGAGGAGTGAACGTAGAGCGCCAGCATCTTGATCGTTGCCGGGTCGAGTTTGCTCGCCCAGCTCGGCATCACGCCGCCGCGCCCCGTGCGGATGGTCTCCATGATATCACCTTTCGTGCCGCCGTAGAGCCAGATCCCGTCGGTCAGATTGGGCGCGCCGAGCTCGGCCATACCCTTGCCCTCGGGGCCGTGGCAGGCGGCGCACTGCTCGGCGAAGGTGGCCTGGCCACGCCCCGCGGCCGCAGCATCGGTCGAGTGCTTCGAGAGCGAGAGCACGTACTCGGCCGTGTCGGAAACTTGCTCGGGCGGCAGGATCTGGTCGAGGCCGAACCGGGGCATGGCGCTGTCGCGCGCGTCCTTGTTGCCGGAGCGAATGCCATTGGAGATCGTCGTCTGTAGGGCTTCGAGCGTTCCGCCCCACAGCCAATCGTCGTCATTGAGGTTCGGGTAGCCCTTGGCGCCCTCGCCGCCCTTGCCGTGGCAGGGAGCGCAGTTCTGGGCGAACTGGGCCGCGCCGCCGCGCGTCACGAACTCCATGAGGTCGGCGTTCTTCTCGATCGCCGCCGCATCGGTTGCCGCGATGGCCGCGAGCGATGCGGCCTGGCGCTCTCTCGCGCTCGCGACCTCCCTTGCGACCTCGGCGCGCTGGCTAAAGCCGAGCACGCCCTTCGTGTATCCCGTCATCGTCGGCCAGGCCGGATAGAGGATCCAGTAGCCGATGGCCCAGACGATCGAAGCATAGAGCACGTAGAGCCACCATTTCGGCAGCGGCTTGTTGAGCTCCTTCAGGTCGCCGTCCCAGACGTGCCCCGTCGTCTCGACGCCGGTGACGTGATCTATCTCGCGATTAGCGCCCATCTCTCGTCTCCGTCCCGCAAGTCTCGTCGGTCTCGAGCGCTAGACGCGCGGCCTTCTCGAATCGCTTCTTGTTGGCCGGTCTCAGCGCGTAGATGAGCACTGCGATCATGACGGCGCCGAAGATCGCCATCGCGATCATCTGCGCGGCAAAGGTTGCATCCTCGTAGCTCATGGGGCCCCCTTTCAGCGCAAGTTGGGGCCGGCTGCGTCGAACTCCGCGAAGTCGATGAGCGTACCCAGCATCTGGAGATAGGCGACGAGGGCATCGAGCTCGCTCGCCGGCGTATCGGGCTTGCCGTCGAACTTGCGCGCCTGCGCCTTGGGATAGCGCGCCGCGAGCTCCTTGGCCGCCTTGGAGTCCGGAGTGACCTGCGCCTCGACGTCCGCCTTGGCCTTCTCGATCATCTCGTCGGTATAGGGCACGCCGGTAATGCGGAGCGCCTTCATGTGGTCGGCAATGTCGGCGTACTCGAGCGGGCGCTCGGCGAGGAAGGGATAGCCCGGCATGACGGACGCGGGCACGATCGAGCGCGGCGCGATCATGTGCTCGACGTGCCAGGCATCCGAGTACTTGCCGCCGACGCGCGCAAGGTCCGGCCCCGTGCGCTTCGAGCCCCACTGGAAGGGGTGGTCGTACATGCTCTCGGCCGCGAGGCTGTAGTGGCCGTAGCGCTCGACCTCGTCGCGCAGCGCGCGGACCATCTGGCTGTGGCAATTGTAGCAGCCCTCGCGGAGATAGATGTTGCGCCCGGCGAGCTCGAGCGGCGTGTAGGGACGCATCCCCTGCACCTTCTCGATCGTCGAGCTTAGCATGAAGAGCGGCGCGATCTCGACCAGCCCGCCGATGGCGACGACGACGAGGATGCCGATGAGGAGGATGATCGAGTTCTTCTCGAAGATTTCGTGCTTCATCTTTCTCTCCCCTCACTCGGCCGGCGCCGCCAGGAGCCCACCCCTGAGCTCCGGCGCCGCGGCGACGCGAGGCTGCTCCGCGATGTCGACCGGGCGGTCTCCGCGCACCGTTCTCCACACGTTGTAGGCCATGAGCAGGGACCCGATCACGAACAGGAGGCCTCCGGTGGCGCGGATGATGTAGGGCCAGTGCATCGCCTCCACCGTCTCTACGAAGGAGTACTCGAGGAAGCCCAGGTGGTCGTAGGCGCGCCACATGAGGCCCTGCATGATCCCCGACACCCACATCGACGTGATGTAGAGAACGAGGCCGATGGTCGCGATCCAGAAGTGCCATTCGACGAGGCGGAGCGAGTAGAGGCCTTGCCGCTTCCACAGCCACGGCACGAGGCAATAGATGGCCCCGAACGACACCATGCCGACCCAGCCGAGCGCGCCCGAGTGCACGTGGCCGATGGTCCAGTCCGTGTAGTGGGAGAGCGAGTTCACCGCCTTGATCGACATAAGGGGCCCTTCGAAGGTCGACATGCCGTAGAAGGCGACGGAGACGACGAGGAGCCGCACGACGGGATCGGTGCGCAGCCGGTCCCAAGCGCCCGACAGCGTCATGAGGCCGTTGATCATGCCCCCCCACGACGGCATCCACAGCATGATCGAGAAAGTCATGCCGAGCGTCTGCGCCCAGTCGGGGAGCGCCGTGTAGTGCAGATGATGGGGGCCGGCCCAGATGTAGAGGAAGATCAGGCTCCAGAAGTGGACGATCGACAGCCGGTAGGAGTAGATCGGCCGCTCCACGCGCTTCGGGATGAAATAGTACATGATGCCGAGGAAGCCCGCGGTGAGGAAGAAGCCCACCGCGTTGTGGCCGTACCACCACTGCGTCATCGCATCCTGAACGCCGGAGAAGAGCGAGTAGCTCTTCGAGCCGAGTAGCGACACCGGGACTGCGAGGTTGTTGACGACGTGCAGCAGCGCGATGGTCACGATGAAGGCGAGGTAGAACCAGTTGGCCACGTAGATATGCGGCTCGCGGCGCTTGGCGAGCGTGCCGAGGAAGACGAGGAGATAGGTGACCCAGACAATCGTCAGCCAGATATCGACATACCACTCGGGCTCCGCGTATTCCTTGCCCTCGGTGACGCCGAGCACGTAGCCCGTCGCGGCGAGGACGATGAACAGCTGATAGCCCCAGACGACGAACCACGGCGCCCAGTAGCCGGCGACGCGTGCGCGCGAGGTGCGCTGGACGACGTAGAGGGAGGTGGCGAGCAGCACGTTGCCGCCGAAAGCAAAGATCACGGCCGACGTATGCAGCGGCCGCAAGCGCCCGAAGTTGGTCCACGGCAGGTTGAAGTTGAGATCGGGAAAGGCGAGCTGCCAGGCGATGAAGTCGCCGGCGAGAAATCCGACCACGCCCCAGAATACGGCGGCGATCGTCGCCACGCGGATGGGCCCGTCCATGTAGTGCTTCTGCTCGTCGGGCCCGCCCTGGCGCGGATTGGTCATGACGTAGAGCGCTGCGGCAATGCCGGCCAGCGTAAAGAGCGCGCCGTGAAAGCGGATGACCTCGTCGGAGCCCGCGAATAGGAAGATGAGGCCTACGACCCCGATGGCGATGGCGGCAAGGACCGCCGTGACAGCCGAAACGGCAATAAGCTCGTCGCTGGTTGCCTTCATCCCCCTTCCTCCATTGCTGTCGCGGCGCCTTGATCTGGCGGCGCAACGAATAGAGGGTGGGCGCGGGGGCAGGCCTTGATCGGGATCAACGTACGACCAAAGTGCAAGCGCTCTAGTGTCCCGATCGCGAAGCTCGTCGGACCCCGCGGCAAGCATTGAACGAGCTTCGCGATCGAAAGAACACTAGCAAGCTCATGGTACTAGTGTGATTCAGATCGAGAAATTCGCTCAGAGGAATGCCGCGAGCGACGGCGAATTTCTCGATCATCACACTAGTCGGGGCGGACAAATCTGCTGCCGGGCGATTCTTCTCGATGATGGCCGACCTTGCAAAGCGCTACGCCGCGCCCGTGCCGCGCTTTCGGCTCTTGTCTCCTCGCGGCGTTCACGCCAGTGACACGCACTCGTGACGCGGAAATTTGATCGCGATCAACCCCAAGCGGCCCTCAAATGTCAGTGTGCCGACCGAGGAGACCGGGAGACACGACCATGACCGAGATCGCGAGAGGCTTGACGCCGGCCAACGACTGCCTGACGGAGGACGAATTCGAGGCGGCGATCCGCGCCGTCGGCGCCGAGCGCTACCACGACAAGCACGTCTTTCATAAGCTGCTGCACGGCGGCAAGCTCAACAAGGGCCAGGTCGCCGCGTGGGCCTTGAACCGCTACTGCTATCAGGGTGCGGTTCCGCGCAAGGACGCGGCGCTTATGAGCCGGGTTTACGATCGCGAGTTCCGGCGCGAATGGGTCCATCGCATCCATGATCACGATGGTCTCGGTGAGGAAGCGGGCGGCATCGAGCGCTGGCTGGTGCTGACCGACGCATTGGGTCTCGACCGCGCTTACGTGACGAGCATGGAAGGGGCGCTCCCCGCCACGCGCTTCGCCGTCGAGGCCTACGTGCATTTCGTCGTCGAGCAGCCGCTTCCCGTCGCCGTCGCCTCGTCGCTGACCGAGCTCTTCGCGCCGTCGATCCACAAGGAGCGCATCGCCGGCATGCTCGAGAACTACGACTTCGTCAACGAGACGGTGATGGCCTACTTCCGGCGCCGCCTCACTCAAGCCCCGCGCGACGCCCAGTTCGCGCTCGACTTCGTGAAACGCAACGCCAAGAGCCGGGAGACGCAGGAGGCCTGCGTTGCCGCCGTGCGCTTCAAATGCAACACGCTTTGGGCCCAGCTCGACGCGCTACATCACGCCTATGTCACGCCCGGCCTGATCCCGCCCGGCGCGTTCCGGCCCTGAGCCGGCCTATTCCAGCAAATCCGACTGAGAAGTCCGAGCCCCATAATAATGGAGCCCCGGGCTTGCCTCGGGCGCTTAAGCTGATTAGCTGCTGGCGAGTTCCTCGAGACGCTTCAAATTGCGCAGATGCACGGTCGTGCCGTGCACGACGTTGATCACGCCCATCGTGCGAAGCTTCGTCAGCGTCCGACTCACCGTCTCGATGGTGAGGCCGAGGAGGTCGGCGATATCCGAACGGCGCATCGGCAGGGTGACGATCGAGCCAGCGCTCTCGCCCGCGCGCCGATGAAGCATCAAGAGGAAATTGGCGATGCGCTCGAGAGCGCTGCGTTGGCCGACCGTCACGAGCAGGTTGCGAGTCGCGGCAAGCTCCTGGCTCACCGATTTGTAGAGCTTGAGCGCGAGGCCCGCGTCCGTCTCGGCGGCGCGCTCGAGGGCGGCCACCGATAGGCAGCGTACCTTGGCGCGGCAGGTCGTCTGTGCGCTCAGCACGTGCTCGCCGAGCATACCGAGTCCGATGAGGTCGCCGGGGTAGGCGAAGTCGATGATCTGGCGGCGCCCGTCGGGGAGCGTCTTATAGACGGCAACGACGCCTTCCTCGATGCGGAAGACGTGGATTCTCGGGTCGCCCTCGCAGAAGACGTGCTCCTTTGCCTCGAGCTTGCGCACGGTAGCTTGCCCGAGGCGGTCCTCCAAGGCGATGGGGGCGAAAATTGCCGAAGGCGTGGTTGCAAGCTCGGAGGGGGCATACCTGGGTCTCGGGGATTGGATCGCGAGCATGGGTCTCTCCCGACGAAGGGGTTTGCGGCCGGCGCAGCCGTTCGCCGAGGATTTAGAGGCGCGATTGATCCCAGGGTATGCGTGGTCGGTAACGGATTGTCATAGAGTGTAACAAGTCTGGCGCGGCGCAATCCGCTGCCCGACACGCCCGCCGGAATGATTTCGATCAAGGCTCGGTGAAGAGGGCCCCGCTACCTTCGATCCCGCTGGAGACAGCGAGGATTTCGCCATGCCCACGAAAAAGGGGCCTGGGAGTCGGAAGTGCCGGGCTCCCCGGGGGGACGCTCAGCGCCTTTGGCCGCAGGCGCGCGAGCGAATTGCAGCAGACCGCATGCTGCAGCTCGAGATTTGCACCGCCCTCGAAAGCCTTGCCGACAATCTTCCCAATGTCGTCGACTTGAGACTGGCCCGCGCCCTCGTCGGCGTTCTCGAGCCGAGCTGGACCGAGCATGTGAGCTTTCAGGACGAAGTGCTCTTTCCGATCCTCATCCGGCGCCACGACGCGACGCGAGGGGTTGCTGCAACTCTCGAGACGCTCAGGCGCGAGCATGACGAGATGCGCGACCGGCATACCGAGGTGATCGAGCAGATCTGTCTATTGATCGTCGGCGAGCAGCCCAACCCGGACATGCTCGGCTACCTCCTGCGCGGCGTGTTCGAAGGCCATCGGCGCCACATCGAGGGCGAGACGGTGTTTCTCGACGCAACGCTGCCGAGCCTGCTGACCGACGACGACCATGAGGCGCTCGAATCCTGGCACGCGGCGCGCCCCGAGCCGCCATTTCCGATCCGACTGCTGCTCGGGCTTCGCAGCTAGCGCGCTAGTCCGTCGCGAACTCCGCGACGACGGGGGCATGGTAGGAGCCGCCGGCGCGCCGGGTGATGCCGAGGACGGCGATCTCGTCGGCGAGCGTCTCGTTGTGAGCCTCGATGGCGCGGAACCGCCCGAGCAGAGCCCGGCTGACGAGAATGTGGTCGAGCATTTGCGGGCGACCGTGATGCACGGTCGAGAACCGGCGGTCCTCCGCAAGCGAGCGGTCGAGGACGACGAGGGAGCGGGCCGCAAGCGTGCCGTTGCCGGTGTCCTCCTCGGCCCCCACCATAATCTTGAGAGGCGTCTCGTGATCCTCGGCATTGAAATCGCCGGCGACGACGATCGCTCTGTGGGCATCCTCGTCGAACAGGCGATCGATAGCGAGCCGCGCCTCGAGCGCCTGGGCCGAGCGCTTCCAAGCGGAAAGAAAATAGCCCTCTGCCCACCCCGAGACCGATTTCCAGACGAACGGGGCCTCCTTCTGCCCGGCGATCGCGGCGGCAAGGGGGGCCCGCAAGTGGACGTTGAGCACGGCGAGCGTGAGATCGTCCGGTCCCTTGATGCCGGTCAGCAAGAGCGGGCGCTCGAACCCGATTGTCGCGGGGCTTGCGTCGCGCGGACGCGCCGTTAACGCCTGGTAGGACAGGGGCGGCACGAGCGCGTGGCGGACCTCGGCGTGACGCTCGATGGGCCAGCGCGAGAGGGTGACGAGATTGTGCACGTCGGCGGCGCCGTGGCCGGAGACACCGGTCGTGGACGCGCGGGCATAGCGCTCGTACTTGGTGCGGGCAAGGAGAGCGTCGAGCGCTTCGAGCGTGCGCACGTCCGCGCCCTGCCGGCGCTGGGCGTTGACTTCCTGCAAGCAGAGAATGTCCGCATCGAGCCGTTCGAGCTGCGGGCGCAGGATCTCGATGCGCTCCTCGAGCGCCACGCCGGCCTTGGGCGGCAGATCGAGGCTCTCGAGGTTGAAGGTCGCAATCCGCATCGCATCCCGTCAGTGGGCCATGAGAACCGGAATGGTGGCATTGCCCAAGACATGGCGCGTCGCTCCGCCGAGGACGAGCTCGCGCAGTCGCGAATGGCCATAGCAACCCATCACCAGGAGGTCGGCGCGCGCCTCGCGCGCCGACGCGAGGAGAGCAGCGCCGACACCCTGCTCCGAGGCATCGGCTTCCGCCGCCTCGCACTTGACCTTGTGGCGCGCCAGCGCCGTGCAGAGATCGGCGGCGGGCACGTCGTCGGCGCCCTCGCTCGTCCTCGGGGCCGATCGACAGCACGGTTACGGCCTCCGCCACCTTGAGAAGAGGAAGCGCATCGAACGCCGCGCGCGCCGCCTCGCGCCGGTTGTTCCAAGCGACGAGAACTCGCGAGCCGATAGTGGCGGGCGTCCCGGTGCTCGGAATCAGGACAACCGGGCGCCCGCACTTGAGCACGAGGTCGACAGGAGCGTCCGTCATCGATGACGAGCGCGCGCCCGGCTCGGGCATCGCCGCGACGATTAGGTCGATCGCGCGCCCGAAGTCCGCGACCCTGGTCCAGACCGGCCAGGGATCGGCGTCTCCGCTCACCCACTCCGCCGACAGCGAAGCCTCGCGCGTCGCTGCGAGGAAGGCCACTCTTCATCCGCTCGATCTCTTGCGCGAAGGCTTCGCGGTGGGTTTCGATGACGACCGTGCCGCCGCCGGGCGTGAGCGCCGGCTCGACGATGGCCGGCGGCAGCACCGAAAGGCCGATGAGGTGGGCTTCGAAGCGCCGGGCGAGTAGGATGGCGGAGGAGACAAGTCTACCGGCACGCCGGGATGTCCGGAACGTGAACGAGGATAGTCTTGTAGGCCATGGCGGTCTCCGGCGCTTCGGATGGAGCGAGGCTGCGCCTTAACTCGCCGCAGGAACTTGACAACCGTCAAAGCACTCGTCGCATGCCGCCGCAACATTCTACGGCAGCGGCCGGGCCGCGAGCGGACAGCGTGGAGGTAAGATGAAGACCAAAACAACTTGGGTGCTCATCGCCGACGGCGGGCGTGCGCGCATCTTGCAGAGCACCGGCGCGGGCGCGACCTCGAAGCCGGTCGCGGGAATGCACTTCACCCATGAGCTGCCGCCGACACACGATCTCGTCAGCGACCGTCAGACGCGATCGTTCGAAAGCGTGGGCCACACGCGCCACCCCGTTTCGACGGGCCTAGATCCCCATCGCAAGGAGAAAGAGAAATTCGCGATCGAGCTTGCCGCGATCCTCGAGCAGCAGGTCAAGGCCTTCAACAAGCTCATTGTCGTCGCGCCGGCGAAGGCCATGGGCGAGCTGCGCGACGCACTCTCTGAGGCGGTACGGCAGAAGGTCGAGAAGGAGGTCGTCAAGGACCTGACGAAGACGCCCGATTCGGAGGTGGCAAGCCACCTCGGCATGGCCCTCGGACAGCAGTAGAGGCCTGCGCCGGTCCGGGGGCCTCGCGCTTCTCCCTCAGCAGACCGCCGGCTGACAGATCTGGATGTCGAACTTCTGGTGCGGCCGCTTGCGGCTGAAATTGAACTCGCGCCCGTCGATGCACGATGTTCTGCCGTCGATGGCGACGGTATCGCCGAGCGGCAGCTCATGGAACATCAATACCTCATTCAGGTCGCAGTTCTTCTCGGCCTTGAGCTGCTGGCGCAGAAGAATGCGCCAAGCGCCCTCGTTGGCGGGGTCCTGCGCGCTCGCGGCGAAGGCTCCGGCCGCGGCGGCGGCGAGAAGTCCCGAGGCGGTCGAGAGATGGTGCAGGATCGGCATCGAGACACCCTTTCGTTCGATTGCCCATTGTGATCGCCTTGCCGCGGCCCGCGAGCATTGACCCGAGTCAATCGAGGCTCGAGATCGCGATGTCCGCGACGATAAAGAGAATGCAGCTCGCAAAGCCGGCGGCCGGGACCCAGACCGGACATTTGAACCCGACATGGCTTTCGGAGCCCTTGCGCAACTTTATGCGCAGGAGCGAGAGGTTCACGATCGCGAACAGGCAGAGCGTGACGCGGGCCGAGAGATCGGCAAGCTCTGCGATCGGCAGGAGAAGGGCGAAGAAGAGGACGATCGCCGTTGCAATCAACGTGGCGCGGACAGGGGTATGCGTCGTCGCGTCGACCGCGCCAATCGCGGCCGGCAGACCGCCCTGCCGCGAAAGGCCGTACATCACGCGCGAGGCCATGATCAGATTGACGACGATGCCGTTCAATGTCGCGACGATCGCGATCGCGCTCATCGTCTGCTTCGAGCCTCCCGTCAGATGCTCGAAAACGAGCGCGAGCGGCGCATCCGAGGCGGCGAGCGCCTTGGTGCCGACGGCGGCCAGCGCAATCCACATGACGAGCACGTAGAGAACCGTGGTGATGGCGAGCGTCAGCAGGATTGCGAGCGGTAGCGTGCGGGCGGGCTCCTCGAGCTCCTCGGCGACATTGACGATGCCCTCGAAGCCGATGAAGGCGAAGACAGCCAGCATCGATGCTGTGAAGATGCCGCTCCAAACCGCTGGGTCGAGGGTGCCGGGGATCATCTCCGGCGCGCGGGCGACGACGTCGGGTTCGAACAGGAGCGCCGCCGCGATGACGATCAGAAGTCCGCCGACCTCGATCAAGGTCATGATGCCGGCAAACGTCACCAACTCCTTGATCCCGCGCGCGGCGATCGCCCCCATCGCAAGCACGACGCCGGCAATGATGACGCGACCCGGCAGGTCGAGAAATACGCCGATGTAGCCCGCCGCACCGACGCTGATCGTCGCGGCCGAGACGAGCGACATGGCGATGACGAGGAATCCCACGCCCGTCGCGAGGCGCTCCGACTTGAAGGCTGAGCGCGCGTACGCCGCCTCGCCGGCGGCAACCGGCATTCTCACCCCGAGCTCGGCGAGCGAGGCGCCCGTCAATCCGATCAGCGCGGCCGTGATGACGAAGGAGAGAGGAGCATACATCCCCGCGCGCTCGGCCGCCGCCGCGATCAGCACGTAGATCCCGGCGCCGATGGTTACGCCGAGCCCGTAGAGAACGGTGTGGGTGAGGGTCAGCGAGCGCCGCAGCCCGAGAGAGCCCGTCGGAGCAGCTGAGGGCGTCTCTGAGAGCGGGCTTGGGCCTGGCATGAATGCGAGGTCGCCGGTCCTGAAGGATGAGGGGAAGTCGCGCCGATCGGCAAATGTGCTTAGTCGAAAATCATGTCAAACGATTGGGCAACCCGCAATTGATCTGCCTCAAGGAGGCGCGGAAGGTCTGGGGCAGACTGTCGGTAGTGCGGCTTCATCGGCAGGTATCGTGGACGCCTCCCACATCGGAGTATTGGCCGGCGCGGCGCTTGGGCTCGCGAGCAGCCTGCATTGCGCCGGCATGTGCGGCGCCATCTCCTCGAGCCTGATGTTCTGCCCCGGCTGCGACACGCGGCGAGGCCAGGTGCGCGCGCTCGTTCTCACGCATCTGGGCCGTATCACCGCCTATGCACTGGCAGGCGCCGCGGTCGGCGCCGCGGGATCGACCATGATCGGCTGGCTCGATCGCGACGCGGCCTATCGGGTGCTGCAGTGGGCCGGGGCGGTCGCCTTGATGTGGATCGGGCTCTCGACGGCGGGGCTGGTTCCGGCGCTCTCGGGTCTCGACAGGCTGCTTGCCCCCGTCTCGTCCGCCGCGGCGCGGTTGGCCGGCTCGTTCGGCGGCCGCTCGCCGCCGCCGTTCCTGATGGGGCTCGCGTGGGGGCTGCTGCCTTGCGCCTTGGTGTACGGCGCGCTCTTCACCGCGATGGTTTCGGGCTCGGCGCCTCGGGGGGCGCTGATTATGGCTGGCTTTGGGGCCGGCACCCTGCCCGGACTTGTGACGACGGCCTACGGTATCCGCTCGCTCGCACGCGCCGAATTGCGGCCGGGCCTGAGGGCCGCGGTCGGCGCTCTGATCGCGCTGTTCGGGTTCATGACCGTGTGGGCCCCACACGGAGTCCTCGATGTCCTCTGCCGTTGACGCACGTCAATCTAGCGATCGCCACGTGAGTCTAGCATGCTTGTATTGGGCCCAGCAGCGAGGGAGGATTCCAGTGCGCATCGAGGCTGCCGTGATGGCGCTGGGGCTCCTCGCCCTGACAGGGGCCGCAGTGCGCGCCGAGGAGTTCGGCGATGCTAACCGCGGTCTCGACTACGTCAAAAAGAGCTGCACGGAGTGTCATGCGGTCGAGGCCGCCGAGGCCTACTCGCCCAATCCCGACGCGCCGACGTTCGAGGAGGTGGCCAAGACGCCTGGCATGACGGCGCGGGCCCTCGTCGTCTGGCTGCAAAGCCCGCACCCGACCATGCCCAATCTCATGGTGCCGCCCGAGGATCGCGACAACGTGGTCGCCTACATTCTGAGCCTCAAGCCGCTCCAGCAGTGAATTCACGCGAGGGCGAGGGACCAATGGCGATCGCATCGAAGCTCGAGACGGCGCGCACCCTGACGCGGGGAGCCCTTGCGGCGTGCGTCGCGCTGGCGGCTTTGCTGCCGCCGGTCGCGGCCGACGAGCGCCCGCAGACGCCGGCGCCGCGCGGCTTCGATTACTGGCAGCCGGAATGGATGGTGCGCGAGCTTTGGGGGCCGGGGCATATGCCCAAAAGCATGATGACGCGGCTCTTGAGGCATACGACGTACGTGAGCTACGGCGTACCGAAGGACTATGAAGGGGCGGTGTCGACGATAGAGCCGGGGCCTGCCGCGATCAGCGCGGGCGGCGCGCTCTACGCCGAGCAGTGCCTCAGGTGCCACGGGCGCGACGGCATGGGCGACGGCGACGCGGGCAAGGCGCTCGCGCCTTCGCCTGCCCTGCTCGCCTTCATGATCAGGAAGCCCATCGCCGTCGACGAGTACCTCTTGTGGGCCATCTCCGACGGGGGCAAGCAGTTCGAGAGCGACATGCCCTCCTTCCGCGACGTGCTCGCGCGCGAGGACATCTGGAAGATCATCGCGTATATGCGCGCCGGCTTTCCCGAGGCCGGCGCGAAGCCCGCTGCGGAGTGAGCGCCCGTGGCGGCTCGAGGCAAGACAGCATGGCGAGGGAGCTCATGAGGCTCGGAGCCTTGATCGCGGCCGCGCTTGCCCTGGGCTCAATCGGTCCGTCGCTCGCCGACGAAAAGGACGAGGCCGCGGGGAAGGGGCTGAAGCTCCTCGAGGCCAATTGCGCGCGCTGTCACGCGATCGGCGTCGAGGGCGCGAGCCCGCTCGAAAAGGCGCCGCCGTTCCGCGACGTCGTCCTGCGATATCCGGTGGGGAATCTGGCGGAGGCGCTCGCGGAAGGCATCGTCACGGGCCATCCCGACATGCCAGAGTTCGTGTTCGAGCCCGCCGATATCGAGGCCATTCTCGCCTATCTCGACACGTTGAAGTCGAAGCCGGGAAAGTAGCCGCCGCCCTTCGGCTCTTGATCGAATTGCGGCGCCACCCATACCGTCATGCCCGCGTCATGGCGAAGCCATGCTCCGCATGGACGGCGGGCATCCATCCCAGCCCTGATGGGGCTCCAGACAGCCGGCTTGGGCAGATCGCCGCCTTTAGGCTGGAAGCATGTCTTCGACATGACGCGGGGCGATGACGGAAAGTTGGTTTGGCGCTGCGCTATACCTCTGCTTACGCCGCGCGGCGGCCAAGCGCGTGCGCCTCGTCGAGCCAGGCTTTGCGTTGGTCCGGACCCACTCCCCCCTCCACAAAGCCGTGGATCGTCGACCGCACCGGCGCGACGCCCATGAAGGCGAGGATGTTGCGCTTTAGCATCTTCAGCGCGTGCGCGCCGAACCCCCACCGATAGACGAACCCCGGCATGACCATGGTAACGATGACGCGCGCCGATTTTCCCTTGAGCACCTTGACGAACTTCCCCGATTTCGACGGCTCGACGAGGTCGGGCTGCAGCACACGCTCGAGAAAGCCCTTGAGGATCGCGGGGGGCGTTCCGAGCCAGAGCGGAAAGATCAAGACGATGTGGTCGGCTGTCATGAGCGCGCTGTGTGCCGCGGCGAGGTCCGGCTCGAGCGGCTGCACTCTCGCGAACGCCTCGCGCAGGATCGGATCGAAGGCCATGCGGGACGTGACGAAGAGCTCGGCCGAATGCCCGCCTTCCTCAGCGCCGAGTTTATAGGAGTGGCCGAGCGCCTCGCAGAAGGTGCCGGTGCGCGCATGGCCGACGACGATCGCAATTCGAGCCATCGGGGTCTCTCCTCGCAATGCTCGGTTCGGAGCTTACGGGCGCGGTGCGATGCGCGCTTGACCAATCGCACGTGCGAGGAGGGCTGACTGTCAAGTGTCATTAGGGCGAGGGTGAAATCTTGATCCTACCGGCTGTGAGATTTGAACACACTGTGAGCAGGCATCAAGATGATGAGTTGGTGAACCCGATCTCGACCGGCTCATGTCCCCGCCACAAGGACGAGGCGACCTGATGCCGAGCGGCCCAATCAGTAATTGGAGAAGCTGTCTCGACGTTCCGACCGCGATGAACGATAGGTCCTCGCGCTGTATCGGTAATGCCGATGGCGGTAGCATCGCCTGACGCCGACACCGCACGCGATTTCGGGGCCAGCTGCGTAGCCGACGACACCACCCACAAACAAACCGACCGGACCAGCGACGACCGCGCCAACAACGCCACCTACTGCGGCAGTCCTTAGCCGGAGTCGCTCATGCGCTTGTGCAGCGACCGATGTGAACACAATGACGAGGGCGGCGGCGATCAGAGTGGCTGATGTCCTCATGGCGCGACTCTCCCGTTCACTTTCATTAAGTCTGCGCCCTTCATCACAGCGAAGTCCAACGCTCAATCCAGGTGCAAGCGCAAAGCAAGTTCGTGTGTGGCGTTGGGGACTCGCATGTACTCCCGCCAAGGAAAAGCACAGGCCACCTCCGAGCAGCCGGGCTCGGTGGCGCTGAAACCTGCGAAATGGGCTACTACTTCGCAGGCACACCCCCTCGAAATATCGCTGCCCTCAGCTTTTGCTCAGGCTAAACGCGCCCAAGCTAATCATTGAACAACGAGTCCTTAAGCTTGTGGCTCGGGTGAAGCCTGCTCCTGAATTTTTCTTCCACGTGCGGCGCAATGGGGAAGAGAAATGGGGCTGATGGTGCCGGCTGATAGATTTGAACTCCCGACCAACGGTTTACAAAACCGCTGCGCTACCACTGAGCTAAGCCGGTAACGTCCAGGCGCGTGCCTGCACGCCTCGCCATAGAGGTGAACAGCAACGCGGAGCAGGCCTTCCTCGCCAACCTTGCGGATCGCCTTGGAATTGATCAAACGCTTGCAGCTCACATCGACGCGACGGCTAAAAGCGCCGGAGCCTGAGCTAGCCAGTAGGTTTCGCTCGAAGCAGCGAGCCGCAGACGCAGGTGGCCGACAGCCGGATGATCGCATCGGTCGGCTTGAGCATTGTGATGGGTCGGAACGTCTACGAGCTCGCGCGTGATAACTTGATTGTTTCTTCGCGAGACGGCGCTGCTAAATAGGCGTAGAGTTCAAACATCGGCGGCAATCTGGTCCTCAGGCGTCGCCGGCAGAGAGAATCGACACGAATTGCTCCCGCCTGATCTACCGGCAGGAGTTATCCATGGCTCGTTTCACGCAATTGCATACTGTTTACGACGAGGTAACGCTGAACCTCCTTCAGCGGGCTTACGATGACTTCCGCCGGGATGCCGGCATTGAGCCGAGGCCCTCGGACGGGGCTCAGCACCAACCCGCCCTGGGATATGGGAGATTGCGTACCCAGCGTGCCCAAGGTCATCGGTTGGATCCCGCTCGACCTCCCCCGCCTGGCCGGGTGACCCTTAGCAGTCCCCCGTCTGCGCGCGCTTAGTGAGCGCAAGCCGGCAAGACGAAAACGTCCGAGACGCGGGCGTAGCAGTCCGCTGATTCGAGCCATTGTGGAGACAGCGATGACCGAAGACTTGCCGCTACGGAGGCTCATTCGACAGCAAAAAACGACCGCGCTCGGTAAAGCACAGGTCCAGGCCGCAGAGCGCGAGAGCGAACTCTCTATAGGCAACGAAATCCCTGGATGGGAACGGGCGAAACGGTGCCTAGATGAGGCGATCCAGCAGGCCAATGCGGACTATGCAGCCGAAGCGATATCGAATGAATTCAAATATGAGGACCGTCCTCAGCCTGGGCTGGGCAATAGCGTATACGCTGTGATTGTGCACACGGGTCGCCGGAACCGAGTGAGCTCATTCTCCGAAACTGGCATCGCCGTACAACGAGATGGCAGAGTGACGGTCTCAGCGGGAGGCTGTAACCTATGCGAGTTTCCCGTCTCCACAGTCTCCAGCGACGACTGGCGGGACGTCCTATTGAAGATCTATGAGCGTGACAGCGGCAGTTAGCGGAAGGAAAGTGCCCGCTCGGATCGCTTCGACGTAGCTCACCAGTTCATCCATCGGTCTTAACGGCTGGCCCCGGCGCAAACCGGGTTTTTCATTTTCGACGCGAGAGATGGACTTAGAAATCCATGCCGCCGCCCCCATCGGCGGATGGGCATGGCCGGAGTCCTTCTTCGGCAACTCCGCGACCATGGCCTCGGTCGTAATGAGGAGGCCGGCGACCGATGCCGCGTCCTGCAGCGCGCAGCGCACGACTTTGGTCGGGTCGATCACGCCCTCGGCGACGAGATCGCCGTACTTGTGGGTCTGAGCGTTGTAGCCGTAGCTGTACTTGGCGTTCTCAAGGATCTTGCCGACGATTACCGAGCCGTCCTCACCGGAGTTGGTGAAGATCTGGCGGGCAGGTGTCTGAAGAGCCTTCCTGACAATGGCGATACCGGTCTTCTGATCCTCATTTGCGGACTTCAGGAACTCGAGCGCCTTGATGGCTCGGAGCAAAGCGACGCCGCCGCCAGGGACGATGCCTTCCTCGACGGCCGCGCGGGTCGCGTGGAGAGCGTCGTCGACGCGATCCTTGCGCTCCTTGACTTCGACCTCGGTCGCGCCGCCGACCTTTAGGACGGCAACGCCGCCTGCCAGCTTTGCCAGACGCTCTTGCAGCTTCTCTTTATCGTAGTCGGAGGTCGTATCCTCGATTTGCGCCTTGATCTGCTTGATGCGGGCTTCGATATCGGCCTTCTTTCCGGCGCCGTCCACGATCGTGGTGTCGTCCTTGTCGATCGTGACCTTCTTGGCGCGTGCCCAGCATCTGCAGCGTCACGTTCTCGAGCTTGATGCCGAGGTCCTCGGATACGACGCTGCCGCCCGTGACGGTGGCGATGTCCTCGAGCATTGCCTTGCGGCGGTCACCGAAGCCCGGAGCCTTGACGGCCGCAACCTTTAGGCCACCACGCAGCTTGTTGACGACGAGCGTGGCAAGCGCCTCGCCTTCGACGTCCTCGGCGATGATGAGGAGCGGCTTGCCAGCCTGCACGACGGATTCAAGCAGAGGCAGAACGGCCTGGAGACCGGAGAGCTTCTTTTCGTGGATCAGGATGTAGGGGTCCTCGAGCTCGACCATCATCTTCTCGGCGTTGGTGATAAAATAGGGCGAGAGATAGCCGCGATCGAACTGCATGCCCTCGACCACGTCGAGCTCGGTCTCGAGGCTCCTGCTCTCTTCGACCGTGATCACGCCCTCGTTGCCGACTTTCTTCATCGCCTCGGCGATCTTGGCGCCGATTTCGGCGTCGCCATTCGATGAGATGGTGCCGACCTGTGCGATCTCGTCGTTGGACGTGACCTTCTTGGCCTTCGCCTTCAGCTCTTCCACCACGGCTGCAACCGCTAGGTCAATGCCGCGCCTGAGGTCCATCGGATTGGCGCCGGCCGCAACCGACTTTGCGCCTTCCCTCATGATCGCATGGGCCAGGACGGTTGCGGTCGTCGTGCCGTCGCCGGCGACTTCAGACGTCTTGGAGGCGACCTCCTTCAGCATCTGCGCGCCCATGTTCTCGAACTTGTCCTCGAGCTCGATCTCCTTGGCGACCGTCACGCCATCCTTGGTGACGCGCGGGGCGCCATACGATTTATCGATGACGACGTTGCGGCCCTTGGGGCCGAGCGTCACCTTCACTGCATTGGCGAGGATGTCGACGCCGCGCAACATCCGATCGCGCGCGTCTTGGCCGAATTTAACGTCTTTCGAGGCCATGTTGAGCAACTCCTAAAAAAATTGGGATTGGCGTTCCGGGACTTAAGCGGCTGCCTTCACTTTGGCATGGCCCTCGATCACGCCCATGATGTCGCTTTCCTTCATGATCAGGAGGTCCTCGCCATCGATCTTGACCTCGGTACCCGACCACTTGCCGAACAGCACGATGTCGCCAGCCTTGACGTCCGGGGCATTGATCTTTCCGGTCTCGTCGCGGGCGCCGGGGCCGACGGCTACGATTTCGCCCCGCATCGGCTTTTCCTTGACGGTATCGGGGATGATGATGCCGCCGGCGGACTTGGCATCTTCTTCAAGCCGCTTGACGACGACGCGGTCATGCAACGGACGGAATTTCATAGAAATCCTCAAATCTCTGATTTTTGGGGCGATGCGCGGAATTCGGGGCGTTAAGAAACGGCCCTTAACCGGGACTATTATCTCTTAGCACTCTTGCCGATTGAGTGCTAGCGGTATCTGAGCGTGGTTGAGCGCCCGCTCACTCTAGCAGCGGATGCACACGCGTCCACGGGCTCGTAGCCGGCTAAGAGCAGTGCGACGCTCTCAAGGAAACTGAGGCATGACACTCGAGGCATTGGGTTGGAGTGAGCGACGGCAAAAGGAATTCACAGCCCATGCCGCCGAGGGACTGTTACCAGGTCGTGTGGTCGGTGAGCATCGAAGCCATTACAGGGTTGCGACCGACTCAACTGAGCTGACGGCGGGGACCACAGGCCGCATCCGCAATAATGCCGTGCAGCGCTCCGATCTCCCAGGTGTCGGCGACTTCGTGGCGTTACGCTTTGTGAGGGGCGATGGCCTGGCTACAATTGAGGCAGTTCTGCCGCGGATCACCGCATTGGTCCGCAAGGCCTCGGGCGAACGTCGTCCCCAGCTGCTGGCGGCGAATATCGATGTCGCCTTCATGGTGACGGCTCCGGATGGCGACTTTAACTTGCCGCGCATCGAGCGGTATCTCGCATTAGTGCGCCAAAGCAGCGCCACTCCGGTCATCGTCCTCAACAAGGCAGATCTCACAAACGATGTCGCCGAGATGACCGGTCAGATTGCTGCGATTGCTCCTGATGTACCAATTCATGCCATCAGCGCACGTGAGCGCGATGACGTTCGGGGTCTCGAAGGATATTTCGACGGCAACCGGACTGTCGGCCTGATTGGCTCGTCGGGCGTCGGCAAATCGACACTGACAAACCAGCTGCTGGGACGCCCGGCGCAGGCGACTCAGGAAGTCCGCGCCCACGATAGTCGCGGTCGCCATACGACAACGCATCGCCAGCTGTTCACGCGTCCGCAAGGTGGTGCGATTATCGACACGCCCGGCATGCGGGGGGTGGAACTGTGGAATACCTCGAAAGGGGTCGAGAGCAATTTCGATGATATCGAGACCCTCGCCAGCGAGTGTCGGTTTCGCAATTGTCGGCATGAGAGTGAGCCGGCATGTGCAGTGCGCACTGCCGTCCAACGAGGCACACTCGAGGCTGGGCGCCTCGCGAGCTTCGTCAAGCTCGCACGCCTACTGCAACCCATCCCGCGGTAAGGGTCAACGGCATGTACGCAACCGATGTCCGCAGCACGAGGTTAGTTTTGACACCATCTGCAAACTAGCCGCGTTCGAGCCGCTGAGCGGTCACCGGTCACCTTGGATGTAGTGTTCGAGCTGATCGATTGTGAACTTCTGATCGCCGATAATACTTTTGACCAGATCGCCGATCGAAACTATGCCGACGACCTTCTTGTGTTCGAGCACCGGAAGATGGCGCACGGCCTTCGCGGTCATTACTGCGAGGCACTCCTCAACCTTCTGATCAAGCGATGCGTAGATGACTTTCGTCGACATGATCTCCCGCACGGAGGTCGCCGGAGATGTTCGTCCTTTCAAGACAATCTTTCGCGCGTAGTCTCGTTCGGTAATGATGCCGACGAGATGGTCCGCGTCCAGAACGACCAACGCCCCTATCTCATGGTCCGCCATGATCCTGAGCGCGTCGAGCACCGAGGCATCCGGGCGAATATGGTGAACATCATGGCCCTTCTCGGCGAGCACTTGTCGCACCGTGGGCATCCGATATCATCCTTCGTCATCGTCCTGACCGGACAGCGCGCGCCCATTGGCGTCTCGCTTCCACTATGCTCCTGCCGGCTCAGAGCCACCGGCGGCCGACGCCCGCAACACCTGTGCCCGGGAACGCCGTTTGGCGACCAACGCTTCAGTTGCTTGGGCTTTTGAGTACTCTCGGCTTTCGTAAAGTGTGCGGATCTCCGCCGCGCCGAAGCGCGCCTCACTCGCTTCTATGACCGTCCCAGCGAGCGCCTCGGCAGCTAGGACCTCCATTGCAAACCGGATAGCTTCTGCCCCATTCGGAAACCGGCGATATGTCATGGGCCGTCGGTTCCCCCATCGCCCCGTGCCGGAAAAAACCTCTGCTGGCGCGCTAAAATCGAACTGATCCATTATCGACATATGGGGAGCGTTCGACGGTCTTACATCAGGCGCGGCCGAAGATCGGCGCTGGACCCTCCTGGCCAACGACGTATTTCGCCTGTAAAGGGGCGATTATCGCGGGCGCCTCGTCTATTCACGCTTCTGTACATGGCGCTGGGGGCTAGTCCCGCATGATCGGCATGACAGCTTGACCTTGGTTGCGCCCCTACTTGCCAAAGGGGAAATTCCACTCCGACAAGCGGGACAAGCCCTACTCCGGAACCAGAACGGCTACGGCGGCCGATTGCTCGACCGCCGCGCCCAAGCATTGCTTTTTGGGTTCGTTTGAAATCGATTAGATTATATCGATCTCGGCCGGCAGATAGCTGGTGACTTCAAGACCAACGGCCTGCTCGCGAACTTGCGGCATATTCCAAATTTTCATGTTTTTTCTCTCTTTTTTATTGTTGCACGTCGTGCAACCCATGAATCACAATAAGCCGTCATGTTGATAAGCGCCAATCTCTTTCCCGTTACCGCAAAATAGGTTTGTCAAATCTGAGGTGATGAATTCGCGGATGGCGGTGTGCGACCGGAGCCACTCAGCGTATTGAGTTCGGCACCGGTTTCAGCTGAAGCCGCCTCTGGCCTACTCGTTGGTTTCCATGCACGCGCAATCGACCTTCCACTCGCGCTTCGTTGCTCAAGGCTCGCTTGTGTCCGGGGTGACCGGACCACAACGGCACTGCTTTTGCGCTGTGGTCAGGTGCGCGCACTAGGTCCCATGGATTGCGGCAGTCTTAAGCTTCTCGGGGTCGCGCTCGCCGGCAGCGGCCGCAGCCAGGAGGCCTCGGGTTAACCGCGCTTTCGTCGCTGCGTGGGTGGCCCAGGGGTGGGTGGTGGCCTCGAGCGCAGACCATGCTGCGTTGTAAGCCGCATAGAGGAGTCGAACCGTTGGTTCGTCGTACGCACTAAATGGGGCCATGGCCCCGCTCCTTCCCATTGAAGTCCTGGAATGTCCTTCGCTTATGCTGTCGTCACGTCTAGCCACGGCGCCACCCGACAGCGCGCGAAGAAATCTCCAGACTCGGCAGCCCGCTTGTGGGCGGTGGCTAGGTCCAGCGATTGGAAAAGCATCGTCGACTCTATCCGCCCGGTAGAACCCACACGTTCAGGCCAGTGTGCAACGCCGGTTCCGGTGTCACCGGCCGGGATCTCGGGCCTGCCGGTGGGCTGTTGGCCGATCACCGGGGAGGCGAGCAGCATCGTCGAGAGAACGAAGGCGGTTGAAAGCACTTTCAAACGTGACTCCTTTAAGTGTCGGACGCGGGTGAGCCGGTGCCTGTTGGGCACCGGCTTGCCCTTGCAACTTCGACGATAGTCAGGTCTGCAGCGGGGCAGGCGCGACAACCGGCTTTTGTGCCGGAGCATCCGCGTCGGCACCAACTTTAGGCTCGCCGGCGGGCTTCGGCCCGTCGGGCGGCAACATCGGAGGAGAGACGGGCTCGCCGGCAGCCGTGACCCCGATCTTGTCGGAAAGCGTCTTCGGAGTGAAGGTCATGATGTCCTCGCTGGGTTGACTTGCGCGCGTTGATCTATTCGGCGGGCCCCGCTTCTTGGGCACCGCAACGTCAATGCGAAGGACGGTGATTGCGATCAGCGCGTCCGCCGGGTCTTGAGCCAGACCATACGTCGTGCCGCCGGGAGGGGTGAGACTCGGAATGTACTCAGTTGCCCTGTTCGACCCACCTGGCCATGGCCGCAGGCGACGCCCTCAAATGGACACGTCCTGCTGATGTCTGCGAAAGACGGCGGTCGTTTCTGCCTAGTGCCGCGTCGAAAGCGTTCGCGGTAGGGCCTCGCAATTCGACGGCGTACGCGGGGACTTCGAGGGTCCAACTTACTCCGCAGGCTTCAAATTCATGATTGACCTTCCCTTGCAGCGTCTCTCCCGTCATGCGCTGCAGGATGACATGACCGAACCCCCGACGCGTGGGGGGCATTACCTTCGGGCCGTTGCGTTCGCGCCAAATCAAGCGAAAGCACCTCGGTCCCACGTCGTCCGGTCCGAACTCCCAGTTCACTGTGACGACGCCTTCCGGCACGGAAAGAGCCCCATACTTCGTCGCATTCGTCGCCAGCTCGTGCAGCGCCAGTCCGATATTCTGCGTCGCCTCTGGGTTAAGCAAGACAACGGGACCCCTTGCCGCGATGCGGACCCCATCAACCTCACCAAAGGGCTCGAGCTGGCAGCGTACCAAATCGCCGATTGATGCGCCGCGCCCGTCGTCGACAAGAAGATCGATCGAGCGTGAGAGACCATGCAGACGCCGAGAGAACTGGGTCTGGAAATCCTTTAGGCTCACGCTCCTCCGCCCGATCTGATCCGCTATCGCCTGGACAACCGCCAGCAGATTTTTGGTCCGATGCGTAAGCTCGCAGATCGCGATTTGCTGTCGCTCCTCTCGCCGCTCCCTCGCCATGGCTCCGGAAATCGAATCTAATCTGGCAAGTCCCGATCGATTTGCACTTCTGACCATCTGGTCGATGTTAAGCATCGCAATTCTCCTTAGAATGGGACAACAGCGAGCATGATCGCATCCATCGCTCAGTGGGGTAGCGATGCGGCCTCCGCCTAAGCTGTTGTTGCCCAAACCTTAACCGGCGCTGCAATGGCTAGTCAGACTCGGAAATTACTTAGGCCGGTCTGGTGGAGCGGGCTCCGGCGCTCGCCTGCGGCGCCAGGAGGCCGCCGCGGTGCGCCAGAACGTGCTACAAGGGCTTGCCCCGGTATCCCCTCTGACGGAACTCGGGCTCCAAAGAAAGCAGGATTGATGACTGGACCTCGTCCAGGCCCGGCCGCAGCGGCCCGACCGCCGTCGAACGGAGAGCTCGTGCAGAAGGGCAATGCCGCAGGCGGCGCGCGCGCGTTCCCCGTTGTCGCGTTGGGCGCATCGGCCGGTGGACTCGACGCGTTTCAGAAGTTCTTCGATGCGATGCCGGCCGATAGCGGCATGGCGTTTGTCCTCATCCAGCACCTCGATCCGACGCATGCCAGTATGATGCGAGATTTGCTGTCCGGCCACACTCTCATGCAAGTCGCCGAGGTGTCGGACGGCATGAGGCTCGAGCCCGATCACGTCTATCTCATTCCACCTGGTGCCTATCTCGCGCTTCAGGATGGGGCGCTCCGGCTCTCGAGACCGCGAGAGCGCCACGGCGCGCGCTTACCCTTCGATTTCTTCTTGCGCTCTCTGGTCAACGAGTGTGGTGAGCACGCAATCTGCGCGATCCTCTCAGGGACGGGGGCGGACGGGAGCTCTCGGATTGAAATCCGTAAATGAGCGGGGCGGCCTCGTCATTGTGCAAGATCCCAACGAGGCCGCTCACGATGGCATGCCGCGCAGCGCCATCGACACGGGCTGTGCCGATGTTGTTCTTCCAGTCGCGAAAATTCCCGAGGCGCTTCTCCAATTCTGTCGTCAATCGTACGGGAATGGTGGGGACAACGGTCAATCACCTCGCGGCGTCGGCGCGCGCGGCCTTACCGATATTATTTCTCTCCTCGGCACGACCACATCGCACGATTTCTCGCTTTATAAGCCCGGAACGCTGCAGCGGCGCATAGAGCGGCGCATGGCGATGGCTGCGATCGAGGACGGCGCGCGCTATCTTGACGTCTTGAGGGAGGATGCCAGAGAGCGAGAGGTCCTGGCCAAGGATCTTCTCATCAATGTCACCCACTTCTTCCGCGATGCCCCGGCGTTCGATCTTCTAGCAGAAAAGATAATTCCAGAGCTCGTGCGCGATCATACGCCCGGCCGACCCCTGCGCATCTGGGTGCCGGGCTGCAGCTCGGGCGAAGAGACATACTCCATCGCCATGCTGTTCCTTGAAGAGATTGCCGCCGCCAGGCGCAACATCAAACTGCAGGTTTTCGCCTCAGACATTGACCCTGAGAGTATCGCCTTTGCACGGAACGGCGCATATCCCGAGAATATCCAGGCCGATGTGACGCCAGAACGGCTCGCCCGGTTCTTCCTCAGGGAGGACGGCGCATATCGGGTGGGCCGTGAGCTGCGAGAGACCGTGGTATTCACCACCCAGAACCTATTGGCCGATGCGCCGTTTTCGCGCCTCGACCTTATCTCCTGCCGAAACGTCCTCATCTATCTGAGCCCGGAGGCGCAAGAGAGGATTCTTAGACTCTTCCACTTCGCGCTTCGCGAGAACGGCGTGCTGTTCTTGGGCTCCTCTGAAACGGTCGGCGCGCTCGGCGATCACTTTGCGCCGATCGTCAAGAAACACCGGATATTCCGACACTTCGGCCAAAGTCGGCCGGGCGAGGTCGATTTTCCCATCACCGCCGGCGAATATGGGCGTTCCTCCCCGACCAGAATGCCGCGAATGAGGACTGCTAGCGTCCCGCCCCTCGGCGAGCTTGCTGTTCGGACGTTGCTAGAAGCGTACGCGCCAGCCTCGGTTCTGATCAACGCCAAACGCGAGGGTCTGCATTTCATCGGGCCGATAGACCGTTATCTCAAGATTGCCTCAGGCGAAGCGAGCCAGGACATTCTCGTCATGGCGCGTGACGGGCTGCGCAGCAAGCTGCGGATGGCGATCCAGCGCGCGAGCGACGCCCAGGCCCGTACGCAGGTTACTGGCGCTCGCATCATCTGCGACGGCGTTCCCGTCACGGTCACCATCACCGTTTTGCCGGTCACCAGCAAGGACGAAGGCTATCTCCTCGTCAGCTTCGCGGACGAAGTCAGGCAAGAATTAAGGCCCATCGAGCAAGGTGCCCAACCGGCCGAGGCCTCTCGCACCATTGAGCTGGAGCAAGAGCTCGAATCACTGCGCGGCGAGCTCAACACCACGCTCCGCGAGCTCGAGATTGCCAACGAGGAGCACAAGGCGATCAACGAGGAGGCCATGTCTGTCAATGAGGAGTTCCAGTCGACGAACGAGGAGCTCGAGACGTCGAAGGAGGAATTGCAGTCCCTGAATGAGGAGCTCAACGCCCTCAACAGCCAGCTTCAGGAAACCGTTGAGCGGCATCGTGCGACGTCAGACGATCTCAACAACATCCTGAACAGCTCGAACGTTCCCACCCTTTTCCTTGATCGCTCGTTGAAGATACGCTTCTTCACTCCTGCTACGAAGGCGCTTTTCAACGTAATTGCCTCTGATATCGGCCGTCCGCTTCGCGATCTCACGCACCATCTCGGCGACGATGACCTTATTGCTGAGGCACGTAGGGTACTCGAAACCCTCGCGCCATTGCGCCGTGAGGTCGAAGCCGACAATGGCAATTGGTACATTCGCGCCATCCTGCCCTATCGTAACGACGACACTGACGTCGAGGGCGTGGTCATCACGTTCGCGGGCATCTCCGAGATAAAGAAAGCTCAACAGGAAATTCAGGCGGCGCGGGCTTATTCGGAGAGCATCATCGCGACCATAAGCCAGCCCCTGGTTGTGCTGGACGACGAGTTGCGCGTCGTCTCGGCCTCGACCTCCTTCTACCGCGTCTTCGCAGTGGAGCCGGAGGCGACAGTAGGACGGCAGCTCAGCGAGGTCCAAGACCATCTCGATGTGCCGGCGCTGCGAGAGTTTCTCGTGTCACTAACCACCGAAGGGGCGCTCGCAAAGGATGCTGAGGTCGCGATCACGATGCCAACGCTTGGACCGCGCGCCCTCATCATGAGCGCTCGCGTTATTCAACAGGAGCGATCGGCAAGGCGCAGATTCCTGGTCGCATTCGTGGACGTTACGGATGCGAAGCACCTTGGAGAGATATTGGAGACCACCAAGGCACAAGCAGTGCGGGCCAACATCGGCAAGTCGCGCTTCCTTGCTGCCGCCAGTCATGATCTCCGCCAGCCGCTGCAGACCATCAGCTTACTGCAAGGCATCCTCGCGAAGCGAGTGAAGGACGAAAGCACCCTGAAACTTGTCGAAAGGCTGGATGAGACGGTGGGTAGCATGTCGAGCATGCTGGACAAGCTGCTCAATATCAACCAGCTCGAAGCCGGGATTGTGCGACCGGAGATCATCGATTTTCCCATCAACGTCTTGCTCGAACAGTTGAGAACGGAGTTCACTTATCACACGGCAGAGAAGGGCCTCGACTGGTGCGTGGTTCCTAGTCGCCTCACGGTCAGGAGCGATCCGCGGCTCCTTGAACAAATGATCCGCAACCTGCTTTCCAACGCTGTGAAGTACACGAGAGAGGGCAAGATACTGCTCGGTTGCCGACGCCGCGCTGGCAACCTGCGCATCGAGGTCATTGATACAGGAGTTGGAATTCCGAAGGAGGAAGTTCGGAGGATCTTCGATGAGTTTCATCAGCTCGACAATCCCGCCCGCGAGAGCAGCCGTGGACTCGGTCTCGGCCTGTCAATCGTGCAGCGCCTCAGCGAATTGCTGGGCCATGCAATCGATGTTCGCTCGTTTCCGGGTTCCGGATCGCTCTTCGCTGTCGAGGTACCGCTGGGAAGCCATGTCGCCGTCGATGAGCCACTTAGACGAGAGCATGACGGAGATCACGATTCACGGTTGAGGGGTGCAATTCTGGTCATTGAAGACGATCCAGCCGTGCGCGAGATGATCAAGCTCCTTCTCGACGGTGAGGGGCATCGTACTCTTGTAGCTGGTGATGCACCGGAAGCGCTTCAGTTGGCGGCGCGAGAGACGATCCAACCCGATCTGGTGATCGCCGACTACAACCTGCCGCGCGGCGTCAACGGGGTTGATATTATCGCGAGTCTGCAAAGCCAGCTCCAACACGACATCCCGGCCATCATCCTCACGGGCGACATTTCGACCGACACTCTGCGCGAGATCGCCCGCCACGGATGTGTGCATCTCAACAAGCCAGTGAAGGCCCAGCAGCTCACAAGGCTCATTCAGCGCCTCCTCACCGATGCGCGACCTTCCGCTTCGGTCAGCGGATCGCAGGTGGCGCCACCCTTGGACCATCGAAATAGACGCACAGTGTTCGTCGTTGACGATGATCTCGCTGTCCGCGAGGCCACGCGCGACTTACTGCACGAGAACGGCTACACGGTGGAGGCCTTTGCCGACGGCGAAGCTTTCTTGCGAGTTGATCGGCCTGAGGGTTGCCTCCTGGTGGATGCCCGAATGCCTGGGATGTCGGGACTGGAGCTGATCGAGCGCATCACGGCGAATGGTCATGCGCTGCCGACCATCATGATTACCGGCAACGGGGACGTACCCATGGCGGTTGAGGCCATGAAGGCTGGCGCCGTGGATTTCATCGAGAAACCGATTGGGTACACAGAGCTGCTGGCGAGCATCGAGCGCGCGCTCGATCAAACGCGGGATGTGATGAAGCTAACTGGATTTCGGGAAGTAGCTGTATCGAGTATCGGCAGCCTGACCCCTCGGCAGCGCCAGATCATGGATCTCGTCCTGGCGGGACATCCGAGCAAGAACATCGCCGCCGACCTCGGCATCAGCCAGCGCACAGTGGACAACCACCGTGCGGCCATCATGAAGAAGACAGGCTCGAAGTCCCTTCCGGCGCTGATCCGGCTGGCGATTGCCGCTGCCTGATCGGGGCTCCTTCAGATCTAGGCGCGAAAGCGGCCCGGCCGTGCGGGGTGCAGGCCGAGCCGCTTTGCGCGGAATGAGGGTCCACCCGTTCGAGCACGCGTTACATCCCTCTCCCGCGTGATCCCTCAGGTCGAATCGAAGCACGCAGGGGCGCGCATGCCTAGATACGGAAAGTACCTAGGTGCGGCGCGCGCGCGGCACTCTGCTGGCTCTCTTCAGAAATCCGAAGCCAACAAGGTGTAGGAGTCTCTGCGTCGAAGGGAATAGACCTTGGCCGCGACCCCGAGAATCCTATCGCGGTAACGATCGAAAGCGTTTAAGAGTCCAGACTCATCGCGCTCGGCATCCGGATCCATCTTGCCGAGGGCGCCCTGTTCCAAAAAGAAGCAGATTTCGATTGCTCCGTCGTGACCCCAAAAGCGCACGCGGCGTCCGCGTCGATCGTAGCTCCGGCTTTGATTTGGGAAACAAAGGGACATATCGATAAAAGATAAGCTTCCTGCTTAATCGCCTGTCAGGGACTTCGCCTCTTTTACCAAGGCGGCTGTGTCGCCTCGGATCCGCGCGGAAGGTGAGCGGGACGTTTTACCCCCGCTCGGCTGCTTGAGGCCAGATTACTGAAGCGGGGACGACTGCCGTAGCCTCGGAATGTACTCAGACGGGTAATTCGAGTGCCACGATTTTCAACATGATTGTCGTGGCGTTCGCGGGCCAGGCTTCCCCCTGACTAGGTCGGATCCGCTCGAGGTCGCGAGGGCGTCGTACCCTGGCCGCGGCGGTCACCCCGGCGAGACGAACTCTGAGTAGTTTCCGATCCTACCGGCACCAAGCGGTCATCGAGTAGTGTGATTGGGTGAGTGCATCGCGGCCACGCGGCCATTTGAAAGCAGACCTTGCCGTGCGTCGCGCCGGCTTGCTCCAGTCTGGTCGGCTCGCGCGCATTCCTACATTCCCATAGGTCGACCAGCCATCTTCTGGCTTATGGCAAATGGGCTGTTTGCTGCGACCGACTCAGGCGAGCGCGACGCCGTGAAGCTCAAGGATGCCGCTTTAGGCGGCCAGCGGGGCGGTTCGCATTCTAGGAGGTGCGGATGACGGTTCGCGTGCAGGACATTGTTGTTGGTCGTTGCTACGTCGCAAGGGGCGAGCAGGTTCGTCGTGTGCTCGAGATTACTGTTGATCGACGCGTTCGTTGGGAGCGGCCCGGGACTTTACCTCACATCGTTGCCAACGAAGTACTGTCTTTGGAAAAGTTTGCCGCCGAAGTCGAGTACGAGGTTAGGTGCGACGACCCTCGATATTCTGGAGTTTCGAAATGAAGGCCGGCATTGGGGGCGATGTTCCCATGCGCGTGGTTCGGCAACTCTCGGCTCCTGACTTGGATCGTAAGGCCGAGCCAGCGCATAAGATTCGGCCGGCGGGCGTGGTGCCCTCTCCAAAGTAGGTACATCCCGTATCTGGCGTGAACGCGTGCGTATATGCAGCCTGCCCTCCAGGGGAGCGCGTACACGCCCATGTAGGCTCCTTTAGTTGCCAGCGGTCCGGTATGCCCCCGCGTATTACCGAGCCGCTGGCAGCGCATCATAGCCGGAAGGCGGCGCTGATCCGGACGACGCTGTGTTCCTTGGGCTCACCCCGCGGCGTTCCTGTTTTGGCGAACCTCACCACCACGAAAGGGAGTTCTGTGATTGACTTCTCGACCTGTACGTCCCGTGAATTGGACGAGTCCCAGCAGATTGTCGATCGTGCGATCGATGAGGCGAAAGCGCGAAACCTTGCAGTCACAGCCGACCTCCTCAAGCGCCGCCTCTATATGGCCTGGGCTCGCGGGGAACGAGATCCGAAAGTCCTCGAACGCCACATCGTTGGTCTGAGCACTCCTGCGGCGCGTGTCGTTCTGTAGAGATTGCACACCAGGCCGTTACGCCGGGGCCGAGCGGCTCGACTCTGCGTAGCCCAATGGCGTCTGGCACGATAGCTTATCTGCAGTGGGTACTTTCCGAATCTGGCCTATGTACCGCCATGCATGCACCCTGACTCCCAGGGAGCATACCTATGTTGGCTCTTTAGCTGCCAGCGGCCCGGTAGTAGCCGCGTTTTCCAAACCGCTGGCAGCGCAAGCAGCGCCCCGGATGACCGTTCCCGTCCAGGACATTACCGTTGGTCGACGCTACGTCACTGCCAGCAGTTCGTCGCGTATGAATACGTTCGCTGGGAGGGGCATGGAAACGAAATTCCGACCTGACGGCCCATTGCGCGTTGCCGAGCCGCCGAGAAAAGGTACGCGGTTTACAAAGTGTCGTAGAGGGCAGAGTAGCGATGTCACTCCGTCGAGCTGGGCAGATCAGCAACAACGAACACGAGAGATTTCTCTGGGCGATCGAGAAATATAGGCTGACCCGCGAGGCCCGTCCGCTGTTCAAAGCGTGCGGTCGAGTGTGGAACCACACCGACCAAGTGGCGCCGCGTGATTGCGAGGTTGTGGAGCACACCACGGGTAAAAGGTTTTCTGGGAGTTTCGGCGAGGCCGCGCGCGCCATCCGTAGGTATCTAGTGGCGCCTCATTGAGGCCGATTAACAAAAGGCGGATGCCAATGTCGGCTTGGGGTCAACATTCCCCGTGCAGCTCACGTCCGCGGCATGACAGGTCTCACCCCGGTAGCTGACGACTAGGTGCGTCGCAGCGAACGGGCGAGTTGGGCCAGAAGCAGAAGATTGTGATTTGCAGTGACGATCGAGAACGCTGGTTATGGTTTCGGGCGGGCCGGCCCCGGGTCATTGGGCTGGCTTCACCCCCGAGCATGCCCGATGTTGACTCGCGCCGTGCAGCGCGGACAACGAGGTGGTCACCCGGATATCTTAGCGCGTTGCTGATCGCAGGACTTGGCACGCCACAGATGCCACAGATTGGGCATGTCCTTGAGCTTGTCGGCAGGCACACAGGCCGGTAGACCGGCCTTGCGCGCGCCATCGACAAACAACTCGGCCTCCTTGTCCGCATAGCCGCCCGCTTCAATGAGATAGCGTTCCGCGATCCATGTGGGATCCAGCTTCATGACGTTGGTGGCAGCTGCTTTTGCATCACCCGTGTGACCCAAGTACGCATAAGCCATGGCCAAGTAGGCATAATCGAGGGCGTGGGGCTCCTTCACGAGCAACCTGTATTTCACCGACCTGTCGTATTGCTCCCCGAAAAAGAACACCCTGCTGAGCCCTTGATTGTACCAGTCGGGGTAATGAGGGTTCAGAGTGAGCGCCCTTTCCGCCAGGCTCACGGCCCGTCCCGATTCACCAAACTGTGGAAGAGACCAAGCAATTAAGAGGAGCAGGTCTGCATCGGACGGCGCAAGAGTTTCAGCCCTGTGAAACTCGGCAAGAGCTTGCTGCGGTTTCCCGTGACATGCGCAGGCGAGGCCGAGAGCATAGTGCGTTTGGCCATCGTTGGGATCGAGCTGCACCGCCTTCTCGCCCGCCTCCATCATCTTTGACAGTGCCTCCTCGACAGAGGGTGCAAAACTGTGCTCGATCGAACAGGAGTAGACCTCCGCGAGCCCGGCGTAAGCGCGTGCCAGTTGCGGATCGAGTTCAAGAGCTTTGCGAAACAGGCCTTCTGCTTCGATCAAGCTTTCCTTGGTCACCTTGTGTACACATGTTGAGCCCATGGCCAGCAAGTAGGTGTCGAAGGCGGATAGGTTCGCGGGCGGCTTGCGCCTGACAAGAGTGCGCTCGGCCTCGGCGACCGCCCCCTGCCAGCCGCCGAGCGTGGCGGCGATCCTCTGCGTAACATCGTTCTGCACCGCAAAGAGATCATCGGCTGGCCGGTCATAGCGCTCGGACCAGACGTGGCTGCCGGAGGCGGCTTCGATGAGCTGGGCGGTCACGCGAATCCGCTCGCCCATCGACTGGATGCTGCCCTCCAGAACGTATTTCACGTTGAGGTCGCGACCTATTTGGCGGATGTCGATCGGCTTGCCCTTGTAAACCGCGGTGGAATTGCCAGCGATGACGAGAAGGTCCTTGGAGTGGGAGAGATCGGTGATGATGTCCTCGGTGATCCCGTCTGCGAGATGCTGCCATTGGGGATCGACCCCAATATTGTCGAAGGGCAAGACAGCAATAGAAGGCTGAACGGGTAGCGACGGGCCGGAGTCCGAATGCTGCAATCCAAGCGTTGGCGCTTGCCGAAACTCGATGTGCGGCGTGTATTTGCCCTTGGGCAGCTCGATGACCACAGGGTCAGTGGCGCCCTCGCCGCGGTAGTAGTCCTTGAGCCGCTCGCGGAGCTTGATCGCCTCCACGCGTACGATCGCGTCGAGGCGCGGATCGAAGTCGGGGCCGCGCTCGAACACGACGGCGCCGATTGCGTACTCTTTGAGCCGGTCGCTCCGGCCTGCAAGCGACTCGACCACCACGTACTCGAGGAAGCGGCGCAGCCGTTGCGTCCGGATGAACGCGGTGCTCGTAAGCACCCTCTCCAAGGCGCGCTCGACCGCGTCCGTTTGCATGACTGGCCTTCCTTATGCTGCTGACCGCAATTTACCCGCCGCTAACCGTTAACACCAACGTGTTAACTGCCGGACGGCGCTTTTCGGTTGCACGCTACCCTCGTCAAAGGCGGACGGGGTTAGACGCCTCACTTCGGATCGCCGTTTTCGGCTGAAAGGCGGGACGTGAGCTGACCAGCACTCAGGAGTGCTCCCATGCTCATGTTGAGCAGACTGCCAGGTCTGCAACCCACTGATCGCCTGAACCAACGGATACGAAGAGCCATTTTGGAGCTGAACATGACCATACCGATAGCCCTACGGCGTGCGACATCGGCCGATTTCGGTCGACTGTTGGCCATTCAGAATGCCTCATTGCGGACCCTAGCCGGTGCCCACTACGAGAGAGCCGCGATCGAGGAGCACATCGTCCAGGTTAGCCCGTTGCTCAATGAGGTGATTGCACGCGAGCATGGTTTCGTCGCGGAGTGCGGCGGGGTGCTCGTTGGTTGGGGCGCCTGGTCTGCGCGGGAGTCCGCGCGCGCCTGGCTGACCGCCAACCGCCGCCTGCCACCGCCGCATGCGGAAGTAGCGGCGCTCTATATCGATCCAGCTTGGACCAGGCGGGGATTTGGGCGGCGACTTCTGACCGCAATCGAGGACGACATGGTCGCTAACGGTCGCCAGCAAAGCGACCTCATGGCGACGCTGAATTCCGCCCCGTTCTTCAAGGCGCATGGCTACGCCGACGGCACACTCGGCGAAGCGAAATTGCGCCCTGGCGTCACATTTCGCTGGCTCGAAATGACCAAGATATTGGTGCCAGTGCAATCCACCTTGGCGAGGGTGGCTTGACGAACTAGCGGCAATCGCTGGCGGAAGATGGAAACATTCGGTCAAAGGCGGGCCCGCAGGTTATGTCCGCTCTACGAACGCTTTACCCCCGATAGCGGGCGATCATGTCGGTGGGCGAGACCGGGCGGTCAGGGTCAAAATTCCCCGTGCAGCTCACGTCCGCGGCATGACAGGTCTCACCCCGGTAGCTGACGACTAGGTGCGTCGCAGCGAACGGGCGAGTTGGGCCATTAGCAGAAGTAAGGGGGCCCTACAGGGTGGCGCGCTCAAGGGCGATGTGCCCTCCCATTTACGTCCTGGCGCTCACTGCGTCGGAAAAAGGAATGTCCACTCAGCGCGCAATTGCCAATTAGCGCCAGTGTCGTCTGGCGTGACGACATTGTAGTAGGCGGCTAGATTTGCATTGATCGGTTGGTCCCCGATCTTGAAGATTCGCCCGAAGCCACCGCCAATCGGCACAGTCCAGCGATTATCGTCATCGGCCTCCCAATCGGCCGTGATGAGGGGGCTCGTGGTCAAGTACCAGCGCTCGGGGAGGTTGTAGTTGAGGAACGGCTGCAGCGTCATGGCATTCACGTCCGCCCGGTCCTCATCCCCCGCATAAGACCAGAGGTTAAGGATCAAGAAGCCAGTTGTTACTTTTAGCGCCTTGTCAGACAGGAAGACGACAAACCCCGGTCCGGCGGACCATTTTCCCGTCCCAAGCTCATCATCGGTCGCGGTTGGAAACTGAAGGGCTGGCCCAAGACCCCAGACCAAACTCGCTTCTGGACCCAGTTGGATTGGCTTCCTCGGTGAGAAGAAGAACTCTGGGGTAAGGTCGCCGAGGCCGAACTCGGTGTCGCCGATATCAGGGCCGACGATTTCCTCAAGGGCCTGTAGCTCTCTGCCGGAAACGAAGGGCGGCTGATAAATCACCGGGAGGATTGGGCGGGTGATCAGGTTCCAGCTCCCATTGAGGTGGACCGGGTAAACCGGCTGAATGTTGAGGACGTTCTGCGTGTTGTCAGCGCGGCCAATGTCAAAGTTGGCATTGTTCTGAAAGGGCACGCTGATCAAATCGGCGATGGGATTTTGTGCCGCCTCGCGCAAGTCTTCTCCCTGTTGGGCATGGGCAATCGGCATCGCGATCAGCAACACAACCACGAGAGCCGCTCCACGCGGCAACGCAACTTGGCTTCTCATCGAAGTTGTGCTCACTAGTGCGCTGAAAATGCGAGCGAAGCTCATCGCGTTTCCCCTGCGAGCGATTCGAAACCCGCAGATGGTAGCCAGAGGCGAAGCGCGTGCGTGTTGCGCGCGTGTTACGACCGCGCAGGAAAAATCTTTGTCGCCCGACTCGGTTCCTGGTCATTGACGGAGGAATTGACGATGCTTACGAACACAAAAACCCAATTCATCACCAAATTGCTATCCACAGTCGTGTTTGTCTGGGCCTGCGGTCCGGCTGCGGCTGCGGATCAAATCGAGGGGCAGGTCCAAGGGGGCGGTGGACCCATTGCAAACTCCACCGTGACGCTGTGGAGCGCAAGTGTGAGCGCGCCTTCGCAGCTGGCTCAGGTCAAGACCGACGCCAATGGTCAGTTTAAGATTTCCGTCGAGCAATCGCCGAGCAAAGACATCAGCCTCTACCTTGTCGCCTCGGGTGGCGAACCGGCTGCCAGTAAGGCTGGCGGCAACAATCCAGCCATCGGGCTGATGACGGTGCTCGGCAGCACGCCGCCGATCAAAGTCACGATCAACGAGTTCACGACTGTGGCGTCGGTATGGACCCACAATCAGTTCATTGACGGCACCGCAATCAAGGGCCATGCGCTCGGCCTCAGGATCGCAGCGGGCAATGTGCCCAACTTTGTCGATCTCGCCACCGGCGGGTGGGGAGACGCTATCCAGAACCCGCTCAACGGTCCCCAGACCCCGACGATGGCCAACTTCGCGACGCTGGCCGATGCGCTGGCAGGATGTGTAACGACCGTGACGCCGGACGCTTGCAGCAAGCTCTTCGCGGCCGCTACACCTCCGAAAGGAGGCGCTCCGACCGACACGCTGGCGTCGGCGCAGGCGGTGGCCAAGGCGCCGTGGTACCAGCCCGAACGGCTGTTCGCCTTGCTCGACGCGTTCTATCCGGTCCCTGAAGGCAAGACTATGCGGGCCGTGCCCTTCATGCCGTACCTGAGATTCGCGCCCAGTGCCTGGGTGTTGCCGCTCAAGTTCGACGGCGGCGGCTACCGCGCGGGCGGCAAGGCGATGTTCGACAGCGAAGGCAACCTCTGGGTCGGCGACAACTTCACGATCGGCTGGCAGGGCCAGGACACGCTCTGGCAGGGCAACGCGACCAAGTTTGCCCCGAACGGCCAACCAATATCGCCGATCACGACCGGCTTCGCTGGTGGTGGCATGCAGGGCGGCACCTTTGGCGCTGCGGTCGACGCGCACGACAACGCCTGGCTGTCGAGCTATGGCGGCAAGTCGATTGCGGTGTTCGACAAGAACGGGAACCCGCTGACGCCACCCGAGGGGATCACCTTCGACGGCAAGCTCGGCCTCATGCAGGGTATCATCGTGACGCCGGGTGGTGATGTGTGGGCCGTGGGCGTCAGCAAGAGCCAGCTGTTGTTCTTCCCCAAGGGCGACTACAAGAACGGGCGGATCGTCTGCGAAGGGCGCGAGGTTGAGCCCTGCAAGTCCTTTCTCGGGCCGTTTCACCTCGGCATCGATCAGCAGGATCGCATCTGGGTGACCAATGGCTTTGGCGGCCATGTGACGCGCTTTCCCGCTTCCGACCCGACGAAGGCCGAAAAGTTCAAGACCGGCTGGAGCGGCAGCGGGCTCGGCATCGACAGCCTCGGCAATGTCTGGGTGACCAATCGGCTGGGGAGCGGGGTCCGTGGCGCGTTCGTGACGGCCGACATGATCGCCACCCTGAAGTTCGGTGGCAACGGCGACGAGGTCCTCACGCGCGCGATGGCGAAGCAGACCGGAGGTAGTGGCAGCGTGACGCTGCTGCGACCAGACGGCACCGAGTATCCGGGCTCTCCCTTCACCGGCGGCGGACTCCCCGGTCCCTGGGCCGCGACGATCGACGGGAACGACAACGTCTGGATTTCGAATTTCGCGGCCCCGAACAGCCCGATCACCCAGCTTTGCGGCGCGCGGACCGAGACTTGTCCACCGGGCTTCAAGACCGGCGACCAGATTTCGCCTCCGGGCGGCTACGTGGGCGGCGGTTTGCAAATGCAGACCGATCTCGCCGTTGACCCGGCGGGCAACGTCTGGGTGATGAACAACTGGCAGGACGTTGACAGCTGTTTTGGCGTCCCAGACGAGGCGCTGTCGACCCGCTGCGGCGGCCAAGGCGTCACGATCCTCTACGGCATGGCCAAACCGGTCCATGCACCGCAGATTGGGCCAGCGCGTGCGCCCTGACGAAGGCTGTGCCGCGAGTAGATGTCCGAGTAGGGTCAAAAGGAGGCATCAATACCATGTCCGCTAGATGTCCGCTTCGCCCTCAATAGCGGACAGATCTTGGGCGTCGACTCACACAGGAGGTGGAACTGCGCCTGAGGGATTTTTGCTCCGGCGCTTACAGGAATTGGCTGGATTACTTCTTCACCAAGCCCGCCTTGCAGCCTTCCTTGAACTCGCCGTAGTTGATCGAGCCGTTCTTATCCACATCGACCTGCGCGAAATTCGCGACATAGGCCTTCGCCTGTTCGGCGTCAATTGATCCTTTCTTGTCGACATCGACCAGCTTCCATACTGCTTCGCAGTCAGATTCGTTCAATGGAGCGGCAGCAGCAAGCGAAGCGCTCGCGATAAAGAACGCGAATGCCAAAATTGTTCTCATAGACGTCTCCTTCCATTTTCTAATTTTTGGTTCCCCGGATTATTCTGTAACTGGGGTGAAAATTCGCATTGTTCCGAGCTTCCCACAAGACAGACGCGAGGTAGGAACGGTTAACGGCACGGATAAACTCAACCAAGATCACCCGACGGCTTTGATTTCATCGGATATTGGCTCCATCGTGGACCGGATCGAGGTCGATGACTGCGTCGTCCGCATCAAGGGACGAAAAGACGTGCTGGAGCAGGCGGTGATCGCCGCTCAGGTCTCGTCGGGCGAATGTGTTCGCAGTTTTGTACGCAAATGGCGCACCCAAGAGGATTCGAACCTCTGACCTTTGCCTTCGGAGGGCAACGCTCTATCCAGCTGAGCTATGGGTGCCTAGGGCTTTCGCCCGCGCGATGTGATACCCCATTCGCCTCCAGCCCGCAAACGCGCTAGCCGCGCCCAGCACGCACAGGCTGACCCGCGCGGTCCGAGCGCCTATAGTCGGGCGCATGACCGAGAACGCCCTCAAGAAATCCCCGCGGCCCGCCCCCCAGTGCTCCGTGCCCGAAGGCGAAACGGTGCCCATCGTCAAGGGCAGCCACGTCTATCTGATCGACGGCTCGGGCTATATCTTCCGCGCCTTCCATGCGCTGCCGCCCCTGACGCGCCCCTCGGACGGCTTGCCGGTCGGCGCCGTGCACGGCTTCTGCGCCATGCTGTGGAAGCTCTTGCGCGAATCCAAGGCCTCCGAGGCCCCGACCCACATCGCCGTCATCTTCGACGCCTCCGAGAAGACGTTCCGCAACGACATCTACCAGGACTACAAGGCCCACCGGCCGCCGGCGCCGGAGGAGCTGGTCCCGCAGTTTCCCCTGATCCGTGACGCCGTGCGCGCCTTCAACGTCGCCTGCATCGAGCAACTGGGCTTCGAGGCCGACGATCTTATCGCGACCTACGCCAAGCATGCCGTCGATCAGGGCGGTGACGTTACCATCGTCTCCTCCGACAAGGACCTGATGCAGCTCGTGCGCCCTGGCGTCGTCATGTTCGACGGCATGAAGAACAAGCGCATCGGCCGCGAGGAGGTGATGGAGAAGTTCGGCGTGCCGCCCGAGAAGGTCGTCGACGTGCAGGCGCTCGCCGGCGATTCGACCGACAACGTGCCGGGCGTGCCGGGCATCGGCGTCAAGACGGCGGCCGAGCTGATCGCGAACTACGGCGATCTCGACGCGCTCCTCGAGTCGGCCGCCGAGATCAAGCAGCCGAAGCGGCGCGAGAAGCTGATCGAGTTCGCCGCCCCAGGCGCGCCTCTCGCGCGAGCTCGTCCGCCTGAAGGACGACGTTCCGACCGAGGTCGGCGTGGAGGCGCTCGGCGTTCACGACCCGGAACCTGCGGCGCTGCTCGGCTTCCTGCGCGCCATGGAGTTCAGCACGCTGACCAAACGAATTGGCGAGAAGCTCGGAGTTGCGCCGGAGGCGACCTTGCAGCCCGCGCCGCCGGCCGCGCAAGCCGCCGCTGCGAGCCTGAGGAAGGTTGCCGAAGGCACCGGTGCGCCAGCACCGACTGCCGAGCATCCGGGCGCCGGTACGCCCGCCGCCGGTGCCGCCATCGTGTCGTCGCGCCTCGCCAAGGTCCCGTTCGACCGCGCCAAATACGAGACGGTGACGACGCGCGCGGAGCTCGAGAAATGGATCGCCCTCTGCCGCGAGGCCGGCCGCTTCGCCTTCGACACCGAGACGACGGCGCTCGACTGCATGAGCTGCGATCTCGTCGGCTTCTCGCTCGCGGTCGAGCCGGGCCGCGCCTGCTACGTCCCCGTGGGCCACCGAGTAGCGGCCGGCAGCTTCGACTTCGGCGACGGCGAGCGGCATCGATCAGGTGCCGCTGGCCGAGGCGCTTGCGCTGCTGAAGCCCGTGCTCGAGGACGAGGCCATTCTCAAGATCGGCCACAACATCAAGTTCGACGCGCTCGTGCTCGCTGCGCCACGGCATCAGGATGGCGCCCATCGACGACACCATGCTGATGTCCTACGTGCTCGACGGGGGCCGCGGCGGCCACGGCATGGACGATCTCGCGCTCCGCCACCTCGGCCACACCTGCATTCCGTTCGAGGCCGTGCTCGATCATGCGCCCGGCGCCAAGAAGAGCGAGAAGACGTTCGCGCAGGTGCCGCTCGACAAGGCGACCGCGTATGCCGCCGAGGACGCGGACGTGACGCTCCGACTGTGGCTCAAGCTCAAGCCGCGCCTCGCCGCCGAACATCTCGCCGCCGTCTACGAGCGGCTCGAGCGGCCGCTGGTGCCGGTCATCGTCGGCATGGAGCACGCCGGGCATCCTCGTCGACCGCGCCGTCCTGTCGCGCCTGTCCTCCACCTTCGCCCAAGGCCTCGCGCGGCTCGAGGAGGAGATCAACGGCCTCGTCGGCCACAAGTTCAATCTCGGCTCGCCGAAGCAGCTCGGCGAGCTCCTGTTCGATCGCCTGGGGCTCCCGGGCGGCAAGCGCACGAAGAGCGGCCAGTGGGAGACGCGCGCCGGCCTCCTCGACGACCTCGCCGCCAACGAGGACCTTCCCGAGCACGCACGGCGCCTCATCAACACCATGCTCGAGTGGCGCCAGCTCTCGAAGCTGCGCTCGACCTATACCGATGCGCTCCCGACCTACATCAACGGTCCCACCGGGCGCATTCACACGAGCTACGCGCTGGCCTCCACGACGACGGGGCGGCTCGCCTCCTCCGATCCCAACCTGCAGAACATCCCGATCCGCACCAAAGAGGGCCGCGAGATCCGCACCGCCTTCATCGCGGAGAAGGGCATGAAGCTCGTCTCGGCCGACTATTCCCAGATCGAGTTGCGCGTGCTCGCCCACATCGCCGACATCCCCCAGCTCAAGAAGGCCTTCGCCGACGGCCTCGACATTCACGCCATGACCGCCTCCGAGATGTTCGGCGTGCCGGTGAAGAACATGCCGCCCGACGTGCGCCGGCGGGCCAAGGCCATCAACTTCGGCATCATCTACGGCATCTCGGCGTTCGGGCTAGCGAACCAGCTCGGGATTCCCAAGGACGAGGCGGGCCAGTATATCAAGACCTATTTCGAGCGCTTCCCCGGCATCCGCGACTACATGGAGGCGACGAAGAAGCGCGCGCACGAGAAGGGCTATGTCGAGACGATCTTCGGGAGGCGCATTCATTACCCCGAGATCAACACCAAGAACCCCGGCGTGCGCGGCAACCTCGAGCGCGCCGCCATCAACGCGCCGATCCAGGGCTCGGCCGCCGACATCATCCGCCGCGCCATGATCCGCATGGGAGACGCGCTAAGCCACGCCAAATTAAGGACGCCGCGCATGCTGCTCCAGGTCCACGACGAGCTCGTGTTCGAGGTGTCTTCGGGCGAGGTCGAGGCGACGATCACGACTGTCAAGCGCGTGATGGAGGGGGCGGCGGAACCCGCGGTCAAGCTCACGGTGCCGATCCACGTCGACGCCAAGGCCGCCGACAACTGGGAGGCCGCGCATTAGTTCAATACTCAAGCCAGGGGCTTCAAATGCACTCCCGGCGACATGAGGCGTAGCCATGAGCCAACTTGCCGGCAATGCGAAGGCCCGGCATGAGGCTTTTCCGGACCACGATCAACACCACTCGCACCTCGAGCGAAAGGACAGACGACCATGCCGGACAGAGCGCAGCATCCGAGCCCCGACGCCGGCCCGCAGCCGATCCGGGGAGACCTAGGGTCATCCATCATGGGGCCGCGCAATGTGGCCCTGGAGAGGGAGAACCCAGACATGCTGGCGTCGCCCTCGACCGATGCCGGCACCATCCCCAATCTCAAGTTCTCCTTCGCCACCGCACGCAATCGTCTCGCTCCGGGCGGGTGGGGGCGGGAGGTGACGGTGCGCGAGCTGCCGGTCGCCACGATGCTTGCCGGGGTGAACATGCGCCTCAAGCCCGGCGGTATTCGCGAGTTGCACTGGCACAAGGAAGCCGAATGGGCGTTCATGCTGGCCGGGCGCGCCCGTATCACGGCCGTCGACCCGCAGGGGCGCAACTTCATCGACGACGTCGGCGCGGGCGACCTGTGGTTCTTCCCGGCGGGCATTCCCCACTCGATCCAGGGGCTCGAGGAGGGTTGCGAGTTTCTCCTGGTGTTCGACAACGGAGACTTCTCGGAGAACGAGACGTTCCTCATCTCCGACTGGTTCGCCCATACCCCGCGCGACGTGCTCGCGAAGAATTTCGGCGTGCCTCAGGCCGCCTTCGCAAACATTCCGCAAGACATCGAGCACACGCGGTGGATCTTCAACGGCAACGTGCCCGGACCGCTCGCTGCCGATGCGGTCGCCTCGCCCGCCGGCGCCGTGCCGGTGAGGTACAGCTACCGCCTCTCCGCGCAGAAACCGGTCAAGGCCGCGGGCGGCCAGGTGCGGATCGTCAACTCGTCGAACTTCCCGGCCGCGACGACGATTGCGGCCGCCCTCGTCGAGGTCGACCCCGGCGGGATGCGCGAGCTGCACTGGCATCCCAACACGGACGAATGGCAGTATTACATTGCCGGGCGCGGGCGCATGACGGTGTTCGCCTCGGGCGGCAGGGCGCGGACATTCGATTACCAGGCCGGCGACGTCGGCTATGTGCCGTTCGCCATGGGCCACTACGTCGAGAACACGGGCGAGGAGCCGCTGCGCTTCCTCGAGATGTTCCGCAGCTCGTATTTCGCCGACGTGTCGCTCAACCAATGGATGGCGCTGACGCCCCCCGAGTTGGTCGAGACCCATCTCAACCTGGATCGAGAAACGATAGCCGCGCTGCGCAAGGATAAGGCTATCCTCGTTCGGTCTCCGCTCGCGAAGTGAACCGACGCGCACTGGGGTCGTCTGCAAAACAACAGGTTTTTCCGGATGATAGCTTGCACACTGATCATCTGTTGGGCTGTGCATTATCTGTGATCGTACCAAAGTAGGGGTTGGTACATTCTACGCCGTAGACTATAAGGGCTGCACCGTAGCCAAGCGGCGCCTCAATACGTTAGAACCGTAGATCGCGGCGTGTGGATTGAGGAGACGCGTTGACCGGCAGAGCATCGAGCACTGCCGGATGACGAGCAGTCATGCCGCTCTCGGTGCGGTTACGGAAGAGGCTCGGATTAGAAGCCTCATCATCAGCCAAGCTGAAAATAAAAGGTGCTTAGAGGCATACTGGGAGGTAAGCCATGGAACCTGAGTTTCACGCAGCATTGGTCGCCGGTCTCTGCCCCCTCGAAGTGATGAGACGGGCCGGCCGTCCGAAGCCACTGCTTCGCTCTTGGTTCTACTTCGGAGACGACGAGGACGAGGACGAGGATTTGCATCCGGCGAATTGAAGCACTAACGATCCCGCAACAAGCTGACCTCGTCACGCCGATATTGGCATCGACGTCGCGCCGATGCCGATCTTAGCGTTCCCAACGAGCGTGCGGCCTGTCAAAATGCACGGTGCCTTCATTCGCGTGCGACCAAGCGACAAGGACGGCGGCGCTTTCGGCCCGTCGGGCGGCGTGTTCTTCTCCGTCCAGAGGTGGCTCAATGACGTCAAGCTGCACTTGTAGCGACGGCCATTGGCCCTTTCCCCTAATCGGCTTCCCGTCCCCCGCGTCCGCCGTCGCTCCTCACACCGAAAGTTATCCCCCTCTCCTCCCGCGCCCTTACACTTGCCCCGCCCGTCCCGCTGGGGTCGCCGTCCGGAGGCGTCCAGAAGGCGAGGGGCGGGCCCGAGCTCCGAGGGAAGTACCGGCTGACGCGGCCGGTGTCCCTCAGGCGCGTCTGCCAATCGCCGGTGGCAACACCGGTACCGCGGAGGCTTGCGGCTAAGCGAGGCGCGGGACGTTGGGACGTGCTTCACCCAACGCAAAGCTCGGAAGGCGGGGCGTCACATCGCCTTGTTAGAAACTACGGAAGACCGTGGCGTTGTCGCGCCCCGCTCCCCTTATTCCCTTCCCCTCGAGCTCTCAGGCCGCGAGATTGAAACGCTTGCCAAGCGCCCCACTGTCATCCTCGGCTTTATGCCAGCTCGACATTGGCTTGGCCCTGGGTCCCGTATCACCATGCGGAGCTATTGAAGCATGCAACCCCGCCGGCCGCGGCCGCAGGCGTCCGGGATGACATTGGGAGAGGGGAACACGCGCCGCCGCACCTGAATCCTTGCGAGGCGGCAGCGTTCCGCATTCAATAACCGACGAAAGGTGCCCCATGCCCGTCACGCTTCGAGGCTCCTGCCGCTGCGGCGCCGTGAGGTTCTCCTGCGAAAGCCACACGCCGCAGCCCTACCAGCGCTGCTACTGCTCGATCTGCCGCAAGACGGCGGGCGGCGGCGGATACGCCATCAATCTCGGCGGCCTCGCACGCACGCTTCGCGTCGAGGACCCGGACGGGGCAATCCGCATCTTTCGTGCTCGAATCCGCCAGGACGACGGCTCGTGCGAGCTCTCCACCGCCGAGCGCAATTTCTGCTCGCGCTGCGCGACCGCGCTGTGGCTCTTCTCGCCGGAGTGGCCGGAGTTGGTCCACCCGTTCGCCTCCGCCATCGACAGCGAGCTGCCGATCCCGCCCTCCTCCGTGCACCTGATGCTGCGCTTCAAGCCGGCCTGGGTCGAGCTGCAATTGAAGGGAGGCGATCTCACCTTCGACCTTTACCCCGAGCAGTCGCTGGAGGAGTGGCACAAGAGCCGCGGGCTTTGGGTGGAGTGATGTTACCGCCGCACCCTGGGATCGTCCGCATCGACGACGGCAAAGTCGGGCACGACGCCAGCCCGCGTCTTCTTCTCGACCGGCACGATGAGCTGATCGTCGCGCACGCGCCCCAGGTCCTTGTCGCGGTCGGGGAGGACGAGGGTGGCAAAGTCGCCGCGCCATACGATCACGCTCCCGCCCTCGCGCGCTGCGTTTTTCGCCCAGGCCCGGATCGTCGAGTGGAACGGCTCGACGCGCCATGCATCCGGGCGGTCGGGGTCGGCGTGAATGGCGATCCTGTTGCCCCGCTCCTCGTAGTTGACGAGGAACTTGGCCTTGGCGGGCTTCCAGCGGTCGTCCAGCTCCTTGATCCGGAGATAGCCGCAATGGAACGCGCGGCACGGCTCCGGGCGGCTCTCGTAGATTGTGCAGCCGCGTTTCGGGTCGCAATGGGCGCACCACATGGCGCGCGGCTTCTCGAGCACGTCGACGGCGAGCAGCTTGCAGCAGAGCGTGCAGCCCTCACACGAGCGGCCGGGGACAAGATCTGGGGTCGCAGGCATGGCTGCCATACCAGCACAAGACCGGGGTCCCGTGCCATAACGGGAACTGGACCTTTCGATAAGCATTACTTATCTTTCGTTCACGAAGATGCGATTTGAAGTTATCATGGATCGTCGCTACATTTCCTCCATTCCAGACGGGTCGGCGACCCGCTGGGCAACTCACCAGGAGGATTACCCCATGAAGACTTGGAGCAAGCCCTCGGTTCGTGAGCAGGAAGTTGGCCTCGAGGTCACCTCTTACCTGCCGGCCGAGATCGACATCATCTAACGTCGATCGAACCATCGGAATTTGACGCGGTGGCCTTGCGGCCGCCGCGTCTTTTTTTGTTTGGCGATCGGAGTGCGAATTCAGACGCGAGCGGTACCGCGATCATAAGAAAACGTGATTGAATGTGACCGCAAATACGATTGGCAATTATTGGGGGTGCAATCTATCTGAGGGTCACGCGAGGGCGGAAAAGTCCGCGCCTCGCGCTTGAGGAGGAAAACACCATGAAGACCTGGATGAAGCCTTCGGTTCGCGAGCAGGAAGTCGGCCTCGAGGTCACGTCCTATCTGCCGGCCGAGATCGACATTATCTAACGTCGAATCCTCTGCTTGATGCGAAGCGCGGCAGCCTCGGGTTGCCGCGCTTTTTGCTTTATTCGCCCGCTCACAGACGGGCGTCGCTGTCCGAGACCGGGAGTACCTCTTTCAGATCGTAGATAAAGCCGGCGCCGGGCGCGAGCCACGACCTCAAGGTGTCGACGCCGAGGTTCAGGATCTCCGCATGGCGCACGGCGAGGATGATCCCGTCGAAGGTGCCCTCGGGAAGCTCGCGGGCGATCGAAATGCCGTAGGTGCGCAACGCCTCGGCCGCATCGGCGCAGGGGTCGTAGACATAGATCTCGCGGGCAAAGGGGCGAAGCTCGGCGACGAGGTCGGCAACCTTCGTATTGCGCGTATCGGGACAGTTCTCCTTGAACGTGAATCCCATAACCAAGAGCCGCGCGTCGCCGATCGCCACCTTTCGCTCGGCCATCGTCTTCACGATGTCATGGGCGACGAACGCCGCCATCGCGTCGTTTACGCGTCGGCCGGCGAGGATCACCTCGGGATGGAAGCCGATCGATTGCGCCTTGTGCGTCAGATAGTAGGGGTCGACGCCGATGCAGTGGCCGCCGACGAGGCCGGGCCGATAGGCGTGGAAATTCCACTTCGTGCCGGCGGCCTCGAGCACCTCGCGCGTCTCGATGCCGAGCCTCTTGAAGAGCTGCGAGAGCTCGTTGACGAGGGCGATGTTGAGATCGCGCTGGATGTTCTCGATGACCTTGGCCGCCTCCGCCACGCGGATCGAGCTGACGCGGTGCGTCCCGGCCGTGATCACCGACGCATAGATGCGATCGACGAGATCGGCCGCCTCCGGCGAGGAGCCCGACGTGATCTTGCTGATCATCGGCAGCCGGCGGGTCTGATCGCCGGGATTGATGCGCTCGGGGCTGTAGCCGGCATGGAAGTCGCGCTTGTAGACGAGCCCCGATTCCCGCTCGATGATGGGAACGCAAACCTCTTCCGTCGCACCCGGATAGACGGTCGAACTCGTAGACCACGACGTCGCCGCGCGAGATCACGCGGCCAACGGTAGCACTCGCCTTCTCGAGGGCGCCGAGATCGGGACGTCGGGCCTCGTCGATCGGCGTCGGCACGGTCACGATGTAGACGTTGGCGCCAGCGAGGTCGCGCGGGTCTGAGGTGAAGGAGAGATGCGTGGCTGCCCGCATCTCCTCGTCGGTGACTTCGCGTGTGGTGTCGACCCCCGCCTTCAGCGCATCGATCCGTGCGCGGCTGATGTCGAAGCCGACGACCGGGAACTTCCGGCCGAGATAGACCGCGAGCGGCAGGCCGACATAGCCGAGACCGATGATCGCGATCCTGACGGTGGCGAGTGTTGGCAGCGACATGCGTTTCGATTGCTGGGGCGGGCACGCTACTCGAGGGTGCTCAGCAGGACCTCGACGAGCTCTTCGGGGCTCGTCTCCGCCGTCTTGAGACGAAGCTCCGGATTCTCCGGAACCTCGTAGTCGGAATCGATGCCGGTGAAGTTCTTGATGAGCCCCTTGCGCGCCTTGCGGTAGAGGCCCTTGGGATCGCGCTCCTCGCATACCGTCAGCGGCGTGTCGACATAAATCTCGATGAAGTCGCCCTCGCTGAACAGCTCGCGCGCCAGACGCCGCTCGGCACGGAACGGGGAGATGAAGGACACGAGCACGATGAGACCGGCGTCCACCATGAGCTTGGCGACCTCGGCGACGCGGCGGATGTTCTCGACGCGGTCGGGCTCGGCGAACCCGAGATCCCGATTGAGGCCGTGGCGCACGTTGTCGCCGTCGAGGATGTAAGTGTGGCGCCCCATGGCGTGGAGGCGGCGCTCCAGTAGATTTGCGAGTGTCGACTTGCCCGACCCCGAAAGCCCGGTGAACCACATGCAGCACGGGCGCTGATGCTTCATCGCGGCGCGCGCACCCCTGTCGATCGAGAGCGCCTGCCAGTGCACGTTCTCGGCCCGCCTCAGCCCATAGCGGATCATCCCGGCGCCGACGGTCGCGTTCGAGATCTTGTCAATCAGAATGAAGGCGCCCATCGATCGGTCGGTCTCGTAGGGCTCGAACACGAGGGGGCGCGAGAACGAAAGCGTGCAGAAGCCGATCTCGTTGAGATCGAGCTCCCGCCCCGCCATCTGGTCGAGATTGTCGACGTTGATCTTGTGCTTCAGCGCAGTGACGGTCGCCGACGCCGACTGGGTCGCGCACTGCACGAAATAAGGCCGACCCGGAAGGAGGGGCTCGTCGCCCATCCAGATCATGTGCGCGGCGACCTGGTCGGCGATCTCCGGCCTCTGGTCCGCGGCCGCGATCACGTCGCCCCGGCTCGCGTCCACCTCCTCGGCGAAGACGAGCGTCACTGCCTCTCCGGCGCGGGCTTCCGCGTGGTCTCCGTCGAACGTGACGATGCGGGCGACCTCCGTCGTGCGCCCCGACGGCAGGACTGCGACGCGGTCGCCGAGGCGCACCGAGCCGGCCACGAGCGTCCCCGCCAATCCGCGGAATTCGGCGTTGGGGCGATTGACCCACTGCACGGGCATGCGCAGCGGCCGCGCGGCGGCATCCTCGCCGACCTCGACGGCCTCGAGGTGAGCCATGAGCGTCGGCCCATTATACCAAGGCATCGCCGCGCTCTTGGTGAACACGTTGTCGCCGTCGCGCGCGGAGACCGGAATGCAGGTGACGTGCCGGATGTGGAGACCCCGCGCGAAGGCGCAGTACTCGGCCGCGATCTCGTCGAAGCGCGCCTGGGAAAAATCCGCAATGTCCATCTTGTTCACCGCGAGCACGATGTGGCGGATCCCGAGGAGATGGACGATGAAGGTGTGACGGCGGGTCTGGGTCAGGATGCCCTTGCGCGCGTCGACCAGGATGACGGCGAGGTCGCAGCCACTGGCGCCGGTCGCCATGTTGCGCGTGTACTGGACGTGCCCCGGCGTGTCGGCGACGATGAAGTGACGCTTTTCAGTCGCGAAATAGCGGTAGGCGACGTCGATCGTGATGCCCTGCTCCCGTTCCGCCTGAAGCCCGTCGACGAGCAGTGCGAAATCGAGATGCGAGCCCGTCGTGCCATACCTGCGACTGTCGGTCTCGAGCGCCTTGAGCTGGTCGTCGAAGACCAGGGCGGAATCATAGAGCAGGCGCCCGATGAGCGTGCTCTTGCCGTCGTCGACGCTGCCGCACGTCAGGAACCGCAGGAGCGCCCGGCCGGCATGCGGAGCGGCGACGGCCTCAGGCAGCGCCGACGCCATCTCCCTGCTCCTTCTCAGTTCCGACATCGGCCGCAGCCTTCCTTCTTCCGGGCAGTCGAGCAAAGTCCTATCGCGAGAGCAGCGCGCCGCCAACCGTCTATCGAGAACCTGCGCACCAGAGTTTCGTCCTGGCGCTTCGCCTAGATCGCGATCGTTCTTGATGGAGACGCTTCGCGTCTATCAAGAACGTGAATCGCTATCTAAACTCAAGGTGTAGAGCACGATTCACGCCTGACATGGATCGCGGAGGCGATTCCATGTCAGCCGATCGTGCTCTAGAGGGGCGTCTCGTCCTTCTGCGCCTCCCGCTCGAGCCGTTTGATGCGCTCCTTGAACTTCTTCATCATGCCCTCGACGTAGTCGAACAGCTTATCGACATCCTTCTCCGTAGGCACCGGCAGATCTCCGGGCGGGGCGGGCGGAACGCTGTCGGGCAGGGCGCCAACGGGCGGCGGCGGCTCGGCGTCCGCGCTCTTCTGCTCGCGCAAGGCCTTGTTCTCGGCCTCGAGCTCGTCGACCCGGGATTTCAGCTTGTCCTCGGCGTCCGCCATCGGCCTGCACGTCCAGTCGCCCTCCTTGCCTGTGCAAAAGGACATCGCGCCCGTCTCGCGATCGAGGCGCACGAAGCCCCCTTCCGTGGGAGCAAGCGTGTAGCGGCCGGATTGATCGTCGCCCGCTGCCAGGGCGCTACCGGCACCGAGGGCGCAAAGCCCCGCCAAAACCGCGCCCAGTGTTGCGTTTGTCAGCATCTAGTTTCCTCCGCAGCCATTGGGCCGCTGTTGTTTCGAACTCTGAGACATACTAGCAGCCGACTATGGCGGAAGCCGACTTTCGCGGCGGCCGTTTCGTCTCACCCACGCCGGTGCCGCGAATCACCGACCTGCCCCCTTTGTCTCCGAACCCGGACAGAGACTGCCCAAGGCCCGGCCACGCCAGGATTTTTCGCCACTTCCAAAGCCCTCCAGGGCACTTAACCGATCATTTACCCGACGCTGAGAGCTTGGCCAGACCGGTTCCGAAAGTGCCGCGTCTCGACCTCGTCTGCAATTCAGCCCGGGTACGCCTCGCGATAGGCCCCAGGCTGAAGTGCGACGCCGCCGCGCCCATGGGGAACACGATGCCGAACGCTTTCGAACAATCGGTGGCCAACCGCGGAGCCGACCCGTGGGATCCACCGGCTGCCGAGGCCCTGGCGAATCTGCACCAGGGAACTGAGAGCGCGCCGCCCCATCGTCAAGGCCGCGCGGGCTCCCGCTCGGCCGGGGCCGCCCATGAATTGCAGCACCCCTTCAGCCCCATCGATCACGACTCCCTGTTCGAGGCCGAGCGGGACTGGCTCGGACAGCGCTTTGCCGAGATCGCCGGCCGCATAAAGCAGTCGCTCGCCGAGCTGCGCCCGCGCAATGCGCTGCTCGAACTCGAGCAGCGCTTCGCGCAGTTCCAGGACCATGTCGATCAGTTTCAGCGGCGCATCGGCTCGGCGTTGGACGACGTGGCGAAGCGATCCGATGTCGACGGCCTGCGCCTGATCGAGGCCCACATCAGCGAGATCGAAGGCAAGCTCCAGGCGATCGTGCACCAGCTCGGCCGGTTCGACGGGCTTGAAGCCGGCTTGCGCGCCGTCGCAGAGCAGGTCTCCGACGATCGGCTCGCGCTCATCCTCGAGCAGGGCGACAAGATCGCTGCCGATATCGAGGCCGCGACGCGAAGGGCCTCGGGCGAGATGCTGGCGCGCTTCGACGAGCTCGGCCGCGCGGTGGCGTCTCAGACTAGCCAATTCGGCGAGATCAAGGAGCTTCTCGGGACTTCGATCACCGAGCGACGACAGGGCGAGGAGCAGGCCGTCACCATGCTCGACACGCTCCAGCAGGCGCTCATTCGCGTCCTCGATCGCATGGACGCGATCGAGGAGGGACAGGAGGCGGCCGTCGCCGCTTTGGCGCGGCCGGCGCCGGCCGCAGAAGCGGATATCGCCGGGCTCGCAGAAGACCCGCTCGCCATCATGTCGCCGCCGGCAGATTCGCCGTGGCCGCAATCCCACGCCGTCGAAGAGGCGCGCACGACGCGCCCGACCGCCGCTGCTGGGCTTAACCGCGAGCCCGAGCGCCCCGCCGCGAAGAAGCCCATCGCCGTAGCCGACGAGCCTCCGGTTCCCGCCGCGCCCGAAAGCCCGCGCTCGTCGATCGAGAAGATGCGCCGCGACTTCATCGCCGACGCCCAGCGGGCCAAGCTCAAGGCCGCCTCGCAGCAGACTTCTCCGCGCGGGACGAACTCCGAGAAGCCCGCGAATCAAGCAAGCCGCGAGACCTGGCCCGCGTCCCAGCCCGCCAAGGCTGCCGCGTCCGGCCCGGGCAAGATTCTCGGCATGTCGCCGAAGCTGCTCATCGCCGCGCTGGCCATCGTCGTCGCCATCAATCTTGGCCTCGTCCTCATTTCGCGCGGACATGATGAGCCAGCCCCGCAGGTCGGAGCGGCGCCATCGGCCTTCGAGGCGCCCGGCGCCCTTCCCGCCGAAAAGGGGGATGTCGAGGGTCCGGGCGGTTCCGCTAGGAAGGGGCTTGGCTTCGACACCGACCCCGAGGCGCCCGCCGAGCAGCACGTTTCAGCCGACCCGCCCGCGCCCATTCCCGCCGGCATCACACTCCAGCACCCGGAACAGCCGCCGACGGGCGCAAAGCTCGCCAAGCTCTTTACGCAACAAAGATCGGCCGAGCTCTCGGGACGGCTGGGCAACACTGCCGCCAAGGCTTCGCTCGCAGCCCTCCTGCCCGAGGCCGCGGACGAGAGCGCCGAGCCCGCGGCGCTCACCAGAGACGTTCCTGCCGAGGGCACCGCGCGCCCGAGCGCGCTCGATCTTCCCCCCGCGACAGTGGGACCGCTGTCACTCCGGCTCGCGGCCGCCAAGGGAGATCCCTCGGCCGAATTCGAGGTGGCGGCGCGTCTCGCCGAGGGTAAAGGCACCACGCAGAGCTTCAAGGACGCGCTCGCCTGGTATCAGCGCTCGGCCTCGCAAGGGTTCGCCCAAGCGCAGTATCGCCTCGCCACCTTCTTCGAGCGCGGGCTCGGCACCAAGGCCGACCTGGGCCGGGCGCGCGTCTGGTACCAGCGCGCGGCCGATCAGGGGAACGTGAAGGCCATGCACAATCTCGCAGCCCTCGCCGCGGGACGGGAAGACTCGCCCGACTACGCGACGGCGGCGCGCTGGTTCGCAGAGGCAGCCCAGTACGGGCTCCCCGACAGCCAATACAATCTCGCCGTGCTGCATGAGAGCGGCCTTGGCGTGGAGAAGGACCTGAGTCTCGCCTACCTGTGGTTCAGTCTCGCGGCAATGGGCGGCGACAAGGACGCGCTCCGCCGGCGCGACGAGATCGAGGCGAGGCTTGGGCCGGCCGACATTGCGGCCGTGAAAGAGAGGGTCGCAGGCTTTACACCGAAGCCCTCGATCGCCATTGCCAACGACGCCCGCCTCGCCGGCGAGGATTGGAAGAAGCGCCAGACCGACGGGGCCGGCGGCTGATCGAGCTTCAGCGCCTCCGCAGGGTCTCCGTCCAGTGTTGCACATGACCCACGCAGCGCCTCTCCCTTTGCGCGAAAACGCTCTATTGCTGGCAGCGGCCCTCAAGGTCTAATACGATCGGGTTGCTCCGATCGCTGTCCTCCCTTCACCTTTGACGCCGCCGGCCGGCTCGAGAACGGCGCGAGGCTCGTTATCGGTGTCCGGTTCCAGTTTCGAATAGGGCGTGCGAAGCAAGCACATGCATATCTACCTGCCCATCGCCGAGATGCCCGCCAACGTGCTTCTCTTTCTCGGCATGGGCTGGGCGGTCGGCTTTCTGTCGGGCCTGTTCGGCGTCGGTGGCGGGTTCCTGATGACGCCGCTCCTCATTTTCTCCGGTATCCCCTCCGCGGTCGCCGTCGGCACCGGCGCGGCGCAGATCGTTGCGTCCTCGGTCTCCGGCGCCATCGCCCAGTACCGGCGCAACAACGTCGATGTCAAGATGGGGCTCGTGCTGCTCCTCGGCGGCATCGTTGGATCGCTGATCGGCGTGCAGATGGTCAAGATCCTGCGCCAGGCGGGGCAATTCGATCTCTTTCTCGGATTGAGCTACGTGACGTTTCTCGGCGTCATCGGCACGCTGATGTTGATCGAGAGCCTGACCGCGATCCAAAGGTCGCGGGCCGGCGTCCTGTTGTCGGCGAGGCGGACGGGCCAGCACAGCTGGATCCACGGGCTGCCATTCAAGATGCGGTTTCACCGGTCGAAGCTCTACATCAGCGCCATTCCTCCGTTGATGATCGGTGCCTTCGTCGGCTTTCTTGCCGCGATCATGGGCGCGGGCGGCGGCTTCATCATGGTGCCTGCCATGATCTACCTCCTGCGCGTGCCGACCAACGTCGTCGTCGGCACGTCGCTGTTCCAGATCGTGTTCGTCACCGCCGTGACCACCGTGCTCCAAGCCACCGAAAACCATTCCGTCGACGTCGTCCTCGCGCTGCTCCTGATCGTGAGCGGCGTCATCGGCGCGCAATTCGGCGCCGCGGCCGGCGGCAAGCTCAAGGGCGAGCAGCTGCGCTTTCTGCTGGCGGCCCTTGTCCTTCTCGTGTGTCTGCGACTCGGCTGGGATTTGATCGTGACGCCGCCCGAGCTCTATTCGATCCATACGCCGATCGGGGGGCCGTGATGATGGACCGTCCGATGTCTGTCGCTCGTCTCCTTCTCGTCCTCCTCGTCGCCGGGATGGTCTGCCTCGCCGCTATGCCGTGCGCAGAGCACGCCGCGGCGGCGGAGGGCGGGACCTTCGTGCTCGCCGAGAAGCGCAAAGACACCCAAGGCAAGAAGAAGACCGTGCCCGCTCCGGCCGAGGTCGCACCGCCGCCGGCCGCGGCACCAGCCACGTCCGTGCCGCTCCCCGTCCCGCGCGACCCGGCGCCTGCCGCGATCCCTGCGCCTCCCGAGCGAGTGGAGGCCGACGTCTCGACCCGCTCGATCGCCGTGACCTCGGGCTTTACCGGCACCGAGATCGTCGTCTTCGGCTCGGTCGACAATAGCCGTCAGCCCAGTGCCGAGTCCGGTTACTACGACGTTGTCGTTGTGGTCGAGGGGACGCCCGTGCCCCTCGTCGCGCGCAAGAAGAGCAACGTCGCCGGGCTCTGGATCAACACGGCCGCGGCAACGTTTGAGCGCGTGCCAAGCTACTACGCGATCACCTCGACGCGCCCGCTCGAGGAGATCACCGAAACGCCGGTCCTGGCCGAAAACGAGATCGGCATGGACTTTGCGCTGCTCGCGCCCTCGATCAGGACGAGCAGCGAGGTGCCCGCAGACGTCCTCGAGAAATATCGGGCCGCGGTCATTCGCCTAAAGCAGAAGGAAAATCTCTACATCCGCAACGACTACGGCGTGGCTTTCATCGGGCGCAGCCTCTTCCGCAGCTCGATCGAGCTGCCGGCCAACGTGCCGGTGGGGCCGCTCTCGGCGCGCGTCTACCTCTTTCACGACGGCGCGCTCCTGAGCAGCTACACGACGCGCGTGCGTCTCGAGCGGGAGGGCATCGAGCGCCTGCTCTATCACTTCGCCTTCAACTATCCGCTGCTCTACGGGCTTTTTGCGGTTGCGGTCGCCGTGGCCGCAGGCCTACTCGCCTCGGCGCTCTTCCGCCGTCCGGTCCAGTGAAGCCTTCAGTCGTCCTTGAGTAGGCGCGTCGCCACCGGATAGAGACCTTCCTGGCCAAGCACCCACACCGCGAATCCGTCGCTCCCGAATAGCGGCTCGAAGGCGCCATCGAGGACATTGAGGCCGCCCGTATAGGTTCCGAAAGCCGGAAGCACGAGGCGAAGGCCATTGCCGACGAAGCACGGCCTCCTGATCGTGTGCCCGTAGAACGAGAGCTTCGCGGCCGGATGCAGGTGCCCGGCGATCTCGTGGGTAACGCCCAAGGCGCGCGGCTCATGACGCAGCGTGAGCCCGGCGACGCGCACGGCCTCGAGCACGGTGCCGCCAAGCGCCTTGCCGATCTCAGGATCGTGGTTGCCCGTGAGCCAAATCCACTCGCGGTCCTCCTGCATGATCGCGAGCAACTCGAGGCATTCGGTCCGGAATGCGCTCCCCCGCCGCCGTGTCGTGCAGGCTGTCGCCGAGGCAGATGATCGTCGTCGGCTCGAACCGGTCGATGACGCCAGCGAGCCGCTCGAGCGTCTCGCACGTGTCGTAGGGCGGAAGGAACACGCCGCGGGCCGCGTAGGACGAGCCCTTCTCCAAGTGCAGGTCGGCGACGATGAGCGCGTCCTCGCCGGGCCAGAAGAGCGCTCCCGAGACGTCGGCGACGAATGAGCGGCCGCAGATGGAAAGGGGTTGAGCGCTGAACTCCCCGACATCGAGACGTTCCGGCTTGAGCTCGAGCACCGCTTTCCCCTCTTCCCCTAGCGTCCAGCCTTGGGCTAGGCGCCCCGCGTCGCCTCGCGGACGAGCGCTTCAGCGGCGTCCCGCAGGAACTCCTCGCGCGCCAGGTGCGCGACGGGCTCCTTGCCGATCTCGAGCAGGATAGGCACCGAGAGCGGCGAGACGCCCGCCAACGCTTGATGCCTGATTCGGCCGCGGATACGGGCGAGGAAATCGCCCAATCGTCCGATATCCAACAACCCCGTGGCCGCGTCGGCGCGGGCCGCCTCGAGCAGAATATGCCCCGGATCGTGCTTCTGGAGCACGTCGTAAATGAGGTCGGTCGACATCGTGATCTGGCGGCCAGACTTCTCGCGGGCGGGATGGCGGCGCTCGATCAGCCCGGCGATCACCGCGCAGAGGCGGAACGTGCGTTTCATGAGGTTGCTTTCGGCGAGCCACGCCTCGAGGTCGTCGCCGAGCATGTCCTCCTCGAATAGCCGCCCGAGATCGAGGGCGTTCGTCCCGATCATCTCCGAGAGGTCGCGTAGCCCCCACACGCTAAGGCCGTAGTCGTTGGCGACGAACCCGAGCGGCCGGGCGCCCCAGCGGTCGAGGCGCCGCGTCAACAGCATGCCGAGCGTCTGATGGGCGAGCCGGCCCTCGAAGGGATAGGCGACGAGGTAGTAGCGCGACCCGCGCGGAAAAGTTTCGATCAGGACCTCGTCGCGGCCCGGAATGACGGAGTGGTCCGCCTGAAGCTCGAGCCACTCGCGGACGGGGGCCGGCAGGCGGCGCCAAGAGCTGGGCGTCGCCAGCATCGCGCGAACGCGGCGCGCGAGATGGGTCGAGAGCGGGAACTTTCCGCCGTCGTAGCTCGGGATCATCGCCTCCGTCGTCGTCGCCCGCGACACGAAGGCCTCGGTCTCTCGGAGCCCCTCGAAGCGGAGGATCTGGCCGGCGAAGGCGAACGTCATGCCCGGCGCGAGCTGATCGATGAAGTATTCCTCGACCTCGCCGAGCGCGCGTCCGCCGGCAAGGGCCTGCACAGCCGGCCGCCGGCGCCCCACCAGGCGCACCTTGATCATCGGCGCCTCGACGATGGTCCCGGCGTTGAGGCGATATTGCTGGGCGATGCGCGGATGGGCGATCCGCAAACGGCCGTCGCCGAGCGGCTTCAAGCGCGCAAAGCGCTCGTAGGTACGCAGCGCATAGCCCCCCGTCGCAACGAAATCGACGACCCGGTCGAAGGTCTGCCGCGTGAGCCACGTATAGGGCAGGGCGGAACGCACCTCGGAGAAGAGTGCTCCCGGCTCGAACGGCCCGGCGCACGCCATCCCGAGGACATGTTGCGCCAGCACGTCGAGCGCGCCCTTGCGCGTGTGCACGACGTCCTGCTCGCCGGCCTCCGCGGCCTCGAGCGCGGCCCGGCACTCGAGAACCTCGAAGCGGTTGGCCGGCACGAGGAGCGCCTCGGACGCCTCGTCGATCCGGTGGTTGGCGCGGCCGATGCGCTGGAGCAGGCGGCTCGCGCCCTTCGGCGCACCGATGTTGATGACGAGGTCGACGTCGCCCCAATCGATGCCGAGATCGAGCGTCGAGGTGGCGACCACCGCAGCCAGCGTCCCGGCCGCCATGGCCGCCTCGACCTTGCGCCTCTGGACCGCATCGAGCGAGCCGTGATGCAGCGCGATCGGCAGCGCGGCGTCGTTGACCCGCCACAGTTCCTGGAACACGAGCTCGGCCTGCATGCGCGTATTGACGAACACAAGGCTCAGTCGGTGGCTCTGGATCGCGCGATAGACCTCATGGATCGCATAGCGCGCCGAATGGCCTGCCCAGGGCACGGGCTCGTCGAGCTCGAGGATGTCGATCTTGGGTTTGGCGCCCTCCGCCGCGACAAAGAGATCGGCGAGGGCCACGGCTTCGTCCGGCGATGGTTGCGGAGCGAGGTAGGCGCAGAGCTCGGACGGGCGGGCGACCGTGGCCGAGAGGCCGATCGAGAGGCGGCCCGGCGCAAGCGTGTCGAGGCGGGCGAGATCGAGCGCGAGCAGATCGCCGCGCCGCGAGGGGACGAGCGCATGGAGCTCGTCGAGGATCACGGTGTCGAGATCGCCGAAGAGGTAGGCGGCGTTCTCGTGGCTCAAGAGGAGCGCGAGCTGTTCCGGCGTCGTGAGCAGGATGTCGGGGGGACGCACGCGCTGGCGCTGGCGGCGCGCTTGCGGGGTGTCGCCGGTGCGCGTCTCGCATTTGATGGGGAGGCCCATCTCCCCGATCGGCACCAAGAGATTGCGCGTGACGTCGGCGGCGAGCGCCTTGAGCGGAGAGATGTAGAGCGTGTGGAGGCCTGCGCCCTTCCTCTCGCGCCGCCGCTCGGCGAGGGCGACGAGGCTTGGCAGAAACCCCGCGAGCGTCTTGCCGGCTCCCGTCGGCGCGATGAGCAGCGCCGATCGGCGCGCGCGCGCCCGCTCGAGGAGGGTCAGCTGATGGGCCCGCGGGCTCCAGCCGCGGCTCTTGAACCAGGTGCCGAACGGCGCCGGCAGACGCCCCACTTCCGATCCCGACCCAGGACGCGGGGCCTCGGCAGGCGCATCGCGAGCGATGCGGCCCCGTTGCTCGCGCGATCCCGCGCTCCGGGCATGCCCTCTTGGGTGGTCCATCGCGACCCGTTATGCTACGCGCAATTCGATCTGTTTATGGCAGCCCGCAATAAGTGGCGCGGCCGAGCAAGGAGCACGCGCGCATGGACCGTAACACGTTTCTTGGGGGCAGCCCGCTCGCGGTCATCATCCGCCTTGGGCTCGTCTCGATCGCGATCGGCATCGTCATGAAGGCATTGGGCATCAACCTGCGCAACTTCTTCGACCGCATAAACGAGCTGCTGCGCGGCATCTACGACCTCGGCTTCGGCGCGGTCGAATGGCTCCTCGAATACCTGCTCTTGGGGGCGATCGTCGTCGTGCCGATCTGGCTCGTCGCCCGCCTTGTCGCGGCCTCGCGCCAGCGTCAGGAGTGAAATCTCCAGTACGTAGGAAGACGCCGATCTTGGGGATGACCAGTAGGTCGCACTTGCGTCACCTGTTCGTCGCGACGCCCCGATTGGCTAGCTTGCGGTTGTGCAGGGACGGGTGATTCGCGAGCAGGACATGTCTTATTTGCAGGCGCGCATTCGCCGCATCGAGTTCTCGAACTTCAAGGCGTTCGGCAGCTATTCTCTGACGCCCGGCGAGGTCAACATACTAGTGGGGCCCAACAATTCGGGGAAGTCGACGATCATTGGGGCGCTGCGAACTCTGGACGCCGCTGTGCGCCTTGCTCGAACGCGTGCTCCCTCTCGGGTGTATATCGGCGAAGCCGTTGTGATCGGGTACCGGAAACCCGAGGAGAGCGTGCCGATCTCGCTGGAGAATGTGCATACTGATTACAACGGTGCCGAGTCTCGCGTGACGTTCCACTTAAACAATGGAAATGCGCTCGCATTAATCTTTCCGGACGATGGCGGGTGCGTTCTGGCTCCGCAGGTGGATGGCGGAGTGGTCACTAGCGCGGCTAACTTCAAGCGTGAGTTTCCAATCTCATTGGTGATCGTGCCGGTGCTGGGCCCCGTTGAGCACAACGAGCTTCGCCGCGAGCGCAGCACGGTAGTGGGGGGGCTTTCTACGCATCGGGCCTCGCGTCACTTCCGCAGCTATTGGCACTATAATCCTGAGGGATTTGAGCAGTTCGCCGCTCTGATCGCGCGAACTTGGCCAGGAATGAGTATCAACGCGCCAGAGCACAACTACGCCACGGGCGAGTTGACGATGTTTTGCCTGGAAGGGCGGATGACGCGTGAAATCTATTGGGTAGGATTCGGCTTCCAGATCTGGTGCCAACTGCTCACGCACCTCTCTCGGGCCACTGAGCACACCTTGGTAGTTGTGGACGAGCCCGAGGTCTACCTGCACCCGGATGTTCAGCGCCAGCTCCTTGGCATCGTCCGCGACATTGGCGCGGACGTGCTGCTCGCTACGCACTCCAGCGAGATCATCGCCGAGGCCGATCCGGCCGAAATCGTAATGATCGACAAGCGGCGCCGTTCGGGTGAGCGTTTGAAGAACGTCGCGGGCGTTCAGCGCGCCCTGGAGGTGGTGGGGTCGTCCCAGAATATCACGCTCACCGCGCTCGCGAGGAGCCGCCGGGTTCTCTTTGTAGAGGGTCTCGACGATTTCCGCCTGCTCCGCCGGTTTGCGCGCAAGTTGGGAATGCAGGAGTTGAGCTCTGGAATCGGAGTCACGCCGCTGGAGTCTGGGGGATTTGGCTCCTGGGAGCGGATCACCATCCTGGCGTCCGGCATTGCCGAGGCTCTGGGTGCTCCGCTCATGATCAGCGCCATCTATGACCATGACTACTCTTGTGACGAGCACATCGCCGAAGTATTGCGAACTCTTGAGACGAACTTGAAGCTGGCGTGGGTGCTCGAGCGGAAGGAGATCGAGAACTACCTCCTTGTTCCGGCGGCGCTGGATCGTGCTGTTGTGCGAACGCTGAATGCGCGGCGCGCCCGCGGTGCGGAGAAGTCCACCGCAGTGGTCGACTGCGCGAAACTCCTCGAGGACATCACTCGGCCGATGAAGGACGACGTTCTTTCGCAGTTGATGGCGCGCCGCCACGACTATTTTGGTCGCACTGGTGAGGACAAGTCTCGACTGTACAAGCACGTCCTCGGCCCCTTCGAAAGTCGTTGGCCCAACCTAAACACTAGGATTGCTCTGGTTCCGGGAAAGGAGGTTCTGCGCCTGTTCCGCCAGCGGGTTCAGGACCTCTGCGGGGTGACCCTTACCGACGCCCGAATCGCTGAGTCAATCAACGGCGAAGACATCCCGGCCGACATGCGACGGCTCCTCGCCTCCCTGGAGAGCTTCCGCAACGCTCAGCACTAGGCACCGAATGGTCGGTTCATGGCCCAAAGCCCCATGCCGCATGCCGTGTCGGAACATCCGGTCTCGAGACGGCGCCTCTAGGCTCTCGCTTATGAATGCACGACCTAAATGAGCTCGAGCACACGCTCGGGGGGCCGGCCGATGACGGCCCGGTCGCCGACGACCAGGATCGGGCGCTCGATCAGGATAGGGTTCTCCGCCATCGCACGGACGAGGACCTCCTCGCTCAAGTCCGGATCGGCGAGGCGCAGCCTGGCGTAAAGGGGTTCCTTGGTGCGCATCAGCTGCCGGGCCGTAAGTCCGAGCTTGCGCAGGATCTCCTTGATCTCCTCGGCGGATGGAGGCGTCGCCAGATAGAGAACGATCTTGAGACGTTGGCCGCGGTCCTCGAGCAGGCGGAGGACCGCGCGCGAGGTGGAACAGCGCGGATTGTGATAGAAGACGGGCAACATGGCTCCTCTAGGGGAGTGGCCGGACCGCCCACGCGCTCGCTCTGGTCCCCGTGAGCTCGGCGACTGATGTTAATCCTTTGGCACGGACCTCGGTTCCAAGACAGGACTTGATCCGCGCTATGAGCGAGGGCCCTTCGTAAATGAGTCCGGTATAAAGCTGCAAGAGCGTAGCGCCTGCCTCGACCTTGGCCAGTGCCGCCTCCCCGCTGTCGATGCCACCGATGCCGATCAAGGGAATTCTTCCGCCCGTCGCCCGATGCACACGGGCGAGCATCACCGTTGCCCGATAAAACAACGGGCGCCCCGAAAGACCGCCTTGCTCTCGAGCATGCGAGTCCGAAAGGCCGTCGCGCGCGAGCGTCGTGTTCGAGACGGCGATGGCATCGACGGCATGGGCGGCAAGCCGCTCCATGATGGGAGCCAGGTCCTCCTCGGCGATGTCGGGGGCGATTTTCACGACGATCGGTCGAACGGGTTTGCCGGACGCGACAAGCTCCTTTCGCGCTCCCAACACGCGCCCGAGCAGCGCATCGAGCGCCGCCGGCGCCTGAAGATCGCGCAGGCCCGGCGTGTTTGGCGAGGAGATATTGACCGTGAAGTAGCTGGCCACGTCGTAGAAAGTCTTGAGGCCGAGCTCGTAGTCGGCCGCCCGGTCTGCCGAATCCTTGTTGGCCCCGAGATTGACGCCGACGATGCCGCCTCCCTTTCTGGATTTGAGCCGGGCGAGCGCCGCCCCATATCCTGCGTTGTTGAACCCGAGCCGGTTGATGACGGCGCGGTCGTCGGGCAGGCGAAACGCGCGCGGGCGGGGGTTGCCGGGCTGCGCGAGCGGAGTCGTCGTGCCGACCTCGGCAAAGCCGCAGCCCATGCCGAGCACGGCGTCGGCGACCCGCGCATCCTTGTCGAAGCCTGCCGCGATCCCGAGCGGATTTGAAAACCTGAGACCCATGGCCGCGACGGCGAGCGCTGGATCGTCGGCAGCGGCGGGACGCGGATAGATGCCAAGCTCGAGCGATCGGAGCGTCAGCTCGTGGGCGTCCTCCGGATCGAGCGCGAACAGCATCGGCCGGGCGAGGTCGAAAAGGCTCGTCAGCATCGCTCGAGGTCCTTCGGCACCGAGGGGATGCCGTCTTGACCCAAAGGCAGGGCCACTGTCCAGAGCGCCGCCGACGTCGACAATGGCCCATAGAGATGAGGAAAGAGGTCGCCGCCGCGCGAGGGCTCCCATTTGAGGCCCGGCCCAATCCTTGCCGCGTCGATGGCTATCAGGAGCAGGTCGGTCTCGCCGGCGAAGTGCTTGGCGGCCGTCTCCGCCACCTGATGGGCGGCCGACAGGTGAATAAAGCCGTCGCGGCGATCGGCGTCCGAGCCGAGATACCAGCCTGTCCGGCCGGCGTCTCTCCAGGCATTCGCCGTCGCGATCTTGAAGATCACGGCCGCTTTGTCAGCAGGCTCATCCATCTGCTAGCTCGAAAGCGTTTAACGTCAGGACATACTCTTTAATGACAGTAGCGGAAGAGCTTAATGACAGTAGCGGAATAGCCAAGCTGGGGATTTTCCAACACTGGTGAACACGGACAGATGAAGGAGCCAATCCAAGCCGCCGCTTTCCCCCTCCTCAACCCCCGCGAAAACGCTAGTGTGAAGGAACCGCCCCGCGCCAACGGGGTGATGCGCTCGCCGCGACGTGCGAGGGCAAGGACTAGAGCGGGGGAAGTGCGTGCAGGACTACATCTCAGTCAGAGTGATATCTCTGGGTGAGCTCTTTTCAGGGACATTTCGCTTCCGCCTTCCCTACTTTCAGCGCGCCTACGCCTGGCGCACGACCGAGGTCTCGCGCCTGGTCGCAAACGTGATCGAGGCGATGAGCGCGCCGGAGGAACTCCGGCGCTACTTCCTCGGCAAGCTCATGCTCGCCAAAGATCCCAACGACCCCGACACTGCCCTGGTCGACGGTCACCAAAGGATCATGTCGCTCACGATCCTGTTCGCGGTGCTGCGCGACCTCGAGGACGGCCAGGATGCCAAGAAGGGTCGCCTGCACAGATTCATCGCTGGCTCCGGCTATCGGCTTGCACCCCAGGACGCCATTGCGGATTTCTGCCAGCGCTACATCCAGGCCCCCGGGGCAACCGGCCTCGACCTCGAGGAGGATATCGTCGAACTCTCGGAGACCGAGCGCAATATCATCGAGAACAGGAATTACTTGAGGTTCGAGCTCGCCAAGCCAGAGATCGCGCAAGGGGACCGCCACGCGCTGATCGACTTTCTCGCGGACAATTGCTTCGTCATCGTCTCGTCCGTGCGCGACGAGAACGAAGCCTGGCGCATCCTCAAGACCGAGGAGGAGACTCGCGTCGGTTTCAGCGAGACCGACAGGGCCAAGGCGAGCCTCCTTTCCATCATCCCGCACGAGGAGAGGAGCGCCTGCCAGCGCGTCTGGGAAACCTGCGAAAGCCAGCTCGGCGCGACTGACATGCACGGCTTGCTCGGCCACTTGCGCACGCTCAAGTTGCGCAAGCGCTCGGAGCGCCCGATCGAGATCGATATCGCCGAGGAATTTCGCTTCGACCGTCCGCGGTCAGGGCGGGCATTCCTCGAACAGGAGCTGCTCCCTGCCGCCAACCTCCTCGCGAAGCTCCGGCACGGCGGGCTCGATGGCGCGACCGAGGCCGGCGCTAGCCCGGACATCATTCAAAGGCTCGACTGGATCAACACGCAGCTCTGGGTCCCGGCCGCACTTTTGTGGCTGATGCGGCGCAGCGGCGACCGCGAGACGGCCCTCTTCTTCCGCCGGCTCGAGCGGCTCGTCTGGCTCATGCGCATTGCCGGCTACGACCCGACGAAGCAGCAGAGGCGAATCCTCTCCCTCCTCTCCGAGATCGAGCGCGGACTCTCGGTGGACACCATGAAGGAGCTGGAGATCAGCAAGACGATCCGCGAGCCGGCGCTCGCCAATCTCCGCGGCAAGACCTTCGACTCGAAGCACTATGACGCGCGCGTGCTGCGACGCGTGAGCATCGCGCTTGGCCAGGACCCCGGCCCGATCCATGCCAATTCGCTGACGATCGAGCACATCTTGCCGCGCGGGTTCTCGCCGAGAAGCGGATGGCGGACCCACTTCCCGACCAAGAAGACGGTGCAGTCCTATTGCCACATGCTCGGCAATCTGACGTTTCTCACCTCCGCCGACAATCGCGCCGCCGACACGCTCGATTGGCCGGAGAAGCGCACAATTCTCGCCCGCTCGCGGCTCGTGCTCTCGAACCGTCTCGCGGCCACGGTCGAATGGACGCCGGCGGCTATCGTGAGCCGCACGGAGGAGCTAATCCGAATTCTCTTCGAGGCGTGGGACCTGAAGCTGTGACGGGCGCCGCTACGCCGCCTTGACGAGTTCGCCGGCGAGTGCACGCCGGACCAGCTCGCGCGTCTCCTCGATGCCGTAGAGCGCGATGAACGAGCCGAAGCGCGGCCCTCTGCTCTCGCCTAGCAGGACCTCGTAGATCGCGTTGAACCATGCGTTCGAGACGCCGGGCTTCTCGGGCGTCGCGCCCTTCGCCTCGAGGTCGTGATAGCGCGGGATCGAGCGCCCCACGTCGTAGAGGATCGTCTGCAGCTCTTCCGCGCTTGCTTCGGGGCGGGCCTGCGCCAAGGCGTCCGAAAGAGCTATCAGGGCGCCCCGCTCCACGTCGTCGGGGGCCCGGTGGCGCTTTGCCGGCCTCACGAAATCCTCATAGTAGCGCACCGCGTAACCCGCGAGCTGATCCAAGAGCGGGTAGACCTCGGGGCTTGCACCCGGCACATGGCGGCGGATGAAGCCCCACAGCACGCCCTTGTCGTGGGCATTCGATGCGGCGACGAGGTTCAATAGCAGCGCGAACGACACCGGAAGCTCTGCCGCCGGCGGCGCGCCTGCATGGATGTGCCACACCGCGTTGTCGATCTGGGCCTTGGCATCCTGGCGCGGGTAGGCGGCGAGCAGCTGCAGATACTCGTCGACAGCGCGCGGGATCACGTCGAAGTAGAGCTTCTTGGCGCTCCGCGGCCTCTGGAACATGAAGAGCGCGAGGCTCTCGGGCGAGGCGTAGGTCAACCATTCATCGATGGTGATGCCGTTCCCTTTCGACTTCGAGATCTTCTCGCCCTTTTCATCGAGAAAGAGCTCGTAGACGAAGTGTTCCGGCGCGATACCGCCGAGGATCTCGCAGATGCGGTCGTAGATCGGCGCGTTGGTCTGGTGGTCCTTGCCGAACATCTCGAAATCGACCCCGAGAGCGGCCCAGCGCATGCCGAAGTCGGGTTTCCACTGGAGCTTCACGCGCCCTCCGGTCACCGGCAGGGTCACGTCGCGGCCATCCTCGTCGGTGAAGGTGATCGTGCCCGCCTCGGCGTCCACCTTCTTCATCGGCACATAGAGCACGCGGCCGCTGGCCGGAGAGATGGGTAGGAAGGGGCTATAGGTCTCCTGCCGCTCGGCCCCCAGCGTCGGCAGCATGACGGCCATGATGTCGTCATAGCGCTCGACGGCGAGGAGGAGCGTCTCGTCGAAGCGGCCGCTCTTATAGTACTCGGTTGCGCTCGCGAACTCGTAGTCGAAGCCGAAGGTGTCGAGAAAGCGCCGCAGCATGGCGTTGTTGTGGTCGCCGAAGCTCGCGAAGTTGCCCCCAAACGGATTGGGAACCGAGGTCAGCGGCTTCTGCAAGTAGGGCTCGAGAAACGCGCGGTCCGGCACGTTGTCCGGGATCTTGCGCATGCCGTCCATGTCATCGGAAAAGCAGATGAGGCGTGTCTTGCGGCGCCCCTCGGTCAGGACCTCGAAGGCGTGGCGCACCATGCTCGTGCGCGCGACCTCGCCGAAGGTCCCGATGTGCGGCAGACCCGACGGCCCGTAGCCCGTCTCGAAAAGAACGGTCTTCTCGCGGCCGCCTGGGATGCGCTCGAGCCGCTTGATGAGACGGCGCGCCTCCTCGAACGGCCATGCCTTGGCCTGGGACGCGGCGGAATGAATGTCAGGCGAAAGGATCGCGGTCATGGCCTCGAGGAATGCTGGGGGCGGCACCGCCGGCGCATGGTCGGCCGGGAGCGGCGCACGGTAGGGGCCACGAGCAACGCCGTCAATTCAAGGACGCAGCGGCCCGAACCTTCCGCGCATGCGGGACTCTCTTCTGCGTGCCCCAGTGGCGGGCAATCAGGCGTTCATATTCAAGGGAGCTGCCGGCTTCAGCAATCGGTTCGGCGAAGTGCGCGTGACAACGGTCGCCGGCGGAACGCTCGTCAGCGTCGACAATGACGCCGATCCGGCCGGCGTGACCGGTCTCAAGGGCTTCGACTTCATTCTTTGACCATCAGCCCAGCTCTGAGAGAAATTCCACGATTGCATCGGCGGCGCTAACGAGGTTCTCCGTCCGCGCCGCCGGGTTCCGGCCGACTTCCAGGTCATGGCCCGCGTCCGCGATCCAAGTGACGCGGATCGCGGGTGACAAAGAGTAGCCCACGACCTCCTCGCGGTTGCCGAAGGGATCGCGCCCGCCCTGGACGACGAGGGTCGGACAGGAAAGCGCGCCGAGATGGGCCGTCCGCAGCCGGTCGGGCTTGCCCGGGGGATGAAAGGGATAGCCGAGGCAGACGAGGGCCGCGACGCGGCCCTCGCGAAAGAGCCGGTCGGCGATGAGGCTCGCGACCCGTCCTCCCATCGACTTGCCGCCGATGACGAGCCGTTGGCCGTTGCTGAGAGCGGCTGAGGCCTCGTTCACGGCGGCTTCGTAATCTCCGGCGAGAAGCTCGGCCCGGGGCGGCGGCGTGCGCTTGCCCCCGCTCCTGCGCGCCGCCATGTAGGGAAACTCGAAGCGGGTGACGAGGAGGCCCTTCGCGGCAAGAAGGGCCGCGAATTGGCCGAGAAACGGGCTTGTCATTGGCGCGCCGGCGCCATGGGCGAAAAGGAGCCGCCACCTGGCGTCCGCCGGACCGTCGGTCAATAAGCCGCTCATACTCGAGTTGCCTCGCTGCCTCTCCTGCGTCGCGATCGTCGTGATTGACGCGGGAGGCGACAATCCTTCAAGTTTCGCTCGTATTGGGGCTCACAACGTGGCGCCGTATGCAAATCGCGAATGCAGAAGCGTTAGGTATTGCGAACGAGACTTGGGTGCGACTTGCTGCGTTTGCGGCCATCTTCGCGCTCATGGCGTTGCTCGAGCATGTCCTGCCCAAGCGACGACTTACGGCGCCCAAAGCGCGCCGCTGGCTCACAAACCTCTCGATCGTCGGCCTCGACAGCCTGCTCGTTCGCGTCATGGCCGGCCTCGCGGTGCCGATTGCCGCGGTCGCCGCGGCGATCTATGCCGAAGGCGCCGGTCTCGGCCTCTTCAACTGGCTCGCATGGCCGGCCCTTGTCGAGATCTTGCTCACCGTCGCCCTTCTCGACTTGGCCCTCTGGCTGCAGCATCTCGCGTCCCACAAGATCGGCATATTGTGGCGCCTGCATCAAATGCATCATGCCGACCGCGACATCGACGTGACGACGGCGCTCCGCTTTCATCCGATCGAGATCGGCCTGTCGATGCTGTGGAAGATCGTCTGTGTGCTGGCCCTCGGAGCCCCCGCGGTCGCGGTCCTCCTGTTCGAGGTCATCCTCAATGGCGTCGCCATGTTCAATCACGCGAACCTCGCCCTGCCGCGGACGCTCGATGCGGCTATCCGCGTTCTGATCGTCACGCCGGACATGCACCGCGTGCACCACTCGGTTCAGCGACGCGAGCATGATTCGAACTACGGCTTCAATCTTTCGCTTTGGGACCGCGCATTCGGCACCTACACGGCTGAACCCGAGCGGGGTCACGACGGCATGACCATCGGTCTCGCCCCCTACCAGAGCGACGGGCCCACGCGGCTCGGATGGAGCCTTGCCCTCCCGTTCAAATCTTTGCGGCGCAGCAATTGAAGGTCGCAATTTGGCCGCGGCTCGCGCTAGGATAGGGCCGATCCGATGATTTGCCTTTGGGGGCTCATGACGTCGGCCCGACCCATATTGCTGTGCATTCTCCTCGGGCTGCCGCTCGCGACAGTGCGGGCGCAGTCCAATGACGGCACGGCAGTGGGGCGCTCGTGGCAGAAACCCGCCGCTGCGGCTGCCGACGCGGCTGCCGCGGTGTCCAACCCTTCTCCGACCGCGACGGCGGTCGTACCGCCGGCGCCGGTACCTGCCGTTCGCCCCGCTTCCGACGACGTTCCGGCGCCTTCCGGCGGCACGGCCAACGCCACTGTCGAAGCTCCGCCGTCCGCACCCGCCGCCGCGTCGACAGACACGAAGCCGGCCGAGACCGACGCGAAAGAAACCCCCAAGGACGCGAAGGACACCAAAGACACGAAGGACGCCGGCAAGAGCAAGAAGACCGTGGTCGCCGCTAGGGACCTGTTCGGGGCCAAGAAGACGCCGGCCCCGCTCAAGGCACGCGCCATCGGCTGGTACGCCAAGGGCTGCCTCGCGGGCGCGAAGCCCCTCCCCATCGACGGCCCGGCCTGGCAGGTGATGCGGCTCTCGCGCAATCGCAATTGGGGGCACCCGGTGCTGATCGCGCTCGTCGAGCGGCTCGCCGAGGAGGTGAAGAAGTACGACGGCTGGCCTGGCCTTCTGGTCGGCGACATCGCCCAGCCGCGCGGCGGGCCGATGACCTCGGGTCATGCGAGCCATCAGGTGGGGCTCGACGCGGACGTTTGGCTGACCCCGATGCCGGACCGGCGCCTCACCGAGAAGGAACGCGAGGACCTGTCAGCGACGTCGATGCTCGCCGCAGACGACATTTCCGTTAACCCGAAAGTGTGGGGCGACGGCCAGGTGAAGATCATCAAGCGCGCCGCCTCCTACCGCGAGGTCGAGCGCGTACTCGTCCATCCCGCGATCAAGAAGGCGCTCTGCGAGGCGGCCGGGACGGACAAGGGCTGGCTGGCGAAGGTGCGACCCTATTGGGGCCATTACTACCACATGCACATCCGCATCGGCTGTCCCTCGGGCTCGTCCGGGTGCACGTCTCAGCCTCCGCCTCCGGGCGGCGACGGCTGCGGCGCCGAGCTCAAGGATTGGATCAAGCTCGTCACGCCGAAGAAGCCGTCGACGGAGCCGAAGCGCGAGGCGAAACCGGCCAAGCCCGATCCGAAGAAGAAGCCGATCACCATGGCCGACCTTCCGGCCGATTGCCGCTCGGTGCTCGCGGCGGGAGAAGCGGAGCCGAAGGCGGCCGTGGCTGCGAACGCCAAGGAGGCGCCGGCCAAGACCCCGGACAAGACCAAGTCGACCCAGCAGCAATAGGGACGGCGCTCAAACCGGCTTCTGGACGATCACCCCGTACCAGCCGAGCCCCCGGTAGGTCTCGTAGCCGGGCGTGCGATGGAAGGCGATCATGCCCCCGCCGGGCGTGTTGCCAAATCCGGACGCGTCCTTGCCGCCGCCGAGATTAATGATCTCGGACAGGACGCCCTGGCGGTCGGAGGCGGCGAGCACAAGACCCTTGGAGTCGACCAGGAGCGCGCGCGAGCGCGCCTTGTCCTCGCCCGCAATGCGCACGCCATCGACCACCGTCTGCGACTGGGGACCCCAGTCGAAGTGGATGGCCAGCACGCCGAGAGGACGGCCGGCGGCCTTTCCGCCCTCGCGCACGCTCGCCGCGTAGGTCGCCACCAGCGCGTCGCCGAGAACCCGGCACGATGCGATTTCCGACGACGTGTAGTCGTCGCCGGACGCGAGCCGCGCGGCGCACTGGAACCAGGGCTCGCGCGACACGTCGGTGCCGATTGCGGCGTAGCGGCCGGAGCGGCCGCTGGCAATCACCCTTCCCTCGAGCGAGCAGAGCCAGATGTCGAGATAGACGGTGTATGCGCCGAGAATGACGCCGAGCCGCTCGCTCGCATAGGCGACGGCCTTCTCGGTCGCATCGGCGGCGCAATCGACGACGGCGGCGTCCGTTGCCCACCAGCGCACGTCACAGGTCCGCTCGTAGAGATTGCGGTCGATGATCTCGATGGCGTTCAGCGCCAGATCGACGAGGCGCTCGCCCCGGGCACGCGCGCTCATAGACTGGGTCATGGCCTCGAGCTCGCCGATGCGCCCAGAAAGCTCCTCTTCGAGAGTGCCGGCGACCCGCTCGACCTCGCTCGAGACGCCCTTCACCTCTTCTGCGACGACGGCGAATCCGCGGCCTTCCTCGCCGGCTCGCGCCAATTCGATCAAGGCATTGAGCGCAAGAATGCGCAGCCTGCCCGTGATGGACCGGATGAGGTCGATCTTGCCGTCGGCCACCTTTTTGACATCACCGGTCAGCCGCGCGATATCGCCGAGGGTGACGGCCGAGCCATCCGCAGCCTGAGCCAAAGACATTGTGGAGACCTCGGAGTGTCCGCCAAGCAGAGGTCCCCTACGAATAATTCGATTGCGGATAATAATTGGTTAACCGGCCCGAGCCCACTGGGCTGTTCTGCCCAAGAATTGAGCAAATTCATCCCGTATCCTCGGGGCCAGAATCGCCGCGCCTTTAGCCGGCCGCCGCGATCCCTGTTGGAATGGCGCAGTCAACGCCGGTTCCCCCGAGGCCGCAATAGCCGTGAGGCAACTTGGCGAGATACTGCTGGTGGTAGTCCTCGGCGAAGTAGAACTCGCGCGCCGGGACGATCTCCGTGGTGATCGGACCGTAGCCCGCCGCGGTGAGCCGCTTCTGGTAGTCGGCTTTCGACGCCTCGGCGGCCTGCCGCTGCGCCTCGGTCGTGGTGTAGATGCCCGACCGGTATTGGGTGCCGACGTCGTTGCCCTGGCGCATGCCCTGCGTCGGGTCGTGGCTCTCCCAGAAGGTCTTGAGCAGCGTGCCGAAGCTCACGACCATGGGATCGTAGACCACGAGCACGACCTCGTTGTGGCCGGTGCGCCCCGAGCAGACCTCCTCGTAGGTCGGATTAGGCGTCAGGCCTCCCGCATAGCCCACGGCCGTGATCCAGATGCCCGCGCCGAGTTCCCAGAACTTGCGCTCTGCGCCCCAGAAGCAGCCCATGCCGAAGAGAGCCCGTTCGGTGCCTTGCGGGTAGGGGCCCTTGAGGGGCCGGCTGAAAAGGTAGTGCTCCTCGGCCATCGGGATAGGCGCGGGGCGACCCGGCAGCGCCGTCTCGGGCGTCGGCATCTCGAGCGTCTTGCGGGAGAAAAGCATCATCACTGCACCTAGGGAAAGAGTTTCAAGCTCCTGATATACGCAGCCTTTCGCCGAGCGTTGCAGGAATGAGATCACATCATCGCGAGCGCTAGCGTGCCGCCGCGGTTCCTTGCCGACCGCACGGGAGCGCGGCTATGTTAGGACGTTGATCTTACAACGTGGTGGGGAGTGGTGCGTATGGCCGAGGCAGCAGAGAGCCCCGAGAAGCACGAGCGGACGGTCTACGCCGCAAGCGGCGGACGCAAGACGTTCTTTTCCTTCGTCTTCCTAATCCTGCTGCCGTTCTTCGTTAGCCTTCCCGCCATGATCTTCATGCGCGTCAAGCACGGCCTCTGGTTCGACGCCATCGGCCTCGGGATCATGGCTGCGGCCTTCACCTTTCTCATGGTGCTCATCATCTTCGAGCTCTTCTTCTCGCTGCGCGCCCGCGTCGAGCTTGGCGAAAAGACCGTGAAGATGACGCTGCCGGCCGGGCGCGGCCCCACGCCGATGATCCGCTACCGCACGCACACCATTCCCTACGACCAGATCCAGTCGGTCGAAACGCGCCGCGAGATCTACGGCGGCTCGCTGGTGCCGGTGCTCCTTAAGGGCGCGCGCCTCGTCACCAAGGACGGGACGGCGATCCCCATCGGCTACGTCAGCGAGGCCAACGTCGATCCGGCGTTCCCCTACCCCGAGATCGCCAAGAAGATCGCCGACCGGGCGCGCCTTCCCCTCATCGACCGCGGCAATGTGTGGCGCTCCTTCCGGCGCAAGTTCATGGGGCTCCGGGGGGCGAAGCGGGTCAATGAAGTGGACACCGTCGACGAGGCGCAGATCGCGACGCTCAATCAGAGCCACCGCAATGTTGTTTTGGGCCTCGTCGGCGCGCTCGTCGTTCTGATGGTGATCGGCATCGTCGACGACTTCGCGAGCGACACGCCGATCGGACAGACGGCGTCCGCGATCGTGTCCGCCGCGCCGGCCAAGCCTCCGGTCAAGAAGTGATCAGTTGACGTAGATGTTGACCCTGCGGCGGCGCCTCCCGCCGTAGCCGCACGCCAGCGCGAGGGCGCCAAAGAGGGCGAACGTCGGCACGCCGACGACGGGGGCGATCACGTCGTCCCAGGTCCACGGCGCCGAGCTTCGCTGGATTGCCGCCTTGGCCGCCTCGAGCGAGCCCGGCGCGATCTCCTTCCAGTGCTCGACGAGAGGCGTCGCGACGAAGGGCCCGGTCCCGGCAAGGGGCGGCGTCGCGTCGGAGACGAGCGCGACGGTGGCGACAAGCAGGAACAGGGCGGAGAGGAAGCGAAGAACGGCCATTGAGGATCGGCAAGCTCGACGAAACAGCGGACACTTCAAGACCTAGGGCGCGCGCCGTCGCGGCGCAAGGGAGGGTCGACCGCGCTCACCAAGCCCGGGCCATCGGCCCGCCCTCGATAGCCAGCGCTCGGGTTGCCTCGAGTAGCCTTCCCGGTATAGTGCGCCCCTTCCAGCGCGGAGGGATGGCCGAGTGGTTGAAGGCGCACGCCTGGAACGCGTGTAGGCGGGCAACCGTCTCGTGGGTTCGAATCCCACTCCCTCCGCCATCGTAGACAATTATGTCATTGAAATGTAGATGTAATCTTAGATCATGAGCGAATACACCCCACATTTTGCCCCACAATTTGGTTTGGTCTGAGGTGGACCATATCGGACGCATTGTGGCCGTTGGGAGCACTGGAGAGTCGGATCAAGCCGTTCAACGGCCGCCGCCTTCATCGCGCTATGCGCTCTCAATCCTCAGACGCCCGAAGAGCTGATCGCGAGCGGCTTGCGCAATTCGTCCGATACAGCTTACCCAAACCGCCCGTTCGTCACGCTCGCCGACGAGGTGCTCCGACGTGACGGCCGGATGATCGCAGCGGTCAATGGCATGGGCCAAAGCAGGGTAGCGGAAGAGTGCACGCCCTTCGCGGTTTCCGCGCACTACGAGTCAAGGCGCGAGCAGCCCACTCACATGCCGCCAGCAGTTTCTCAGAGGCTCGCCTGCCACTGGTAAGCAAGCCCAATCTGAGAATGACGGGTTCGACCCCTGACGCACTAAGGCTCTGGGGTCGCCCCCTTCTGCGAATCCGGATGCTCCCCGTCAGCATCCGATCCATAGCGGCGAACCAAGAGCTTTTCGATTGGACCACCGGCCACGAGCACAACGCCGACCAATACAATGACAATTGCTGTCACGCGCCATGCTCCCAGCCCACAAAGTATGCCTGCGACAGCCGAGACCCATACCGTGGCGGCAGTCGTCAACCCATGCACCCTGTGGCCGCGTTCGCCTTGGACGATCACGCCAGCGCCGATGAAGCCGATCCCGGTGACGATGCCCTGGATGATCCGGCTGGCCGCTGCAAGCTGATCACTGCCGCTTCCGGTTTCCAATGCAGCCACAACGAGCGCGGCGGCACCAAGGGAAACCAGTCCAAGGGTTCTGACGCCAATATACCTGTGGTGCGCGAAGCGGTTGAGACCGATCGTGCAGCCAATCACTGCTGCTACCGCGAGCCGGATGCCGATGTCCGCTAGGTTCACGTTCACACTCCCTGCGCCGCCGATCCGCTGCCTTGGTCGATGATGTTACGGGCCTGGCTGGCTAACCGAGCTACCGAGGTGGCGGCCAGTAGCGCCTCAAGCATCTAATGACGGGAAGGCGAGGATCAGCGCAGCCGTTCATAGACGATCTGCTCCGCGTGAGCTATTCGGGCGAGCAGACCGGCCTTGGCCAACTAGTAACGAGTCATTGGGCTGCTAAGGCAAGATCGGTGCGCGAAGTTTTCTCATCACCAATACGACCAAGGTCACAATCGCCTTGGTTGGCGCGTCGTTGGAGCTTGGTGGTCAAACCTGACGCAGGCCGAAGAACCGTCGCCGTCAGGTCAACTCCTCACCTGAGCTTTCTGCGCTACCTCAGCCATCAACCGTCCAAGCTCCTGCGCCTGCCGAGAGTAGTTTTGAACCTGGACTTGTGCGAAGCGACTTTGGATCACAAGAGCATTCACGAACCGGTTTGAGAACGTAATGCGATTGCCGATGTATGCGATAATGAAGAGAATGCTAGCTCCGATCGGAACATGCGTCAGCAGAGCGGTTACCGCAGGCGGCATGAGACGACTCCATAGTTTCGATGACCAACACGTGCGATGACCTGTGGCATCGGACTACTTCTCTTGCAGTTCTTGCAGTGTCCGTAAATAGCTTACGAGTGCCGCGACCCTGGCTTTGGCGATCTCTGGCTTGTGCTTTTCGCTGAAGTAGAGTCCCCAAGCCAGCATAGCCGAGGAGCCGTGTCCGAGCACACCGCCACCATTGCGAATGATGTCAGCGACCTTGGCCGCTGGAAACTCACCATTGTGGCGCGCGCTAATCTGCGTGAGATCGGCAGGGGCGATCTTCATAGCTTCGGCAAGGGGACCATGGCCGCGCCCGTCGAGGCCGTGACAGAGGGCGCAGTGCCATGCGAACAGGTCTGGCCCTGTTTCAGAACCGGCCTCAGGACTTGGAACGGGCGGCTGTCCGATTCTGGGCTCGGCAGCAGGAAGAGTATGCCCCGCGACGATAAGCGCGAGAGCGAAAGCGGCGGAAGCGAGGATCGATTTCATGTTCAAGTCGTCCGGTTGATTTCTGCGACTCCGGTTGATTTCTGCGACGTTGTATATTGGTTCCTCATTCTCAGCGGACGGGTCCTAGTTCACGACGTGTGCACACCGGCGACGAAAAAAGAAAAGTCCCGAAGCGAGTGCCTCGGGACTAATTGCCAGATGAGGGAACTCCGGCGTTACCGGCTCCGGGGGGGAGCCGCCTGCTATTTCTATTAAGCCCGGCACGTTCCCACGCATTGACTCAAATCAAATGGCATAGCCGGATGCGCGGGAGCGCAGCGCCCGCAACAAGAGGCCCGCAGCCCGCTACGAGCGAGGGTGTGCCTAGTCGTGGCGGTGACCGCCGGTCACCGCGTCGATGAAGAGATCGAAATCCTCGGTTAGAATGGCAGCGAACGAACGTCGAGCCTGGAATGACGCGTTGCAAGCTACCGTTCTCGCCCTGGCCTGCAATGAGCCCGACCCGCTGTGTCCCGATGCACTAATAGATGCCGATCCCTGTGTCGATTGCCCGCACAAGGACTGTGCGCGGGAGTTGATCATCAAGCGCGTATTGGAATTGAAGCTCCCCAGCGAACTCACCGAATGCGGTGACCTAAGGGGCGTGGATGAGTTATCTGTCGGATGACGATTCCGCTCGAAGATTGAATTGCACCCGAAGGTCTGTGAAGGTCGATCTGCTGCGTTAGCGCCGTAAATGAAGGGGCAAGAAGCTATGGAAATTACAAGGGAGGAGGCGAATCTGCTCAGAATCTTGAGTGAACGCGGCGGTTCGCTCGTCATCAGTGGAAATGTCCCGGAGGCAGCCTGGGATCATCTTGTCGCCAACAGCTATGTGACCGCGACCGCGACGAGCGAGGATTCGGTGCTCTACGAACTCACCGACGCAGGTCGAACTTTTCTCAGGTTGGCCCCATGACACGGTTGTGATCGCGCCGGTCATGACTGCTTGTGCACCTAGCGTCAACGGCAAGCGGTCGCGGGCTTCCCATGAGGTTGGCTGACACCTCTCCTCGCGCGCCGCGGGGATCGGTTTGGCCTTGGCGCGGAGTGGCCGTTCCTTGTCTATACTGTTCGCGTGCAGGGGCGGCGGGAAGCTAGTTCAGCACCCTCTGAATATCCGTGATGGAAGACTTCGTGAGAGTTTTACCGATCTCGGATACCAGTCGATCCCGCACCTCCTTGTGCAGCGTCGGGCGGATTTGACCCAAGGTCTGTGGGTCGGCAATGAGGACAAGGGCTGCGAAGTTCCCGCTGTGGGCACGGCGATATAGCTCTTTTGCCAGCTGCTTTGCGAATGTCGCCTCGTCGGTCTCCTGGTGTGATGACTCCGGTGGGCGCGTTCCGGCCGGGCCGTCGTCGATAAGATTGGTGGGGTTAAACTCGCCTTCAGATGACAGCACAACCTTTTCATGGCCTGAATTGCGGAAGAACCGCGCGCCCGTGCCGTCAGCCACCACAACGAGTGCATTGTGGGGAATCTTGTTTGTCATCATCGCTAACCTTTCATCTTGGACCTCTATCTCTACACCTTCCCTCGGCGGCATGGCACGAAACCAAGATTGATGACGCGCTTGCCCCACTAGCCACTGCTAAGGCGTTTTACCGCACACCGAGCAGTCGATCGGTTGGGCGCACACTGTGTCGAGGGTGCTGTCGAATGGCCCACTGCTCTTGGCCGGGACTGCCGTTGAAGCGCGGGGGCACGCGCAGCGGCTCGACGAGCGATACGATCTTGAGCCCGAGCTGGTTCGGCGGGGATTTTTGGGTGATGCGACCGCACATGCCGAGATGATAAGGTCATGCGCGGCAAAGCCAAGTCGCTACGGGCGCTGAAGGCACGCTACTTTCGCTTTGTGAAAACGAAAGCCTTTAGCATCCTTCCTGACGGTGCATTGGTCCGCTATCTCGCGACCGTCACCGGGCAATGCGCACGGAAGACCACGTCGCGCGACACGGACCCCAGCATGAGCCGGGAAACGGAACTCTTGCCGCCTGTGCCCACCACGATGTGATTGGCCCCGTTGTCCTCGGCATAAACAGCGATACCGCGGGCCACATCACGGCTTTTTATGCTCGCGGTCTTCGCGTCAGCAGCTCCGGCCTTTTTCGCCTCGCTCGCGGCATTCTCCAGCACGCGCTTGAGTTCAGCGTTGTCCCAAATGTAGGAGACAGCTCCTCCCTTCGCACCGACGCCCACCAGCTGATTTACTGCGAGAAGCGTGAGTTCGGCGCCCATTGCACTTGCCAACTGGGCGGCCAGCGCCACCGCGTTCTTGGTGTGCTCGCTGTCGTCGACTGCACAGAGTATCTTCTTCGCCATGTGCCGCTCCTTAAAGCTCCCTTAGGGACGAGACATAATAGAATGACCGCGCCTGGCCCCTGATACCTTGATGCAAATCAACGCACAAAGCAGGACCAACACAGGCGGCCAGTTGCTGTCATTGAAGGAGACTTCAGAGCGACATCTGCTGACGCACCCAGTCATGAGAGATCATGCTGGATTACCTCGCGAGACTGGGGTGAACTGACGCTCAATCGCTGGTTATGCGAAAGACGCCGCGCGCGTGCCGCTGTCAGCCTCCACCGAAAATGGCCTCAAGCTCTACTGGCGAAACTGGTCGCCGCCCCTTGAGCAAAAATTGCACGTCGCCGAAGCGATAGGCTCGATCAAGGACTTCGACGGCGTTTCCGCCCAGATCGAAGCGCACGGCGCGGGCAGGCGATCACTCCCGTAGGCTGCCCGTAAACAGGCAGCGGTATTTCTCCCAAACCAAGGTTCCAACTGGTTGAAAATGTTATCAGCGGGTCACTCTGTGGCGTCGTAGTCGATGACACTCTAGCCTGAGGGCTATGTCCGAGTAGTTGGGGGCGACGGCAACAATATTGCCGTCGAGATCATAACCGAACCACAGGCTTGCTATTGTCGGTTTGGCGTAGACCTTGAATGGCATGAGCGACGACGCGCGCACGATGGCGGGTGCTGCGATCAGCGCCGCTGCTCCTAGAAGCAATGAACGACGACGCAAGCTCAAGTCACCAAACTGATCGCCAATGAGGGTCTTGAGCGGGAGTTGTTCGTCGGACATGAAAAGGTCCTCCATCAGTCGAACCGAGGAGGACCGCGTATCCTCCCCTCTTGGTTGCCACGTCTGTGACCGCATCCCGCTCTCGCGGACTCCACCTTGCCAGGGGCTGGCAGGTTGGCTCGGACCCTTGGGGGTCCGTATCTTGATGCAAGTGCCCAGCGCCAACTGCGCCGAGCAAAACGTCATCTGATGCGCCTCGTTGGCGTTTTCAAGAGCGCGTGGCTCCGTTGACGACTGGAGGTCCGTAGATGGGGGTAGAGCAATCTTTCCTGATCCAGTGCGGAAACCAAGGTTCCTGACCCTTGCTGTGTGAATTCAGGAAGCCTTCCGACGCGGCGTCGGCCCAGACAGCGCCTCAAGTATCCGGCAGTCTCTGATGCGGGGCCCGTGGCAGGATTGAATGACGGCGATCAGCTCGCGGCGCATGGCGCGCAGGCGCTTCATCTTGGCATCAATCCGCTCGACTTGATGGCGGGCAATGGCGTCGACGCTCTGACAGGAAGCGTCCGGTCTATCGGCAAGCCTCAGCAGCTCGCGAACCTCATCCACATCGAAGCCGAGGTCGCGGGCATGACGGATGAACGTTACGCGCGTGACCGCGCCCACATCAAATCGCCGTTGCCTGCCGCCGGTGCGTATCGGCGCCGGGAGCAACCCAATCTGCTCATAGAAGCGGATCGTCGGAACTTTGACGCGTGTCAGCTCCGCGAGCCTACCGATACCGAAATCATCCATGGGCACATGCCTCTTGAACCTCTAGTGGCTAGAGATCCTACATTAACGCCAGTGGCGTGGAAATCCGGCGCAAGAAAATGGCCGACTGCGACAAAGCTGGGTGCGGGTGCTCCGAGGGCGTGACCTTCGACGGGCTCTCATCCGACTACCGACGCCGCCTATGGGCGGTGATCGCTATCAACGCGTCGATGTTCGCGGTCGAGATGGGGGCCGGTGTGCTGGCCGGCTCGCAGGCCCTGCAAGCAGACGCGCTCGACTTCTTCGGCGACACGCTGACCTACGGCATGAGCCTCGCAGTCATCGGCCTTCCGCTCCGGGTGCGCGCGACGGCGGCGCTCGTCAAGGGTGTCACGCTGGCGCTGATGGGTCTGTGGGTGTTCGGATCGACGATTTGGCACACCCTGGTGCTTGGTGTCCCTCGCGCCGAGGTCATGGGGCTGATCGGTTTCCTGGCTCTCGCAGCCAATTTTACCAGCGTCTTGATCCTGCTCAAATACAAGGACGGCGACGCCAACATACGGTCGGTCTGGCTCTGCTCGCGCAATGACGCCATTGGCAACGTCGCCGTGATGCTGGCCGCACTCGGCGTATGGGGCACCGCAACGGGCTGGCCCGACGTGATCGTGGCGGCGTTCCTTGCAGCGTTGTTCCTGCAATCGGCGACAAAGATTCTAGGGCAGGCGCTCAAGGAATGGCGCAGCGCAACGGGCTCACGTCTGCCGGATGTGAGAGGGCAAGCACCGCAACGAGATGCGGAACGGTTGCTCTCACCCACTCAAGCGAGCGAACGCTCAACACAAGGAAAAAGTATCATGCGCAAGTTCAGATTTTCGCTCGCTGTCGCCGCCGCGCTGACGGCCGGAGCGTCTTTGTTTGGTTCGGCGGACTCGGCTCCGATCGGCTCTCCGAACGGACTGCTCGCTACCGCCGTTAGCGGCTACATGATCGAGGACGCCCACTATGTTTGGGCCGGTAAAGGATACTGCTGGTATGACGACGGCTGGAACGGCGCAGGCTGGTATCGGTGCGGCTATGCTTCGCGTAGCGGCAAGGGCTGGGGCGGCCCCCAGGGCTGGCACGACTGGTATTGGCAGGGCATGTCTGGGCCGCAGCATTGGGGGCATCATTACGGGATGCATCAAGGAGGGATGCATCATCACGGGATGCACGGTTGGTGAGCCGCAGACTACTCGGACGGGGCCACACGAGGAGGACTAAGCGACCAGTCGAGGAGTGAACGGCAATGACCACACGCAAAAGTCTGATCGCCGCAGCATTGCTGCTCGCGGTATCGGCGGGTTCCATAGCGTTGGGGCAAGACCAACCGCAGACGCCCCAGCAGCAAACGCCTCAGCAGCAAACTCCAATGATGGGCCCCGGGATGATGGGCTACGGCGGCATGGGCCCGGGCATGATGGGCGGTATGGGCCCCGGCATGATGGGTAATCAGGGCATGATGGGGAACATGCCGATGGGCATGGGGATGATGGGTGCCGGCATGCAAGGCATGATGGGCAACCAGGGCATGATGGGTGGCTGTCCAATGATGCGCTCGGGGATGATGGGACAGGGGATGATGGGCCCGGGAATGGGCATGGGCATGCAGCCGGGCATGGGAATGGGGATGGGCGGCATGATGGGGATGATGGGGCCGGGGGGCATGATGCAGCCCTTTGCCGACGCGAACATCGCCTATGCCAAAGCGATGCTCAAGATCACCGATGCGCAAGACGCCGCCTGGACTGCATATGTGACGGCATTGAAGGCTCACAATCAGGCTATGCTGGATCTGCAGCAGAAGATGTGGACCCAGGCGGGTCAAACGATGCCATCGACCGTCGCGCGCCTGGATTGGCACGCACAGCTCATGGAAGCGCACCTCAATGCACTCAAGGCGCTGAAGCCCGCCACGGAAGCCCTTTACAAGGTGCTGACGCCCGAGCAGCAGCAAACGGCCAATCTGCTCTTGCCCGGCATGTGCTGCATGATGTGAAGGTCGTCACCAAGGACAATTCGCTGGTGCAGGGGTCTTCCATGGACCGCCGCACCGGCCTTTACAATAACCGCCGTGTGACAGGCGCGGCAGCAATGTAGGAAGCTACGGAGCCTGACATGACTAAGTTGCGCGCAGTTGCGCTCCTCGGCGGTCTCCTGTTTGCCATGGCGGTCGCTCCAGCGCTCGCCCAGATGGGTCGCGGCATGATGAATGGCTGCCCAATGATGGGGCGGGGGATGATGGGCTCAATGATGGGCGGCATGGTCCGCCACATGTTCTATATGCGCAATGGGGTTCCGGCAGTGTATCGCGGGCAGACCAGCCCGCTGGAGGTCACCACACACGTCATCCAAGAGGGCGGTGCGCTCTATGCCCAGCAGTGCGCGACTTGTCATGGCACTAGAGGATTTGGTGACGGCGAAGGCGGCCGAGGTCTCTACCCGCAACCAGCCAACTTGGCCTCGATGATCAGAATGCCCATGCTGAATGACGAGTTCCTGCTGTGGACGGTCTCGGAGGGAGGTGCTCCTTTGGGCACCGGCATGCCGCCATTCAAGGGCGTTCTGACCACGGAGGAGATATGGAAGATCGCCGCCTTCATGCGCGCCGGATTCCCTCCATTGTCTAAGGTGGATGAAGAGACGCAACAGCCAGCGACCCGCCCAAGATAATCGTCTGTCAGCGTTGGCAGACAGAGGAACGAGGAGCCGTGAGTTATTACTTCAGCAAATTGCTGCCGCTCGGCTTCGACGCAGCCCTGGCAGTGGTGACCGCCAAGCTCAAGGATGAGGGCTTCGGTATCATCACCGAAATTGACGTAACGAATACGCTCAAGAACAAGATCGGCGTCGAGTTTCGCCCCTACCGCATTCTTGGTGCGTGCAATCCCACTCTCGCGCACGAGGCGCTGAAGCTGGAGGACAAGGTCGGCACCATGCTGCCCTGTAACGTGATCGTCCAGGAGTTGGCACCCGGACGCGTCGAGGTGGCGGCGATTGATCCGGTAGCATCTATGGCCGCCATCGAAAATCCAGCCCTCCTGGAGAATGCACGGATCGTGCGAGGCAAGCTGCAAAAGGTAATCCAGTCGCTGTGAGGGTCCTGAAGATGGCTCGTGTGCGTCCGATCATTGGAGCACTCGTTTCGCTAACCTTCGCTTCGGTGCAGCGGCCACAAATGAGCCCCATGCCGCGACCCCCATGCAAGATTGGTGGAACCATAGGAGGCAGCAATATACAGGCACATCTTGATACCGACCGACGGGTCCAAGCTCTCGACCAAGGCGGTAGCCGAGGGTGTTAAGCTCGCGAGCGTGCTCGGGTCCCGCCTGACCTTCCTCACGGTCACACAGCCGCTTGCCAGCCTCGGCGATCACGATCACGCGTTCGCGGGCATGCCCGAGACCTTCCGCCGCCAGGCGCTCGAATATTTGGAGGCGGCGGCTCGCGAGGCGCTTGCTACCGCGTCGTCAGCCGCAAAGGCCGCAAGCGTGCCTGCCGACACATTGATGGTCGAGAGCGACCATCCCCATGAGGCGATTATCGCCGCGGCTAAGTCTAATGGCGCAGACCTGATCCTGATGGCCTCGCACGGCAGGAGCGGTGTCAAGGCCGTGCTACTTGGGAGTGTAACTCAAAAAGTATTGAGCCACACCGACCTGCCGGTGCTGGTGTGCCGATGAACCAACAGCAAGTGGCAGGAGTCATGGTAGAACTCGGCAACCAAGAAAAGATCGCTCCTCGTGCCTGCGCGCGTGGTTTTGCACGGGGCCTTGTCGGTGCCGCATTCACGTATGTGGTTGTCGTGTTCCTGGCATCGTCATGGCTCCCAGCGGCTGCTCAGACGCCGGAACTGGATGAGAGACAGAAACAGGCCGAGGCGAAACTGCCAAACCCGAAAAACGGCCTTATCCTCGCCCGTAAACTCTGCAGCACGTGCCACCTGATTGGAGAGCCTATTAATGCCTCCACTCCAGCCGACATACCGAGCTTTCCGAGCATTGCCAATCGCCCGAACCAGTCGGACGTGGCGCTAACCAATTGGCTTATGGCGCCGCATGCACCTATGCCCGACCCCCACCTGACACAAAAAGAAATCCGCGACGTTGCCGCCTACATTCTGTCGCTAAGGACGTCGGAATGACTATGAGGACGGTGCGCATTGAGCGAGTTCTTATCGTCGTGGTGGGTATCGCCCTCTGCCATTCGTCGGCGGCATACGCCGACAACGGTAACGATCTTGCCGCCTTAGGCAAAATCACACTCCAGAAAAACTGTGGGCGCTGCCACGCAATAGAAGCGGTTGGCGACAGCCCACTAAGGATCGCACCGCCAATGCGTGACATCTATCTAAAGTTTCCTCTGAGAGAACTGGAGGAAGAACTCAAAGAAGGAAAGGTATCCCGCCACAAGGAGATGCCTCAAATCGCGTTCTCTGATGAAGATGTCGAAGCAATCCTGGCATATCTCTATGAGATAGCCGTCGAACACCGCCCGTAGATTGGCCAAACCGCTTTAACCAAAGTGGGAACGTCCGTGGCTGTCTTTTCCCTTGTGATGTGGAATTGCTGTTACGCACTCCTTGACTCGAAGCTCCCGCACTCAGTGCAGGATCAACCCCGGCCGACCCCGTTCCTTCAACGCATCCCTTAACGCATAGAGGCGGTAAAGGCGGACAATAATCACGCTGATGTTAGACGATCCTCGACCTCCAACGACGCGCGTGTCGTAAAACCCGCCATTCACCAGCGCCACTTCCGCTTCGGAAATCATGCGCTCAACGAGTTTGACTTGCTCGGTTGTATTCAGCATGGGCTTTTGACTCGCGTGCTCGTTCTATCAACTCACCAAACGGGCGGCTCGTTCCCTCGGTCCTTCGTCGAGGGCATTCGCTTGTGACGGTCGTTGCGGTGAGCGCATTCGGGGCATGAATGCGAAACGAACACGCGCTGGCACCCTGACCGTAGGTCCGTCGCAACGAACGGTCGTTCTACGACGGTCACGCTGCGGCCAAAGGTAAGCCCTCGTTGCTCCCGAGCGGGAACCAGCAAGCATAGGGCTGCGTTGAGTGCATATGGTTCGACGGCACCAACAATCAGTGCCCCATTATCTCGCTCGCGAAGCGATGCTTGCCGCTCTGCTCAGTGCAATATTTGCTGCTGGCCTACTATTGACCGACACCCTCGGGTTGCATTCTCTTATTGCTCAATCGAACCAGATGGGCACGACCTTCATCGTCCTAATGGGCGGTGTGACCACACTCGCTCCCGTCCTATGGGCTATCAGCATCGAGTGTCTGAAATCGCAGCAAGCAGAACGTCCCGACGGACGCTCAGAATAGGGAGGCTGATCAATTGCAATCTGGCGGGTTGGCAGCGAGAGACGTTGATGACGGTCCACGCCTCAGGTTATCGCCTCGCCAAGCGCTAGGTGAGGGATGTCCGAGTCAGGTGCGGCCTTTGTCGTGCCGTGCGCACATGGCTCCAGCGCCCGCCCGTTGAAGCCCGACCAAGGCTGCACGGCCCGCCTTGTCAACCGTGTTTAGGCGCGCCATCATGGATTTGACGGGACGGGAGTTGACTATGGGAGGCAGCCATGAAGTCAATCGTCCACGGCGACCTCATCCCAAATGGCGTGATAGTGCTGCGGGTGGCCTTGTTTTGCTCGCGGCCCTCGCGCTTGTCGTGTTCCTGGCCTACCAGCTCGTAGACCTGTCGGCTCGTATGATAGGCCACTCCGCGAGCCAGGTCGCTGGATTGCACTAAGCCACACGGCTTGCTCCCTGTCTGACTAGACACACGCGGGGCGTCTAGGCGTTCCGGGTGACCAAAGGAGATAAGCCATGCCTAATGCGCCTCCATACGAAGAGCCTAACGTGCTCGCCAGATTGACGGTTCTTGAACTCGTCGTCGGCATGATGGTGCGCGACAGCATGATCAAGTCAGGGAAGGGTCCGAAGGACATTCTCGGCTTTGGCGAGACCGTGAAGAAGTTCCTGGAAGGCCGAACGCCGGTCGGGGCAACCGACAGCCAGCTTCATCAAGCTGCCGACAGGTTCTTTTCGGGGGTCGCGTCGGATATCGGAAGTCAGGACAGCCAGTAGGCTCGTCGGCGGAAGGCCGCGGACGTGTGCGAGGTTCCGACCCAGCCCCTTCCGCGTCGCCGAATTGCCCGCGATCCTCACGTCGAGCAGGGCGCGAGCGCTTGTCAGAGCTTGCCGCGACGGCTCATGCAGCGGCCGTCATAAAGCGCTCGACCGTTGCTGCGAAATGGCCGCACCAATCTTTCCGCTCGACTACGGGCCACACACCATGACTGTTGGCGGCCGATTGGACCGTGGGCGCATTATAGCGGCAGAGGCCGGTGTCCTTTTGCTGTTGCTTGGCAGCAGCCTTGCTCTGATTGTCGAAGAATTGGCAATTTCCACAGGTGCAGGTGGTCATGGGATGCCTCCTAGTCCTGGTTGGTCGTTCGCGCGCTTAAAAAATTTATTATACCCGATATTTCCAGCCAGGAGCCAGATTCATCCGCTTCGACGAGCATCCCGCGATAGAGATTGTATTCGTCGGCGGCGACCGTGCCCGACGGCTAACAAAGCCGCCGAGATAAACCTGAGCATCCTTCTGCGGCTTCTCAAGAAAGCGTCTTGCGGGGAATGAGGTCGCTGCTAGCACTACCGAAGTAGTTGATACTGTCGGTTCGATCCTGCCCCACTGACCAGTAACGATCAGCCTGGGCCCGGCCTGACGAGGCAGTGGTTGATGGACAGAGCGTGGTATCGGGGTTGGGTCGAGACCTAGTCTCGCATCGTGCCGCTCGCCGACGCAAAAATCCGAAGAGCAGAGCCGTTCGCGTTGGCGGGTATCTGGGAAAACTGGCAGCGCCCGGGCAAAGGACGAATGGGTGCGCACGTTTGCGATCATCCCCACCGAACTCCAACGCCCTCGTGAGGGCGATCCATGATCGGATGCCGGTGATCATCCCGCCGATTGCCTATGATCGGTGGCTCTCGCCGCTTGATCCCGATCCCCGCGACTTGCTCACCCCCTATCCCGCCGAGCCAATGACCATGTGGCCGATTTCGACGCGCGTGAATAAACCCGAGAACGATGATGCGGCGATCTTGGAGCGTGTGGAGCGCCCGGTTGGCATCATTGCCAAGCGAGATCGTAGGATGTCGCTTCCGAACTAAGTCGGGAGCGTTCATAACGCCAGCGGCCCGCATCTCAGAAGAGATACGAACCGCTGTAGCCATATTTCAGGAGGAGAAGTCCTCTCACCGAACAGGAATTGTATTGGGGGCGCAAGGAACGTCGGCTAGTTTTCAACCGTATACATAATTGAAGCTGGATTGCTGGCCCAACGTAGCCCTTGTCTTACTTGTCGCTGGCGATCTGCTCGAAGCTGTTCCGAGGCGGACTTGCCTTGCAACTCGTGTTCGCCGTCAAACGAGAACGCGTCGCATTTCATAATTGCTGTGACGCAGATGCAACGTTCGAACTGGCGCTTGCCCTCTCCTCTTCGCGTGCCAAGTCCCTGATAATCGTCCTTTCTTGCGTTACATTGTGCGCGTCCCCCAAGGGTTGTGGGGAACGGTGACTATGTCGGGGTTCAGATTGATCTTTGATTTCTTCACGAGTTTAATGACTGCAGTTTGTCGCATTGAGGGGAGCGTCCATGAGCAAGTCAGTTGTGTCGTTAGCGGTAGGCGCGATGACGATTTTCGCTGCCACTGAGGTTCAGGCGCAGTCGTGGGTATTACCAACGTCGTGGGTATCACCATCGCATGTGAATTGGTCGGGCTTCTATCTCGGCGGTCAGGGCACCTACAGATGGGCCAGCGCAGATATCGACGTTCCAAGCTTGGGAATTGGCATCGCAAGCCTAACTTCAGATGATTGGATGGGCGGCGTTCACGGAGGCGTGCAGCAACAGGTTGGTCAGTGGGTTCTAGGCGTCGATCTTTCTGGTGATTGGGGAGGCAGCGGCGACACCAAAAATTTCAGCTTCGGCAGCATCACTGGCAATCGCCACGTCGGGATTGATGAGATTTTCACCGCGACCGGCCGATTGGGCTATGCTTGGTCAAATGTGATGCTCTATGCAAAGGGCGGTTACGCATCCGTAGGCCTTTCAGGGAATGCTAGCATTAGCGGGCTGAGTGGAGTTTGCGATCCAGGTTGCTCATTCGATAAGAGCCAGAGCGGGTGGACCGTCGGTGGTGGGTTCGACTGGATGTTCGCTCAAAACGTGAGCCTTGGTTTGGACTACAATTATATCGACATCGGATCGGAGACGGTCAGGTTTGATCGGTTCGACGACATCGCGGTGAGGGTCGATCCCGACAACATTCAGACTTTGAGTGCCCGGCTGACCTTCCACTTCAACGCGCCACGTGAGCCCTACGTTCCCATCAAGTGAAGATACCGAGAGGTAGTTGTTCCAATGGAAGGCCCATCGGCAATCTGCCGAGCCTGAGTAGACCACCTTCTCTACAGACGGAAGCTTGGTGAGAAGTCGCCGCAGCAAGGGGCTGGTTGGGGTGAGCGATGCAAAGGCCGGGTCATTAGGCGGGGTGGAGCGGCGCGGGGCCGTCCGTCAGTTTGGGGGGCGGCCCCTTCTTTACGGGATCAATTGCCGTCGCATGGCTTGGGCGACCGCATGCGTGCGGTTATGGACGCCGAGCTTGCTCTCGGCTTTCTTGAGATGACTCCGCACGGTCTCCTCTCCGATCCCGAGATGCGTCGCAATCGCCGCGAGTTGCTTGCCCATGGATAAGAGGCGCAGCACCGCAAGCTCCCTGTGCGTCAGCCCCGCCCCTCGTCCGATGCGGTCGGCGTCAAGGTGAGTGACTTTCTGCAACCTTATTGCCGCAAGGTTCGCGGCCATGGCCAGCAGGGCGCGCGTCTGCTGGGAGAGCGACCCCGACAAGACTTTTTTCGCCCAATACCCCACCACCCATTTGCCGCCGATGGGGCACGTCAAGCCATCGCGCATTCCGTAACGGAGAGCGAGTTCGTTCGGCCAACGATCCACGCCGATGGGGTCGAGCATTTTCAGAACTTCCGACCATGTGTAGGGAGCAAATCCCAGATGCGCCATCGCTACATGCGGGTCATAATCCTTGCGCCGAAGTTCCATATACTCATCCCACCAGCCTTTGGGCGCACTCTTGCTGAGATAGACCGTCCGGCCTGCTTCGCCTTCGCGCACCGCCCCCCATCTTGGCGGCATCATCGCCGCCCCGAGGACATGGATGCGGCAATGCTCGTATGTGATCTTGTCCAGAGCTTCGATGATCTCGCTCGGGGTGCTCATCCCTTCGATGGCAACTGCGAAGTCGAGGATGGCCTCCCCGAGACCGGGAGGAAGGATGCGGGTAAGCATATGTCACCTGAACAGGGTTAAGTCACAAACGTGACTTTCAACAGGCTACATCGCGCCGATCCCGCTCGTTAGCGGTAGATAGAGCGACGTAAAATACCTTTAAAATCAAGCCCGCCCTCGCCTAAAAAATGAGCGCTTACGCATCGGCCCTTTGTCTTATTGCAAAGGGCTACGGTGTAGACTTATAGTCGTTGTAGCCGCATAGATATTGCGGCTAGCCAAGCTTTCGGCACCCCTCCCGAAAGCATCGCCCCTCCCCCCGAGGGATTTGGCTAGGGCGCTCGGTCTCCCCCCGGGACCGGCGCCCTCTTTCTTTCCAACCACGCCCTCTTCATTGCAATGACCTTGCCGCCCCTGTCAGCCCGACACGCCGAAGGGAGTTGAGCTGACCTCCAAAATTTCTTTTGCAGCCTCGGTCAGCGCATCCTCGCCTTCGGGCTTGGGAAAACAGGAAGGGCATATTCTCAGGCACGCCATAATTCGGTCGAACCGAATAGCACTGATCGAACCACGCGCTAACGCGTGTTTCCTCCAGAGCCTTGGGCCGTCACCCGACGGCCTCATTTTTTCCACGAGCCCTTCTCTTGCGGCCCAAGCCATTGAAGGCGCAGCGACCACATCCGATTCTTGGCCTGTCTCACCTTTGCGAGCCCCGATGCCCCGCCGGCAGTCAGCGCGCGCGCTATTTAGAGGCGTTCAATTCGGCGCGCGCGAGGGTCCACGTTAGGTTTGACCATTCAAAGGTGAGACCAGGCTCCCCCGCGCAGGGACATTGTTTTCAGGCGCGCCTATACAAGTCACAACATAATTCCTCCTTCGAATCGGAGGCCATAATCACACATGTTATTGAGTTATTGAGGCGCTCGGTTCTGAGTTGCTTGCGCTCGATTCAACTGGGTCTACAGAGAGAGGCTTTCTCATGTTCAATAACAAGAAGGCAGAAGGAGCCCCCATTTCTGCTGTAAGCACTGAAGCTTACAAATCAACCTTTGGCGCATCCCCGAATCTTCGAAATACTCAGTCCAGTCATTACAAAGGCAACCCGTCGGCTCATTCCATTGTCGATGAGTTCCTTACGATGAAAGGAGATTTGGAGAGCGAGGGCGATATCCACGTCAAAGGCAAGGTCCTTGGCAACATCAGGTGCAAACTCCTGATAATCGAGGTTGATGCACTGGTCGACGGCGGGGTCGAGGCCGAGGAGGTCATCATTCGGGGCAACACCAAGGGCACAATTGAAGCGGATCGCGTGAGGCTTGAGAAGACCGCCAACGTCGATAGCGAAATTTGTCACCGCACGTTTTCGGCCGAGGAAGGGGCGCGGATCAAGGGTTCCCTCCGTTCTAAGGAGGAGTTGTCGGCCGGACTGACGAAGGATGCTGGAGCTAAAGACGGGACGCGCACCAAACTTGTTCTTCGCTCCAAGGAAGAGCCTTTGGGCGGACAGACGGAAGCTGGCAACGCCAACGCCGGGTAGACCGGTTGGGGAAGGTCTGCACCCAAGTCTGGGCAATGTGCCGATGCCAGACGCGACCCAACTGCGGAGCGTTGGCTGCAACGCTATCTGCGGTAGGGCGAAGTCATGCGTTGAGCAACTAATCTCAAACTGGAGGGGGCCGTGATGGCGAACCGTGAACAGAGAGGCAATCGCGAAAAACGGAAGCCCAAGGCGGACAAAACCAAGAGCGTCCCGGCGACTTCCCCGTTCTCGTCTGTTGAAGCCAAGGCAAAGGCTGACCAAGGCCGTCAGTGAAGGCTTAGGTCGCTGTGCAATTCAGCGTCAGGCGCGTGTCAATATCGGAACGCGCGAGGCGTGAGGCTTTTGCGTTTCGCGATGTCTGACGGTTGGAAGACCCTAATGTTTCGCTCAAGTGAGTTTTGTGAGTTTTGTGAGTTATTTTCGGTCCAACTGGGCTCTTCTCACTTGCACTGGTCATAGCGGCGAACGCACCATACAGCCGCCCTTTGCTTCGTGCCGTGGCGTTCGAGGAAATAGCCTGCGCATCGAGTGTTGTCGTAGCGTTCAATCCAGCGACCAAGGATGCGTGGGTTGATTTCGCCTCGTTCTCCCGCAATCTCTTCGAGCGCGTCATGCAGGACCGCTTCCTTGTTGCCGAGTTCCGAGGATATGTAATCCGGACACTGGGGACCGTCGGCTCGCCTGATGAGGTCGGCGACGCGCCAAGTCCTGCCTTCCGTGACTGCGGCAGCGGCTTCGAGAAAGGCAGCCAGCTTTTGACGTTCCGGCTCTAGTTCCTTGGCGGTCTCGATACAGGCAGTGGGGTCGCCGAGGTCGGCAAAGCCTTGCTTGGCGATCCACAAAATACCCTGGCGAATGAGGTCATCCCAATGCTCGAACGAGGCGAGTCTGTCCTGGGTGGTGCGCGGTTTGCCGGCGGCGACGAAGCCCCGCAAGAGCGTGAGCCCGGCCGCGACAAGGGCCTGGCGATGCTCCCGGCAATAGTCAAGCGGTTCGAGCTTGAAGGATCGGCGTTCGGGGGCATCGGTTTGAGCGTCGATGCGTGCAGTCAGGATGCGCCGGTAGAGGTCGCCTTTGGGATGGAAGTTGTTGCCTGAAATCAGGAGTAGGACGTTCGTCGGCAGCGTCAGTATCAGTGACACCCCCAAAACGCGGTCCGCGTAGTGTTCCGATGTCAGAAACGCTTCGAGGGCGGCGGAGCCGAATTGCCCGCGGATGTTGTCGAGTAGGATGCCCGGTTTGCCTTCTCGGAGCGCCGCCAACAGCCGTTTGCGCAGCTCCTCCTCGTCCCGGCACTCCGGGATGACGGTTGGGACCGCCCCGCAAAGCCGCATCACGCATTGGCCGAGGAGCGTCTTCCCGGTTCCGGCTGCCGGCGCGTCGAAGCTGAAGGCGGGAGCATGCGGCAGGCTGCGTCGCACCATCCCCGTCAAGAGACAGGCGAGCATGACGGCTCGGTCTTCCTTTGTCTCGAATGGGAACTCAGCGAACGGCGTCCATAGCGTCTTATAGGCGGTGTCCAGCTCCGCTTCGGTCGGAAACTCCGGAATGTGGGGCCAACCGCTGCCGCGTAACAGCAGTCCAGTCGCCTCGTCATATCCCGGGGTGCAAAGCAGCGAGCCGTCGGAGCGCAGAGTTGGCGCCGTGATGATGCCGTTCAGCTCTCGAAGCCCGCGCTCGCCCGTTTTTGCGTTGATCTGTTGGCTCAGCCAGCTTGGCGCGTCTGCCGCAACCTCAATCGCTTCAGCCTTTCGATCCTTGATCTCGCAAAACCGAATATGACGTCCAAGGTAATCGTTCAGCCAGTGATCACTGACAGGTCGAATGACGTCGGCGGCAATACGCACCATCTCCCCGCCGCGTTCGAACAGCTCCCCGCGACCGCGAATAACCGCCAGGGCACCATCCAGGACACGCGGGCGTTTTCCCTTTTCGAGGGTGAGCGACGCACTCTCGCGCACCAGGCGATAGAGCATGCCGCCGTGCGCATGGCTCCAGATATAGGGATCATCGTCTGGCTCGGGTTCAAGATTGGCGTAGGCAATCCGTTTATCATCGCGATATTCCGGCTCCAGCGGATCGGCAAAGCGCGCCTGATGCCACTTCTCGGGGTCAGCCAGGATTTCGCCGACGGTGATGCTCCCGCCATCCGGTCGATGGAGCACGAAATCGCTGCTCAAGACTTGTTTTTCGGCCGCTCGGCGCAAGAGCGTCTTTAGGCGCTTCTCCGAGGTCTTCGGGCATTCAAGCTTCAAGGCTTCGAGGCGCTCGGCAACGTAAGCTTGGCGAACCTTTTTGCATTGCGGCTTTGCGTCGTCCCTAGCCTTGCGCAGCTCCTCAGAGGACAGGCGCCATTCGGCAAGCGTCGACGCTGCGGTGAGGCCTGCCGTCGCCAAGGGTGCTCCCTCTAGAAGCATCGGCGCCGGCGCGCAACGCATGAGCGCGCTCTCAAGGACGGGCTCCGCTACAAAATCCACACGCTCAGGTTGCCATACGGAGGCATCGATCAAGCTGCGGTCGAGCGCCTGCCGGACTTTGAGATTGCTATGTAGCCATGGCCTGTCTCCCACAAGCGTTGATAAATGAACGCTCCGACGGCGGGAATGGCCGAGGCGTCGTCAACCACGACATGGCATCGCCAACTGCCCATCCCGATCAACTCTGACCCGTCGCTCCGATAGAGGTAAGCCGATGACGACGCCCGCCATAGGCGCTGCGTCTCTCGCCACTCAGGGATGATTTCAGCGATGATCCGATCGTTATCTTGCCAGCTCTGGGGCGCTTGCCCCTCGCCCCTGTCGAAATCGAGCATCAGGATGCCCGGTTGAGACTCCCTGAAGGAGAAGTGCTCGCGATCGCGCGCGATGGCATCCGGACAGGAACCAGAGCGGAGCGTCTCTTGCGTAAGGAGGCGAGCGTCCTCCCTTTCAGCGATGCCAAAGCAGAGCGCCTGGCTCGGTTGCAAATTCTCGATGAGACCACGCAGCTCGTCCAAGTTTCCGACGGCGACCCTGTTCGCACGCCCCTCATAGATATTCGCGGCTGATCGCATTCGCAGTTGTCCGTCTTCGTCCAGCCTGAAGACCTTCGTGGCATAGCCTTGGTTGTTCGTCAGGATCGTGAGTTCGCACACCAGGGGCGTCTGTCGGGCGGAAAAAAACTCACGAAACTCACAAAACTCACTCGTGCCCTCATCGACTGACTTTGACAGATCAGGCTCGGTTTGTTCCGGGTCTGGCTTGAAACTCACATCATCGTTGCGGTTCATCAGAGGACCCCCCGCTCAACGAGTTCGCGGATGTCATCCTCACGCCAACATGTCAGGCGCTCGCCGAGCTTGATTGGTTGCGGGAACTTGCCCCGGCGGACACCGTCCCACCACGCGCTTTTCGAAATTGGAATCCGGCGAAGCACCTCCGGGAGACGGATCAACCCGCCCGTGTCGGCCGCTAGCCCTTGATTTTTAAACATCTTTCCCCCCTCTGTTACGTCGCTATCGTCTATTTATGCGCGGGCAAATCCAGAGAGGGCCGAACGGGACCGAGACAAGCCTCAGACATGCGCTGGTCCTGCTCCGGATGAAGCTGGAGCGAATAGTAACGGGCGGGGAGAGGGACTTCATGCCCGCTAAATCGCAGGCAGCTCGGGCAATTTACGTGGCGTCGTTCACCACCCGCATCATCCAGCGGCAGGTGCCAACGGTCACCTCGTCGCTGATCAAGAGCTGGACGGCCTTGACGACGAAGCGCGTGGCGTCGTTCGCAGGAACATAGTCGCCCCTATCAGGGTCACTTGAGAACTCGAAGTCCTCTTCGATTTGATCGCAGAACGCTCGGCCGAGCTTCTCCACCCAGAACTGCCGAAGGACAGCTACGAAAGCTCTAATCGCCTTGTCGGGCTGCGTGCCGCGAGAGCGCTTTGCTTGCTCGATGCATTTTTCCGCAGCGTCGGCTGTCTCGGCGAACAATTGCTCTAGCCCCAGCCGCCTCTCTCTGTTCTCGATCTCAATGTGACCAAGCCGCCTCATGCCTGTGTCGAAGAAGGCGGCCTCGTGTTTGGCCGCGACGGTCCGTGAGATGGTCCCGCGCGTATCGACGTCGAGCGAACCCCATGCCTCACAAGCCTGAGTCATCGCTCTGTGTAAGGCTCTTGCGGCCTTCTGGTTCGACCGCATGCTATCCACCCGGTCTCTTGCACACTGGATGTCATCATAAGCGTCCCAAGCCTGCTGGAGAGCCCGACAGAGGTCGAGAAGGGATGCGGGCGGAACGTTGCATGCTTCGGCGAGCGCAGAAGCTGCCGCACCATACTCGGTCACCGCATCGGCCAAATCGGCAAGTTCGTCACCGCTTTCGAGAGCTTGCTTGGCCCCGAAAACATCGGTCTCTTCTGGGTTGGAGCGGGCCTGATCGGAATTGGCCTTGCGTCGTCGTTTCATGGCTGGTTCTCGCTCACGGAGACGGCTCTCTATGGAAGCGCGCGTCCGTCCAGCACTCGTTGCCCTCTAGCGAGGAAGTTTGCCGCCAAGCGCTGGCTGAGGCTGTTACGCGCGCCGCCCGATGATAGCTTGCGGTTTGGAAGTGGCAAACTGAGCCCAGGCCACCATCAACTCTCGGCGCTTATCAAATAGATCACCACGCCGATAGGCCGCCTCGGCCTTGTCTCTGACGGTGTGAGCAAGGGCCATCTCGCAGACTTCGCGGGAAAAGTGCGTCCGCTCAGACGCCCAATCCCTGAATGACGAGCGGAAGCCATGGGCTGTTATGTCCGTCTTCTTCATGCGGCGGAGCATCATCAGGAAGACCATATTGGACATCGGGCGCGCGACGGATAGCCCGGGAAAGACGTATTCGCTCTCGCCTGCGTGCTCTCTAGCTCGTGCTAGGATTTCTACACAAGGCGGAGATAGTGGGACGCGGTGCGGACGCCTCGCCTTCATCCGCTCGGCCGGGACCGTCCAGGTTCCAGACTGAGCATCAATTTCGGCCCATCGTGCTTTGAGGACCTCGCTCGTGCGGGTGGCGGTTAGGATCAAGAATTCGAAGGCGAGTTGGGCGGGCTCGCTCGCGTCGCTCTTGCGCAGGGTTCGGATGAACAGGGGCACCTCTTCGTAGGGCAACGCGGCATGGTGGTCGTCGCGGTCCAGCTGTTTCGGAAGACCTTTGCCGACGCCCTCAACCGGGTTATCGCCAGAGCGGAACCAGCCACCTTGGCCCAGTCCAGAACAGCGCGTATGCGCTGGCGCACGCGGCGAGCGGTCTCAGGCTTGGTCAGCCAGATGGGAGACAGCGCTCGCAGCACATCCGACGTCTCGATCTGATTGACGGGCCGGTCCCCGAACACCGAAAACACATAGGCAACGAGCGTATTGATCCACTGCTGACCGTGTTTGGCGTTCTGCCATGTCTTGCCGTGCTCTGCGTGAACCCGTCGCGCCGCCTGTTCGAAGGTGAGGACGGGCAACTGCTGTCTGCGCCGGTCCCCCAGGGGATCACCCCCGTGCCTCGCGATACTCCTGTAGGTAGCAGCCTTTTCCCGTGCTTCGGCTAACGACACCACCTTTAGCCCGCCCAAACCCATGTCGCACCGCTTGCCGCGAACCATGGTGCGCAAGAGCCACCGCTTGGCCCCCGAGGGTCCTACGATGAGGTAGAGGCCGTTGCCGTCGGCATAACGACCAGGGTCATTGAGGGCGCGGATCCGTGCCGCAGACAAGGCCTGAAGTGGATGCTGCTTCATCGCCTTCATGCGCTAACCCACATTTTGACCCACAAAATATGTGGGATGTCCACGGACCTAAAACCACCCCGTTGGACGACAGAATTAGGTAAGGCTATGAAGTTGCGGGGGATAGCAGACCTAGTCGGACCCTACCGAACACTAGATGGGCGGACACTCCCTCCGCCATCCCATCGCACTGAAATATCTATATTTCCAACGTCGCGGAAGGCTATCGAACCCACCAGCGTTTGTCGGTGAGCTCCGTCGGGCATCCCCCGTGTCCTCCCCCTCCTGTCCCCCGATTGGGGGAAAGATTCTTTCCCATCGAACCGCTAGCGTGCTTTCGGGGCGCTCGTCTGGCGGCTCTTCATGCCCAGCCCATGGACAGAAGATTGAGGGAGTGAACAATGGTTTGCGTAACTTCGGGCGATTTGACCGACGCCACTGCGCATGCGTTGCGCAGCTCCTTTGCTGCCGCCTTTCCCGGCTCCACCCTCGAAGGGCACGAGATTTCCGCAATCGAGCCCTGTGAGGAGGAGGTCCGCATTCTTCAGGCCCATGACCTCCTTTTTCGGGCGGGCGACCCCAAGACCGACGTCTACCGAGTGGAAAGCGGGGTAATCTGCGTCTACGGCAAGGAGGAGATTGATCGCCCCACGACGATCGAATTCCTCTTTGCTGGGGACCTCGTCGGGTTGGGCTTCCTCGAAACCCATGTTCTGACGGCCCGCGCAGTGGTCGAGACGCGTGTCACGTGTCATCCCGCCCATGCGGTCGGCGATCTTGTCAACGGCGATCCCACAGCCGAGGCCAAGCTTGCGGTCGCCATCGACCGCGAGTTCGAAGCCCGTCGGGATGATCTTCGCGAAGCCGGACAGCGACGGCCCGTCGAGCGCGTGGCTGCGCTCCTGACGGCTCTCTATAGAGGCAACGTCCGCGAAGGACGAAGAGCCGACAAAATCGCGGATTTCTGGCAATGCGGCACGGAATCCGACCTGCTGGGCCTCAGCCTCGGGGACTTCTCCGCCATTCTCGCCGAGTTCGAAAGGCTGGAGTACATCGAGACGACGTTTCCGACGGGCGTTCGCCTGAAAAACATCGCCGCATTGGAAGCACTCGCGGACGGTACCTCCACCGCGAGCCCCATGAACGGCATCGGTGCAAGGAGCGAACGCCCACCGCGACTTCGGCCTTACAGCCATCTTGCGGCGTGACCGGGGTGCGAGGCCGGACGAGGCGGTGAATTCTAGTGAGCGGGCAGTGCGGGCTTGCTGGCGCCAGCTGGCCGCTGCGTGCCGTTATGGCCGCCACCGAGACCCAATATGCCGAGATACTGGGCGCGGACGACGGCTTGCGCGCGCGTCTCCGCCGAAAGCTTCTGGAAGATTCTCTTGACGTGGGATTTGATCGTTTCAGGCGTGACGCCGAGCTCGCGAGCAATCTCCTTGTTCGAACGGCCCTCGGCGATGAACGTTATGATCGATCCCTCTCGATTTGTAAGCACCTGCCGCTCGCGCACACTCGGCCGCTCGCTCTGCTTCTCTTTGCCGTCGTAAAGCTTCTCGAGCATGTCTGAGACGAACCGGTGCGCTTCGCCGGAAAAGAGCCCCTTGTCCTCAGCCGATTGAAGAAGTCGACCGATCTTGTCGCCGTGCTCGGTTATGAAGGTGGCGCTGTTTATCTTTGCCGCCCACGCCACGAGCTGCTCGAGCGTGCCGAAGGCCTTCTCCGTGGCGCCCAAACGCGCGTAAGCCAGGGCCAGGTCAGCCCCAACCCTCATGGCGGTAATGCGGTCGCCGATGGAGAGAAGCATATTGTACGCCCGCTCGAGGTAAACGACGGCATCCTCCGTGTGTCCCGTGGCATCCGCAATCAACCCCTTGGACGTCATGGCGTGGATCTGGATCTCGCTCCACGAGCATGGCTTCGAGGCCGGATACTTCGTCATGAGCCCGTCGAAGACCTGAAGCAACGAAAGCGCCTCGCTCAGATTGCCGTCGGCCAAGAGAACTCGAGTTCGCTCGACGAGAAGGGCCGCGACAACACGCCCCCATCCCCGGTCCCATCCGAATCTCTCCGCACGATTGAGCAACACGAGCGCTCTCTGCAAATCTCCGCGCCCTGCCGCCGCGCGGACCAATGTCAGAAACGCCTGAAAGAAAGCCTCGTGGAAAGCCGTTGTCTCTATGAGATCCAATGAGTTCGAGCACCGAGATCTCGGCATCGTGCTGAGAAGCGCCCTGCTCGTATCTCACCTGCGCGACCAACCCCGTGACCATCTGAGCCGATACGGACTTCGGCCCAACGTACTTCTCAGCAAGCGACCTTGCCGCCGCATAACATTCCAGCGCCTCGTCGAACTTGAGCTGCTTGGTGGCCGCGATGCCTTGCAGACAAAGCCGATAGTTCTCCGCCAGCACGTAGGAAGTCTCGCCGGCCGGAAATTCCGGCGTCGGCACCCCGTGGAACGCAGCCCAGTTCCCGGTTCGCAGATGGGAATAGCGCGTAACGTTGCAGAGCGCGATGAAGTTGAACGGATCGAATGAATGGCCGTGGAGGCACTCGATAGCCAGCTTCGCGCCGTGAGCGCTGTCGTCGCGCAACGCATGGAGAACGGACCGGAGCGCACGGCATCTCCACCATAGGTCGCCGTGCACGCCCCCCTCCGTCGCTTTTTCGACCTGAGCTAGGAGCTGGTCCCCTTCTTTGAAGCGCGTGACGAGGACCATGCCCCAAGCGAGCGCGAGCTTGACCTCGAGCTGACCGCTCATGAGCTCCGCGGGCAGATGCCGTTCCCAATTGAGCAGCGTGAGGAGGTCACCCGTGACCACGAGCGACATCGCACAATTCTCGATGAATTCCAGAGCCTGCTGATAGTCGCCGGCGGCGATCGCGTAATGGACGGCCTCTCTCCAGAGATCGCGCTCGCCATACCAGCGATAGGCACGCCGATTGAGCTCGCCGACCTCATTGCCCATCTGGGCCCGGAGCCGACCCAAGAGAAACTCCCGCATAAGATTGTGGTAGCGATACCAGCCTTCGGCTTCGTCCAGCAGAATGAGCAGGAATTGCTCCCGCTCGAGAGCCTGCAACATGGCCGAGCCGTTTGGCGCGCCAGTGACGGCCTCGCAAAGCTCACTGTTCATCTGGTCGAGAACGGACGTCCTCAAAAGGAAATCGACGACCTCCTTGGGCAGAATGGAAAGGGTATCTTCCAGATATTGGGAAATATTTGGCGTGGTCCCCGAGAGAGCGAGCACGTGCGCGACCGGGTCGGGCGCGTTGCGCAATGAAATCCGGGCCAACTGCAGCGCCGCCGGCCATCCCTCCGTCGCCGAATAGAGCTTCGCGACGCCCCCGGCCTTGAGCTTGCCGACGAGGTCCGCGCCCAGGAAATCGCGCGCTTCCTCCAAATCGAACTGGAGCAAGGCAGCGTCGATCTCAACAATGTGATCCTCGAGCCGCAGCTTCGACAACGCGAGGGGGGGCTCCATTCGCGATGTGATGATCAGGTGCAGGTTCGAAGGCGCGTACCGCAAAAGGTACATGATCAGATCATGGCAGCGACGGTCGGTGACGAGATAAAGATCGTCGAGAACGAGATAAATTTCTCTGTCGCTCTCGGACACGGCGTTGACAATCGCGGAGATGACGTTTCGCGCCGGGACCAGACTCGAGGACCTGAGCAGCTCGGCAGCCTCCTGGCCGAGCTCGGCCGAGGCATTCTCAATCGCCCTCGTCAACTGATGGGCAAACGCGGTCGGCTCGTCGTCGTCGGCGTCGAGGCTGAGCCAGGCAATCAGGGCCCCTTGCCCGCTGAGCCGCTTGCACCACTCGGCCGCCACCGTGGTCTTGCCGTAGCCGGCTGGCGCCTTGATCAGGATAAGCCGGCTCTCTGCTGCTTTGTCGCAAAGACCAAGCAGCCTATTTCTCGTAACCGTGAACTTCCCCACTGCAGGCGGGATGGTCTTGGTCAAAGGAATGTGGGCCAAGCCGGCAGAGTATGAGTGACCGGCATCCCGCAGCAATTCAACGTGGTCCATCTGCGCGCGCTCCATACGCACAGAACAATCGCCGCGCCCACAAAGCGTATTACATCCGAGGGCTCGCGTCCAAAAAAATCAGCCTTGAACGTCGGTTAGTCGTGTTTGCGGGCAAATCTTCCGTGGAAGCCGAACAATTCGGCTCTTCGCGCGTTGAGCATCCGTTGTCGGATCTTGCAGGTGCCAATCCGCCTCCCCCAACGGGACCTGACGTGTTCCCCCGATCGGGGGAGTGTGTCGCTCGCGAGCTCCCGGTATCGTTCTATTGCGCCACCAATGGTGGCGGGGCCCTGCGTAGAGTGGTGTCATGTTGAAAGTGCCATTTTTGATCAGCACACTTGCTGTCTTGGCGGCTCCCCTCGTCGGCATCGGCCTATTCATCCTCACCAATGGTGGGTAAGGCGGGAGGGAAAGATGGCACGTCCGTCTATTTCACACGTTGCAGTCGCCGCTGCTTGCGCGCTCTCCCTAGCGGCAGGCGGGTGCGCGACACCAGCCGACCAGACGGCGTCGCTGCAGTGGCAGTTCAATGGCTCGCAGTTCGCCCAGGAAGGGACATCCGCAGAACCGGCCTATTATGGCAAAGCGTATGCCGCGAATAGCTCCTCGGACACTTCAGCATTGGATGTTGCAGCCTCAGAGGGTTCGGCGGCGAGCGATTGGGCCGAGAAGACCTATGTATACCGCGGCGGCCGCGATCCGAAGACGGGGCTCGCTCTCAACAGAATGTAGCTCTCGCGCGGCACCAAGATTCGCCCCTCACACGATGCTCTTCGCATAGAGGTCCGTGCGCCGGTCGCGGAAGAAACCCCAATGCGCGCGATAGCTCTCGATCTCCGAGAGATCGAACGTATGCGCGAGCACGCCCTCGTCCTTGTCGCCGAAGCTCTCGACCAACTCACCCATGTGGTCGGCGATGAAGGAGTGGCCGTAGAAGGATTGCTTGACCCCGCCGTTGTCCTCGAGCCCGATGCGGTTCGCGGCGACCACTGGGACGGTATTCGAGACCGCGTGGCCCTGCATCGCCCGCTGCCAAGCCTTGTGGGTGTCGAGCGAGAGATCGTAAGGCTCGGACCCGATCGCCGTCGGGTAGAACAGTACCTCGGCGCCGGCCAGCACCATGGCGCGGGCCGTCTCCGGGTACCACTGATCCCAGCAAATGCCGACGCCGATGGTGCCGGCCTTCGTCGCCCAGACCTTGAAGCCCGTGTCGCCGGGCCGGAAATAGTACTTTTCCTGATAGCCGGGACCGTCGGGGATGTGGCTCTTGCGGTAGACGCCAAGGATGGCCCCGTCGGCGTCGGCAATCGCCACGCTGTTGTAGTAGCGGGGTCCATCTTTCTCGAAGAAGGAGATGGGGATCACGACGCCAAGCTCGTGGGCGAGCTTGCGAAGCGCTATCACGCAAGGGTGCTCGCTCGCGGGGTGCGCGGTCTCGAACCACTTCGGCTCTTGCTTGGTCGGGAAATAGATGCCCTGGAACAGCTCGGAGGGCAGAACGACCTGCGCGCCGCGGCGCGCCGCCTCGCGAACGATGGCTTCGGTCTTGGCGATGTTGGCAGCCATATCATGGCCGTAGGACGTCTGAATGGCCGCAACCGTGATCAGGCGCTTCGTCATCTAGAGAGGTTCCTGCTGAGTGATGCAGTGGAAGGAGCCGCCGCCGGCCATGCCCGCTCCGAGCACGCCCTGCGCCGGCACGCCAACCACCTTGCGCCCCGGAAACACGGCCTGCAACGCCTCGAGCGCCGCGCCTTGTGTCGGCGTCCCATAGACCGGCACGACGACGATGCCGTTGGCGATGATAAAATTCATGTGTGACGCGGGAGAGATCTCGCCGAGAGAGTTGCGGTAGTGGCCGGCGCCGGGGATGCGGACGACCTCGAGCCTCGTTCCGGTCGCGTCGGTCGCCGCTTCGAGCGCGCGGGCGATCGCGTCGAGGGTTTCGGCGTTGGGGTCGTCCGACCCGGAGGGCGCCTGACACACGACGCGGCCAGGCGCAACGAAGCGGGCGATATTGTCGATGTGCCCATCCGTGTGATCGTTCATGAGCCCTTCATCGATCCAGATGATCTTCGTCGCGCCGAGAGCCTCGCGCAACGCGGCCTCCGCCTGTTCCATCGTCCAGCCGTTGCGATTGGAATTGAGCAGGGTCTGGCGTGTCGCAAGCACGGTGCCTTGACCGTCATGATCCACCGCGCCGCCTTCCAGGACGAAGTCGTGGCGGCGGATCGGCGTCCCCGAAATGCAAGCGATGTCGTCGCCGACGGTCGCGTCGTCGAGGAGCTCAACCTTGCCGCCCCAACCGTTGACCCTGAAGCGGAGCGCGACCGGGCCGTTGGGACCGCGTGCGAAGATTGGCCCCGTGTCGCGCAGCCAGATGTCGCCATAGCGCGCGGGAACGATCTCGGCCGCGCTGCCCACGACCTCCCGGGCCGACGCCTCTGCCTCAGCCCCGTTCGCCAAGAGCCGCACCTTGTTTCCTTCGCTCAAGGCGCGCACGAGCGCCGCCACATCGCGGCGTGGAGCATCGAGATCGCCGTTCCATTGCCGCGGATCTGCCGGCCACGCCGTCCATATGGCCTTTTGCGGCGCCCATTCGGCCGGGACGGCGACCGCCGACTTGGTCATGGATATGCTCATGAAATCCTTCCGGTGCCGGTACTCTCGGGCCGCGGCGCGGCCCCGTAACGTCATTTCTCCGCCAAGCGCTGACTTTACCATGCTCCCTCAATGCCGGGATCGTGTCCTGCCGGCTCTAGGCGGGCACGGGCGGGCTCGCGCATAATGAGGCCAGGGACTAAATCACGGGCGAGATCGGACCGCACTCCATGCACCCTGGCGCACGCGCTCTCGTGTTCCTCCTCTATACGGCCCTTGGTCTCTCCTTCATCGCCGAGACGGCGCTGCTGGCCTGGGAATTCCGCGACGCCGACTGGCTGACGCTCGCGACCCACGACAGCCATCTGTTCCTGTTCTTCCCGACCCTCGGGCTCGTCGCGCTTGCTGCGTTCTACCTCCCCTCGTGCGCCTTCGTCGACATGTATTGGCGCCATGTGAAGTTCGGCAAGGTGCGCTTCCTCGTCGGCCTCCTCCTCCTTTCCGCGGCGTCCTATGCCATAGGAGCCTCGCTCGCCGAAAGCCGCTACCGTTCGGTGTGGGACATCGCGCCGGCGACGCTCGCCAAGGACAAGAGCGAGCCGGCCGGGTGTGGGGGCGCCACCAAGCCGTGCGAGCGCATCGCGCTGCTCGAGGGTATCGCCAATGTCGCGACCGTGAGCCATCAGCGGCTGGGACTCAAGGATTTCGTGCGCTCCTGCGAGCCCGAGCCCCTGATCGAAGGTGAGACGTCCGCCGAGCGCAAGCGCTTCTGCTTCGCCTCGACGCCGCTCTCTGCCCAACCCAGGCTCTCGACCGACAGCGAATGCTGCCGTTCCCAGGAGCGCTTCCAGGAGGCGATCACGACGCTCTACGAGCGCCCCGAACAGCGCTCGCAGACGGGCCTCCTCCACGCCTGGCTGTTGCCGACGAAGGTCTTTTTTCTCCTGGTGCTGCTCGCTATCAGCTTCCTATTGGCGATCCGACAAGACGGCGTAACGCGCCACTACCCGGATCGCATCGCCCGCATCGAGGTCGGCGTGCTCGTCGGCGCCATCGCCATGATCTTCTTCCCACTGATGAGCCAGGCCTTCGTGCAGACGTCGGACGCGCTCTACGGCGTGCGCCAGGAGACGGGGTTCAAGCCCATCGTGACGTTCATGAGCTTCTGCTTCGGTGCGTGGGCGCTGTTGCTGGTGCTGTTCTTCTTCCGCCGCCACAATCCGGAGATCGAGCTGGCAGTGAAGCTCGCGGGCGTCGTCGCGAGCACGATAGCTGTTGTGAAATATGATCTGATCGTCGCGCTGTTCGTGCGCTTTCTGGGATCGGGTGCGGGCGAGGTGTCGGTCGCGCTGCTCGTCGGACTGGCGATAGTCGCGGTTATCGTTTTGCTTTCGCCCTTCGGACGCGGGGCGCTCGTCGGCAGGGATCAGGACGAGACGGCCTGAGCGGCCGCGATCTTGTGGGTTTGGCTGCGCGAAACGGCTACCGCTGCGCGGCCGGATCGATCAGGACCCGGCTCGTTCATTCGCCGACCCGACTTTCAAACTAACCGGGCTAATGGCGCAGCTCCTGTGCCACCGTCTCCATGTGCGAATTGATGACGGTCGCCGTCTCGTTGGCGAGCTTCTGGTTGAGCCGTGCGAAGTGCTGGAACTCGGCCTGGTACTGCTGCTGCGCCCGCTGAATGAAGTCCGAGTAGGCCGCGAACACGTCCTGCAGCGTCCGACATTCCATGAGCCTCTGCGAGGCGGCGATGTCCTCGTTGAGGCGCCGGTTGATGAAGCCGAGCCATTCGTTGTTCGCCTTCGAGACCTGCTCGATAAAGCGGCCGTTCAATTCCGAGAGTGCAGCCATCATCGGCCTGTTTACGCTCACCCAAGCTTCGAGGGCTGCGATCGCGGGGTTCTCCATGCCGTTCGTCTCGACGATCGACCTCGACGTCCGTGCGTTCATGTGCGCTCCTCCGATTGGCCAATCCTTATGCCGCCTTTGCCGCCGGATCAGCGTTGATGTGCGTCAATGCGCGCCTGCGTTTATCACGACCTTTTCGCGTTGAGATCCCGTCGGCACGAACCTGTCTCATGCCGACCCGCCGCAATGGGATTTTGCGCCTATCCAAGAGGGCCCGGATTCGCCATTCGCGATTTATCCACAACATCCTATAGCTAGTGTTGGGCCCTATTGCGGCGCAAGAGGGGGCTCGTCGACGATATTCCTCGACAGCCCAACTCGGAGAATGAACACATGTACAAGCACGTCCTGATCGCCGTCGACGGGTCCGAGCTTTCCGACAAGGCGCTCGCCCAAGGCCTTGAGCTTGCGAAGGCGCTCGGGGCGAAAGTCACGCTAGTTCACGTGACGGCACCGTGGGCGAACATCGCGGTCGGCGAGGTTGCCGTCATGTTCCCGCCCGAGGAGTATGAGGCGAACGTCAAGGTCGCCGCCGCGCGCCTCCTCGAGCGCCTCGGCAAATCGGCCGCGGCGGCCGGCGTCGCCTATGACACGGTCGCAGTGAGCGACGCGAGCCCGCACAAGGCCATCCTCGCCACCGCCCAGGAGAAAGGCTGTGATCTCATCGTCATGGGCTCGCACGGGCGGCGCGGAATCGCTGGACTGTTGCTCGGCAGCGTCACCGCCAAGACGCTTTCGCACGGCCACATCCCGGTCCTCGTCTATCGCGAGTAGTGCGATCGTCCGTATCCGCCGCATTGCGTCGCGCCGGCCAAGCTCTCCGCCGCCCCGAAGGCGAACTGGCCATAGCTCACCCGTCCTGCTAAGCACTCGCGGGAATTCAGCTTTCCCAGGGGAGGTGGCATGCGCCTGCTCGTCACCGGTGCGGCCGGCTTCATCGGCTACCACACGTGCGAAGCCCTCCTTCGCCGTGGCGACGAGGTCATCGGAACGGACAACCTCAATGCGTATTACGACGTGAGCCTCAAGGAGGCGCGGCTCGCCCGCCTGTTGCGACGCCAGGGGTTCTCGTTCGTCAAGGCGGGTCTCGAGGATCAGACCGCAATGGCGCGCCTCTTCGCCGAGGCACAGCCGGAGCGTGTGGTCCATCTCGGCGCCCAGGCCGGCGTGCGCTACTCGATCGAGAACCCCCACGCCTACGTCGACTCGAACGTGACGGGATTCCTCAACGTTCTCGAGGGGTGCCGCCAGCGAGGCGTCGCACATCTTGTCTTCGCCTCGTCGAGCTCGGTCTACGGCGCCAATCTCAAGATGCCATTCTCCGTCAACGATGCCGTCGACCATCCCGTAAGCCTCTACGCGGCGACCAAGAAGGCGAACGAGCTCATGGCGCACACATACGCGCACCTATATCGCATTCCGGTCACGGGGCTGCGGTTCTTCACCGTCTACGGACCTTGGGGTCGCCCTGACATGGCGCTGTTCAAGTTCACCCGCGCCATGCTGGAGGGCCGGCCGATCGAGGTCTTCAACAACGGCAACCACGCCCGCGACCTGACCTACATCGACGATGTCGTCGAGGGCGTCGTGAGGGTGCTCGACCGGCCGGCCGCGCCCGATCCCGCCTGGTCGGGCGCCGCGCCCAGCCCGGCCACGTCGAATGCTCCCTACCGTCTTTACAACATCGGCAACCACAGGCCGGTTCAGCTCATGGATCTGATCGGCTGCCTCGAGCGCGCGCTCGGGATGACGGCGAAGAAAGAGATGCTGCCGATGCAGGCCGGCGACGTAGTGGCGACCTATGCGGACGTCGGCAGCCTCGAGAGGGACGTGGGCTTCAGCCCCACGACGCCGATCGAAGAGGGAATCGGAAAATTCGTCGCCTGGTACCGGGAGCACTATAAGACCTAGCTCGGAGCCGGGGAGGAGAAACCCGAACTGCTGCTCCTCCACATGATAGCCCTAGATGGAGCCGGTGCCCCATGTCGTCCTCGATCACCTGGATCATCATCCTCACCGTGAGCTTGGTTGCGATTCTCTTGAGCGCGGGGGCGGGCATGCCGACCCTTCATTTGGCGGCGGCGGGATTGGTGAGCCTTGCCTGCGCGGTGCTGGCGATCCGCGAGACGGATGCGCTCGTCCGTCGCGGAGAGAGCCGGAGCACCGTCGAGGCGGCGACCGCCCGCTATATGGGTCTCGTGTGGATCTGGGGAGCGCTCGGGCTTTTCGTCACCTACTTCTTCATCCTGAGCTGGCGCGAGTGGTGGCAGTTCGTCATCGCTTTCGCGGTCGCTGGCGCGCTGTGCCTCGGATTTGCCAAGGCCCTCGAGCGGGACGCCGGCCTCGGCCGCGACGACGAGACGATGCTCAAGCTCGGGCGCTATCTAGGAATAGCCCAGCTCGTCGGCATGATCGCGACGGTTCTGGGTCTTGCCATCGACCCCGACAAGGAGTTTCTCGCGGTAAAGCGCCCCGACTGGGCCGCCAACAACATCTTCCTCACTGGCGCCCTATCCCTTGCGGCGATCACCGCTCACGCACTTCTCAAGAGGCCCGGCGCGGGCCGGCAGGCCCAAGGTTAGACAATGTATCCTGAGCCTAAGAGCCCGCGCGATCAAAGCGCACCCTTGCGCCAGCTCACGCCGTGGCTGCTGGTAGCGCTTGCGCTTTCTGTCTCCACCATGGTGCTCGGCGCCGGCCGGGGCGACCGGCTCGTCACCGCGCTCGGCTCCGCCGGACTTGCGGCCGTCGTCCTCGCAACGGCCATTGCCATCAACGCGCCGCTGTGGCGCGCGCATCCCGATCAGGCCGACTGCGACGGCGCGGTAAAGCCCACGATCGAAGCCAACATTTGGCTCGCTGCCTTCACCTATGCCTGGGGAGCATCGGCTCTCTTCGCCGTCTACACGCTCTCCGACCTCTCCTGGCGTCATGCCTGGCAATACGGCGCAGGCGCGGCGCTGGTGGCCCTCTGCCTTGCACTTTACGTGGAGGGCCTGCGACGGCGCGAAGCGGCTAATCCGCCGCCGCTCTATCTCACGGGTCTGCACGGTCTTGCCGCAACGAGCTGGCTCGTCTATCTGGTCGGCTCCGGCAAGCTCGCCACGCTGAAAGGGGATTGGGCCGCCAACGACGTTTTCCTGGCAGGCGGTCTCGCAATCGTCGCGATTTGCATCGTCTCCGCCATCACGCAGACGCGGCCCCGCGGCTCTACACAATGAATTTGGATAGCGATTCACGCCCTTGATGGACGCGAAGCGTCTCCATCAAGAACGATCGCGATCTAGCGCTCCGATCAGAAAATACCCAACTTCGTGCAATAGCCCGATGGCCCGATGACTCCAATCATCTCGATCGCGAACCTGTCCAAAACCTACGCCTCCGGGTTCGAGGCGCTGAAAAACGTCACCCTCGACATCCGCCGCGGCGAGATCTTTGCTCTCCTGGGACCCAACGGCGCCGGCAAGACAACGCTGATCAGCATCATCTGCGGCATCGTCACGCGGAGCGCGGGCGAGGTGACCGTCGACGGCCGCGACATCGACGCCGACTACCGCACTGTGCGGGCAATGATCGGCCTCGTGCCCCAGGAGCTCACCGCCGACGCCTTCGAGACCGTCTGGAACACCGTGAGCTTCAGCCGCGGACTGTTCGGCAAGGCACCCGCCCCGGACTACATCGAGAAGGTGCTGAAGGACCTTTCTCTCTGGAGCAAAAAAGACGCCAAGGTCATGACCTTGTCCGGGGGCATGAAGCGGCGCCTACTCATCGCCAAGGCGCTTTCCCACGAGCCGCAAATCCTCTTCCTCGACGAGCCCACGGCGGGGGTCGATGTCGAGCTTCGCAAGGAGATGTGGCAAGTGGTGCGCGAGTTGCGCAGCTCGGGCGTCACCATCATCCTCACGACGCATTACATCGAGGAAGCCGAGGAGATGGCCGATCGCGTCGGCGTGATCGCGGGCGGCGAGCTGATCCTGGTGGAGAACAAGGACGAGCTGATGCGCAAGCTCGGAAAGAAGCAGCTCGTCCTCCACCTGCGCGAGGCGCTCGCAGCGATTCCGCCGGAACTTGCCTCCTACAATCTCGAGCTGTCGGACGGCGGCAACGCATTGACTTTCACCTACGACACCAAGGCCGGGCGCACCGGCATCACGCAGCTCTTGCGGTCGCTCGCGGACGCCGGCGTCACGTTCAACGACCTCAACACGATGCAGAGCTCGCTCGAGGACATCTTCGTCGACCTGGTGAGGCAAGCGCGATGAACTGGCATGCGGTGCGCGCAATCTACGGCTTCGAGATGGCGCGCGCCTGGCGCACCGTCATGCAGACCATCGTCTCGCCGGTGCTGTCGACCTCGCTCTATTTCGTGGTGTTCGGCGCGGCGATCGGCTCGCGCGTCACCGACATCGACGGGGTGAGCTACGGCGCCTTCATCGTGCCGGGGCTGATCATGCTCTCGATCCTGACGCAGAGCGTGCTCAACGCGGCGTTCGGCATCTACTTCCCGCGCTTTGCCGGCACCATCTACGAGCTGCTCTCGGCGCCCATCTCGCCGCTCGAGATCGTCATCGGCTACGTCGGCGCCGCCGCGACCAAGTCGATCATCGTCGGGATCATCATACTCGCGACCGCGTCGTTCTTCGTGCCGCTCGAGATCGCCCACCCTCTGTGGATGCTGACGTTCCTCGTACTCACCGCGCTCACCTTCAGCCTGTTCGGGTTCGTGATCGGCATCTGGGCCGACGGCTTCGAGAAGCTGCAGGTGATCCCCCTCCTCGTCATCACGCCGCTCACCTTCCTCGGCGGCACGTTCTACTCGATCAACATGCTGCCGCCGTTCTGGCGGACAGTGACGCTGTTCAACCCCGTCGTCTATCTCGTGAGCGGGTTCCGCTGGAGCTTTTACGAGATTTCGGATGTGAATCTCGGCGTGAGCCTCTTGGTGACGCTCGGCTTTCTCGGGCTCTGCCTCGCCGCCGTCTACTGGATCTTCAAGACCGGGTATCGGTTGAAGGCGTGAGGCGCATATGCCGCGCGCCCATCGTCAGAACGCCCTCTCGCTCCTGCCCCCTCGAGGGGAGGGGGAGATGTCGGCGGGACCAACAATCGCCTTTCCCTCTGACAGCGGTCGTCGGCCATCGCCCGTTCCACTTCCGAGACGGGCCAACAACCGACATTTCTAAGGTCGGACGACCCTAACGAGCCGCCCGATCAGAATTGTAGCCTGCTGTCGGGGTCGTACTCATCACCTAAAGCCCGCCACCACCGCCGCGCGCTCGGCGATGGCGCGCGAATTATCGGCTGTCTCGTCGCCGGCCGGCACGCCGTGCACCAGGACCGCGGGGTTGGACCAGATCGGGAGCCGCGGGCAGCCGTCGCAGCTGTCCTTGTAGCTCATCATGGTCCGCCACTTGGTTCCGTTGACGAAGCCGTGGCCGAACGGGAAGGGGGACATGCTGTCGTCGAGCGCCATGTCGTGGCGTGCGCCGATGATGTGGCCGATCTCGTGGGCGAGGGAGTACATCGTCGCGGCGCATTCATGATGCACGACGGCGAAGGCACGATCCGGGGGCGGCGCCACGCCGGCCGAGAGGCCGCAGCCTTGCGGGTCGTGGACGATGAGCACGCCGATGTCCGCGTGGTACTGGTCGCGAAGAGCGTGCACCTCGTCCATGTAGCCGTCGCCCTTGTCGGCGAAGCGGAACACGTGGTCGAAATGGCTTCCGCTTTCGACGTAGTCGGTCTCGTAGCTGTGGACGACCTTGAGCTGGACATGGCCGAGGCCGCTGCTGCGGAACGACTGATTGGCCTCCTCGACGGCGAGCGCAGTCAGGTCCTTGTCGATGTCGTTGTAGTGGCTCGCGGCCTGCTTGGTGTAAGCGACGATGATCGTGATCGTAACCGGCTGCGGGGCGTCCCCCGTCTTCACCGGCGGCGGCAAGATGAAGGCGAGCTTTTCTCCGCTCGCGCTGGAGCCCGTCCCGGAGGCATCGGCGCGCCTGTCGTGAAGGGGCGCGTCCTCGAAGTCCTTGGTGTCGCCGCGCCGCGGCGTGCCGTCATCCTGCTCCTTTGGCTTTGGGCTGTCGTCATGGCGCAGCTCGCTCGGGTCACCCTTATGCACGAGAGGATCCTCGCCCATGTGCATCTTCTCCTGCAGGGCTTTTCCCATAGGCGCGTGATCGGGCGGCAGGCCAGCGGACGACATCTCGACGACGCCGTGCATCTCCCCGCCCATGGGCTTCACCGCGAAGACGTGGCCCTTGTAGTTCACCGTGCCGCTGAGACGGCCGTCCGGCCACCAGAGCAGCGTGACCATGTCGTCGGTATCCTCGATGATGCCGTGCCAGACGTAGCCGACGTCGGTCTTGATGACGCTCGTGCGGCGCGCGGCGACCGTCGTCGTCTTGTTGAGCGGCAGGACGAGGGTCGGCGCTGGCTCGCCATCCGGGGCACCGTGCATGCCCTTGGTCAGCGCGTATTCCATCGTGCTCGGGGGCGGGAGCGCCATCATGGCCACTCCCACCGCGGCTTTCGACTCCATCGCCTGATGCATCATGCTCTCCTGGGCCGGGGTCATCTGCGAGCCCGGAGGCATAGAGGTCATCATCGTGTTCCAGTTCTGGTCGAGCTCGTGCACGGTCACGCCCTTGGCTCTCGCCGCGGACTTGAGTGCCGGGACGCGGTCGTTCGCGACCGACCACATCTCGGAGCGGGTCATCTCGAGCGCTTCGCCAGTCGCGTCACCTGCGATGTCGCGCAACGCCTTGTACTCGGCGCTTCCGACCTCCGGCAGGTTCGAGAGGATGAGCCCGACGCGCCGAGGAGCATCCACGGCGTGCGCAGAAGCCATGGGCCAGAGGAAGAGAACGCCGGCGACGACGGCCAACAGGAGAGCAACACCTATCTTCAGACGATGCATGGATGGCATGGCTTCATCCTCGCCGGTCCTGGGATGGCTCCCTAAGCAATAGGCTCCCCGACCCAGAAGCCGAGGAGCCCGGACACTCGAAGCCTTGTGGGCTTACGTCTTCGGCGCTTACTTCTTGGCGGCCATGTCGGCGAGGATCTGATCCCAAACACCATGCGGCGAGAAGTTATCACCGGCCATGCATGAATCATATGCGCCAAGTGACTTGCGCACGTATTCGCCGAGCTCGGGGCCGCTCATCTTGCTGATGTGGGCGGACATCTTTCCGAGGAAATCCTTGAAGCCTGCATTGCAGTCCTCCTTCGCGAAGGCTGGTGTGGCGCCAAGGGCAAGTAGGGCAGCGAGCGCTACAATTGAAGCACGAGTCATAGTCTTTACTCCTAATCTGATGTCTCCGATTTCCGGGGCACACATTCTGCCGATAGAGTGCAACAGCTGATGGATCCGTTAGGGACGTGTGCCCGCTGTAGCTACGCAGCCACGTTGATGGAGTTTCAGCCTCGTCTGTTATCCTTCCTGGGTCGGGGCGGTTACGGCTGCGCCCCTGCGGCCATTTCAATATAGCATCAGAGTTCATAGCATCCGGCTATCAAATGTATTCGCATTCGGTATTTCCCGCTCACCGACACCATATGCTTAGCGTGCTACTCTCCGGGTGGACCCGACCGCCAGCGGAGCAGCGCCTTTGCAGATGCATCAGATACGTTACTTTGTTGCTATAGCCGATGAGCGGCACTTCACGCGGGCGGCAAGACGATGCGGCGTCTCCCAGCCTTCGCTTACGCGCGCCATAAAGAAGCTTGAAGAGGAACTAGGTGGCCCGCTGTTCAAGCGCGAGCGAAGGAAGATGTATCTTTCGGAATTAGGACAAAGAATGCTTCCGCACTTTAGGAAAATCGATGCGCATGCGTCCAAAGCGAGACGTGAAGCGACAGATTTCAGCAAGCTGAGACGTGTTACCTTTTCCCCACCATCCGCTCGCAAGGAGGGATAGAGTGCGTGTTCGCGATTTTGATGGCGAAAAGCATTTGAAGTTAGTCGCGCTCGTTATCGGTCGGATTGCTTCCCTCCCTGAACGTCCGCCTCGGGTCATTTCTCGCCGACCAGCCTTCGATCCAGAAACGTCCGGATTTGCCGCCAAAGCGGCTCTGCGCAATGGCAGTCGCGAGCCCAATCACCTATGCTCGAACTTCGCTTTGCGCTTCTCGGTGAAGGCGGCCATGCCCTCCTTCTGGTCGTGGGTCGCGAACATCGCGTGGAAGACGCGCCGCTCGTAGCGCACGCCTTCCGCCAACGAGGTCTCGAAGGCGCGGTTGATGCAGTCCTTGGTCATCATGACCGCCGTGAGTGACATCGAGGCAATCGTCTCCGCGGTCTTCAGCGCGTCGGCCAGGAGGTCGGCCGCCGGCACCACGCGCGCGACGAGCCCTGCGCGCTCGGCTTCGCCAGCGTCCATCATGCGCCCGGTGAGGCACAGCTCCATGGCCTTCGACTTGCCGACCGCGCGCGTGAGCCGCTGCGTTCCGCCCGCGCCCGGCATGATGCCGAGCTTGATCTCGGGCTGGCCGAACTTGGCTGTATCGGCGGCGATGATCATGTCGGAGCTCATAGCGAGCTCGCAACCCCCGCCGAGCGCGAAGCCCGACACTGCAGCGATGACCGGCTTGCGGCACCGCGCAATGCGCTCCCAGCTCGAGATGAACTCGGACTTGTAGGCATCGATGTAGCTCTTGGCCTGCATCTCCTTGATGTCGGCCCCGGCGGCGAACGCCTTCTCGGACCCGGTGAGGACGATGGCCCCGATCTCGTCGTCGGCCTCGAAGGCGTCGAGCGCATGATTGAGCTCGTCGATCAATTGGTCGTTGAGTGCATTGAGAGCCTGCGGGCGGTTCAGCGTGATGAGCCCGACACGGCCCTTCTTCTCGACGAGGATCGTTTCGTAGGTCATGGCACTCCCCTCAGCGCTGACAGACCGGACAGAAAAATGTCGAGCGCCCGCCCTCGATGCTGCGTCGCACAATGCCGCGGCAGCCGGGCCGGACGCAAGGCTCTCCTTCGCGGCCGTAGACGGAGAAGGAGTTTTGAAAGTCACCCGCGCTGCCGTCGGTGCGCCGGTAGTCGCGCAACGTCGAGCCCCCGGCCCGGATCGCGTCCGCGAGCACGGCCGGGATCGCCGCCACGAGCCGCTCGGCGAGCGGCGTCGGTCGCGCGGACTTTGTGGCCAGCGACGCGGCGGCCCGCGACGGCTTGAGGCGAGCCCGGAACAAGGCCTCGCAGGCGTAGATGTTGCCGAGCCCGGCGACGATGCGCTGGTCCATGAGGAAGGCCTTGAGGCTGGTGCGCCGCCCGGCCGCCCTCAGAGCGAGATAGGCCTCATTCATCTCGTTGCCGAGCGGCTCGACGCCGAGCCCCTTGAACAGCGGGTGAGTGTCGAGCGCGTCTAGCGGAATGAGCAGCATGAAGCCGAACCGGCGCGGGTCGTTGTAGGTGATCCGCCCGCCGTCCGACATCTCGAACACGACGTGGTCGTGCTTGCCCTCGAACTCGCCGCCGTATTCGAACTCGCCTAGCTCGTGGGTCTCGGTCTCGCCTTTCGCGCGCACCAGAAATCTCCCGGTCATGCCGAGATGCATGACGAGCACGTCGCCGCCCGAAAGCCGCGCGAGAAGATATTTCGCCCGCCGCCCAAGGCTCTCGACGCGCCGGCCTTCGAGCGTGCGCGCAAAGTTCGGTGGAAGGGGAAACCTCAAATCGGGCCGGAAGGTCCTGACGCGCCGGAAGCGCTTGCCGACGAGCACCGGCTCGAGGCCGCGCCGCACGATTTCAACCTCCGGCAGCTCGGGCATGTGGTCAAACCGCGATGTAATCGCTCACGTCAGCTCGCGCCGCCCGGCACTGCGCTCGATCATATAGCCGACGGCGCACACGAACACGGCGCCCAAGGCCGCAATGAGGTAGGTCACAGCGGCCGGCGTGAGGGCCAAGGCATCGGCCACGCCGCCGATGGCGTCCTTCAGGGCCGGCTCCGTGGCGATGAGCTCGCCCGCCACCCAGCCGAGGAGCGCCGCGCCTGCCCACACCAGGATCGGATACTGCGTCAGGAGATTGGTGATCAGCGTCGCGCCCCCGACCACGAGCGGGATCGAGACGATGAGCCCGAAGACGATGAGGTATGGATCGCCGTGAGCGGCGGCGGCGATCGCCAGCACATTGTCGAGGCTCATGACGATGTCGGCCAAGGCGATGATGCGCACCGCCTCCCAGATATTGCTGCCGGTGCGCCCCTCCTCGGCGCCGGACTCCTCAGAGATCAGCAGCTTGACCGCGATCCAGAGCAGGACCAGCCCTCCGGCCAGCTTCAGGAGCTCGATGCCGAGGACCTGCTGGACGACGAGCGTGAACAGCACGCGCATGACGATCGCCGCCGCCGCGCCGAGCAAGATGCCCATCATGCGCTGGCCGACCGGCAACGTGCGGCACGCGAGCGCGATCACGACGGCGTTGTCGCCGGCAAGGATGATGTCGATGCCGATGATCTTCAGCACCTGGACCGAGTAGGTGCCGAGAGGTCCGAACGCCGTCTCGAACCACGCCATGAACTCTCTGGCGAAATCCCAGACCGCGACCGTCATGTCCCCAAGCTCTCCCGGTTTGCCGTGCGAGCTCGCCGCTCGCGCTCATGGTCTAGTAGGACGGCTGAGGCGCAGCGGCAAGGGAAGAGCGAAGGCCCAGGTGCACGCGTCAGCGCACCAGGAACAAAGGGCCCTCGAGCCACGCCGAAAGCGTGCCCACGTCCCGCTCGGTCGGCGCGAATTGCCCGCCGAAGCGCGCCATGACGAAGCCGGCGCCGAGCCGGCGCAAGCGCTCGGCGAGCGTGCGCATATCGTCGACGGCCAGATTGGCCATGTCGAGCGGCACGTCGCCGTTGCGCCCGAGGGCGAGGCGCACCTGCCCCTCGAGCCATTGCAGGCGGCCGCCGTCGCTCTCGACCACGAGGAGGCGCGTCTCGCTTGCCGAGACGGCAGCCAGCCGCTGCGCGGTGCGCAGCATTGCCGGCACGCGCTCGGTCTCCTCGATGACGGCGATCACCGGTCCCGTGGTGCGCACCGCTCCGGGACCGGCGAGCACGATGCCCGTCGTATCGAGCACGCTCTCGAACAGTTCGACGAGCATGCCTGGGGAGGTCGCCGTGAATGGCTCGCCGAGCGTCACGACGTTCCAAGGGCCGCACTCGGCGCACGTCAGCATGAGCGCGCGCACCGGGTCGTCGCGGACCGCGCGCGCGTGTACCGCTATGTCGCAAGCGCGGGCGGCGGCGGCGACCCTGCGCTGGAGAGCAGATGCGACGAAGCGCATCTCGCGCAGGATCTCCAATGCCGCGAGCGAGCGCGAGCTGCGCCCCGAGAGTGCGATCTCGCGCGCGCCGGGAAAGGCCGCCATGTCGAGAAGCTGGCGGTCCTCGACGAACAGGCTCTCGATCTCCGATTGGAAGGCCTCGGCGACGCGCACGGCCGCCTCGAGCGCGATATCGCTCAAGCGTCCCGACGCGGCGAGCCTCAGCACGACGCGGCCGCGTTCCTCGCCAGCCTCGGCGACATGGGCGATCATGACTGCCCCTTTGCCAGGCCCGGCTCGCCTCCCTTGAGGCCGTGGAACCGCCTGACACGCTCGGCGAAGTGCTTGAGCTTGTCCTCCACCAGCCGATTGATCGTGCCGGCGGGAAAGAGCCCGTCGGCGCCGCGCTCGCCCGCCGCGACGCCGGTCAGGATCTCGATGCCTTCGTCGATCGTTGATGGCGCATAGATGGCGAATTGTTTTTCCTCGGCGGCGGTGACGATATCGGGACGCAGCATGAGATGGCGGGCGTTGGCGCGGGGAATGACGACGCCCTGCTTGCCGGAGAGCCCGCGCGCCTTGCAGAGGTCGAAGAAGGCCTCGATCCTCTCGTTGACGCCGCCGACAGCCTGTAATTCCCCCAACTGACTGACGGAGCCAACCACTGCGAGGCTCTGCTGGATCGGCGCCTGGGCTAGGGCGGAGAGAAGCGCGTAGAGATCGGCGGACGCAGCGCCGTCGCCCTCGACGAGGTCGTCGGACACGAGGCTTGCGGCAAGCGCGAGCGGCACGTCCTGGGCAAAGCGTCCGGCGAGATAGCCCCACAGGATCGTTGCGCCTCGCGAATTCATCGAGCCGCCGGGACTGGCTTCGCGCGCGATGTCGCCGACGCCGCCTGGACCCAGGCGGACGCGCGCCGTGATGCGGCCCGCCCGGCCGAAGGCGAGGTCGCCGTGCCCGACGACCGTCAGCGCGTTGACTTGGCCGACGTTAGCGCCCTCGAGCTCGATGCGCTCCTCTCCGGCGCGCGCCTGATCTCGAAGGTGCCCTGTGCGCCGTATCCGCTCCTCGACGGCGCGCGCCACGTCCTCGGCGGCGGTGACCTTGCGCCCCTCCTCCCCCGCCCAGTGGTCGGCCTCGCGCACGAGATCGGCAAGGCGGCCGACCTCGAGCGACAGCTTCTCGCGGTCGCCTGCCATCCGCGCTCCTTCCTCGACGAGGCGCGCGACGCCCGCCGCATCGACGGCCTTCAGCTTGTGGGTCGCGACGGCGGACGCGACGAGCCTGGCGTAGGCCTTTTCGGTGTCGTCCCCGCGGGCGATCGACGCGTCAAAGGCGGCCGGCACCTTGAAGAGTTCGAGCTAATTCGGTGTCGTGCGCGATCAAATGAGCGTAGAGCTCAGGGTCACCCACCAGCACGACTTTCACGTCGAGCGGGATCGGCTCGGGATCGAGTGTCTGCGTCGCACTGAGCCCGACCGTCTCGGTCGGCGCCTCGACCGTGATCCTCCCAGACTTGAGAGCGCGCTTGAGGCCGTCCCACGCGGAGGAGGAGCTCACGAGCCTGCGCGCGTCGACCAAGAGATAGCCGCCGTTGGCTCGATGCAACGCGCCGGACTTGATGTCGAGAAAATCCGCGACGAGGCCTCCCGCTTGAGAGAGGGGCACGACACGCCCGAGAAGATTGCCGAACGTCGGGTTCATCTCCTCGTGGACCGGCGCGCGGCTTGCGCCGTCGCCTCCGGCTGTCATCACGTTGACCAGGTAGCGGCGGAAGCGCGGATCGCGCCCAATCTCGACCGGCGCCTTGACCAGCGCGCCATCCGAGCCGACGAAGACGCCGGCATTGCATATGAGATCGCGCTCGACATCGGCGAGAAATGCGCCGACGGGGGCGAGGTCGGAGAACGCCGCCTTGACCTCGTCGAGCGCGTCGAGAACGGCAACGCGCGACACCTCCCGGTTGAGCTCCGAGAGGCGCGTCCGCCGCTGCTTCTCGGCCTTCGGCGCTCGGGCGAGTGTTTCCTCGAGCTCCTTCTCGAGCGCCCCGATGCGCGCCTGCACCTCGCGTCGCATCTTCTCCGGTAGCGCGTTGAAGACGTCGGGTTTCACTACCCTGCCCTCGTGCATCGGCGCTAGGGCGTAGCCGAGCGGCGTTCTCAGAATGGTGATGTTCTGACCGGCGGCCTCGTGGTTCAGCGTTTCCAGCGCCTGCTCTAGGCCCGACCGAAACTCCTCGTCGATGACGCGCCGGCGCGCCCGATAATCCTCGCTATCGAAGGCGGCCGGCAGTGTCGCTCTAAGCTCGTTCAAGGCCCCGAACATCGCTTCGGCGAGGCGGCGCGCGCGCCCGGCCGGAAGACGGAGCGCGTGCGGCCGGTTTGCATCCTCGAAATTGTTGACGTAGACCCAGTCGTCGGGCGCGCGGGCCCCTGACGCGACCTTGTCGAGCTGCGCCTTGACCGCGGTGGTCTTGCCGGAGGCGCGAGGGCCGAGGACGAAGAGGTTGAAATCGGACTTCTTGATGGCGGTTGCGAACTCGATGGCTTTCAACGCACGATCCTGGCCGATAGGTCCGGCGGCGGGCTCGATCTCGGCGGTCGTCTTGAAGCCGAGCTTCTTCGCATCGCAGCTGCGGCGCAGCTCGGTTGGGGGAAGGGATTTCTGTCGCCTCTCCCCGAAAACGGCGGCGGCGGGGGCGGGCGTGGAGACGGTTTTCTCCTTGCTGCCGGCGCGCTTGAAAAACATGGAACCGATGCCTCGTTTTCTGCGGGCTGAGAATTGAACGATGCCGCCCGACGCTCACACTAGCGAAAGCGGCGCATCAGCGGCTAGGTAACGGTCGAGGAAATCGGCTGTCGCACAAGCCCGAAACGTCAATCCCCCGACACCAGAGGTGTCATCGCCTGATGGCAGATAAATGACGCAGACCAGAGATACCCAGGACGCGGCAAATCTCGCCGAGCTTGGAGACGCTTCTCGCCCCTCCGCCACCCTCGAGGTCTGCCGCGGCACGATCCGCCTGCTCGCCGCGCACGGTCTCGCCTGCATTGCCGAGCTGCCGCTCGCCAACGGACGGCGCGCCGACATCGTGGGGATCTCCGGCAGCGGCGAAATCTGGATCGTCGAGGTGAAGTCCTCGATCGAGGACTTCCGCTCCGACCTGAAGTGGCCCGAGTACCGCGAGTTCTGCGACCGTCTCTTCTTCGCGGTGCGGCCGGATTTCCCGGTCGACGTCCTGCCGGGCGACACCGGCCTCATTCTCGCCGACCGCTACGCCGGGGAGATCGTGCGGCCGGCCCCCGAGACACCCCTTGCCGGGGCGCGGCGCAAGGCGATGACGTTGCGGTTTGCGCGCGCGGCGGCGGTGAGGTTTTCGCTCACGCTCGATCCCGCACTCCTCCTCTGACCCGGCCGAGCCGGCCGGGCCATCTCGCACGATCGAGATCAGAGTCCTACTTGGGAGCGCGCTTGGCGAGAATGCGTTGCAGCGTCCGCCGGTGCATGTTCAGGCGGCGCGCCGTCTCCGACACGTTGCGGTTGCACAGCTCGTAGACGCGCTGAATGTGCTCCCAGCGGACGCGGTCGGCCGACATCGGGTTTTCCGGCGGAGGCGCCTTGGCGTTGTGCGGCGCAAGGAGCGCGTCGGTCACGTCGTCGGCGTCGGCGGGCTTGGCAAGGTAGTCCACCGCCCCGAGCTTCACGGCCGAGACGGCGGTTGCGATGTTGCCGTACCCCGTGAGCACGATCACCCGCGAATTGGGGCGCACGCGTGTGAGCTCGGCGATGACGTCGAGCCCGTTGCCGTCCTCGAGGCGCATGTCGACGACCGCAAATGCCGGCGCGCGCTCGCGGATGAGGTCGACGCCCTCGGCGATCGAGTGCGCGCTCCTCACCTCGAATCCGCGCGTTTCCATGGCGCGCGCGAGCCGCTGCAGGAACGCCCGATCGTCGTCGACGATGATCAGCGAGCGATCATCGGGCAGCTCATCCTGCCGGAATGACAAGTCCTCGGTCACGCTCATTACCTCACGATGCGCGGGAGTATAATGTCATTAAGGGAGCCGCCAAGGGCGACTTCGAAAAAACAATGAATATATTAGCTCATTGGTTTTCATGGGCAAGCTGAGGCGGCCGGACCTGCGCATCCTCGAGCCCCGACTCGGCCGCCAAACGGATGTCGAAGGCGCTTCGGGGCCAGACGATGCGCACGACCGCGCCATGCAGCGGCGCCATCCGGTTCTCGAGCGAGATCTTCGCGCCCGAACGCTCGAGAAGCGTCTTGGCGATGAAAAACCCGAGACCGAGGCCGAGGTCCTTTCCCTCGCCGCGGATCCTGCCTGGCGACGCCCGCGTCGTCACGTACGGCTCGCCCAAGTTGTCGATGATCTCCGGCCGGAAGCCCGGACCGTCGTCGAGGATCGTCACTACGACGGCACCCGCGTCCCACTCGGCCGACACGTCTACCTCGCGCTCGGCAAAGTCCACCGCGTTCTCGATGATGTTGCCGAGGCCGTAGATGACGCCCGGGCGGCGCGCACCGATGGGCTCGCGCGCGGCAGCGCCCGTTGCCGAAGGGGCGGACCGCGCCGCGATGGCGATGGCCGCCCGGCCGCCGGCATAGGGTGCGGCAGCCTCGTGCAACATCTCCATGACGGTGAGCGTCGCGTGGAGCGGGTCCTGCTCCGGTGGATGGCTGGTGAGCTTCTGCAGGATGTCGCGGCAGCGCTGCGCCTGGCTGCGGAGCAGCACGACGTCATCCCAATAGGGACTGTCCTTCCTCAACTGCCGCTCGAGCTCCGTGGTCACGAGCGCGATGGTGGAGAGCGGCGTGCCGAGCTCGTGCGCCGCCGCAGCGGCGAGGCCGTCGAGGGCGTGTAGCTTTTGCTCGCGCGCCAGCACGTGCTCGGTCGCGGCGAGCGCGGCCGACATCTGCCGACCCTCTTTCGTCAGGCGCCACGCATAGAGAGCAAGGAACGTCATCGACGCGCCGACGGCGGCCAGCATTCCGAACTTGTAGAGGAGGGGATGCTCGAGCGAGAGGCCGAGCTTCCATGGCAGCGGTAGCGAATAGAAGCAGATGTATGTGGTCGCCGCGATGGCGAGGAGGCCGAGCGCGATAGTGTTCCTCAAAGGCAAGGTAGCCGCCGAGACGGTGACCGGGGCGATGATCAGCATCGTGAACGGATTGTCGATGCCCCCGGTAAGATAGAGGAGGGCGGCAAGCTGCAGGATGTCATAGGCGAGGAGCACGGTCGCGAACACGACGGAAAGGCGGAAGCGAGCCGGGTAGCGAACGGCGAGGAAGACATTGACCCAGGCCGACATGGCGATGAAGGCAAGGCAGGGGCCAACCGGCATGTCGAAGCCCAATCCGAGCGAGACGACGCCGACGGCCACGATCTGCCCGAGCACGCCGAGCCAGCGCAGGCGAACGATCGTCTGCAGCTTGAGCCTGCTGTCCGCGTCGGCGATCAGCACCGGGTCCTGATTTACGGAGAGCATGTCGGCGAGCCGCGCTTTTTTCCTAGACCTGCTCGAGGGGCTCGGATCGCACCCTCGCGCCCCGTTACACTATGGCACTCACGCCCTCCTTGCCAGCGGACAGAGGGTGCGCCACATAAGCCGCGACGCCCGGGCAATTGCACGGGCCAGCAGACGTGCCCACCCTTGAGAGACGGCTCGCGAAAAGGCGCAAACCACACCCTATGCTTCAAGAGGTTGCCGAGACCCGCCGTTCCCTTCTTCCCGTCGTCGCCCGCGGGCTCGTCAAGACATTCGGCGAGGTGACCGCCGTCGACGGACTGAGCTTCACGCTAGAGCCGGGCACGATCACGGCGCTCCTCGGCGGCAACGGCGCGGGCAAGACGACGACCATTTCCATTCTGATGGGCCTTATCGTGCCGACGGCGGGAGAGGCGCGCGTGTTCGGGGCCGAAATGGCGAGCGAGCGCCACAAGGTCCTGCACCTCATGAATTTCGAGAGCCCCTACGCCGACCTGCCCAAGCGCCTCACCGTACGCCAGAACCTCGAGATCTTCGCCCGCCTCTATGGCGTCGAGGGCTTGGCGGCGCGCATCGGCGATCTCGCGCGCGAGCTCAAGCTCGAGGACCTGCTCGACCGCCCTTACGGCACGCTCTCCGCCGGGCAGAGGACACGGGTCGGCTTGGCCAAGGCACTGCTCAATGCGCCCCGCCTGCTCTTGCTCGACGAGCCGACCGCCTCGCTCGATCCCGACACCGCCGACTGGGTCCGCTCCCGCCTCGAGGACTATCAGGTCGAGAGCGGCGCGACGATCCTGCTCGCCTCCCACAACATGGCCGAGGTCGAGCGTCTCGCAGGCCGCGTCATCATGCTCGATCAGGGCCGCATCGTCGCCGACGAGACGCCCGCGGCCCTCATCCGGCACTTCGGGCGCGAGACCCTCGAGGAGGTGTTCCTCGACATCGCCCGCAAGAAGAAGCCCGAGCTCCTCGGCACACGCGGAGACGCCCATGGCGCCTGAGGGAGCGACGCACGGGGCGGGCGCGGTGAGACTTTCCGCGCAGACCGGCTTCGCCGCTTCGGCGCGGCGCGTCGGCGCGCTTGTCCGGCGACACTGGTATCTCTTGAGATCGTCCGGGCCGCGCGCGCTCGAGATGGTGTTCTGGCCGCTGGTGCAGATGCTGACGTGGGGCTTCGTGCAGGTTCACCTCGCCAATACGACGAGCCTCGCCGCTACCGCCGCCGGCCTCTTCGTCGGCGGCGTGCTCTTGTGGGACATCCTCGCCCGCAGCCAGCTCGGCTTCGCGATGGCCTTCCTCGAGGAGGTGTGGGCGCGCAACCTCGGCCACCTGATGATGAGCCCGCTGCGCCCCGCCGAGCTCATCGCCGGACTGATCTGCGTCGCCCTCATCAAGCTTTTGGTGGCCATGGTCCCGGTGGTGACGATCGCCTACCTCATGTTCGACTACAACCTGTTCACGCTGGGGCCGGCGCTCGCGGCGTTCTTCGCCAATCTCGTCTTCACGAGCTGGGCCTTCGGGCTCGTCTCGACGGGGGCCGTGCTGCGCTACGGGCTCGGCGCAGAGAACATCGCCTGGCTGATGACGTTCCTGATGATGCCGCTCGCCTGCGTCTACTACCCGGTGACGACGCTGCCCGAATGGCTGCAACCGTTTGCCCTGGCGCTGCCGCCGACCCACGTCTTCGAGGGATTGCGCGCGATCGTGCTCGAGGGCCGCTTCCGCGCCGACCTTATGGTGACGGCGCTCGCCCTCAATGCCCTCTATGTCGTGGCCGGACTCGCGCTCTTCCGCCACCTCATCGAAAGCGCGCGCAAAGCTGGGACCCTGGTTCAGATGGGCGAGTAGGATCTTGGACGTGATGCAACGACCCTTGCTGATTGCGGTCGTCATCGGCCTCGCCGCCGGCGCCGTCGCGGCGTTGATCATCCTCGCCGGCGGAGGCCCGTCCGCCAATGCCCCGCAAACGACCGGCACCGCACTCATCGGCGGGCCGTTCAGCCTTGTCGACCAGACCGGCAAGAGGGTGACCGAGAAGGATTTCGCCGGGCACCCGATGCTCGTCTACTTCGGCTTCACCAACTGCCCGGACGTGTGCCCCTCGGGTCTTCAGGTCATCTCGGCCGCGCTCGACAAGCTCGGACCGAAGGCGGCCGAGATCACGCCGCTCTTCGTCACGCTCGATCCCGAGCGCGACACGGTCGAGGTCATGCGGGACTATGTGAAGAGCTTCCATCCGCGCCTCGTCGGCCTCACCGGCTCGGCGGACGAGATCGCCGCCGTCGCCAAGCACTACCGCGTCTATTTCAAGAAGGCGCCGGACGAGAGCGCGCCCGGACGCTACACCATCGACCACAGCACGTTCATGTACCTGATGGACGGAGAGGGCCGCTTCGTCGCCCATTTCCCGCACACGGTCGCTGTCGACGCTCTCGCAACGGGCCTCGAAAAAGCATTCTGACGATGAGCGCGGCGCGCGCCGGCTATGTGCCCTTGGCGCGAATCAGCGCATGTTCGGGGCGAGGGACTTAAACAACAGGCGAAAATGCCAATTGTGACGCTTGGCCGCGGCGGCGAGCTTGCAGTAGTTGCAACTCGGCGCGCTAGAGCACGATCGTCTGACATGGAATCGCTTCTGCGATCCATCTCGGGCGTGAACCGTGCTCTACACTTTGATTTTAGATAGCGATTCACGTTCTTGATGGACGCGAAGCGTCTCCATCAAGAACGATCGCGATCTAATCCGTGCGCGGCAGGTGATTGCCGGGAGCAGGGAGACGGGGGGCGTGCTTTATCATTGGTATGAGCTGAGCCATGCCGCCATGCGGCCGGCCCGGGCCGCGGTGGATTCGCTCCACCGGGTCTGCTCCAATCCGCTGAACCCGCTGGCTCACACGCCGGCTTGGCGCCACGCGATGGCCGCCTGCGAGGTGTTCGAGCGCGCGACGCGGCGCTATGGAAAGCCCCATTTCGGCATCAAGTCGACGCGCGTGCGCGGAACCGAGGTGGCGGTCGAGGAACGAGTCGTTTGGCAGCGCCCGTTCTGCCGCCTTCTCCACTTCCGGCGCGACATCGCGCCGGACGAGCGCGAGCGCGACCCGCGCGTGCTCGTGGTCGCGCCCGTCTCGGGCCACTTCGCGACGCTGCTCCGCGGCACCGTCGAGGCCCTGCTGCCCGACCATGAGGTCTTCATCACCGACTGGCTCGACGCGCGCGACGTCCCGCTCGCCGCCGGGCCGTTCGATCTCGACGATTACATCGACTACGTGCGCGACATGCTCTACGAGCTCGGCGGCGACGTGCACGTGTTCGCCGTCTGTCAGCCGTCGGTCCCGGTCCTTGCCGCCGTTGCGCTGATGGAGGAGGACGGCGACCTCTTCGTGCCGCGCAGCATTATCCTCGCCGGCGGCCCGATCGACACCCGCATCACGCCGACCGCCGTCAACTCGGTCGCCGAGCAGCGCGGCACCGCCTGGTTCCGAAACCACGTCATCACCAACGTGCCGTGGCCGAACGCGGGAGCCGGCCGCGAGGTCTACCCCGGCTTTCTTCAACTCTCCGGCTTCATGTCGATGAACATCGACCGCCACACGCGGGCGCATAAGGAGCTGTTCATGAGCCTCGTGCGCGGCGACGGCGACACGGCCGAGAAGCACCGCGAGTTCTACGACGAGTACCTCGCGGTCATGGATCTCGCGGCCGAGTTCTACCTGCAAACCGTCGACACCGTCTTCGTGCGCCACGCCCTGCCCAAGGGCGAGATGACCCATCGCGGTCGGCACGTCGATCCGGGGAAGATCCGCCGCCCGGCGCTCTTCACCATCGAGGGCGAGAAGGACGACATCACGGGGCGCGGCCAGTGCCGCGCCGCCCTCGACCTCTGCACCGGCCTCTCGGCCGAGAAGAAATCGCATTACGAGTGCGTCGGCGTCGGCCATTACGGCATCTTCAACGGCTCTCGCTTCCGCACCGACATCGCCCCGCGCATCGCCCAGTTCATCCGCACGTTCGATCCGCGCGCCAGCTTAATTCCCGTCGAGCCGGCCATCCGGCGCGCGGCGGCAGCGTGCGCGGCGCCGCACGAAAGCGATCCATCGGCGGCGGCCTTCACGTTCGCCCCGGCCAACGACACGTCCCCCGATCCCAATGTCGCCTGGCTCAGGGCCGACGGCCTCAACGGCGAAAGCAACTCTGTGCCGGAGGGCCCGCCGCGCACCGTCCCGTTCCGCCTCTTCACCCTCACGGCCAACGTATTCTTCGGCGGGCTCTTCCGCCTCGCTGGCTCGCGCGGCGACCGGCCGCCGCTCGACCGTGCCGGCTAGCAATCTTCAATTAGACAGGATCGCGCACGTGATTCCCCCTCCCTGTTGCGGGGAGGGGTTAGGGGTGGGGGGACGTTCCTGGAGAAACGCATCGGCGGGTACTCCAAGCTCTTCACCCCACCCCGCGCATCATGACTTCGGCATAATGCGCGACCCTCCCCGTCAAGGGGAGGGTGAAGGGATGCGGACCAGTCGATCACGCCGGAAGGCGCTAGCGAAAACCGCAATCGACCTCAAGTCGATATTTGCGAATGAGACCGTAGCGCCACAGTGTGGCCGCAGCCTGCGCCCACGCTTCATTTCAATGTGGAGCTGAGCCTTCGGAAGTTGCTATCAGGATCAGAGCGCGCTTGCCGGTCGCGGTGCGCTCATCTCAGAGCACTCGTCCCGAGTTGCGCACCAGCGTCTCGACCGCCTCTGATCCACGCTTCAGGATTTGCGTTCCCCGAGGGTCCCTCCCATGCGGCAGGCCAAAGCGATCCCGTCGTCCGCACCCAAGGCGTCGAGCCTCGGCGAGTTTGGCGCCCCGGTCGAGGTGAGACGACATCCGGGGGCGCGGCGCCTGACCTTGCGCGTGAGCCGCACGCGCCGCGCCGTGATCGTGACCCTTCCTGCGCAGTGCGACTTGGGCGAGGCGAAATCCTTCCTCCGCCGCAACATCGCCTGGGTGCGCGAGCGCCTCGACAGCCTGCCCGAGCCGGTGCCGTTCCGCGACGGCGCATTCATTCCGGTGCGAGGCGAGCCGCACCGGATCGTGATGCCGGCGAAGAGCCTGCGGGGCATAGTCCGCCGCGACGCGCACGGTCCCTACCCGGAGCTCGTCGTTCCGGGCGCCGCCGAGCATGCGCCCCGCCACCTGCGCGATTGGCTCTGGCGCGAGGCCCACCGCGATCTCGAGGCCGCCGTCGCGCGCCACACCGCGCGCCTGGGCGTGAAGCCGAAGCGCATCACTGTGCGCGACCAGGCGAGTCGCTGGGGCTCGTGCTCGACGACGGGCGGGCTCTCGTTCTCCTGGCGCCTCATCCTCGCGCCGGCCGCGATCCTCGACTACGTCGCGGCGCACGAGGTCGCGCACATGAAGGAGATGAACCACGGGCCCCGCTTCTGGGCGCTCGTTGCGAAGCTCGTCCCCGAGATGGACGAGGCGCGCCGCTGGCTGCAGATCTACGGCATGGATTTGCACCGGTATGGGGCGGTGGAGAGCTCCCGGTAGTCGAGACTGCGAATGGCGCCGCCTTCCAACGGAAGCGCGACAACTGGCCTAAATCCCCGACTCAGGAAAAGACGTAGACGACCTCGGAGAAGCCGTCGACCGCGAACGCGTAGAGGAACTTGAGCGTGGCGGGCCCCTCGTTGTTGATGCCGTGCTCCGCGTTGCCGGGAATGAAGATGCCGGTTCCGGCGGAGACCTTGTGGCGCACGCCGTCGATCGTCATCTGGCCTGCCCCCGAGAGGATGTAGTAGATCTCCGGCTGTGCATGCCGGTGGAGGGCCAGCCATTTGCCGGCCTCGAGCGTCGCCGTGCCGAAGGTGAGCTCCTTTGTCGGCGTCTCGTCGCCGTCGATCAGCGTGCGAAACGACAGGCGCCCGCGGGCGTCGTCCCACGTTTCCTCGGTAGCTTCGTCCTCGTGGCGCAGGACGGGCTTCGTATTGGCCATCTCACTTCTCTCCCTTGAATCCGGTCAAAACCGCCCCGCCAGCGCAACGATGCCGGAGAACACGCAGGCTACGCCGAGGCACTGCAGAATCGAAAGCCGCTCCCTCAGAAAGATAATGGCCAAGGCCACGGTGACGAGGCCGAAGGTCGAGGCGATGACGACGGCGTATTCCGCGCCGTCCATCCTGCCGGCCGCGTTGATCGCGAGCAGGCAGACGGCGTCGATGGTTCCCATGAGCATGAGCAGCGGCAGCCACGTGCGCGCGCCGGCGATCGTCAGCCCGGACCGCAGACTGATCGGCAGGACGAGCGCAAGAGCCCAAATCCGCGCGAAAAATGTGACGTCGAGCTCGGGGGCCGTCTGCGCCGCGAGCTGCCCGGCCGCGAAGGAGGCCGCAAAGCCGACGCAAGCCAAGCCCGCATAGATGAAAGCCGTCGCGCGAGACGGTGCGTCACCCTCTCGATTCCGATCGGCCGGCTGATCGGCGGCAAAGCGTGCGACGAGAGCCACGCCAACGAGGACGGAGGCCACGCCGAGCCATTCGGCGAGCGACGGGCGCGCGCCGTTGGCGACCGCCCACAGGATCGTGAAAACGGGATAGGCCGCAACGATCGGAGCCACGAAGCTTATGGGCCCGATGGCGAACGCCCGGTAGCCGGTGACGAGACCCGCCGCGTACGTCGCGCCCGACACTGCGATCGGCCAGAACTCGCCTCGCGGAATCGCGATCTCTTGGCCCGTGATCAGTGCCGCCGCTCCGAGCGTCGCCACTCCGAACACGAGCACGAGGAGGATGGCCTGAAGGCTTCCGGCCCCGCTGCGGCTCACGAAACGAATGAGGAAATCGTAAAGGCCCCAGCCAAATGCAGCTACGGCGCCGAGCAGAAGTGCGTTCATGCTGCCATTTCTTTCTCGGCGTGCGGTCGCATCATCCCGTCCCGCGCTTGAGACGGATGGCCTCCCCAGCGCCGGCGGGAACAGGCAAGGCGGCGTGCTCGGCCGCGAGAGCCTTCAGTCGCTCGACGAACGGCTCCGGCCAGCGCGCCGCCCGCGGCGCCGGCCCGGACTGATCGACGCAGAGCAGCAGCTGCTCGGTCGTCGCCAGCAAGGTCCCGGTCGAGCCATTGCGCATTTCCGCCCACACGCGCAGGCGCTTGTCGTCGGCTTCGAGGATGCGGCCGGTGAGCACGAGCGGCTCGTTCTGGGCCACCTCGTGCAGATAGCGGATCATGACCTGGACCGTGTAGATCGTATGGCCGGTGCTCGCGCGTCCGGCGGCATCGAGACCCAAGTGATCGGTCATGGTCATGAGACCCGTGCTGAAGGCCTCCGCGTAGGCGGCGTCGTTCATATGGCCGTTGTAGTCGACCCACTCCGGTTTGACCGAGACTTCCATGAGAGGAAAAGGGGCGGTGGCGGACATGGCGACCTACGTCAGATGTGATCGGGCCGGCCTTCGGCCTCGGGCCAATACTTCTTCACGAGCGCGAGAAGCTCGATCAGGAAGTCGTCGCGGCGCCGTTCGAGCTCCTTGATCGACCGGCCGGCCGCCTGGTGCTCGCAGCCGTCGGCCACCTTGTCGATCAGCTCATCGGTGAGCTCGGGTGCGACCAGCCTCGTCCACGGCAATTTCAGCGCGGGGCCGAATTGATGCAGCATATGGCGCATGCCGCCCTCTCCGCCGGCGAGGTGGAAGGTCAGGAACGTCCCCATCAAGGACCAGCGCAGGCCGCAGCCGTAGACGACCGCCGCATCGATCTCTTCCGTCGTCGCTACGTCGTCGTTGACCAGCCACAACGCCTCGCGCCACAGCGCTTCCATCAGGCGGTCGGCGACGAAGCCTTCGATCTCGCGCTTGATGTGGAGAGGACGCATGCCGATCGCCTTGTAGAAGCTCTTGGTACGCGCAATCATCTCGGCCGAGGTCTTCTCGCCGCCGATGACTTCGACCAGAGGCAGGAGATAGACCGGGTTGAAGGGATGGCCGATGACGAAGCGCTCGGGGCGCTTGCATTTCGCTGCGAGCCGCGTCGGCAGGAGACCCGAGGTCGATGAGGCGATGATGGCCTCGGGCGCGGCGGCGGCATCGATCTCGGCCAGCAGCTTTTGCTTGAGCTCCTCCCGCTCCGGCGCGTTCTCCTGAATGAAGCCGGCGCCAGCGACGCAGTCTGCGATAGACGCGCAGTAGGTGAGCCGGCTCTGCGAAGCCCCGGGCGCGAGCCCCGCGCGCTCGAGCGCCGGCCAGGCATTGGCGATTGCGGCGCGCAGGCGGGCCTCGCCCTCGGGGTGGGGATCATGGGCGCGCACGTCAAGCCCCTTGGAGAGAGCGCGCGACGCCCAGCCGGCGCCGATCACGCCGGTGCCTATGATCGCCATGGTGGAGACTGTGTTGGAAGAGGTCTGCTTCGCCATTTGATGTGTCGATCCGCGTTTTATCGCTGCTTTTTCAGGCCGAGCTTCGCCCGCGCTTCCGCCGGCGTCAGCATACGCGCGCCCATCCGTTCCAGGATCTCGCGGGCGCGTGTGACGAGCTGACCGTTCGAGGCAGGCACGCCCTTGTCGAGCCAGAGGTTGTCCTCGAGACCGACGCGCACATGTCCACCAAGCAAGGCGGCCTGCGCAACGAACGCCATCTGCAGGCGGCCGATGGCAAAGCCCGCCCAGTTGGCCCCGTCCGGCAAATGATGGCGCATGCTGAGGAGGGCGTCCGTCGTCGCCTCCGCGCCCCAGGGTATGCCGAGACACAGCTGGAACAGGGGCGGGGCGTCGATGAGGCCTTCCTTGATGAGCTGCTTGGCAAGCCAGATATGGCCGAGCTCGAAGGCCTCGATCTCGGGCTTGACGCCCGCGGCCTGAATGCGCTGCGCCATCTCGCGCAGGACATCGGCGGTCGCCAGGAACGCGCCGTCGCCGAAATTGAGCGAGCCGCAATCGAGCGTGCAGATCTCCGGGCGCAGCTCCTCCACGTGTATGACGCGCTCGGCCCCGTTCGCCATGTCGGACTTGGGGCCGGCCGTGCGCGGATTGGCCGGGTCGAAGAAGTAGTCGCCGCCCATGCCCGCCGTAAGATTGATGACGACGTCGACGCCGGACGCGCGGATATGGCCGACCGCCTCGCGATAGAGCGCCGGATCGCGCGCGGGCTTGCCGGTCTTCGGGTCGCGGACGTGGAGATGCGCGACGGCAGCGCCCGCCCTCGCGGCCTCGATTGCGGCATCGGCGATCTGGCGCGGGGTAACCGGGATCGCCGGATGCTTGCCCGCGGTATCGCCCGCCCCTGTGACCGCGCAGGTGAGCACGATTTCCGTATTCATTGGATATCTCCGTCGGAAGGGTCTTGCAGCTGGGCGCGGCCCGGATGGCCGCTCCCATATGCCAGACCTATTTTGATTAGCAAATCAATTTTCTGCTGGAGCCCCCTTGGATCTTCATGCTAGAGCGGCGTCCGAAGAGTGGACTAGATGCTGTTCGTCCGCGAGGCGTGGCATGGAATTCTCCCTTTCCGAAGAGCAGGAGATGATCGTGAAGACGACGAATAGCTTCGTCGTCAACGAGCTCTATCCCCACGAGGCCGAGATCGAGGAGACCGGCGTCCTTCGCCCTGAGCTGCGCGACGAGCTCAAGGCCAAGGCCATCAATGCCGGGCTCTATGCCGCCAACATGCCGGCCGATGTCGGCGGGGCGGGCCTCGATACGCTGACGTGGGTACTCTACGAAAAGGAGCTTGGGCGCACCAACTATGCGCTCCACTGGAATTGCGTGGCGAGGCCGTCGAACATTCTCCTGGCCTGCACCGGCGAGCAGCGGGAGAAGTATCTCTTCCCCTCGATCCGCGGAGAAAAATCCGATTGCCTTGCGCTGACGGAGCCCGACGTCGGCTCGGACCTGCGCGGCATGAAGACATTTGCGCGCGCCGACGGCGACGATTTCGTCATTAACGGCACCAAGCATTTCATCAGCCACGCGGACGAGGCGAGCTTCGTGATCCTGTTTGCCGCGACCGGCGAGGAAGACACGCCACGCGGCAAGAGAAAGTTGATCACGGCATTCCTGATCGACATGGGAACGCCCGGCTACACGGTGCGCGCCGGCTACAAGAACGTCTCGCATCGGGGCTACAACAACTGCATTCTAGACTTCACCGATTGCCGCGTGGCGAAGTCGCAGGTCCTCGGCGAGGTGCATAAAGGGTTCGACGTGGCCAACGAGTGGCTCGGCGCGACGCGGCTTCAAGTTGCCGCGACCTGCCTCGGCCGGGCGGAGCGCGCGCTTGACCTTGCCAAGCAATGGGCGGTCGACCGCGTGCAGTTCGGCCAGCAGATCGGCAAGTTTCAGGGCGTCTCCTTCAAGCTCGCCGACATGGCGCTCGAGCTGAAGGCGGCCGAATTGCTCACCCTCGAAGCCGCCTGGAAGTTCGACCGGAAGACCGTGACCGACATGGACATGGCCATGGCGAAGCTCAAGGCGACCGAGATGCTGGCCTTCGTCGCCGACGAGGCGATCCAGATCCATGGCGGGATGGGGCTGATGTCCGACCTGCCGCTCGAGCGCATCTGGCGTGATGCGAGGGTCGAGCGCATCTGGGAGGGCACGTCGGAAATTCAGCGCCACATCATCTCGCGCGCGATGCTGAGACCGCTCGGAGGCTAGTGTGATGATCGAGAAATTCGCCGTTGCTCGCGGCCGGTCTCTGAGCGAATTTCTCGATCTGAATCACACTAGCAACGCTATGATTCTAGTGTCCCTCTTGATTCCGAAGTTCGCTTGGGAACCAAGCATCGAACTCGGGCGAACTTCGGAATCGGGACACTAGCCGCGTGCCCCGCGATCTCTCCCGTCTGCTCTACCCAAAGTCGATCGCCTTCGTCGGCGGGGCCGAATGCGATATCGCGATCCGCCGCACGATCGAGTTCGGCTTCCCAGGCTCCATCCATGCCGTGCATCCCAAGCGCGGCGAGCTCGGCGGTGTGCCGACGCTTGCTTCTGTCGATAGGATCAACGGCCCGATCGACTCGGCCTTCGTTGCCGTGAAGAGGGAGGCGACGATCGAGGTCGTGCGCGCGCTTCGCGCGAAAGGATGCGGCGGCGCGGTTATCTATGCCTCCGGTTTCGCCGAAACCGGCGATGCGCACCTGCAGGACGCTCTCCTCGCCGCGGCGGACGGGATGCCGCTGATGGGTCCCAACTGCTACGGCTACGTGAACAGCATCGCCCGCGCCGCGCTCTGGCCGGATGAGCATGGGATCGGCCTGCGGGACCGCGGCGTCGCCATTGTCAGCCAATCCGGCAACATCGCCTGCAATTTCGCCATGACACGGCGCGCCTTGCCGCTCGCTGCCGTGTTCACCGTCGGCAATCTCGCCGATATCGACATGGCGCAGATGGTCGAGGCGCTGGCGGGGGATGACCGCATCACTGCGATTGGTCTCCACATCGAAGGCATGAACGACGTTGCGGCCTTTGCCCGCGCCGCCGCCTTCGCCCGCGCCCGGAAAAAGCCCGTCATCGCGCTCAAGACGGGCCGCTCGGAGCAGGGCGCGAAAGTCACCTTCAGCCACACCTCGTCGCTGGCTGGTGCCGACACGCTCTATGATGCCCTCTTCCGGCGCTATGGGATCGCGCGCGTGACCTCGGTGACCGCCTTTGTCGAGACTTCTCAAGTTGCTGCACCATGGCGGACCGCTTGCCAACAGTCGCCTGGTGTCGCTGAGCTGCTCGGGCGGCGAGGCGGCGCTTGTCGCCGATATGGCCCTCGACAAGGGCGTGAGCTTCCCCCCCTTCAATGCCGCGACGAAGCCAAAGGTCGCGGAGACCCTCAACGACTACGTCTCGATCGACAATCCGCTCGACTACCACACCTTCATCTGGCGCCAGGAGGACAAGCTCAAGGCCACATTCTCCGCTGTACTTTCCGGCGGATTCGACCTCGGCATGCTCATCCTCGATGTGCCGACGCAGCCGCACATGAACCCCGAAGCGTGGCTCACGACCGCACGCGCCTTCCGCAAGGCCGCGATGGCAACGCGGGCGCGTGCCGCCATCGTTGCCTCCTTGCCCGAATGCATGCCGCTCGACTTGGCCGACGAGCTCGCGGCCCATGACGTCGCCCCCATGATGGGGCTCGACGACGCCTTGAGTGCATTCGAGGCGGCCGCCACAATCGGACGCAACTGGGCGCGAAACGGCACTCCGCCGGAGCTGACACGTGCCGAGCGGAGGGGCGGAACGGATCGAACGCTCAGCGAGTTCGAGGCTAAGTCGCTCCTCGAGGGCTATGGTCTAAGCATACCGGATGGGGAAATCTGCGCTGCGAACGAAGCCCCCGCCGCAGCGGACCGGATCGGCTATCCCGTGACGCTCAAGGTCTCCACGCCGGATATCGCGCACAAGACGGAGGCCGGCGGCGTGATGCTCAATCTCCGCAACCGCGATGATGTGGCGAGAGCCGCCGAGAAGCTCGGCAGAATTGCGCCCGATCTCCTCGTCGAGCGCATGGTCACGGGGGCGGTTGCCGAGCTCATCGTCGGCCTCAAGGCCGACCCGCAGTTCGGCCTCGCGCTCGTCGTCGGGGCCGGCGGCATTCTCACCGAGCTCTTGAAGGATTCCGCTACCCTTCTACTTCCGACCGACCGCAGCGAGATCGAGCGGGCGTTGCGCTCGTTGAAGGTCTGGAAGCTGATCGAAGGCTATCGCGGGAAGAGCGGCGATCAGGCCGCCGCCATCGACGCGGTCGAGGCGATCGCGCGCTTTGCCAAAGCCCACGACGGCCTCATCGAGGAGCTCGACGTGAACCCCTTGCTCGTTCTTCCGGACGGCGCTGTCGCCGTCGATGCCCTGATCCGAATGAGGACGCCATGACCGGACCCATCCGAACCGACCGACGTGGGCGCGTACTCGAGGTCACGATCGATCGGCCCAAGGCCAATGCGATCGACGCCGCGACCAGCCGCATCATGGGCGATATCTTTGCGGGCTTCCGGGACGACCCAGACATGCGCGTCGCCATCCTGACCGCGGCCGGCGAGAAGTTCTTCTGCCCAGGCTGGGATCTCAAGGCTGCGGCCGCCGGCGAGCCGCCGGATGTCGACTACGGGGTCGGCGGCTTCGGCGGCTTGCAGGAATTGCCCGGTCTCAACAAGCCGGTGATCTGCGCCGTCAACGGCCTCGCGTTCGGCGGCGGCTTCGAGATCATGCTGTCGTGCGACCTCATCGTCGCCGCCGAGCACGCGACGTTCGCGCTCCCCGAGATCAACTCCGGCACCGTCGCCGATGCAGCGAGCATCAAGTTGCCGCGCCGCATCCCCTATCATGTGGCCATGGACCTCCTCTTCACCGGCCGGCGCATCGACGCGGTGGAGGCCAAGCATTGGGGGCTCGTTAACGAAGTGGTCCCAGCTGACAAGCTGATGGCGCGGGCGCGGGAGATCGCCGACCAGCTGGCCGAGGGGCCGCCACTCGTGTTTTCGGCGATCAAGGAGATCGTGCGCGAGACGGCCCACTTGCCAGTTCAGCAGGCGTTCGATCTCGTAACCAAGCGCAAGCTCAAGACGGTCGACGTGCTCTATGCGAGCGAGGACCAGATCGAAGGCGCGAAGGCCTTCGCCGAGAAGCGCAAGCCGCAGTGGAAGGGGCGCTAGCGTCAGGGGTGGATTTTAACGGCGACATTGACCGCAACCACTCTTGCATGGTCAGGCTGGCTGAACGCAGTCCGTCGTACTATGTTGGGCGCGAGGTCCAGATCTGCCAGGCGCTCCAAAGCGATCGTCGATGCGGTCGGTCAAAGGGCCTCGACACATTGCGGCGCCTGCTGAGCGGAAACGCCGCAAGGTCGGATGATGCCAAGAGTTCTCATCACCGGGACTTCCAAGGGAATTGGGCAGGCAACCGCCGTCGAGCTGGCGAAACGTGGCTGGCGTGTTATCGCCACCATGCGAGATCCCGACAAGAGCGGCCCGCTAGAGAACGCGCTCAACGAGGCAGGCGTTCGCGACCAAGTGGAGATTTGCCGTCTCGATGTGACCGATAGCGGCTCGATCCGGGCCGCGACTGCGAAAATTCTGTCGCGAGAGGATGGCGAGCTCGATGCTGTCGTACACAATGCCGGCGTTGCGATAGGCGGAGCATTCGAGGACTTTCCCGATGAAGATATCCGGCGCGTCATGGAGACAAATTTCTTCGGCGTCCTCAATCTCACGCGGGCGCTCCTTCCGACGTTCAGGACGCAGCGGCGCGGACGAATTGCCATTGTCTCGAGCGAGGCGGCTTTCTTTGGCCTGCCTGCCAACTCGATCTACTCCGCTTCGAAGTGGGCAATCGAAGGATGGGCCGAGGCCATTGCCTTCGAGCTCAGCACCTTTGCCATTGAGCTCGTCCTCATCGAGCCGGGGCCTTATCGCACCAGCATCTGGCACGAGTCGGGACGAGTCCTGCCCGCAGGGAGCGCCTACGGTTCCTGGGTGCAACAGGTATTTCGGGCGGCCGACCAGCACGCCGCGGCAATGGCCCGCGATCCGAAAGAGGTTGCGCGGGCGGTCTCCAATGCCTTGGAGGCGCGCCGACCTCGTTTCCGCAATCCAGTCGGCCCTTTCGCGCGTCTCAATCATTTCTTGCGCGGCAAGATGCCGAGCCGCCTTCAGCGGACGTTCGTACAGCGCTACTTGGGTCTGCATCGCACACATCCCTAGCCCGCGCGCACACCGCTTCCCCGCAAAGCCTGGGCTGACGGCACAAAACGCTGTGAATTTTGCGGTTGTCGACGACCACTGCTCTGTCAGTGCTAAGAAAGCCCTGAAAAAGCTGCAGGTGAGCCGGTCCTTGCCACAACTTTCGAAACCAATCGAGGAATTGAAGCCGAGCTACGACGTCGCGATCGTCGGCTCGGGATACGGCGGCGGCGTCGCAGCCTCGCGGCTCGCGCGCGCGGGTCGCAGCGTCTGCGTGCGCGAGCGCGGCCGCGAGTTCCATGCGGGCGACTTCGGCAACGGCTGGCGCCACGCGTTCGGCGAGCTGCAGCTCACCGGACGGCGGCTGCGCTTGGGCTCACCGGCCGGATTGCTCGACTTCCGCATCGGTGACGGCATGAACATCCTCGCCGGATGCGGGCTCGGCGGCGGGTCGCTGATCAACGCGGCCGTGGCTCTGAGAGCCGATCGCACCGTGTTCGAGCAGGGCCCATGGCCCGAGGCCCTTTCGCGCGATGGCCTGCTCGCCACCGGCTACGAACGCGCCGAGCGGATGCTCGGCGTCAGCGCTTATCCAGGTGCCGACGACAACCCCAAATACCAGGCACTCAAGCGCGGTGGAGAGTATCTGGGCGCCTCCCTCAAGCCAGTGCCGACGGCCATCACCTACCAGGCGCGAATCAATGAAGCACGGCGCTCGCCGAGCGGGCCATGACACTCCACGGGTGTTAGCATGGGTGTTCGGCAATCTGGCGGCGTCGAAGGATGAACGCTAGTCGGTCAAAGGAGAGACCATGGCATTCGACTTCACCACCCTTCTCTTCGTCTTATTTGCGTTCATGGCGCTTCAGCCTCTGCTCATGGGACGCTGGTACACGGTCCAGCGCGCCCGAGCCATTCGCGCGATAGAGAAGGCGCACGGCACCCGTGTCATCACTATGATTCATCGCCAGGAGAAGCGCAGCCTCTTCGGTTTCGCACAATCTCGCTACATCGACCTCGAGGACGCACAGACGATCATCGCCGCAATCAAGGAGACCCCCAAGGACGTGCCGATCGATCTCGTCCTGCACACGCCCGGCGGTCTGGTCCTGGCGGCAATGCAGATTGCCCGCGCAGTAGAGGCTCATCCGGCGAAGGTGACTGTCTACGTGCCCATTTACGCCATGTCGGGCGGCACGCTCATCGCCTTGGCAGCAGACGAGATCGTCCTCGGCGAGTTCTCGGTGCTCGGGCCCATTGACCCGCAGATACTGGGCCTTCCCGCAGCGAGCATTGTGAAGGCTCGTGACTCAAAGCCGGTCGAGACGGTCTTCGACCTCACGCTGGTCTTGGCCGATGTAGGCGAAAAGGCCCTGAAGCAGGTCAAGCAAGGAGCAGTCGAGCTTCTGACGCCGGCCATGGATGAACGTGCAGCCCAATCGATTGCTGAAAGGCTCGCGGGGGGCCATTGGACGCACGACTACGCACTAACCGCAGCCGAAGCCGCGGCAATCGGGCTGCCGGTGAAGGTAGGCATGCCGCTCGAGATCATGGAGCTCATGAAGCTTTATCCGCAGCCCGTCCAGCAGTCGGCGGTCGAATACTTGCCCATCGATGTACCGCGGCCGCGGCGCATGTAGCCGACCCGCGGGTTGGCTCAGGGCAATTCGAGTTTCTGCGTGTATGTGCCGCCGACCATCGTATCGGTCAGCGCTTCGAGCTTGAACGTGCCGCCACCCTTGACGCCGTCGAACTTGCCGGTGCCTCCGGTGATCGTGATCGAGCCGTCCTCCTTGACCTGCTCCCACTTTAGGAACCACTTGTCGCCGCCCTTGTAGGTATGGATGCAGGTCCCGGCGCCCTTCCAACCCCCGTCAGCCATGCTCTCCCAGAGTCCCACGCAGTCTTCGGTGGCTTTCGGTGCCGCCGGGTCGCTGGGGACGAAGGCGCATCGCCCAGCGTACTCGGCGAGCTTGCGGCCTTTTTCAGGCTCGGACTCGTTCCACTTGTCGGTTACGCATGTGATGACGCCCGATTCTTTGACGCTATTGGCAGCTCCGCTGCCGGTCATGAGTAGCAATACAGCGACAGCTGAAAACAGGCGTTTCGGGGTCATGGCGCGCTCCTTCGCTTCTGATCAGTAGGAAATTGCCCGCGGAAACGCTGCGCCTTGCGAGATGGCCCGACAAACGGTATTTCTTCCCTATTGAGTTGCAGAAAACTCATCTCATAGATCGCGTGCGCTCATGGCCATGCCATCGCTGAATGCAATTCGCGCCTTCGAGGCGGCAGCGCGACTTTTTAGCTTCAAGGACGCGGCCGAGGAGCTCAAGCTCAGCCCCTCTGCCGTGAGCCGGCACATTCGCTCTCTCGAGCGCTCACTCGGCGTGGATTTGTTCGAGCGGGGCTTCCGCCAGGTGCAGTTGACCGAGAAGGCGATGCCCTACGCAAGGCGGCTCTCGGAAGCCTTCCGGATCATCCAGGATTCAACGGAGGCGGTGAGCGCCCTTGGACCGGCGCGGCGGCGCAAACAGAAACGAGTATCGCTCTCCGTCAACGCGACGTTCATGAACCTCTGGCTCGCGGACCGGCTGCCGCGATTTCGCGGCATCTATCCCGAATGCGAGCTCGAAATCTCGATCCACGACGATTTCGGCAGGGGCGGCAACCCCAAAGCCGACCTTCGAATCCTTTTCGTTCCCGAGGACGAGGACGATCCTTCCGTCACCAATCTCGTTTCCTTGATTTTCATCCCGGTCTGTGCACCGGCGCTCGTCAAGGGACCGAATGCACTTCGCAAGCCGGCCGATCTCGCCAAGCACCGCCTTTTGCACGAGGACATAACACCGGGTTGGCCGGAGTGGATCGAAGGCGAGGGGGTGAAGGGCGTCGACCCCAAGAGCGGCGCCATCTTCCATGATGCAACGCTCTCCATCCGCGAGGCCTTGAATGGCGGCGGCGTGGCCCTGGCCGACAACATTATGGTCGAGGACCTGCTCGCGCGGGGCTTGTTGGTCACGCCGTTTCCGATCAGACGGCATTTTCCTTACTGCTATGCCTTGGCACAGCGACCCGGCGCGTCGGCAGTCTTAGGCGTCAAACAGTTCCGCCAATGGCTCGTGTCCGAGATCGAGCTGCACAAACGGGCGATGAAGTTGAATTTGATCGACCGCTAGCGCTTCAGGCCCTTGTCGTCGAAGTAGTCCGGGAAGAAGGCCATCGCGCAGCAATAGACCGTGCGCAAGGCTTCCTTGCGGGAATAGGGAACGCCCATCGTCATCAGGTCGAACCAGATGCCTTCGATCGTGACGCGGATGACGCGCGCGACTCGCTCGGCCTTGAGTGAGGCGCCGCTTTCGGCAATCAGCCGGGTGCAGATGCCCTCGAGCACGCGGATATATTCCTCATCATTGGCGCCGCACTCCTCCTGATAGGTGGGCCGGCTCTGCGCCTCGCCCCAGAAGGTGTACCAGGCCAGCACCCGATCGCGGGTGCACACTTTCTCGTTGAAATCGGCTTGGATGAGCGCGTTCAGCTGTTTCGCCGGACTGTCGCCCGCGCCGGCAAGCGCCTCCCGCCAATTCGCCTGATACTCCGCCGCCATGAAGTGCAGCGTCTCGGCGAGGAGCTTCTCCTTGGTCTCGAAGTAGAAATTGCAGAGCCCGTACGAGAGGCCCGCGGTCTCGGCGACGTCCTGGAGCTTGAGGCGTGCCTGCCCCTTCTCGGCGAGCGCCACGATCGTGGCTTCGATCAGCTGCTGTCGTCTGATCTGCCGGCTTGCCTTGCGCGGCAGCGGTACAACTGTCTTGGATTTCGCGAGCGTGACCATGGCAGGGCGCAGGAGCCTCTCAGTTTGCTCGCCTGTCTTGCAGAAGCCGGACCGCAAGAAAAGCCGAAAAATAACAATATCACGACGCCATTTTGATTGACAGGACAATCAAAATGCGGTGAGATTGTGTTGGGGCTCCTGAGAGCGGCGCGCGCGTCGGTCGATGGTTACGACTGTATTTCGGGGATGCATCGAAGGATATGGCCCATGGTGTTGCGCAATCGCCGCGACCTTTCCAAGTCGAACGCCCATTTTCGTAAGGCCTTGAAGCGCCTGCCGCTCGGCGTCGCCTCGACATTCCGCTATTGGGGCGAGGAGCGGACGATCTACATCCATCACGGCAAGGGTGGGCGCACCTGGGACATCGACGGCAACTGCTACGTCGACTATCGGCTCGGCTATGGACCGGCGATCCTCGGCTATGCCGACGACCGGGTCGATGCCGCCGCCCGCAAGGGCATGGAGGTCGGCGGCGTCTTCGCTCTCTCGACCGAGCGCGAGCTGATCGTCGCCGACCGCCTGGCGAAGATGGTCCCCGCGATCGAGCTCGTCAGGTTTTCCAACAGCGGCACCGAGGCGGTGATGGCGGCGTTGCGCTTGGCGCGCGCCTATACCGGCAAGGACAGCTACATCCTGATCGAGGGGAGCTACCACGGGCTTTTCGATGCGGCCATGTGGATGGCCAACATGTCGGACTGGGACCCCGGCAGCGGGATCGAGCCGGCCACAGTTCCCTATTCGCTCGGCATTCCCCAGCGACTGAGAGACCTCGTCTATCTGACGCCGATGAACGACATCAATCGGCTGGAGGGCGTCTTCAAGAAGCACTCCGACCACATCGGCGCCATGCTGATCGAGCCGATGATGGGCAATTGCTGCGCGATCTCCGCGACGACGGAGTTCGTCAAGGCTGCCCGCGATCTCTGCGACAAGTACGGCGTTCTCCTGATCATCGACGAGGTGAAGACCGGGTTCCGCGTTGCGAAGAGTGGCGTTCAGTCCCTGCACGGGGTCAAGCCCGACATCTGCACGTTCGCCAAGGCCATGGCTAACGGCTATCCGATCGCAGCCGTCGGCGGGCGCGAGGACGTCATGCGCACGTTCCGCTACGGCGGAGCGGCCCATGGGGGGACCTATACGGCGCACTCCGTATCGCTGGCCGCCGCGGAAAAGTGCCTCGAGATCCTCGACGAGACGCCGGCTCTCGCCACCCTCGCCGCCTACGGCGAGAAGCTCAAGGCCGGGATCAAGAGCATTCTCGATCGGCGCGGCATTGTGCATTCCTTCTCGGGGCATTCGTCGATGTTCGGGCTCTTTTTCGCGCCGAAGCCGCCGGATAATTATCGCGACTGGAAGCGGTCCGACTACACGTTCTACGACAAAATGGCGTATCATCTCCACGATCTCGGCATCATCTGCGAGCCGGATTCGCGCGAGCCCTTGTTCATGTGCGAAGCCCATGACCAGAGCTGCCTCGAGGATACGCTGCGCGCGTTCGAGGCGGCCATCGATCTCACGCTCGAGCAAGTCAAATGCGAAGCAACGGCGTGACGAGCTATGACGCCCTCGTTGTCGGCGGCGGGCATAACGGGCTGGTGACGGCCTGTTATCTCGCCAAGGCCGGCCTGAAGGTGCTCGTCGTCGAGAAGAACGACTGGGTCGGTGGCGCCGCGGTCTCGCGCTCGCTCCATCCGGGCTTCACCTACTCCAACTGCTCCTACGTCTCCTCGCTCCTGCGCCCCGAGATCATGCGCGATCTCGAGCTGCCGAAATATGGGCTGCAGATCCTCCCCTACGAAGGGGGCGCGGTGCTGACGCAGGACGGCGGCTATCTCGCGATGTACCGCGATCATGACGCCAACAGGCGCGAGTTCGCCCGCCATTCCAAGCGCGACGCGGAAGCCTACGACCGCTACGCGCGCGACGTGCTGCGATATTGCCGCTTCATCCGCCCGCTGCTCATGCGCACGCCGCCGGACCCGACGTCGCTGCGCCCGCGCGACCTTCAGGAGCTCGTCTATATCGGAAGGGCGTTCTTCGACCGCACCGAGACCGAGATGCAGGACATGGTCCGGTTCCTGACCATGAGCATCTCGGACTATCTCGACGAGTATTTCGAGAACCCGGTCATCAAGGCCTATCTCGCCGTCTCCGGCATCATCGGGACGGCGCTCGGGCCCATGTCGCCCGGCTCGGCCTACGTGCTGCTCCATCATTACATGGGCGACGTCGACGGCAACATCGGCGCCTGGGGCTATGCCCGCGGCGGCATGGGCGCGATCACGAAGGCGATGGCGCAATCGCTCGCCGCGGCCGGCGGTGAAATTCGCGCCGGCAAAGGCGTAGAGCGCATTCTCGTGCGCGATGGGCGTGCCGTCGGCGTCGTGCTCGAAGGCGGCGACGAGATCTTTGCCAAGCGCGTGATCTCGAACATGGACGTGAAGCGGACGTTCCTCAAATGCGTCGAGGAGGGCGAGCTGCCGGCACCCTTCGTTCGCCAAGTCAAGAACTTCAAGATCCGCGGCTCCTCGGGCAAGGTCAACATCGCGCTCGATGGGACGCCGAATTTCCCGGCGCTCCCGCGCGGCGCCTCCTCCATTCGCGGCGATCTGCATTTCACCGATTCCATCGAGCGGATGGAAAAAGCCTATGACGACTGGAAGGCCGGGCGCTGGTCGCGCGATCCGTTCCAGGACGCGATGATCCCGACCATGATCGACCCGACCATGGCCCCGCCCGGCAAGCATTTCATGAGCTGCTTCGTCCAGTACTGCCCGCCCAAGGTCGAGGGCAGGGACTGGACGGACGCGGACCGCGACGCGTTCGGCGCAGCCTGCATCAACCAGATCAACGACTATGCGCCGGGCTTCAAGGATCTCGTGCTCCATGCCGAGATCCGCACGCCGCGCGAGCTTGAAAGAGAGGTCGGGCTAACGGAAGGCAACATCTTCCAGGGGGAGCTCACCTTCGATCAGCTCCTGTTCAACCGTCCCGTGCCAGGCGCGGCGCAATACCGCTCGCCGATCAAGGACCTGTGGATGTGCGGCTCCTCCACCCATCCGGGCGGCGGCGTCATGGGTGCGCCGGGCCGCAATGCGGCAGCCGAAATCCTCCGCGACCTGGCCAAACCCTCTCCGATGAGCGACGCCTATGCCGTCCTTTGATGCCATCGTCATCGGCGGGGGCTCGAACGGTCTTGCGGCCGCGGGGCGTCTCGCCAAGGCCGGGCGCAAGCTCTTGGTGCTCGAAAGCGCGCGCGATCCGGGCGGCGGCGCGCGGAGCCATGAGTTCGCGCCCGGCTTCAGGACGAGCTCCGTCGCCCATCTGCTGACGATGCTCGATCCGCGCGTCGAGCGCGGCCTCGACCTCGCACGCTACGGGCTCGACTATGCCGCGAAGACGCTGCCGACCACGGCCCTTTCGTCGACCGGCGATCATCTCGTGCTCGAAGGCTGCTATGGCGCGCGCGTCCGCGGGTCGCTATCGGAAGCCGATCGCGCCGCCTGGGCGGACCTCCGCCAGAAGTTCCTGCGCTTTGCCGGCGTGTTGCGACCCTTGAAGGACATGACGCCCCCCCGGATCGGCGGCGGCAGCGAAAACGAGCTCATGAAGCTCGCCCGAGTAGCCCTCAAGGCGCGCCTGATGGGGCGCGGCGATCTGCGCGAGCTGTTGCGCATGCTGCTCATCAATGTCGCCGATGTGCTGAACGACGACCTCGCCGACGATCGCCTGAAGGGCCTCGTCGCGTTCGATACCGTGCTCGGCGCCCATCTCGGGCCGCGCTCGCCAAACTCGCTCCTGTTGCTGCTCAACCGCCTCGCCGCCGAGGCCGCCGGCGAGAAAGCCGGCCTTGCCGTTCCCAAGGGGGGTATGGGCGCGGTTGCGGACTCCATGAGTGCTGCCGTTCGCGACATGGGCGTCGAGATCCGCACTAGTACCCAGGTCAAATCGCTCACTGTCGAGGACGACCGCGCCGTCGGCGTCCGGCTCGAGAGCGGCGAGGAGATCCGGGCCAAGGCGATCGTCGCGGCCATAAATCCGAGGACCACGTTCCTCGATCTCGTCGGACCCCGGCATCTCGACACCGAGGCGGTGCGCCGCGCCCGCAATATCCGCATGCGCGGCAATGCCTGCAAGCTGCATCTGGCCTTGAGCGGGGCGCCGGATTTCAAGGGCGCCGATCTCGCAACCCGCCTCGTGGTCGCGCCGTCGATTACCGCGGTCGAGGACGCCTTCAATGCGGCAAAATACGGCGAATTCTCAGCAACTCCCGTAATGGAGATCATTCTTCCGAGTGCGATCGAGGACGGGCACGCTCCGGCCGGACGCCATGTCCTCTCCGCGATCGTGCAGTACGCGCCTTATGCCTTGAAACAGGGCTGGCAGAGCGGCCGAGCGGCATTTCTCGACCGCATCATGGCGACGCTCGAGACATACGCCCCCGGCATTGGCGCCCTCGTCACCGGCTCCGAGCTCTTGACGCCCGTCGACCTCGAGGAGCGCTACGGCTTCCAGGGCGGCAATTGGCACCACGGCGAGCTTGTTGCCGAGCAGATGCTGTTTCTTCGGCCGATGATCGGCGCCGCGCAGTACGAGACGCCGATCTCCGGCCTTTATCTCGCCAGCGCTGGCTCCCACCCCGGCGGCGGCGTCTCGGGCGCCGCCGGCTGGAACGCGGCAGAGCGCATTCTCGCGACGGAGGGCCGGCAATGAGCGATCCGCGCCTCCATTTCAAGACACCGTTGCTCCAAACTCCGTTCCACGCGCGCACGGCGGCGCTGAACAAACTCAACAGCTGGGGCCCGTGGGCCGGCTACACGACGGCGCTCGTCTTCGACGACGTGTCGATGGAGCATTGCGCGATCCGAAATCAGGTGACCGTCTACGACCTCACGCCGATGAGCAAATACCGCATCGGCGGCAAGGATGCGCCCGACTACCTGAACCGGCTCATGATCCGCAACGCGGCCAAGCTCAAGGTCGGCCACGTCCATTATACCGCATGGTGCGACGAGCACGGCAAGCTGCTCGACGACGGCACTCTCTTCCGCCACGGCGAGACCGATTATCTTCTATGCTGCCAGGAACGGCACCTCCCCTGGCTGCTCGACAGTGCGATCGGCTACGATGTGGCGATAGCGGAGGTCACCGGCGAGATCGCGGCTCTCTCGCTTCAGGGGCCATGCTCCTGCGCGGTCCTGAAGCGGGCCGGATTTGCGGACGCCGCCGAGCTCAAGCCGTTCCAGATGGCGGATCTCGCCTTCGGCGCCTCGGGAAAGCTCACGATCTCGCGCACCGGCTTCACCGGCGATCTCGGCTACGAGCTCTGGACTACACCCGATCGCGCGCTCGAGCTGTGGGACCTCCTGTTCGAGGCCGGCTCCCTCTACGGCATCCGCCCCATCGGCACCAACGCGCTCAACATGGCGCGCATCGAAGCCGGCTTCATCATCACGAACCTCGATTTTATCGCCGCCGAGCAGGCCGTGCGCAACGATCGCGCTCGTTCTCCCTTCGAGATGGGGCTCGACTGGATGATCGATTTCGACAAGGGGCATTTCAACGGCCGTCGCGCCCTTCTCAAAGAGATGAAAACCAACGGCTCCAAATGGGCCCTCGTCGGCCTCGACGTCGACGGAAATGTCTCGGCCGAGCATTCGCTCGTCTATCACAACAAGAAGCGCGAGGTGGGTCACGTCGCAGCCGCCATCTGGTCGCCGACGGTCAAGCGCAACATTGCTCTCGCCATGCTGGAGCGGCCCTATCACGCCGAGAAATCGGATAATCTCTGGATCGAAATCTATGCCATGCGGGAGCTGCAATATCACAAGCTGATGGTGCGGGCGCGCGTGACCGAACGGCCGTTCTTCAATCCTCCACGGCGGCGAGCGACCCCACCGGCGGACTTCTGAGCGAAGGGAGACGACCATGTTTCAGGCCCAGTCGTTTCATCCGGCGTCCCCGCTACTCGGCCGCTGCGAGCCTTCGCTTCCCGCAGTCTCCTATTACGATCCGGCTTGGTTCGAGCGAGAGCAGAAGCTGATCTGGGCGCGCAACTGGATCTATGTCGGGCGCGCGAACGATCTCGCGCCGATGACGATGCGCCGCGTCTCGGTGGCGGCGCAAAATCTCATCTTGATCAAAGACCAGGACGGCGCGATCACCTGCTTTCACAATACCTGCCGCCATCGCGGATCGGAGTTGTGCAGCGTCTCCGAGCGCCGCCTCACGTCCCGGATGGTTGTCTGCCCCTATCACCAGTGGAGCTATTCGCTTTCTGGAAAGCTCGTCGGCACTCCCTTCGTCTCGCTCACGGAGGATTTTCGTAAGGCGGATCACGGGCTCTTTGCTGTCCATGTGCGGGAGTGGAATGGCTTTGTCTTCGTCTGCCTCGCCGATGACCCGCCGGATTTCGCCAAGGCGCCGGATCTTGGCCTTGCCATCTACGACAATTGGCCCATGCGCGAGCTCGTCACGGGCCATACCATGGTCACGGAGCTCGCCTGCAACTGGAAGATCTTCTGGGAGAATTTCAATGAATGCCTGCATTGCCCGGGCATTCACCCGGAGCTTTGCGACATGGTCCCGGTCTACAATCAAGGCATAATGGGCCATGAGGAGGCGGCGGACTGGAGCCCAGCCACACCGATGCCCACGCGTAATTTGAAAACCGGCGCGAGAACCTGGACCAAGAGCGGGCAGCCCTGCGGACCCGAGTTCCCTCGTCTCACCGACGCCGAGCGCAATGCCGGCTACCTATTCGTGACCCTGTTGCCGACCATGTTCATCGTCGCCCACGTTGACTACGCGCGGGCGGTCTCGCTACGGCCGCTGGGACCAGAAAGTACCGAATTGATCGTCGAGTGGCTCTTCCCGGAGGAGACGCTGAAGGCGCCTGGCTTCGACCTCGCCGACGTCGTCGACTTTGCGAGCACCGTCGTCCGCCAAGATGGCGAGGCGTGTGAATTGAACCAGCGCGGCCTTCGGAGCAGCAAGTTCACCCAGGGAATTCTTGTTCCGCAGGAGTATGCGATCTTTCAGGTCCACGAATGGGTGCGCCGTCAATTGGAGGAGGCCGGCACATGAACATCGCGCTCGGAGAATGGAAGACGACTGCACCGGAAAATTGGGACCGCCGGGGGCTGCCGGCCTGGACCTATCGCAGCCAAGCGATGCTCGAGCTGGAAAAGCGCGAAATCTTCCATACGCACTGGCAGATCGCAGGACACATCAGCGATGTGCCCGAACCTGGCGACTATCTGACCTTCGACATTGGCGAGGAACGCGCCCTCGTCGTGCGCGGCGAGGATGGCGTCATCCGCGCCTTCAACAATCTGTGCCGGCATCGCGGAGCACGCGTCGCAGCGCAGCCCCAAGGCCATTGCAAGAATGCGCTCGTCTGTCCATTCCACGGCTGGGTCTACAATCTCGACGGAACTCTGCGTGGTCCGGCCCGCCCGAAGAGCTTTGGCGATCTCGACCGGAGCCGCTTCGGCTTGAAGCCGATCGAGAGCGAAATCTGGCTCGGCTTCATTTTCATACGCTTTCGAGCGGGTCCGCAGCCGTCGGTCGCCAAGCTTCTGTCGCTGTACCTGCCGGATCTCGAGGATTATCGAATTGAGGATCTCGTTCCGGCCACCGGCTTTCAGATTTCTCAATCTCCGGTCAACTGGAAATCAGTGCGCGACGTCGACAACGAAGGCTATCACGTCGCCATGGCGCATCCCGGTCTGCAGGACCTCTATGGAGCGCATTACCGAGATTTCACCTTTGCCGATGGGCTGAGCGCTTCAAAAGCCGCTTATAATGCCCACGCCGGCCGGCGCTGGAGCGTACGCAATTACGTCCAGCTTGCCCCGGACGCTGTTTGGCTTCCCGAGAGCAAGCGAAGAATGTGGGCCTACTATGGCGTCTTCCCGAACGGCGTCATCTCGGTGACGCCCGAGGTCGTGCAGTTCTATCAGGAATTCCCCGTCGCCACGAACGAGACGGTGATCCGCGGGGCGACCTATCGCCGTCGGGACGAAGACAAGCGCTTGCGCCTTGCGCGCTACCTCGCCCTCAGGATCGACCGCGAGACCTTCCGCGAGGACCAGCAATTAACGATCTGGTCTAACGAGGCCATGAAATCATCGGCCTTTGAGGGCTTTCACCTCTCAGATCTCGAGTATGGCGTGCGCAATCATCATGACCAGCTGAGGCGCCTCTTGCCCGTGATGACCGTGGACAAAGCGCCTGCCGAAGCTAAAATTGCCGAGCTCAACGCCGACCTCCGCGCCAAGTTGACCGGAATGTCCGTAACCCGCAGCTAGGAAGGAAAGAGTTATGACCAAGTTGACCAGACGTAAGGCTTTAGGTCTCGTGGGCGGCGCGGCCCTATGCATGCCCTTCGTCAAGCGGGCTCACGCCGAGGACAAGGTTCTCAACGTCTACAACTGGGCGGACTATATCGGCGAGACGACGCTCGACGATTTCACGAAGAAAACGGGGATCAAGGTCACCTACGACACCTACAGCTCCACCGAGGAAATGGAAGCCAAGATGCTGGCCGGCAGCACGGGCTATGATGTCGTCGACATGTCCGGCAACAATCTGACCCGCTTCATAAAGGCGGGAGTGTTCCAGAAGCTCGATCGCAGCAAGCTGCCGAGCTGGGGCAATCAGGACCCCGAGATTCTCCGCGTCCTCGAGAACTGGGATCCAGGCAACCAATATGGCATCCCATATATGTGGGGGACGACCGGCGTCACCTATAACATCGACATGGTGAAGGAGCGCATTCCCGATGCCGACTTCGAGACCATGGACCTGATTTTCAAGCCGGAGAACGCCGCGAAGCTTGCCGACTGCGGAATTTCCGTGCTCGACTCGCAGCAGGACGTCATCCGCATGGCGCTCGCCTATCTCGGCATCGACGGCGACACCGAGGACGTCTCGAACTACCAGAAAGTCGTCGATCTCTATAAGCCGATCCGGAAATATATCCGGACCTTCGACAGCACCAATTATCTCAACGCTATCCCGAACAAGGAATTGTGCGTCGTCAACACTTGGTCCGGAGACTACGCGACAGCCAAGACGCGCGCCGAGGAAGCCGGCGTCAAGGACCTGAACCTCGCCTATTTCGTGCCGAAGACGGGGGCGCCTGCCTGGGTCGACTGCATGTGCATGCCAGCCGATGCCAAGCACAAGGACAATGCCTACAAGTTCCTCGAATTCCTGCTCCAGCCCGAGGTCATCGCCGGCTGCACGAACTTCATCAACTACGCCAACGGCAATCTGGCATCGAAGAAGTTCATCAATCCGGAAGTTCTGAGCAACCCGGCGATCTACCCGGATGAAGCGACGATGAAGAAGCTCTGGGCGCCGAAGCACCTGAACGAGGAGCAGGATCGCGCCATGACGCGCGCCTTTGCGGAGATCAAGTCGGGCTGAGCCGCGAGCTAGCGTGCCACCCGCCTGCCGCGTTCGAGCGATGCGAAGGACATCATGACAGGCCCCGCCTCCGGTCCGTCGATTGCGTCAGCCAAGATGCCGTTCATCCGGATTGAGAACGTCACCAAGAAGTTCGGTGACTTCGTGGCGGTCGATAATGTCTCAATCGACATCCTGAAGGGCGAGCTCTTCGCCCTTCTCGGCGGGTCAGGGTGCGGAAAGACAACCCTGCTGCGCATGCTCGCTGGATTTGAGACTCCTACAGCGGGCCAGATCTTCATCGACGGTCAGGACATGGCCGATGTCCAGCCCTATGACCGGCCGGTGAACATGATGTTCCAATCCTACGCACTTTTCCCGCACATGAGCGTGGAGAAGAACGTCGGATACGGCCTCAAGCACGAGAACATGTCCGAGGTCGAGCGGCGGGATAGGGTCCGGCAAATGCTGGATCTCGTGCAACTAACCCCGCTCGCCGCTCGCAAGCCGCACCAGCTGTCGGGCGGTCAACGCCAGCGCGTCGCCCTTGCGCGCGCGCTCGCCAAGCAGCCGAAGGTCCTCTTGCTCGACGAGCCGCTTGGTGCGCTCGACAAGAAGCTGCGCGAGCAGACCCAGTTCGAGATCTCCAACATCCAATACAAGACCGGCATCACGTTCGTCGTCGTCACCCACGATCAGGAAGAGGCAATGACGCTTGCCTGCCGCATCGCCGTCATGGACAAGGGAGTTGTCCGGCAGATCGGCACCGCCACCGAAGTCTACGAATATCCCAATTGCTCGATGGTTGCGGGCTTCATCGGGTCGATCAACATGTTCGAAGGCGAGGTCACGGGTTGCTCGGATCAGCCTCCACCAACGTCGCTGTCCCGAAGCTCGGCATATCCGTCACCGCCAAGCCGGACAGCCGGCTGGCGCCGGGAAAGAGGGTCAACGTAGCCGTCAGGCCCGAAAAAATCGCCATCACGCGCGAGGAGCCGGTCGGTGCCTCGAATGCGCTTGCCGGACTCGTCCAGGATCTCGGGTACTTCGGCAAGGACTCGCTCTATCGCGTCAAGCTGCAGACCGAGACGGTTCTCTCGGTCAATAGCGTGAATTCGCGGCGCGCCGGGCGAGAATGAGCGCGTCGCCCAATGGGAAGACAAGGTCTGGTTGTCCTTCGATCCCGACGTCCGTGATCCTACTGCCGGATTGATCATGCGCGAGCCAGCCCCATCCAGCTCGAGTTTCAAAGGCTGGTTCAATCAATCGGGCTGGCGCTACATCCTCATCGCAACGCCCTACGGCTGGCTCATTGCGTTCTTCTTCGTGCCGTTCCTGATCGTAGTGGCGATGAGCCTCGCCATGACGGTTGGCCAATCGCCGCCGTTCGCCTTTCTCGACAGCTGGCCCTATGTCCGCTTCGATAACTTTGCCCGCCTCTTCGAGGACGACCTCTTCATTCGGTCCTTCCTGATCTCGATCTACAATGCCGCCATCGCCACCGTGCTCTGTCTGCTGCTCGGCTATCCGATGGCCCTGTGCCTCACGCGCGTCAGCCGGGCCTGGCGCAACATACTTCTGATGCTGGTGATCCTGCCCTTCTGGACGTCCTTTCTCCTGCGCGTCTACGCCTGGATCGGGCTGATGGGCACCAACAGCTGGTTCAACAGGGGCCTGACGGCAGCGTTCAACGCCGTCGTGCCAGCGGAGTGGGAGCTTCGCTCCATCCAGATGATGAACACGAATTTCGCCGTCGTGCTCGTCATGGTCTACTCCTACCTGCCTTTCATGATCCTGCCGCTCTACGCCAACCTCGAGAAGCTCGACTTCACCTTGAACGAGGCCGCGCTCGATCTGGGCTCGCGGCCGAGGCAGGTATTCTGGGACATCACGCTTCCGCTCTCCATTCCAGGCATCATCGCGGGCGGGTCTGCTCGTCTTCATTCCCGCCTCGGGCGAACTGATCATTCCGAGCCTCGTCGGCAACTGCATCGGACCCGATGATCGGTCGCGTAATCAGCGATCAGTTCGCCTACGCGCGCGATTGGCCCATGGCGTCGGCCGTCGCGGTGGCGCTGCTCTTCCTGCTCGTCTTCCCGATGATCGCCTACAGCCACTTCGAGGCCAAGGCACAGGCGCGGCGGGATGAGGCATCATGAACCGGCGTCCGATCTTTCTCATCAGCTGCCTCGTGCTTCGGGTTCGCCTTCTTCTACATCCCGATCCTGTCGATGATCGTGTTCTCCTTCAACAAGTCGCGGCTCGCCACCGTCTGGGGCGGGTTCTCGACGGAATGGTACGGCCGCCTGTTCCAGAACGATCAGATCATCAACGCTGCGCTGCTGTCGCTCGAGATCGCCCTCGTCAGCGCCACATTCGCGACGATCCTCGGCACGATGGCGGGCATTGCATTGGCCCGTTTCAGGCGGTTCCGGGGACGTACGATGTTGTCCGGGCTGGTGACCGCGCCGCTGATCATGCCGGAGGTGATCACCGGCATCTCGCTGCTCATGCTCTTCATCGTGATGGCGGAATGGATCGGCTGGCCCGGCAGCCGCGGCTTCACCACCATCACGATCGCGCACATCACCTTCTCGATGACCTACGTCACGACCATCGTGCAATCGCGGCTGTCGTCGGCGGACATTGCGGTCGAGGAGGCAGCCCTCGATCTCGGCTCGAGGCCCTGGCAGGTGCTTGCGCGACATCACGCTCCCGATCATCTCGCCGTCCATCGTCTCGGGCTGGCTGCTCGCGTTCACGATTTCGCTCGACGACGTGGTGATCACGAGCTTCACCACCGGCCCCGGCGCGACGACGCTTCCGATCCTGATCTGGAGCAAGGTCAAGCTCGGCGTGACGCCGGACATCAACGCGCTCGCGACGATGATCGTTCTCGTGGTCGCAGTCGGCGTCGGTCGTGGCGAGCGTCATCATGCACCGGCATGGAAGCGCGACGCGAGCGCGACACCCAACTGGCGCTCAAGGCCAACGAGTGAGCCGATGCCCTCGATCATGCCCATTGAACGACGAGGACGTCAGCCAGTTGGAACTGCTCGACGCCGCGTTTGACGAGCCGATGTCCGGCCGCGTCCGCTATGCCGCGGCGATGTACTTCTATCAGCGCGGCATGATCAGCGCCGAGTGCCTCGAAGTGTACCGCATCTGCTCCCGCCTCGATCACGAGGATCCCGGTCCGTTTCTCGCCAGCCTCGGCCTCGCCGAAGAGGTCGAGGCGCTCAAATCAACCGTTCGCAAGGAGTAAAGCGCATCGCCATGAAACCTGTAAACCCTGCCGACCGGCGCGTCGTCAACATCAAGTCGGGCGAGTTCAAGCCCTATGTCTATAAGGACGGCGAGGCCTACGGCGACAGCGTGCTGCAACTCGATGACGAGTTGCCGCTCGGCGTCGGCTTCCACGTATATCGCATGCCCGCCGGCATGACGACGCGGCCCGCATCGCCACAACGGCCACGAGCAGTTCCTCATCCTCGAGGGCGAACTGATCGAGAACGACGGCACCGTGCTCAAGGCCGGCGATCTGGTATGGCTCCGCGACGGGACCGAGCATTGCTCGTATACGCCCAATGGCTGCCTGCTTGCTGTCCACATCGCCGCGACGGAAACAACGGTGGAATAGTCGCGCGCTCCTCGACTGAGCCGCGGCGGGCATAGCCCTCCTCATCGCCTTGGGGTGAACCAATCGGGGGGCGCCGCCGCCCGCTCGGATTAGCCTCCGAGCGGCCGAGCCGGCTCTTCCTTTCGATCATCGAGCTTACGGGCGAACAAGAGCCAAAATGCAAGCCGCTACGCCTCGCGGCTGAGCGGTACCGTCCGTGCCCCCCTGGCCTCCCTTTCCAATAAATAGGCGATCGCATCCCCGGCCGTTCCCTGAGGGACAGCGGCCGAGCGCCCTCAACCATAAGGTGATCACGCTTAACAGGTTTGAGGATTGGACTCGCGCCATGCTCAACTCACTGGAAATGTTTGAGGACGTGCTCGAAGCCGCACCCGCCCCGGTGCTCCGGCCTGAGATCGGCGCCTTACCCGCGGTCGACATTCTCGCGATTGCGACTGCGACGCCCGAGTACAAGACCTCCCAGACCGAGGCTTTCCAGCGTGTCAAGAGCGTGTCCGACAAGTACGCCCGGCTCGAGGGCATCTACACGGGCTCGGCCATCGAAACACGCTACTCCTGCGTACCCCCCGACTGGTGCGAGGGGTCTCACGGCTGGGAAGAGCGCGCGGTGGAATTCAAGCGCCATGCCGTGGCGCTCCTAGAGAAGGTTGCCTTGAAGGCAATTTCGCAAGCGGGCCTCACGCCGCAGGATATCGACGTGCTCGTCACCAATTCGACGACGGGCGTCGCAGTACCGAGCATTGATGCGCTGCTGATCAACAAGCTCGATCTCAAGGAGACGGTCACCCGTCTGCCGATCTTCGGCTTCGGGTGCAGCGGCGGACTGGCGGGAATGGCGCGCGCGGCACAGCTCGCCCAGGCGATGCCGGGCGCCAACGTCCTATTCTTGACGGTCGACCTCTGCAGCCTGGCCGTCCGCTCCAACGACCACAGCCTCACCAACTTCGTCGCCGCCGCTCTCTTCGCTGACGGCGCGGCGGGCCTCGTGCTCCGCAGCCCGGCCCGCGGCGATCGCTCATCCCACTCGTCTGCCGGAGCAAAGCCGCACATTCGCGTGACCGGCGAGCACTTGCTAAAGAATACCGAGGGCTATCTCGGCCTGGACACCAAGGACGACGGGTTCGGCATGGTGCTGAGCCCGCACCTTCCGGCGCTGGTTCGCGAAAACCTGGGCCCCGCCGTCGATAAGTTTCTCGCCCGGCATGATCTCAGTCTCATGGACTTCGACGGCTTTCTCGTTCACGCCGGCGGCCGCAAGATCCTCGAGACTGCCGAGCACCTGTTCGGCACCAGCCGCGATCAGATGGCGCATGCCTGGAGCGTGATGCGCGACTACGGAAACATGTCGTCGGCGACCGTCTTGTTCGTGCTCGAGCGCGCGATGCAGGCCGGTGCAAAGGGACGCCACCTCATGATGGCGTTCGGGTACGGCTTCTCGGCCTATTTCGCCGTCGTCGATCTCTAGATCGCGATCGTTCTTGATGGAGACGCTTCGCGTCCATCAAGAACGTGAACCGCTATCTACATTCAAAGTGTAGCGCACAATTCACGCCTGACATGGATCGCGGAAGCGATCCCATGTCAGACGATCGTGCGCTAGAGCGAGAGCAACGTTCGAGGTCGATCGCGACAGCCTTCCATCTCGAATGTCACGCTCTAGCGACGTATGACGCTTGGCGGGCGGACGATGATGCTCGGCGACTCCGCGACCGCGGGCTCCCGCTTCGGGGCCTCGAGATCGCCCCGCTCGAGGGTGCCTCGATCAAGAGCACGCGAGATGAAGTCATTCCCGATTGGAGCTGCGGGATAGAGAGACTTGCCCTCACCCGAACCAACGAGCCGCGCGATCGGATCGTCGCCTGGCAGGCTCGCGGTCTCGTCCCCCGCATTCTCGGGCAACGAAGCGGGCGCCTTACCCTCGTGCGCAGCGATCATGATCTGGCGCCAGATGTCGGCAGGCAGGCTGCCGCCTTTCACCTTGTGCATCGGCGCTCCGTCGTCGTTGCCGATCCACACACCGCCCGCGAGCACGCCCGTGTAGCCGACGAACCAGGCGTCGCGAAACTCTTGCGAGGTTCCGGTCTTGCCGGCGGTGGCGTGTCCGGGGACCGCCGCGCGCCGCCCAGTTCCGGACGCGACGGTGGCGCCGAGCATGTCGGCCATGGCCGCGACGTGCTGCGGTGCGACCGAGGCGCGGGGCTCGGTCGCCTTACGTTCGAAGAGCGTCTCGCCCGTGCTCGTGCGCACGCGCCGGATGACGTATGGCTCCCGCGTGCCGCCGCCATTGGCGAGCGTTCCGTAGGCGCCGACGAGCTCGAGCAGGGAGACCTCCGAGGTGCCGAGCGCGAGCGACGCGTCCTTGCGCAGCGGAGATCGGATGCCGAGACGGCGCGCGGTGGCCGCGACCCTACCAGCTCCGACATCGAGCAGGAGGCGAACCGCGACCGAGTTGAGCGAGTGGGCCAGAGCGTCGCGCATCGTGACGGCGCCCTTGTACTGGCCGCCGTCGTTGCGCGGCGACCAGCGGCCGATGGTCAGCGGAAGATCGACGACGAGGGTATCGGGCGTGTAGCCGGCCTCGAGGGCCGCGAGGTAGACCACCGGCTTGAACGCCGAACCGGGCTGGCGGCGCGCCCGGACCGCGCGATTGAACTGCGTCTCGGCGTAGGACCGGCCGCCGACGAGGGCGCGGATGCCGCCGTCGCGAGCAAGCACCACGGCCGCCCCCTCACTCACGGCCAGCGCCGCCCCCTGATCTGCAATCTCGCGCGTCATGATGGCGCTGGCACGCCGCTGAAGTGCGCCGTCGATCGTCGTCTCGACGGTCACGTCGGCGCCGACCGCGCGCGGGATCTGGGCCAGCTCCTCCATGACGTAGTCGGTGGCGTAGGCGACGCCGTTGCGCTCGGCGGCGCGCGTTACGCCGGCAAAGTGGACCTTCTCGACATCGGTCGCCTGCTCCTCCTCCGCCGTAATGAAGCCGGCGTCCCGCATCTTCTCGAGCACGTTCTTGCCGCGCTGGATCGCCTGCTCGGGGCTTGCACTCGGGGCGTACTTGGAAGGTGCCTTGAGAAGCCCGGCAATGACGGCCGCCTCGGCCAGCGTGAGGTCACGGGCGGACTTGCCGAAGTAGCGGTGGGCGGCCGCCTCGATGCCGTAGGCGCCGCCACCGAAATAGACGCGATTGAGATAGAGCTCGAGGATGTCCCTCTTGCCGAGCTTGAGCTCGAGCCAGAAGGCCAGCACCAGCTCCTCGACCTTGCGCGCAAGCGTGCGCTCGGAGCTGAGATAGAGGTTCTTCGCGAGCTGCTGAGTAAGTGTCGAGCCGCCTTCGGCGAAATGGCCGGCGCGGTAGTTGACGTAGAGGGCGCGCGTAAGCCCGATCGGATCGAGCCCCATATGGCTGAAGAAGCGGCGGTCCTCGGTGGCGAGGATGGCATCCGTCACGCGCCGCGGGAGAAGGTCGAGCGGGATGTAATCGCCGCCTGCTCCCCGCTCGTCGATGAGCGCGCCGTCGCGGGCGAGGATGCGGGTCACGGGACCGGAGGCCGTGGGTCGCATCGACAGAGGGTCGGGCAAGGTCAACGAGAAGAAGAGGAACAGCACTCCTACCGCCGCCGCGGCGAGACTGAGGGCGATCGCGGGAGCGATGAAGACCAGGCGCAGAAGAAAGGGAAGATCGCGGAACTCGCGCCGGGCCGGGGCGGAGGACGCGTCCGACGTCTGCGGCGGCAACGTGTAGGCCGGCTCCGCGGCCGTTCCGCTGTTTCGGCTCACGTACCCCATGACCTTCGAGCCTCGACGGACGCCCGGCGAACGAAACGGTGACGGGCCGCGACGCGCGTCGCAGCCTCGGTCGAGCCTACCCGGAGAATGGCTAAAGCGAGGTTAAGCCCTTGCGGATTTAGGCGCGCTCACCGCCAGATGAGCGCAGCGAACAGGGCAGCAAGGATGCCGAGCACGATCCGCGCCGCGATCGTGAAGAACATGAAGAGAAGCTGGCGCTCCTCGAGCAGAAGCTCGACCCAAATGTTGTACTTGGGATCGAGGCCAGAACTCGTGATCACCGCCTTCAGCTCCCGGGCCCAGCCGAGCATCTGCGACAGCGTCTCGGGAGACTGGTAGCCGACGAAGGCGAGGGCGAAGGCGCCGAGGATGAGGGAGAAAAAGAGCGTGGTGGTCGAGAGCAGAAGGCGCAGCAGCATGGGAGCATCCTCGCGTCGGCAGAGCGACGGCAAACCGTAGCACCCTGCCCGCGCCCGTCAACGCTCGCGACGGAGCAGCAATGAGCACAACGGTACCCGCTTGACGCTCCGCTTCACAATCCCGACATACGTCATTCGCCGGCGTTGCCGGGACGGAGGATTGGATGTCTGCACCTCAACGCGTCGAGCGCTATTCGGACCCCGCTGTGGCGGCCTCCGTCGCGCGCATCGAGGCGCTCGCGCGCCTCATGGACAGCATGTTCGAGATTCCCGGCACCAAAGTCCGCGTCGGCGTGGACGCCTTCATCGGCCTCGTGCCGATCCTCGGCGACCTCCTCTCGCAGCTGATCTCGAGCTACATCATCTGGGAAGCGCGCCAGCTCGGCGTCTCGCGCTTCACCCTGGCACGCATGATCGGCAATACCCTGATCGATACCGCCGTCGGCATCATTCCCTTCGCAGGCGATGCTTTCGACGTGATGTTTCGCGCCAACATGAAGAACCTCGCGCTGCTCAAGGCCCACCTCGAACGTCACGGGCACGTGCGCCGCGACAAGGGCTCAGGGCCCGTCATCGAAGGTGTTGCCACGCGCATCGAGTGAGGCGGCTTCGTTCACCTCATGAGGGGCAATCGCCGATTCGCATAACACGACGAAAATATCGCTGGGGGAGAGCGGCGGGCGCTGAATAGTGATATGCCCGCATCGCAAGTCACTGCATCTTGTAATCTTCGACTTCCGACCCAACGTCGATTGTATCAGGTCTGCCTCACGGCAGCCGGATTCCCAGCTGCCGCCGCGAGGTGCCCCGAAGCACGAATTCGAGGAGGCGAGCTATGTGTGATTATTCGTTGGAAATGTACCGAAGCCGGCCTGCTGCAGCCGGCGAGCGCTATGAGACGCGCCGGTTCCCGAGTGGAAGCGTGGGCTTCACGGCGCCGGGCGACGCGACTACAGCCGTCTGCATGGCTTGCGACACGCGTCTCGAGCTGATCGGCGTGCCGACCCCGCTTCAGCAGGAGCTTGATGTTCCACCGAATGTCGCGGCGACCTTTGTCCGCATCGAAGTGGGGCCTTACCACGACGGTATCCGCTTCGCTAACGGCAGGGAGGTGACGCTGCAGCGGCTCGGCCCCGGCGTAATGGCCGAGGTCGTCGATGACCTGGTCATGCCGCTCCCGGCTTTGCGACGGGACTTCGAGTTTGTGACCGCAAGATAAGAAGCTGCCGGCAGGAGCGAAACGTCTCTGGCGCCGACGCGAGCGTGACTAGGGCCGCACCTGGCCCGCTCCGCGCACCACGTATTTGAAGGTCGTCAGCTGCTCGACGCCGACGGGCCCACGGGCGTGCAGCTTCCCCGTGGCGATGCCGATCTCGGCGCCGAAGCCGAACTCGCCGCCGTCGGCAAATTGCGTCGAGGCGTTCCACAGCACGATCGCGCTGTCGACGCGGGCGATGAAGCGCTCGGCGGTCGCCTGGTCGGCGGTGATGATGGCATCCGTGTGCTGCGAGCCGTGCTTCGCGATATGCGAGATCGCGCCGTCTACGCCGTCGACTATTTTGACCGCAATAATAGCATCGAGGAACTCGCGGCCGTAGTCGTCGGACGCCGCGGCCTTGACTCGCGGATCGGCGGCTTGCGCGGGCCCGTCGCCGCGCACCTCGCAGCCCGCCTCGAGCAACACCTTCACGAGCGAGGCGAGAACGCCGTCCGGAGCCCGCGCATCGACGAGCAGGCACTCGGTTGCGCCGCAGACCCCGGTGCGGCGCATCTTGGCGTTGACGAGCACGGTGCGCGCCATGTTGAGATCGGCGGCGCGGTCGACGTAGGTATGGCAGATGCCCTCGAGGTGCGCGAACACGGGAACGCGTGCCTCGTCCTGCACGCGCTTGACGAGACTCTTGCCGCCGCGCGGCACGATGACATCGATCGCGCCGTCGAGACCCTGGAGCATGAGCCCGACCGCGTCGCGGTCGGTCGTCGGCACGAGCGAGATCGCGGCCTCGGGCAGGCCTGCCGCTCTGAGCCCGGCGACGAGGCTGCCGTGGATGGCCGCGCTCGAATGGTGGCTCTCCGAGCCACCGCGCAGGATCGCCGCATTGCCCGCCTTGAGACACAGCGCGCCGGCGTCCGCCGTCACGTTCGGGCGGCTCTCGTAGATGATGCCGACGACGCCGATTGGCACGCGCACGCGCTGCAGCTTGAGACCGTTCGGCCGCGTCCACTCGGCGAGAATCGTCCCCACGGGATCGGGAAGCTCGGCAATCTCGTCGAGGCTCGCGGCGATGGCGGCGACGCGCTTCTCGTCGAGGGCGAGGCGGTCGATGAAGGCCACGGGCCGGTCTGCTGCCTTGGCCGCGGCAATGTCCTTGACGTTGGCGGCGAGAATTGCCGGTGTCTCATTGCGCAGGGCCTCCGCCGCCGCGCGCAGGGCGGCGTTCTTCGCCGCTGTCAGCGCGATGGCGAGCACGCGCTGAGCCTCCCGCGCGGCGCGGCCGATGTCGAGCATCACCTCTCGCGTCTCCGTCATGCGCTCGGGGCGGTTCACGGCGGCTATTTCCTGTTCAAGGCCATGTCGTTACGGTGGACGAGCTCGGGGCTGCCCTCGAAGCCGAGAACGGCCGCGATCTCGGACGACTTGCGCCCCAGAATACGCTCCGCGTCTGCCCGTGCATAGGCGACGAGGCCGCGGCCGAGCTCGCGCCCGTCGGGTCCGCGAATGATGACGGCGTCGCCGCGGTCGAAGGCGCCTTCGACCCTCTTCACGCCCGCCGGCAACAGGCTCTTTCCAGAGAACAACGCCCGCTCCGCGCCCGCATCGAGGTGAACCGTGCCACGTGGCTCGAGCGCGCCCGCGATCCAACGCTTGCGCGCGGTCAAGGGATCGGAGGCGGCAATGAACCACGTACACCGACCCCCCTCGGCGATGGCGCGCAGCGGATGGAGGACCCTGCCCGAGGCGATGACCATGTTCGTCGAGGCGCCGAGCGCAATTCTCGCCGCCTCGATCTTGGTGACCATGCCGCCCTTGGAAAGCTCCGTCCCCGCGTCCCCGGCCATGGCCTCGATCTCGGCGGTGATCTCGTGCACGACGGGGATGTGGCTCGCGGAAGCATCCGTCCCCGGCGGCGCCGTGTAGAGACCGTCGACGTCGGACAACAACACGAGGCAGTCGGCCGACACCATGCTCGCAACGCGTGCCGAGAGCCGGTCATTGTCGCCGTAGCGGATCTCGGCGGTGGCAACCGTGTCGTTCTCATTGACGACGGGCACGGTCTTGAGCGCGAGCAGCGTCTCGATGGTGTGGCGGGCATTGAGGTAGCGGCGCCGTTCCTCCGTGTCGCCGAGGGTCAAAAGGATCTGCGCCGCGATGAGGCCCTGTGCCTTGGCGAGCTCCTGATAGGCGTGGGCGAGCCCGATCTGGCCGACGGCGGCCGCGGCTTGGGACTGCTCAAGCTCGAGGGCGCCTTTGGGCAGCCCGAGCTGATGGCGGCCGAGCGCGATCGCGCCCGACGACACGATCACGACGTCCTTACCCGCGCGAACGAGCCCGGCCACATCCTCCATGAGGGAGGCGAGCCAATCGCTCTTGAGGAGCCCCGTCGCGCGGTCCGTAAGCAACGCCGAGCCGATCTTGACCACGAGCCGCCTCGCCCGCTCCCATTCGGGGCGGACGGAGGTCGACAGAGCGGCAATAGCGTCGGACATCGATTGGCTTGCACTTAGCTTGCGATCGTCGCGAGAGCCCGCGTAGTCGGTAAATCGCACTTCAAATCATGGGGTTAGCCGGCTTGCGGGCGCGAGATTGATAAGGTCTTGCACGCGCTTGGTCTAGCAGAATTGTGGGACTCGGGGGAGCGTCAGGCGCTCCGCAGGGCGGCCCGGACGGGGGATGGCACGGCCGTCTCGAGCCCGAGCGACCGTATGCGAAAGCCGCGCACGCCCCCGCGCAGGCGGCCGATCCAAGCCTCGAACGTGACGGTCGTCGCGAGGGCTACGACAAGGCTCGCGGCGATGCTGACAAGGAGCGGCCCCCAGCCTCGCGCGTGCCACAGCGCGGTGACAAGCAGGATCGCCGCGACGTGGGTAAGGTAGAGCGGGTAGGTGAGCTCGCCGATGAACCTGTCGGCGCGTACGAGCGAGCGAGCCCGCTCGGGCGCCACGCGCGGCAAGAACAAGAGAGCGAGCCACAGGACGATGCCGCCCGCGAACAACGCGAGCTGGGCCTCGAGATCGCGCACAAAGCCCGCCGCGTGGCCGGTCGCGGTGCTGCCGAGGATGTGCCAAACGACAAGTCCCATGGAGGCCAGAGCCGTCACCGCCGCTGCCGCGCGCTCCGCCGAACGTTCGGCAGTTGCGGCAAGATAGAGCGAAATCCCGAAGGTGAAATAGGGAATGTATTCGAGAGCCTCGCCACGGAACCCCGATCCAAAAGCCCCATAGAGCAGGACGAGCGCGCCGCTCGCAGCGATGAGCAGGCGGCGAAGCGAAAGTCCCAACACTCGGGCCGCGGCGATGAGCAGGAACAGCAGCAGATAGAACCGCATTTCGACGCGAAGCGCCCACGCGATCTCGAGCAGTGGCGACGTGTCGGCCCTCTGGAGAATGGCGGACCCTCCCGGAAGAATGGCGAGAATATTCGCGCCAAGGCTCGTCCAGGTTAGCCCCGGGGCGCCGGGAAGGAGCAGGGGCTCGGCGTCCGAGGCTCCATGCGCCAGGAGAAGGGCGCCCGCGGTGAGGAACAACGCCAGAAGGTAGGTCGGGTAGAGCCTGAGGAGCCTGTTCACCCCGAATGCCACGGGGCGATCGTTGTAGAAGGTCGAGGCGGCCTCCGACACGATGAACCCGGAAAGGGCGAAAAAAAGCAGCACGGCGACGCCGCCGAGCTCCAACGGCTCGAGCGCGTCGACTACCCAAGCCGGCGCGAGCGGCCTCAGAACGTGTTGCACGACGACGAGAAGGGCGAGGACAAGCCGAAAGCCCCCGAGCAGTCGGTAGGATGTCGTCATTGCCTGCTCGAAGCCGTCCGGGTTTTTGCGGGATCGCTGGCGGTGGTGCGCCGCACAAAATCACAGAAGCGTTGCGCGAGCCTTAAAACCAGGCGACGCGGTTAACCATTAACTTCGTACTAACCGAGAGACCCGGCGCCGACATCGTGGAAAACCGGCGCTCCTACTGCGATTGAACCCTCGCCTTGAGTGGAAATCGTTGCGGATTGCGGATGATTTCGAGACTGAGGTCCACGTCCAGATCGGGCCAATAGTAGTGACCAGTTGACGGCTGTTCAACGTTCAAGATTTTGCCGACCGAGACATCCTTGAACCAAGGAAAATCATCGAAAGATAAAAAAAACTCTCCCGCCCCCGTGAGCATCCAAAAGCCATGGGCCGAGATATTTGTGACCTCAACGGCCGAAGTGATCGTGCCAGGCATTTCTAATCTCTTCCAGATGCTCTTCGATGATGACTTCGACTTCCCGCAGCTGCGACCTAGCCAATTTGTAATTGTAGGCAAGTTCGATTTCAGGTTCCAGCCAGAACTTGGCCTCTCCGTCGCTGCAGGTGACATGAATGTGCAGTCTCGGCTCCTCTCGAGAAAAGAAGAAGAATCGGAATGGACCTTTACGGAGGACCGTAGGGCTCATCCCCTTTCACCGGCAAGAATGCTGAGGCCGATCATCACACGTCGAGGTTCGCGACCGAGAGCGCATTCTCCTGGATGAACTCGCGCCGGGGCTCGACGACGTCGCCCATGAGCTTGGAGAAGATCTCGTCGACCTCCGAGCTGTCGTCGATCTTCACCTGAAGCAGGGTGCGCACCTCTCGATCGAGCGTCGTCTCCCAGAGCTGCTCCGGGTTCATCTCGCCGAGACCCTTGTAGCGCTGGAGCGAAAGCCCCTTGCGGCCGGCTTCGTAGATGGCTTCGAGAAGCGTGCGCGGGCCGAACACATCGATATGCTCGCTCTTGCGCCGGAGCTTGGCGGGTTGCCCATAGGTCTCGGCGAGGTGTGCCCGCTTTTCGTTGAGGCGGCGCGCGTCAAGCGAGGCGAGCAGGGCGCGGTCGAGCGCGTGGGCCTCGGTCACGCCGCGCACCTCGCGGGTCAAGAGAAAGCCGTCGTTGCCGAAGCGGCCCTTCCAGCCGGTCTCCGTCTCCTCGGCAATCGAGTCCATGCGCCGCGCGATCTCCCCGGCAATGGCGTTCGCCTTCTCGGCCGACGCGATTGACGCCGGATCGAACGCTCCGGCGATCGCCGCCTGCTCGACGAGGGGCCGGTTGTAGCGCGAGTGCAGCTGGTCGATGAGGCCGGCAATGACGCGCGCCTGGCTGACGACGTCGCGCAGGTCGCGCCCCGCGCGCTCCTCGCCGGCGCCCGTGACGAGCACGGCCTCCTCGAGCCCCTGGTCGATCAGGTACTCCTCGAGCGCGCGCTGGTCCTTGAGATAGGACTCTGACTTGCCGCGGCTCACCTTGTAGAGCGGCGGCTGCGCGATATAGACGTGGCCCTTTTCCACGAGCTCGGGCATCTGCCGGTAGAAGAAGGTGAGGAGGAGCGTGCGGATGTGGGCGCCGTCGACGTCGGCGTCCGTCATGATAATGATCTTGTGATAGCGCAGCTTCGAGAGGTCGAAGTCGTCGCGGATGCCGGTGCCGAGCGCGCCGATGATGTTGGTGACCTGCTCGGAGGAGAGCATCTTGTCGATGCGCGCGCGCTCGACGTTCAAGATCTTACCGCGGATGGGCAGCACGGCCTGATACTCGCGCTTTCGCCCCTGCTTGGCCGAGCCGCCGGCGCTGTCGCCCTCGACGATGAAGAGCTCGGTGTTGGCGGCGTCGCGGTCCTGGCACTCGGCGAGCCCGCCCGGCAGCCGGAGCGAATCGAGCGCGCCCTTGCGCCGCGTGAGGTCGCGAGCCTTGCGCGCGGCCTCGCGGGCGAGCGCCGCCTCGACGATCTTGCCGACGATGGTCTTGGCTTCCTTGGGGTGCTCCTCGAACCACGCCGCGAGCTGGTCGGCAACCACGCTCTCGACGACGGGCTTTACCTCCGACGAGACGAGCTTGTCCTTGGTCTGGCTCGAGAACTTCGGGTCCGGCACCTTGACGGAGAGAACACAGGTCAGCCCCTCGCGCGCGTCCTCGCCCGAAAGATCGACCTTCTCCTTCTTCGCAAGCCCGCTCTCGCCCGCGTACTTGTTTACGACGCGCGTCAGCGCCGCGCGGAAGCCCGCGAGGTGCGTGCCGCCGTCGCGTTGGGGGATGTTGTTCGTAAAGCAGAGCACGTTCTCGTGGTAGCTGTCGTTCCACCACAGCGCGACCTCGACGCCCACGCGCTCCTTCTCGGCGCGGATCATGATGGGCTCGGGTATGAGGGGCTGCTTCGAGCGGTCGAGGTAGCGCACGAACGCCGCCGTGCCGCCGTTGTAGACGAACTCGTCGCGCTTCTTATCGGCGTGGCGCACGTCCTCGAGCACGACCTTGGCGCCCGAATTCAGGAACGCCAGCTCGCGCAAGCGATGCTCGAGAGTGGCAAAATCGAACTCGAGTTTCGTGAACGTGCTCGGGCTCGGCAGGAAGGTCACCTCGGTGCCGCGCTGGCCCTGCGCATCGCCGACCACCTTCAGCGGCGCAACCGCGACCCCGTCGCGGAATTCGATGAAATGCTCTTTGCCCTCGCGCCAGATGCGGCAGCGCAACGAGCTCGACAGCGCGTTCACCACCGAGACGCCGACGCCATGCAGCCCGCCCGAGACCTTGTAGGCGTTCTGGTCGAACTTGCCACCGGCATGCAGCTCCGTGAACACGATCTCAGCTGCCGAGCGCTTCGGCGTCTGGTCGTCGTCGGTCTTGATGCCGGTCGGTATGCCGCGGCCGTCGTCGCGCACGGTGCACGACCCGTCGGCATTAAGCGTGACGCAGCACTCCCTGGCGTGGCCGGCGAGGACTTCGTCAATCGCGTTATCGACGACCTCGTAGATCATGTGATGCAGGCCGGAACCATCGTCTGTATCGCCAATGTACATGCCCGGCCGTTTGCGGACGGCGTCGAGCCCCTTCAGCATTTTGATGGAATCGGCGCCGTAGTCGTCAGGCGCGGGCGACTTTTTGGCGGGCTGCGCGCTCATTCACAGTCTGTCCAGCAGGGGGTGCGAAGGGATCGATTTCTTGTACCACGTAACCACCGCGAACGGGGCAGAAAACTTTGTCGGCGGCTCGAAAATTACTGTTTAAAATCAGTAGCTTATTGAACACGTCCAGCGGCGCTTCGCCGCCCCGAGGGAAATCTCGGGCGCGCGGCCCGATCACCCCGCTAAGAGGGGGTCAGGTGCCCCTCGTCGAGACGCCAGAATTGGGCCTTGTCGGCGAGGGTCGCGAAGGGGCCGGCATCGGTTCCGGTCATGAACGCCTGCGACGTCAGACGGAGGATCTCGGCGAACAGCGCGGCCCGGCGCGTCTCGTCGAGATGGGCCGTCACCTCGTCGAGAAGCAGAATGGGGGCGAGGCCGTCGCGACGCGCGCGCACGAGCTCGGCGTGGGCAAGCACGAGCCCCAACAGCAGCGCCTTCTGCTCGCCCGTCGAGCAGAGCCTGGCCGCCATCGCCTTGGGTCCGTGCGAGACCGCCAGGTCGGAACGGTGCGGGCCGTCGAGGGCGCGCCCGGCGGCGCGGTCGCGCTCGCGCGCTGCGATCAGTGTCTTGAGATAGTCGTCCTCCACGTCGACCGCGGCGCTGCCCGCGAGGCCGCTCTCAAGTGGACCCTCGAGCGCCACCTCGCTCCACGGGAAGGGAGAGCCGGGATCGCGCTCGCGCCGCCGCGCGATAACGGCAGAAAGCGCGGCGACCGCCTCCGCACGCGCCGCCGCCACGGCAACGCCGGTCTCGGCCATGACGATCTCGAGGCCCTCGAGGCGTGCATTCTCGGAGACGCCGTCGCCAAGCAGCCGGTTACGGGCCGCCATGGCGCGCTCGAATTGCCCGAGCCGCGTGCGATGGCGCGGGTCGAAGCAGAGGATGAGGCGATCGAGAAAGCGACGGCGCTCCGACGCAGGACCCGAGAACAGCCCGTCGATGGCCGGTGTCACCCACACCATCTCGACATAGTCGGCAAGCGCGCCGGACCCGGATTTGCTCTCGCCGTCGATGCGCACAACACGGCCTGTGGGACGCTCGGCGCCCGAGGAGGTGGCCACAGGCCCTGTGCCGATGTCGACCGCGCCCAGCCCCGTGTGGACGCGGGCGAATACGGACCAGGATCCGTCGCCGGGTGCGCGCGCAAGATCGGTGTAGGCGGCCTGACGCAGTCCCTGGCCCGGCGCGAGCAGGGAAAGTGCCTCTAGAATATTGGTCTTGCCCGAACCGTTGAGGCCCGCGAGCACGACCGGCCCGGGGCCGAGCTCGAGCGAGAGCGCGCCGTAGTTGCGGAAATTCGCGAGAGCGAGGCGCTCGACCCAATGGCGAGGCACGGCGGTCCCGCTGACCGGCGCCGCTTCGACAGGACGAGCGCGCACTAGTGTCCCGATCGCGAAGTTCGTCGGACCTCGCGGCAAGCAACCGAACTTCGCGATCGAAGGGACACTAGCAAGCTCATTCTCAAGCTCATGATTCTAATGTGATTCAGATCGAGAAATTCGCTCAGGGGCCTGCCGAGGGCGACGGCGAATCTCTCGATCATCCCACTAGACCCGCATCGGCATGAGGACATAGAGAGCGGTTTTGTCGCCCGGGTCCTTGATCATGGTGGGCGAGCCGGCATCAGCGAGCAGGAAGCGCGCCTCCTCGCCCTCGAGCTGGCTCGCGATATCGAGCAGGTATCGCGCGTTGAAGCCGATCTCGAGAGGGGCCGCTCCATAGGAGACGGCGATCTCCTCCGTCGCGCTGCCGCCCTCGGGGTTGTTGACCGAGAGCGTGAGCTTGTCCTTGGCGATCGTGAGCTTGACGGCGCGCCCGCGCTCGCTCGCGATCGTCGACACGCGGTCGACGGCGCTCATGAACTCGGCGTTCTGAACCGTCATCTCCTTGTCGTTGCCCTGGGGGATCACACGGCCGTAGTCGGGGAACGTTCCGTCGATGAGCTTCGAGGTCAGCGTCACGGCGCCGATCTCGAAGCGCACCTTGGCGGGGCTGACGCCCACGGTCACGGTCTCCGTGCTGCCCTCGATCAGGCGGTGCAGCTCGTGCACCGTTTTTCTCGGTATGATGACGCCGGGCATCCCGTCGGCCCCCTTTGGGCGCCCGATCTCCGCCTGGGCAAGGCGGTGGCCGTCGGTCGCCACCGCGCGCAGCATCGACGTCTTGCCGTTCTCGGCGGGGTGGAAGAAGATGCCGTTCAAGTAGTAACGCGTCTCCTCGGTCGAGATCGCGAAGCGCGTCTTGTCGATGAGTCGCTTCAGATCTCCCGCCGCGATCTCGAACGTGGTTCCGAGATCGCCGGCCGCGAGATCGGGAAAATCCTCGGGGCCGAGCGTCTGCAATGCAAACCGCGCCTGGCCGGCCGCCAAGGTGAGGCGGTCCTTCTCGGTATCGCGCCGGATGTCGACCTGGCTGCCTTCGGGGAGCTTTCTCACGATGTCGTGCAGCATGTGGGCGGGCACCGTCGCGGCCCCGGGCGCCGACACGTCGGCGCGCACTTCCTCGATCACCTCGCGCTCGAGGTCGGTGGCCTTGAGCTCGAGCTTCTTGCCGGTCGCCCGCAGGAGCACATTGGACAGGATCGGAATCGTCGTGCGCCGCTCGACGACGCTCGTCACGTGGCCAAGCGCACTCAGGAGTTCACCGCGTTCGATAACAAGCCGCATTGTCGCCTCGGCGTTCATAATTCCGTAGCCGTCTCACGCCGCACGATCTTCCGGCCTTTCGAAGGGTCGCGCCGCCCTTCCCTCGACGCCAGGGGATCCCTCGAGTTTCAGGAGGACTTAAGGATGGACGGAGAAGCCCGAGGCCTCAACTTGACCCCATACGCAGTTGTTTTTCAAGGGGCGTATCGATTTCCCTGTCGTAGCGCCGTCACACGGCGGACAAAGGCTAGATCGCGATCGTTCTTGATGGAGACGCTTCGTCTCCATCAAGAACGTGAATCGCTATCTAAATTCAAAGTTTAGAGCACGATTCACGTCTGACATGGATCGCGGAAGCGATTCCATGTCAGACGATCGTGCGCTAGGGAGCGGCGTCCGAAGATGCCGCCCCCTCCCCGCCCAAGCCCCCGCCTCGCCCTCGAGGCGATACGGGGCCGATCTCGCGATCCCTCAGTGGTTCAAGAGTTTCTTCAGATCCTCAAGCTCGTCGCGAAGTCCCTGGTCGCCCGCAATCACACCCTCGATCTTGCGGATGGCATGGAGCACGGTCGTATGGTCGCGGTTGCCGAAGCGGCGCCCGATCTCGGGGAGCGAGCGCTGCGTCAGCTGCTTGGCGAGATACATGCCGATCTGGCGCGGCCAGACGACGGAGCGGTGGCGGCGCTGCGACAGGAGATCCCCTTTGGACACGCCGAAGTGCCGCGAAATCACGCGCAGGATGTCCTCGATCTTGATGCGCCGCGGCTCGACGCCCTGGAACAGATCACGGATTACCGTCTCGGCGATGTCGAGAGTTAAAGGCGCGTGCACATGCTGCCAGGTGAGGTAGAGCCGGTTGACGGCGCCCTCGAGCTCTCGCCCGCTCTCCGTTAGACGGCTCGCCAGCAGGTCGATCACGTCGCGCGACAGCTCGAACGACGGGTCGATCGCTCGCTTCTCGGAGAGACGCTTTTCGAGCACGCGCGCGCGCAGCTCATAATCGAACGAGCCGATCTCGGCGACGAGCCCGCGCTGAAGGCGCGAGCGCATGCGCTCATTGAGCCTATCGATCTGCGCCGGATGGCGCGCGGAGGCGACGACGAGCTGCCGACCCCCGTCGAGCAGCGCGTTGATGATGTGGTCGAACTCCTGCTCCGTCCGCTCGCCCTGCATGAATTCGAGGTCGTCGATCAGAAGCGCGTTGATCGACCGGAACTTCTCCTTGAAGGACTGAGGGTTCTGGTTGCGGAGCGCTTCGACGAACTGATAGCGGAAGCGCTCGGCCGTGAGGTAGAGCACCTGGGCGTTCGGGGCACGGCGCTTCACCTCCCACGCGATCGCATGCAAGAGGTGCGTCTTGCCGAGACCGACCGACGAATAGAGATAGAGGGGGTTGAAGCTCGGAACGTCCATGCAAACCGTCTCGGCGACCTGCGTCGCCGCCGCATGCGCGATGCGGTTCGACGTGCCGACGACAAAACTCTCGAACGTGTGATGCGGATCGAGCGGCGAGCCTTCGAAGCCGCCGACGGACGTCCGGGCGACGACCGTTGGCAGCGAACGCACGGACGAGTTGCGCGTTGCTCCATCCATGTCGCCGACGGCACGCTGGTCGCTCCTTGCCTCGCGCTTCTCGGCCTGTGCCGCTCCCTGGCGCGGCGCCGCGGCCGCGGGCTGGCGCAGCGCGACCTCAACGCGCTCCGCGCTCTTGAACTCGGTGCGGCAGCAGGTCAGGAGATCGTCGAGGTAATGCGATTGAATCCAGTTGCGAAGAAACTTCACGGGCACCGACACCCGCACCGTCTTGCCGTCGAAGCTGTCGAATTCGAGGGCCTTGAACCAGCTGGTGTAGATATCCTCGCCGAGGCGCGCTTTGAGGGTGGCGCGAACCCTGCTGATCTGCGGCTCGAGTGGCACCGACGCGCTTTGCTCCGAACACGCCTGGCTGCTGCTTTGCGCCGTGCGCCCGCGTCCGACGACCTCGATGTTGGAAAGAGACAGCTCCGCTTTGGATAATGCTTGCATGGTCACCCCGCACGATTAACCCGAAATTCGGGTCGCTAAACCGACGACGCACCCGTTCGCCCAAACGGACGGCGTCATCTCTCCCGTGGTCTTAGCCTTGCACCCATGGAAGGCCAGATGCTTTCCAGCCACCCAATCGCCCTCTGTGGCGGTCGGCATCGAGAGGGCCCTCGAACCCATCCGCCACGTTCCTGCATCGCAGGTAGCCTGCCGCCGCCGCGGCGGTTGCCGCCATGCGACTGCGACCTCCGGAGCGGCAGATGAAGAACAACTCAGCGTCCTTCGCCACGCCCGCAGCATCGAGACCTTGACTCAACTTCTCCACGAACATCGGATCGATCCGGTTATCGGGAAACGTCTGCCACTCGATGGTCACTACCCGCTTTCCGATCTCTGCAAGATCGGGAAGCCCGACGAAGGCCCACTCTGCTCGGCTCCGCACGTCGATCAGCTGAGCGCCCCGGTCGGTCTCGAGACGGGCCCAAGCGTCACTTACGGGCACGTCGACGACCTCACCGTTACCCACCGCACTTACATCCCACGCTACCCCCTCTTAATCGCCGGGAATTGCCGAGCTGCCAGTCACTTAGCGCAAACTAAGCGACACGCAGCAAAGTATTTCCCGAAGTCAAAAACGGTATAAACACAGGACACGCCCGGAGATACCGGACGAGATACTCTGCTCACTAAAGTCACTTAGAAGGTTGGAACGAGATACAGGACCAAACCTGAGCGACGTCTTACGGTGCGTTGAGCGTAATCTTTCCGCGGCGGCACCGTCGTCGTCGAGGACTCTTCCTTAACGCGACGTTAACCACTCCGCAAGTCCGGCGAGGGTCGAGTTGCCTAAGAAAGTCGAGTCGAAATCGCCGGAGGGGTACGGTGGAAAACCTCACGTCCATCCACAGGACCTGTGCAGAAGCGCGTTGAGGCGGAACGCGAAATCGCCAGCCCCTGAACGCACTGCAAAAATATTTATGGCGCCTACGTGGCAGTGCCAACGATCGATATTTTTCCGTCACAAAGGTCTGGCTCCCGGACTGACGCGGCGACCGCAGCGTCGGCGAGCAACCTCAAGCTTGCGAGAAAAATCCGCCGCTTAGGCGCGTTCAAAAAAACGACTCGAAGCTCTGCTTCCTCTCTTCCCTGTTGCGAACAAGGCACACAAAGAGAGGGGATCGAACCGTCGTCGAAATCATCAGGTGGACATCGCCTTGATCCGCCGCGCGAGACGTGAAGTCTTGCGGCTCGCGGCGCGGCGATGGACGCCGCCTTTCTGGGCCGTGCGCGCCAGAAGAGGTTCGGCAACCATGAGAGCCTCGACAGCTGCAGCCTTGTTGCCCGACGCAATCGCCTCCTCGACCTTGCGCACTTCAGTCTTTAGACGCGAGGTGCGCCGCTTGTTGATCTCGGTGCGCCGGATCATCTTGCGGGTGGCTTTTTTCGCCGAAGAAGTGTTGGCCATCTAAGCTCGTCCTTCCTTCCGGTGTCGTTTCTCGAGCCTCCGATCTCGTCCGAGGACCGGGGCTCGGCCCCTCGGGGCCGGCGCAAAGGCTCAAATGCGTGAGCCGCCCGGAACGCTAAAGCTCCGCGCGGCAAATCTGGCGGGTCTATACTGGCGCCGGATTGTCGGGTCAATGAAATTGGGCGAATTCGGGCCCGTCAGGGCCGCAAACAGAGCTGTTATCGCGCCTCAGGCCTTATTTCCATTTTAGCGAGCACCCGATCGACGGACGCTGCTCCTTCGGGCCTTTTCCCGTTGCGGCAATGAGCTTCATGGCCTCGAAGAGCTCGCGCTTGGCGCCTGGAGGTGCCGCCTCGCGTCCGCTCGCGTCGAGACGGCCGCGATACTCGAGCCCGAGGTCTGCGTTGAAGCCGAAGAAGTCGGGCGTGCAGACAGCGCCGTAGGCCCGCGCCACGTCCTGCGTCTCATCGTAGAGGTAGGGAAAGGGAAACGCGCGGGCGCGGGCGACGGCCTGCATGCGCCCAAATGAATCCTCTGGATAGGTCACGGCGTCGTTCGACGAGATCGCGACCGCCCCCACTCCGAGTCCGGCAAGCTCGCCAGCATCGCGAACGATGCGGTCGAGAACAGCCTGGACGTAAGGGCAGTGGTTGCAGATGAACATGACGAGCGTGCCCTTCGGCCCGCGAACGTTGGCCAACGAATAGGTCTTCCCGTCGGTCGCGGGCAGGCGGAAATCGGGCGCCTTCCAGCCGATTGAGCATTGGGGAGATGTCTCGGCCATCGTGCGACCTCCTTTCCCGGCAATCTGCCGTCACGATCTGGCGGGAGCCTAGCCCGCGGGCCCGGTTCCCGCCGGTGGGCGGGCCCTCAGTCAGGACGCGGCCCGCGAACTAGTATTACGGCTCCCGGCACGGACGCCGAAGGCATCACAGCATCGGACCTTGAAGGGTGCAAGACACGTCCATCGAGGCGCAGGCGAGAAGAGCAAACAATAACGGGGCCGCGGCTGCGCGCACCGCGACCCGCGACGGCTCGCGCCGGCTGCGCTGGCGCATCTACGAGATCTTGGAGGCGGGGCCCGGAGGGACGGGCGCGAGCCGCCTCTTCGACACGTTTCTGGTCATCCTCATCCTCCTCAACGTCGCGGCCTTCGTCGCCGAGACGGTGCCTTCTTTCGCGGCGCGTTACGGCCCCTGGTTCCACGGCTTCGAGCTAGCCTCGGTCGGGATCTTCACCGCCGAATACCTCTTGAGACTCTGGACGGCAGTCGAGGTTCCCTTCCTCTCCCGCCTCCCCGCCTGGAAGGCGCGCCTGCGCTATGCGCAAAGCCCGGCCCTGATCATCGACCTCCTCGCCTTCCTTCCCTTCTATCTGGGTGCGGTTCTCAATCTCGACCTCAGGGTGCTGCGCGCGCTGCGCCTCCTGAGGTTCCTCAAGCTCTCGCGCTACTCGCCGGCCATGTATTCGCTCATCCGCGTGCTCTCGAACGAGCGCCACGCCCTCATGGGCGCGGGCCTCCTGCTCATGGGCGCCGTCCTATTCGCAGCAACAGGCATGTACTTCCTGGAAAGCCAGGTGCAGCCCGACAAGTTCGGCAGCGTTCCCGATGCAGCCTGGTGGGCCATCGCCACGCTGACCACCGTCGGCTACGGCGACGTGGCGCCGATCACCCCCGTCGGGAAAGCGTTCGGCGGTCTCGTCATGGTGGTTGGCCTCTGCGTCCTCGCCTTGCCGGTCGCCATCATCGCCGCCGGCTTTGCCCAGGAGCTGGGGCGGCGCAACTTCGTCGTCACTTGGTCTCTCATGTCGCGCATCCCGCTCCTGGCCGAGCTCGAGGCGCGCGAGGTAAGCGCAATCATGCCGCTATTGCACGCTCACAATCTGCCGCCCAACGTCGAGGTCATGGGGGACGGCACCGGCGGCGAGGCGATGTACTTCATCGCCTCGGGCAAGGTGCGGATGAAGTCGCCGCGGGGCGAGGAGACGTTTTCGCAGGGCGACGTCTTCGGCGTCGTCGCCATGCTTGTCCGCGACCTCGAGCCGGGCGCCTTCGTCACCGCCTCGAAGTGCCGCCTGCTCAAGCTGCATCGCGAGGACTTTCACCGTCTCGAGACCGCCAAGCCCGAGATCGCCGCGCATTTGCGCTCGCTCGCCGAAAATCGCGTCGCGGCGCGCGATCGCTCGTGAGGCAGGCGTCTCGATCATAGTCTCACGGCATTCAGCCGAAGCGCGTTGGCGATGACGCTTACCGACGAGAGCGCCATCGCGGCCGCCGCAACAACCGGCGAGAGCAGGATGCCGAGCACCGGATAGAGCACGCCGGCCGCGATCGGCACGCCGGCCGCGTTGTAGATGAAGGCGAAGAACAGGTTCTGGCGGATATTGGCCATCGTCGCCTCCGACAGGTGTCTCGCCCGAACGATGCCGGTGAGGTCTCCCTTGAGAAGGGTCACGCCGGCGCTCTCCATGGCAACGTCCGTTCCGGTGCCCATGGCGATGCCGACGTCGGCCGCCGCGAGCGCCGGGGCGTCGTTGACGCCGTCTCCGGCCATGGCCACCACGCGCCCCTCGCGCCTGAGCCGTTCGACGGTCTTGCCCTTGTCCTCCGGCAGGACCCCGGCTTCCACGTCGCTGATTCCGAGCTTCTCGGCCACAGCTCTTGCCGTGGTCGCGTTGTCGCCCGTCAGCATGACGATGCGGATGCCCGCCTCTTTGAGGGCCTCGATCGCGGCCCGGGTTGTGGCCTTGATCGGATCGGCGATGGCGATGACTCCGGCCGGCTTGCCGTCGATCGCGACGAAGATGGCCGTCGCCCCGTCGCGGCGCAGCTCATCGGCGCTGCGCTCGAGCCCGCCGATGTCGATCGCGGCGTCCCTCATGATCTCGCTATTGCCGACGACGAGCTTGCGCCCATCGACCGAGCCCGTCACGCCTTTGCCGACGGGGAACTCGAAGCCTTCGGGCTTGGCGAGTGCAAGGCCCCGCTCAGCGGCCGCGCGCACGATAGCCGCGGCCAGGGGATGCTCGCTTCCCCGCTCGAGGCTTGCCGTGAGGCGAAGTAGCTCGGCCTCGTCGAGGCCCGGCGCGGGTCTCACGGCGACCACGCTCGGTTTGCCTTCCGTCAGCGTTCCGGTTTTGTCGACGACCAGAGTGTCGACCTTCTCCAGCCGCTCCAGCGCCTCGGCGTTCTTGATCAGGACGCCCGAGCGCGCCCCGCGCCCCACCCCGACCATGATCGACATCGGCGTTGCGAGCCCGAGCGCGCACGGGCACGCGATGATGAGAACCGAGACCGCGGCGACGATTCCGTAGGTCATGCTGGGCTCAGGTCCCCACACGGACCACGCCAAGAACGCCAGCATGGCCACCAGAATGACCGCGGGCACGAACCAGCCCGAGACTTGGTCGGCGAGGCGCTGAATCGGAGCGCGGCTGCGCTGCGCTTCGGCGACCATCTGCACGATCTGGGCAAGCACCGTGTCGCGCCCGACCTTGTCGGCGCGCATGACGAACCCGCCCGACTGGTTCATCGTCCCGCCGATGACTTTGTCGCCGACGCTTCGCGTCACGGGCATCGACTTTCCCGTCACCATCGACTCGTCGATGGCGCTGCGCCCCTCGACGATTTCCCCGTCGACGGGCACGCGCTCGCCGGGGCGCACGCGCAGCCGGTTGCCGACGACAACCTGGTCGAGGCTCACATCCTCGTCGGTGCCGTCGGGGGCGATGCGGCGTGCAGTCTTCGGCGACATGTCGAGAAGGGAGCGGATCGCGCCGCTCGTCCTTTCACGCGCCCTGAGCTCGAGGACCTGGCCGAGCAGGACCAGCACCGTGATGACGGCCGCCGCCTCGAAATAGACCGCGACGGAGCCGTCCGCGTTGCGCATCGCCGGCGGGAAGAGGCCCGGCAGCAGCGTGCCGATCAGGCTGTAGACCCAGGCCACGCCCGTCCCCATGGCGATCAGCGTGAACATATTGAGATTGCGAGTTTTTAGCGAAGCCCAGGCCCGCTCGAAAAACGGCCAGCCGGCCCACAGGACGACGGGGGTCGCGAGCGCGAGCTGAATCCAATTGGAGACCTGCTGACCGAGCCAATGATCGAGGCCCGTGAGATGGCCGCCCATCTCGAGGGCGAACACGGGCACCGTCAGCGCGAGACCGATCCAGAGCCGCCGCGTCATGTCGGCGAGCTCAGGATTGGGCCCCGTGTCGGCCGAGGCAACCTCCGGCTCGAGCGCCATCCCGCAAATGGGACAGAAGCCCGGACCCAGCTGCCGGATCTCGGGATGCATCGGGCAGGTGTAGATCGTCCCCGCCGGCACAGGCTTGGCCTCTGGCGCGGGCCGCTCGTGCTTCTGTCGCGCCGCATACCGGTCGGGATCGGCGGCGAACTTGGTGCGGCATCCTTCGCAGCAGAAGTGGTAGGTGACGCCGCCGTGCGCGTGCGACGGCTTTCCGGCGTTCGGATCGACGCTCATGCCGCAGACGGGATCGATCGCGGCCCCGGGTGCGGCGGGCCCGTTGCTCGGGGTCGTCGCATGCTCATGGCTCATAACCGCTGCCGCCTCGCCGTCGTGCCCAAATCGTCGCCGCTTTGGGAATGCCCTGCGGCGCGCGACGCTACATTGATCGAAGATAAGGCCTCAGGTGCCCGCTTGCGAGGCCGTCACGGGGCGGCGGCCTCGAAGGCAAGACCGTCGCGCCAGAACACGTGCGCCCGCGCGCTCACCTTCGCCGGGTCGCCGGTGGTGAGGAGCAGGAGACGGCCGTCGCCGCCCTTGGCCACATAGCGAGGATGACGCGCCAGATAGTCCTCGAGGCTGTCGGCGACGATTTCGGGCTGCGACAGGATGCGGGTCGCGGGCGGCAGGTGGGCGCGAAAGAGCGGCTCGACGAGGGGAAAGTGGGTGCAGCCGAGGATCGCCCGATGGGGCGCGGCGCCGTTCGCCTGGGCCAGCGCGCCGTCGATCCCGGCCTTGACGAGACGATCGAGCTCGGCCTCCGGGGCCTCCGCCTCGATGGCCCCGGCAAGCTCCGAGCAGACCTGCTGAACGACCTCGACCTTGGGACAGCGCTTGAGGATCTCCTCCCGGTACACGTTGGAGGCGATGGTGCGTGTCGTGCCGAAAACGGCGATGCGGTCGGTGAGGTACTTCTGAGGATATTGCGGCGTCGTCACCGCCCACGGCGTTTGCGTGGCGGCCTCCACCGTCGGCGCGACGATGCCGAGGATATTGTGGCCCCGGGCCGCCCAGGCGGTCGCCGGCAGCCACTCGCGCTGGAGCCGGCGCGCGGCCACCGCCGTCGCCGTGTTGCAGCCGAGGAGGACGAGGGGGCACCCGCGCCCGAACAGGGCCTCGACGCCGGTGCGCGTAAGCTCGACGATTTGCGCCGAGCTCCGGTCGCCATAGGGCACGTTGGCGTGATCGCCGAGATAGAGAAAGGAGACGCGGGGAAATCGCTCGACGAGCGCCTTGAGAACGGTGAGCCCGCCGAGCCCGGAATCGAAAACTCCGATCATAGGCCCCGTCTTTGCTCTGGAACCGCTCTGGCGGTCAACCGGGTCGTGGCAGGCAGGCAGGGTGCGCCCGTCCCACGCGGCAGCTCGCGGCTGTGGCCTTGCGTTAACGGAGCGTCAAGTTGTCAGTTTTTGTGGCAACGACAAGAGATAAGTAACTGTTACATGCGAGCATTTTGACTACCGGTCGGTCAGATTGTGCAGCGGACGATCGTGCTTGGACTAAGCAAGGCGCGACGAATGATGCGCGGCTGGACACAACTGCCCGTTTCCCTTGCAGACCTTGTCGATTGGCAAACTGGAAGATCGCGCCACCGTGCGATTTTCAGGTCCTTCTTGCGAGTGCGCCGCGACCTTGACCGCCTGCTCGTCTCAGCCCGCGCTCGGCGCGCCTCCGGTCGCGGACTTCGGATGCTAGCAGCAACGCAGGACCGCGCCAAAGTCATCGTGCGGCGCGCTCTGGCCGCACTGGCCGGAAAGGCCGATCTCGAGACTCGCGGCCGCAAGATGCTGTCCGGCCGCCTCGAGCAAAACCTCTTGAAGCACGACGTGCAAGGCGAGCGGGCCATCGCCCTCGCGCAGGGGATCATCTGCTGCTTCATTGTCGGACTCCACTGTCTGGCGCGGTTCAACAGCGGCATCGGCACCGTCAATCCGTGGGTCATCCTCGCCCTTTCGGCCCTGATCGGGAGCTCGTCGCTGAGGCTCTACCTCGTCCGCACCAAAGCGCTGCCGACGCGGGCGCTCGATGTCATGAACGTGGTCGACATCGCGATCTTCCTGATCCTCATCTGGAGCTATCAGTTCGCCTATGGCCATCCGGCCGGCGGAGTGCTCAAGGCGCCGTCGTTCACGCTCCTCTTGGCGCTCGTCGCGCTGAGAGCGCTGAAATCGCATCCCCGCCCGATCGTCGTCGCGGGAGCGACGGCGGTTGCGGGCTGGACCCTCCTCGTTTGTCTTGCTGTCGCCCACGACGGCACTCAGTCCATTACGCGCGACTACGCGCAGTTTCTCTCCTCGCATCGGATCCTGCTCGGAGCCGAATTGGAGCGCGTCGTCGGTCTCCTGGCGCTCGTCTGCTTTCTTGCGGCCGCAACCCATCAGGCGAGAAATATCCTCGGTCAGGCCGCACACGCCTCGGACTATGCCGAGGCGCTCGAGGCGGCCGAATGTCATTTGACGGCGGCAACGCTGGCGAAAGAGAAGGCCGAGGCGACGCTGGCCGAGCTCGACCGCCGCGACGCGCTTCTCATCGAGCAGAACCGCCGGTTCAACGCCGCGCTCGCCAACATGTCCCTTGGATTGTGCATGTTCGACGTCGACGAACGTCTCGTCGTTTGCAATGGCCGCTATGCCGAGATTTACGGGCTTCCCCCGGGCCTGGTCGAGCCCGGAACTCCCTACCGCACGATCCTCGAGCATCGCATTGCCACCGGCGCCTATCCCGGCGGCAAGCCTGAGGATTTCATCGAGGAGCGACTTGCCTCTGCCAAGGAGACTGAGCCCAACATCAAGATCCACGAGCTCGTCGACGGGCGCGTGATTGTCATCAAGCACCGGCCGATGGACGACGGCGGCTGGGTCGCCACCCATGAGGACATCACGCAGCTGAGGCGGGTCGAAGCGCGCCTCTCGCACATGGCGCGCCACGACTCGCTCACCAACCTGCCCAACCGCCAGCATTTGCGCGAGGCCATGGAGGATGCCCTCTACGGCGCGGGCGGAGAAGCGCGTCCGCTCGTCCTCCTCATCATCGAACTCGAGCGCTTCAAGGAGATCAACGACAGTCTCGGCCATTCGGCCGGCGACCGGCTTTTGCACGCCATCGCCGAGCGTCTGTCGGCTAACTTCGCCGACGCCGACGTGATTGCCCGCGTCGGCGGCGATGAGTTTGCGGTGATGCACAGAACCGATGATCCCGCCGACGCGGCTGTGCAGCTCGCCAAGCGGGTGCTCGATGTGCTGTCCGAGCCCTTCGATATCGACGGCTATCCGATCGTTGCCGGATCGAGCATTGGCATTGCGACAGCACCAGCCGACGGCAACGATCCCGAGCAGCTGTTCAAGAGCGCCGATCTCGCCTTGGACCGCGCAAAGTCAAGCGGGCGCGGCACTTATTCGTTCTTCGAGCGGGAGATGGACGAGCGCATGCAGGTGCGCCGGGCAATCGAGCAAGACCTGCGCTCGGCCATCGCCAACGACGAGTTCGAGCTCTACTACCAGCCTCAATTGAACCTCGCCCGCAACCAGATTTCCGGGTGCGAGGCCCTGATCCGCTGGCATCATCCCGTGCGCGGCCGCGTCTCTCCGGCGGAGTTCATCCCCATCGCCGAGGAGACCGGACTCATCGTCCAGATCGGCGAATGGGCCTTGCGGCGGGCGTGCCTCGACGCGGCGGGCTGGCGGTCCGACATCAAGGTCGCCGTCAACGTTTCCGCCGTTCAGCTGAGGATGGGGGACGTTCTCGGCAATGTCGTCCAGGCCCTCGCGACGACGGGGCTCGCCCCGCAACGGCTCGAGCTCGAGGTCACCGAGTTCGGTCATGCTCGACGAGAGCGCGAACGTGCTCGCCACCCTGCAGCGGCTGCATGACATCGGCGTGCGCATCTCCCTCGACGATTTCGGGACCGGGTACTCGTCGCTGAGCTACCTCAAGCGCTTCCCGTTCGACAAAATCAAGATCGACCGGAGCTTCGTCGCCGAGCTCACGGGCAAGGACGACAACTCTTGCGCAATCGTGCGCACGGTGGCCGCCCTCGGGGCAAGCCTCGGCATCGCCACAACTGCCGAGGGTGTCGAGACGGGCGAGCAGCTTCAGCGGATCCGCAAGGAAGGATACACGGAGATCCAGGGCTATTTCCTGAGCCCGCCCGTGCCGCTCCTCGAGTTGATGCGCCTGTTCGAGCGGGAGATGCCAAGGGCCATTATGGTGGCCTGATCGACGGGGGCAACAGCGGTCGCATTCCTTGATCGGGCTCGCAAACTTAATGATGTTTGAACGGGTTTCGGTTGTTATTGGCCAGAGCTTGACTGCCGAGGCCGGCATGCGTCCCAAATCGTTTGCGAGAGGTGCGACGGCCAAGGCGCGCCGCACAGTCCTCATCGCACTTGGCGCCGCCGCTCTCAGCCTGGCCTGCGTCGTCACCGGCGGGACGATCTATCAGAGCGAGCACCGCGACGCGACCGAGCGTTTGATCGACGCCTACCGGCGGGCCGATGAGATCCTGCTCGCCCACGAGCAGCTCACGAACTCGGCCAACATGGCGGTCACGACCGGCGCGCAGAGCTGGATCGACGCCTACGAGACCAACCTCCCGAAAATCGCCGAGGCTATCCAAAGAGCGAGCGAGCTCGCGCCTGCGGCCGTTGGCGAACGCTTCGACGCACAGACGCGCGTCTCGCACGACCGGCTGGTCGATATGGAGCGCCAAGCCATCGCCACGGTCCGCTCGGGCGATGCTGTGGGAGCGCGCGCCATCCTCGAAGCCCCGCTCTACCAATACCACAAGCAGGTCCTGAAGGACGGGACACTCGCATTTGCCGAGGGCATCATCGCCGGTGTCCGCAAGGATTACGCCGAGGTTCAAATCAAGGCGCTCGTTGCAACCTCGGCGGCGGTACCCCTGTTCATCCTGGGCGGCCTCATTCTCTGGCGGCGGATGACGGCGAGCCTTGCCAAGTCGGAGGGCGACTACTCGGCCGCCGAGGAGAAGATCAAGAACCTCGCCATGCTCGATGTCCTGACCGGGCTCTCCAACAGGCTGGCGCTCCGCGAGGCGTTGCACCGGGCTATCCAGCGCGCGGCGGAGGAGGGCACGAAGCTTGCCGTGTTGATGATCGATCTCGACCGCTTCAAACCTATCAACGACCGCCACGGTCACCTGATAGGCGATCTCGTCTTGAAGGAGGTCGCAGCGCGCATGGCCAAAGTCGTGCGCAACGGCGAGATGCGCGGGCGCTACGGCGGCGACGAGTTCATCGCCGTCGTCGAGTTCGAAGAGGACGACGAGACCCCGCGCCGCGTCGGACGGCGCCTGGTCGACGCCTTGTCGGCGCCTATGACGTTCGACGGGCTCACCGTCGATATCGGCGCGAGCATCGGCTATGCGATCTATCCCTCGGACGCCACCGCCGACGAGGAGCTCATGCGCAAGGCCGACACTGCCCTCTATGCGGTGAAAGAGGCGGGGCGCGGCGATGTCAAGGGCTACTCCGTAGACATGGAGAGGGACGTCGAGACGCGAGAAACGCTCGAGGCCGAGCTGCGCAACACCGTGCGCAACGGCAACATCACGCCGTTCTACCAGCCCTTTGTCGAGCTCGCGACCGGGAAGCTCAAAGGCTTTGAGGTGCTGAGCCGCTGGCACCATCCAACGCGGGGGCTCGTCCCGCCGAGCGTATTCATCGAGATCGCCGAGGACGCTGGCCTCATCAACGACATCACAATGTCGATCCTGCACAAGGCGTGCCTCGACGTTCGGTCGCTGCCCTCCGAGCTCACTATTTCCATCAACATTGCGCCGCGCCAGATTCAGGACGAATGGCTCGCGCAGAACATCCTGACCGTGCTCGCCAGGACGCGATTTCCCACTCATAGGCTCGAGATCGAGCTCACCGAGAATGCGCTCGTCGACGACATCGCGTCGGCAAAGCACGTCATCTCGTCATTGAAGAGCCTCGGCATCAAGGTCGCGCTCGACGACTTCGGCACCGGCTACTCGAGCCTCTGCTATCTGTCGGAGCTCCCGTTCGACAAGATCAAGATCGACCGCTCGTTCATCCGCACGCTCCATGATCGCCCGGAGAGCGCCAAGATCGTGAGCGCCATCGTCGGGCTCGGCAAGAGTCTCGCGGTGCCGACCATCGCCGAAGGCGTCGAGACCGAGCGCGATGCAGAGGTGCTGCGCGCGATGGGATGCACGATTGCGCAGGGCTTCCTCTACGCGAGGCCATCGCCGGCTGCGGACCTTCCGGAGATGGTCAGGCGGCTCGGCTCACCCAACGGCATGCGCGCTGCCTAAACTGCTACTCGGCCGCTTCCGACGGCGAGCGCCCGGAGCCTTCGCGCTCCTGGTCGGCGGCCTTGAGCGCGTCGAGCGCCGGCATAGCGATCGTGCTGTAGCCGCAATCGACGAAATGCACTTCCCCCGTCACCGCGCCGGAGAGGTCCGAAAGGAGGTAGAGCGCCGAGCCGCCGACCTCGCTCAAAGTGGGCGTGCGCCTCAGCGGCGCGTGCTCCTTCTGATGGTTGAAGATGACGCGGGCATCGGACACGCCTGCGCCCGACAGCGTGCGCATCGGACCGGCGGAGAGCGCATTGACGCGGATCCCCTGCGGACCGAGATCGGCAGCCAGATAGCGCACGGAGGCCTCGAGCGCGGCCTTGGCCACGCCCATGACGTTGTAGGAGGGGACCGAGCGCGTCGCGCCGCCATAGGAGAGGGTTATGAGCGATCCGCCCTCGGGCATGAGCTCCATGGCGCGCTTGGCGACCTCGGTGAAGGAGAAGCACGAGATCACCATCGTGTTGGTGAAATTCTCCCGCGTGGTGTTGACGTAGCGCCCGGCAAGCTCGCGCGGATCGGAGTAGGCGAGCGCGTGCACGACGAAGTCGAGACGTCCCCACGCGTCCTTTACGCGCGCGAAGACCTTGTCCACGCTCTCGAGGTCGAGGACGTTGCACGGCTCGATGATCTTGGAGCCGATCGACTGGGCGAGCGGCAGCGCGCGCCGTCCGAAGGCGCCGTCCTGGTAGGTGAACGCAAGCTCGGCGCCCTGGCCCGCCAAGACCTTGGCGATGCCCCAGGCGATCGAGCGCTCGTTGGCGACCCCCATGATGAGGCCGCGCTTGCCGGCCATCAGCGGTCCGGGAACGGAAAAGTCATGTTCGGCCATGGGAACCCTCGCAGTCGCACCAAATGTGCGGCCGGCGATCTCGAACCAGCCGCCGTTCTTGTACAGTCGCATGTCCGGCTGTCCCAGAGGACCAAGGACGTTCCTTAGAGCCGTGACATGACAGTTTCTTAACCGTTCAGCCGGCGAAAGACGAGCGTTGCATTTGTTCCACCGAAACCGAAGCTGTTCGACATCACACAGTTAAGCTCGACATTATCGAGCCGCGCCCGCGCAATCGGCATGTCCTCGAACACGGGGTCGAGCTCGTCGATGTTGGCGCTTTCGCAGATGAAGCCATTGTTCATCATGAGCACGGAGAAGATCGCCTCCTGGACGCCGATGGCGCCGAGGGAATGGCCGGTGAGCGACTTTGTCGCGGCGATGTGGGGCACCTTCGAGCCGAACACCTCGCGGATGGCCTCGATCTCCCTCAAGTCTCCGACCGGGGTCGCTGTGGCGTGCGGATTGATATAGTCGACGGTGCCGACGCCCTTGCCGTCGAGCCCCTTCATGGCGATACGCATGCAACGCACCGCGCCCTCGCCCGAGGGGGCCACCATGTCGAAGCCGTCCGACGTCGCTCCGTAGCCCGCGACTTCGCCGTAGATCTTGGCGCCGCGGGCTTTCGCCCGCTCGAGCTCCTCGAGCACGACGACGCCGGCGCCGCCCGCGATGACGAAGCCATCGCGGCCCTTGTCGTAGGCGCGGCTCGCCTTGGCCGGTGTGTCATTGAAATGCGACGACATCGCGCCCATTGCGTCGAACAGCACGGAAAGCGTCCAGTCGAGCTCCTCGCAGCCGCCGGCGAAGATCACGTCCTGCTTACCCCATTGAATGAGCTCGGCGGCATTGCCGATGCAGTGCGCCGAGGTCGAGCAGGCGGACGCGATCGAGTAGTTGACGCCCTTGATCTGGAAGTTCGTGGCGAGCGCCGCCGAGGGCCCGGAGCACATGGCCTTCGGAACCTCGAACGGGCCGACCTTCTTCGGGTCCTTCTCGCGGGTGATGTCGGCCGCGCGGACGATGGCGCGGGTGGACGGCCCGCCGGAGCCCATGATGATGCCGGTACGCTCGTTGACGATATCGTTGGCCTCGAGGCCGGCATCGCGGATCGCCTGCTCCATGGCGATGTAGTTCCAGCCGACGCCCGCCTCCATGAAGCGCTTGGGCTTCCTTGGCACTTGAGCTTCCCAATCGATCTTCGGCTCGCCGTGGACCTGGCAGCGAAAGCCCAGCTCGGCATATTTCTCCGCCCGAATGATGCCGGACTTCGCCTCTCTCAACGAAGCAAGCACCTCTTGAGTATTGTTCCCGATCGAGGACACGATACCCATGCCGGTGACGACCACTCGCCTCATCGACGAACCCTTTCCTCATCCCGCTCGCGGTCGCCTGCTTATCAAACCCGCTCGACCGCTGCGGCTGACTTCAATTCTCCGGCCTCTCGCTCATGCGGCGGATGGCGCCGGCGCCTCGCCCGCCTCGAACAGCCCGACGCGCAGATCGGTGGCCGTGTAGATAACTTGGCCATCCGCCTTGAGCGTTCCATCGGCGATGGCAAGCTTGAGCCTGCGCAGTATGACCCGTTTGAGGTCGACCACGTACTCGACGTGCTTGGTGGCGGGGACGACCATGCCGGTGAACTTGACCTCTCCCACGCCGAGAGCCCGTCCACGCCCGGGGGCGCCAAGCCAGCCGAGAAAGAAACCGGTCAGCTGCCAGAGCGCGTCGAGACCGAGACAGCCCGGCATGACGGGGTCGCCCTTGAAATGGCAGTTGAAGAACCAATCGAGTCGATCATTGCCGGCGACCGCGAGATTGGCGACGACTTGGCCCTTACCGTGGGGACCGCCGGCATCGGAAATATGCGAGATTCGGTCGAACATCAGCATGGGCGGGAGGGGCAGCTGGGCATTGCCGGCGCCGAACAGATGCCCGTGCCCGCAGGCGAGCAGATCATCGAATTCATAGCTCGATCGGCGCTCGACCATGGCGGTATACTTGAGTCCCCTCATCAACTTTACGCTAGCAAAACGGCGCGCAAGCCCTGTGGCGGCACGGCCGCGCGTGTCCTAACACACTCGTCCAATGAGCAAAAGATGATCGCGGGGCCGCGTGCGGGGGGCTCGCGGCGGCGTTTGGCGTCCAGCCGGAGGCTGTTGCAGGATCGAAAAGTCACCCATATACTTCATACTGTTATTGACTTTGGCCGCGCTGGCGTGAGGAGCAAGAGCTGGTGCGGCTGATACTGTCCTAATGAAAAGTGGTATGATGGACGACTTCGAGGACCACGCCAGAGAAGGCGTTGAGCGCGACCGCGCCGGCGCGATCACCGATCGTCTGCGCTCGTCCGGACTTCGCCCGACGCGTCAGCGGCTCGTGCTCGGCTCGCTCCTGTTCGGGGCTGGCAACCGCCACGTCTCGGCCGAAATCCTTCATGCCGAGGCGCTAGCCGCGGGCGAGCAGGTGTCGCTCGCCACCGTCTACAACACGCTGCATCAGTTCACGCAGGCCGGGCTCTTGCGCGAACTCGGCATCGAGGGCGGCAAGGCCTACTTCGACACGAACACGTCGAACCACAATCATTTCTTCGTCGAAGAGAGCGGGGAGTTGATGGACATCCCCGGAGATTCGATCCGCGTCGACGGCGTGCCCGAGCCGCCCGAGGGCATGGCCATCAGCCACATCGACGTCGTCGTGCGCCTCACCAAGGTGTGACGGCGCCCTCTCACTTTACCGTCTCGCCCTCATAGACGCCCCAAAGCTTCTTCTGCTCGAGGTAGCCGCGGAACTTGTCGATCGTCACGTCGCACCAGCGGCCGTCACAGCCATTGATGTCGGCGATCACTCCCGCCTCGACCAGAACGACCGCGCGCGCTCCGGCGCTCTCGGATGCGCGCAGGGATACTTGCGGCGGCGCGTTGTCCGCCTTGACCTCCCAGGGCAGCACGAGCGCCGTGCGCCGTCCCGAGAGGAAAGATTTCAGCACCCACCCGGTCGTGCCCTCCGAGTCGCGCACCTGGCGCCAGGCTTCGAACTCCTTGACGATCTCGAGCGGGAGACCGGCGCGGCGGAAGACCCAGCTCGTCGGATACTCGGTGCCGGGGCCGGCCCGCAGATTGACCCTGTCGGCCTTGAGGCTGACGAAGCGGGGAAGCGGCAGTCCGCTCGAGCCCGGCGCGGTGCCGTCGCTCTCGGCCGAAGCGAGCGGTGCGGCACCGAGGACGAGCGCGGCCACGCCGAGCGCCAGACCCTGCCAAAAGCCTGACCGACCGAAGAAACCCAACGACGCCTCCCTAGATCGCGATGGTTTTTGATGGAGATGCTTCGCGTCCATCAAGAACGTGAATCGCTATCTAAATTCAAAGTGTAGCCGGCCCTTGCGTTTCATCGGCCTTTCGAGGACCGCATCCTTGCGAGGTCCGGCGCCGCCCCGTGATCCCTGCCGACGAGGCCGGCGAAGCTATCATGGCGCGCCGGCCGTCGGTCGCGGTTTACGCATTCAATCCAGCACTTTGTCATTGCCGAGGCCTTCTGTTAGACACTGCCTGCCCGGAGCTTGCGCCCGCCGCCGGCGCGGGGGCGAGCGCGGGGGGCCCCGCCGGCCCAATACGAAGTCGTTGAGAAAGTGGACCCGGTCCGCGGGAGCAATATGTCTCAGAACGCGCCTAAGCCCGTCATCATCGTCACCAGGAAGCTCCCCGACGTCGTCGAGACCCGCATGCGCGAATTGTTCGACGCGAGACTTAACGTCGACGACAAACCGATGACGCAGGCCGACCTCGTCGCCGCCGCCAAGGTCGCCGACGTGCTTGTGCCGACCGTCACCGACCGCATCGACCGCGCCGTCATCTCCCAGGCCGGGCCGCAGCTGCGCCTCATCGCCAATTTCGGGACCGGCGTCGACAACATCGATCTCGACACCGCGCGCAATCGCGCGATCACGGTCACCAACACGCCGGGCGTGCTGACCGAGGACACGGCCGATATGACGATGGCGCTGATCCTCGCCGTGCCGCGCCGCCTCGCGGAGGGGACCGCCTATCTCAAGGACCCGAAGAACTCATTGGGTGGGCTGGTCGCCGACGTGGATGCTCGGGCACCGCATCTTCGGCAAGCGCCTCGGCATCGTCGGCATGGGCCGCATCGGCCAGGCAGTCGCCCATCGCGCCAAGGCGTTCGGCCTGCAGATCCACTACCACAACAGGAAGCGCGTCGCCGCCGAAGTGGAGCAGGCGCTCGAGGCGACCTACTGGGAAAGCCTCGACCAGATGCTCTCGCGCATGGACATCGTCTCGATCAATTGCCCGCATACGCCGGCCACCTACCATCTCCTTTCTGCGCGCCGCCTCAAGCTGTTGAAGCCCACCGCCTATGTCGTCAACACGGCGCGCGGCGAGGTCATCGACGAGAACGAGCTGGCGCGCCTGATCGAGGCCGGCTCGATCGGCGGGGCGGGCCTCGACGTGTTCGAGCACGAGCCGGCGATCAACCCCAAGCTCCTCGCCTCCGACCGGGTCGTCGCGCTCCCGCACATGAGCTCGGCGACCATCGAGGGTCGCATCGACATGGGCGAGAAGGTGATCATCAACATCAAGGCCTATCTCGACGGGCACGCGCCGCCCGACAAGGTCCACCCGGCGATGTTCTGACGTGGACGGCCCCTCGCGCCAACCCTCTCTCCAGGAGGAGAGCAGCGCGACCGCCTCCAGGCCGGGCCCTCGCCCTTCCGCGCCTTGCTGGTGCTCGTGCAGATCCTCGTCATCGGTGTGACAGGCGCCAATCTCCTCGGGTTTTGGTGGAAGGATGGGGCCGGCAGCGGGCGACTTTGATATGGGTTATGCCGGTTCTAAGAGGTGGTGCAGAAAGGATGATCGAAGGCTCTTGTCATTGAGGCGCAGTCCGCTGGAGTTTTGAAGGAACCCCCGAGTCGGCTACCGCCTGCAACTGCAGGGTCTGCCGACGCTACGGGGTGCTCTGGGCCTATGACTACGAGGACGAACGGATACGTGTATCGGGCCCCACTCGAGTCTATGCCTGGGGAAGGCGCACAATTGGCTTTCATTTTTGTGCGGACTGCGGCTGCGTAGCCTATTGGCGCGCGATCGCACCCGGTGAAGATGGCCGCCGCCGCATCGCCGTCAATCTGCGGCTCGCGGAACCGGAAGCGGTGGGTGCCGTCGTCGTGGATCACTTCGACGGACTTGTGAGCTTTGATGACCTGGGTCGGGACGGACGGTGCGTCGCGGATATGTGGTTCTAGGGCATCTCCTCATACGCCGCGTAGTTTTCTGATACGCCATCGTAAGTGACCGCCAAGTTCCGGGCCTAGCCGCCTCTCGCACGCAGTTCGCGAGCACGTCCGCTTTACAGCGGCAACCTGGAATGAAATCCCGCCCGCCTCAGCTCGCGGGGCCGATGGGAAAGCGCCGCTGCCAGGCGGCGCCGCTGGTATCGCGCGCCGTCATCGTCATCTCGGCAGCCCCGTTCGTCACGTAGTCGAACTCGATCGCAGGGTTCTGGGCGAGCGTGATCGAGCCCGTCATCTCGAAGACGAGCTCGTCGCCCTGGCGCGCCTCGATCCGGTCCACCATGAGGAGCGGCACGTAGAGCAGCGTGATCTGGTCGAGCACCATCCCGGTGTGATTGGGGTGGCTCAGCGCGAAGCGCGCGCGCTGGAGTGCATGGGAGGCGGCCGCCTTCTCGCCGACCGCGGCAAAGTCCATGCGGCCCATGCTGGCAGCGATCTCGGCCGGGTTCCCCATGGGCGGGGCCGAGCAGGAGGCTTGCCCGCCGGCGAACTTCACGAGCTGCTCGACCATGTAGAGCTCGCCGTCGGAGGCCTCGACGACGATGTGGACGTCCGATTGCTGATTGAGCCGAATATTGGTCGTTAGCGCGACGCGATCGCGGCCGCCCCCGAGCTTGAAGACGGCGGCAACAGGCGAGGGGTTCTCGTCGACAATGAAGGAGACCGACCTGATCGTACGGCCATTCGCGAGCTTCGCCTCGATCGCGAGCGGCACCGAGCGAACGTCCTCCGGCCGGTAGGGCGCGGTGAGCTTGATGAGGCCGCGGCCGTCGTGAAGCGTGCGGGTGCCGAACACCTCGGCCCGGATGCCCGGCCAGCTCTCGCTTGCCAGGGCCGGTAGGGTGCTTAGGGTCAAACCGGCGGCCAGCGCAAGCCCCACGCCCAGCCCAAAGCCCGGACGCCGCATGAAAAAAGACCTGCGGATCATTGAAAATCCCTCGGCCGTCAATTCGGAGCGCGACGCGCTCAGCCCAAGGAATTTCTCCTCGAATCCGAGCGAAGTCAACGAGCAGGCGGGGCTTCTCGGGGCGAGCGCGCCTCCCAAGCGGCTTGTCCTCAATAGGTCGCGGCCGGACGCCAGCCCGCAGCCTTGGCCTCGTCCTCCGAGCAAAACCAGCGCTCGCCCTTGGCCGGATCGATCCTGACCTTGCCGTACCAGGGGCTCCACGGCATGTGGTAGATGTGCCCGTGCGCGGTCACGTTGCCCTTGATCGCGCAGCCGTTGGGCGCTGCCGTCTCCGCGGAAGCCCAGCGCTTGTCGCGAAATTCCCACGCAGGCTCGGCCTCGCCCTGCCAGATGCCGAGCTTCCCGGCTCGCGCCGCCTTCTCTTCCTCAACGTAACTCGACGAGTACTTGACGAAGGCCCAGGCAAGCCCCTGGTGCACCATTTCCGCGTTGATATCGCGGCCCTCGACGAAGCACACGCCGAGCACGCGCCCGTATTTGTCGTGACCGCGCCCCTCGCACTCGACGCGCCGGCCCGCAACGAGCTTCTCGAGCGCGCCGGCCGCGGCCCGGCCGCAGGCCCAGGACCCGAGCCAGCGGCGCCCGCACGTCTGCGCGCTCTCAGGCGCGTCGATGCCTTCGAGGCGCACATGAGAACCCCCGATCGAGAGCGTATCGCCGTCGATAACGGCGGCCGTCCCGCTCAACCCGTCGGCTTGGCGGGCTCCGGAAGGGGCGAATGCGGCGACTTGGACAACAGCAGCCCCGGCCAGCGCGAGCGCCACTGGCCGACGGCAGAGCGTGGAAAGAACAGATTCAGCCATAGGTTGAATCTGCCAGAGTCCCTTGTTGGAACCCAGGTCAAATTGAGACCCAATTTTGTTTCTATAGAATCAGCAAGTTGGCGGGGATTCCAGCCCCGAGGGGGCGGGTGCGGGGACTCATCACAGGTTGCATATGAATGTCTGGATTTCGCGAACGGCCGCGAACAATGCGGCTGAAGCGTCCGGAAGTTGCGGGGCGCCGAAAATACCCGGCGCGACACAATTTCCATCTATAAGTCGTGACGATAATGTGCCGCGAGTTGATCCGGTTATCGGCGTGCCGCGACAACGATCGTCAAGAGCATAATGACACCCAGGAAACCTCCGCCCGTTCCGCCCCCGCCGGGTTCCCGTTTCGAGAGCTACCGGCCGGCGCAGGAGCGGCGCGATCCACGCAGCCAAGCGCCGCACATGGAGGGCCAAGCCTACGGCGCGCCGCCGCGCAGCTCCGGCCCGGGCGCCCGTCCTATGGCACGGCGCAGCAAGCCGCGCTCCGGCACCTCCAAAGTCACCTCCGGCGCACTCTTCGCCGTTCTCGTGCTCGTCGCCCTCGCTGCCGGCGCGGTGGCCTTTGCACTCTACGCACTCCCGGCAAATTTCGTCCGCGACCGCATGGTCGCCGAGGTCAAGGCGCGTACGGGGCGCGACCTCGTGATCGCCGGGCCGGCCCGCTTCACGATCTATCCGTCGCTCGGCGTGTCGCTCGCCGACGTCTCCCTCTCGCCGCCGCCGGGCATGGCGGGAAAGCCGTTCGTGACGATGGCCGCGCTCGACGTGAGCGTGCCGCTCCTTCCGCTTCTGAAGCGCGAGGTCAAGGTCGACCGGCTCGTCCTGCGCTCACCCGTGTTCAACCTCGCGGTCGATGGTCAAGGCCGCAAGTCATGGGAGTTCGCCGCCGTTGCGGCTGTCGGTGAACGTATTCGCCTTGCTCAGGCCGCGGCCCCCGCCTCCGACGCCCCCGGCGGCCTCCCTTCGGACGCCGCAAAACCGGCCTCCGGCTCCGCTCCCGCTGGGCGGATCGAAAAGCTCGCTTTGGGAGACGTGCGGATCGAGGACGGCACTGTGCACTACTCCGATGCGCGGACGGGCACGGCGCAGGAGATCAAGGACCTCAACGTCGACATCGATCTGCCGGCGCTTTCGAGTCCTCTCACGGCCAAGGGCAGCCTCGCCTGGCGCGCAAGGAGGGTCGACTTCGACGGCAAGCTCGCCTCCCTCAAGTCGGTCCTCGACAACGTGCCGGCCAAGGTCGCCGTCGCGATCTCGTCGGATGCCGCGGCGGCCAACTTCGACGGCAGCGCGTCATTCAAGGACGCGGTCGACGCCGAAGGCGCCGTCGTCCTCCGCTCGCCGTCGGTGAGAAGCCTCGCCCAATGGCTCGGCAGCCCGCTTCCCCCGTCGCGCGGCTTCGGCGCGCTCGACGCCAAGGGGCAGATGCGCGCGGCGGGCGCCACCGTCACGCTGTCGAATGCCCAGATCGCTCTCGACGGCGCGACCGCCACCGGAGAGATCGCCGTCGAGACAGGCGCCGAGCGCCCGCAGGTGAAGACGACGCTCAAGATTTCGACGCTCGACCTCAACCTGTACGCGACCGATGCGTCGGCCGCGGCCGCCGCACCTCCGGCGCCCACGACCCAGAAGAAGCCTGCCGCAAGTCCGGACAAGGCCAACCCGCAGTCGATCGACGATCTGCTCGCCCGCGAGCCCGCGGCGGCGCCCGGCGCCAAGGTCAAGGGCTTCACGCAGAGAGCGGGCTGGAGCGAGGAGCCCATCGACCTCGCCATTCTCGGCCTCGTCGATGCCGACGCCAAGCTCTCGGTCGGCAAGGTCCTCGTGCGCGATATCAAGGTCGGCCAGTCGGCGCTGACGGTTGCCCTCAAGAACCGCGTGCTCAAGACCACGCTCGACGACGTGCGGCTCTACGACGGCCAGGGCCGCGGCTTCATCACGGTCGACGCCAGCGCCGGCAAGTCGCCGAGCATCGGCGGCAACGTGGCCCTCGACGGCATCTCCGCGCTCCCCTTCCTCACGGATGCCGCCGCGATCGACTGGCTTGCCGGCAAGGCTAACGTACACCTCGCGCTCGCCGGGCAGGGCGCGAACCAGCGCGAGATCATCGACACGCTGAACGGAAAGGCGGACATCACCTTCGCTGACGGGGCCATCGTCGGTCTCAACATTCCCCAGATGGTGCGCGGACTGAGTCAGGGGCGCATTGGCGCCCTCAAGAACGCACCGACCGAGAAGACCGACTTCAGCGAGCTCGCCTCGACGTGGACCGTCCAGCGCGGCATCGCGCAGAATCAAGACCTGCGCCTTGTCAGCCCGCTTCTTCGCATTACCGGCGCCGGCAGCGTCATGCTGCCCGCGCGCGCAGTCGACTATACGGTGCGCCCCAAGCTCGTCGCCTCGCTCACCGGCCAGGGCGGAGCGCAGAACCTCGCCGGCCTCGAGATCCCGGTGCGCATCCACGGATCGTGGACCAAGCCCAAGCTGACACCGGATCTTGCAGGCGTGCTCAAGGACCCGAACAAGGCGGTCGAGACGATCAAGGAGATCGGCAAGCAGTTCAAAGGCAAGAACGCCAAGGAGATCGTGAACGAGCTGCTCGGCGACGACTCCGCCCAGGATGGCTCCCAACTGAGCGGCGAGAAGAATGCGACCAAGGAAACGGCAAAGAAGCTCCTCGACCAGTTCCTCGGCGGCTCCAAGAAAGACGGCGCGGACGCAAACGGGGCGGCGCAAGACAAGGCGCCCTGAAGGTGCCGGCGCCGCACACCTCACGCATTATGACAATTGATGGACGGCGACGAGCAGACCCCGGATCATCACACTGTTAAGCGAGCATGAAACGCGCGCAGAATTTTTTTGACGCGCAGCGAAATTTTTTCTTGCGCAAGGGGGGCGTTGGCCTCATATGACCCTCCTCCGTTCGTCCACCTGCCCTTAAGGTCAAGGACACGATCCCCAAACCCCCAAGGTAAGGAGCGGACGGGTCACCTCTGTCTGCTGGTTGGGGAGGGTCATATGGCCTTTAATGACACCCTCTTCCAATTGGGGATGGACTTGACTCGTTCAAGCCCCGCCCAAAAGGAAGATCTGAATGCAACTGCGCGTGTAGCGCACGACGATCGTAAGGACTTCTTCATCGAGCGTGACGGCGTTCGTTTCGCCGGTCAGCACCTGATCATCGACCTGTTCGGTGCCCGGCGGCTGGATGACCTGAAGCACATCGAGCGCACGTTGAAACGGTGCGTGGAAGTTGCAGGCGCTACGCTGCTGCACATTCATCTTCACCACTTCACGCCCAACGGCGGCGTGTCCGGGGTGGCGGTGCTGTCGGAGAGCCACATCTCGATCCATAGCTGGCCCGAGGCTAACTATGCGGCGCTCGACGTGTTCATGTGCGGCCACGCCAAGCCCGAGCTCGCGGTCCCCGTCCTCAAAGAGGCGTTCGAGGCCGACGAGGTCGTCGTCAAGACGCACTTGAGGGGCGAGGAGCTCGACGAGCTCCAGTGGCGCAAGGCCTCGAGCAAGAAGGCTCCCATCCGGCTGAAGTCCGTCAGGAAGACGCGGGTTGCCGCCTGAGCCCGACGCGCTCCTTTGCGCGCGCTGTTGAGGGGAATAGAGGGTATCTAGAGGTGACGGAAGGTGCAGGTTCGGCTTTACGCCGGGCCTGCACCCCGCGTCGTCGCGCGCGCCGTCATCGCCTTGTCACCGAATGGCGTCACACGCGCGACAAAACTGGGAGGCGAGAATGACCGAGCGGTGGATCGAGGAGACGTTTCATCCGCACTGGCGCGTGGCGCTCAAGGCCGACGAGGTGCTGCACGAGGTGAAGACGGCCCACCAGCACCTCGTGATCTTCAAGAACACGACCTGGGGCACGGTCCTCATGCTCGACGGGGTCTGCCAGCTCACGACCTCGGACGAGTTCGTCTATCACGAGATGATGGCGCACGTGCCGCTCTTCGCCCACGACAAGCCCAAGCGCGTGCTCGTCGTCGGCGGCGGCGACGGCGGCGTGTTGCGCGAGGTCCTGAAGCATCCCTCGGTTTCCAAGGCGACGCTCGTCGAGATCGACCGGACGGTTATCGACACCGCGCAGAAGTACTTTCCCGAGATCGCAAACGGGGCTTTCGACAATTCCCGCGCCGAGGTCGTGATCGCCGACGGTCTCAAATACGTGGCTGAGACGGCGGAGCGCTTCGACGCCATCATCGTCGACAGCTCCGAGCCGATCGGGCCCTCCGCCGTGCTCCATACGCTCGAGTTCTTCGCAGATTGCCGCCGTTCGCTCGACGACGACGGCATCCTCGTCACGCAGAACGGCTTGCCGTTCCTCTTCCCCAACCATCTGCGCGCGACGACGGCGATTTTCGCCTCCCTCTTCCGGCGCGTCGCGCCGTTCTTCTGCACGCAGCCATGCTACTTCGGCGGGCCGTTCGCGCTCAATTTCGCGACCGACGACAAGGACTACTTGAAGCTCGACGCGAAGGACCTCACCAAGAGGCAGAGAAAGCGCAAGATCGGCGATCTCAAGTACTGGACGCCCGAGGTCCACGTCGCGGCATTCGCGCTCCCCGCCTATGCCGAGACGGTGGTCGAGGCCGCCGTTGCCGAGGGCGAAGCCGAGGGCGAGCGCGTCCGCGCGCTGGCCAAAGCCGCCCTCAAGGCGGCGAAAGCGCCGGCCTCCGAGGAGCACGACGACTAGGTGCCCCTGTGCCGATAATGACGCTGGGGTACCTGCTTTGCCTTTAGTATAACTTAGGGTTATACTAAAGGTATGAAAACAGCGATCTCCATTCCCGATCCCCTTTTCAAGAGGGCCGAGGGCGCCGCCAAGAAGCTGGGCCTTTCCCGCAGCAAGCTGGTCCAGACTGCGCTCGAGCAATTTTTGAATGCTCGGAAGGATGCGGAGATAACCGAGCGCTTGAACAAGTCGTATGCTGCGAACCCGCAGGAGCTTGACCCACTTCTTCAGGCGCTCGCCGACGACACCATGCGGCGAGCGGAGTGGAAAAAGTGACTCGGGGCGAAATCTGGTGGTGCGGTCTTGGCCAACCGCACGGCTCAGTGCCTGGGTTCCGCCGTCCCGCCATCATCATCTCGGCGAACCTTTTCAACAGGACCGCCATTCAGACCGTGATTGTCGCTCTTGCCACTACGGCCGAGGCCCGCGCGCATGACCCGGGAAACGTGCGGATGCCGGCTCGAAAAACGGGCCTGAGGCAGGATTCGATCCTCAATGTCACGCAGATCGCGACTGTCGATCGCCGACTTTTGACCGAGCGCGTCGGCCGCGTGCCAGACGATCTGATGGCAAAAATCGACGACGGCTTGCGGCTCGTCCTAGCCCTTTAAGCGGTTGCGTCAGCGCGAGTGGAGCGCGATGCGATTGCCCTCGCTGTCGAGCACGATGGCCCGTGTCCCGTGTGGGGCGATTGATTGCGGCCACATCAGCACTTTGCCCCCGGTCTTCTCGACCTCTGCGACGGCCGCGTCCAAGCGGCCATTGCAGTTGAGATAGATGAGCGGTCCGGACTTGCCCGGCGTCACCGTGTTGGACTTGAACAGGCACCCCCCGACCTCACCGCTGCCGGACGGCAGGAAGGCGAGCGTCATGCCGCCCGTGTCGTGGATCGAGACCGGTGCGCCGAGAACCGCGGCGTAGAAAGCTGCCGCGCGGTCGAGATCGACGACGGGAATATCGACCCATACGACCTGATTTGCCATCGCGCTCCCCCGCCTCCCCTCAATGCAGCGCCTCTCGTCGGGCGTCCCGGCTCAAACCCTTCTCGGCGAGCTCGGCGAGGTACTCCGCCCAGCGCTTGTCTTTCTCGAGCGACAGCATGTGAAGGTAGGACCAGGTGAAAAGGCCCGTGTCGTGCCCGTCGTCGAAGACGAGGCGTGCGGCGTAGTTGCCGACCGGGCGCACCTCGCGGATCTTGACGTGGCGCTTCCCCGCAACCGTCACGCGCTGCTCCTTCGAATGACCCTGCACCTCCGCCGACGGGCTCATGACGCGGAGCAGCTCGGCGGAAAGCTCGTGCGAATCTCTGGTCGCAAACGTCACGCGAAGCGCCTCCCCGCCATGGACCACCTCGAGACCGGGCGGCTTCATGCCCCGACCCGCCGCCGCCTCGAGCTCGGCCCACGCCTTGACGGCGATCTCGCGGAAAATGCCGGCAGTGGCGCTTTCGGGCGCGGTCGCCGTGACCGGGCGGCCGCTGTCGGAGGTCTCGCGCACCTCCATCGTGAGCGGCACCTCGCCGAGGAACGGCACACCGAGCTTCTCGGCTTCGGCCCGCGCCCCGCCGTGACCGAAGATGTGGGTCGCCTCCCCGCACTTGGGGCATACGAACGTGCTCATGTTCTCGACGATGCCGAGGACGGGCACCGAGACCTTGCGGAACATAGCAAGCCCCTTCCTCGCGTCGATCAGGGCGAGGTCCTGCGGCGTCGACACGATGACGGCGCCCGAGAGCGGCACCTGCTGGGCGATCGTGAGCTGAATGTCGCCGGTGCCGGGCGGCATGTCGATCACGAGCACGTCGAGATCGCCCCAGGCGACCTCGCGCAGCATCTGATTCAGCGCCTGGACGACCATCGGCCCGCGCCAGACGACCGGAGTTGCCTCGTCGACCATGAATCCCATCGACATGGCCTTGAGCCCATAGCCTTCCATCGGCATGAGGCGCTTGCCGCCGGCGACCTCGGGCTTGCCCTTTATCCCCAGAAGCCGCGGCTGGGATGGCCCGTAGATGTCGGCGTCGAGAATGCCGGTCTTGAGGCCGGCCGCCTGAAATCCGAGCGCAAGATTGACGGCGACGGTGGACTTGCCGACGCCGCCCTTGCCGGAGGCCACCGCCACCAGGTGCTTGACGCCAGGCACGCTCTGCGTCTGGCGCATCGCGGGTGTGGCGGGGGCTGGCGGCGCGCGCCCAGGGGGCCCATCTCCGGCCCCCTCTCTACGTCGAGCCTCGGTTACGCGCGCGTGCTCGCGAACGTTCCCCGCGGCGACGTTGCCGGACGACCCGCTCTCGGCCGTCAGCACCGCCACGGCGCCCGTGACGCCGGGCAACTCCTTGACCACTTTTTCGGCCGCCTGACGCAGCGGCTCGAGATCGTCGGCGCGGGCGGCCGGCACGGTGATCGAGAAATAGACCCGCGCATCCTTGATCATGATGTCGGAGACGAGGCCGAGATCGACGATGTTGCCGTCGAGATCGGGGCCTTTCACGCGGCGCAGCCGATCGAGAACCTCGCTCTTCGAGACCGTCATTGCAGCTCTCCTCGTGGAGCGGTGTGCGCGCCGGCCGGGCGGCTAAGGGCCTGGTGCGCCGTGGAGCCCGCGGGCAGGGGCAGCCGCCCGCCCGGACCGGACGCCCGAATTCCGCGTCGGCGCAATAGTGTCAGACGACGCACTGGAAGTCACGGCCTCCCCCAGGATATAGGAAGGCCTTGGCCGAGAGCCACAAGAGATGGCTCGGGCGCGCGGCGACAGCGGCCGGCGAGGGGGCGCCATGAAGACACTTCTCGGCATGAGCCGTCTCATCGATGCGGCGACGGGAGCGATCGGACGGACGGTCGCATGGCTGATCGTCGTTGCCGCCGTTGTCAGCGCCGGCAACGCGGTCGTGCGCAAGGCCTTCGACGTGAGCTCCAACGCCTGGCTCGACCTGCAATGGTGGCTGTTCGCCGCGGTGTTCCTGCTCGCCGCACCGTGGACGCTCAAGGACAACGAGCACATCCGCATCGACGTCGTGAACGCAGGGCTGCCTCGCTGGGCGCGTGACGCGATCGAGCTCGTCGGCCACGTCTTCTTCCTCATTCCGACGGCAGCCATGATTTTCGTTACCTCGTGGCTCTACTTCCTGACCTCCTACGAGCAGAACGAGCAAGCCTTCAACGCCGGCGGTCTGCCGCAATGGCCGATCAAGGCGCTGATCCCGGCCGCCTTCGCGCTCCTTCTCTTGCAGGGCGTGTCGGAGCTCATCAAGCGCATCGCCATCATGCGCGGTCTCATGCCGGAGCCCGCGCCCCGCGGCGGCTTCGCTGCGGCCGCGACCGAGGCCGTCGTCCCGCCGTCCGCACCTCAGGGACGCGACGGCGGAGCCGGGCGCCCATGACGGCGATCCTCGCCCAGAACCTGGCGCCGATCATGTTCGCGGCGCTCGTCGTGGTCCTGCTGCTCGGTTACCCCGTGGCGTTCTCGCTCGGCGCCGTCGGGCTCATGTTCTTCGTCGTGGGCGTCGAGCTTGCGCCCTATTCCGAGGGCGCGATCACGCTCTCCTGGCCGCTCTTGGGATCGCTGCCGGGACGCATCTTCGACGTGATGCGCAACGACACGCTGCTCGCCATCCCCTTCTTCACGTTCATGGGCCTCATTCTCGAACGCTCGGGCATGGCCGAGGACTTGCTAGACACGGTGGGCCAGCTCTTCGGCACCGTGCGCGGCGGACTCGCCTACGCCGTCATCTTCGTCGGCGCGCTGCTCGCGGCAACGACCGGTGTCGTCGCGGCGAGCGTTATCTCCATGGGGCTCATCTCGCTGCCGATCATGCTGCGCTACGGCTATGACCGGCAACTCGCCTCCGGCGTCATCGCCGCGTCGGGCACCCTCGCCCAGATCATCCCGCCCTCGCTCGTGCTCATCGTGCTTGCCGACCAGCTCGGCCGCTCGGTCGACGACATGTACAAGGGGGCGTTGCTCCCCGGCTTGATGCTGGCCGGGCTCTACGCGCTCTTCGTCTTTTTCACGTCGCTGGTGAAGCCCGGCGCCGTGCCCGGATTGCCGGAGAACGAGCTCCAGCACCGCAATGCGGACGGCTCGCGCGGCCTCGGCTCGCTTGCGGTCCTCGCCGCGCTGTCGGCGCTGTTCGGCGCCTGGATGATGCGCGGGGCGGCCTATCCCGCCATGGAGCTCGCAATCCTCGGCATGGCGTGGGCGATCGGATTTGCACTCGCCTCCGCCCTCGCCAACGGCGCGATCGAGCGCGTCACGGGCCGCGGGTTCCTGTCGCCACTCGCGCTGCGTGCCACCTTCGTCATGGTGCCGCCGCTCCTCCTCATCTTCCTGGTGCTCGGCACGATCCTGGTCGGGATCGCAACGCCGACCGAAGGCGGCGCCATGGGCGCGGTGGGCGCCATGGCGCTCGCCTTTGGGCGGCGGCTCGCGAGCGGTGACGAGCGCCGGTTCAGCCTCGCGATCGTGCGATCTGCCGCCGAGGCGACGGCGAAGCTCGCCGCCTTCGTCATGTTCATCCTCATCGGCGCGCGCATCTTCTCGCTGACGTTCTACGGCGTGAACGGGCACCTGTGGGTCGAGCACCTGCTCGTGTCGCTGCCGGGCGGCATGTATGGCTTCCTCATAGCCGTCAATCTGCTCGTGTTCCTGCTCGCCTTCTTCCTCGACTTTTTCGAGCTCGCCTTCATCCTCGTGCCGTTACTCAAGCCCGCGGCCGAGCAGATCTTCCGCAACGCTCCCGAAGCGGTCGCCATCGCCAAGGCCGCAGGTCTTGCGACGGTGACAATCGCCGACAGCTCGGGGGCGACGCGCGAGATCGTGGCCGACGTGACGCCGTTCGTCATCTGGTTCGGCGTCCTGCTCGCGGTCAACATGCAGACGAGCTTCATGCATCCCCCGTTCGGCTTTGCGCTCTTTTATCTGCGCTCCGTCGCCCCGCGCGCCCCATATCGGGACCGGGTGACGGGGCGCACGATCGCGCCGGTTACGACGGGCGAGATCTACTGGGGAGCGGTGCCGTTCGTCGTCATCCAGCTCGTGATGGTGGCGATAGTGCTGCTCGCCCCAGCGCTCACCATGCCGACAAAGACCAAGCCGCCCGTCGCGCGTCCTAGCGTGGAGGCCCCCCTGTCGCCGACCGTCTCCGGCGAGCGCTTCGCGCTGCCGCCGACGCCGCCTGTGATCGAGGGCGCGCCGGCGCCGGCTGTCCGGCCTCCCGGCGCGCCGACCCTCGACGTGAGCGAGCCGCCCAATTTCGACACCCCGGAGCGGGCCCTGCCGGGCAATCCGCAACCCTGACGCCCATGAGGCCGGACGGCCGTTGCTCCGGCTCAGGATGCGCCATTCTGCAAATCATCCAGGATGGCATTCAACAGCCTCAGGCCTTTCTCGCGCGAAGCCAGTGTCGGATCGCCCAAGCTCCCGCTCGGGGAATAGTTCGACGACGTGGGGTCGTCAGGCGTCAGCGGTCCCGGCACGGGGCGGCCGGCGGTTATTGGGGAAGCGATTGCCCGCGTCATGTCGACCCACTCGGGTGCGATCGCCAGCATCAAGGACGTCTCAAGCTCGTCGGCATGACTGCCGAGAGGCTGCTCCCGAAGCGCCTCCGCAGCTTCAAGAAAGCGTTGGCCCGCGAAGACCTTGAGATGGCGAACCTGCGGGCCATTAACGCTCTCGCTTACCGCCTTGCCAACCGGCCAGTTCGTGCTGAACCCGGTGTCGATTATGAGGATCCGGGTCGCGCCAAAGCCCGCGAGACCGTCGATAATCTCTCTCACAGTGGCTTTGAATGTCTGCGCGGCAAGACTCACGCTTCCCGCGTAAGCGGTGAAGGCAGGATAGAAGCCGTAGGTGAGGGTCGGCCAGATGAGAGCATCGAAGCGGCGCGCCAGAGCATGAGCGAGATGCTCCGCGACGATCTGGTCGGTCTTCATGGGCAAGTGCAGGCCGTGCTGTTTGGCGCCCGCCCCTATGGGAAGAATTGCCCCAGCCCCTTGCGCGAGCCGGCGCTTGATCTGATCCCACGCGAGGTGGGAGACGAGATGACTTGTCCCACTCTGCGTCACGTCGCACTCTCTCGCGCAATCCTAGCCTGCCAAAGGCAAAGCAGAGGTGTGATAATGAGTTCCATCACCAGACCGCCGACCATCGGCCACGATGGTGTGCCGATGACGACCAGGCTCGCGAACCTCGCAATCCCGCCGGTCAGAACCAGCATCGTCAAGAGGCGAAAGGGCTCGCTCACGCGCTCGATTCTCGGGACGAGGCTCCAGAACGTGAGGCCGATGCCAAGGAGCAGCCCCGACAAATAGCGGACATGGCTGTCAAGCGAAGAGTAGTCCGGGCCTGTCGCCTCCAACAGCTCCGGCCCCAGAATGATACCGGCAAGACCCGTCGAGACGGGCACGAGGCCTGCAATCAAAACCGCTCCCTGAAGAAGCAGCCGCTCGCGTCGGAGATGGACACGCTGCGAGAGTGTTGTCATAGGAGCGGGAGCCCCTACAGGCTCGCCGCCGCTAGTGGGAATCACCGCCATTGCAAGTCCGGCCCTCGAGTTGGTCGCCGCCGTGGCGGTCGATGAAGTCCACCATGTTATCGAGTGCGGGCGCGCGCCAGCGAAACGGTGTCGACATCGCGAGCACAAGACCCACGTGTCCGATGCCCGGATACTCGATCGTTTGAACCTCGTTGCCGGTCTTCTTCAGCGCCGCAGCCAAGTCTCTCGTATTGTAAAGCTGCACGGTCTCATCCTCGAGGCCATGGAGCAGCAAGGCCGGAGGAGCGCCGGAACGCGCGAACGCGACGGGGCGCGCCGCGTCGGGTCTGCCCGCAGCGCGCGCGAAGATATCCTTGGTGGTCGGCCACGTGGTCGGATCGAACGAGTAAGGCCCGGCGAGCCCGACCATCGCCGCAGGCGGCGGCATGTTCCGTCCAAGGCGGCTGAGATATGACCGATCGAGCGCGAGCAGCGCGGCGATATATGCTCCTGCCGAATGACCAATGAGCAAGATTGGGCGGCGCTCTCCACACGCTGCGCCAATATTGCGGTCGACCCACGCGTAGGCTCGTGCCGCATCGTCCATGAAGTCGGGAAACGTCACCTCGGGATAAAGGCGGTAGTCCGGGATCACTGTCGTGACGCCGCGCGCGGCCAGGGCGGCGCCGACGAATTCGTACGTCGCTCTGTCGCCGTCGGTCCATCCGCCGCCGTAGAAGAATATCGCGATGGGGCGGCGCTCGCTGGTCTGGGAAGCCCTGTAAATGTCCAGGCGATGGCGGGAGAGAGGCCCAAAGCTCACTCCGCGCTCGACGCCGATGCCGCGCTCGGAGGTCAGCGAGCTGAAAACACTTCCGACAGAAATGATTGGCGCCCGCATGTCACCGTCCGGAGCCACGCCGGAGCAGGCCGCGAGAAGGCCGACAATTAGACACGCACTCCATGGCGACCATCGCATATCTAGGCTTCACGCTGCATTCCCGAGGAACGGCTCATGCTCCCGGAGCATTGAGGCTCGGCGGCCATTGGGGAGGTGCCGCCGAGCCGCCAGTCGGGCTGCCTGCTCGCGTCCTCAAATCCACCGCGAGCAGATGCGGCCGAAGGGTGGGTGGAAAGCCGAACCTGCTCTTTGGGCGAGAGATAGCAAGCGAGGTATGACCCTTCCGACCTAGGACCGCGCGGTCTTCCCGCCGTTGGCTTTGCAGACGGCGAAGGCAGCAGCGGGAGTGACAGCGGCGCCGGAAGCAACGGCAAGTTTTATGTTCTTACCTTAGCGGGTTGAGCGCTTCCGGCCTGCCGGGGGTGACGGCACGCCGGAAACGTCGCGTCGATTGGAACCAGGATTACTTCTTGGGCTCGGTCGAGCCGCCGAGCTGCTTGCAGGCTTCCGAGCTGACCATAACCATGCCCTCGCCCTTGCAGGCATTGGTACCCTTGCACGAGCCACCCGTCTTGCAAGCGCTCTGACCCTTGCAGGCGTTGACGCCGTAACATTTGACGTCGTCTGCAAAGGCCGCGGTGGGGGCAACGGCTGCACCCGCGAGCACGAGCGTCGCAGCGGCGGCCGCGATCGCGGAGCCGGGATTGATGGCAAGTTTCATTGGAGGACTCCCTTATTGGAACATTCCCTATCGGAATGCGGACGTGGGTGATTACTTCTTGGGCTCGGTCGAGCCGCCGAGCTGCTTGCAGGCTTCCTCGCTGACCATAACGATACCCTGGCCCTTGCAAGCGTTCTCACCCTTGCACGCGCTGCTCATGTTGCATGCGCTGTAACCCTTGCAGGCGTTGACGCCGTAACATTTGACCTCCTCTGCAAAGGCCGCGGTGGGGGCAACGGCTGCACCCGCGAGCACGAGCGTCGCAGCGGCGGCCGCGATCGCGGAACCGGGATTGACGGCAAGTTTCATTGTTGGACTCCCTTATTGGAACATTTCCCTAGTCGGAACGCGGACGCGGGTACGCGAAGCGCCTGCAACCGCTTCCGGTTGGGCTACGGCGGATCGGACAATTTGGTTTTGAGAACCACTCGGCATATTTTTCTGCCGACGAGGTGATCCAGAGGTCACGAATGTCCGTTGGGTGCCATTTGGAGGACTGGCCCGTGATGGGCTCGCTAAAATTCGACGCCGATCTTGCCGAAGTGGACGGCCTGTTCCTCGTAGCGGAACGCCTCGGCGAGTTGATCCAACGAAAACGTGCGGTCGACGACGGGGCGCAGTCCGGTCGCATCGATGGCACGGACGAAATCCTGCTGATGGCGCCGGCTGCCGACGACAATCCCCTGGAGCCGCACTTGCTTCGCCATCATGGCGAGCGTCGGCACCACGCCGCTCGCTCCCGTCAGGATGCCGATCAGCGAGATGTGCCCGCCGATGCGCGCGGCCGCGATCGACTGCGGGAGCGTTCCCGGCCCGCCGATCTCGAGGACGTGGTCGACGCCGCGCTTGCCGGTCCAGCGGCGCACGGCCTCGCCCCATTTCGGCTCACTTCTGTAGTTGATCGTATGATCGGCCCCGAGCCCCCGTGCACGCTCGAGCTTCGCGTCCGACGAGGACGTTATGATCGCGGTCGCGCCCATCTCTTTCGCGATCTGGAGTGCGAAGATCGCGACGCCGCCGGTGCCGAGTATCAGCACCGTATCGCCTGCCTTGAGGCCGCCCTCGACCACCAGCGCCCGCCACGCCGTAAGTCCCGCGCAGGTGAGCGTCGCCGCCTCCACGGGGCTGTAGCCCTTGGGCGCCCGCGTGAAGGAGGTCGCGGGCGCGACCACGATCTCGCGCGCATAGCCGTCGAGGCCGTCGCCGGGTACGAAGGCGAAGTTGCCGTGCGGCGGCGGGCCGTCCTGCCATAGCGGAAAGAAGCAGGAGACGACGAGGTCGCCCGCCGCAAAATCGGTGACGCCCGCACCGACAGCCTCGACGACGCCCGCGCCGTCGGACATCGGGATGCGGCCGTCGGGCGCCGGAATGGCGCCCCTCGCCACCGCATAGTCATGGTAGTTGAGCGAGCTCGCCTTGAGGCGGACCCGGATCTCGCCGGCTTCCGGCGCTCCCGGCTCCTCCATGTCGACGACCTCGAGACGATCGAGGCCACCGGGCGCGCGCACCTTCACGGCTTTCATGTCATGGTCCCCTTCGGCCTCTCGCAGATACTACAAACTAGTATGCGGGGAGGAGAGAGGACACAACCGCAGGCTGACACCCGCTTGTGTTAGGAGATTTGGGAGGCTTGTCCTTCAGATGCCGGCATACCATTCGTAGCCGCGATCGGCCCAGAACGAGCCCTTACCTCCGCGTATCTGGGAAAAAGCCGAGACGATCTCTATGCGCATGACGTACTTTGCCATCTTGTAGCCGAGCTGCCTCTCGACCCGGAGCCGCAAGGGTGCGCCGTGAGGGACGGTGAGCGGCGCGCCGTTCATGTCGTAGGCGAGAATGGTCTGCGGATGGAACGCGTCAACCAGGTCGACACTCTCGTAATATTTGTCGCCGGAGAGCGTATCGGCGCAATAGAAGACGGCATAGCGGGCATTCGGCTTCAAGCCGGCGCTCCGCAACAGCGTTCCGAGCTGAACACCGGTCCACTTGCCGATCGCGCTCCACCCTTCGACGCAATCGTGGCGGGTGATCTGCGTTCGCGACGGGAGCCGGCGCAGCTCGGCGAGCGAAAGGCGCATCGGTCGGTCGACGAGACCCATGATTTCGAGGTGCCAGTCCTGGAATTGGGATTGCACCAGCGCGACGTATTCCGGATCCTTCGGGTTCGTGGATCCATTGGCCTTGAAGTTGCGGGAAAGGTCCGCTTCCGCGTATTCGCGCGCGAGCGACTGCGATCCGAGCAGGAGGCGCTGCACTGACATGCTTGCGGTCTCGGCCAGGTCCAAGAGGCTGCGGAACGTTGGCGATTTCGAGAGCCCGTCGCACCCGCCGAGGGTCACAGCGCCCCCGGTAGCCGCCAGCCTGATCATGAAGCCCCGTCGGTCGAGCGCGCCCTTGCTCATCGTGGAGGCTCCGCCGGCTCGATGACGTAGGTCCCCGTAACCATCGAGCGGAGGTTGTTCCAGACGCCCGACACCAGCACCATGAAGAGGTGCACGAACACGAACAGCACGATCGCGCTCGCGCCGATGAAGTGGATGGTGCGCGCCGATTGGCGCCCGCCGAAGAGATCGAGAAGGAACGGAAACGCCGCATCGAGCGCCGGCGACATGGTGAGGCCCGCGAGCACCGTCACAGGCAGTACAAAAAGGATCATCACAAGATAAGCAAGCTTCTGGAGCACGTTATAGTGCATGGCCTCCTCTCCTTTCGGAAACCGGAAGCGGGCATGCTCCGCGATCGCATGGCCGATGGTTCTCAATTCGCCGCGCGACGGCGCAAGATCCCGTTGCACGTGGCGCGTGAGAAAGCTGTGAACGAGGTAGACGAGGCCGTTCAACACAAACAGCCACGCAAAGAAGAAATGCCAGCGCCGCCCCGTCGCGAGGTCCTTGAAGCCCGGCACCGTCAGCCAAGTGGGAAAGGCGCGCCGCTCGGGCGCACCGTTCAACCCAGTGGAGAGCCCGAGCCAGCCGGTCGTCTCGAAGGTTACTTCGCCGATCTGCGTCACCCCGGCGAATTTACCGCCCTCCTTCTGCGTGACGCCGATCGTGAGAACCGCGCGCTCGGGGTCGGAGACGTTCCCAAAATAGAGGGCCGCGTGCGCGTTGAAGATCTGCAGCCCGCTCGCGAGGAGAAACAGCAGGCAGAGCACGTTGATCCAATGCGTGATGCGCACCGTGAGCGAGTGACGTTGGACGACGAGTTCGCCGCTGGGAGTTCCCGACTGATTGCGCGTTGCACTCATTGCGGAGGCCCAATCGAAGAGGTAGATGGCTCGGACAGTACCCTAAGCCCTTGCCCCGACCGAATTAGCGAAAGCTGCTAAATTCCATAGCGAGTCGCTATTGGCCGTCTACGCGCGGAAGCGGTAAGTAGTTCACTCGGCTGGCGCGGTCGTGACGGACCCACAGCCTGAAACCGCCGCGACGCAAAATGCGTACTTCCATGAGCCGACAGGCAGGTCGTACGGTTTGCGCCAGGAAAGCAAAGCTCTAGCGGGAGGTCCCGTGAACAGGTTAATCAAGGCATTGATCGATTGGCCGGAGCGCACGTCTGTCTGGTTCGCGTGGCTGCCGCCGCTGTTCGCCCGCATCGTGGTGGGCTGGGTTTTCATGTGGACCGGCTGGACGAAGCTTAACAACCTTCCTCAGGTGACCGAAAACTTCATCGGCTGGGGCATTCCCTTCCCGCACGTCCTCACGCCGCTCGTGTCAGGGATCGAATTCCTCGGCGGCCTTCTTCTGCTGCTCGGGCTGTTCACGCGTCTCGCGGCCCCGCCGCTGGTGATCATCATGATCGTCGCCATCATCAGCGCCAAGTGGGATCAAATCGACTCGCTCGAGACCCTGCTCGGGTTCGAGGAGGTGGCCTACACGGCCCTTTTCGGATGGCTTGCCGTCGCCGGGCCGGGGCCGATCTCCCTCGATGCGCTCCTACAGCGCTGGCGGCGACAGGGCAGCGGAGCGCAAACGGCTAGGGCTTAGGCTTAGGCGGGGGCAACCAGAGGTCCCAAAGCTCGCCGCCCTTGGGTGGCGCTCCCGCCAGGTCGGGCTCCTTGACCACCTTAGCGGTCTTGCTCGCGGAGGCCGCCCCCTTGGTCGCGTTGGCGGATTTGTTGCCTTTTGGCGCTTTGCCCGAGACCGCCGTCGGGGCGGCGTTGGCGACCTTCGCCGTCTTGCTCGCGTTGCTGGCCTTGGCTCCGTTGGTGGCTTTGCCGGCATTCGTGCTCTTTTCAACGCTGGCCACTTTGGCAGCCTTGCCGATATTGCCGCCCTTGTCTCCTTTGGAGACTTTGCCCGCAGTCGCAGACTTGTCGACGCCAGCCACCTTCGCCGTCTTGCTCGCGCTCGTGCCGTTGCCTTCCTTGGATGCCTTGCCCGAGGTCGCAGACTGGCCGGTGCTTGCGACCTTCACGGCCTTGCTCGCGGTCGCGCCGCCCTTCGCTTCCTTGGATGCCTTGCCCGAGGTCGCAGTCTGGCCGGTGCTTGCGACCTTCACGGCCTTGCTCGCGGTCGCGCCGCCCTTCGCTTCCTTGGATGCCTTGCCCGAGGTCGCAGTCTGGCCGGTGCTTGCGACCTTCACGGCCTTGCTCGCGGTCGCGCCGCCCTTCGCTTCCTTGGATGCCTTGCCCGAGGCCGCGGTCTGGCTGGCGCTGGCAATCTTCGTAGGCTTGCTGGCGTTGCCGGCCTTGTCTCCCTTGGAAGCGCTCTTGGCAGCCTTGCTCGCGTCGCTCACATTAGCGGTTGTCGGTTGAGGCTTAGGGGCCGTCGCAGTGCCGGAGCCACTAATTGCTGCAGCTTGTTTCGCCTGGTGCTGCTCGATGTCGGCCTTCGTGATCTCGCCCTCCTGCACGAGAGCACGCAGGCATTCGACTGACAGATTCTCGCCCACCCTTCGCATGCATTGGCGTAGCTCCGCGCTGCCCAGCGCGTGCGCACTGCAGTGGCTGAAGTAGTCGTTGCGGCACGCGCTCCTGACCTGCGGGCTCTGGGCCTCAGCGGACGTGGGGAGAATGGCGAGCGCGCACGCCATCGCTGCGGCCGCTACTGCGGGGCGAACGAGCGAGGCTCTCTGCGGTTTCCACATAGATGCACGCACCTTCACACGCACTGCCAAGAAGTTAATGAAATCAACGTGTCGGCCCCATGAAGCTGGCACTTGAGGTCGGCATTGGCAAGCGTTCATCAACTTCAATACCGGTTAACACTAGCGTTGAATAACGGCCATTCATGGGAAGAAGCCGCAGGTGAGGTTCAAGTTCCATCGACCGGGCTTCGATGTTAGCCACCAGCGATCGCGCCCACAACGAGGAAGGGCTCTCTTCCCGTCGCAATGGCCTCGGGAAGCGGCGCGTCCGGCGGCTCGTGCGAGACATCCTGCCGGCACGCGAAGAAGCGGACGAAGGGGCGCCGCTTCAGGGTCGCGTGGTCGCGGATCGTCCCGCGCAGGACGGGATAGCTCTCCTCGAGCGCGTCGAGGATCGACCGCTGCGTGACCGGACCCATGATCTCGAGGCGTACCTCCCCGCCAACTTGTGCATGCCTCTTCAAGTGCGTCGGCAGAACTACGCGGATCATGACAGCGTCTGCACCTCGACGGAGAGAACGGCGGGAAGATCGCGCACGATCGGCGCCCATGTGTCGCCCCCGTCTCGCGAGGCATAGACCTGCCCGCCGGTCGTGCCGAAATAGATGCCGCACTGATCGAGCGCGTCGACGGCCATGGCGTCGCGGAGCACGTTCACGTAGCAGTTCTCCTGCGGCAGCCCGTTGGTTAGCGCCTCCCACTCGTTGCCCCCGGAGCGGCTGCGGTAGACGCGCAGCTTCCCCTCGAGCGGGAAATGCTCGGCATCGCTCTTGATCGGCACGACGTAGATCGTCTCGGGCTCGTGCGCGTGCACGTCGATGACGAAGCCGAAGTCGGTCGGCAGATTGCCGCTCACCTCCTGCCAGCTATCGCCCGCGTCGTCGCTGCGCATCACGTCCCAGTGCTTCTGCATGAACAGCACCGACGGGCGCGAGGGATGCATCGCCAGGCGATGCACGCAGTGGCCGACCTCGGCTTCCGGATCGGGAATGTATTGCGAGTGGAGCCCGCGGTTGATCGGCCGCCAGGTCTTGCCCGCGTCATCGGTCCGAAATGCGCCCGCGGCCGAGATGGCGATGTAGATGCGCGCCGGGTTCGCGGGATCGAGCAGGATCGAGTGCAGGCACATGCCGCCGGCGCCCGGCTGCCACTTCGGGCCCGAGCCGTGGCCACGCAGGCCCGAGAGCTCGGTCCATGACTTGCCCCCGTCGGTCGTCTGAAACAGCGCCGCGTCCTCGACGCCGGCATAGGCCGAATCCGGGTCGGTGAGCGACGGCTCGAGATGCCAGACGCGCTTGAACTCCCAGGGGTGAGGCGTGCCGTCGTACCACTGGTGCGTGCCGGGCGTTCCGTCATAGGCGAAATTATTACCGACCGGCTCCCACGTGACGCCGCCATCGCTCGAGCGCTGGATCTGCTGGCCGAACCAGCTGCTCGATTGGGACGCGTAGATGCGGTTCGGATCGGCCGGCGAGCCCTTGATATGGTACATCTCCCAGCCCGCGAAGTGCGGGCCGGCGACGTCCCACGTCTCGCGCTTGCCGTCGGAATTGAGGATAAAAGCGCCCTTGCGCGTGCCGACAAGTACTCGCACTCCCGTCATCGCGGCTTCCTCCGTTCTTTGCTCAACCTCAGGCGGCGCACCTTGTCCGATGACTTAGGCAAGAAAGCTGCAAGGTTCAATTTGGAAAGCGGCCCGCCCCGACTCATCGCATTTGGATTGACTTGACACTCTCTCCGCGGCTCCCCCTGACGGGGTCGCGTCGTCGCCCCGAAGGACGCATCATGACGTATAGGAGACGCGATCAAGGCACGTCGCGATCGTCTACGAGAGCGGCTCGCGTCACTATCGGGTACCCCGGAAGGCGGCTCGCTTGTCGTTCGGCGAGGCAGCGGGTTCTGCGCGCAACCGCAGACCCAATGACTTCAAAACGAGGAAAATCGTTTCGAACTGAGGATGTCCCTCGCCGCTGAGCGCCTTGTATAAGCTTTCTCGAGAAAGGCCGGTCTGCTCTGCTATCTGTGTCATTCCTCTCGCTTTGGCAGCCACGCCGATAGCATGCGTGACCACGTCCAGATCATCGGTAAGAAGCGCTTCGGTGATATAGAGCGCGATTGCCTCATCGTCGCCGAGGTACTCCGCAGCGTCGAATGGCTTCGATCTCTTGGCCTTTGGTGCCATATGCATTACTCCTCGTACTCTTGAGCCAGACGCTTGGCGCGTTCGATATCGCGAGACTGAGTGCTCTTGTTGCCTCCAGCAAGTAGCAGAATGTACCTCGTGCCACGCTGGACGAAATAGATGCGGTATCCAGGCCCGTAGTCGATTCTCAACTCGCTAACTCCGTCGCCAACCGGCTCTACGTCGCCTGGATTTCCCCGGGCGAGACGATCGATACGTATGAGAATTCTAGCTCTCGCCCGCGCATCCCTTAGTGCACCGAGCCACTCGGAGAACTCATCCGTCCTGCGGACGTCTGGCATACGATATTGTAGCCTACAGGATACAGATGAGCAAACGCGAAATTAGGAAAATGGTTTAAGGTTTCTCAACATTCTTCCAAACCAGTCGCGAGCCAATCTCTCCCCGAATCGCGCGGAGCCGCGCCTCGGGGACGAGGAGAGAGGGGGATTCGTTTGACACTTCTTGCAAATAGCGGGTTGCAAATAGCGGGTCAGACGTTGGCTGCTGGGCCTTTCACTGCCTGTCAACAGTAAGGGTGTAGTCGCCGCCCGATTGCGCGTAATAGTCGCTGACGCGGACGTAGAGCCCGCCCTTCAGCGCTTTGACTGGAAGCGTCAGGTCGCCGCCGGCCGTCGTGTTGCGGCTGCTTCCGATCTCGGTCTTGCTGTCGTCGTAGACGACCACGTTGGGATGCAGCGTCGTCGAGGCGTTGGCGATTTTTACCACGACAGGGCGCTCCGCGTCGCCCGCCCCCTCCACGTGGAAGATGTCGACATCATCCTTGTCCATGATCTTTGCTTTGACCGCTGTCCCTTCGCTGATCGCTGCGGCGTTCAGAATGTCGTCGTTCGGCTCGTGGGCATCGTAGGCCTTGGCCGCGACGACGCGGATCAGGTAGACGCCGGTGCTCTTCCCGTAGTAGTTGGCCGCGCGCACCGTGAACTTGGCCTTGGGTGGCGCGACGAACTCGTAGACCACGTCGCCGCCGGCGGTCGTGTTGCGCACCGTCCCGAGGCTCGCCTTCGCCGCATCGAACAGCTCGAGGGCCGGCTCGAGCGTCGTCGACTGGTTCTGGACCTCGATGCGGATCCAATCCCGGTATTTCTCGGGCGTCGTGAAGGTGTAGAAGTCGAAATCGGCCGGAGCGCCGATCGCCGCCGTCACGAGCTTTCCCGGCTCGATGATGTTGGCGCGGAGCACGTCGTCGTTGGGCTCGCGCTCGGCCGCGTCGACCTCGACGTGGATTACCGGAGCGGCCTCCAAGGCCGCGAGCGCCTGCTGCGCACGGACCTCGACGACCGTCTTGTTGAGCTCGCGCGAGACATCGCGCGCCTCCTCTACGGCTTTGACGATCTTCGGGTCAGGGGCGGTGTGCGCCACCGCAGCGGTCACGACCGGCGCCGACGCCGATGTCGATGCCGTCTCGGTCGATTTTGCCTCGAGCGCCGTCTCAACGAGATCGGCGATCTCCTCGAGGCGCGAATCGTAGGCGCGCGCCTTGGCCTTGCACTGGAGGAATTGCTCGGGGTCGATGCGCCCGGCGTCGAGCACCGTGCAGCAGGTCTTGAGATTGAGCGCCGTCATCTGCGCGCGCTCGTCGAGCTCGGTCACCGCCTCGCGGCCGATCTCGATCTCGCCTTCGGTCTTGAGGAAGCCGATGCGCGTCGAGAGCCCGATCGACGTTTCCTGGAAGATCGACTCGCAGGGCGAGACGCGGCCCTTCACCACGTCGTAGCCGAGGTAGACCGCGGCCAGCAGCGCGAGCGCGGCCACGATGCCGCCCGTCGGTGCGAGGAGGCTCCGCCAGGCTCTCTGGGCATACCGCCAGACGGTCCCGAGTTTCGACCCCTGCTCCATCGCTCCCCCCTTTCGGTGGCCCCAGCAAGCGCAAGCCATTTAGCGTATTCCTGGGCGCCCTTCGAGGCTTGCGGGGCATCTCAATTGTGCACATCTATCGCGGTGGGGATGTGTCAACGCCGGAGCCCAGGGAGGCGAAATGCAATGTCCGGTGTGCGGAGCTGAGGCCAGGGATCTCTCGTCGGGCGACTTCGACGGCCTAATGCTCGACTGCAAGCATTGCGGCAGCTACGAGATTGCCGACAGCGCGCTGAACGGCCTTGTTCGGCTCGACTTCGACGCACGCGTCGCCGCGCTCGAGAAGGCGCGGGCCTCGGCTGCCCCCGGAGCGCGGCCGACCATCAGCATGGGTTGCCTATAGGGCTCTCGCCTCGCTGCGCTCGGCTTCCGGGAATGCAAGAGGAGAGCGTGTGTCGCCATTGAGCCGGCGCTCCGGGCGGGGATGCAAGCGGAGGGGCGCGAAAAGTAATCCCCCTCTCATCCGGCTCACGTACACTCGTCTCGCCCGTTCCACTAGGGGGCACCTCCGGGGGCGTACCGGGGGTGTGGAGCGGGACGAGTCCGAAGGGAAAGTGCAGCACGCCGCAGCCATTCCTTCGCGTCCGACCCTGCAGCCGGCGCCAACGCCGGTGCCAGAGACGGCCATGGCCAAGTGCAGGGCGCGACGGGGCCGGAAGGCAACCGGTCGCAAGCTCGCCGAAGGCGGGGCGCCGCTGCGCCTTGTTACACCCTACGGAAGACCGTGGTGCGGCCGCGCCCCGCTCCCCTATTCCATCACCTCGGGCTCTCGTGCCGCGAGAAGAACAACGCATGCCGCTCGCTCAACTGTCATCCCGGCCGAGCGCCCATGGCGCGAGAGCCGGGACCCAGGAGCCGCACGCTCCGACGTCTCCGCACAGCCCTGGGTCCCGGATCGCCATGGGGAAAAAAAGCGCGTGCCGCGGGCTCGCTCGCCGCGGCCGCATGGCGTCCGGGATTACAAGAGGGAGCAAAGGCGCAACACGCCGCGAGGACATCGGCGTAATCTCGGAGCGCCGCGCGTGCTTGCCTTAAAGCGCCTTCTTGCGCTGCTGGATCATCATGTAGGTGTCGCTCGTGTACTCGGCGAGCTGGAACCACAGATACTCCTCGGCGCGCACCGCCGTCATCGCCTCGTAGACCTTCTTGAAATCGGCGTTCTTGGCCGAAAGCTCGGCGTAGACCGCATTCGCCGCGTCGAAGCAGGCATCCAGCACCGGCCGCGAGAACGGCTTCAGGATCGCTCCGTTTTGCACGAGGCGGCGGAGAGCCGGCGGATTGCGCATATCGTAGCGCGCCATCATGATGGTGTTGGCGGTCTGCGCGGCCGACCTCACGATCGCCTGGTAGGACTTCGGCAGCGTGTTCCACTTCTCGAGATTGAAGAAGAAGTGGAGCATCGCCTGCCCCTCCCACCAGCCGGGGTAGTAGTAGTAAGGGGCGACGCGGTAGAAGCCGAGCTTCTCGTCGTCGTAGGGGCCGACCCACTCGGCGGCGTCGATGGTGCCCTTCTCGAGCGCCTGGTAGATCTCGCCGCCGGCGATCTGCTGGGGCACGGCGCCGAGCTTGATCATCACCGCCCCGCCGAAGCCGCCGATGCGGATCTTCAAGCCCCGCCAGTCCTCGGGCGCGTTGATCTCCTTCCTGTACCAGCCGCCCATCTGCGCTCCCGAGTTCCCGCCGGGAAGGCCGTAGATGTTGTACTTCTTGTAGAACTCGTTCATGAGCTCGACGCCGCCGCCCTCGTACATCCAGGCGTTCTGCATGCGCGTGTTGAGCGCGAACGGCACGGTGGTCGCGAGCGCGAACGTCGGGTCCTTGCCCCAGTAGTAGTAGGAGGCCGTGTGACAGGCCTCGATGGTGCCGCGCGTCACCTCGTCGGCGGCCTGCAGCCCGCCCACGATCTCGCCCGCGGCAAACGTCTGGATCAGGAACCTGTTGTCGGTCATCTCGGCCACGGCCTTGGCGAACACGTCGGCCGCGCCGTGAATGGTGTCGAGCGACTTGGGAAAGCTCGACGTGAGCCGCCAGCGGATCTCGGGCATCGCCTGCGCGATGGCGGGCGCGGGAAAGGTGGCGGCCGCGCCGAGCCCCACGGTCCCCGCCGTGCCGAGAAATTTGCGCCGGTCGAGCTTAGCCATCGTGCGTTTGCCTCGCGCGCTCTAGTTGGTCTTTGCGCGAACTATACCCGGCCCAGCGCGCCGTTGCCTACCACGACCAGTCGCGGCGGAAATTACGCTTTCGTCACACGGGAGCTAGCGGGGGCGCGCGAGATCGGCCGCGACGGCGGCGAGGAAAGCCGTGAGATCGTCGGCCATGTGATGGACGTGCTCCGGCAGCTCTGTCCAGCGCTTCATCTCGAGCTGGACGGGATGGTCGATGTAGCTCGAGCGCACGAGCACCGTCGTCATGCCGAGCGCGTGCGGGGCCTCGAGGTTCATCGGCATGTCGTCGAACATCGCCGCTTCCGCCGGCCGCACCCCGTGAAGGCGAGCCATACGGTTGAAGGCTTCCGCGTCGGGCTTGGCGACGTAGTCGGTAGCGGCGATGTCGCAGATGTCGTCGAAGAGATCGGCAATCCCGAGCTTCTCCGCCACGCGCTCGGCGTGCCGGCGCGAGCCGTTGGTGAAGACGAGCCTGCGGCCGGGCAGGCGCTCGATCTCATTTCGCAGCTCGGGGGCTGCGGGCACCGCCGAAAGATCGATGTCGTGCACGTAGTCGAGAAACTCTGCAGGTTCCATCTTGTGCACCTGCATCAGACCCGCGAGCGTGGTGCCGAACTGGTGGTAGTAGCTCTTCTGCAGATGCCGGGCGTAGGCGTGCGGCACGCCGAGCTTTGCCGCAATGAACTCGGCCATGCGTCGGTCGACCTCGGCGAAGAGGTTGCACTCGGCTGGATAGAGCGTGTTGTCGAGGTCAAAGACCCACACGCGCGTCGCCGAGAAGCCGCGCCGCTCGAGGTTCCGTTCCGTTGCGTCTCCGGGCGTGGAGGCAGGTGAAGGAGCCGTCATATTCTTCGCGGGCATGACACACATTACGCCGACTTCTTGGCTTTCGGCTTGCGCCGGCCGAGTAGCGTTCCGGCGCCATGGTCGGTCAGAAGCTCGAGGATCACGCTGTGGGCGACGCGGCCGTTGATGATGACCACGGCCTCGACCCCAGCCTCGACCACCTCGATGCAGCCCTCGACCTTGGGGATCATGCCGCCCGTGATGGTGCCGTTGCGGATGAGATCGCGCGCGTCGTCGATCGTGAGCTCCTCGATCAAGGCCCCCGTTCTGTCGAGCACGCCCTCGACGTCGGTCAAGAGCAGGAGGCGCTTGGCCCTCAAGCGCGCGGCGAGAGCGGAAGCAAACGTGTCGGCGTTGATGTTGAGCGTTTCCCCCTCGCGCGAGACGCCGACCGGAGCGATGACCGGGATCAGGTCCGACCGCGAGATCACCTCGACGATGTGCGGGTTGACCTCGACGGGGTCGCCGACGAAGCCGATGTCGACCGCCTTGATGATGTTGCTCTCAGGGTCCGCCATGTGGGTGATCTTCTTGGCGATCATCAGATTGGCGTCCTTGCCGGAGATGCCGACCGCCTTGCCGCCCTGGCGGTTGATCGCCGAGACGATCTCCTTGTTGATGGCGCCGGCGAGCACCATCTCGACCACCTGGACGGTGGGCTTGTCGGTCACCCGGAGCCCATTCACGAACTCCGACTTAAGCGCGAGCTTTGAGAGCATCTCGGCGATCTGGGGGCCGCCGCCGTGGACCACGACAGGATTGATTCCCGACTGCTTGAGGTAGACGACGTCCTGGGCGAAGGCGGTCGCGAGCGCCTCGTCGCCCATGGCGTGGCCGCCGAACTTGATCACGACGGTCTCGCCGTCATAGCGCAGCATATTGGGGAGCGCCTCGGCCAGAATTTTCGCCTGCAGGTGTGCGGAGACCTCAGCTTTGCCGGACAAATCTGCCGTCTTTTCCGCCGATTCGTTAGCCTTGGCCATATTTCCTCTGTGGACGCGCTTTCGTTGCCTCGACCGCCCGTAACGTAAAGACGGAGCTGGCCTCCCGGCCGGCAGCACATATAGCGCGGGTCCGGGCCTACTCAACGGAATTCGCTCACATTCGCCCTTTAAGAGGGCTAGGTCGCGCTGGCCGGCCGCGTGGCCCGGGCGGCCTTGCGGCTGCAGCCCGGATCACATCATATCGGCGAAGATTCGGGGTTTGCCGGCCCTTTCGATCCCGGCTATCCGGAGGCTCGTGCGGCACGACCGACCGCGGTCGGAAGGCGCCATTGAGGGGAAATGGCAATGACCACCACCATCGCCGACGAGCTCGGCCGGATACCCATGTCGCCCTTTCTTTCGGCGACGCTGGCCCGGGCCGCCGACTATGCGGCGTCGCAGACCCACAGGGAGGTCAGTCTCGAGCATCTGCTCCTCGCCCTTGCCGAGGATCCGGAGGCGAGCGTCGTCCTCAAGTCGAGCTCGATCGACATTACCCGCCTCTTGAACGAGACGGCGGCCCTCATCGCCCGTGTTTCCCCGCGCGGGGAGGCGGGCCAGGGCGTGGTCCTCTCGCAGGATTTGAAGCGCATTCTCGAGGCTGCGGCAGCCGCCGCCCAGCAGGGGCGCCGGCGCGAGATCAACGGCGCGATCGTGCTCGCGGCCATCGTCGGCGACGGGAAGAGCGCAGCCGCCCATCTCCTGCGCGAGCAGGGCCTCACCTTCGAGGAGGCGATCCGAGCCCTGCAGCGGGCGCAGGCCGCCCAACGGCCACAGCCACAGGGGGCTGAGACCGCCGACGGCCGCCAGGCGCCGCCGAGCGCCCCGCCGCCGGCGCGGCGCGCAACCACCGACGAGATCATGGCCGCCGCCCGCGAGCGCGTGCAGACCCGCTCGGCCGCGGCAACCGCCCCGCCTCCCGAGCCGCAGCCGCCGCCCCCAGCGCCCGAGCCGCCGCCCGCTGCCTTCCCTCGGGGCGTCGGCAGCGGCGGCCCGGTCCCCGCCGCTCCGCAGCCCGCAGCCCCATCCGGCCCGCCAGCCGACGATCGGCTCACGCCGTATCCGGAGCGCTTCGAGCAGCCCCTGTCGCCGGCCGCGCCACGTTCGGCGCCTCCCTCGGCGCAATGGGGCCCGCCGCCGCAAGCGGCGCCCCCTCCCCGACCGCTCGCGGCGGGATACGGCCGTCCGTCGGCCCCGCCGCCGATCCCGCCGCCGCCGGCGCGCCTGCCGCCGCAACCACCGCAACGGACCGGCGGCAAGGGCCCCGGCTCGTTCGTCGGCAACTGGCCGCTGATCGAGGCGGGCCAGATCGTCGAGAACATCCCGCGGCGCATGCGCGTCGGGCGCGCGGTCGTCGTCGAGGCACGGGTCGCGCGCGCGGACGTGAAGGCGATTGCCGCGGGCCTCGAGGGCGGCGGGGCCGCCTACCGCCACGAGGTCATGGTGACGAAAGCGATGTCGGTGCGGCTCAGGGCCCCGGACGGCGGCTTTTGGATCGAGTCGCGCTCGCCCGAGACGCAGTGGATCGAGAACGTGCTCGGGCTCGTCGCCGACGACTATGCGAGCTGGCGCTGGACGGTGACGCCGCGCGAGCGGGGGCGGAAGCAGCTCCAGCTCGTCGTCTCGGCGCGCACTGTCGGCGGCGACGGGCTTGCCGCCGAGACCGCGCTTCCCGACCAGGTGATCGACGTGAAGGTCGGCGTCAACTACGGGCGCACGCTTCTGCGCTGGACGGGATGGCTCGCGGCCGCCGCCGTCGGCGGCGCCATCGCCCGCTTCGGCGAGACCGCCTACGACCTCGGCCGCATCCTCCTCGCGCGTTTTATGACGGGGTGATGCCGACGCGCCCGCTTCGCTTCTTCATCCGGATCGCTCAGTACACCCGCGCCTTGGGCTCGATGTACTTGACCTCGTTGGTGAGCGTGCGCGTGTGTACGGGGCGGTAGTCGAGCCGCACCGAGTGGGTGGCGTAGTCGGCGAAGGCGAGCGTGTGCTTCATCCAGTTCGCATCGTCGCGGTTGGGGTAGTCCTCGCGCGCGTGCGCGCCCCTACTCTCCCGGCGGTTCTCGGCGCCTGCGACGGTGACCGCTGCTTGCGCGATGAGATTGTCGTACTCCAGCGTCTCGATGAGGTCGGAGTTCCAGATCAGCGATCGATCGGTGACGCGGATGTCTGCCGTCTCGCGCCAGATCTCGGCGATCTTCTCGACGCCCTCCTCGAGCACAGGGCCGTCGCGGAACACGGCGCAGTTCGTCTGCATCACCTTCTGCATCTTGAGCCGCAGCGCCGCCGTCGGCGTCTTGCCGTTGGCGTGGCGGAAACAGTCGAGGTGCGACAGCGCCCGCTCCGTCGACGTTTTCGCAAAGTCGGGCTGGCGCGCGCCTTTTTCCGCCGTCTCCGCGCAGCGCAGCGCCGCCGCGCGCCCGAAGACGACGAGATCGATAAGCGAGTTCGAGCCGAGCCGGTTCGCCCCGTGCACCGACACGCAGGCCGCCTCGCCAATGGCCATGAGCCCGGGCACGACGTGATCCGGGTTGCCGTCCTTCAAGGTCAGCACCTCGCCGTGGAAGTTGGTCGGGATGCCGCCCATGTTGTAGTGGACGGTCGGCAGCACTGGGATCGGCTGGCGGGTCAGGTCCACGCCCGCGAACACTTTCGCGTTCTCCGTGATTCCCGGAAGCCGCTCGGCCAGGATCTTCGGGTCGAGATGGTCGAGATGGAGATGGATGTGGTCCTTGTCGGGACCGATGCCGCGCCCTTCGCGGATCTCGATCGTCATCGAGCGCGAGACGACGTCGCGCGAGGCGAGGTCCTTGGCGTGCGGCGCATAGCGCTCCATGAAGCGCTCGCCGGCCCCGTTCGTGAGATAGCCGCCCTCGCCGCGCGCGCCCTCGGTGATGAGGACGCCGGCGCCGTAGATGCCGGTCGGGTGGAACTGCACGAACTCCATGTCCTGCAGCGGCAGTCCGGCGCGCAGCACCATTGCGTTGCCGTCGCCGGTGCAGGTGTGGGCCGAGGTGCAGGAGAAATAGGCGCGCCCGTAGCCGCCGGTGGCGAGGATCGTGCGCTTGGCGCGGAAGCGATGCAGCGTGCCGTCGTCCATCGACAGCGCGATGACGCCGCGGCAGACGCCGTCCTCGTCCATCAGGAGATCGAGGGCGAAATACTCGACGAAGAACTCGGCCGCGTGGCGCAGCGACTGGCCGTAGAGCGTGTGCAGCATGGCGTGGCCGGTGCGGTCGGCGGCGGCGCAGGTGCGCTGCGCAGGCGGACCCTGGCCGTAGTCCGTCGTCATGCCGCCGAACGGGCGCTGGTAGATGCGCCCGTCCTCGGTGCGCGAGAACGGCACGCCGTAGTGCTCGAGCTCGTAGACCGCGTCGGGGGCGTGCCGGCACATGTACTCGATCGCGTCCTGGTCGCCGAGCCAGTCGGAGCCCTTGACGGTGTCGTACATATGCCAGCGCCAGTCGTCGGGGCCCATGTTGCCGAGCGCCGCCGCGACGCCGCCCTGGGCGGCAACCGTATGCGAGCGGGTCGGGAATACCTTCGTCACGCAGGCCGTCTTGAGGCCCGCTTCCGCGCAGCCCAACGTGGCGCGCAATCCGGCGCCGCCCGCGCCGACGACGACTACGTCGTAGGTATGGTCGACGAGCGGATAGGCCTTGCCGTTGATCCCGTGACGGTGGCGTGGTCGGAGGAGACGAACGTGACGACTGCGATCATCAGCGAGATCGAGACGGGGTCGTTGAATCCCGATTCGCCTTCCAGCAGGATCCTTGCCCGCCGGAACTGGTCGCGCCCCCGCAGCGTCGCGTACACCGCGGCCGGGTCGGTTGGACTGAGAGCGACGCCAACGAGAGCGGCGAGTGTCCATTCGAAACCCAGCAGGTAGTGCGCGAAGACGCTGAGCAGACCGGCCGTTGCGGCGGTTCCAAAGGTGCCGAGAGCAAGGATTGGGCCTGTCTCTTTGCGCCAGGCGGCGTAGCCGGTCGCGAGACCACCCTGGAACAGGATCGCGTAGAGGCCCAGGACGCCGATCTGCTCGAGCGGGAGTTCACCGAGGCGGTCGGTCGGAATGAGCTCGAGATAGCCGGCGATCACACCGACAGCGAGGAAGGCGGCTGGTCCAGGTAGCCCAACGGACTCGACCACCGGTGTGAGCGTACTTGCTGCCAGGAGCAGCGCTGCGAAGACGAGGAGGTGCGGGAAGAAGTCGGCGAGGGCGTCCATCGAGGTCTGCCGACCAGACTTCCCGGCGCGCCGCGTCGAGCATACAGGCAACGGAACTGACGATCGCTCTCGGAAGTGCGGTACGGCTAACGGTGACATGAAGCCAGTACGAGCCCGGCAGTGAAGACGCTCGCGGGCGTGGCCGTGGTTGAATGCGCCGCGTGCCGGCTGTGAGTCAGGGCGAGGCCAACGAGGCGCGTGAGCAGGCCGGGGTTCCTGTGCGCGTGAAGTGGGGGATCGCGTTCCTGATCGGGCTTGCCACGGTGACGGCGGCTTCGTTCACGTGGCGAGCGGCTCAGATCGGGAGTACAGCGGCCTACGATGATCGGCAATCCATTAGCGAGACGGTGCGGGCCGAGCAGGGCGAGGTGGAGCGGACCATTGCGATTGCTGCCGCGGCCCGCGAGTACGTGCGCTACCGGGCCGACTACGGGGTCGCAGCTGCGCTCGATCGTCAGGCAGCCCGCCTTGCGGGGGCTGGGTCCGGGTCAGCTCGCGAGCGTCTCGCGTGAGGAGGCGGCTGCTCTCAGGCAGGGTGCGACTCGCCGCGCTGCAGAAGCGGGCGTCTTTGGTCGCGCGACGATCGGGAGCGATCTTCTGAAGCCGAGCGCAACACCTCGCTCGTTCGATATCAAGGCGCGTCGGCGAGCGCTCGAGGCGGAACAGTCGACGGCGCTCGACTCGCCGGGAAAGCTTGATCCTTCGGGGTTCGCGCGGCAGGCAGACGACATTCGTGACAGGGTCAACGGCCTCGTCCGATTCGCTTTCGTGATTGCCTTCGCGGTGTTGCTGTACACCCTGGCCGGCAGCAACTTCGACGCGACGCCGGAGAACGACCGCGTTCGCGGTCGCCGGGATCGCGGTCTATACCGCCGCCGTCGTCGGATGCCTTTCGACCTACTTCTTCGCATGAACGATCGAGAGTCAATGCCGCCGACTGGTGCTTCCGCTCCGCCTTCGGAAGGGGTCGCGGAGGGTTCCGATCCACTCAAGCCCAAGATCGCCGTGACCCTCGCCGTTGTGGTCGTGATCGCAGGGATGCTCGGCGTCCTGCAGACCCAGGCGGGAGCGAACGAGTCCACCACGGCTCGGGAGACGACCCGGACGGCCGTGAGAGCGATGTCCGCCAACGTTGCGACGAGCGCACTCTTGGGCGTGCGCTCGGAAGTGGAGGCTGAACACGACTTCCTGCCGTCGCCGGCCCCTCTACGCAGGCGCGCCCGATCTCACAGGCGCGGCAGGACTGGCGGTCGAGCCGAAATCGATCCACCGGGACCTCCGGGCCGCTCAGCAACTCCCCACCAAGCAACTTCTCAGCGAGGAGCGCCACTCCAACTCGATGCTGAGCGTCAGGTACTCAAACAGCAGGCACTCGCCACCACACGGGTCACCTGGAACACCCGCTCGACCCAGTACACAACAGTGCTCGCCGTCCTTGCCGCAGCGCTCTTTCTCGTCGGATTCGGCCTCGTCGTCGAAGGTCCGATCCGGCGGGTCACCTACGGCCTCGGGCTGCTGATCACGGTCGTCGTCGTTGTTGGAGCCTGGGTCTACCACCTCCCGATCCCCTTCACGCCAGACAATGCGATCACCGCCGCGGCTCAAGGCGCTGTCCTCACAAGCAACGGCGACTACCGCGGCGGGGTCGCAGCCTACGACCGGGCGATCAAGGCTCACGAGGACTTCGCGACCGCCTACACCGGCCGTGCCCAGGCCCCTCGCTGCAAACCCCGACTACCCGGTCACACGCGCATTCACCGACCCAGGCGGCAGCGACACGGCAG
>CAVUEM010000043.1:0-236462 GCA_963740475.1 uncultured Alphaproteobacteria bacterium | reverse complement strand
ACTCAGCAGCAACGATCTCCGGAACATCTCCGTCGTCCAACACCGCGAAGCGATCGATTGGAGACCGTCGCGCGCCGCTCACGTCCCCGCGGCCATCGCGAGCTTGAGATTCTCCTGGTCGATCTTGTCGAGGAAGCCGCCGGTTACAGCCACTTCTGGTCGGGGCCGACGAGGAGGGCGAGATCCTTTGTCATGAAAAAACCGGCCTCCACCGTGTCAACGCAGACCTTCTCGAGGGTGGCCGCGAATTTCATGAGCTCGTCGTTGCCGTCGAGCTTGGCGCGGTGGGCAAGCCCGCGCGTCCAGGCGAAGATCGAGGCGATAGAATTGGTGGAGGTGTCCTTGCCCTTCTGGTGCTCGCGATAGTGGCGCGTCACCGTGCCGTGCGCGGCCTCCGCCTCGACCGTCTTGCCGTCGGGCGTCATCAGCACGCTCGTCATGAGGCCGAGGGAGCCGAAGCCCTGCGCGACCGTGTCGGACTGCACGTCGCCGTCGTAGTTCTTGCACGACCACACGTAGCCGCCCGACCACTTGAGAGCGGAGGCCACCATGTCGTCGATGAGGCGGTGCTCGTAGGTGAGTTTCTTCGCCTTGAACGCGTCGGCAAACTCGGCGTCGAACACCTCCTGGAACAGGTCCTTGAAGCGCCCGTCGTAGGCCTTGAGGATCGTGTTCTTGGTCGAGAGGTATACGGGGAAGCCGCGGTTGAGCCCGTAGTTGAAGGAGGCGCGCGCGAACTCGCGGATCGAGTCATCGAGGTTATACATGGCGAGCGCGACGCCCGAGCCCGGCGACTTGAAGACCTCGCGCTCGATCACGGTCCCGTCTTCGCCCTTGAAGGTGAGGGTCAGCGTGCCCTTGCCGGGATACCTGAAATCGGTGGCGCGGTACTGGTCGCCGTAGGCGTGGCGGCCGATGACGATCGGCTGCGTCCAGCCCGGCACGAGACGGGGCACGTTCTTGCAGATGATGGGTTCGCGGAAGATGACGCCGCCGAGGAAATGCGGATGGTGCCGTTCGGGCTCTTCCACATCTCCTTCAGGCCGAACTCTTTGACGCGCCCCTCGTCCGGCGTGATGGTCGCGCATTTGACGCCGACCCCATGCTTCTTGATGGCGTTGGCGGCGTCGATCGTAACCCGGTCGGCCGTCTTGTCGCGGTTCTCGATGCTGAGGTCGTAGTACTCGAGCGGGACGTCGAGGTAGGGGTGGATGAGCTTGTCCTTGATCAGCTTCCAGATGATGCGAGTCATCTCGTCGCCGTCGAGCTCGACGACGGTGCCGGAAACCTTGATCTTCTGCATGGGATTGCCTTGAATCGAATGACCTATCCCGGCACCATATCGGCGCGAAGCGGCCGCAACAAGCAGACAACTGGGGGACTGGAGAAGTCACGTTTCGTGCTGAAAAACGCGGCGAGATGCGTCGAGATCGCGGAAGCGGACGGCCAGGCCGTGCCGCGCCTTGGCGGTACTTCTGTGCCTGTCGCAGCCGTCGTCCACGCTTGTCACCAGCGCACCATCGACGAGGGGCTCGCCCAGCTTGCCATTGCCGGTCTCGACCGCACGACGCTCGAGCCGATCCTGACTTACTGCGCCGAGGTTGCCTGCGAGGCGGACGGGGCGACATGCCCCGGCTGCAAGCGGCGCACGGAGGCGCAAGGCATCACGAGCCTCGACGACTTCATCGCCCGCCATAAAGAGATCATCGTCGGCGATGGCACCGTGCGCCTCCTCGGCGCGGGTGATGCGACGGCAAGGACCTCCTCCCTCGCCGCACTCGAGAAGACGTGGTCGGGGGAGAACTACTGGTTCTGGGCGCGCCGCGTGCTGCGCAAGCTGCGTCACGGCATCCGGCGCGCGCACATCGCCGGCTCCGCCGCTGCCGCGCCCGGCGAGACGCCGGCCGTGATCCTGGTCGAGCCGCAGCTCGCCGACAACATCGGCATGGTGGCGCGCGCCATGGCCAACTTCGGGCTCGATGAATTGCGCCTCATCGCCCCGCGCGACGGCTGGCCCAACGAGAAGGCGCGCATTGCCGCCTCCGGCGCCAATTACGTGATCGACGACGCCGTGAGTTTTCCGACGCTCGAGGCGGGGGTTGCCGATCTCCACTGGGTGGTGGCCACGACCGCGCGCCAGCGTCCGCTGAGAAAACCCGTCTTGACTCCCGCCGAGGCCATCGCCGAGCTCGGAGCAAGGATCGGGCGCGGCGAGCGGTGCGGCATCCTGTTCGGGCGCGAGCGCAGCGGGCTCGAGACGGGCGAGGTCGCCAACGCCGACGCGATCGTCATGATCCCGGTCAACTCGCGTTTCGCCTCCCTCAATCTGGCGCAGGCGGTGCTGATCCTCGGCTATGTATGGATGGGCGCCTCGGGGCGGGCGAGTCTGGGCCGGGTCACGACCTACGAAACACCGGTGCAGCCCGGGCTCAATCTCGGCGCTGACCGGCCGGCGACGAAGGAGGAGCTGTTCGGTCTCTTCGAGCACCTCGAGGGCGAGCTCGAGCGCTTGGGATTCTTCAACCCGCCTCATAAGCGCCCGACGGTCGTGCATAATTTGAGAACGATGCTTTCGCGCATGACGCTGACCGAGCAGGAGGTGCGGACGTTACGTGGCATAGTTGCCACGCTGGCGATGGGCAAAGGCCACGGCCGCAAGCGGTCCACATGAGCCGCCATGATCTGGCCAAGTTTTGAGCCGAGCGATGCCCGCAAAGATGGCATGCGCGGATGAAAATGTCCGCCAGGGGGCGGCCGCGGCAACGAGGTTCGCCCAAGACAATGTGTTGGAGCGCAACAGGGGCAAAAGGATGCGGACACTGATTATGGCGGGGACAAAATTGGTGGGTGCCGCGGCGCTTTTGGCGTTGTCGGCGCTCGAGACGCCGGCGCCTGCGGCGGCGCAGGAGCTCAGCGAGAAATCCGTTCGCACAATGATGGAATATGCCTGGGCGCTCACGCCCCAGCAGTTCAGCAAGAAGGACGGCACAATCATCGTCGTCGACAAGACGAAGAAGGATGACGTGCTGGTTCCGGTCGACGTGGCGAACGAGGTGATCAGGGTAGGGCGTATCTCGGCGCACGCTCAGGTGTGCAACATGCCCGAGGAGCAGTCGTTGAACCATCGCTCGCTGATGCGCCGCGAGGTCGACAAGAAGAAATGGACCGACCAGCAGCTCCTCTTCATCAATCAGCTCCACCTCACGACCGTGATGATGCTGACCGGCAAGATCAAGCTCGTCGAGAAGCAGGGGGACAAGGATGTCGTCGTCGACGAGACGAAGGCTCCGGCCCAGACCTGCACCGAGGAGCAGAGGGCAAAGGTCAAGGATTTGATCGTGGCCTACGTGAAGAGCGGGCCGGCGCTCGCCTCGAACGAAGCGTCCGGGGGGCCGATTCCGTCGGCCAACGCGGCTGCGGCGCCCGCGGCCAAGCCCACCGAGACGGCGAAGAAGGCCGATCGGGCGCCCGCCGCCGAGACCAAGAAATAAGCGAGACCGGTTGACGGGGCTTCCCCGCTCAACTATCACCCGTTTCTCGAGCGCGGGCCTTCGGGCCCGCGCTCCATTTGCGCACCCGCGGCGGGGCTTCCGGGCCCGAGCCTGTCGGCCTTCTCCCGGCGGAGACTTAAGTCCGCCGGCGGGAATGGGCAGAGGAGGGGGCGCTCCAGGCCTGATTGACCTAAGCAACTCACGTCCCCGTGAGCAACCTTGGAGTGCTAAAGACATGACGAAGCGCGTCCGCGCCAAGCACAAGATCGACCGCCGCCTCGGCGAGAATATCTGGGGCCGTCCGAAGTCTCCTTTGAACAAACGCGAGAGCCGCCCCGGCCAGCACGGCGAGCGGCGCGTATCGAAGCTCTCCGACTTCGGCCAGCAGCTTCGCGCCAAGCAGAAGCTCAAGGGCTACTACGGCAACATCTCCGAACGCCAGTTCCTGCGCGTCTACCAGGAAGCCGCCCGCCTCAAGGGCTCGACGTCGGAGCACCTGGTCGGGCTCCTCGAGCGGCGCCTCGATGCGATCGTCTATCGCGCCAAGTTCGTGCCGACCGTGTTCGGCGCGCGCCAGTTCGTCTCCCACGGTCATGTGACGGTCAACGGCCGGCGCGTCACCGTCCCGAGCTACCGCTGCCGCGTCGGCGACGTGATCGAGGTCAAGGAGAAGGCGCGCCAGCTGCCCCTCGTGCTCGAGGCGCTGAAGAGCCCCGAGCGCGACGTGCCCGAGTACATCGAGGCCGACCACAACAAGATGACGGCGAAGCTTTCGCGCGTGCCGACGCTGTCGGACATCCCCTACCCGGTGACGATGGAGCCCAACCTCGTCGTCGAATTCTACTCGCGCTGATCGCGCGGGGGATTACTTTGTCTTCGGACAGGGCCGGCTCGCGCCGGCCCATTTGATTTCTAAGCCGGGCGGTGGCGGCGCGCGGGGTTCGTGGGCAGCGTCACGATTTGAGCGGGCTCGGCACTGGGCATTGGCCGCGCGCGCCGCGGCGGCGCCGGGTCGAGCGGGGCGCCGCCTGAGACCCGCGTCCTCGCCGGCACCGTGTTCGCCCAGCCGTAGGCGAGCATCGTGATGAGCGCGGAGGCGGCGAAGAAATAGACGCCTGGCAGCACGCGCGCCTCCGTGTAGCCCGACGAGTTCACGTAGAAGATCATCAGCGCCAGCACCATGACATCGGTCATCGAGTAGCGGCCCAGCCACTCCATGGTCGAGATCGACTTCTTGCGGAACTCGGGGGGAATGTCGGGCGAGGTGACGAGGGTCAAGAGGTAGAAGAGCTTGAGGAACGGGAAAAATATCGAGAACAGGAACAGCACCACGGTCAGGAAGTACTCCTCGTTCTCGAACAGCGCCCAGATGATGGTCGCGATCGAATGCTCGTTGGTCCAAACGTAGACGGTCGTGAAGCGGATCACGGGGAGGATGATGCCGAGCGCGAAGAAGACGGTGGCGAGGATGATGAGGAACGACAGCACGAAGTTGCGGAGCGGCGAGAGGGGCTTTCCGAGCGCCGGCGCGGTGACAGGGCCGCTGGCGTCGTGGGCGGCAAGCCCTTCGGTCCTGAGCCAGGCGTAGGAGAGGATCATCAGGACGACTGCGGCGGTGAAGAAGTAGACGCCGTTGAGGCTCGTCGCGTCGTAAAGCCCTTGCGCCTTGATGAAGAAGATGGTGAGCGCGAGGACCAGCACGTCGTGCATCGACCACTTGCCGAGCCACTCGAGGGCCTTGAGGCGCCGGTGATAGCGGGTGAGCTCGGCCACGGGCAGCGTCGAGACGAGGAGGAGATAGAGCAGCTTCACCACGGGAAGCACGATCGAGAAGATGAGCACGGTGCCGCCGAGGAACGTCTGGCCGTCCTCGATCAGCACCGAGACGGTCGAGAGCAGCGAATGCTCGGTCGACCAGAACACGTACTTGGTCAAGCGGATGATCGGCAGCGAGAGGCCGAGCGCGAGGCAGACGGCCGCGCCGATGATGGCGAGACTTAAGAGAAAGCGGCGGCCTCCGAGCCTCATGTCTCCCGATCCGACGGCGGATGTCACCTGCATGACCCGCAGCTTATCACGCGCCGCGGGCTGGGCTCATAACAGGATGCGGTCAAGGCAAATCTGAGGCCCGGAAATTCCCCTCTCCCCGTGCTTACGGGGAGAGGGAGACTGGTCACCCGTGGGTCGTGTGGGGGATGCCCTTGTCGTGGATGAGGGCGTGCAGCTCGCCCTCCTGGAACATCTCGCGCACGATGTCGGCCCCGCCGACGAACTCGCCCTTGACGTAGAGCTGGGGGATCGTCGGCCAGTTGGTGAAGCTCTTGATGCCCTCGCGCAGCGCGGTGTCCTCGAGCACGTTCACGTCCTTGAAGGGCACGCCGAGATGGTCGAGGATCTTCGCCACCTGGGCCGAGAAGCCGCATTGGGGGAACTTGGCGGTCCCCTTCATGAAGAGGACGACGTCGTTGTCGGCGATCGTCTTCCGGATCTTCTCGTGGACGGCTTGCTCGCTCATTTCCGCGTCTCCGCTGCTGGCGGCCAAGGCCGCCGGGCCGGGGTCATTGCCGGGCGCCCTCGTGAGGCGCTCCGGCCCTCGTAGATGTGGCGTTGCCCCTGAATTGTCAATCGTCGGCAGGCGCTGTGGATAGGGCGAGCGCGTGCAGCACGCCGCCCATGCGGCCGCCGAGCGCGTCGTAGACCATCTGATGCTGCTGGACACGGCTCTTGCCCTTGAAGGCGCGGCTCGTGACGCGCGCTTCGTAATGGTCGCCATCGCCGGCGAGGTCCTTGATCTCGACAGTGGCGTCGGGAAACTTGGCCTTGATCAGGCTCTCGATCTCGCGGGGCTCCATGGGCATGGGGCAAGGCTCCAGTTGGTCAAGATAGCGGGGACGATATACGCGTGTGCCCGCGCCAGGAAGCCACTCGAGACCGCACAGCGGCACTGTACCCCCTTTCCCCACGCTTGCGTGGGGAGAGGGGGAAGACGGGGCGCGGCCGCCCTCCAACGTGTCATCCTCGGCTTCATGCCGAGGATCCATGGCGCAGCGGAGACGCCCTTCGAGGACTTGCGAGGCAACTCTGGACTCTTCTTGTGGATCGCTGGATCCTCGGGACAAGCCCGAGGATGACAGTGGAACGCTTGGAAAGCGTTCTTACCTCGCGGCACGAACGCCAGATAGGGGAGCGGGGCGCGACAACGCCGCGGTCTTCCGTAGTTTCAAACAAGGCGATGTGACGCCCCGCCTTTCCGAGCTTTGCGTTGGGTGAAGCACGTCCCAACGTCCCGCGCCTCGCTTAGCCGCAAGCCTCCGCGGTACCGGTGTTGCCACCGGCAATTGGCAGACGCGCGAAGGAATGGCTGCAGCGTGCGGCGCTTTCCCTTCGAACTCGTCCCGCCCCTCGACCTTCGGTACGCCCCCGGAGGCGACCCCTAGTGGGACGGGCGGGGCAAGTGTAAGCGAGCGGGAGGCGAGGGGGATTACTCAGTGACGATAGCGTAGGTTACCCCCAACGTCATCCCGGCGAAGACCGGGACCCACGCAAGAAATCCGCTTGCGCTACGCCCAAGGCAACTACGTCCCACATTCGTTTCCACGGCGATGGTAAGACGCTGCCCAAATTGGTTGATAACAAGGGAAAACTGAAGGGACATTTAGGATCGATTGACCGACAGCCGCTTCACCGGCGGCGCGATAGCGCGTATTAGAGTGGGCTTTTCAGGATTTCGATTTTGGAACGCTGACGGGCTTTATGCAGGAGAGCGCCCATTTCTCGGTCGATCCGAGGCCCGCAATGCTGTTGGGCGAAACCTACCGCTCGACGGAAGCCGCACTTGTAAGGCGATAGACATCCCGGCGGCCGGCGCGATAAGGCAATGGACAGCCGCTACGATGCGCCGGACGTCCGCACCCCGTCCTACAGCGACGTGATTTCCCAGGCGCGCCATGATATTGAGTGGCTGATTAGGACACTCGCCAGTTGACCGCTAGTTGCCGACAAATCAACGCAGTGATGGCTCGGGGAAACGAATAGAGCCGCCCCACACTTCCTTCACTTCCCCCCGCCCTTCCCAGCCGGCCCGTAGCGCTTGTAGAGCAGCTCGACCGTGTCGAGGAGGGCGGCGTCGGCCTTGTCGCCGGGGAAGTTGGTCGCCGCCGTGATGGCGAGATCGTTGTCGACGTCGACGAGGATGGTCGCGAGGTTCATCGAGTTCGAGCCGTTGTGGGTGAGGAGCGGCTTTTCCGACCAGTCGAACTTCACGAGGCCCCATGCGAAGGCATAGGCGCCCGACTTCGGCGTGCCGGGCTTCGGATTGGCGATATCCATGGTGACGTGCGGCTGATGCAGCCGCTTCAACGTGTCGGGCTTGATGAGGGCGGGCCCGCGCTTGCCCTCGCCCGCGTTCCAGCCCGCCCAGGTGGCGAAGTCCGCAATCGACATGTGGGCAATCCCGGCAGGGCCGACGGGCGCGGGGCCGTCGGCGGCGGGTCCCCACGGGCGCGGCGTGATCTTCCCCTTGTCGTCGACGGCGTGGCCGATCGGCGCATCGATCCTGCCGAAGGTGGCCTGCGGTCCGAGGCCCGCGCTCTTGAGGCCGAGGGGCTCGAAGATGCGCTTGGTGATGAGACTGTCCCAGGGCTCGCCCGTCACCTGCTCGATCATCGCGCCGACGGTGATGAAGCCGAAGTTGGAGTACTGGAACGGGGAGCCCTCCGGGACTTTCGGCTCGTGCTTCGTGCCCCAGGCCGAGATCATGCGCCGGCGGTAGTCGGTGAGCGTGGTGTCGTAGGCGTCGGGGCTGAAGTAGAGCGCGGCGATCTCCTCGTTGTCGGAGGGAATGCCGCTCGTGTGGGAGAGAAGCTCTTCGAGCTTGATCGCCGCGAACCCCGGGGTGAGGCCGGGGATGACGGGGCCCAGCACCTCGCCGATGGTCGAATCCCAGCGCAGCTTGCCTTCGTCGATCAGCATGGCCGCGAGCGTCGCCGTCATCGCCTTGGTGTCGGAGCCGATGTGAAATCGGTCGTCGACGGTGACGGGAATGTCGGTGCCGAGCACGCGCACGCCGACTGCGCCCGAGGCGATGAGCTTGCCCTCCTTCACGACGGCCGCGGCGAGCGCGGGAAGGCCGTACTTGGTCAGGACCGGGGTCAGCTGCGCGTCGAGCTGCTCCTGGGCGAGCGCCGGCGCAGGAAGAGGCAGCGCAGCGAACAGACAAATGACGAGAGACTGGAAGCGCATGGGGTCCTCGCAGCGGGGCGGGAAAAGCAATGCCCGATACTATCGTCCCATAGGGCCACCGCGTCCACGTGCCTGGCTGCCGAGGCTTAACCGTGGCTTGGCGTTCCCGCGGCCCCGCGCTGACAAGGCGACGGCCAAGGTCTAAGCTATCGCCTGCACACCGCCCTCCACTCCCCGGACACCGTGCCGTGAAGCGAAAGATTGCCGCCATCCTCGCCGCCGACATCGTCGGCTTCAGCCGGCTCGTCGGCGAGGACGAGGAGGACACGCTGCGCCGCCTCGAGAACTACCGCGCGGTGTTCGGGGACTTCATCGCCCGCTTCGGCGGGCGCATTTTCAATACCGCGGGCGACGCGATCCTCGCCGAGTTTCCGAGCGCGGTCGACGCCGTGCGCTGCGCGGTCGACACGCAGGAGAGCTTGCGCACGCGCAACCTCGCCTACCCGTCGAGCCGCCAGATGCATTTCAGGATCGGCATCACGATCGGCGACGTGGTCGAGCGCGAGGGCGATCTCCTGGGCGAGGGCGTCAACATCGCCTCGCGTCTCGAGAGCATCGCGCCGGCCGGCGGCATCTGCATCTCGAGATCGGTGCACGAGGCGGTCGCCAACAAGATCTCGCTCAAGTTCGCCGATGTCGGCGAGCAGCAGCTGAAGAACCTGCCCGACCGCGTCCATGCCTATACCGTCACGCTCGATCAGTCCGGGGCGCGGGCGACGGTGCCGCTCGCGGCGACGGGTGCCGTCGCGAAGCCGGTCTGGGCCGGCCTCGCCGCAGCCCTCCTCGTCGCGCTCGCGGCCGGGATCTACGCCGTCGGCTTTTCCGGCCGAGACCGGGGCGGCGACGAAAAGCCCATCGATACCGTCGCCGCTAAGCCGCCCGAGGTGAAGCCGCCCGAGGTGGTGACCGGGCCGCCCCCCCCGCCGCCGAAGGTCGATCCTCCGCCGAAGACGGTCGACGTGCCCCCGGCCACCGAAACAAAGCAAGACGTGGCCGCGATCGACACCGTCGTGACGGAAGAGGAGGAGGACACATCGCCAGGCACGGACGACGACAAGTGCGCCGACGTGGACAAGGAGAAGACCGCGATCAGAGCCTGCACTCGGCTTCTGCAAGAGGCCGGCTTGAGCCACGCGAACCGCGCGATCTACCACTCCAATCGCGGCGCCGCCCACCTCAATCTCGGCGAGCTCGACCTGGCGATCGGCGACCTCGACGAGGCGCTGCGTCTCGATCCCGACAACACGCTCGCCATCTACAATCGCGGCACGACCTACTTCCACAAGAAGGATTTGGAGCGCGCGCTCGCGGACCTGAAGCGCGCCGTGAAGCTCAATCCCAAGCACACCCAGACCCAGTTCTATCTCGGCCGTACTCTGCAGGAGCTCGGCCGGCACGCGGAAGCCGTGACACATCTCAGCCGCGCCATCTCGCTCGCCCCCGAGGACGCGACCTATCGCAGGTTCCGTGGCGACGCCTATCTCGACATGGGCGACTACCCCCACGCCATCATCGACTACGACGAGGCGATCCGCCTCAATCCGAAATATGCCGAGGCATTCCGCAACCGCGGCATCACGTGGCGCAACGGGTCTAACGCGGACAAGGCGATCGCCGACCTGAACCAGGCCGTGAGCCTCGCCCCCGACGACTGGTACTCCCGCTACTTGAGGGGCGGCGCCTACAGAATGGCCGAGCGTTATGACGAGGCGATCGCCGATCACACCGAGGCCCTGCGGCTCGATCCCAACAATGCGCAGGTCTTGAACGCGCGCGCCGACGCGCAGATGAAGAGCGGCAAGCTCGACGAGGCCATGGCCGACGTGGAACGGGCGCTCGGGCTCGAGCCGGAGCTCGCCATTGCCATTACGACGCGCGGGGAGATTTACGAGGCGCAGGGGAAGAGCAGCGCCGCGATCGACGACTTCAAGCGGGCGCTCGTCCTCGACGCAACGATCGAGGAGGCCAAGAAGGGGCTCGAGCGGCTGGACCCGGCCGGTGCAGCTACGGTTGCGACATCATCGGGTGACGCGAGTGAGAGCGGCGGGGCGCACTCGTGCACGAAGTTTCTCGCGAGCGTCGGCAAGACGATCCCGGTGCCCTGCGACTGACGCGATTTACGCGCCGCTCTTGCCCATGCGGCGCAGCTTGATAGCGGCCCTGATCCAAAGCGCGAGAAAGGCGCAGAGAAGGATCATGAACGGGACTGTGGTCAGGAACTCGACGCGGTCGGCGAGATCCATGTCGACGTAGCCGAAATGGAGGGCGAGCTTGCCGATGGCGGTGGCGCAAAGGGCGAGCAGGAAGAGGTTGCCGCAGAGACTGAGATGACGCTCGACCGCATAGAACCTGGCGAGCGGGCCATTCGTCGGTGTCGGCGACCCGGTCGCGAGCGAATAGACGACGAGGGGGAGCAAGAAGAGGACGGCGCTGAAGAGGATGACCTCGATGGTCGTGAGCATGGGAACTCCTGGAGCAGGCAGATTGCGACGCGATAGCTTCCACGCTCGTACTGGCGCCGTCTGTTCCGTGCGGAACATGGCCTTTGAGGGTCCCGCGAGCGAGGCCGAGCACGCTGGCGTCACAGTCGCTCGGCAACGTTAGGCGCCTATGCCCGTCCTCGTTGGAAAAGGTGCTTTCGTCGCGATTGGCGCGGCGTTCGTTCTCGCCACGGCTGCGTATGGTCTGGTCGTCGCCCGCAAAGTATCGGCGACGGAGGCGCGCATTCGCGAGTTCTGCGCCGCGCTTGCGCCAGGCCGCGAGATGGAGGCGGCGCGTGCGGCAGCTCGCGCCGAGGGCTTCCTCGTCAAGGACTACCCGGCCGACCAATGGCGCGGGCCGCTCGTCGTTATCGAAGTGCCGCCGGGCCTATGGCCGGTCTCGGTCTGCACGCTGCGCCACGACGGGCGCCTGATCCAGAGCGCGAGCTTCGATGCCTGGTATGAGTGAGAGGCGTCCGGTCCCGGCTCAATCCCCGGCCTCCCGGAATTAACTCCGACCCGCCAAGAGTTTTCCCAGGGCTCTCCCAGCAAGCGCCTCTCGTTCCTATATGCGGGGGAAGCGCGCCGGCTCGAGACGACGGGTCGCGCAGGCCTGCGACCCCGCCCCCTCCCGGCCAGCACCCCTTGATCAGAGGAGATCGGGCTATGGAGGAAGAGGCCTACAACAAGACGCAAACCGAGGCTGTTGCCGTATTTCACGACGGAGCAGCGCTTCAAGCCGCTGTCGACGAGCTCCTGACCCGGGGCTTCGATCACGCCGAGCTCAGCGTGCTGGCCAGCGAGGAGGCCGTAAGGTCGAAGCTCGGTCACGATTACACCTCGACGGCCGAGCTCGAGGACGATCCGGACGCGCCGCGGGCCGACTACGTCCCGAACGAGGACATCGGCAATGCCCAAGGCGGGATCATTGCCGCGTCGGCGTATTTTCCCGCAGTCATCGGCAGCCTGGCCGTCGCAGCCTCGGGCGGGACGCTGCTCGGCGCCATTGCGGTCGCGGCCGCCGCGGGAGGCGCGGGCGCGGCGCTGGGCTCGACGCTGGCTAGGCTCGTCGGCTCTACGCACGCAAAGCACATGAACGAGCATATGAACCGCGGCGGCATGCTGTTGTGGGTGACGACGCACGATGGGGAGCACGAGAGGATCGCGCTCGAGATCCTCGGCCGTCACGGCGGCGAGGACGTGCACCTGCACACGATGACGCCGCCGACCAAACGCGTCCTCTCGATCCCGACGCGGCGGCCGGCTATCTCCTTCGGCCCGCCCGCATGAAACGGGACCCCTGACAACGTCTATGGGGCGGTTGCCTAACGGGCGCCGCCTCAGCTCCAGCGCCGGTTGCTCCACATCCACTGCTCAGGCGTCTCGCGGATCCACGCCTCGAACTGCTTTTGCATTTCCGTCATCGCCCAGCGGATGTCGTCGGCCTGATTGCGCGTGCGCGGCACGCGCAGCTCCTTGACCTCGATCTCGAACCGGCTTTCGGTCCCCACCCGCTTCGTGCGGCTCATCCACATGCGCGAGCCGACGCGGCGCGCGATCATGGCGGCGATCGCCTGCGTGCGCGCCTCCTTGCCGAAGAAGGGGATCGGCAACCCGGTGCGGTCGTAGAGGTCGCACACGAGGCCGAGCCGACCGCCCCGGCGCACGAAGTCGGTCAGGATGCGCGCGGTCCTCTGGTCGTCGCCGTGCTCGCCCTCGACCTTGCCGCGCCCGAACAGCCCGCCCGGATAGAGGTCGCGCCGCTGCCAGCGCAGGTAGTTGTCGACATAAGGGTTGTTCACCGAGCGATAGACTGCGGCCGGGCAGGCGTTGGCCTCGACGAACGGCCAGATCGAGAGCTCCCAGTTGCCCATGTGCAGCGACACGCCGATCGCCGCGCCGAGCTTGTCCTTGTAGCGGTCGAAGAGCTTCTTCGTGGTGATGGTGATGCGGCTCTTGTCGGCGATGAGGCGGTCGATCTGCATCGTCTCGGCCATCACCCGCCCGAGGTTCTCCCAATGGGCGAGACAGATCGCGCCCCGCTCGGCCTCCGTCTTCTCGGGGAAGGCAATCCTGAGGTTGTCGAGCGCGCGCTGGTGGCGCCTGGGATTGATGAGCGGGGCGAGGCGGCGCCAGGTCCAGGCTGAGACGCCGGTCGCGAGCGAGAGCGGCAACAGGCGGACGAAGCCGATCACCAGGCGCAGGACGACGTACTCGAGACGAAACTGGATGTCGCGCAGGGCGGGAAGGGGGGCCGGTTTCATGGATCGGGATTTCCGCGCATTTCAGCGACTTGGGGCGCCTCGTCAGGTCCCATAACGCAACGGCGCGGCGACGCGTCAAGACTTGCCGGTGCGCAATCCCCTATGAGCCTCGGCGTCACGCGGAGCGGGGCTCGGCCGGCTGCATGAGCGAGGGGAGCGCGGAGGACGGTCCCAGCCCCTCGCGGACAAGGAGCCGGCGCAGCGGGCCGATGGCGCGCAGCGCGTGAAGGCCAAGACCGCGGACGAGGTGGACCGGCAGGAACTCCGAGAGGAGCGACCGGTTGAGGAGGTCGACGGTCGCGAGGCGGAGCGCGACGTCGGGGCGGCGCGCGGCTGCATAGGCTTCGAGGATCTCGCGGCCTCCCGGGTCGCGGCCGTGGCGGACGGCGCCGGCTGCGCAGTCGGCAAGCGCGGCCGCGTCCCTCAACCCGAGGTTCAATCCCTGGGCGCCGATCGGCGGGATGACGTGTGCCGCCTCGCCGATGAGCGCGACGCGATTGCGTGCGAACGTCGTCGCCGAAAGCCGCGAGAGCGGGAACGCGGCGCGCGGGCCGATGTCGCCGATCGCGCCGAGGAGACCCATGAGCTTCCCCTCGAGTGCACTGCGAAAGGCGGCCTCGTCGAGGGCGCCGAGGCGGGCAACCGTCTCGGGCGCCTCGACCCAGACGAGGCTCGAGGCTTTGCCCGGAAGCGGCACGGTGGTGCAGGGGCCGTGGCGCCCGTGGAACTCGGTCGAGATGCCCCCGTGGGGGCGAGCATGCGTGAATGAGGCGGCAAGCGCGCTCTGCGGATAATCCCACGATTTGACGGCGATTCCCGTGGCCGCGCGGCAAACCGACCGGCGGCCGTCGGCGGCGGCGACAAGGCTTGCGGCCAGGGACGAGCCGTCGCGCAAGGTGAGCGTCGCCTCATCGCGCCCGATGTCGAGCATTTCGAGCCCGGCCGCGCCGAGGCGTACGACGTTGCTCGCAGGGCTGTCTAGGCCCGCCGACAGCGCCGCAACCAGGGCAGCATTGGGGACATTCCAGCCGAAAGCCTCGAGGCCGAGCTCGCGAGCCTCGAACAGCACCTCCGGCGCGCGCAGAAGCGAGCCCGTGTCGTCGACGAGGCGAATGGCGCCGATCGGCTCGCTCGCGCGCCGCGCATCCTCCCAGACGCCGAGATTGCGCAAGAGCTCGATCGAGCCCGCAAAGAGTGCGCTTGTGCGGGCATCGCCCGGCGTCGCACATCGCGAGGGGAGGGGCTCCGTGATCAGTGCGGCGGCCAGCCCAAGTCGTCCAAGCGCAAGGGCTGTCGCGAGCCCTACCGGACCGCCGCCAACCACCGCGACCTCAAATCGAGCAGGCACGACGCCTCCCACTTCCAGAGCCAAATTGGCGCCGATGCAGAGCTTAGAGCGGAACACCGCGTCGAGGCCAGACTGGCTCGCGGTGTCGAGCCAAATAATGCGGCGTGCAAGCACGTCACGGTGAAATCAAACCGTCATGCGGCACTCGGTGGAAAAGCTGTTCGTTGCCTGTGCACAACGGCCGCTAGATGCAAATCTGTCATAATCGAGATTGTCGTTTACCGGACGGAGCGTCTGCGGCTAGCTGAGGCCAACCACGGTGGGGGCAGAAGGCGTGTACTTGCGTCTGGCCGGTCTGCTGAGTGGTGGGATGTGGCTGAGCGCCTTTGATCGGTGATCAGGGGCTCTCAATCGTCGAGAGGATTATCGCATGACTGGGGGTATGAAGAGCTCGGGGGCATGTCTGGCGCTGCTCACGGCGACGGGGCTTGTCGTCTCGGGGCCGTCAGCCAAAGCCGCGGATTTGGGCGGCGATTGCTGCGCCGATCTCGAGGAGCGTGTCGCCGAGCTCGAGGCGACGACCGCGCGCAAGGGCAACCGCAAGGTCAAGCTCGAGATTTCTGGACAAGTCAACCAAGCGGTCATGTGGTGGGACGACGGCTTCGAGAGCAATGCCTACGTTGTCACGAACGACAATGCGCGCACCCGGTTCCGGTTCAAGGGGTCGGCGAAGATCACCGACGATTGGTCGGCCGGCTACTTGATCGAGATCGGCATCCGCACCGCCAACTCCAAGCGCTTCACGCAGGACAATCCGGAAGGCAACGACAATCCCGACGATATCGGCTTGGATACACGCCACTCCGTCTGGTACATCGACAGCAAGACCTATGGTCGAGTATGGGTTGGTCTAACGGGTGGCGCGGGCGAAAGCGTCACGGAAGTCAACCTGGCCGCGACCAAGGATATCGCCAAGTACTCGGACCAAGAGGATACCGCGCTTGGCCTCTTCCTCGTCAACAGCTCGGGTGACCTGAGTGCGCTGACCTGGCGCCGCCTTATCCGCGACAACGGTGACCAGCCCGGTGAAGGCCGCCGCTACAACATGGTCAGGTACGATACGCCGACGCTGTGGGGCTTTACGGCGACGACGAACTGGGGCGCGGACGACGGGTGGGAGGCAGGCCTCCGCTACGCCGGCGAGCACCATGGGTTCAAGATCGCAGCCGCCGTTGCCTACGGGGAGCAAGACGAAGAAAGCGTCTCGAGTCCGGCCAATATCGTTGCCTTCCAGTGCTTGGCTCAAGGGTCCCAGATCACGACGGGCAACTCCGACGCGGACTGCAACCAGGTGGGCGGCTCGATCAGCGTCATGCACGAGGCGACCGGCCTCTATGCCAACTTCGGCGCGGGCGTCTTGACCGACGACTTGATCGACCAATCCACCCGCTTCGCCGGCACTGGTGCCGACGACGAGAGCACCTTCTGGGCGGTCGAGGCTGGCATCGAGCAGAAGTGGTGCAGCATCGGCAAGACGACGTTGTTCGGCCAGTACTATGAGAACGAGGGTGGCGCCAATGCCCGTCGCACGCTGGCCGACGGAGATGCCGCCAATCCCTTCAACGGCACCGTCCTTGCCGGCACCGCCCGCATCTTCGACACCGAGCTCACATCGTACGGCGCGGGCGTCGTGCAGGGCATCGATGCGGCCGCCATGCACGTCTATCTCTACTACCGCCACTACGAGGCCGACCTGACGGCTCTGTCCGGAAGCTCCGGCACCGGGACCCTCGGCCGCCCGGACCTCGAGGATCTCGATGTCGTCACGGGCGGCGGTATCATCAAGTTCTAAGACACACGCTTACTCGACCAGCACTCCCAACGGGGGCCGCCACAATCGCGGCCCCCGTTAGATTTTTTGTTGGTGCACTGCCCGGAGGCTTTTTCTGTGGGAAAGGGAATCACCCTGCTGCGGCCCTACCGGGCGCCAGGGAAATTGAGGCACTCTTATGGCAGGATCGGCTAAAGGACGGGTTCATAACTATCTGAATTATAATGATTATTATTGAGGGTTTCGGGAAGGCTAACGGATCATCGCTCTTGTTGCGGCCCCGCCACATTGCACCGCAACCACACCCGCCCTCGGAAACGTTCATTGGAGCTTAATAGGGCCCGGAACATTCTTGTTTTCAATCCCATGAAGGGTCATTTTGGCCGCAGATGTCGTCATGGGACGTGCGCGGGGTCTTATTATGAGGTTGAGGGTTGTCATTGGGCTCGGAGCGGCGCTGGCATGCGCCAGCGGGTCGGCCATGGCTTTTCAGGAGCAAAACCAGGGGTCAGTCCCTCCGGCGGAGGCGGCGTCGCCCGCACCGGCGGCTGCTCCCGAAACGGATGGGAAAAATCTCGAGCTCTCGACCCCGGGCGGGACCGAGGCTCAGAGTTCCGGGGGCACCGAGGTCCGCATTCCCGGACTCGGCAAGCTCGGCGTGTTGCCGAAAATGGACTTCGGCCTCGAACTGCTCTATGGGGCCAATGAGCAGCCGAAGCCCGCGGAGCCGGAGGGCGAAGGGCCGGCGGACGATCTCACGATCCGGGGCAGCATGAAGCACAACTTCTGACGGGCGCAACGTCGGACTTGCATTCTGGCTCGAAGGGGATAGAGGAGCGCCGTCGGCGCTCCTTTTGCGTTGAGGCGCCTGCGGCCGGATTGGGGGGAGGCGGGCGTGAAGCTTGCTGCGGCGCTCGTTCACGTGGTGACCGCGCTCGGCGCGGTCTGCGCCCTGCTGGCCCTTCAGGCGGCGCTCGCGGGCGCCTGGGACGGGGTTTTCCTTTGGCTCGGAATTTCGTTCCTCATCGACGGGATCGACGGGACGTTCGCCCGCCGCTTCGCCGTCAAGGAGCGCTTGCCGCGGTTCTCGGGCGACCAGCTCGACCTGGTGGTCGACTATCTCACCTACGTGTTCGTGCCGGCCGTCGCGCTGCTCCAAGCCGGGATCCTCACGGGCACGGGCGGGACCGTGCTCGCCGCGCTGATCCTGCTCACCTCGCTCTATCATTTCTCGGACACGAAAAGTAAGACGGCCGACCTCGCCTTCGTCGGCTTTCCGGCGATCTGGAGCATCGTCGCGTTCTATCTGTTCGTGTTCGACGCCTCGCCCGCCACCGCCGCAGCCGTCGTCATGTTCTGTGCGGCGCTGACGTTCGTGCCGATAAAGTGCGTCCATCCGCTCCGCGTCGTCGCGATGCGGTCCCTCACTCTGGCGATGACGGCGCTCTGGTCCGCGGCCGCCATATGGGCCGTCGCGAGCGGGCTCACCAGCGTACCCGCCCCGGCGAAAGCGGTGCTCGCCGTCACCGCCCTCTATTTCATCGGCTTGACCGTGTTCTGGTACAAGCTGGCGCGCGGGGGTGGCTGAAGGGCCTCGCACGAAAAAGGCAAGGCGTCGGATGACTGACGAGGCGAGCTCACAACCCGGGCCGCCCTCCATTGATCAAGGTCAAGGCGCCTCACCCGCACCGTACAATGATACGGGCCGCAAAGCTCGAGGCGCGAGCGAGTGCAGCTCTCCTATTCGGAGTACGGAAAATGAAGGTCAAGGATGCCATGCACAAGGGCGCCGAGTGGGTCGATCCGGAAACGCCCGTCTCGGAAGTGGCCAAGAAGATGAAGAAATTCGACGTCGGCGCGATCCCAGTCGGTGAGAACGATCGTCTCATCGGCATGGTCACCGACCGCGATATCACATGCCGCGCCGTGGCCAGCGCAAAAGACTGCACGAAGCTCAAGGTCCGCGACGTGATGACGAAGGGCATCGTCTATTGCAGCGATACCGAGGACCTCGACGACGCCCTGCGCATTATGGAGCAGAAGAAGGTCCGCCGCTTGCCCGTCATCAATGAAAAGATGCGCATGGTCGGAATGCTGAGCCTCGGCGACATCTCGCACGCGGCTTCCCATGAGCTCGCCGGCGAGGTCGTGGCGGCGGTATCGGCTCATCATGCCCGATAGGTGAGCCCCTGACGCTCGAGGAGGCGTGAATCCGGCGACGGCCTTGGATTTCGCACTTCGGAGTTCGGCCCCGGGGCATCTACTACGAGGGATGGCAGCCCTCCAGAACTCCAGAGCGGATACGCTCCAAGAGCAAGTTCCTCGACGAGGTGACGATGAAGCTCCTGCCGCGACCGATCGAGCCTGAACGGGCGGTCAAAGACGACTTCACGCTTATCGCCCATCACTGCGATCCGCAGGTGATCGATCAGCTCCCGTCCGACATCAAGAACCTTTGGCCTGAACGGGCGCGCACGTACAGGCAAAGGAGGGCGTGACGCGCTTGGAGAGCATCCGATGAGCGGGTCCAGTTCTGGAGCCACCTTGGAGCGGGATCGGGCCAGCTTCGAGGAGCAGCGCCGCCGGATGGTCAGCGACCACATCGCCGCGCGGGGGGTGCACTCGAGGCTGGTGCTCGATGCGATGAGCAAGGTTGCGCGCGAAGAGTTCTTGCCCGGGCAGCTGCGTGAGTTCGCCTACGAGGACACGCCGCTGCCGATCGCCGGCGGGCAGACCATATCTCAACCCTACATTGTGGCCTTCATGATCGAGGCGCTCGGCTTGGAAGGTGGAGAGAACGTGCTCGAGATAGGCACGGGCTCAGGCTATGCCGCGGCAGTGCTCGCCGAAATTGCCGGTGACGTCTACACGGTCGAGCGCATCGATGAGCTGGCAAAGAGCGCGTCCGCCCGGCTCGCCGGTCTCGGCTACGATAATGTCCACGTGGTGCATGCCGATGGCACGCGCGGCTGGCCCGAGCATGCCCCTTACGATGCCATCATCGTCGCCGCCGGAGGCCCGTCGGTGCCGCCATCGCTCAAGAGCCAGCTCAAGATCGGCGGCCGGCTCGTCATTCCCGTCGGGGCGGACCCGCGCGCGCAAGAGCTCGTGCGGATCACGCGCGTGGCGGAGGATGAATACGAGACCGTCGATATCGCCGACGTCCGCTTTGTCCCGCTGATCGGGGAAGAGGGCTGGGCTTCGAAGCAACGCGAGCGTGAGCGACCGGCTGACGCTCGACGTTCGATCGGCGACGAGGAGCTGGCCCGGATCGTGGGCGAGAACGCCGAACCCTTCGACACGATCGACACGGCGGATCTCGACCCCTTGCTGGCCAGGATTGGCGACGCGCGGCTGGTCTTGCTCGGGGAATCGACGCACGGCACGTCCGAGTTCTACCGCATGCGGGAAAGGATCTCGCGCGAGCTGATTGTTCGCAAAGGTTTCCGCTTCATCGCCATCGAAGGCGATTGGCCGGACGCGGCGCGGGTGGATCATTACGTGCGCCACTTCGAACATCCGGCGTCGGAGTGGACGGCCTTCGCGCGCTTCCCGGTCTGGATGTGGCGCAACAAGGAGGTTCAGGCGTTCGTGGACTGGCTACGCCAGTACAACACGGTGAAGACGGCGAGTGACAGAGTGGCGTTCCATGGCCTGGATCTCTATAGCCTCCACACGTCGATCCGCGCCGTGCTCACCTATCTCGACGATGTCGATCCCGATGCGGCAAGCACCGCCCGGACGCGGTACGGGTGCCTGACGCCGTGGCAGAGCGATCCTGCCACCTATGGGCGCGCCGCTCTCTCGGGGCGTTTTCGCTCCTGTGAGGACGAAGTTGCGCGCATGTTGTTGAGCCTGCTTAAAAAGCAGCGACAGTACGCGTTGCGAGATGGCGAGCGCTATCTCGACGCCGTGCAGAACGCGAGGCTGATCGCCAACGCGGAGCGCTACTATCGCATCATGTACTACGGCTCGCGCGCGTCCTGGAACTTGCGCGACAGCCACATGTTCGAAACCTTGAAATCGCTGCTCGATTTTTACGGGCCGGAAGCCAAGGGCATCGTTTGGGCGCACAACTCCCACGTCGGCAACGCGCTCGCGACGGAAATGTCGCGCCGCGGGGAGCACAACCTGGGTCAGCTGTGCCGCGCAGAGTTCGGCACGAACGTCTACACGATCGGGTTCGGCACCGATCATGGCGAGGTCGCGGCGGCATCGAGCTGGGATGGCCCGATGGAAATCAAGACCGTGCAGCCGGCCGTTGCCCACAGCTACGAGGCCGTGTTCGACTTGGCGACGCGGGAAGCCGGTCACGCCCGCTTTCTGTTGAATGTCGGCAAGACTGCCCCTCTCCGAGTGCGCACAGGGCTCGCCAAGCCGCGCCTCGAGCGTGCGATCGGCGTGATCTACCTCCCGCACACCGAGCTCGCGAGCCACTATTTCCAAGCGGTGCTGCCCCAGCAGTTCGACGACTACATCTGGTTCGACGAGACAAGCGCCGTCGGACCGCTCGAGACGGCGAAGCTCGCGGGGCTGCCTGACACCTATCCGTTCGGGCTCTGAAGAGAGGACTAGGCTCGAGGCGCCTTCACGTCATGAGGACGTAGGAGCCGGGGGCCTTTATCGGGGCGCGCGATCCCGATCCTGGGTTGCCCATGGGGGGCGGCGCTCCTCGGTCGCCCGAATGGCGCTCGAGCCATCGTGTCCATGCGGGCCACCAGGAGCCGCTTTCGCTCGGCATCGCGGAGAGCCAAGCGTCCGGATCGCGATAGAGGTCCTTGTCCGTCTTGGTCCCGATGCGGAACGCGCGGTCCTTGCGGCCCGGCTCGGAAACGATCCCGGCGTTGTGGCCGCCGTTCGTCAGCACGAAGGTGAGGTCCGTGTCGAGAAGGAGATGAAGCTTGAAGACCGAGCGCCAGGGCGCCACATGGTCGGTCTCCGTCGCGACGCTGAACACGGGGGCGCGAATGTCGGTGAGGGCAACCGGCTTGCCGTCCACCTCATAGCGGCCCTCCGCAAGCTCGTTACGCAGGAACATCTTGCGCAGGTACTCGGAATGCATCCGGGCGGGGAGGCGCGTAGCGTCCGAGTTCCAGGCCATGAGATCGAACATGGGCTCCCTTTCACCCATGAGATAGCCGTGCACGATGCGCGACCAGACGAGGTCGTTCGAGCGCAGCATCTGGAACGCTCCGGCCATCTGATGGGCGTCGAGATAGCCCTGCTGCCACATCATGTCTTCGAGAAAGGCAACCTGGCTCTCGTTGGTGAAGATCGTGAGCTCGCCCGCGTCCTTGAAATCGACTTGGGCGGCGAGAAGCGTCAGGCTCTGGAACGGATCGTCGCCGTTGCGCGCAAGCGCGGCGGCGGCAATGGCCAACAGCGTGCCGCCGAGGCAATAGCCGACGGCGTGGATCCTCGACTTCGGGACAATCTCGCGGACCATCTCCACGGCGCTGAGCACGCCCAACCTTCGATAGTCCTCGAGGCCGAGGTCGCGATCGTCCGCATCGGGGTTCTTCCACGAGATCATGAAGACGGTGAACCCCTGGTCGACAAGGTACTTGACCAGGGAGTTCTGCGGCCTCAGGTCCATGATGTAGTATTTCATGATCCAGGCCGGCACGATCAGGATCGGCTCGGGGCGCACCGTGGACGTCGACGGCGCATACTGGATGAGCTCGATTAGGTCGTTGCGGTACACAATCTCGCCGGGCGTGACGGCAACGTTCTCTCCGACCACGAAGGCCTCGGCGCCGATCGGCGGCCGGCCGTTGATCGCCCGCTCCCAGTCCTCGACGAAATTCCAATAGCCGCGCACGAGGTTGAAGCCGGCCTCGGCTTCGGTCTTTGCAAGCACTTCCGGGTTCGTCAGAATGAAGTTCAACGGGGAGAACACGTCGAGGATCTGGCGCGCGGCGAATTCCACCTGCCGGGCGTGGTCGACGGTGACGCCGCCTATGCCGGTAGTGGCGTTGTGCCACCACTGCTGTTGCAGCAGGAAGGCCTGGTGGATCACGTTGAATGGAAACGTGCCCCAGGCGGCCGCTTGAAACCGCTTATCGTTCGGGAGCGGCTCGATGCATCGCTTCGTATGATCGGTGCGCAGCGCGCAGGTCACGACATAGTTGGCGAGCCGTGCCGTCTTGCGAACCGCCTTCTCGAGCAGCTGCAGCTGCTTTCCGGGAGAGGCCGAGAGATGAATGAGCCAATCCAAGTAGGCTTCGATCAGCACGGCGGGAGAAAGGCCCAGCGTCAGGCGCGACATCATGTAGTGAATGGAGCGATCGGTGACGTCGGCCCATCGCTGCGACAGATCCTCCTCCTCATCGGCCCGCAAGGCGGCGAGGGTGCCGCAGGGCTGCGCCGCCTGGCCCGCCTTGCGTTCTGCCGAACGGCTCGACGTCGCGGGGGCCGGGATCGCGCGTTCGCCCGCTGGACCGTGCCCTTCCGAAGGCAAAGGATTCCGCGCGCCGGCGTTCATCATGAGACGGCCTCCCGTGTGGCTCTGCCGACAACTATGCGTCGCTACCGCCACGACGGGCTTGATCGCGCGCAAAGGCCCAGGCGATCAAAGATTGATGGAAATCAATGCGCCGATGGGGCGAGAATAGGCTACATGAGCGATCAGCCTGAATAGCGGGCGCTCGACCTTCAAGGTCCGGCGCGGCCGGGTGATATGACCAACCGGAAGCTCGCATATATCGTCAAGGACAAGACGCCGCTCGTGCTCGCAGCTCATGAGACGGTGCAGCAGGCGTGCCGGTGCATGTGGAAGCGCCGCGCGGGCTCGGTCCTCGTGGTCGACGACCGGCAGTGCCTTTGCGGCATCTTCACCGGCCGCGACGCGGTGCGTGCGCTTGCGCAAGGCAGCGAATCCGCGGGGACGACCCTTGCGAAGGCGATGACGCCCAATCCCGTCACGATCGCACCGGAATGCCGCGCGATCGACGCGCTTCGGGCCATGAGCGACGGCGGCTTCCGTCATCTGCCGGTGGTCGACGGTGGCAGGATCTTGGGTATCGTCTCGCGCGGAGATTTCAAGGGCGCGGAGATCGACCGCCTCGACGAGGAGGAGCGCCTGTGGGAGTGCATCCGCTGATGGCCTCGTCAGGGTGCTTGCCGACGCAACTTGATTGCATTGCCTAATTGCACCCCCGGCTCTTGAAGCGAGAGCAGGCCCGCAAGGCGGCGCGTGCGGCTCCAACCTTTGGCGAGCTTTCCGACGATGTAGTCGCCTCACTGGAGAGTGCCTGGCGAAACGAAAAGCACCGTGCCCAATGGGGCATGCGCTGCCAGCCGGCGTGGCATCTGTCGCATCTCCGCGCGCGAGACCGACTGCAGGCAGCGCAGCACTGTCTTGCATGGTCGATGATGCCCACCGCGCAACCCTGCGTTTCAGACTAGTGCCCGCGGACTACACTAACGGTTGAGTCCCGAGCCCCGTGCGCTGAAAGATACCAAAGTCGAGTTTACTTCGTGGCTCGTTAATCCATTCTACGCTTCGATAGAGAAGCGACCCAAGGGCATCATGGCTCCAGACCTTCCCCGCAGCCCACGCCGCGCTCTAAGAAAATTTGGTCGGATTATCGTTGAATCTTCGCCCACTCCTGTAGTTTGCGCAATTCTCAACTTATCGGAAACGGGTGCGTTGCTTTTTGTTGATGATGGAGCAAGCCCACCGACGCGCTTTCGTCTGGCGACTGCTGAGTTTCCAGAGCCGAAAGCTGTCGAAGTTGTACGACGCAAAAATAAATTGATCGCCGTAAAGTTCTCGTAGCAAGAACCTTGAAACTTTGACGGGTTACGAAAAGCCCCGCTTCGGATCAGGAGCTGGAGTCGCCGCGACATCCGCTCATCGTCAGCTTTGCCTCCAACTGAGGTGGCGATCCAACATAGCGCGCGAGGGTGTCGCGGACGCGAGGAGACAGTCGACAAAATTAGAATTGTTGCACCCTTGCCACGTTTGCCGATTTTCGGTCGGGGAAGGGAACTTCCAGATGCCTCAATACGTTGTCAAGTCATGCAGCTTCATTTTCGTCTTTACCTCATCTCTGCACTCATAACGGTCTTTGCGACTACCGCAGACGGCAAGACACCCGGCGTTACCTATTGTTTCAAAAACGTTTGCCACAGAGTTATGACCCTCGATCAGACCCGCGCCATTCGCGGCCTTGAAGCAAGTCAGGTCGCCTCCTTCTATGACGCCTGCGAAGTGGATCGAGAGAACCCGTGTACTCCGATGTCATCGGGCGAGGCTTTTGAACCGAACATAGCCGATAACGCCGCGAGCCCAATTTTTCCGAATGGAACTGTTCTGCTGCTTTGGAACGCAAGCAACGGTCGAAGTGCGCGCGTCCGAGTAAATAACTCCGGGCCATATGTCGCTGGACGACTTCTTGACGTTTCTCGCGCGACCGCGGAGTGGTTGGACTTCGTTGACTTGGGTGTCGCGCAGTTGCGAGTCACGGTCATCGACGTGCCAGGCAACGACCCCGCTCGCCGCTAGTTGCCCAGCACCGAATGCAAGACTATTCGTCCATGAGCGGCTAGATCGAGACCACTGAACCAGCGAGCGGCTCGCCAGAGCGATTGATCTCGCTTCTGGACGTATTCACGACGCGGCCCCATGATGGGCGTCGGCGCAGTGCTGACCGGGTGCCTAAAGAAAAATGGCCGGCCGGCCGTGCTGGCATAGAGATCGCCGTGAATTCGAGCGCAACACCGCTGATGTCACTCGACGCCGTCGCTATCGACACGGAGACAACGGGTCTTGACGCGAGAACTGCGAGAATCATCGAAATCGCGGCTGTGAGAATTCAGGGCCTTGAGGTCTCCTTCGACGGCACGCTTCGGCAGTTCATCGATCCGCAATGCCCGATCCCTGCGCAAGCAACGGAAATCCATGGCCTCACCGACAACGATTTGCGGGGCGCTCCAGAATTCCGACACGTCGTGACGGCGCTCGAGGAGCGCATCGACGGGGCGGTTATCGTCGGTCACAATATCGGCTATGACCTTGCGGTAATCGATCGAGAATACGCGCGTGCCGGTCTCACCTGGAAGGTTCCGAGATTTCTCGATGTGCGTGCGCTCGCGCGTCTGGTCGATCCTCACTTGGCAAGCTTCGGCTTGCGCGCTCTTTGCGATTGGCTCGGTGTCGAGATCATCAGGCGCCATCGGGCATTCCCGGATGCCCTGGCCGCCGCCCAGGTCTTCATAGGACTTGTCCCTCGTCTCAGGCTCTGTGGGATTCGCACGCTCGCGGAAGCCGAATTGGCCTCGCGCGGTCTTCCAGGCGAAGAGCGCCTGTACCAAGTCGGCGGGTGGATATCCCCGGCTCAAATCGCTGCTGCCGATACGGCACCGATAATCGCAGCCATCGACAGCTACCCTTATCTCCATCGTGTTCGAGATGTAGCGTGGCGCTCGCCGACCTTCGCAGATCCGTCGACCGACATCAGGGAGGCTGCGCGGAGGCTCGTCGACGGGGGCTCGGGTGGATTGGTGATTGCAAAGTCGATCGAGGGACCTGCAGGCTATGTGACGGCCGCGGATCTCCTGCAGATTGCGATCGGATCGCAGGAGGGGTCAGCGACGCTCCGGGACATTGCAGTCCGCCCGTTGCCGAGCATTTCCGAGGATGATTTTCTCTATCGGGCTCTTGGCAAAATGGCCCGCCTGGAAAGTGAGCAACTGGGCGTTAGCAATCGGAGTGGAGAAATCGTCGGTACGCTTTCGGCGACGGACCTGCTTCGGCATCGCGTTACGTCAGCCCTCGTCATGGGCGATGAGATCGACTCTGCCCGGACCGTGGCGGACCTTGGCCGAGCGTGGGCCAGGATTCCGAGCGTCGTTACGTCCTCATTGAGGGAGGCGATCGAGACTCCGAACATCGCCAGCATCATCAGTGCGGAAATTCGTGCGTTGACGGCAAAGTCGGCCGTCATGGCGGAGGAGCGGATGCGGGATGCCGGCAAGGGAGCCCCGCCGTGTGCCTACGCCGTGCTGGTCCTGGGATCGGCGGGGCGCGGGGACAGTCTGTTGAGTGCCGATCAGGACAACGCGATCATCTACGCATCGGGCCAGCCGGGCGGGACAGAGGACCTTTGGTTTGCCGAAGCGGGCGCACACATCGCCGATATCCTGAACGAGGTGGGCATTCCCTATTGTTCTGGCGGCGTCATGGCGAAGAACCCGGGGTGCCGGCACAGCGAAGGGGTGTGGAAAAGCGTGATCGATGATTGGGTCTCGTCTGCCCGCCTCAAGGACGCGTTGGCCGCCGACATCTTCTTCGATGGCGTGCCTGTGCATGGCGAGCTTGCGCTTGCGGGCGGCATTTTCGACTTCGCCTTCGCGCGGGCGGAGGCCGCGCCTGCTTTTATCGCGGCTCTGGCCGCATTCGCCAAAGACTGGTATCCGCCCATCGGGATGCTAGGGGGCCTCGTTAGCGACGGTGACGGCCGGCTCGATCTCAAGCGAAACGGATTGCTGCCCATCGTGACGGCGGCGAGGACGCTCGCACTGAAGTACGCGATCCGTCCGACTTCGAACTCTGGCCCGGCTTGGAGAGGTGAAAGCAAGATCGCTCGCCGACGGTGACATGATCGATCGGGCGATGGCCGCGTATGGCAACATCATGCGCGAGGTTCTCACCCAGCAAGTTCAAGATTCCCATCAGGGCGTCCGGATCTCGGCGCGCGTTCATGTGGCAAGCATGCCGGCGAGCAAGCGGGCGATGCTCAAGAAATCCATGAAGGCGATCAACGATTTGATCGGGGCGACGTTGAACCTCTGACGGGAGCGGTCTGGGACCGGCCTTGGTCGGCGTTTTGAGGGCGTTGCGGGCGGAGCAGGCTGGGCGCGGAAGTCCGCGTCACGCGTTCTCCGGAGTCCGACGAGCGGGTCGGCCTCGCCATTCCCGGCAAGGCCGACTGCGCTCGATCAGATCCTCTCGCCCACTCGAGCTTCCTCGGCGGCGATCTCGGCTTGGCGCCGCTTGATCTCCTCGCCGATGGGCGGGCCGGCGAAGCGCTTTCCATAAAGCGCGAGGGAGAGCACAACCATCGCCGCCAGCACGCAGCCGGCATAGAGAGTGGCGTTCTCGCTGCCCTCAACGGTGCCCCACAAGAACCAGACTGCCGCCGCCGTCAGCGCGGAGAAGATCAGGCTGACGATCCGGTTCGACTCCATCGAGGCCCACAATCCGGCCATGGCGAGGAGGCCGATCACGATCAGATAGCCGACCTTCTGCTGCGGCGGCACCACGCCGACGGTGATCAAAACGGCGCAGCCGATGATGGCGAGGAGTGCCACGGGAATGGACGCGCCGCCGAGGTTGAAAGGCCCCTTGTGCTTCCAGTGGCCGCCCATCTCCGAGAGCATCGCCGCCGCAACCGGCATGAGGTAGGAAATGTAGAGGAAAACGGCGCATCCGGTCGACAGCACGATGAACGCGTCGCCATAGAGCGTAGCCAGTACCGCCAGAACTCCGCCGGCCCAGATCGCCGGACCCGGCGTACGTGTCGTCGGGCTTACTGAGCGCAGAACGCCCGAAGCCGGAAGGCCGCCGTCGCGCGCGAAGGCATACATCATGCGCGACATCGACGTCAGGCCGGCAAGCGCGCACAGGAAGTTCGAGACGACGATGCCGATGATGAGGAGCGCTCTCAGGAACTGCGGCATCGGCGAGTTCGCCATGAGCCAATTGAACGAAGCCCAGCCCTGGGCAGCGCCGGCAGAGACACCGTCGACGACCTTTCCGCTCGCATCCGTTTGATCGGGCAGCGCCAACACGAAGGCGCAGACCATGAAATATCCGAATAGGAACGACCAGAAGACCGAGCGAATCATGCCTTTCGGCACCTCGACCGGTGCGTTGCGCGTCTCCTCCGATGTATGAGCCGAAGCGTCGAACCCCGTGATCGTATAAACCGCGTGCAAGAGACCCAGGCCCAAAATGGCAAACATCGGCATGGCATACGCCGGCCACACGTTGCCGCCAGTTTCGCCGGTAAAATTGGTGTAGGACGTGAGACGGCTGAAGTCGGGCGAGTGACCCATGAAGGCCAGAAGCGCAATCGTCAGCAGCACCGTCGTGGCGAGGATGAGATAGCCGCTGAAATCGGTGAGAACGGTCGTCAACCGCAGGAAGTAGTGATTGATGATCGCCTGCACAATGGTAACAGTGACGATGAACCCCGTCTGGCGCCACCAGCCTTCGGAGAAGTCCCCCGTCGAGGTCCACGGCGCGACGTCCCAGCCGAGCACCTGGGCGAGGAACAGGTCGCGAAACAGATTGTAGAGACCGAAATTGACCGAGGCGACGACGAAGATGAGGCCGAGCAGGTTGAACCAGGCGCCGGCCCAGCCATAGCCGCGGCCGCCAAGCAGGGACGACCAGTGATAAATCCCCCCCGCCGTCGGATAGGCGGAAGCGATCTGGCCCATCGCCGCGGCGACAATCAGCGCAAACAGACTACCGAGCGGCCAGATTATACCAATGGCCGCGCCGCCGCCCGAGCTCAATGCCGCGGGGAAGGCGGTGATGCCGCCCGCAACAATGCAGATAATGGCGAAGGAGATAGCGAAGTTCTGGAACGCGCCCATGCGGCGCGTCAGCTCCTGCGCATAGCCCATTTCATGCAGGATCTTTACATCAGTCTTTTTCTGCTCGTGGGTGTAGCCCTGTTCGGCTGACATCTGTTGTCCCTCCGTAAGACGCTGTCAGCCCATTGGCTTGGCGCTCGGTCCGCACCGGCGACAGCGTTTTCATGCCCCTTGCGACTCTCCCTCTTGCTTCTTTCAGTTGCATAGTTGTCGAGCGGTATCAATAAGCTTGACAAGAAGGAAGAGCCTTAACAGCAGGATGAGGTAAAGGAAGGAGTGGTCAGCGTGGGTGATCCCTCCCAATCGGGACGATACGACGTAGCTGTCATCGGGGGTGGGGTCGTCGGCTGCGCCGTGCTGCGCGCAGCGACCCTCGCCGGCTACCGCGCCGTCCTCCTGGAGCGGGGCGCCGATATCCTTTCCGGCGCGAGCAAGGGCAACTCGGCGATCCTGCACACGGGTTTCGATGCACCGCAACAAAGCGTCGAGCTCGCCATGATGCAGTCCGGGCGGCGTGCCTACGTCGAGCTTCGCGAGGCCATGAACCTCCCGCTTCTCGAAACCGACGCCATCCTCGTCGCTTGGAACGACGAGGAGGCGGGACAGCTGCCTGCAATCGTGGCCAAAGCCCATGCCAACGGTGTCACAACAGTGCGGCCTATGGGGCTCGACGAATTGAAAGCGCGCCATCCGCACGTCTCGGCTAGCGCCACCGCGGCGCTCATGGTGCCCGGAGAGCACGTCATTGACCCATGGTCCGCGCCTCTGGCGTATGCCACGCAAGCCGTACTCCACGGTGCAGAGATTCTTAGACGGGCCGAGGTTACGGGTGCGGACAGGATTGCAGGAGCATGGCGTCTTCGGACGAGGACGCGAGCCATCGAAGCGCGAGTTGTCGTGAACTGCGCCGGCAATTTCGGCGATTTCGTCGAGGCTCTTGGCGGTATGACGCGCTTTCGCATACGCCCGCGCAAGGGACAGTTCGTCGTCTTCGACAAGACGGCGCGCCGGTACGTGGACACAATCGTTCTGCCCGTGCCGACGGAACGCACCAAGGGTGTGCTCGTCTGTCCGACGGTTTTCGGGAATGTGCTTGCGGGTCCGACCGCGGAGGATCAGGAGGACCGCGAGCGCGCCGAGGTCGATCGCGACAGCCTGCTGCGGCTCGTCAGCGAGGCCTGCCGCGTCGTGCCAGCGCTCGCGACCGAGCCGTTGGCGGCGACGTACGCTGGCCTCAGGCCGGCAAGCGACCGCAGCGACTATATCCTCGAGGCACTCCCTGAGAAGCACTGGATCACGGTTGCAGGCATTCGCTCGACCGGCCTTACCGCCGCGCTCGGAATCGGTGCACACGTCGCAGAACTGATCGAGCAGCACTTCATCGCCGCGAAGCCGGTAAAGACCCTAGTGTGGCCACGCATGCCGAATCTTGCCGAGCATCTTCCACGCGATCACGAGCGGGCCGGGCGCGGAAGCCTCGTTTGTTTCTGCGAAAACGTCACCCGCGATGAGATCGAAGCGGCCCTTTCGAGTCCAGTGCCTGCCGGCGACCTCGGCGGCCTCAAGCGGCGCACGCGCGCGCTGATGGGTCCGTGCCAGGGCTTCAATTGTCTCGCTGCCGTTTGCGCGATCGCCGGAGACCGGCTGCTCGAGCCGCCTCCGGTGCAGGAAATTCAACGTGCGCACTGAGACGTTCGACTTGGCGATCATCGGGGCCGGTCCTGCAGGGCTGACGGCGGCGCGCGAAGCGGCAGCGCGCGGCCTCAAGCGCATTGTCGTCTTCGAGCGGGAGGACGCGGCGGGTGGGACCGTCCGCCATTGCGGGCACTTGGGCTTCGGATTGCGCGACTTTCATCGGTGCTGGCGTGGACCGCACTACGCGGAGGTCTTGCGCGAGCGGGCGAGCGGGCTTGATGTCCGCTTGAGCCACGCGGTGACCGGTCTCGGCGAAGGCGGTCGTCTCGCCGTGAGCACGCCTGCGGGACCTCTCGAGGTGCGCGCCGAGCGCGTTCTGCTGGCGACGGGCATCAGGGAGACGCCGCGTGCCGCGCGCCTCGTTTCCGGAGGCCGGCCGTTCGGGATACTCACGACGGGGGCACTGCAGAGATTCATATATTTCCATGACCGGCTGCCGTGCCGGCGGCCAGTCGTCGTGGGAACCGGGGCCATTGCATTCTCGACCATCGTCACTCTTCGTCATGGGGGAGGCAAGCCGGCAGCCATCGTCGGTGAAGGCGAGTATCTGGAGACATTTGCCGGTGCAGCGCTCGGCGCGCGGGCCCTGTTCGGCGTGCCTGTCTGGACGAATGTCAGAATTGTCGCCATCGAGGGAGCGAGCGTCGTGGAGGGCTTGACCATCGAGCGCGGCGGCCGGCGAGAGACAATTGCTTGCGACGGCGTCGTCTTCACTGGGCAATGGGTGCCCGAGGCTGCGCTGATGCGGCTGCACCCGGCCGGCGTCGATCAAAAGACGCAAGGTCCTTCGGTGGACGAGGAGCTTCGTACCTCGGACCCGCAGCTCTTTGCCGCCGGCAATGTCCGCTTTGCGGTCCGCTCTTCCGGTCCGTGTGCCCTCGAGGGACGCCAAGCAGCTCGTATCATTTGTAATGAGCTTGGGGTCGGACGAAAGTGGCAAGGTGAGGCATGACGATCCTCGCAATCGATCAGGGCACGACGAGCTCGAAGGCCTTTCTCCTGCACCAGGACGGCCGTTTCGAAACTATCGGAACGCGCACGCACCAGCAGTTTCATCCCGCCGAAGGACTTCGTCGAGCACGACGCCGAGGAGCTCGCCGCACACGTCGAGGGCCTGATCGATGAGGCCCTCGACCATGGCGGCCGCATCGAAGCGCTCGCGCTGACCAATCAGGGCGAAACCGTCGTGGCGTGGGACCGACGGACCAAGCGGCCGCTCTATCGGGCGATCGTCTGGCAGGATCAGCGCACCCAGTGCATGCTGGACTCATGGGATGAGGAACGGCGCGAGACCGTGCGCCGCCTCAGCGGTCTTCCCCTCGACGCCTACTTCTCGGCGTCGAAGCTCGCCTGGCTCTTGACGAATGTCCCAGAGGTCGCGGATGCGGCCCGAGAGGGTCGGCTCGGTCTTGGAACGTCGGACGCGTTCTTCATCGATCGGCTAGTCGGGCGCGCCGAAACCGACGTGACGACGGCCTCGCGCACGTCGCTCATGAACATCGAGACTTCTCGAGTGGGACCGGCAGCTGTGTGGTCTGTTCGGCGTCCCCATCGAGGTCCTTCCTCAGATCTGGCCGACCGTTCATGGCTTCGGTGAGACGAGGCGCGGGCGAGGCACACTGCCCTTTGTCGCTAGCATCGTCGACCAGCAAGCAGCTCTTTTCGGTCACGGCTGTCGAAAGCCGGGTGATATGAAGATCACGTTCGGTACCGGCGCATTCGCGCTCGCGCTCGCCGGTAAGACACCCCCAGCGCCCAGAGATGGGCTCGTTCCCACCGTGGCCTGGAAAATCGGAGACGCCCCCGCGCTCTACGCGCTCGAGGGCGGCGACTACACCGCGTCCGCGGCTATCGACTGGGCGATCCGGGTGGGCATCGCAAACTCAATAGCCGATTTCGACTTGCCGGATGGGCCGTCCGCGCTCGAGCGCGGTCTCGCCTTCGTGCCGTCCCTCGCGGGGCTCGCGGCGCCGCATTGGGACAGGAACGCCGCCGGGCTTTTTCTCGGACTGAAGCAAGACACCGGCTCGGCCGATCTCTGCCGCGCAGTGCTGGAAGGCGTTGCGCTGCGTGCTGCCGAGCTCATCGACGTTCTCGCGGCAGGCGTCACCGCCACGTCGATCGATGGGGGGCTGAGCAAGAACGCAGCGTTCGCTCGTTTCCTCGCCGATGCCGCCGGCCGGCCCGTCCTCATACGCGAGCACGCTGACCTCACCGCGCTGGGCGCGGCCGAGCTCGGCTACCATGGGATAGGAAAGTCACCCCCTGCGCGTGAGACCGGCAGCGCCACGAGACTTGACCCCGGCCCGCGGTCTCCGCGCATTCGGTCCTTGCGGACAAGATTTTCGCGAGCGATCGCCATCGCCCGCGAATGGGGGTGAGCGTGCACCCCCATCAGAGGGGATGAATATTGGCGAGAACCTGCTGAGTCCTGCTCGCCGAGCAGCGTCGGGATCTCGCTTCCCTGAACGCCTAGATAATTTCGGACAAAGGCGGAATAGGGAGGAAAGCTACGTTCAATTGCGGAACATCTGATCAACAACCCACGTCGGCGTTAGGGTACAGACTAGGGCGAAGCAGGGGCGCTCCTGAAAATTTGCTTATAATACAAACGGTTAGATGTTAATCATGGCGGAAGGGGAGGGATTCGAACCCCCGGTGCCCTTACGGGCACGTCCGCTTTCAAGGCGGATGCATTAGACCACTCTGCCACCCTTCCCGCCGGCCCCCGCGACGCTCTCGCCCGCGAGCGCGCCGGACGGTACACGGGCCTGCTCCTCGCCTCAAGGCGGACCCCTTCGGCGAGGCCGGCCGTCTCGGGGCCGCTTTACGAAAAAATAAGCCGCATCTGCCATGCTCGCCGGGTTCGACGTCCAAACGCCCCCAAAAGAGGGGCGGGCGCGAGCATCTAGGCAGGCAAGGCTCCCACAAAGTGGAGCCAAAGGGATGGCGTAATGTCGAGTTCCTGGAGCGGGCGCGGCCCGGCTGCATTGGCCGGCGCGCGAAGTGGCGTCGATGCAGGCCCTTGGCGTCCCGGCGCCGCGCGGGCCTTCGGGCTTCTCCTCATTCTCGGTCTCGGAGGCTGCGCGACGGGCGGGGGCTCATCCGCGCCGACGACCTCGCTCTTCCCCGAGTCGAAATGGGGCCAGGCCAGCCGGCGCGTTGTCTCCTCCGATGCGCCGATCCCCAAGGGCGGCGGACAATACAAGATCGGCAGTCCGTATCAGGTAGCGGGCCAGTGGTTCGTGCCGCGCGAGCAGCCCGGCTACGACCGCATCGGCATCGCGTCCTGGTACGGCGCCGACTTCCACGGGCGGCGCACGTCCAACGGCGAGATCTACGACATGCGCGCGTTGACCGCCGCGCACCCAACGCTCCCGATGCCGTCCTACGCCTACGTGACGAACCCGAGCAACGGGCGCACGATCCTCGTCAGGATCAACGATCGGGGACCCTACGTTGCCAATCGCGTCATCGACCTGTCGCAGGCGTCCGCCCGTTTGCTCGGGGTCGAGCGGGGCGGGACGGGGCGCGTGCGCGTGCGCTATGCGGGGCCGGCGCCGCTCGACGGCAACGATTGGCGCGAGCGCCAGTTCCTGGCCAGCCGCACGTGGCGCAGCGGGCAGCCGGTCGCCTCTGCGGCGCCGGTCGCCCCGCGCATCCAGCCGCCGCGCGCTTATGTCGAGCCCGTAATGGCGGTCGGCTCTCTGCCGGGCCCCGCGTATGCTTCGGCGGACGGGCGCGCTTATTCCAGCGGCCTTGGCGCCTCGGGACCGTTCGCGCCGGCTTATTCTGGCGCTTACAGCGGGGACGCATGGTCGCCCACCCGCTATAGGGCCGGGATCGCCGCGCGGTAACGACCGCAGGAGTAGAAGCAACTTTGAGAAATCTCTCCGGGCACGCCCGGACGTTGACAGCGCGGCCCGCGGCGTCTGATAGTTTACGCGATCCAATCAGATGACCATTGGGAATCTTGATGCGGCACGCGGCGGGCGCGGGTTCAACCTCGAGACGCTGGACGCGAGGCGTCGGCGGGGGAATTCTTCTCTTCGCGCTGATCGTCACTCAGGCGCTCGCGCAGAGCTCGGGCGAGTTCGTCACCAAAGCCAAGAATGCGATCCTGATCGAGGCCGAGACGGGATCGGTGCTGTTTCAGAAGGCTGCCGACGATCTCGTGCCGCCAGCGAGCATGAGCAAGCTCATGACGCTGGCCGTGCTCTTCCGCGCGTTGAAGGACGGCAAGGTCAAGCTCGCGGACGAGTTTACGACCAGCGAGTACGCCTGGCGCACGGGCGGCGCGCCGTCCGGCACGTCGGCGATGTTCATTCCGATCAACAACAAGACGCCGATCTCCGACCTCATGCGCGGCATCATTATCCAGTCGGGCAACGACGCCTGCATCACGGTGGCCGAGGGCCTGGCCGGCACGTCGCTCGCCTTTGCCCAGCAGATGGAGGACGAGGCGCGCCGCCTCGGCCTCAAGAGGTCGACATTCCGCAACTCCTCGGGTCTCGACGATCCCGAGCACTTGATGACGGCCCGCGAGCTTGCGCTTCTCGCCCAGCATCTCATCAAGGACTATCCCGAGTACTATCCGATCTTTGCCGAGAAGGAGTTCGCCTACCGCAAGCACAAATTCTACAACCGCAACCCCCTGCTCGGGCCCGAGCTCGGCGTCGACGGGCTGAAGACGGGGCACACCAAGCTCGCGGGATACGGCATTGTCCTCTCGGCGGTGAACGGCGGGCGCCGCCTCATCGGCGTGGTCATGGGTCTCGAGGACGAGAAGGAGCGCAAGGAGGAGGCGCGCCGGCTTCTCGAGTGGGGGTTCCGCAGCTTCTCCGAGGTCAAGCTGTTTGACGCGGGCGCCGAGATCGGTCACGCGCGCGTCTGGGGCGGGCAGTCGATGTACGTGCCACTAACGGGGAAAGGCGATCTTTCGATTATCCTTCCCAAGTTCCCGGCCAACCAGAAGCTCAGGGGTGAGATCGTCTATCAGGGGCCCCTGAAGCCGCCGATCAAGAAAGGGGACCAGGTGGCGATGCTGCGCGTCACGACATCCTCCAACGCTGTGAGCCAGGCGCCTCTCTATGCGGCCGAGGACGTGGAGCCCGGAAGCTTCATGCGCAAAGGCATCGATTCCCTCTTATATCTGGCGCTGCGCAAGGTGGGGCTCTAGGCCCTTGTACGCGATCTCGATGATCCAAGTCCCTCGCGTCAATGGACTATCCAGATTGAGAGCAAGGGCCTAGTCTCGCGTCCTTTCGAGCGAGGCGGGGCGGGCTCAAGGCCCGCCCCTGCTTGGATGCTGCGGACCCATGGCGGGCAAATTCATCACCTTCGAAGGCGGCGAGGGCTCCGGCAAGTCGACGCAGGTCAAGCTGCTCGCCGAGCGCCTCGCCGCACGGGGAATATCGAGCGTGGAGACGCGCGAGCCGGGCGGGTCGGCGTTCGCCGAGCGGCTGAGGTCCATTCTTTTGAGCCCCGACGTGGAGCCCCACTCGGCGCTGTCGGAGGCCCTTCTCTTTTACGCGGCGCGCGCCGATCACCTCGAGAAGACGATCCGGCCCGCGCTCGCACGCGGAGCCTGGGTTCTCTCCGACCGGTTCTCGGATTCGACGCGCGTCTATCAGGTTCACGCCGGCACCCTCTCCACCGAGGCGTTCAAGGCGCTCGAGAGCTTCGTGGTGGGCTCGACCCGCCCCGACATCACGCTCATCATCGACGTGCCCGTCGAGACCGGGCTGGCGCGCGCCGCGGTACGCCGGAGCGAGCCCCGCGGCACCGACAAGGAGGCCCGCTCGCTGCTCGCCGACCGCTACGAGTCGCGCGATCTCGAGTTCCACAAGAAGCTCAGGGAGGGGTTTCTCGAGATCGCCGCCGCCGAGCCCGAGCGGTGCGCCGTCATCGACGGTCAGAAGGGCGTCGAGGAAACGGCGGCGGCCATCTGGACGGCCGTGTCGGTTCGTCTCCTCGGCGAGGGGCGTTGACCCAATGGCGCGCGCCCCCGCCCTCCAGGAGATCGAGGATATTCCGGAGCTCGACCGGCTCGATGGCTTTCCGCACCCGCGCGAGACGGTGCGCCTCTTCGGTCACGCGGCCGCCGAGTTGACCTTGGCCGAGGCGCTGGCCGGTGGGCGCATGCACCACGCATGGCTACTTGCGGGTCCCGAGGGTGTCGGCAAGGCGACGCTCGCCTACCGCTTCGCGCGCTACGCGCTGGCCCGGGACGAGGAGCGCATCGGCGGCGAAGGAGCCCTGGACGTCGCGCCCGAGGGGATTGCGGCGCGCCAGGTGCGGGCGCTCTCCCATCCGGGCCTGCTCGTCATCCGCCGTGGCTACGACGTGAAAGCGAAGCGCTTTCCGGCGGCGATCCCGGTCGAGGAGGTGCGCCGGCTCAAAGGCTTTCTCGGGCACACGGTTGGGGCAGAGGAGTGGCGCGCCGTCATCGTCGACCGCGCCGACGAGCTCAACATCAGCGCGGCCAACGCGCTTCTGAAGTCGCTCGAGGAGCCCCCGTCGCGCACGGTATTTCTGCTTGTCTCGGGAGCCGAGGGCCGCCTGTTGCCGACCATCCGCTCGCGCTGCCGTACGCTCGCACTTGCGCCGCTCGGGACCGAGGACCTGCGCAAGGCGGCAACACAAGCGCTTGTCGCGGCGGGCGAGGAGATCGCGGCGTCCGCGCCGTCGCCGCGGGAGTGGACGGCGCTCGAGCGCCTGTCGGCGGGCAGCGTCCGGCGTGCGCTCTCGCTTCATGGGGGGCGCGGCATCGAGCTCTACGAGCGAGTGTTCGGTCTTCTCTCGAGCCTGCCCGATCCCGATTGGGGGCGCATTCACGCCCTGGCCGATGAGCTCGCGAGCCCGGCGGCCGAGCAGCGCTACGAGCTTTTCTTCGAGCTCGTTATGGATCTTCTGTCGCGGCTCATCGAGGCGCGTGTGCTTGGCGCGAAGAGCGGCGCGCGGGCGAGTGCGGAGGAGCGGGAGCTGGCGGAGAGCCTCATCGGCGAGGATCGCCTTGCCACCTGGGCCGAGCTATGGGAAAGAGTGGCCGCCGACAAGGCCGCCGTCCAGGCGCTCAACCTTGATCGCAAGGCATTGATTCTCGAAGTGTTCTCCAGGCTTGCGTCGGCCGCGTCGCGCTTGCCGAAGGGCTGAGCCTTCGACCGACGGGCAAAGCGATGGCCGAGAGGAAGCGCTTCTACATCACGACCGCGATCTCCTATCCCAACGGCGTGCCCCACATCGGGCATGCCTACGAGGCGATTGCGACCGACGTGATCGCCCGCTTCGAGCGCGCCGACGGCCGCGACGTCTACTTTCTCACCGGCACCGACGAGCACGGCCTCAAGATGAAGCAGACGGCGGTCAAGGAAGGGCTCGCCCCGCGCGCGCTTGCCGACCGGAACTCCGCGCGCTTTCTCGCCATGGCGGAGGCGTTGGGCCTTTCGAACGACGACTTCATCCGCACGACCGAGCCGCGCCATTACCGGGCTTGCGAGGAAATCTGGCGGCGCATGGAGAAGGCGGGCGACATCTTTCTCAAGAAGTACACGGGCTGGTACTCGGTGCGCGACGAGGCTTTCTACAACGAGAGCGAGACGAGCGTCGGCGCGGACGGCGTGCGCGTCGGCCCGCAGGGCACGCCCGTCGACTGGACGGAGGAGGAGACCTATTTCTTCCGCCTCTCGGCCTATCAGGATCGGCTTCTCGCGTTCTACGAGAAGAACCCCGATTTCATTCTGCCGCCCGAGCGGCGAAACGAGGTCGTGAGCTTCGTGAAGATGGGGCTCGAGGACCTCTCGATCTCGCGCACGACGCTGGATTGGGGAATCCCCGTCCCCGGCGCGCCGTCGCACGTGATGTACGTGTGGGTCGATGCGCTGACGAACTACATTACCGCGCTCGGCTTCCCCGACGAGAAAAGCCCGCGCTGGCGCTACTGGCCGGCCGATGTCCACGTCATCGGCAAGGACATCGTGCGCTTTCACGCCGTCTACTGGCCAGCGTTCCTCATGTCGGCGGGGCTCGCGCCGCCCAAGCGCATCTTCTCGCACGGCTTCGTGCTGAACCGCGGCGAGAAGATGTCGAAGTCGGTCGGCAACGTCGTCGACCCGTTTGATCTCGTCCGCGGCTACGGCCGCGATCCGGTGCGCTATTTTTTTCTGCGCGAGGTCATGTTCGGGCAGGACGGCAACTACTCGCACGAGGCGATCGTGAACCGCATCAATGCGGATCTCGCCAACAACCTCGGCAATCTCGCGCAGCGCTCGCTCGCGATGATCGCCAAGAACTGCGACGGCAAGGTTCCCGAGCCGGGCTCTTTCAGCGAGGCCGACAAGGCCCTTCTCGCGGCGGTCGACGCGCTTCACGCACAAGCGCGAGAGTGCATGGACCGGCAGGCGATCACGAAATACCTCGACGCGGTGTGGGCGACGGTGGCCGACGCCAACCGCTACTTTGCCGCCGAGGAGCCGTGGGCGAAGAAGAAGACCGACCCCAAGCGCATGGAGACGATCCTCTACGTGACTGGGGAGGCCGTGCGCCAGTTCGCGATCCTCGCCGCTCCCGTGATGCCCGAGAGCTGCGGCAAGCTCCTCGATCAGCTCGGACAGGGAGCGGATGGGCGTGCCTTTTCCAGTCTCGGCGAGGAGGGCAGACTGAAGCCCGGCACGGCATTGCCGGCGCCGACAGGCGTGTTCGCGCGCTACGTCGAGCCGGAGGAGGCCCATTTAATGCAGGACAAGGTCAAATAGGAGCTGCGGTGACGCGTGATTGCGGGATGGCGCGCGCAATGCGATCACTCAGCGTCGACCTTTTCCGCGAGCCAGACCTTGATCAGCGACTGGTAGGGAACGTCTCGCTTGTTGGCGGCAACCTTGATGCGCTCGAGCAAGTCCTGCGGCAGGCGGCGCGCGATCTTGCCTCTCGCCCTCGAGCCGCGAAGAGTTTATTGCTCTGGGCGTCGCCCCCGAACGAAAAACTCTGATGCTCGTCGACCACCACTGCCACCTGGACTTTCCCGAGCTCATCGGCGATCTCGACGGCGTGATCGCGCGTGCGCACGCGGCCGGGGTCGGGACGATGGTCACGATCTCGACGCGCACCCGCCGCTTCGACGTAATTCGCGCCATCGCCGAAAAGTACGACGATGTCTGGTGCTCGGTCGGGACCCATCCCCACAACGCGGACGAGGAGCGCGACATTCCCGTCGAGGAGATCGTGCGCCTGTCGCGGCACCCGAAAGTGGTGGCGATCGGCGAAGCGGGCCTCGACTATCACTACCGCCACTCGACGCCCGAGGCGCAGGCCGAAGGCTTCCGCCGTCACATCGCCGCCGCCCGCGAGACCGGGCTCCCGCTCGAGATCCACACGCGCGACGCCGACGCCGACACGCTCGCTATCCTCGAGGACGAGCACGCGAAGGGCGCGTTCCCCGCTCTGCTTCATTGCTACACGGGCGGGCGCGAGCTTGCGCTCGGCGCGGTCGACCTCGGGCTTTACGTGTCGTTTACAGGCGTGGTCACGTTCAAGAAGTCGGACGCGCTGCGTGCGATCGCGGCCGAGGTGCCGCTCGACCGGCTCCTCGTCGAGACGGACGCTCCCTTCCTCGCGCCCGATCCCTTTCGCGGCAAGACGAACGAACCCGCCTACGTCGCCCACACGGCGGCGTCGCTCGCCAAGACGCGGGGGATTTCGCCCGCGGACCTCGCCCGCGCCACCACGGACAATTTTTTCCGGCTCTTTCCCAAGGCTCGGCGACCGGTATTGTCCCGAGACTCCGGCTCGAAGGATCCCGCGGCCGCATGAGCCTTCGCGTCACGATCCTCGGCTGCGGCTCCTCGGGCGGCGTGCCGAGGATCGGGAGCCTTTGGGGCAAGTGCGATCCTGCGAACCCGAGGAACCGACGGCGCCGCTGCTCGATCCTCGTCGAGCGCATCGCGAAAGGCGGGCGCACATCGCTCCTCGTCGACACGTCGCCGGACCTGCGCGAGCAGCTCCTCTCGGTGCGCGCCGACGCCCTTGACGCCGTCCTCTATACCCACGACCACGCCGACCACACGCACGGCATCGACGACCTGAGAATGGTCGCCTACGCCATGAAGCGGCCCCTAGATTGCTATTTCGACGTGCCCGGACGCGCGAGCATCGTATCGCGCTTCGCTTATTGCTTCGAGTCGCCGGCAGGTTCCGCCTACCCGCCCTTCTTGGCTGCACGGGATTTGACTCCGGGGACGCCGGTCACCCTCGAGGGCGGCGGCGGCCCCATCGAGGCTCTCCCCATTGCGCAGGAGCACGGGGAAATCACATCCCTCGGGTTTCGCTTCGGCGGGATCGCTTACTCGCCGGACCTGAGCGGGGTGCCGGCCTCCTCCGTTCCCCTTCTCGAAGGACTAGACTTGTGGATCGTCGACGCGCTGCGCCCCACGCCGCATCCGAGTCATTTCAGCGCCAGCCAGGCCCTCGAGTGGATCGAGCGGCTTGGCCCCAAACGCGCGATCCTCACGCACATGACGGCGGAGCTCGACTACGAGACCTTGAAGCGCGAACTCCCGAGCCATGTGGAGCCCGCCTACGACGGCATGGTCATCGAGCTCTGATCTCCCAGTGAGATCAACAACTGTCCAACTCGCTGCTCCCATGCTCTTCGTCATGCCCGCGGCATGTCGCAGACATGCCTGCGGCATGATGGCGGCCATCCGTCCAAATCAAAATTTGAGAAAATCTGGCAAGCTTGGGCGGAGCCCTCGCGGGGATGACGCCGAGAAGATGCGGACGCCGCATCCTAGCTAGAATCACGCGTCGCTGCTGCTGGCGACCTGGCGCTGGGTCTGCGCCCAGTCGCGAAAGCTCACCACCTCGCCGTTGGCTGCGGACGAGGGGAGCGCCAGCTCGACCAGCATCCGTGCCACGTCCTCGGGGGGAGGCAGGGTCTTGGGGTCCTCGCCCGGAAAAGCCCTGGCGCGCATCTGCGTGCGCATGGGACCCGGATTGACGATCGAGACGCGCAGGCCCGTCGTCTCGGTTTCTGCCGCGTAGGTCCGGGCCAGCGCCTCGAGCCCCGCTTTCGACGCCGTGTACGGCCCCCAATAGGCCTTGTCCCCGGTGGCCGCGCCCGACGTCACGAAGATCGCGCGCCCGGCGTCCGACAATTTCAGCAAAGGATCGAGCGTGCGGATCAGGCGCCAGTTGGCGTTGAGGTTCACGTCGATGGTCATGCCCCAAGCGTCCGCCGTGACGTGCGTCAGCGGCGAGAGGGGCCCGAGGACGCCCGCCGCCGCCACCAGGATGTCGAGCTTGCCCCAGCGCTGATAGATGGTGGGGCCGAGCTGATCGATGCGGTCGCCTTGCCTCAAGTCGAGGCGCAGAATGGTGGCCTTGCCGCCGAGCGCCCGGATCTCGTCGTCGACCTCCTCGAGCGCGCCGTTGGTGCGCGCGCTGATGATGACATGGGCCCCCTCGCGGGCCAGCTCGAGCGCGGTTGCACGCCCCAAGCCGCGCGAGGCTCCGGTGACGAGGGCGAGGCGGCCCGTCAAGCGCGTCTCACGGGGCATGGGGAGGCCTTCTCAAAGTTGGCAGCACGATAACGCGCGGCGTTCCACCTAGCGCTTCCGGGCTTGCTGGCGCAACCCCCCGGCTCGGGCCTTGGTTTCCGAACGGACTAAGCCAAAACGCCTCTACAACGCGGGAAAGGTCCGACCGCGGCTGGCCTCAGCCGACCTCGGCCAGGAGGGAGAGCTGGCGGGCGCCGGCCTGCCCGTTCTGGTCGGTGAGATTGGTCGGGTACTCGCCGGTGAAGCAATGGTCGGTGAACTGCGGGCTTCTGGCATCGCGGGCGTCGAAGCCGACGGCGCGGTAGATGCCGTCGACCGACAGGAAGGCGAGGCTGTCAGCGCCCATGAACTCGCGCATGCCCTCAAGGTCGAGATTGGCGGCGAGGAGGTCGACCTTGTGCGGCGTGTCGATGCCGTAATAGTCCGAGTGCGTGATGGGGGGCGAGGAGACTCTCAAGTGCACCTCGCGGGCTCCCGCGTCGTACATGAGCTGCACGATCTTCTTGGACGTGGTGCCGCGCACCACGCTGTCGTCGATCAGCACGATCTTCTTGCCGCGGATGACGCCGGCATTCGCCGAGTGCTTGAGCTTGACGCCGAGCTGGCGAATTCGCTGCTCGGGCTCGATGAACGTACGCCCGACGTAGTGGTTGCGAATGATGCCGAGCTCGAACGGCAGGCCCGATTGGCGCGCATAGCCGATGGCGGCGGGGACACCCGAGTCGGGAATGGGCACGATCACGTCGGCGTAGGCCGGCGCCTCGCGCGCGAGCTCGACGCCCATCTGCTTGCGAATATCGTAGACCGAGCGGCCGCCGATGATGCTGTCGGGGCGCGCGAAGTAGATGTACTCGAAGATGCAGGGGCGTGCGGGGCGGCGCGGGAACGGGCGATGGCTCTCGAGTCCGGCTTCCGTGATGACGACGACCTCTCCATTCTCCACTTCGCGCAGGAACTCGGCGCCGACGATGTCGAGAGCGCAGGTCTCCGACGTCAGCACATAGGCGCTGCCGAGCCGGCCGATGACGAGGGGGCGGATGCCGATCGGGTCGCGGGCGCCGATCAGCATGTCGTTGGTTACGCAGACGAGAGACCAGGCGCCCTCGATCTGGCGCAGCGCCTCGACGAAGCGCTCAATCACGCGCCGCTTCTTCGAGCGCGAGAGGAGGTGGAGGATGACCTCGGTGTCGGAGGTCGACGGAAAGATGGCGCCCGACGAGATGAGCTCCTGGCGGAGCGTAAGCGCATTCGTGAGGTTTCCGTTGTGGCCGACGGCGAAGCCGCCGGAATCGATGTCGGCATATAGAGGCTGGACGTTCTTGAGGGCGGGCTCTCCGGTCGTCGAGTAGCGGTTGTGACCGACGGCGATCGCGCCTGCGAGCCGGCGGATGACGCCCGCATCGTTGAAGTTGTCGCCGACGAGCCCGAGGCGGCGCTCGGAGTGGAACTGCTTGCCGTCGTAGGTGACGATGCCGGCCGCCTCCTGGCCCCGGTGTTGGAGCGCGTGCAGCCCGAGCGCCGTAATCGCCGCGGCATCGGGGTGCCCAAAGACACCGAAGACTCCGCATTCCTCACGGAGCCTGTCGTCGCCTAGTCGCGAAAGCCCGAAATCCCGGTGCTTCACGTCGCCCTTCGTCTCGCGCGCCATGGGTGCCTCCCGCTCAAAGCAACCGCCGCCCGATCACAACTCGCAAAGCGTCGCGGGCCACGCGTCTTGAGGGAGGAGACGCCGGCCGCGAGCCGCGTGACAGATATATGATAATTCAGCGTCTGTTAAAGGTTTTCTGAGCACCACGCTCAAGCAATCGACAGGTCATTGCGCCGGGGGCGCATCCGCGGGGGGCGGCGCCTCGCCGGTGGCGGGCGCTTCGCTCGCTGCCGGAGCCGTCGCGCCGCCCAGCGCCGTTGACGGGAGGTGCGTTTCCAGCGTCGCGCGAATCGAATCCCCTGCGCTCTTGATGTAGGGCAGCGATTTGGCGTCGCGGACCCAGGCGAGGTGGTCCTTCTGCTCGGGGATGAACGATTCGTAGAACATGTAGGGAATGACGATCAGGAGGAAGCCGCGCACGACGCCGAAGGCGAAGCCCAGAATGCGGTCGATCATGCCAACCCGGCTGTCGAGAATGGCGTCCGAGATGCGTGCCGTGATGAGGTGCACGACGATGAGGACGATGAGGAAGATCACGGCGCCGATGGCAATCTGCGCGATGGCGACCTGGGTCCCCATCTGCTGGGCCATATCCTCGGCCACCTTCTTGTAGTTAAGGACGAAGTAGAGGGTTGCTCCCGCGGCGACGATCCAAGAGAGTATCGACATCAGCTCGCGGGTGAGCCCCCGGTACATGGCGAGCAGGCCCGAGATGAAGGCGACCGCGATGAGCGCTGCATCGAGATAGGTGAGCGGCCCGATCATGGTCGAGGCTCCTCCGTTGGCAGGCGGTTCATTGGTCTAGAAACTTCCCCAACGGTTCAGTCGCATGGCCGAAGTCCGTCCGCAAGCTCCTTGAGATGGCTGATGCGGGTGAGCGCGAGCCGTCCGCCCTCGCTGCCGATCTCTCCCGCAGCGGGGATGACTGCCTGATCGAAGCCGAGCTTTTTCGCCTCTTTGAGGCGAAGGGCCATGTAGGGGCAGGCGCGGACCGCGCCCGAAAGCGAAATCTCGCCAAAATAGAGACGCTTAGCAGGCAGCGTCACGTTGAGGCTCGAGGCGACGAGGGCCGCAGCCGCAGCAAGATCGGCCGCCGGCTCGGCAATCCTCAAGCCGCCGGCCACGTTGAGATAGACGTCATGGTGAGCAAATGACAGGCCGCAGCGAGCTTCCAGCACCGCGATCAGCATGGCGAGCCGGTTCCCGTCCCAGCCCACCACCGCGCGCCGCGGCACGCCGAGCCCCGAAGGCGCAACGAGCGCCTGGATCTCGACCAGGATCGGCCGCGTCCCTTCCATGCCGGCGAATACGGCGGCGCCCGGCGCCGAGGCGTCGCGGTCGCCGAGGAAGAGGGCGGACGGGTTCTCGACCTCCTTGAGCCCGTCGCCCGCCATCTCGAACACGCCGATCTCGTCGGTGGCGCCGAACCGGTTCTTGGCCGCCCGCAGGATGCGGAAGGCAAGCCCGCGATCGCCCTCGAAGGAGAGCACGGTGTCGACCATGTGCTCGATGACCTTGGGACCGGCGATCTGCCCGTCCTTGGTGACGTGTCCGACGAGGAGAAGGGCGCTCGCGTTCTGCTTTGCGTACCGCACGAGAGCCTGGGTCGCGGCCCGGACCTGGCTCACGGTGCCGGGCGCCGCCTCGAGCGCGTCCGACCACAGCGTCTGGATGGAATCGATGACGACAAGGTCCCAATGCTTCGCCTCGGAGAGCGTAGCCAGGATGTTGGCGAGATTGGTCTCGGCGGCGAGGGCGACGGGGGCGTCGGCGAGCCCGAGGCGGCCCGCACGCACGCGCACTTGGGCTGCCGCTTCCTCGCCCGTGAAGTAGACGGCGCGCCGTCCGGCGCGGGCGAGGGCACCTGCGAGCTGAAGGAGGAGCGTCGATTTGCCGATGCCCGGCTCTCCGGCGATCAGCAGCACCGACCCCGGCACGATGCCCCCGCCCGTGACACGGTCGAGCTCGCCGCTCTCGGTCGAGAAGCGGACGGCTTCAGTGGCCGCTTGCGACAGGCCTTCGAGCGCGGCGGCGCGTCCCCGCCTTGCGCCCGCGAGCCCCGAGCCCGGGGGCGGGGCGGCATCCGTCTCCTCGGCGATGGTGTTCCACTCGCCGCACGCCGCGCACTTCCCCGACCAGCGCGGGGCAACCGCGCCGCAGCTTTGGCAAACGAAACTCGACTTCTGCGCCTTGGCCATGGTTTCGCGGTCTCGAAGCCTTGTGTCTGAATTAACCCTCTGCCCACGCCACGTGGCGTGGGGGGAGGGATTTACACATACACGCGGTGAAAGCGGCGGCCGAGGCGGGTCAGCACCTCGTAGCCGATGGTGCCGGCGGCCGCGCCCATAGCCTCGATGGTGAGGTTGGGGCCGATGAGGTCGACGAAATCCCCGCGCGCCAGCCCTAGGCCGACGTCCGTGACATCGACGGTGATGAGGTCCATCGACACTCGGCCGACGATGGGGGCGGTCGTCCCGCCGACGCCGACACGCCCGCCGGAGTGCCCGCCCGGCGTGCTGAGCGAGCGCGGGACGCCGTCGGCGTATCCCGCCGCCACGACCGCAATGCGCGACGGCCGGTTCGCGCGCCAGCTGGCCGAATAGCCGACTGTCTCCCCGGCGGCGACATCCCGCACGTCAAGGACGCGGGCCTTGACCGCGACCGCAGGCTTGACCGGCGTCGCTCCACCCTTGAAGGCCTGGCCGCCATAGAGCGCGTAGCCCGGCCGGACGAGGTCGAAGTGAAAGCGGGGTCCCAGCATGAGCCCATCCGAGGCAGCAAGGCTCGCCGGGGCGAACGGCAACCGCTTGCGCAAGCGCTCGAAGGTCGCGAGCTGCGCGTCGTTCTTGGAGTCGGCGGGATCGTCGGCGCACGCGAGATGGCTCATGACGAGGCGCACGTCGAGCGCATCGAGCAGCGTGCCGTCGGCCGCGAGCGCGGCGACGTCGTCGCTCGCTCAATCCGAGACGGTTGAGGCCGGAGTCGACATGAAGCGCCGCCGGGAGGCGTTCGGATCGCCTTCTGGCGAGTGCTGCCCATTCGCAAACCTCGTCGAGCGAGGAGAGGGCTGGAATGGTCCCGCACGCCAGCAGCGTTTCGCCAGACCCGGTCAGCAGGCCGTCGAGCTCGACGATTGTTGCCGTGGGCGCGAGACGGCGGGCGACGACGGCCTCGTCCGCCGTGGCGATGAAGAACGTGCGGCAGCCCGCGGCTGCGAGCGCCGGGATGACGCGCTCGGCGCCGAGACCATAGGCATCGGCCTTGACGACCGCGCCGCATTCGGCCGGCGCGACGAGATGGGCCAGCGCCTGCCAGTTCGCGGCGACCTGCGCGAGGTCGATCGTTATCACGCCGGTCGCGCCCGCCGGAGCTGGGATGTCGATCATCGGGGAAGAAGCGCTACTCGTAGCGCTCGGGAACCTGGTAGTCGCGCGCGAGATTGCCGAAGCGCGTGAACTGGGCCTCGAAGGAAAGCCCGACCGTGCCCGTGGGCCCGTGACGCTGCTTGCCGATGATGATCTCGGCGCGGCCATGAACCGACGTCATTTCCTGCTGCCATTTGAGCATCTCTTCGACATTCGTTTCCGAGGGCTTTTTGCGCTCGACGTAATATTCCTCCCTGAAGACGAACATGACAACATCGGCGTCCTGCTCGATCGACCCCGATTCGCGCAGGTCCGAAAGCTGGGGCCGCTTGTCGTCACGCTGCTCGACCTGACGCGAGAGCTGGGAGAGCGCGATGATCGGCACATTGAGCTCCTTGGCCAGCGCCTTGAGGCCGGTGGTGATCTCGGAGACCTCCTGCACGCGCCCTTCGGAGGCGCGCTTGTTGCCGGCGAGAAGCTGCAGATAGTCGACGACGAGGAGGCCCAGGCCCTTCTGCCGTTTGAGCTTCCTCGCGCGCGCCGCGAGCTGGGCCACCGACAGCCCGCCGGTCTGGTCGATAAAGAGGGGGATGCGGCTCATCTCCTGCGACACGGCGACAAGCTTTCCGAACTCGCGCTCGTCGATCATGCCGCGGCGGATCTTCTCGGAGGCGATCTCGGCCTGCTCGGAGAGAATGCGGGTCGCGAGCTGCTCGGCCGACATCTCGAGCGAGAAGAAACCGACGATGGCGCCGTCGAGCGTTTTGTCGCTCCCGTCGGGCTGCTTTTCCGATTTGAAGGCGCGGGCGATATTGTAGGCAATGTTGGTCGCGAGCGCCGTCTTGCCCATCGAGGGTCGCCCGGCGAGGATGACGAGGTCGGAGGGCTGCAGTCCGCCCATCTTGGCGTCGAGATCGGTGAGGCCCGTCGCAAGCCCGGAGAGGTGGCCCTCGCGCTGGTAGGCGTTGTTGGCCATCTCGATGGCGTGCGTGAGAGCAGTGCTGAAGCCCATGAAGCCCTGGCCGTATTTGCCGCGCTCGGCGAGATCGTAGAGGCGCGTCTCCGCGTCCTCGATCTGGGTTTCGGGGGGAAAGTCGATCGGCGCGTCGAACGCGGCGTTGACCATGTCCTCGCCGATGCCGATGAGCTGGCGGCGGATCGAGAGGTCGTAGACCGTGCGCCCGTAGTCCTCGGCGTTGATGATGGTCGTCGCGCTGGCGGCCAGGCGGCCGAGGTATTGGGGCACGGTGAGGTTGGCGTCGATCGGCTCGGCGCGCTCGAAGAAGGTCTTCAAGGTGATGGGCGTCGCCTGCTTGCCGGCGCCGATCATCTTCGCGGCGGTGTCGTAGATCTCGCCGTGGAGCGGATCGAAGAAATGGTGCGGCTCGAGGAACGAGGAGACGCGGTCGAGCGCCTCGTTGTTGACGAGGATCGCCCCGAGAAGCGCCTGCTCGGCCTCGATGTTGTGGGGGGCTTCGCGAAAGCTCTTGAGCTCGGCGGGCGCTAGGGTGCCCCCGCGCGCGTCGCCGGGGAGGGTCGAGATCTGTGCCATGGCCGGGACGCTAGACGGATTCGCGCCCCGGGCGAGGCCGGCCGCACCAAGTCAAGGGCGCTCGTCCCCGTTACGCACAAGGGCACGCTTATTCGCTTCCCTGCGTCCGAATCAGGGGCTCGCCGCTACTCGCCGGCAATGCGCGGGCGCTCGATCGGGCCCCCCTCGCGCACTCCGAGCCACCGCTCCGCCTCGAGCATGTAGTCGCGCGTCAGCGGAAGCGTGTCGACGCGCTTTGTGAGCTGGATTTGATAGACCACCAGGCCCTGATGGCGGAAGGCGGCCTCGGAGCCTGCGAGGTAGAACTCCCACATGCGGCAGAACTCCTCTCCCGCGATCCCCGCCGCGCGCGTCCAATTCTCGCGAAAGCGCACGCGCCAGGCCCGCAGCGTCTCGGCGTAGTGGAGCCGCAGCACCTCGATATCGGTCGCGATCAGCCCCGAGGTCTCGACGACGGAGACGATCTCGCTCAGGGCGGGAATGTAGCCGCCGGGGAAGATGTACTTGGCGATGAACGGATTGGTGGCGGTCGGGCCGTCCGAGCGGCCGATGGTGTGGATGAGAGCCACGCCGTCGTCGGTGAGGTGCTCGGCAAGCGTGCGGAAAAACGTGCGGAAATGAGGCCGCCCCACGTGCTCGAACATGCCGACCGAGACGATGCGCTCGAAATGCCCGTCGATCTCGCGGTAGTCGGCGAGGCGGAAGCGCACGGAATTGCTGAGGCCGAGCTTGGAGGCGCGCGTGCGCGACACCTTGACCTGCTCCTCGGAGAGCGTGATCCCGACCACATCGGAGGACGACACCTTCGCGAGATAGGTCGCCAGCCCGCCCCACCCGCAGCCGATGTCGAGAATGCGCAGGCCGGGCTCGAGAGCGAGCTTGGCCGCGATGTGGCGCTTCTTGGCGCGCTGGGCCTGGGCGAGGTCCGCCCCGCGCGTGAAGTAGGCGCAGGAGTATTGCCGGTCGGGATCGAGGAAGAGCTCGTAGATGCGCGGGTCGATGTCGTAGTGGCGGGCCGCGTTGTGGCGCGCGCGCCAGGGCGGGTTGAACTGCGCCGCGAGTCGGGTCGCGCGCCGGAAGAGCGCGAACGTCCGGCTCCATGCGGGGAAGGGGGTGAGCGCCCAGTTCGCCATCATGAGCGCGATGAAGTCGTAGAGGGTGCCCGCTTCGACGGTGAGGCGGCCTTCCATATACGCTTCGCCGGCGGCGAGCTCGGGGTCGAGGACGAGCGCGCGCTCTATCCTCCTGTCGGCGAGCCGTACCCGCACCGGCTGGCCAGATCCATCGCCGAAGCGGTGGCGTTCGCCGGCGCTGTCGACGAACGTGAGGTCACCTTTCTGGACGACTTTGTCCAAGAGCAGCGATAGGGGCCTGAACATGACACAGTCCGCTCCGGACCCGCCCCCTCAGCGCCGTCCGGGAACCTCGTGGTGCTCCATCCTCCGTTGACATAAGAATTATGCCGAAGATGCGCCAGCTTTGCCATTGCCAATGGTCAAAATTGGCAGCAGGGCCCCGGCGGCCATCCACCGAGGAGTGGCCCCAAACCCCTTTGCGCAGCGGCGCTTTGCCCCATTTTTCAGGCTTACTCCTTTGCCGCCTCGGCCTCCTCCTCGGCCTTTGGTGCGGCTCCTTCCTCGAACACCTCGTCGGGGTTGAAGGTCGCAATCTCGAGTTTCTCGCCCTTGACGACGGTCACGTCCTCGCCGCGCGCCTGCTTCTCCGCCTCGTCCGCCGATCGCGCCACGTTTAGGGTCACCGGCACGACGACCTCGGGGTGGAGCGCAATCTTGGTCTCGTGCAGGCCGAGCGTCTTGATCGGCTTGTCCATCACCACCTGGCGCCGGTCGATGGTGAAGCCGCCCGCAGTCACCACGTCCGAGATGTCGCGGGTCGACACCGAGCCGTAGAGCTGGCCGGTATCGCCGGCCGAGCGGATGGCGACGAACGTCTTGCCGGTGAGCTTCTGAGCGACGGCTTCGGCCTCCTTCTTGAGCTCGAGATTGTTCGCCTCGAGCTGCGAGCGTTGGCTCTCGAATTTCGCGCGGTTCTCCGTCGTCGCCCTCAACGCCTTCTTCTGGGGAAGAAGATAATTGCGGGCGAAGCCGTCCTTCACGTTGACGATGTCACCCATCTGGCCGAGCCGGCCGATGCGCTGCAATAAAATGATCTGCATGTGATGCTCCTTCGGAGGATTTGGATTTCGAAATCAGGTTGGCGGAAGGCTGGGCGGGGGATAGCGCTGGCGCAGCGCCAGAAGCGTATCCGAGAGACCGAGGACCGCTATGACGACGGCGATCCACACGTTGACGAAGAGAAGCGCGGCATAGAGGGCCCAGAGCGCGAACGGGCGCCAGGGGAAGCCGCGCGTCGTGTAGTGAATGATGGCGAGCCCGAGGAGCACGTAGGCGAGGAAGAACGCGCCCGCAAATCCGCTCGCCGCGAGCCCGAGATAGCCGCTGGCCAGCGACGCAATGAGGGCGCCGGCGAGGATGAAGCTCGTGCCGCGCGGATATTCGATCGCGGCCAGATCCGGCCACGGGCGGCGCAGCTGACCCGAGGCAAGCGTCACCCGCCCGCCGAGCCAAAGGTTGAAGAGCAGGCTCGCCATCCACGACATGGCCGTCGCCGCGGGAAGCAGAGAGAGCGTGATGTCGGTGAGCGATTTCATATCGCTCTCGTCGAGCGCCGGCCCGCCGGGCGCCTTCGGCATCGTCTCCTCGACCGTTTTCTCCAGGAACTCGCCGAGTGTCTTGCGCAACTCCTCGAGGTCGCCGCCGATGAGCGCAATGGAGGCGAGTGCAAGAGCGCCCGCAAGTAGCGCCGCCCAGATTACGATCCGGCCGGGCGGATACCACTCGAGGCGCGGGCTTTGTGGCGCGCCGCCGGGAACGGTCCGGCTGAGACCGGCGAGATGGACGAGGAGCACGACCGGGACCACCTGGCCGAAGACGAAAGGGAGCGCCGCGTAGGGACCGGCGATGAGCGTGATCAACGCCGCGCCGGTGCACCCGGCGAGCGCGGCCGTCCTCCATTCCCAGCCAAGGCCGGCGAGAACGATCGGGAGCGGCGTCAGAAAGAAGAGAATGAACCTGACGAGGAGCGGCCCCGTCGTCGCGGAGAGAAAGACGACGGCGGCGACGAGCCCCAATCCGAGGCCGACGAGAAACGGGCTTTTCGTCATCGAGCTGTCCCGCACTCCGGCGGTTAGGGAGGCCGCGTTCGGCAGCCTTCCAACCTCATCTTAAATGTCTACTTCAGCACGTAGGGCAGCAATCCGAGAAAGCGCGCGCGCTTGATGGCGCGAGCGAGCTCGCGCTGCTTCTTGGCCGACACGGCCGTGATGCGGCTCGGCACGATCTTGCCCCGCTCGGAAATGTAGCGTCCGAGAAGGCGTACGTCCTTGAAGTCGATCTTCGGCGCGTGCTCACCGGAGAAGGGGCAGGTCTTGCGGCGCCGATGGAAGGGGCGGCGGGTCGCGAGCTGTTGAATTTCCGACATCGATCAACCCTCCTGCTCGCCGCCGCCGGTGGCGGGTTTCGCATCGCGCGGGGGCCTGGGAGCGCGCGGCGGACGCCCCGCGCTCTCGCCGCCGGCTTCGCGCGGGGGGCCGCCTTCACGCGGCGGGCCACCTTCACGGGGTGGGCGCGCCCGGAAAGTCGAGCCGCCCTCGCGCTCGGGGCGGCCCTCGCCGCCCTCGCGGTCGCCACGAAAGCCGCCACGGTCGCCGCCCCGGAACCCGCCGCGGTCACCGCCCCGGAACCCGCCGCGGTCGCCGCCGCGGAAGCCGCCGCGGTCACCCCGCTCGGGACGATCTCCGCGCTCGTCGCGGTCGGACTTGCGCATCATGACGGAGGGCTCCGTCTCGAGCTCTTCGACGCGAACCGTGAGAAAGCGAATGATGTCGGTGGAGATGCCCATCCGGCGCTCCATCTCGGCGACGGCGGCGGGAGGAGCGTCAATGTTGAGAAGGGAATAGTGCGCCTTGCGGCTCTTCTTCATCTTGAAGGCGAGACCCTTCAAGCCCCAGTACTCGGCCTTGGTGACCTTGCCGCCGCCTTCTGTGATGACGTCGGAGAATTCCTTGGTCAGCGCCTCGACCTGTTGCGTCGAGACGTCCTGGCGCGCCAGGAACACATGCTCGTAGAGTGGCATGAGAGGCCTTTCTCGTAATCGCTATTGCCGCGAGCGCGTCGCGGGTCCTCCTCCGGCGCCTAGCCCCCATGGGCCCGCGAATGGCCCAACAGGATACCCAAAGAGCGAAGACACCGGGGAGCGAGCGAAGCCTTGCGGGCCTCCCCCTGCCGCAGCCCTCTTCAAGGGACGCGGCCCCCGTTCAGCCTTCGACCGGAGCGGGTGACGGGCGCGTTATACGGGAAATTCCGCCGGGAGCAAGATCAAAGCAGACGTTGGCGCCTAGGCGGCTGTCCCGCCGCCCCTCATGGCAAGCCACCCATGAGCGATGAGGCCCGCGCCCCAGCCGAGCAGGACCCAATGGGCCCAATAGGGCTCGGCTGTCCACCAGTCGAGACCCACAAGCAGGATCATCACGGCGGCGAATACCAGCGCGTGGGTGCGGAATCCGGGGTTGCGGAGCACTCTCTCGAGCGCGGATTTGTTCGGAACTTCCATGAGCGGTCTCCGATCGGTAGGACTAGTTCACCGTTCAGTCTACCACGGGGCCGGCGCAGCGCGTGTGACTCCCGGGGCTTGACAATCTCCAAGGTCCCGTGCCGTTAGCGCCGTGGCCTCCTCGTGAGGCAGGGACCTGGATACAGTCCGGCAATGGCCATCGCATTCGTTTTTCCCGGACAGGGCAGCCAAGAGGTGGGAATGGGGCGCGAGCTTGCCGCCGCCTCGGCCGCCGCCCGCGAGGTGTTCGAGGAGGTCGACGCGGCTCTCTCCCAGAAGCTCTCCCAGATCATGTGGGAGGGCCCCAAAGAGACACTCACTCTGACGGAGAACGCCCAGCCTGCGCTAATGGCGGTGTCGATGGCGGTGATGGCCGTGCTCGAGCGCGAGAAGGGCTTCTCGCTCAAGGACAAGGTGCGCTTCGTCGCCGGCCATTCGCTCGGCGAGTATTCGGCACTTGCCGCGGCCGGCGCGTTGAGCCTCGCCGACACGGCCCGCCTCTTGAAGACGCGGGGGCGGGCAATGCAGGCCGCCGTCCCGGTCGGGCAGGGGGCGATGACGGCGCTCCTCGGTGTCGGTCTGGACGTGGGCCGAAAGGTCGCGGAGGCGGCAGGGCAGGGCGAGGTGTGCGAGGTCGCCAACGACAACGAGCCGACCCAGGTCGTGCTCTCGGGCGCCAAACCGGCCATCGATCGCGTGGCCGAGGTGGGGAAGGCGCTCGGTGTGCGTCGCGCCGTCGCTCTGCCGGTTTCCGCTCCCTTCCACTGCAGCCTGATGCAGCCCGCGGCCGAGGCCATGCGCGAGGCGCTCGCGGCGGTTGACGTGCGCGCGCCCATGGTGCCACTGATCGCCAACGTTCTTGCCAGGCCAGTGGGCGATCCCGCGGAGATCAAGGCGCGGCTCGTCGAGCAGGTGACGGGTACCGTGCGCTGGCGCGAGACTGTCACGTACATGACAGCCAACGGGATCACCGACGTCTACGAGATCGGCGCCGGCAAGGTGCTGGCCGGACTCGTCAAGCGCATCGAGAAGAGCTTGAACGCGGCGAGCCTCGGCACTCCGGCCGACATCGAGGCGGCATGGCCAGCCCTCGCAACGTGAGAGGTATCTATGTTTGAGCTTTCCGGAAAGACCGCTCTCGTCACGGGAACTACGGGAGGCATTGGCGCCGGCATCGCGCGCTCCTTCCACAAGGCGGGCGCCACGGTCGCTGTCTCGGGACGCCAAGTCGACAAGCTCGAGGCGCTTGCGGCCGAGCTCGGCGACCGGGTCGAGATCATGCCGTGCGACCTCGGAGACAAACAGGCGGTGGGCAAGCTCATCGATGCGACGGTCGCCAAGCTGGGGCGCCTCGACATTCTCGTCAACAACGCCGGCCTCACCAGGGACAACCTCTTCATGGTGATGAAGGACGAGCAGTGGGACGAGGTGATTGCCGTCAACCTCACCTCGACATTCATGCTGATGCGGGCCGCGACGCGCCACATGCTGCGCTCGAAGACAGGCTATGGGCGCATCATCAACATCTCCTCGATCTCCGGCGTCCTCGGCAATCCCGGGCAGGGCAACTATGCCGCCTCCAAGGCCGGCATGATCGGCATGTCGAAGTCGCTCGCGCGCGAGGTCGCCAACCGCGGCATCACCGTCAACTGCATCTCCCCGGGCTTCATCAAGACGGCCATGACGGACGCCTTGAACGAGAAGCAGGTGGCTGAAATCTCTCAGCACATTCCGGCCCAGCGCTTCGGCACGCCCGAGGACATCGCCGCCGGTGCCGTCTACCTCGCCAGCGTCGAGGCAGGCTACGTGACGGGCCAGACGCTCCACATCAACGGGGGCATGGCGATGGTGTAACGCTTTGGATGGCCAGGGCCTTCCCGCCGGCTTGTGCCGGATCGAAGGCCCGGGAAGCAGAGTCCGGCCGGACGCTGGCCAACTCCTGGGAGATATGTTAACGAGCCTCGTTTTTTTGCTGCGAACGCGGCGGAAAAGCCCTAACCATCGAGACCCAGGCGTCTCGTGCGTCTCTAAGCGGCATGAGCCAAGGACCCTCAAAGGGTTGTGCGCGACGCCGCAGAGGAACTTCGGGCACGAGGGTGTAGGTTAGACTGAAGATAAGAGAGACATTGGGACGCGAGGGAAGACGATGAGCGATGTCGCAGAGCGCGTGAAGAAGATCGTCGTGGAGCATCTGGGCGTCGAGGCCGACAAGGTCACCGAGAACGCGAGCTTCATCGACGACCTCGGTGCCGACAGTCTCGACACAGTCGAGCTCGTGATGGCCTTCGAGGAGGAGTTCGGCTGCGAAATCCCCGATGATGCTGCCGAGCACATCCTGACGGTGGGTGACGCCGTAAAATTCCTCGAGAAGAATGCGAGCGCGGCCTGAGCCCGTGATCCGCGCCCGCGCCGCGCGTGTGCGGGAACGAGCGGCTCCTCGGTCCGGGTTCGCGGCCGGACGCACGTCGAAGCTTGCCGGGCATCGCGCCGCAGGCCTGAACTTTTCACGACGTCACTCGAGGGTCTCCCAGACACGGACTTGAGAAGCATGCGCCGAGTCGTCATCACTGGACTTGGACTCGTGACGCCGGTGGGGTGCGGAGTCGACACCTCCTGGTCCAATCTCCTCGCGGGCAACAGCGGGGCGCGACGCGTCGAGGAGTTCGACGTCTCCGACATCACGTGTCAGATCGCCTGCTTTGTCCCGCGCGGGAAAAAGGAGGACGGCAAGTTCAACCCCGACGATTGGATGGAGCCCAAGGAGCAGCGCAAGGTCGACGACTTTATTATTTATGCGGTCGCCGCGGCCGACCAGGCGCTCGAGGACGCGGGCTACGAAGCCAAGTCCGCCGAGCAGCAGGAGCGCTCGGGCGTTCTCATCGGCTCCGGAATCGGCGGCCTCTCGGGCATTGCCGACACATCGATCCTGCTCAAGGAGAAGGGCCCGCGCCGGGTCTCTCCGTTCTTCATTCCAGGCCGCCTCATCAACCTTGCGTCGGGCTACGTCTCGATCAAGCATCATCTCAAGGGTCCCAACCACGCGGTCGTCACCGCCTGCTCGACCGGCTCGCACGCGATCGGCGATGCCGCCCGCCTTATCGCGCTGGGCGACGCGGAAGTGATGGTCGCGGGCGGCACCGAGAGCCCGATTTGCCGCATCGCGCTAGCGGGATTTGCGGCCTGCCGCGCGCTCTCGACCGGCTTCAACGACCGGCCGACAGAGGCCTCGCGTCCCTACGACAAGGATCGCGACGGGTTCGTGATGGGCGAAGGCGCCGGCGTCGTCGTGCTCGAGGAGATCGAACACGCGAAGGCGCGCGGCGCAAAGATCTATGCCGAGGTCATCGGCTATGGGCTGTCGGGGGACGCCTATCACATCACGGCGCCGTCCGAGAGCGGCGACGGCGCCTTCCGCTGCATGCGCGCGGCCCTGAAGCGGGCCGGGATCGAGGCGAGCGACATCGACTACGTCAACGCGCACGGCACGTCGACGCCGATGGGCGACGAGATCGAGCTCGGCGCGGTCGAGCGCCTGTTCGGCAACGCCGCCGGCAAGCTTGCCATGTCGTCGACGAAATCGGCGATTGGCCATCTCCTCGGCGCGGCGGGCGCCGTGGAGGCGATCTTCTCCGTGCTCGCGATCCGCGACGGTATCGCGCCTCCGACGTTGAACCTCGTCAGTCCTTCGGTCGAGACGGCCATCGATCTCGTGCCGCTCAAAGCCAAGAAGCGCGAGATCAGGACGGTGTTGTCCAATTCGTTCGGGTTCGGCGGGACGAACGCCTCGCTTGTGATGCGCCGCGTCGCCTGAAACAGGACTAAGTTCCTGCGATCGCCGGCGCGGGTGGCCTGATCCGGCCTTTCGCCACAATTGCCGCCAAAGTCCGGGACGAGGATCGCGCCGGGCGACTCGCCGGAAGCTTGGGTCGCGGGGACGGTCCGCGAGGCCGCGACGGCAGATGGGAAGAGACCCCATGAGCACCATCCGCAGGGAAGATCTACCGACGCTCGCGCCCCGCGACAGCCTTCGCCCCAGAAGCCCGGCGGAGGCGCTCGAGCCGAGTCGCGCACCGGCGCGCCCGCGCGGCGTCCGCGACCGGCGTCCGTCGCGGGCCATGTCCGGCGCCGTCAAGGTCGTGAGCGGCGTGCTCACTCTGATGCTCATCCTCATGGGCGCCATGGGCGGCCTGGCCGCCTTCCTCTATCACGTCTACGAGCGCCCCGGCCCGCTCGAGGTCTCGCGCGTCGTGACGATCCCGAAGGGCGAGGGCCGGATCGCCATCGCCGAGCGCCTCGAGCGCGAAGGGATCATTCAAAGCCGCTGGGTGTTCGTCGCGAGCCATCTCCTGCAGAGCTGGTATGGCGCCAAGAAGGGCTTGGACCTCAAGGCGGGCGAGTACGAAATCAAGAAGAACGCCAGCATGGCGGAGGTGCTCGCCGTCCTGTCGGAGGGCAAATCCGTCCTCTACAAGCTGGCGATCCCCGAGGGACTGACGAGCCAGCAGATCGTCGAACGCATCGGCGCCGAGCCGAGCCTTACCGGGACCGTGACGGCAGTTCCGCCCGAAGGGTCGCTCCTTCCCGACACATACCGCTTCTCGAAAGGCATGGACCGCGGCGAGCTTCTCCAGCGCATGCAGGTCGAGCAACAGCGGCTCCTCGAGAGTCTTTGGGAGCAGCGCCGCGAAGGACTTCCGATCAAGACCAAGGAGGAGGCCCTCGTCCTCGCCTCGATCGTCGAGAAGGAGACCGGGCGCCCCGACGAGCGCAACCGGGTCGCCGCGGTGTTTGCCAATCGCTTGAAAAAGGGCATGCGGCTGCAATCCGACCCTACCATCATCTACGGCGTCGTTGGCGGACAGGGGACGCTCGGGCGTCCAATCACGCGCTCCGATATCGACCAGAAAACCCCTTACAACACATACCAGGTCGATGGTCTCCCGCCGGGGCCGATCTGCAACCCGGGCCGCTTCGCCATCGAGGCGGCGCTGAAGCCGGCCGAGACCGACGACCTCTACTTTGTCGCCGATGGCACTGGCGGCCATACGTTCTCCGACACATTGAAGGAGCACAACGCGGCGGTGGCGACCTGGCGAAAGGCGGAAAAGGACATCCGCGCGAAGCAGGACCAAGCCGGAACGCCAAGCGAGAAGGATGGCGACGCAATCCCCAATCCGCCAGCCGAGGCGCCGGCGGGGGCAACGGCTGAACCGGCGGCGAAGGCAGGGGTGACGCCGGTCGCCGCCCAGGCATCGTCAATCCCGCCGCCCGTGCGCAAGCCGAAGAAGTGAGCGCTAGATCGCGCTCGTTCTTGATGGAGACGCTTCGCGTCCATCGAGAACATGAATAGCTATCTAAATTCACAATGTAGGGCACGCCCGACATGGATCGCGCACGCGTTTCCATGTCAGTCGATCGTGCTCTAGCTCGCGGCTCGCCTAGCGCAGCATTACGGACGGCACGCTGCGCCTTGGCTCGAGGGCATTAAGTCGGTAGATTTGCGCCCTCTCTCGCCCTGAGGCCGGTCCCCGAGGCGGATCCGTGACGCTGAAAGCCCCGTGACGTCCCGCCCATGAGCATTTACAGCATGACAGGTTTTGCGCGCGCCGACGGAGCGCTCGGCACGGCAAGCTGGCATTGGGAGGTTCGGAGCGTCAACAACCGCGGCCTCGACCTGCGCATCCGCCTCGCTCCGGGCTACGAGGCCCTCGAGCCCAAGGTGCGCGAGGGGATCGGCAAGCGCCTCACGCGCGGCAGCGTGACGGTGGCGCTCAGCGTCTCGCGCGAAGCATCGCCCGCCACCGTCCGTCTCAATACGACGGCCCTCGACCAGGTCGTCCGCGTCGCGGAGAGCCTGCGCGAGCGCCTCGGCGCCGAGCCTCTGCGCGTCGAGGGTCTGCTGGCGCTGAAGGGCGTGCTCGAGGTCGCCGAAGAGGCGGACGATCCGGCGACCGTGGGGCGCATGGCCGAGGCGATGGCGGACAGCCTGATTCTGGCCCTCGACGGGATCGTCGTCGCGCGCCAGGACGAGGGACGGCGGCTCGCCGCGTTGATCGCGACCCAGATCGAGGAGGTCGCGCGCCTCACCGCGGCGATTGAAGCCTCGCCCGCGCGCACGCCTGCGGCAATCGAGGCGAGACTTCGAGACCAGGTCGCTCGCCTTGTCGAGACCGGACAAGGGCTCGACCCCGCGCGTCTGCATCAGGAGGCTGTCCTCATCGCCACACGCGCCGACGTGGAGGAAGAGCTGAAGCGGCTTGCCGGCCACGTCGAGTTCGGCACAGGGGCTCCTGAGAGAGGGCGGCGCCATCGGGCGCAAGCTCGATTTTCTTGCTCAGGAGTTCAACCGCGAGGCCAATACGCTGACGTCGAAGGCTGGCGACGCGGAAATTGCCCGCCTGGGGCTCGCGCTCAAGGTCGTCGTCGATCAGATGCGCGAGCAGGTGCAGAATATCGAGTGAGTTGGCGCCATGAGCGGGATGCGATGACGGGGGATGAACCAACGATCGAGCGGCGCGGGCTGATGCTCGTCCTCTCCTCGCCGTCGGGCGCGGGCAAGACTTCGCTTTCAAAAGCGTTGCTCGAAGCCGACTCCGGGATCAAGCTCTCCGTCTCGGTGACGACGAGAAAGGCGCGGCCGGGCGAGGTCGACGGGCGCGACTACACGTTCATCAGCGAGGCCGAGTTCGAGCGCATGCAGCGCGACGGCGAGCTGCTCGAGTGGGCGCGCGTGTTCGGCAATCTCTACGGGACGCCGCGCAGCGTCGTCGAGCAGGCGATGGCGCAAGGCCGCGACGTCCTGTTCGACATCGATTGGCAGGGGACGCAGCAGCTCGCCGAGAAGATGGCCGGCGATCTCGTGCGCGTCTTCGTCCTGCCGCCGTCGGGCGCCGCGCTGGAGGCGCGGCTCAGAACCCGCGCGCAGGATTCGGACGAGGTCGTGGCCAAGCGCATGGCGCAGGCGGCAAACGAGATCAGCCATTGGGCCGAGTACGACTACGTGATCGTCAACTCAGATCTCGCGGCGAGCATCGCCGGGCTCAAGGCGATCCTCACTGCCGAGCGCCTGAAGCGGGACCGCCTGCTCGGCCTCTCCGCGTTCGTCCGGACCCTGCAAAGCTCGCTCTGAGCCCGCCCTCTCTACGCAACGCGGCCGGCGGGCGAGCGCTCGAAGAGGAGCGCGAGCTTGGCGAAGTCGCGCACGGGCACGTCCTCGGCGCGCAGCTCCGGCGCGATCCCCGCCGCGGCGAGCAGCTCCTCGGGGCGAGCGACGAGCTGCTTCAGCGAGACGCGCAGCATCTTGCGCCTCTGGCCGAAGGCGGCCCCCGTCACGCGGCCCAGCGTCTTGACGGAGCAGGGCGGGTTGGGCTCGGCGCGCGGAACGAAGGCGACCACGGCGGAAGCAACCTTCGGTGACGGCGTGAACGCCTCGGGCTTCAGCGTCATGACAATGCGCGGGGTCGTGCGCCACTGCGAGATGACGGCGAGCCGGCCGTAGGCCTTCGTGCCGGGCGCGGCGACGATGCGCTCGGCCACCTCCTTCTGGAACATGAGCACCATGCGCTCGAACCACGGCGGCCACGGCTCGGTCTCGAGCCACGCGATGAGGAGCATGCGTCGCCGACGCGTAGGGGAGGTTCGCGGCGATGATCGCCTTCTGGCGGCCCGCGCGCGAGAAGCCGCGTCCAGTCGGCGTCGAGGGCATCGCCCTCGTGGACGTCGAGGCGGCCCGGATAGCGCGCGCCGATCTCGGCGAGCGCCGGCAGGCAACGCGCATCGCGCTCGACGGCGACGACGCGGCGCGCGCCCTCGAGAAGAAGGGCGCGCGTCAGCCCGCCCGGACCGGGACCGACCTCGACCACCGTGCGCCCTTCGAGGGAGCCAGCGAGGCGGGCGATGCGCCGCGTGAGATTGAGATCGAGGATGAAATTCTGCCCGAGGCTCTTCTTGGCCCTGAGCCCGTGGGCGGCGATGACCTCGCGCAAGGGCGGGAGTCCGTCCGGGCTCGCTCCTGGAGCGTGGGGCTCATCCCCCGTCATGCCGCTCCCTTTCGATGGCGGCGGCGCGCCGCGCGCTGATCGCGGCCGCGAGCTTCAGTGCTTCGACCAGGCTCTCGGGCGAGGCCTTGCCGGAGCCCGCGATGTCGAACGCCGTGCCGTGGTCGGGGGACGTGCGCACGAAAGGGAGGCCGAGCGTGACGTTGACGCCCCTATCGAAGGCGAGGGTCTTGAACGGGACGAGCGCCTGGTCGTGATACATGCACAGCGCTGCGTCGTAGCCCTTGCGGGCGGCGGCATGAAACAGCGTGTCGGCCGGGTGCGGCCCGGTGACGGAAAGCCCCTCGGAGCGCAGCTCCTCCACTGCCGGCGCGATGATCTCCTGCTCCTCCGAGCCGAGCAGCCCGTCCTCCCCAGCGTGGGGATTGAGGCCCGCGACCGCGATGCGCGGAGCGTCGATCGCAAAATCGTGCTTGAGCGCGCTCCAGGTGGTGCGGACGGCCTCGAAGATGGCGGTGCGCGTGATCGATTTCGGCACGGCCGCGAGCGGAATGTGCACGGTCAAGGGAACGACCCGCAGCTCGTCGGAAGCGAGCATCATGACCGCGTGAAGGCGCCGGCCGGCGTTGTGGGCCTCGGCCAGATTGGCCAGGAATTCGGTGTGCCCAGGATGCATGAAGCCCGCGCGTGACAGCACGCTCTTCGCAATCGGGTTGGTGACGACGGCCGCCGCCTCGCCGCGGACGACCGCCGCGACGGCGAGCTCGATGGCGCTGATGACGGCGTGCGCGTTGGCCGGGTCGGGCGATCCGGGCCGCGTCGGCACCGCGAGGCGGATGGGGTAGACGGGGAGCCGCTCGGCGAAGACGCCTGCCGCGCTCTCCATCGTGGAGACGGTCTCGACGGGGACGTCGACGCCCACGAGACGCGCCCGCTCCGCGAGGGCGTCGGGATCGCCGAGAAACGCGAAGGAGGGCAGGCCGGTGTCGAAGCGGGCCCGCCACGCCAGAGCCGTAATCTCGAGGCCGATGCCGGCGGGATCGCCCATGGTGAGGGCGAGAGGCTTTGCGCGCCGCTCGAACGAGGGCGCCATCACCGGTACTCGATGGCCGCGTCCTGACGCAAATCCTTGAGATGCTTCTTCGCCAGGATCTCGAACTCCTTGGAGCGCAGCTCCGCCTGGGCCACTTCCCGCTTCTGGTCGTCCGCCTTGAGCACCTTGCGCCCGCACACCGCCCACAGCTCGACGCCGCCCTCGCCCACCGACGGCGGCACCATGGTCCCGTCGGCGGCGCTGAGCAAGAGGCTGCGTGTCGGCTCCACAATGGTCGAGGGCTTGCGCGCGCCGAGATCCTCGAATTTGGCGCCGGCAACGCCGGTGCGCGAGCGCGGAAGCGCCCTGGCAGCCCGAGAACTGGGCATAGATCGCCTCGGCTTCGGCCAAGCGCCGAGCCGTGAGCTTCTGATCGATCTTCGCCGGCATGCTGAGCGTGATGCGCTGAAGCTGGAGCTCGACATCATCGTCCGCCGCCCGCTGGAGCCGAGGCGACGAAACGATCGACGTCGCGGTCGGTGATCGATATCTGATTACCGAACCGGCGGCGCACGACGTCGCGCCAGCTGAGCTCCGCCCTGAAGCGGCTGCGCATAGTGTTGATGTCGGCACCCATGCTCTTCATATGGGCAGTGAACTGCTCGAGCGTCATCTTATTCTTTTGAGCGATGTTGTTGAGGACCTGATTGACGTTCTCGTCGCTAGCGAGCACGCTCAAGCGCTTGGCTTCCTGCAGCTTCAAGTGCTCGTCGATGAGCTCCTCGAGCGCCTGCTTCTTCAAGCCCGGCAGCACGCTCGCGCGCGCATTGTCGACGGCTTGGCGCTGGAGCGATTGTGCGAATTCCTTCTTGCGCCGCTCGAAGATGGCGATGACCTCGTCCTTGCTCTTCCCTTTGTTGGCGGCGATCGTCTCGTCGAGCATCTGCTTGAGACGCGCATTGACGTTCGGATTCTTGATCAAAGCTTGAAAACTCTGCTTGGCCTTTTCGCCGATGTTGGCGTTGAGTCCAATAAAACGTTGACGCTGCTCTATCTCGTAGGCGGTGATCGGCTCGTCGTTGACGAGCACGGCGATCGACTGGCTCGCCGCCTTGCCCCGAGCGGGCGCCCCGTCGTTGTCGGTGGCCGGCGCTGTGGGCTTAGTTGGCTCCGGGGAAGCGGTAGCGGCTTTCGCGGGTCGGGCCTTCTTGGCGGGGGGCTTCTCCTCGGTCGCAGGCGGCGCGGCGGCTTCCGTGGTTTCCGGCACGGTCGAGGGCACGATTGTCGTCGTGATCTCCTCGGCGCGGAGGCGGCCGGAGCCGCTGACCCAAACAGCGAGCAGGAGGGCCATGAGGAGGAAGGTGGTCTGTGCGCCTGGTCGAACGTCCCATGGGATGTCGGTCTAGCGGAATGCGGCGATTTCGGGGCCGGGTTTTCACTAGCCTCGCAGTGAGGCGATCAGGGCTTATCAACACCAACCGTGGCCTCGCGATGGCAATGTGCCCGCGGATCATGAGATCCGCGACGCGCCACCGCCGGCGCGATCTGGTGTTGCGCTGCCATGCTCCGCTCCGCGCTCGCCTTAGGAGCGCCGAGCGCCCCGCTACGGCGTCGTCTGAGGAACGTCGGCATTCACGTAGTCGGTCACGTTCGTCTTGTAGTTCATGGAGCCGAGGTTCTTGAGCTCGAAGCGGACCATGACCACCTGGTCTGGATCGATGTCTTGCTCGGGATCCTCGATGAACGTCTCGCCGTAGGTGACGCTCAGCATGAAGCATTCGTCGAGATACTGGAGGCCGATCGAGTCGGCGAGGCGGAAGGTCGTCGTCGATGTCGTAGCGCATCGACGCGGTGAGGCTCCAGCGGTCGGTGAGCTTGAGCCCCATGGTCCCGGTGACGTCCTGCTGGTCCTCTGTGGTGCCGAGCAGGGGATCGGCGGCGGCAAAGGCGTAGACCGACTGGAGGAGCAACGGACCGTAGAGCAACTGGGCGGCCACGTCCTCGCGCTGCGAGATCGAGGCTCTCCTCGTCGAAGCGGCTCTGCGCCAGGATGCGGAAGAAGTCGACCGGGGCGAGGTAGACGCCGAGCACGTAGTCGGACTGGTCGGTCTCGAGCCCGCTCCTCGGAGAGTAGAGGGCCAGCGGATCGTCGGGCGTGCTGTCCGGATCGAAGCCCGGGTCGGCGTAGACATTGTCGCCCGCGAGGTGGAAGCTCTGGCCGGCGAGCACGCGGGCGTAGCCGCCGGTATAGGCCTGGAACGTGTACTGCACGCCGACGTTGGCGCGCGTCCCCGTCTCGAGCCGGTCGTAGCCCGAGAACTTGGTCGTCTCGAACAGGTTCGTATCGTCGAAGACCAGGCTCTTGGCGTCCTCGTCGGGGAATTGGCGCTGATCCACGCTGTCCTGACGCGCGATGATCTGTCCGATCGGCTCGACGACATGGGAGGCGCCGCCTCCGTTGGCGACCCAGGGATAGGCGACCGTCACGCCGCCGGTCGCGAGACCGCGGGCAAGGGTCTCGTCCTCGATCAAGGCCGCGGGATTGGTGACGTTGTCGACTACAGGCTCGAAGGTCGGATCAAGACCGTTGTCATACTGGTAGACGTCGCCGCGCAGCGCTCCGAACGGCGTGTAGGTGATGCCGAGCGCGTCGGTGAACCGGCGGCGCCATTTGATCTCGGTGATGGCGCGATTCATGTCCTGAGGCTCGAGAAGCGTTTGGTTCACGTCGCTGCGCGAGAAGCTTAAGAGGTTGCTGCTCCAGGAGAGCTCTCCCCCGAACACCGGATCGCTGAAGATGTAGTTGTGGTCGATGATCGGGTGGGCCATCGACTCCGACTGCTGGCGTGTCTTGCGCGAGCAGACCGCCGAAGTGGTAGAGCTTGGCGCCGAGGTAGTTGCGGTCGGAGAGACCCGTGAGATAACCGTAGTTGACGCGGTCGGTGACATAGATGCTGTCGAGCTTGTAGAAGCGGCGGAAGGAGTCGTCGCTCTCGGCGATGACGTCCCAGCCGTACTTCCACCAGCTCGACAGCGAGAAGTCGCCTCTGGTCTCGATGCTTCCGCGCCACCCGTCGAGGCCCTCGTTGTTCAGGCAGCCGCCGTTCGGCAGGTCATTGCAGTCCTGATCGATCGCCGGCAAGCTTCACGGTGTACTCGCCGTCGGCGAGCCGCTGGCGCCAGTCGCCCTGCCACAGCACGCCCTGCTCGGAAAGATAGCGGGGTGGAAGGTGAAGTCGTAGTAGGGCGAGAGCGCGAAATAGTAGGGAACCTCGGTGATGAAGCCGAGCTCCTCTGAGTTCCCGTAGGAGGGAACGAGGAAGCCGCTCTTGCGCTTCACCGACGGGTCGGGGTGCTGGAAGTAGGGCATGTAGAAGATCGGCTGGCCGTACAACTCGAAGAAGGCATCCTGGTAGCTGATCGTCGCCGCCGCCTGGTCGTGGATGATCTTGTTGGCGCTCAGGCACCAGAGCGGAGGCATGCCGCCGTCGCTCTTGCAGGGCGTGTACTTGGCGTTCGTGAACTCGGTGACGTTGCCTTCGCGCCGCTCGGCGCGCTCGGCGACGATGCGCGCGTCGTCGCGCGTCGTGATCGAGAGCGACTGGACGAAGCCGTCGCGGAAGTCGTCGGTGAGCGTGTAGCGGTCGGCGCGGATGATGTTGCCGTTGCTCTCCTTGAGCTCGACGTTGCCGACCGCGGTGAGCGTGTTCGCGCCCTGGTCGTAGATCACCTCATCGGCGGTCAGGATGTTGTTGTTGTAGAAAATTTCCACGTTTCCGCGGGCGATCGTGCGGTTGCCGCGCGTGTCGTAGATGAGCTGATCGCCCTGCAGGTAGAGGGGGAGCGTCTTGTCGACCTTGGGCGTCGGGCCGAACATGCCGCCCTCGGGCTTCGGGAATGCCGAGGTGCTTCCGCCTGCGCCGCTCGTCTTCGTGCTCGGATCCTGGGCCGCCGCCGGTTGCGGGAATGCGAGGAGCTGCAGCAGGGCCAGAATCGCGAACAAGCACAGGCACACGAGCCCGCGCGCCAATTGGAGCGAGCTCGGTGCACAAAGGGTCTTGCATGTCGCCGGCAATCTCCGCGCAACACGCATCACTCAGCCGTCCTCCTGGTACAAAAGCACAGTCAGCGTCACGAGAATGACGAGCACAATCGGGAACCACACAGCCGCCCACGCCGGAGCGAGACCTGCGGTACCGATTTGCCTTGAGACTTCGGCCAGCAAGAAGAAGCTGAAGCCCCCCGTCATTCCACTGACGACCATAGTCTGGATGCCCCCAGAGCGGAATGACCGCAACGACACAGTGGCGGCCAAAATGACCATGGCGATGCACAGCAGCGGACGCGACAGCAGCGCCTCGTACTGGATGCGCAAGCGCTCCGAGGAAAGCTTCGCCTTTTCAGCGACTTCTATGAGGTTCGGCATTTCCCAGAATGAGACCGAAATAAGGCTGCCCAAAGCGTCGGTCGCACGCTCGGGCGTGAGATAGGTCGAGAGCAGGTAGGTCTTGTACACCTCGGGCTCCCGGCCGACCCCGGAGACGAGGGCATCCTCCATCACCCAGTAGCCCGGTTTGAGCTGCGGCCGCGCGCGCGTCGATCCGCTCCGAAAAGTGCCCCTCCGTGTCGTAAGTGAACGCCGTGATCGATCGCAGCCTGAGACCCCGGTTGGAGGCCGACGCGGCGTTGATGACCGACTGGCCGTCCTGGCCGTCCTGGCGCAGCCAGGTGCCGGCCGAGCCCGTCTTGCAGGAGGTTCGACTCGCGCCCGAAGGCCTCGCTGTAGAGGCGCTCGGCGCGATCGCGCGCAGCCGCCGCGAGCGGATTATAGGCGGCGACGCTGAAGACGCCGAGGAGAAGGGCGACCGCAATCCCGGGCCGCAGAAACTGCCAGACCGACATGCCGCCGGCCCGCATCACGGCGAGCTCGCTCTTGCGCGCGAGCATGAGGAGGGCCGCGATCGCGCCGACGAGGACGGCGAAGGGAAGCAGCATCTCGGTGTAGGCGGGAAGACTCAACAGCGTCATCCAGCCGAGCAGCCAGGCCGGCGCGCTGCCGTATTTGCTCGACTGGCGCAGCAGCTCCACGAAGTCGATCATGAAGATCAGCAAAGAACAGAGCAGAAATGTCCCAAGTATTGCCGTTAGGAACCGGCGGGCGATATAGAGCGAGAGCGTGGAGACGAAGGGCATGGCTCAGCTGGGCCTCACCTTGAGGCCTCTCGGCCACATCCGGTCGCGGACGAGAACGACGAGCGGGGCGAAAAGATCGCTGAGGCGATCTCTCAGTGTCGGACCCCCGCGCCGCATGCGGGCCCCTTTGGCGATGATCAAGAGGGTGATCGCGCAGGCGCCGAGGGGAACGGCGTAGAGGATCGGCACCATTGCCGCGTTGATGACGACGAGATTATTGACGGCGAGACCGGCCATGCGCAGGCCTGCGGCGGCGGCCACGCCGACGACCATGCGCTCGACGCGGTTCTGGCGCGTGCTTTGCGCCTGTCCGACCGCGGCAAGCCCGATGAGGACGAACACGATCGGGTAGAAGGGGCTCGAGATGCGTTCATGCAACTCGGCCGTGAACCGGTTCGGCGACTGCTGGTAGCTGCGGCTCTCGGGCTCCGGATGGATGAGCTCTCCCAAATAGCGCTCGCGGGGCTTGAGGTCCGACGCCTCGTCGTCCTGCTTTTCGTTGAGGCTGTTGAGGTCGACGGCGTACTTGTCGAAGGCGATGATCTGCGCCGGCCCGCCGTCCTTGGAGCGGCGCATGATGTGGCCCGCGGTCATGACGAGATAGGCGCTCGCGTCCTGCTTGACGATGATGCCGTGCTCGGCGAGGTAGGTCTGAACCTCTTTCGGCTCGCGGGCATCGTGCATGATGAGGCCCTCGAGGACCCCGTTCAGCGTGCGCTCGCGGATATGGAACGTTAGCCCCTGCTCGGGGCTCGAGAAGCGTCCCGGCTGGATGACCTGAGTCAGGAGGTCGGCGCGGACCTGGACGATGATCTCGCGCAGGAGACGCAGGCTCCACGGCATCGCCAAGTGATTGACGAACGATACGAACAGGAACACGGCAAAGCCCAGCAGCAACAGGGGCTGAGCGACGGCGCGCATGGTCGAGCCCGAGGCCGTGAGCACGATGAGCTCGCTGTCGCTGTTCAAGCGGTTGAGCGTGTGCATGACGGCGATGAGGAGCGCGAACGGGGCGATGATCGCCATGAAGTTCGGCAGGCCGAGCGTGGTCATCTTGAGGAGGGTCCAGGTGCTCTGGCCCTGGCTCGTCACGACGTTGAGCTCGCGCAGCGCGAGCGAGATCCAGATGATCCCCGAAAGCGAAATGAGGATGAGGAGAAGGGCTCCCCCGGCCTGCCTGAAAACGTATCGCGCAAAAATCGTCATCGTCGCTGCGGGCGGCCTGATTTGAGCTTCGCGTGAACGATGTGGTCGCCAGGCCCGTCGCGGCCCGGAAACGCTCCCCAACCCGAGAGGTCATCCCATCGGACGGTGGCGGAATTTCGACTGTCGTCAATGGGCTAGCGTGAATTAGCAGGGGACGGGCGGGCGCTCCGATCCGGCCGGGCGCCGCGCTCGCTCGCCTGGCCCCCAGCCCTGTGCGCCTTGGTCCGGCTTGCACTTCGCCGACGAGCGACTAAGGTCCATCCGGCAACGACCAACCCTTTGCCTCCGCGGTTACCCAGTGGCGTCTGATCGGCGTCGCGCCAGCAGGGCTCGCGCGCTGCGGACCGAAAGTTCCGCGGCTTGCGGTCCGACGGGCCGATCCGGCAGGGCACACGCACGAGGAGCCTACTCCCTATGACCGACACTCTCGAGATCGCCTTCGCTCCGTTGTCCTCGGCGCCGGAGGCGACCTGCGTCGCCCTCGCGGGACAGGACCTTGTCCTCGGGCCCACCGTTCAGAACCTCAACGCGCGCACGGGCGGGGCAATTCTCAAGGCGGCGGAGGCGGCGGCCTTCAAGGGCAAAGCAAAGAGCGCGATCGAGCTCCTCGCTCCGCCCAAGATCGACGTCGACCGGCTCCTGCTCGTCGGCGCCGGCAAGACGCACGACCTTTCCGACACCGACTGGGCGACGCTCGGCGGCTATGCGGCCGGCCAGATCGCAGCGCGAAAGACGGCGGCGGCGAGCCTCATCTTCGACGTGACGGGCGGGGACGTGAAGCCCGAGGTGGCCGCGGCCAACGTCGCGTTGGGCGCCGTGCTCCGCCATTACGCGTTCAAGAAATATCAAACGAAGAAGCCGCCTGACGCCGGCGAGGGGAGCGAGACGCAGCCGGCTCCGGCCTCCGACGGGCTCGAGCGGCTCACCGTGCACGTGGCCGATCCCGACAAGGCGCGCGCCGCCTACGAGGATAAGCGCGCGCTCGCCAACGGCGTGATGCTCGCGCGCGATCTCGTCAACGAGCCGGCGAACGCGCTGGGGCCGGTGGAGTTCGCCGAGCGGGTGAAGGAGCTCGAGCGCCTCGGTGTCGAGGTGGAGATCCTCGACGCGGAGGCCATCGCTGTCCTCAAGATGAACACGCTGCTCGCCGTGGCGGTCGGCAGCACGCGCCCGGCGCGGCTCGCCATCCTGCAATGGCACGGCGCCAAGTCGAAGCGCGCGCGACCGCTCGCCTTCATCGGCAAGGGCGTCGTGTTCGACACCGGCGGCATCTCGATGAAGCCGGCGGCCGGCATGGAGGACATGAAGGGCGACATGGGCGGGGCCGCCTGCGTCGCGGGCCTCATGGCCACCCTCGCCGAGCGCAAGGCGCCCGTGAATGCCGTGGGGCTCCTGGGGCTCGTCGAGAACATGCCGTCGGGCAGCGCCACGCGCCCCGGCGATATCGTGACCTCGATGTCCGGGCAGACGGTCGAGATCCTGAACACCGACGCCGAAGGGCGCCTCGTGCTCGCCGACGTGCTCTGGTACGCGCAGGAGCGCTTCAAGCCGCGCTTCGTCATCGATCTCGCGACGCTGACGGGCGCCATCATGGTAGCGCTCGGCAAGGAGTACGCCGGGCTCTTTCGCAACGACGAGAAGTTGGCGGAGGCTCTCCTCGCCGCGGCGCGCGCGACGGGAGAGAAGATCTGGCGCATGCCCCTCGACAAGGCCTACGACAAGATGATCGAGAGCAAGAACGCCGACATGAAGAACATCGGCGGCAAGTGGGCGGGGGCCTGCACGGCGGCGGCGTTCATCGAGCGCTTCATCAAGAAGGACATGCCCTGGGCCCACATCGATCTCGCGGGGACGGCGATGGACGCGCCGAGGAGCGAGATCAACACGAGCTGGGGATCGGGTTGGGGCGTGCAGCTGCTCGACCGGTTCGTCGCCGACAACTACGAGAAGGCCGAGAAGTGAGCCACTGGGGGTCATCTCTTAACTAGCTGTAAACATGAGTTAATACATAGTTATTTTCCATAATATATCTTATGCGATCAATGCGCGTAGACCGCTCGTCATTCGAAGCGGCGCGCCAGCTGCCCGTCATCGTCATCTCGCCGACGAAGGCCGGATCGGTCGGCTTCCTCCTATCGGAGCGTCCGCTTCCGGCCTTCGCCGACTAAGGCAACGCCTCCTCCGCGCGGCGGACGGCGGTGGCGATCAGCGCCGCATAGAGCGACGCGACAAAGCCCGTCAGCACGTTGACGCTGATCAGGACGCCGACGACCCTCGCCCAATCCTTTTCCAGCGCCGTCGAGAGCAGCGTCACGATGAAGTCGTCGAAGGCCTGCTTCAGCTGAAAGAAGAGCTCGCTCACCTGCGCGACGCTTGGCTTCTCCGGCAGCTCCCACACGATCTTCCAGCCGATGTCGCCGACGCTCGGGCTCGCGATGATCCCGTAGGCTGCGAGGGCGGCGACGCCAGCCGAGAACAGCAGTCCGAGCGGCGGGGCGAGCCGGAAATAGCCCCAGCGCTGGGGGAGCGCGCCCAGTCGCAGCGAGAGAACGCGCAGCACGCTGGCTCCTGCGTAGATGACGAGGCCGAACAGCACCGCGACCCAATAGAGCCGGCCGGCATCCGTTCCCGAGAAGGTAAAGAGCGCGGCGAGGCCTGCGAGCGCTCCCTTGAGGAGCGCTTCCACGAAGGCCACCGCTGGCACGAAGAAGAACCTCAGCGAGGCGCCTTGGCGAAAGTAGAACGGCAGCTCGTAGCGCAGTCGGGCCACCTCGAGATGGAGCCCAAGCGCGAAGGAGAGGAGCGCGGTCCCAGCCGCAAACAGAAACGGCTCGGCGTAGCCCGCCGCCGCGATTGCCACGACCGCGGCGATCTCGGCGGCCATGATCAGGCCGTTCATGAGGATGCGGAGGAGGATCACGTCGCGGCAGGGCTCCCGTCCCTCAAGCGCAAGGCTAGCAGACGCCGCCCAGCACCTGAACGTCAAATTCCGTCCGCTCGGGCGTGCTGCCGCCATTTCACCTGCCGCTTGCAGAGCTGTCATCCCGGCCGAGGACGAAGTCCGAGCGCCGGGAGCCAGGGGCCGCTTGCCCCAACGCATCTGCGCAGGCCCTGGGTACCGGCTCTCCGCGACGGCGCTTTGCGCCGCCGCTCCGGCCGGGATGACAAGTTAGCGTTGGTACTGCTCGGTCGAGAATTACGACACTGGCTTCTCGGAGGTGCAGACCGCCTCGTCCGTGCGCGCGAGCGTTGCGTTGAAGGGGAAGGAGCGGCGGAAGAGCCGGAACTCGCCGCCCGTGTCGCCGATGATGTCGAGCTTAGGCCCTGCTCCATCCGCGTCCGACACGAGCCACACCTGCACGACGTAGGGCTCGGTGCCCGCGGCCAGCTCGAGGCGCCCCGTGAACTGGACGCTCGCCTCGTTCTCCGTTCCGCCATCGAGGGAGAGCGCGCGGCCGCCGCAGGTCTTCGCCTCGGTCACCTCGACCCCGCACCAGCCGGCGCCGCAGCGCGTGATGTCGAGCGCGATCTTACATCGCCCGCCGTCGCACGAGCGGCCGAGGCTATAGGTGTCGCCTTGCCAGCGACCGGCGATGTCGGCGGAGTGAAGGGGCGTTGCGAGGACCTGGCACGCCGCGGCCGCGACACAAAGAGCTGTGAGGATGAGCCTCGTCATGATGCCTCTGGAGACCTCCGTGGCTAAATCGGCTGCGACGAGAACAGCGGGCGCGGGCGAATTTGTGTCGCACGTCGTGCCGAAATATCTCCTTTTGCTTCCCCTTATCGCTCTTGCCGTACCGACCGCACTCGTCGCGGTCGGAGAAGGCGCGGGAGGCCTTGCCCTCCCCTACAATCTCTTCGTCGTCGATGTGCGGCTCCCGGGCGTGTTCAGGTTGCACATGCTGGCCTCGGGCGCGGCGCTGCTCCTCATCCCGCTCGTCATCTGGCTCAGGCGCGAGAGCGCCTGGCATCGACCTCTCGGGCGCGTCGCGGCCGTGGCCGTCCTCCTAGGCGCGCTTACTGCGCTCCCGGTTGCCGTCATGAGCGACTTGGTCGCGATGGCGCGCGCGGGCTTCTTCGCGCAAGGCGTGGTCTGGCTCGCGCTCATCGCCGCCGGCGTTTCCGCGATCCGCCGCAGGAAGGTCCACGACCACGCGCGCCTCATGCTCGCCATGGCGGCGGTCGCCTCGGGCGCGATCTGGGTGCGGGTTGCGACCACGATCGTCACCTCGTGGCATCTGCCCTTCGATCCGGTCTACGCCTGCGTCGCCTGGGCGGGATGGCTCGTGCCGCTGGCCCTCGTCTGGCTCGCGCCGTTGCGGCGTCTCACGGCCGCGCTGCCCTAGAGCACGATCGTCTGACGTGGAATCGCTTCCGCGATCCATGTCAGGCGTGAATCGTGCTCTACACTCTGAATTCAGATAGCGATTCACGTTCTTGATGGACGCGAAGCGTCTCCATCAGGAACGATCGCGATCTAGCCGCCTTTCCCCTCGCCCGCTCCTGCCACCTCCATTAGGGTGCGGCGCATGACGCCCTCGAAAGACATTTCTCGCCTGATCGAGATCATGGCCGCGTTGAGAACGCCCGGCACCGGGTGCCCGTGGGACCTCGAGCAGACGTTCGCGACCATCGCGCCCTACACGATCGAGGAGGCCTACGAGGTCGCCGACGCGATTGGGCGCGCCGACCTCGCCGACCTCAGGGACGAGCTCGGCGATCTTCTGCTGCAGGTCGTCTATCACGCGCGCATGGGAGAGGAGGCCGGCGCGTTCGACTTCGGCGACGTGGTCGAGGCGGTGACGACGAAGATGATCCGCCGCCACCCGCACGTGTTCGGCGACGAGGAAGCGCGCGACGCCGGCGCTGTGAGAGGTTTCTGGGAGCGCATCAAGGCCGAAGAGAAGGCGGAGAAAGTTGCCGGGCGCATAGAGACCCCCTCTCCCCGTTCTACAGGGGGAGAGGGTGGGGGTGAGGGGCGGCCGCAGACCGCAGTGCAAGTTTCTGCCCCTCACCCTAACCCTCTCCCCGCTTGGCGGGGAGAGGGGACTGAGAGCCTTCTGGCTAACGTGCCCGTCGCGCTGCCGGCACTCACACGCGCCGTCAAGTTGCAGGACAAAGCGGCCAAGGTCGGCTTCGACTGGCCCTCGCTCGCGCCCGTATTCGAAAAGCTCAAGGAGGAGCTCGCCGAGCTCGAGGAGATCGCGCTCCCCGCCGACCCGCGCGGGGGCGCCCGCCACGAGCAAAGAGGCGCGCCGCAAGATCGAGGAGGAGTTCGGCGACGTGCTGTTCGTCGTCGCCAACGTCGCTCGCCACTTGAAGATCGATCCCGAGGCCGCGCTCAGGGCTGCGAACCAGAAGTTCCTCCGCCGCTTCCGCCACATCGAGGCGCGGCTCGCCGAGCAAGGCCGCTCGCCGCAAGAGTCAAATCTCGCCGAGATGGACGCGCTCTGGGACGAGGCGAAAGCCAAGGAGCGCGGCGGGGAGTAACTCGAAATTGTCCGGACCGATGCGCCTGCCTTCCCTCTATGTCAGCCCCTCGCGTTGCGGATGAACTCCGCGACGTGCTCGCGGCGCACGCCAAGGCCGATCAGGCGGGCCGGGATGCGCTGAAGCACCGGAAAGCGCTGCATGAGGCGGATCGCGAGCGGCACCTCGGGCTGAGACTGGCTCTCCAGCGTCGGGCCGATGATGTTATTCTGCGCCGCGACTTGTATGGCCTGCGTCACCCTCGTCGGGAAGCTGCGCCGGCGCTGCACGGCCTCGAGATCGCCGATGCTGACGGTGCCCTCGCGAAGAGGCTTCGCCAGGATATTGGCGGCGGCCACCGCGTCCTGCACGGCGAGGTTCACGCCGACGCCGCCGATCGGCGACATGGCGTGCGCCGCATCCCCGATGCAGAGAAAGCCCGGCCGGTACCATTGCGCGAGACGGTCGACGCGCACGGTCAGGAGCTTCACATCGTCCCAGGACTGGACCGTGTCCATGCGCGCGCGCTCGAAGGGCGAGACGCGCGTCACCGCGTCGCGAAACGCATCGAGCCCGCCCGCCTGAAGCTTTGCGAGCGAGCCCTTCGGAATGACATAGGCGCACTGCCAGTAGTCGCCGCGGAAGAGCATCGCCAGAATATGCCCGGCCCCGAAGCGCCCCATCGTTTGCCCCGAGTCCCCGGGCTTGACCGGCAGTCTGAACCACAAGGCGTCCATGGGCGCGCCGAGGTCCTCGACCGTGAGGCCCGCCTTCTCGCGCAGGACCGAGCTACGCCCGTCGGCCGCGACGACGAGATCGGCGCGGATGTCGGCCACCCCGTCCGGCGCGTTCGCCCTGAGGCCGACGACCTTGCCGTTCTCCTCGATGGGGTCGGTCGCCTCCGTTTTCATGTCCAGATGGAAGCCCGGGTAGCGCCTCCCCTCCTCGGCCATGAAGTTGAGAAAGTCCCATTGCGGCATCATCGCAATGTACCTCTCGTGCACGGGGAGATGGCGGAAGTCGGCGATCATCACCGGCGTGTCGCCGATCTGGCCCGCGAGCCGCTCCACCTTCTGATGCGGAAGCTTCAAGAAGCGATCGAGCACACCGAGCTCGTACATGATCTCGAGCGTCGAGGGATGGATGGTGTCGCCGCGAAAATCGCGCAGGAAGTCGGCATGCTTTTCGAGCACGACCACGTAAACGCCGGCGCGGGCGAGCAGGTAGCCGAGCATGAGGCCGGCCGGCCCCCCGCCGGCAATGCAGCACTGGACCGTTTTCGGCGTGGCCATCCGACCCCTCCTTCTGCCTCTCGCGGAGCGAGGAGTCCTATCGCATCCGAGGGGACGACAGAAGACGCATCAGGACTGCGCCACGCCCGCCTTCTGAAGCTGATGGAGGAGACGGCCCTTCTTCTCAGACGCAATTCTCACGGTGAGCGTGACGAGGCCGCGATCGTCCTCCGCGCGGGCGACGATGTCGCCGTGCTCGTAGAGCCAATGCATGAGGCGGCCTTCCCCAGGAGGAATGGTGAGCGTCACGATCTCGTCGGCGGAGCCGAGCCGGGCGTCGATGGCCTCGAGCAGCGCCTCGAGGCCGGCTCCCGTCTTGGCCGAGATGAGGATCGGGTGGCGCTCATCGAAGCGCGCGGCCGACGCCGCCTCGGCGCGCGTCACGGGCGAGAGGAGATCGGATTTGTTCCAGACCTCGAGGATGTGGCACTCGGCCGGCACCGTATCGATGCCAAGCCCAGCGAGCACCTCCTCGACGTCGCGCGCCTGCGCCTCCGTCTCGGCATGGGCGATGTCGCGCACATGGAGGATGAGGTCGGCCTCGATCACCTCCTCGAGGGTGGCGCGGAACGCGGCGACGAGCATGGTCGGCAGATCGGAGATGAAGCCGACCGTGTCGGAGAGAATGATGCGTCGGCCACTCTTGAGCACCACTTCGCGCATGGTCGGATCGAGGGTCGCGAACACCTGATCGACGGCGAGCACTCCCGCCCCCGAGAGGCGGTTGAAGAGCGTCGATTTCCCGGCATTGGTGTAGCCGACGATGGCGACGACGGGATAGGGAACCTTGCGGCGGCCCTTGCGGTGCAGCTCGCGCGTGCGCACGACGCGCTCGAGCTCGCGCTTTATGGCGTCGATACGCTCCTCCAGCATGCGCCGGTCGAGCTCGATCTGCGCCTCGCCCGGACCGCCGAGGAAGCCGCGGCCGCCGCGCTGGCGCTCGAGATGGGTCCAGGCGCGCACGAGGCGCCCCTTCTGATAGGTGAGATGGGCCAGCTCCACCTGGAGGCGGCCCTCGCGCGTCCTTGCGCGCCGCCCGAAGATCTCGAGGATGAGGCCGGTGCGGTCGATGACCTTGACGTTCCAGGCGCGCTCGAGGTTGCGCTGCTGGACCGGCGTCACGGCGTGGTCGACGATCACGAGCACGGCTTGGTGCTCCTCGATCAGCGCCTTGAGCTCCTCGACCTTGCCGGGGCCGAACAAAGTCGCCGGGCGCGGATCGGGCACCGGGACGATCAGCGCATCGGCGATGACGAGGTCGATCGCCTCGGCGAGCCCGCGCGCCTCGTGCAGGCGATGCTCCGGCGTGTGGAGGAGCGCGCGGCGGCGCGGCGGCGCGGCGCCGTCGGCCGAGGCTTTGCGGCGCCGGCTCTCGCGGGTGAGGACGGGAACGAGGACGAGCGCGCGCTCGCCGCCCGCGGTCTCGGCGGACGCGGCAGACCGCTGCGGGGTCTTCGGCTGTTTGACCCTGTCGTCGATCGGAGTTCGCTAGTCCTGTTGTGCGTCGCCAGCGTCCGCATCCATGAGATGGACCGGCGCGCCCGGCATGATAGTCGAGATCGCATGCTTATACACGAGCTGCGAGTGACCATCGCGGCGCAAGAGCACACAAAAATTGTCAAACCAGGTGACTATCCCCTGCAGCTTGACGCCGTTGACGAGAAAGATCGTAAGGGGGGTTTTGTTTTTCCTGACGTAATTTAGAAACGTGTCTTGAAGGTTTTGAGCTCGGTCTGCGGCCATTGGTGTTCCGCCTCTTTTCTTCAGCCTCTTTGTGGACCTTACTTTGGTGGACCCCGTCGGGTACCACACCCTAAGTGCAAGTCTTGTGACAAACTCGCGACCCTACGCCACATTACCCGGTTTCCGCATCGGAAAAATAATCCGCGCGAGCAATTGGGTCGGTCCGCACAGAGATTTGATCAACTCATGGGCGGGAAAATTCAGCAATCTGGTGAAATCTTGAGCGCAAGAGTTGCGTTAATCGCCCGGGACGGCCGTCGCCGACAGGTCGTCCGTCGATTTTGACGACCGGCATGATCGTTGCCGAGGCGGACGTGACGAAGGCCTCGCGCGCGCGGAGGGCGTCTGCGAGACGGAACGGTTGCTCGACGAGCTTCAAGTTCTCCCTCTGCAAGAGATCGATCAGAGTAGCGCGCGTGACGCCGGGAAGAATGGCGGCGTCGGTCGCCCGCGTCACGAGCGCGCCGTCGCCGTCGACGATCCAAGCATTGCTCGATGCGCCCTCGGTGATGAACCCGTCGCGGTCGACGAACCAGGCCTCGTCGGCCCCTTCCGCCCGCGCGCGCTCCTTGGCAAGGCAGGCCGGCAGCAACATCACCGTCTTGATGTCCGAGCGGCCCCAGCGGATGTCGGGCATGGTCTTGACGGCGATGCCGGCGGCAACGCGGGCCTCTCGCTTCGCCCGATCGATCGAGCGCGCGAGGCACACCAGCGTCGGCCGAACTCCGGCTGGGAAGAGAAAGTCGCGGGGCGCGGCGCCGCGTGTCACCTGGAGGTAGACGAGCCCGTCGCGGACGCGATTGCGCCGAATCGTCTCGCGCATGACCAAGCCCAGCGCCTTAGCGCTCATCGGCATGGCGATCGCGAGCTCGCCGAGCGAGCGCTCGAGCCGGCGGAGATGCCGGCCCTCGTCGACGAGCAGGCCGCCCAACACCTCGCACACCTCGTAGACGGCGTCGGCGAACTGGAAGCCCCGGTCCTCGGCGTGGACGCACGCTTTGGAGTACGGAAGGTAGCGGCCGTTGATGTAGGCGACGCGGCTCACGCGGGGCGGGCTTCGCCGAGGCGTTGGTCGGAGGAGACGCCGAGCGCTCTGAGCTTGCGGTGGAGCGCCGAGCGCTCCATGCCAACGAACTCGGCCGTGCGCGAGATGTTGCCGCCGAAGCGGTTGATCTGCGCGAGCAGGTATTCGCGCTCGAAGATCTCGCGCGCCTCGCGCAGCGGCAGCGACATCAGATGCTCGGCCCCGCCGTTCACCGGGAGCGGCACGTTGGACCCGATCTCCTCGGGGAGCATTTCGGCGGTAATGATCGCATTGGGATCGCCGCCGGTCAGGATGAGCAGCCGCTCGATGTTGTTCCTAAGCTCGCGCACGTTGCCAGGCCAGTCGTGCGCCTGCAGGACTGCGGTCGCGTCCTCGCCGATGCGCCGCGGCGAGAGCCCGGACGCTTGCGAGAGCTGCGCCACGAAATACTGGATGAGATCGGGAATGTCCTCGCGCCGCTCGGCGAGGCTCGGCACGCGCAGCGGCACCACGTTCAAGCGATGATAGAGATCCTCGCGGAATCTCCCTTCGCTCATCTCGCGCTCGAGATCGCGGCTGGTCGAGGAGATGATGCGCACGTCGACGGCGACTTTCTGCGCCCCGCCGAGGCGCAGGAACTTCTGCTCGACGAGAACGCGCAGGACCTTGCCCTGCGTCTCGATCGGCATGTCGGCCACCTCGTCGATATAGAGCGTGCCGCCATGCGCCTCCTCCAGCGCGCCGACCTTGCGCGGGCCCCCTGAGCGGTCCTCGGTTCCGAACAGCTCCTCTTCCACGCGGTCGGGCGCCATGGCGGCCGCATTGAGGACGACGAAGGGACCGTCGGCGCGGTGGGACTTCAGATGGATGACGCGAGCGGCGAGCTCCTTGCCGGTGCCGGACGCGCCTCTGATCAAAATGCGGCTGTTGGTCGGCGCCACGCGGTCGAGGGAGCCGCGCAGGTGATTGATCGCGGCGGATTTGCCGATCATCTCCGCCGAGACGGTCGAGCGCTCGCGCAGCTCCTTGACCTCGCGTTTCAATTGCGAGGCTTCGAGCGCGCGCAAGGTCACGAGGATTAGTCGGTCCTGCTTGAATGGCTTCTCGATGTAGTCGTAGGCCCCGCGCTTGATGGCGGTCACCGCAGTTTCGATGTTGCCGTGGCCGGATATGATCACGACGGGAAGCTCGGGATAGGTGCGCTTGATGATGGAGAGCACCTCGAGGCCGTCGAGGCGGCTCCCCTGCAGCCAGATGTCGAGAATGACGAGCTGGGGCCGGCGCTCCTCGATGGCGCGCAGCGCCTCGTCGCTGTCGCGGGCAAGGCGCGTGCGGTGCCCCTCGTCCTCGAGAATGCCCGAGACGAGCTCGCGAATGTCGGCCTCGTCGTCGACGATCAAGATGTCAGCTGCCATCTGTCGCTCCTTGGCTTTATCAAGAAATTATCCCCCGTGCGCGGCCGGCGCGGCCACGGGCGGGGTAGATCGGGTGGACTGCGTGCGGGGGCCGGCCACCGTCGGGACCGGCAGGCTGATGCGAATGCGGGCGCCGCGGATCTGCCCCCCAGAGGCGGGTGCGTCGTCGAGGGCCAGCGCTCCGCCGTGCTGCTCGACGATCTTCTGGACGATGGCGAGCCCGAGGCCCGTTCCCTTGTTGCCCTTCGTCGTCACGTAGGGCTCGAGGAGGCGCGCGCGATTGTGCTTGGGAAGGCCGACGCCGTTGTCGATCACGTCGATTTCGAAGCGGTCGGGGAGAACTTTGAGCTGAGTCGAAACGCGGCCCTTCCATCCGGCCTCCGCGCCCTCGGCGGCTCCCTCCACGGCTTCCGTCGCGTTCTTGACCAGATTGGTGAGGGCTTGCGTGAGCAGGCGCCGGTCGAACGAGCCCGTGACCGGCGTCTCCGGGAGCTTCAGCTCGTAGGCGATATTCGGGTGGCTCTCGCGGAACAGGATCACTGGCTCCTGCACCACGTCGCGCAGGTCGGCCATCTCCATAACGGGCTTGGGGATGCGCGCGAAGGAGGCGAACTCGTCGACCATGGTCTTGATGTCGCCGGCCTGGCGCTCGATGGTGGACGTGAGCTTGTCGAACGTCTCGCGGTCCTCGGTGATCTTCTTGCCGTACTTGCGCCGGATGCGCTCGGCGGAAAGGATGATCGGCGTGAGCGGGTTCTTGATCTCGTGGGCGATGCGCCGCGCGACGTCGGCCCAGGCCGACGTGCGCTGAGCCGAGACGAGCTCGGTGATGTCGTCGAACGTCACGACCGAGCCCACGTCGCCGGGCCCCGCCTGCTCGCGCGTGACTTGTACCGCAAACGTACGCTCCTCATCTGCTATCGGGACCGTGAGCTGAAGCCCCGAGCGCGTGTGCTTCAGCGGATGCTCGTCGCGCTTGTCGAGCACCGGCAGCAGCATCGGCAAGGCGTCGGCGAGCTTCTTGCCGACGACCTGGGCCTCAGTCACCCCAAGGAGCTCCTCGGCCGAGCGTGACACAAGCGTCACCCGGTCCTGGCTGTCGAGCCCGATGACGCCGGCGGAGACGCCGGACAGGACCGCCTCCATGAAACGGCGCCGGTCGAGCAGCTGCTCGTTGGCGCTGACGAGAGCGTCGCGCTGGTGCTTCAGCTCGCGTGTCATGAGGTTGAACGTGTGCGAGAGGCGCCGGAGATCGCCCTCGCCGCGCCGCTCGGGCAGCTCGACCATCATGTTGCCCTTGGAGACCTGATAGGCGGCGGCGATCAGGCGGCGGATCGGGGCGACGAAGCGGCCCGCAAACCATAAGCCCACCCAGATGGCGGCGAGCAGTGCCGTCATCGAGATCATGGTGTAGATCAGGCCGTGCGCGAGCTTGAGCCCGCCGCGCGCCTGGCGCAGGCGGTTGAACTCGTCGACATTCTCCTCGGTGCGCTGCAGATGCCCCATGACCTTGGGGCTCACCGGGCGCGCGACATAGATGAAGTAGCCGGGATACCGGTTGAGCTTGACGATTGCCGAGACGCGGTACGAGCCCATGGGCGTCAGCAGCGGAACCTGGTTCGCCTGCGCCTGGCGGATCGCTCGCCGCCGACGGCCTGATGAAGGGCAGCTTCTCGTCCTCGAGCGCGGCGAGCGACCGGAGCGCCCTTGTCATCGATGATGTAGGCGACCGGGCAGATCGCGCAGACCCGCCTGCGCGACGACCAGATTGCGGAACTCGGGCGTGCCGAACGGCGCCGGTGTCGGCTTCCGCGTCGATGTCGCGGGCCATGTTGACCACGTCGGTCCGGATCACCTGCCCGTGCTCGTCGACGTAGGCCTTCGCCACGTCGAGCGAGTTTGAGATGATGGCGCGCGTGCGCGTCGAGAACCAGCCGTCGAGCGAGCGCGAGAACGTCGTCGTAGCGGCGACGGCGAGCAGCATCGCCGGAAGCGCGGCGATGATGGAGAACAGCAGCACGATGCGCACATGCAGGCGCGCGCCCGCGAGCTTGGCGCGCCAGGCCCGCCACATGCCCCAGCCCTGCCAGGCGATCACCGCGATCATGGCGATGATCAGGACCACGTTGACGAAGAGGGCCGCGACGAACCACCTCGTCGCGCGGGGCGATCGGCGTGAGGCCGGTCAGGATGAGGTAGGTGGCGCAGCGCGGAGACGATCGAAAGGACGACCACCACGAGGCCGGTCCAGAACTCCCGGTCGGAGAGGTCGAGCAAGGGCGAGGCCGCCTCTTCGAGGCCGTGTCCCGACGCGGCCGAGCGTCTCCCTTCGCCATTGACCCAGCTCTCCGTGGCCGTGCGAGCGAGCGAGGCACGCAGCACGAACTTTCCCGAAGCATCGGACTCGTTTCTTCCGGCTTCAGCCGGTGCGGCCCCGAGGGCGCACCGCGGCGCGATTGCCACTTTTCGGCACTGCACAAGTGCTTATCACAGCTAAATAGGCAAACTGTGACATTCTTGCGACTAAATCGCGACTCAAGAGGATTTGGAAAACGCCTAAGGAGCGGGCGTCCTATAGACCCGAATGTCGAGCGCGCGGATGCGGCTGCGCAACGTGTTGCGATTTAGCCCGAGAAGCTCCGCGGCCCGAATTTGATTGCCGCGCGTCGCCGCCAACGCGGCCGAAAGGAGCGGGCGCTCGACTTGCCGAATAACGCGATCATAGAGGCCAGGCGGCGGCAGGTCCTTGCCGAAGGTCCCGAAGTACTGGTTCGAGATGGCGTTCGATGATCTCTGACAGGACCTTCGGCTCGGCTTCGTGCTCGGGGCCGCGCAGCGGGCGTGACCTCGGTCAGCTCCTGCTCGATGATCTGGGCGGAGAGCATGTCCTGAGCATAGAGGGCGGCGACGCGGCGGACGAAGTTCTCGAGTTCGCGCACATTGCCGGGCCAGGGATGGCCCTTGAGCCGCTCGATGGCCGCCGTCTCGATCGACTTCTGGCCGAGCCCCTCGCGCGCGGCGAGCCTCAGGAAGTGGCGGACGAGATCGCCGATGTCCTCGACCCGCTCGCGCAGCGGCGGGATGCGCAGCGGAACGACGTTGAGGCGGTAGAAGAGGTCCTCGCGGAAGAGGCCCTGCTGGATCTGCGATTTCAAATCGCGATGGGTCGCGGCGATGATGCGCACATTGGTCTTGATCGGCGTGCGCCCGCCCACCGTCGTGTACTCGCCCTGCTGCAGCACGCGCAGGAGACGGGTCTGCGCCTCGAGCGGCATGTCGCCGATCTCGTCGAGAAAGAGCGTTCCGCCCTCGGCCTGCTCGAAACGGCCCTGCGTGCGCGTTTGAGCCCCCGTGAAGGCGCCCTTCTCGTGCCCGAACAGCTCGCTTTCGATCAGCTCGCGGGGAATGGCCGCCATGTTGATGGCGACAAAGGGCCCCTGGCGGCGTTTGCCGTAGTCGTGCAGCACGCGCGCGACGAGCTCCTTGCCGGTGCCGCTCTCGCCCTGAATCATGACGGTGAGATCGGTCTGCGTGAGGCGTGCGAGCGCCCGGTAGATGTCCTGCATGGCCGGCGAGCGGCCAATGAGCGGCAGCTCCTCGCCCTCGATCTCCTGGGTCTGCGCGCGCGGCCGACGGTTCTGCCCCGAGAGCGCGCGGCTGACCACGGCAACGACCTCCGAGAGGTCGAACGGCTTGGGCAGGTATTCGTAGGCGCCCTTCTCGGCCGCCGTGAGGGCCGTCATGAGCGTGTTCTGCGCGCTCATGACGATGATGGGGAGGTCGGGACGCGCCTTTTTGATGCGGGGAATGAGGTCGAAGGCGTTCTCGTCGGGCATTACAACGTCGGTGATGACGACATCGCCTTCACCCTGGCTAACCCAGCGCCACAGCGTGGCGGCGTTTCCGGTCGCGCGCGGCGCGTAGCCGGCGCGGGCAAGCGCCTGGTTCAGCACGGTGCGGATCGCAGTGTCGTCGTCGGCAATCAGGATCGTTCCTCGGGCCATGGCTTATCGGGTCCTCGTGTTCGCGGGCGCCAAGTCGCGGGCGGCCGGCCGATCGGCCCGCGGGCGGTCCTGCATGGGCAACAACACCCTGAAGGCGGTGCGCTTGGCCTCGCTGTCGCATTCGATGATGCCGCCGTGGTCGCCGATGATCTTGGCGACCAGGGCGAGCCCGAGACCGGTTCCGTTACGCTTGGTGGTGACGAAGGGATCGAAGAGATGCGGCTTCAAGTGGTCCGGGACTCCGGGTCCGTTGTCCTCGACCTGAATCATGAGCGGCAGGCTGATGCGCGCCTCCGAGCCCGGCACCGAGAGCCGCACCCCGGGGCGGAACGAGGTCGTGAGCACGATGCGCCCCTGATCCTGGTTGTCGCCAATCGCCTCGGCCGCGTTCTTTAGGAGATTGAGGAACGCCTGCACCAGCTTGTCGCGATTGCCGGCGACCGGAGGAAGCGAGGGATCGTAGTCCTCGACGAAGCGCAGGCCGCGCCCGAAGCCCGTCTCCGCGAGTCGGCGCACGTGGTCGAGGACGTCGTGGATATTGACCGGTTCGGTCGCGAGCGGGCGCTCGTCGCCGAAAACCTCCATGCGATCGACGAGGTTGCGGATGCGCTCGGTCTCCGAGCAGATGAGCTGCGAGAGAGCCCGGTCCTCGTCGGAGAGGTTCTGCTCGAGGAGTTGGGCCGCGCCGCGAATGCCCGACAGCGGGTTCTTGATCTCGTGGGCGAGGACGGCGGCCATGCCCGAGACGGTGCGCGCGGCGGCGCGATGGGTGAACTGGCGCTCGATCATCTGCGCCATCGTGCGCTGCTGGAGCATGAGCGTGATGAGGCCGGGATGCTCAGGGAGCGGACCGGCGTAGACGTCGACGAGCTTCGGGGTTGCGAACTTGGGCGTCGCCATCTCGACGCCGTACTCGTTGACGGTCGCGCCCGTCTCCCTCACCTGCGCGAGGAGGGAGAGCAGCGGGCAGCCGAAGGCGACGATGTCGTCGAAGGTGAGGCGCTTCAAGACCGCAATGCTCGTCGAGAGGAAAGCCTCGGAGGCGGCGTTGGCGTAGACGATGCGGTTTTCCTCGGCGAGGACGAGGATCGGATGGGGAAGGGCTGCGAGCAGCATGTCGTGCTCGACGGGACGGCGGGCTGGCGCACTGCGCTGGTCGGAGACTTTGGTCATGCCGCCATCTCTCCCCGCATTTCGTCGTAAAAGGTGTCGAGGCCCGCGAGCGCCCGCCCGGCGTCGTCCTCGGTGCAGAGCCTCTGGCGCCAGGCCTTGACGCGGGGACCGGCACCGCAGGCGCACTCGAGATACCAGCCGATGTGCTTGCGCGCGTTGCGCAGGCCGTGAAACGACCCGTGATGGGCGAGCATGGCTTCGACATGGGTGCGCGCGATGTGGCGTTGCTCGGCGAGGGGCGGCGCGCCGGGATCGCGCCCCGTTGCAAGGAATTTGGCGATACGCCCGGGCAGCCACGGCGCGCCGTAGGCGCCGCGGCCGACCATGACGCCTTGGGCTCCCGACGCGGCAAGGGCGCGGGCGGCATCCTGAGGCGAGCGGATATCTCCGTTGACGACCACCGGAACGGCGACGGCCTCCTTGACGCGGCGCACGAAGCCCCAATCTGCAACACCCTTGAAGAATTGGCAGCGCGTGCGCCCGTGCACGGTAATGAGCCGCACGCCCGCGGCCTCGGCGCGCCGTGCAAGCTCCGGAGCATTCCGGCTCTGGTCGTCCCAGCCGAGCCGCATCTTGAGCGTGACGGGAACCTTGACCGCCGCCACGACCGCCTCGATCAACGACAGCGCATGATCGAGATTGCGCATGAGGGCCGAGCCGGAGAGCCTACCCGTCACCTCGCGGGCGGGGCATCCCATGTTGATGTCGATCGCGTGCGCTCCCTTCCCTTCGGCGACGCGCGCGCCTTCACCCATCCAGTAGGCATCGCAGCCCACAAGTTGTATGACATGGGGCGCAAGCTCTCCGCCCGCGGCACGGCGCACCACGTCGCGCCGCTCGGTCACCAGATCGGCGCTCGCCACCATCTCGGAGACGACGAGGCCGGCGCCGAGGGATTGAGCGAGGCGGCGGAACGGGAGATCGGTGACGCCGGTCATCGGAGCCAGGATCACTGGATTCCCGAGTGTTAGTTGCCCGACATTTAGCGATGTCACAATCAGCACCACCCCAGTCATGCCTCTAAATTAGGCAGGACAATCAATTGCCTTTCAATTAGGCACCATAGAAGGACTTTTTTCATTTCGCAAGCGCGAACAACGCCGTCCTCAATTGCCGGAATGTCGCGCCTCCGTTAAGGAGACAATTTGAAATTTGGCCCGAGAGGCGAAGTCTCGTGAGCACGGCTGCCGTGATCGTCGCTGCCGGGCGGGGTACGCGCGCCGCCAGGAGCGAGAGCGGCTGTCCCAAGCAGTACGCGCCCCTTGCCGGCACGACGGTGCTCGGAGAGGCTGTCGCGCGTTTTGCATCCCTCTCGGCGATCGGACCCATTCAGGTCGTGATCCACGACGCCGACCGCCCCCTTTACGACGCGGCGACGGAGCGATTTGGCGCACGCCTCTCCCGACCCGTGGTCGGCGGCGCGACCCGCCAGGAATCGGTGCGCCTCGGCCTCAAGGCGCTCGAGCCTGAGGCGCCCGAGCGGGTGCTCATTCACGACGCGGCGCGCCCCTTCATCGAGCCCGGCGTCATCGCCCGCGTGATCGAGGCGCTCGCCGCGCACGCCGGCGCCATCGCCGCCGAGCCGGTGACCGATACGTTGAAGCTTGCCGGCCCCGGCCAGACGATCGCGCGCACGGTCGAGCGCACCGGGCTGTGGCGGGCGCAGACGCCGCAAGGCTTTCGTTTCGCGGCAATCCTCAAGGCTCATGAGGCGGCGCGCGCCGAAGGGCGCAGCGACTTCACGGACGACGCGGCACTGGCCGAGTGGGCCGGCCTCGACGTGGCGCTCGTCGCGAGCTCGAGCCGCAACATCAAGTTGACGAGCGCCGACGATCTCGCGATGGCTCAGCGCCTCATGACCGAGCCCACCACGCACTTCGAGCCGCGCATCGGCACCGGATTCGACGTTCACCGCTTCGGGCCCGGGGATCACGTCTGGCTGTGCGGGCTGAGAGTTGCGCACGACCAGGGACTGATCGGCCACTCGGACGCGGACGCCGCGCTGCACGCGGTCACGGACGCGCTCTTGGGCGCGCTCGGCGACGGCGACATCGGCCAGCACTTTCCCCCGAGCGACCCCAGGTGGAAGGGGGCCGCCTCCCGTCTTTTCGTCGAGGACGCCGCCCGCCGCGTCGCGGCGCGTGGGGGGCGCATCGCCAATGTCGACGTGACGCTTTTGTGTGAAGCCCCGCGGATTGGCCCGCACCGCGACGCCATGCGCCAAGCCCTTGCCGGGATGCTCGGTCTCGACATTGCGCGGATCGGTGTCAAGGCCACGACCACGGAGGGCCTCGGCTTCACCGGACGCCGGGAAGGCCTCGCTGCACTGGCCTCCGCGACCCTCCTGCTACCGATTTAGGCACGCGCAAGGTTCGCGGCACGCCCCCCTCTCCCCGTCGTTGACCCCCTTGCCAGAATCGCGGCATCAGAAGGTTAAGGGGTTGTATCATCACAAAACCTATACGAGGGCGAGGCCCATATGAACATGATGACCCAAACGCTAGAGCTCCCGCCGAAAGCCACCGTACTGTCGATCGGCGACATTGCGGAGACGACATCGGCTACCTGCCTTGCGACCCGCGTGCGCCAGCTGTCGCGCATCATCACGCGGCTCTACGACGACGCCATGCGTCCGCTCGGCATCACGGCCAGCCAGTACACGCTACTCGCTCAGCTCGCCTCGCGCGACGGGATTACGGCGGTCGAAATCGGCCACACCCTCGACATCGAGAAGTCGACGCTGTCGCGAAACTTGAAGCGACTCCTCGCGCTGGGCCACATCATCATGGATCCCCCCGCCGGCCGGCGCGGGCGCGGCTTGCACCTTACGCCCAAGGGTCAAGCGATCCTGCGCGACGCCTATCCGATCTGGCAGGCCGCCCAGCTGCGCACCGTTGGCGCGATGGGCGCGGAAAGCCGTGCCACGCTCGATGACCTGCTTGGCCACGCGGAGAAGCTCGCGGCGGCGTGAGGCGGCTCGATTTGCGCGGCCCGCCTCGGATCGCTAGATCGCGATCGTTCTTGATGGAGACGCTTCGCGTCCATCAAGAACGTGAATCGCTATCTAAATACAAAGTGTAGCGTACGATTCACGTCTGACATGGATCGCGGAAGCGATTCCATGCCAGATGATCGTGCGCTAGGAGTGAAGGACGCGGCCGCCGGGTCGCGTCTTTTTCTTGCGAACTTCCCATGGTCGCCCCGCTTTTCCCGCCGGATTTGATCGAGGAGGCCCAGCGCCTCATCGACGCTGCGAGATCGCGCGGCCTCAAGATCGCCACCGCCGAGAGCTGCACGGGCGGTCTCATTGCCGCGGCGCTTACCGAGGTCCCCGGCGCCTCCGACGTCGTCGAGCGCTCCTTCGTCACCTATTCGAACGCCGCCAAGATCGGCATGGTCGATGTCGACCTCGAGCTGATCCGGCGGCACGGCGCGGTGAGTGCGGACGTGGCGCGCGCCATGGCGGAAGGGGCGCTCGCCGCCTCGGCCGCGTCCCTCGCCGTTGCCGCGACCGGCATTGCCGGGCCGGGCGGGGCCACGGCGGAGAAGCCGGTCGGCCTCGTCTTTCTGGCCGCGGCGCGGGCCGGACGGCCGGTTGTGGTCCGCGAGTGCCGCTTCGGCGACATCGGGCGGAGCGCGGTGCGCCTAGCGTCAGTGCGCGAGGCGTTTCATTTGCTGGCCGAGGCGATCGGGTGATGCATCCAGAGCCTCGTACTCCGCGTAAGCATAACATTGGCTTGCCGCGCTGCTGACCGGGCCCGCGGACACTGCTAGCTTGAGAGTCCCGTGAAGCGGCGAGGAGGCTCATTCCCATGCGCAAGATACGGCTCAGCGTCGCCGGTGCCGCGTTGCTCGCAGCCTTTGGTCTAGCGGGTCCCGCGTGGGGCGGGTCTCTCACGGCCCGCCAGGTGACGGAGCAGCTCTACCACGCTAGCGCAACCGCGCCCATCGACCTGAGCGGGGCCGATCTCGAGGGGCTCGATCTCGCCGGCCTCGACTTCAAGCAGGCGCGGCTCGAGGCGGCGAACCTGTTCGGCGCCGATCTCTCGGGCGCGAACCTCTCGGGCACCGACCTCCACGGTGCACGGCTCGACCGCGTCCTGATCGCCGGCGCTCGCTTCGACGGCGCCAATCTCGCCGGGGCAAGCCTCTTGCGGCCCTCGATCTTCTCGACGCTCGCGCTCACCCCCGACGAAGCGCCGAGCTTTGCTGGCTGCGACCTCCGCCGGGCCAAAATATTCGGCCGCCTCTCGCTCGCCAACTTCGCCGGCGCGAACCTCGAGGACGCTTCTCTCGCGCCCTTCAGCGAGACCGGCTTCATCGAGCACCTTTGGCGCACCGAGCTCGAAGGCGCAAATCTCCTCGGTGCCAATCTCGCCCGCGCCGACCTCACCTATGTGCTGTTCCGCTTCGCCAATCTGCGCGGGGCAAATCTTTCGGGCGCGATCCTCAAGAATGCCGACCTCGCGCATGCCGACCTGACCGGCGCCGACCTGACGGACGCCGACCTCACGAACGCCGATCTCGACGGCGCAATCCTGAAGGACGTGAAGGGGTTCGGCTCGGTCGCCGGGCTTGCTCTAGCGCGCAATCGCGGCAAGGCCATCGAGTGAGGGGACGCGCTAATCTGTGTCGCGCAGAGCTTCAGGACGCGGGGCGAACTGCACCAGAAGCACGGCCGCGGTGATCATCGCGGCCCCGAACCAGGAAACCGCGCTCAGGCGCTCGCCGAGCAGGATCGCGCCCGCCGCGGCTGCGAACAGGCTTTCCGTGCTGACGAGGATCGCGGCCTCGGTCGGAGGCGTCGCGCGCATGGCGTGGGTGAGGACGGTGAACGTCAACGCGCTCGAGAGAATGCCGATATAGACGATCGGCACCGCCGACGCGGCTAGCCCGTCGATCGTCGGCGCCTCGAGGAGCCCGGCGGCAAGGGCGGCGAGCGCCGACACGATCGCGAACTGCAGGCACGTGAAGGTGGCCGGGCGGTTGAAGCCGCTCGCCTCGCCAGTTACCACCACATGCAGGGCCCAGAACACGGCGGACATGGCTACGAGGGCGTCGCCGAAGCCGAAGCCGGCGGCCGTGCCGCCCCCGAGCAGCCACGTGCCGACAAAGGACAGCGCAATTGCCGGGAGCACGACCGGGGTCGGCCTGACGAAAGAGATGAGCCACGCCGCGATGGGCGTGAACACGACATAGAGGCCCGTCAGGAACCCCGTATTGGTCACGGACGCGGTCTTGAGTCCCTCCTGCTGGAGCCAGGCGGCGACGAAGAACGCGACCCCGCCGGCCATAGAGACCTTGGCGAGACCCGCCGGAAAGGATCCGCGGCTTCGCCGGCGCTCGAGCAGCGCGAGAGGAGCGAGCACTACCACAGCCAGCGCGGTGCGCGAGGAAATGAAGGTCAGGGCGCCAATGTGAGTCATGGCGTCCTTCTGCAGAATGAAGCCGGACCCCCAGATGACGGCGCAGGCGAGGAGCAGGAGGTCGGCACGCAGACGGGTCATGTGCCGACCCATATCGACCGGGGCCGCTTGCGGCAAGCCCTTGCCTCAGCTCGCTTCAGAGCGCGCGCCGTAGAGCGCGCGGGCGCGTGTTTCGAAGGCCTCGGCGTAACGGCGCACCGCCCTGTCGAAGAGGGCGCCCATGAGAAGGCGCAGCACCGTCGAGCTGAACTCGTAGTCGATCGAGAAATGCACGTCCGCGCCCCCCGGAGCCGGCGAGAAGTGCCAGCGGTTGGCGAGCCGTCTGAATGGCCCGGCGACATCCTCGACCAAGATCGTGAACTCGGCGGGCATCAGCGTGACGCGGCTGGTGAAGGCCTCGCGAATAGCCTTGTAGCCGACGCCCATGGTCGCAAGGATTGTCTCGCGGCCGCCGCCGGTGGTCCGGCTCGCCACCGTCAGGCTCTCGCAGAGGGGCAGGAATTCCGGGTAGCGCTCGACATCGGCCACGACGTCGAACATTTCCTTCGGAGTGAAGGGCACACGGCGCTGAGTCGAATAGCTCGGCATCTCTCGGGCTAAGCTTTCGCGGACGCTGCCGCGCCGGCGCGCGCCACCTTGAGGCGGCGGAAATCCTCGCCCGCATGATAGGAGGAGCGCGTCAGCGGACTCGCCGCGACCAGCGCAAAGCCCCTGGCGAGCGCGAGGCGCTTCAAATCGTCGAACTCGCCCGGCGCGACGTAGCGCTTGACCTCGGCGTGCTTCGGCGTTGGCGCGAGATACTGGCCGAGGGTCAGGAAATCGACCTCGGCGCTTCTCAGGTCGTCCATCACTTGGAGGATATCGTCGCGCTCCTCGCCGAGCCCGAGCATCAGGCCGGATTTGGTGACGAGCCCCGGCGAAAGCTCCTTGACCCTCTGCAGCAACCTCAAGGAATGGAAGTAGCGTGCGCCGGGGCGAATGCGGAGATAGAGGGCGGGCACCGTCTCGAGGTTGTGGTTGAAGATGTCGGGTCCGGCGGCCACGACCGTCTCGAGCGCGCCCTCCTTGCGCAGAAAGTCGGGCGTCAGAACCTCGATCGTCGTGGCGGGACAGGCGGCGCGCAGCGCCGCAATGACGGCCGCAAAGTGCCCGGCTCCGCCGTCGTCGAGGTCGTCGCGGTCGACCGACGTGATGACGACGTGCTCGAGGCCGAGCGCGGCGACGGCGGCGGCGACGCGGGCCGGCTCGCCGGGATCGACAGGGCCGGGGCGTCCCGTGCGCACGTTGCAGAACGCGCAGGCGCGCGTGCAGACGTCGCCCAGGATCATGATGGTGGCGTGGCGCTTGTCCCAGCACTCGGCGATGTTTGGGCACTGCGCCTCCTCGCACACGGTGGCGAGCCTATGGGCGCGCACGAGGTCGCGGGTGGCGGCGAACCCTGCGGAGGACGGCGCCCGCACGCGAATCCAGGGCGGCTTCGGCAGGCGCGGCGAGTCCGGCCGATTTGCCTTCTCGGGATGGCGCGGGGGTGCAGCGCTGACCGCGGGACGATTGTCGACGAGGGTCACCATGAGACTGCCCAATCCTAGCTCACGCGCAATCGACCGCGCTCGCAGCCGCGGCCGACCTGTCACGCATGCCCTTCGAGCGGCGCCCTACCGGCCGCCCAGGAAGCGGGCGACCAGCACGACCAGCATGGCGCCGATCGTCGAGACGACGATCTGATTGCCGTAGGGTACCATCGCGTCGAAGTCGTAGGGAAGCTTGAGAAGCCCGCTGCTCACGAGATAGCCCCCGACGACGGCGCCGATGAGACCGACGACAAGGTTGCGGATGAGCCCCCCGCCGCCGAGCAGGAGACCGGCAATCCAACCGGCGATGAGGCCGTTGATGATCATCACCACCAAGGCCCAGTTCTCGTTGATCCACGTCATGTAGTCCATGCGTCACTCCCCCCGGTCGGCAGCCAAGACCGCCGTTCCCAGTTTATGCCACCAGCCGTGCGATCAGCACGACGACGATGGCGCCGATGGTGGCGGTCACGATTTGTGCGGCGAGTGCGTTGCGGATGCCGATATTGATGTTGAGAGCGTTCAAGAGATAGCCGCCGACAAAGGATCCGATGACGCCGCTGATCAGGTATTGCAGCAGACCGCCGCCGCCCACGATGATCGAGGCCAGCCAGCCCGCCACGATGCCGATCACCGCAAAGATTAAGATGGCCCGCGCGTCGTCCGACATGAATGTGCCTCCCGCTTGCGGGGCCGATCCGGATACGGCCCATAGCAACGTATATATAGCCGTTTGATGATGGCTGCGGGAGTGTGATCGCCGCTCGCCGCCGGCAGGGTTTCGCCGCTCAGCCCGCGACGTGACAGCGGGCGCCGAGATAATCGTTGAGCAGGCGGTTGTAGAGATCGGCGTCGGCCTTTTGCGCTGCGCCGAGCTTCTTGCCGCGGCTTTGCGCCTCGACGTAGGCCGGCACGCCCTTGGCGTCGAGCTTGTTGAGCTGCGATTTGACCGAGCCACAGCTCTGGCCGTTGGCGAGAGAGCGCGCTCCGGGATCTCCCCCCGACGCGCAACCACCAAGCTGCGCCGCCCCGACAATAGTGAGAATGGCCGCGAGGCTTCGCGCAGTGCTCAGCGTCATCAACCCGATGCCCTCTGTGATGTTGTGAGACGAACTAAACTTATGGTTCCTCGCGTCTCTTGAACACCCAAGCCTGGGTTTTCGCACCACTTTCTCGACGAAAGTGTGGCGATCGTGCAGCAACCTGCGGGCGCACGCAGACGGCGCCGAGGGCCAGCCTATCCGGCAATAGCTGCGGCTACGGCTGCGGCGACGTCGTGGCTCCGACCGGGGGCACAGCAGCCGAAGACGACGATGTCGGCTTGGGCGCGAGGGTTGTCGGGGCGGCCGTCGTCGACGAGGTTGCAACCTTGGCGGCGGGTGCCGTGCTCGACGTTGCACTCGGCGACGCCGAACCGGCGGGCGGCGACTGCGCGGTCATGGGACGCAAGCCCAGGGTCGAGCATTTCGACTGGAACTCCGCGTTCGCCTTGTCGAGCTCCGTGATTTGCGCGAGTGACGTTCGCTTGACGGTAACGCTTGCCGACTTGCCCACCGACGCTTTCTCCACGCGCTCGGTGACGCCTTCGCGCCGTAGCGCGTCGATCTTGGCAACGAGAGCGATGCACGCCGGATCGATCTTGGGCGTCGACTGGGCTTGAGTGCCCGTGGTCGACGTGGGGCTCGTCAACGACGACGTGGTGAGGCTCGAGCCGAGCATTCCACCATCGCCAGAGCAGGCTCCGAGGAGTCCGGCGCCGGCAACGACGGCCAGGAGTGTTGCTAGCGGTTTCTGCATCTTTATCCCCCAGGGGCAGTTATGAGAGGTGTTGTTGGGCCTCAACACGTCTCTAGGGCCGCCGCAAGCCGAACGACAAGACGAGCCCGCCAATTGGGGGGTGTATGGGCCTCGGTTGACAAGCCCGAATCTGTGGAAATTCTTGCGCTGTGCTTGGCCGGCCACACCCCTTTTCGCACCGCAATAGCTCAGCGCGCTGCCAGAAGCGTCTTGGCGGCAGCGACAACGACGCGTGAGTCGGGGAGGGCCAGGGCCTCGAGCTCGGCGGCGTAGGGCATCGGAACGTCGGCCCCGGCTATGCGCAAGGGGGGCGCGGCGAGCGTGGCGAAGGCGCAGGCGGCAACGGACGCCGTGATCTCGGCCCCGACCGACCCCTGGGGCCACCCATCCTCGACGGTGAGAAGCCGCCCCGTCTTGGCGACGGAGGCGAGGACAGTTTCCAGATCGAGCGGCCGGAGCGATCTCAAATCGATGACCTCGGCCTCGATCCCGTCCGCGGCGAGCGCGTCGGCCGCCTCGAGCGCGGTTGCGACGGCGCGTCCGTAGGCCACGATCGACATGCGCGAGCCGGGCCTTGCGATGCGCGCCGCGCCTATCTCGACAAGCCAATCGGCGCTTGCCGGCACCGGGCCCGCCGAAGCGTAAAGGCGCTCAGCCTCGAGGATGACCACGGGGCCGGGCTCGCGGATGGCCGCCTTGAGCAGGCCCTTGGCATCGGCCGGCGTCGCGGGTACGAGCACTTTGAGGCCCGGAACCTGGGCAAAGAGCGACGCAAAACAGCGGCTCGCGGGCCCCGCCCCGCCCGGGACCCAGCCGTTCGGTCCGCGAAATACGATCGGAACCGAGACCGTGCCGGCGGAGAGAAACGCGGCCGAGGCCGCTTCTCCTTGAATGAGATCGATCGCCTGGACCGCGCTGGCCCAAGAGGTGAACTCGACAACAGGGCGCAGGCCCTGCAGGGCGGCACCGATCGCGAGTCCCGTCAGGCCCTCTTCAAGAGGCGGGGTGCTCACGACCCGTTCGGGGCCGAATTCGTCGGCAAGCCCCTGGCAGACCTTGGCCGCGCCGCGATTCTGGACGACCTCGGGGCCGAGCACGATCACCAGCGGGTCGCGGCGCATCTCCTCGGCCAGCGCGTCGCGAAGGGCCTCCCGGTACGTGAGCCGCGGCATCGTTACCGCATCGCCGAGATGCTCTTCGTGCTGTGGGTTCTCTGCGCCCGCCGGACCGGGCTGCCGCGCGTGGGCAGGATCACCGGGAACGGGCTTTGGCTGCCCGCTCCCTACGCGGATCAGAGCGAGCGGGGTATCGGGCCGGATCGGGCCGGCTCCGGCCGGAACGAGGATCTTCTCGACGCGGCCCTCGCTTTCGGCCTCGATCTCCATGGTCGCGGTTCCGGTCGCGATCTCCGCGATGATGTCCCCGGCCGCGACCTGCTGCCCCTCTGCGACGTGCCACTTCTCGAGCCTGCCATCGGTGGCGGCCGGGAGCAGCGCTGGCATCACGACTTGGCTCGGCATCGGTGCCCTCAAGCGGCGAACGTCGCGTCGATCACAATGGGCTCAGACCTTGGGCCCCCCCGTCAAGTCTCAAGCAGGAACCGAGGTGTGGAGAGCGGCCGCCGATGGCGGTTGCGCCGCGCGCCCTGCGCCTGCCGCCCCGTTGACCCGTTCGCGGGCCTTGGCCTCGAGGGATTTCAGCTCGGCCTCCGTGGCGAAATGCGAGTGAATGATACGTCCGCGCGATTTTGCGATCGGATCGGTCTCCTCGCGCCGCATGCCCCCTCGACCGGCGCGCGGCACGAGCGTCTCGGCGTGTCCCCTGTAGCGATAGGTCAGGACCTCGAGGATGGCGGGGCCGTCTCCGGACCGTGCGCGCTCGAGGGCGCGCCGCGCCGCCGCGCGCACCTTGCGCACGTCGATCCCGTCCACCTGCTCGCCGGGAATGGCGAATGGGGCGCCGCGCTCGGCGAGCGCGGAGGGAACCGCGCCGAGCGCGATGCCCATGCCAGGGGCGGCCGTGTTGTTGTCGATGACGAAGACGATGGGAAGGCGGAAATCCGCCGCGAGCCGGAACGCCTCGTAGACCCGCCCCGTCGAGGCGGCGACGTCACCAAAGTAGCAGAGGCAGACCGCCCCGTTCCCGAGGCGCTTGTTGGCGAGGGCGATCCCGGCCCCGATCGGCGCCGCCGCTCCGAGGCTTGCGTGACCGCCGAAGAACCCCTGCTCGCGCGCGTACATGATGATCGAGCCGCCCTTGCCGTGCGATAGGCCGCTGTCGCGGCCCAAGAGCTCACCCATGATGCGCTCCGGCGGGAGGCCCAGCGCCAGCATGTGCCCGTGGTTCCGGTAGCCGGTGATCGTCTGGTCGCCCGGACTAGCCGCCATCTGCACGCCGACGATGGCCGCCTCCTGACCGATCGACAGTGGGCAGAGGCCCCGGATCGCGCCCAGCGCATAGAGTTGCCCTGCCTTCTCATCGAAGCGGCGGATGAGAAGCATGGTGCGATAGGCGGAGATCTCGTCCTCGGCGCTGAACGTGATGTCGTCGGCGGGAGGGCCGGAAAGGTCGTCGAGCGTCATGTGCGATCCTGCGTCAGCCACAGCGGCGGCCGAGCTGCCCTTGGCTACATGAAGGATGGGAAGGGCTACGGCAAGATGACGGCACGTCGGAGGCAGTGCTATTTCGCGGGGGAAAACGCGAAAATCGATGCTGCAGCGCAGCGCGGAACTCACCGGTCTTGCGCAGGGCGATGCGGCACGACGCGGTCTTCGGGGTGGGCAAAACCCAGGACCTCGCGGGCGACCTCCTCCACGATGTCGGGATCGGGAAGGTCGGGCGCGAGCAGCGCCACGTCATGCTCGAGCTTGGCGCGCACGGCCTCGAGGGTCTTGATCTCGAACTCCAACAGGGTGGAGCGCTCCATCAAGCGTTGTCGGACCTCGAGGCCATGCCGGCCATGTATAGCGTGATAGGCGAAATAGGCCGTCAAACTCAGGCAGAGAAGCAACACCGGGGGCTGCCAAGACCTCACTCGCCCACCATGTTTTGGCTGACGCAGCACGAGTGTTCGTCGTTACGCGTTATGAGATCCGGGAACAGGGAAAGGATACGCCGGCGGCCTTAAAAGCTGGTAAAGCGGCGTCCCGCCCTGACTTCCCACGCCACAAAGGCGGGCAACGACCATTTCATGCGGCGCCTGCCCCGCGCAGAACGCTCTTTCCGGCGTAGCGGGCATTGGGGCCGAGTTCGCCTTCGATGCGGATGAGCTGGTTGTATTTGGCGAGCCGGTCGGAGCGGCAGAGCGAGCCGGTCTTGATCTGGCCGCAGTTGGTCGCGACCGCGAGATCGGCAATCGTTGCGTCCTCCGTCTCGCCCGAGCGGTGGCTCATGACGGCCGTGTAGCCCGCGCGCTGGGCCATGGCGACGGCGTCGAGCGTCTCCGTGAGCGAGCCGATCTGGTTGACCTTGACCAGGATAGAGTTGCCGACACCTTTCTTGATGCCGTCGGAGAGGCGGGCCGTGTTGGTGACGAAGAGGTCGTCGCCGACGAGCTGGCAGCGTGCGCCGATGAGATCGGTCAGCGTCTTCCAGCCGTCCCAATCGTCCTCGGCCATGCCGTCCTCGATGGAGACGATCGGGAAGCGCTTGACGAGGTCCTCAAGGTAGCGCGCCATGGCCGCGCTATCGAGGCTCTTCCCCTCTCCCTCGAGGGCATACTTGCCGCCCTTGTAGAATTCGGTAGAGGCGCAGTCGAGGGCGAGCATCACGTCGTCGCCCGGCTTGTATCCGGCGCCCTCGATCGATCTCATGATAAAGGAAAGCGCCTCGTCGGCGCTCTTGAGGTTCGGCGCAAAGCCGCCCTCGTCGCCGATGCCGGTATTGTGGCCGGCCTCCTTTAGTCCCTTCTTCAAGGTGTGGAAGATCTCGGCGCCAATGCGCACCGCGTCGGCCACCGTCGCCGCCGCGACCGGCATGATCATGAACTCCTGGATGTCGATCGGGTTGTCGGCATGCGCGCCCCCGTTGATGATGTTCATCATCGGCACGGGAAGGACGTGCGCCGTCGCACCGCCGACGTAGCGGTAGAGAGGAAGCCCGCTCGCGGCGGCCGCCGCCTTGGCGGCGGCGAGCGACACGCCGAGGATCGCGTTCGCGCCGAGACGACTCTTGTTCGCCGTCCCGTCGAGGGCGATCATGGCCGCGTCGAGCCCGCGCTGGTCCTCGGCGTCGAGGCCGGCGAGCGCGTTATAGATCTCGCCGTTGACGGCCTCGACCGCCTTGAGCACGCCCTTGCCGAGGTAGCGCGCCTTGTCGCCGTCGCGCAGCTCGATCGCCTCATGGGCTCCCGTCGAGGCCCCCGACGGCACCGCCGCGCGCCCCATCGAGCCGTCCTCGAGGATCACGTCCACCTCCACCGTCGGGTTGCCGCGGCTATCGAGGATCTCGCGGCCGATGATGTCGACGATGGCGGTCATGGGTGTTTCCTATATCTTGGCTGCCGGGGGCGCCATTTCTGCTGGTTGGCGCGCGTTTTACCGAGTCCGGGGCTTACCGCAAAGACCCGAATGGGTAGCGGCCCCCTGCCCACACGCCGAGGGCCGAAGCACAGGAGACCAATCATGAGCTCAGTCAACGTCGAGAGCGGAGGATGCCACTGCGGAAAGGTGCGCTTCGAGGTCACGACCGACCTCAGGCAGATTATGGCCTGCAACTGCTCGATCTGCGCAAAGCACGGGCTATGGCTGACGTTCGTCCCGGCCGCCGACTTCAAGCTGCTCTCGGGTGAGGATGCCCTCAAGGACTACCAATTCGCCACCAAGCAGATCCATCACGTTTTCTGCACCACGTGCGGAGTGGAGAGCTTCGGCCGCGGACGCAAGCCCGACGGGACCGAGTTGGTAGCCGTCAACGTGCGCTGCCTCGACGGGGTCGACATCGCGACGCTCGCACCCGCCCCCTTCGACGGCAAGAGGCTGTAGTCGGACGCATGGACAACGGCGCCCTCGTTCTCTTCTCCGGCGGACAGGACAGCACCGTCTGCCTCGCTTGGGCGCTCGCGCGGTATCCGCATGTCGAGACGGTGGGCTTCGCCTACGGACAGCGCCACGACGTCGAGCTCACCCAGAGAGCAGCCGTGCTCGCTCAAATGCGGGCAGATTTTACGCATTGGGCCACGCGTCTCGGCGACGATCATGCGCTGGAGCTTGCCGAGTTCGGCGCCTTGAGCGAGACCGCGCTCACGCGCGCGACTGAGATCGAGATGACGGAGGCAGGCCTGCCATCGACGTTCGTGCCGGGACGCAATCTTCTCTTCTTCACCTACGCGGCGGCACTCGCCTACCGGCGCGGCATCAGGACTCTCGTCGGCGGCATGTGCGAGACCGACTACTCGGGCTATCCCGACTGCCGCCACGAGACGCTCTCCGCGCTCGAGCGCGCCATCTCGCTCGGCATGGGGAGCGAGTTTCGCATCGAGACGCCGCTCATGCGGATCGACAAGGCGGGAACCTGGGCGCTGGCGGATGAACTCGGCGGCGCGCCCCTCGTCGACCTTATCCGCGAGGCGACCCACACCTGCTATCTCGGAAATCGCGAGTTGCGTCATGACTGGGGCTTCGGCTGCGGCGCCTGCCCCGCGTGCGTCTTGCGGGCGAAAGGCTGGGAGCGATGGCAAGCAGCGAGGAGCTGAGCCGTGCCGTGGCTCTTGCGCTCGCCGGAGAATGGGGCGCGGCGCACGAGATCGCGCAGGGGGACGAGAAGGACCCGCTCGCGTGCTGGCTGCACGCTGTCCTGCACAAGATCGAGGGCGACGACTGGAACAGCCGGTACTGGTACCGGCGCGCGGCGCGCCGCTACGAGGATTATTCGGATACGAACGACGAGCTTGCGGCAATTGGTGCCGCCCTGGAAAAGGCGCGTTAACTGTAATAGGACCAAAGAGCCGAGGCGCCTACCCTTCCCGGCTCTCGAAGCGCACCCCATGTGAGGGAGGCTTCAACCCCTGAAACGAGGCATCCCATGGCCGACATGAAGAAGGTTGCGGAGCGCCGCAAGGCTCCGCTCGAGACGCCGACCGATCTCAAGAGCAATGCAGTCAAGGATCTCTCGGGCGCGCTCAACGTGCTGCTTGCCGACGTCATCGCCCTCTACATGAAGACCAAGAACTTCCACTGGCACGTCTCCGGCCCCCATTTCCGCGACTACCATCTTCTGTTCGACGAGCAGGCGGGACAGATCTTCGCCATGACGGATCCTATCGCCGAACGCGTGCGCAAGATCGGCGGCACGACGGTGCGCTCGACGGGCCAAGTGGGGCGCCTGCAGCGGATCATCGACAACGACGCCGACTACGTCGATCCGCTCGACATGATCGCGGAGCTGCGCGACGACAACAAGGATCTCGTGGCCTACATGCGCGAGGTGCACGACCTTTGCGACGAGCACAAGGACGTGGCGACGGCAAGCCTCATCGAGAACTGGATCGACGAGACCGAGAGGCGGCTGTGGTTCCTGTTCGAGACGAGCCGCAGGGGCGATCCCGCGACCGGGCACTGACGCGGTCTCACTCGTAGCGGAAGAATTCCGCAACCGGCACCTCGATGCCTGGCGGATCGAGAGCGAGCACGCCGTCCGATAGGACACGCGTCACGATCTCGCCGTCCGAGCCGCGCGCGTGATGCACGACGGTATCCTCCGTCGCATCGACGATCATGTAGTGAGCGATGGTCGGCCTCGAGAAGTATCCCCTGAGCTTCGTGCCGCTGTCGCGCGCCGAGGTCGAGGGCGAGACGACCTCGACGACGATGACGGGGGTCTTGAGCTCGCGATCGTCGCCGTCCTGGCGCGGACCGGCATAGACGGAAGCGTCCGGCTCAAACGCCGTGCGGTCGCTGATGCGCACGGCCACGCCGTCGGGCATGGCGAAGCAGTTCACGCCCGCGCGCTTGATTGCCGCCCTCAAGGCCATGACCACCATGAGTTTGGCTTCGGCATGCCGGATCTTCTCTGGCGACATCTGATACACCACGCCATCGACGAGCTCATAGCGTCCCGGCCGGCCTTCGGCCCAGACCAGAAACTCATCGACGGTCATGCGCTCTGGGGCTTGGATGTTCATGTGAGCAGATTACCCGCGCATCAACCTCGCGCCAAGGGAAAGGCCAAACAATGCTTGATCTCCGGCTCGTGGCCGCAGCCGGGCCTTGCTTGGCGATGCCTGCGGCCTATCGAACGCATAGGCGATCGGTATTTCAGGTTTGCGCGGCGCCGGGCGATCTTCCTCCCGAGAGCAACCGCTCTCGACAATGGAAGGCCCGGCAGAACCCGTCATGCTCCGCGCAACGCCAGACACGCTCAGAGAGTTGATCATGCTGCTCACTGGCACAGCGGTGCTTGTCGCGGTCTTGCTGGGCCCCATCACCCGAGAGCGGCCGCCGGCCGGCGTGCGCACCGCGATCGAGCTTATCGGCAAGAAGCAGTCTCTCTCCTACTCCTCGAGCGCGAACGGATTGAAGTTGGTATCGCGGTCATAGTCCTCGTGCCGGCACCTCGATTCGCGCGATCTTCGCCGGCCCTATCAGGGCAGACGAGGACGGTGACGAAAGCGGCCATTACAGGGTCGAAATACCGATAGGTACGCCGGTCCCGGCTCATCCCCTGCCCCTCCCCTCGTCGGTCGTGTCTCAGTTTGAGAGACACGACCCCCTCGTCCGCTCCCTTGACACGCCCAGGCGATGTCCTAGGGATCGACGCATGTACGCCGTCAAGGAGATCTACTACACGCTTCAGGGCGAGGGCGCGAACGCGGGCACGCCGGCCGTCTTCTGCCGTTTCGCCGGCTGCAATTTGTGGAGCGGGCGCGAGGAGGATCGCGCGGAGGCGACCTGCCGCTTCTGCGACACCGATTTCGTCGGAACGGATGGCGCGGGCGGCGGACGATTTGCAGAGGCCGAAGATCTCGCCCTCGCGTGTGCACTCGCTGCGGACCGAGCGACAGAGGGCCTGCTGATCGTCCTCACCGGCGGGGAGCCCATGCTGCAGGTCGACCGTGCGCTTCTCGGTGCCCTGCATGCACGAGGCTTCCGCATCGCCGTCGAGACCAACGGCACGCTGCCAGTCGCCGAGGGCGTGGACTGGATCTGCGTCAGCCCGAAGGCCGGAGCCCCGCTCGCGCAGCGCTCCGGCGACGAGTTGAAGCTCGTCTTTCCCCAGGAGGGTCTCTCGCCGCGCGACCTCGAGGGCCTCGACTTCGCGCACCGGTTCTTGCAGCCGATGGACGGCCCCGACATCGCGCGCAACACGGTCCTCGCCGTCGCCTACTGCAAGGCCCATCCCGCCTGGCGGCTCTCGATCCAGATGCACAAGCTGATTGGAATACCATAAGGGCAGTAGGCAATTGGCGGTCGATTAGCCGCGATTTTCTCTACTGCCCGCTGCCTATTGCCTACTGCCCAATTCCTCCCTATTCCACGCCGATGCGCATCTATAAGGAATTCCACTTCGAGGCGGCCCACTTCCTGCCGTCCGCCGCGCCGGGTACTCCGAACTCCCGCGTGCACGGGCACTCGTTCCGCGTCCGGATCGAGATCGAGGGCGAGCCCAATCCGGCGACGGGCTACGTGCTGCACTTCGACGACCTCGAGGCGGCGCTGTCGGAAGCTCGCGAGGAGCTCGATCACCGCCTCCTGAACGAGGTCGAGGGCCTCGGCGCGCCCACCCTCGAGCGCATTTCGGTCTGGCTCTGGAGCCGGCTCTCAAACCGCGTCCCCGGGCTAGCCGAGATCGAGGTCGCCCGCGATACCTGCCGTGAAGGGTGCATCTACCGCGGCCCCTCGCGCGCCACCCGTCTCGCGGCGGAGTGAGGCCCATGGGACGCAAGGCCCCGCCGGCAACGATCCTCGGGCGCCAGGTGGCGCTTCCCGAGAGCCCGGACAAGGCTGTGCTCGAGCGCATCCCCAATCCGCATGCCGACGCGCTCTACGTCGCGCGCTTCACGGTACCCGAGTTCACGGCCTTGTGCCCGGTCACGGGCCAGCCGGATTTCGCCCATCTCGTCATCGATTACGTGCCGCGCGACTGGCTGGTCGAGAGCAAGTCGGTAAAGCTCTACCTCGGCTCGTTCCGCAATCACGGCGCCTTTCACGAGGACTGCACGATCGCGATCGGCAAGCGCCTCGCTCTGCTGCTCGAGCCCCACTATCTGCGCATCGGCGGCTACTGGTATCCGCGCGGCGGCATCCCCATCGACGTCTTCTGGCAGACGGGCGAGCTGCCGAAGGGCGTGTGGCTCCCGGACCAGGGCGTTGCACCCTACCGCGGGCGCGGGTGAGACCGTCGCGTCGCTCTTCTCGCGCGCTGTCTTTTCGGCGGCGTCGAGACTATGAAGGGGGCCTCGCCATCGAGGATCACCGACATGAGTTGCCGCTGCCCCCTTCTCGCCGCCAGCTTTGCCGCGCTTTGCGCGCTCCCGGCGCACGCCGGGGACAAGGTCGATTGCGAGAACGCCACCTCGACCTACGAGATGAACATCTGCGCGGAGCGCGATCTCGAGAAGGCCGACGCCGCCCTCAACGCAACCTACGCCAAGGTCCTGGCCAAGATCGCGGCGTCCAACCAGGAGAAGCCCTACGACGCGAAGAGCTGGGAGGAGGCGCTGCGCAAGAGCCAGCGCGCGTGGATCGCCTTTCGCGATGCCGACTGCAAGGATCTCGTGCCGATGGCGTGGACCGGCGGCTCCGGCACCACCGCCGACGTTCTCGGCTGCCTGATCGAGAAGACGGAAGCGCGCACGCAAGAGCTCGAGCAGCGCTTCAGGGCGGACGATTGAGGCGGCGCCGCGAGGCGCCGCCCGAGTGCATCTCAAAGAATGAAGTCGCCGAAGGTCAGTACCTTGTGGCCGTTGACCTGAATTTGGAAATCGGCGGCGCCGTTGCCGTCGATGTCCCCTTCGACGAGCGTATTGGCTCCCGAGAACTTGATGTGAAGCTGTCCCTTGACGTGACCGAAGGCCGCCGTGCCGATGAAGCTGAAAGCCTGGTTCCCCGGAACGCCGGCCTTGGCGTCCATAGTCGAGAGGTCGATGTCGTCGATGCCCTTTTGGAAATCCGTGATGATGTCCCGCGTCGCGGCAATCTTGCCGGTCTGGCCGGGCGCGTCGAAGTCGAAGACGTCCTTGTTGAGGCCGCCGGGCATCGTGTCGCGCCCGAACCCGCCGATCAGCGTGTCGAAGCCGAAGCCGCCGATCAGATTGTCATTGCCGAGACGACCCTGCAGGTTGTCGTCGCCCTGCAGGCCGCGCAGGAGGTTCACCGCGTTGTTGCCGATGATGACGTTGGCGAACGCGTTGCCGGTACCGTTTTGGCTGACGGCGCTGGTGAGCGTCAGGTTCTCGAAATCAGCTCCGAGCGTGAAGCTGAGCGAGGTCAGGACCGTGTCCTCGTCGCCCCGGAAATCGATCAGTGTGACACCCGCATTGTTGACGATATAGGTGTCGTTGCCATCGTCGCCATCCAGTGTATCGCCGCCGCCGCCGCCGTTGAGGGTGTCGTCTCCGTCTTGACCCGAGAGAACGTTCACGGAGTCATTGCCGGTGATAATGTCATCGAAGTCGGAGCCGGCGACGTTCTCGATGCCGAAGAATGTGTCTCCCCCGGCAAAACTGGGAAACCCAAACACGCTGGGGACGGTGCCGTTGCCACTCGCGTCGAGTACGATGATAACTCCTACCGTGTCCACACTGTCGGCTGCGCCACCGCCGCCGGCAAAATAAACCAGCGTATCGATGCCCAGGCCGCCGCTCAGCGTATCGGCGCCACTGCCGCCCCACAGAAAGTCATCGCCATCAAGACCTTCGAGGGTGTCGGCGCCAGCGCCGCCCTTAAGGATATCCCCGCCGTCATAGCCCGTTAGGACGTTGGCACCGAAGTTGCCTATCAAAGTATCGGTGAAGTCCGTGCCGCCCAAATTCTCGATGCTCGTCAGTGTATCACCCTCTGCAAAGCCACCACTGCCTGTGCCCGTTGTCAGATTGACGCTAACCCCGACCGTCACCAGTGTGGCGCCAACCATCGTCCAAATAGGCGGCCGTGTCGTCGCCGAAGCCGCCGTCGATGGCGTCGGCGCCGGCCCCGCCCTTTATGTAATCATTGCCTCCCAGGCCGACGATGGTGTCGTCGCCCTCAAGGCCACCGATGGCGTCGTCATCGTATGTGACGCCATTGTCTTCATCGAGCGTTTCGCCCGCAGCAGTTCCAGCTACGCCTGCCATTGGCCTGAACCTCCTAAAACGGTTGCTTCCCCGATACCCAAATTGCCGAGGTTAGGCCCCGGTCGGCCGCGCGCCCTTGCGCGCGATATGGGCCGTGACAAACTCGTTGACGGTCAAGCGCACCGGCCGAATGCGCCCGTCATCGTAGAAGCGCTTGTAGTAGATCATCTCCGCGCTCTGAAAATGCCGGCGCATCTCGTCGAGCAGAAAGCGGTGCGCCGTCACCGCCCTTGATGAAGTCGTTGCCGCCGAGACCGAAGACCGTGTCGTTGCCTTCGAGGGCCGAGATCGTATCGGGGCCATCGGTGACGGGGGTGCCAAAGCTAGCGTCGATGGTCTCGCTCGCCGCAGTGCCGACGACATTGGTCATGTTTCAATTCTCCCGGGGTGTCGAAGCTTAGCTCGCCCCAATTACTCGAGGGGCGTGCCCCGAAGCGAGGCAGCGTTTGCCTTCCTGCAAGATTTAAACCCGCGCCCTGCGCCGGCCCCCCGCAACGTGCCGACATGGTGAAGCCGGCCTTACCTTAACCAAGCGCTTGCCGCGAGGAGCGCGACGGATGGCAGGCGTTAACCGCGTTGAGTCGTCGTGGTGGTCCGAACTCGGAGGAAGACGGGCCGCCGCACTTGCGCCGGGTCAACGCAAGGAGACCCAAATGACACGAGCACTAATCGCACTTGCGGGAGCCCTCACGCTCGGCCTCGCAGCGTCGACGGTGACCGCAGCCCCAATCGGGGCGGCCGTCGTCGATCGCTCGGCTTCGGACGGCGGGGTCACCCTCGTCCATAAGGCCTGCAGATGGGACAGCTATAGCTATCACCGCTCGCGGCCGTGGGGACGCATCAACTGTCCCGTCTCGCGCCGGTTTACTCCGGCGTATCCTCTCGCGCTCTGGATGTGGCGCTGCGCCGACGGCCATTGCGGCTACTGGCACCGCAAGGATCATCGCTGGCGGGAGGGGTGGAACCACAAAGGCGACGGCGACCATCGGCGCAGGTATAACTAGCGCTCGGCGCACATTGGAGCTCGGGCCTCGATCGAGGCCCGAGCGTCTTTTTTTTCCGCCGACAGCCCGCCTAATTTGAGCCGTGGGCAGGCAGATCGTACACGCGGATGTAGACGGCGCCGTCTTCCTCTACGTGCCCTCTATCGTATTTGGCGCTGGCCAGCTGCTCGAATGCCTTGCGATACTGTTTGAATCGCTCGAAGCATGTGCCGTCGTCGGGCAGCATGGCATCAATTTCCTCGAGGGCAGGATTTGCGACGACGACGGTGATCGTCTTGCACCCGTCCTTCATGGCGAAGCGCACGGCTATCCTGTCTGCCGTGGCCGGCAGCGCAACGGCGTGAAGCGGCATTTGTAGCTCTCCCCTTGCGGCTGATGTTGCTACGCAACGATCGTCGCCACCATCCCTCCGCGCCGGACATGGCAGAAAACTGTGACGGTTTTTCGTTCTGCTCTCAATGAGTCATGCGGGGTTCGTGAGTCGACCTTTCACTCTGCCGAAGCACAAGTTAGGTGCATCCTGCAGGACCGCCGGCCCGCCTTGTCGATCACGATCGCGCCGACGACCTTCGAGCGCCCCATATTATTCGGGACGCTACGACAGACCGGCCGCGCCCGGGCCGAGCTGAGCCAAAATCCCCTTCACGCCACCGCCGGGCACTTCGTCGACGTGATAAACGACGAGCTGGCCATCGCGCACCAGGACCCATGCAGGCTCGGCCGGCAGTCTGACCTTGCGGCCGGTGGGTGGGACCGCCGGCAGCCCCGGGATCCGCAGCGCGTGTTTCTGCGTCCCCGAGACATGAGCTACGAAGTGGACCTTATCCTCCTCGACGTCGATATCGGCGGGGTTCTCGGAGTAGTCCGGAAAGGCATCCAACTGCGCCTTCATGGCGGCAATGAACTCCGGCTTGCCGATGCCATCGAGCCCCGCGCCGTCTAGTCGGAAATCGTCCGCGACGAGCGCCGCCGCTGCGGCGATGTCCCCTCGATCGATTGCCTGAGTGTAGCGGACAAAGACGTCTCGGGGGTCCACTGCCGACCTCCCTGTGGTGAGGACTGATAGAAATATCACCCGTTGTCGCGTGCAACAATGCGCAGCGGGACGAGCCTTCGCATGCCCCTCTCGTTGCGTAACGCAAAGAGCTTCTGGTTGTCGATACCTTCGCGAGCCCGAGTGTTGATTGCACCTCAAGTCGCAATTGTGCCCCGGGCGCGTGCCTTGGTGGCGTCACAGCCACATCCCATGCTGCCGCCGTGTGGGAAGACGGGTCGAGGGGCCGGATGCACGCTCGCGATATCCCCGTTCTCGGTGGCTTGCTAGACGCCGTCATCGTCTATGCCTCCACGGTGAGCCGGTTCGTGCGGCGCCCGTTCGGCTTCGTGGATGAAATTCGATTCGATGATCCCGAGGAGCTGAAACGCGCATCCAAGTTCCTCGGCGCGGGAATCGCCCTCGCCTATCTCTTCATTACGCCGGCGCTGAGCAAGCACCGCTTCGAGGTCAGCGAATTTCTGTTCGGCGTCGTGGCCTTGCTTCGCCTTCTACTGGTTACGGTCCTCTATCATGCCGCCTTCCTTGTCGTGGGGCATTATCGACCCATCAAGACCAGTCTGATCCTCGGCTCCTACGTCAACGGACTCTATTTTCCCTTCTTCATGGCCGTTATGGTCCCGGGCTACTTGGCCATCGGTCCCCAACACTTCTTCGGCACGCTCAATGATCAAGAGCTCACGCCCGAGCAAAAGTCCGGCTTGGAGGATCCGCTGGTGGGGCTGGCATTCTTGTTCTTCCTTGTTGCGTATCCGTTCTTCTTTGCGCTCGCGAGCCATTGGTGGGCCAAGGCCTACGGCGCAAAGGCATGGATGAGTGCCGCCCTACTTCTCGCTGCAATCGTCCTCGCAGGGCTGGTGAACGTGTACGTCATGCCGCTCGCTGTACGTCCGTTTCTGTAACGCCCCTGTGATTTCCCTCGGCACGCCCTCGTGCCGATCAGGCTCGCCGCGACGTTGGCGCCCTTCCCCAGATCTTCGCGAGCCAGCTAGCTCGCATCAACCTGGCTGGATCGGCTGAACTGTGTCTCGAGGCTGGCGTAGAGCTGGTGCATGTCGAACACCGCTCCTTCGAGATAGGCGACCGCGTTCGTCTCATCCCACACGCCTCCGCCATCCTCGTGGACCCAGATGTAGTGGCCCGATGCGTGCCGGAGCCGGTAGTTGATGTTCCAGTTTTTTCTTTGCTCGAGCCCTCTGACGACGGCCTCGTCCACGGCGGCCGAGTCGTCGGGGTGAATGAGAGAGGAAAACGAGCGCACTTGATTGCCGAGCACCTCCGACGCGCTGAAGCCGAAGCACCGCTCGAATCCGGAGGTCAGCTCGAGCATCGTGAACTCCTTGTCGGCCTTGCACCGGTAGAGGAAGCCGTTCATGCGCCTCAGCACGCTTTCAAGAAATGGGGCTTCGCGGTCCGTAGTTAAGCTCATTCGAGTGCTATCCGAAAGCTGATCGAAATGCGGTGAAGTCGAGTTTAGAACACCATCTCGCATCTCGAGGTCAACGCGATCGTCACCTCGGGGCGCCCATCGACCCGAAGAATTTTCTGCATGAGACACGGTTGCCACGGGGGCTGACGCATCGAAAGGAGGCCGCACCGAGCACTAGCCTCTCCGACGCAAAAGTCTGTCTCGGGGACCTCCTCGACTGCATAAGCACGACGTCCGAGGCCGGCGCGGAAGTATTTATCGCGCGGATTCCATGGAAAAAAACCCGCGAATCTGTTGAATTACTGGAGTACCACGGAGGGATGTCATGAAACGAACGATCCTCGCGATCGTCATGATCGCACTCCCCGTGAGTAATGCGCTCGCCGTAAGTCTCGCTGTCAAAATCGCCTGCCGCGACGACTACTTCGCTCATTGCAGCATGCACGCCGTGGGAAGTCCCGGCTTGCGCCAATGCATGAGGGATGTCGGTCCGCGGCTGTCGACGCAATGCATCAGCGCGTTGATCGCATCGGGGGAAGTCAAGAATAGCACCGTTGTCGCGTACAAGAAGAAGAACGTCGCCAAGCACTACGCGAAGCTCGACGTCAAAAAGCACGTCGACAAGAAGAAGTATGCCAAGGTGCTCGCGTCCAAGCGGAAATACGCCAAGAAGCAGGACACGATCACTGCCAAGCGCAAGTACGCGAAGAAGCACTACGGCAAACAACAGCTCGCTCGGAGCTGACCGTTCCAAACCCGCACCTGCATGGCCTGTCGCCGTGCAGGTGCACCGCTCCAGAGGCTCCCGGGCGGTGGACGTATAGGGACGGGGTGCGGTACGGCGTCCGCCCCTCAACAAGCCGGCGGCTCATAGAATTCCAAGCGCTTCAGAACCTTCCACCTCCCTGCCCTGTCGCTAAGCAGGCGCACCTGAATTGGGCGATCGGGGCGCATTGGCCCGCGAGCCTGGGGCAAAGCGCTTTCGGGACAGAAAGCATTGCGTGCAATGGCGCTTGCTCAGTGGAAGAATTCGAGCAAGCCTAGCGTGGTGCGGCTTCCGAACAGTAGCTGGGGAACTTCCTAAATGGATGGACTTTCGACGAAGCTCGCCTTCGGGATGGGCGTTATTGCCGCTGGGCTCGTATCGCCGGCGTTCGAGCCGGAACTGTTCCCAAGTCTTTATCACAGCCGCGCCCTCGCGGAGACGTCCGGCACGGCCGAGAAGGAGGCGTTTGAGGCGGCCAAGGAGCTTGGCACGGTCGAGGCCTGGGACGCCTTCCTGTCAAATTACTCGACCGGCTTTCACGCCGACCTGGCCCGCGCCTATCTGAAGAATCTAGCCGACCAGCCGCAGGCCGTGGCGCCACCACCCGCGGATTACCCGCCCGACGACTTCCCGATCGTTGCAGGCTCCTGGGGCGGCGTGGTCCGCGACGGACCGGGGCAGAGCTATCGCAACGTCGACAGCTTGGAGGAAGGCCAGTCTGTCACGCTGATGGCGCGGACGGATGTCATCGAGAACGGCTTCCCGTGGTTCAAGATTGCCTACGAGGGCGATGGGAGCGGCTACCAGTGGGGCGGCATCCGGTGCTCGACGGCGGCCGAGCGGCCGGATCTCTTCAAGACCTGCCCGCCCGAGGCGGCGAAGCGCGAGGACGAGAAGCCGCGGTCCAAGAAGCCGAAGACGGAAACGCGCGAGGTCAAGAAGGCGTGCGGCAGCGGCCAGGTGAGGATCAACGGCAAGTGCGTCGAGAAAGCCGCTGCCATGAGTTTCTGCGGCCCGGGGTTCCGCCCGCAAGGCGGCAAGTGCGTTCCGGGCTTCCAGGCTCCCAAGCCCAACGCGCCGCTTTCGACTGAGCAGAAGAAGGCCGTCAAGATCGGCTGCCCCAAGGGTCAGGTTTGGAACGCCCAGGAAGGCTGCCACGAGGACGACTGATCACGCGACGACGTCTCTCGCGCTGTCGAGCCTTGACGGTATCGCGCCCGAGTCTCAGCTCGAGCCTGCGCGCTCCTCTTGCGAGAGGGCAGCAGCTCTTGGGCGTGTTACTCAGCGAGCCCCAAGACCAACACCAGCGATTGAGCTGGAGCATCGTCTCTTGATCGAGCTTGCCGATCGGCAAGCCGAGCCGTCGGCGACCGAGCGCTCGGGTCTTGTGCTGCGTCAACTCGCTCGATTGCGCTCGCGCTTTGCGGCCTTGGCCGCTCGCTTCCGGGCATTCGTCGCCTTGCGCTGCTTGGCTTGGATGCGCTTGCGACGCTGGTCCGACAGGTTGGGCATGACAATCTCCTCCGGTTGGCGGCTTGTAGACCCAATCGCTCGAGTATCAAAGCGCGGCGGAGCGCGGCTTTAAGCGGCTTCGAATTATTGCAGGTCAACCTGAGCTGCCTAGCCAGATTGCCAAGAGCGCATCGGCGCAGAAGAAAGCACACGCTCCGAACCTGCGTCGGGATGACGTTGTGCAACTGATGCGCCTTTGCTCCGTAACCCGCACCTCCTCGCCCGCGCCGCCGGGCCGAGACGCTATGTGGCCCCGCCTAGCGGCCCCTGAGCCGATTTCAGCTTGGCGATCGCCTCCTCGGCGAGCGCCTCGAGCTCCGGGAGCAGGACCACGCTCTCCTGCTCGTTGGGGTCGGTGCGCGCGATGGCGGCCGAGGTCGGACGGTCGCTCAAGTTGATCGGGAGATGCGGCACGCCCGCGGGAATGTAGGCGAGGTCGCCCGCTTTCGTGACCATGTGATGCTGCAGCCGGTCACCGAAAAGCGTCACGGCCTCGCCGTCGAGCACGTAAAGCGCCGTCTCGTGGTTCTCGTGCAGATGCGCCTTCGCCCGGCCGCCCGGCGGAATGGTAAGCAGGTGCATGCAGATGCCCCTCGACCCGACGGTCTCGGCCGCGACGCCGCGGAAGTACGTCAGGCCCTGCTTGCCCTCGTAGGTGTCGGCGGCGCGGATGACGCGGCAGGTGGGCTCCAAGCGATCGCTCATAGCAAGTGGCTCCCGGTCGGCTTCTCCGGCGAGCAGCGTATCGCGGTGGCGCCGTCACCTCAAATTACGAGAGGTAAGGCGCGCCTTGCTTCGGCCATGGAGCCTATGTAGGAGCGCGGCCCGAGACATCGCCCGCTTTGAGGCGCGCGCAGCAATCGACTATTCAGGCACTGCCATGGCCCAGTCACTTCTTCACAACGTCATCGTTCGCGCCCGCGAGCTCATCGACGACGAGGCGGGCTGAACGCGCCACTATCCTGCGCTCGCCGGCGACGGCCGGCCCGTCGATCCCCATGATATGGAAGCGGCGCGCTTCTGCACCACGGGCGCGCTCTTGCGCGCGGGCTTCGAGCTCACCGGCGACGTCTCCAGAGCCTGTGAGCTTTGCGAGATCGCTTGCGAGCACTTGCTTCCCTGGCAGGAGACGCCGCGCAAGACGCTCGAGGACTTGAACGACACGAGCATCGGCTACGTCACCGTGCTGCGGGTGTTCGATGAGTATTTGGAGGGGGAGTAGTTCGCGTCATGCCGAGCGCCTCATTTTGTGATCTGGCTCGTCGGTGCGATCGCCGCCGCCGCGTTCCGACGTAGATCTCAGGCTTCTCCCGCCCGGGTCGTCGTGGTGATCCAGCCCGTGCCGACATCGCGCTTCTGCTTGGCGGCCTTGCGCATCGCCTTGGCGCCCGCCTTTGCGGTGGCCGCCTGCAGCGGCAAACCGTTGATCGTAATCGTCCCCCAGGAGGGGGCCATATCGAGGAGGGCCGGGCGAGCCATCTCGGCCTCCGCGACCACGAAGCTCAACAGCGGTGTCTCGATGTTGTCACTAATGATGGAGCCGACGCGCATATTTTCAGCGTCAAGGTCGCGATCAATCTTGGCCATCTCCGCCGCGGAGAGCTTGGCGTGCCGGCCGTCGGTCGTCACGACGGTTGTGGGCTCGGCGAGGACCATCCGCTCCTGATGGGCGGCGACCGCATCCCAACGTTTCGCGATGAACGACAGACCTTCAGGCACGATCTCCGGGACAATGACGACGAGCGCGCACATGACGACGGCGAGACGTCCGATGCCCCTTCGATCTTTCGGAGTCAGGCTGCCAATGTAGGCCACGCCGACGTCCCGCGCTGCTTGTGGCCATGTTTCGACTTTGGCCCCCAGTCTCTGCAAGTTCGCAGTAAAGAGATCTCCCGTGCGCGACAGCCATGGCGGTCCGTATTCGTCCCACTGCTCGACGGCGCCCGCTAGGGCGTTAAGAGCGCGCGTCAGGTCGTAGCGAATATGCCGGCCGTTGGGATGGTACTCGACGTCGATTTCGGTGGCGGCCCGATCAGCAGGCGAAAGACGACCGAGATATCGGCTGCCGTGCTTAAGCCAGCAAAATTGGCGACGGATTGCCACCTGAAGGGCGATGAAACCCTTGGCCTTGCGAATGCCGTCGATCGGTTCGGATGAGTCGACCGTCGTGACGCAGTTTTCGAACCATATGCGGACGTGTCGTCCGCCCTCGCCGCACAGCAAGTCGAACGCGCGCCACGCATCGTGGTAGTTGCGGATCGTAAGTCTCGACACGCTTAGCTCCCAGAGCTGGTATCCGAGTTGATCGCTGCGGAACGCGGGACGAATCCGAGCCGATCATTAGAGCGTGACGGTGGGCGCTTTCAAGAGTGGCGCCGGACAATCGCCGCCACGTGTTGCGTCTCGATACGAGTTGCTGCACCAAGCGGACGGTCAGGGCTCTGCCGTCGTCACCGCAAATCCGGGGGGACGGCCTCGGCGGAAAGCGCGGCGACGGCGTCGTCGAGACCCATGACCTCTTGATCCTGCGAGCCCAGGCGGCGTAGCGAGACCTTGCGCTCCTCCGCCTCGCGCTTCCCCACGACCACGAGGACCGGCACCTTCGCAAGGCTGTGCTCGCGCACCTTGTAGTTGATCTTCTCGTTCCGGAGATCGATCTCGGCGCGAAGGCCCGCCGCCTTGAGAGCCTCGAGCACCTCGACGGCATAGCCGTCCGCCTCCGAGACGATCGTGCAGACGACCGCCTGAACGGGGCTAAGCCACAGCGGGAAGTGGCCCGCGAAATTCTCGATCAGCACGCCGGTGAAGCGCTCGAGCGAGCCGAAGATCGCGCGGTGGATCATCACCGGCGTCTTCTTCTCCGAGTGCTCGTCGATGTAGAAGGCCCCTAAGCGGCCCGGCAGGTTGAAGTCGACCTGCGTCGTGCCGCACTGCCAGTCGCGGCCGATGGCGTCCTTCAAGACGTACTCGAACTTTGGCCCGTAGAAGGCGCCCTCGCCGGGATTGATCGAGGTCTTGATGCGCCCCTGCCCCCGGCGCTCGATCTCGGCCAGGACCTTCCCCATCACGGCTTCGGCGCGGTCCCACTGCTCGTCGGTGCCGACGCGCTTCTCGGGCCGCGTCGAGAGCTTGACGACGATGTCGCGGAATCCGAAGTCCTCGTAGATCGAGAGCAGGAGATCGTTGACCTCCAGGCACTGCTCCTCGAGCTGGTCCTCGGTGATGAAGATATGCGCGTCGTCCTGCGTGAAGTGGCGCACGCGCAAGAGCCCGTGCATCGCGCCCGACGGCTCGTAGCGGTGCACCTTGCCGAACTCACCGATCTTGATCGGCAGGTCGCGGTAGCTCTTGAGCCCGTGCTTGTAGATCTGGATGTGGCCCGGGCAGTTCATCGGCTTGCAGCAGAAGACGCGCTCGTCCGGCAGCACGGTCACGAACATCATCTCGCGGTAGTTCTCCCAGTGGCCTGAGAGCTCCCAGAAGTGCTTCTCCATCATGTCGGGAGAGTTGACCTCGGTGTAGCCCGCCTTGACCAGGCGCCGGCGCATGTAGGCGATCAGCGTCTGGAAGAGCGTCCAGCCGTTGGGATGCCAGAATACCGAGCCCGGCGCCTCCTCCTGGAAGTGAAAGAGGTCCATCTCGCGCCCGAGCTTCCTGTGGTCGCGCTTCTCGGCTTCCTCGAGCTGGTGAAGATAGGCCTTGAGCTCCTCCTCCGTCGCCCACGCCGTGCCGTAGACGCGCTGGAGCTGGGGCTTTGTCGCGTCGCCGCGCCAGTAGGAGCCGGCGAACTTCATGAGCTTGAAGGCGCGGCCGATCGCCCCCGTCGACGTCATGTGCGGGCCGCGGCAGAGGTCGAGCCAGTCGCCCTGCCTATAGATCTTGAGCTCCTCGCCTTCGGGAATGGCATCGACGAGCTCGATCTTGAAGTACTCGCCCTTGTCGCGGAAAAATTTCCTGGCCTTGTCCCGGTCCCAGAATTCCTTGGTGAAGGGGGCGTTCTTGGCGATGATCTCGCCCATCTTCTTCTCGATTTTGGCGAGGTCCTCGGGCTCGAAGGGGTGCTGCTTCGCGAAGTCGTAGTAGAAGCCGTTGTCGATCACGGGGCCGATCGTCACCTGCGTGCCCGGCCACAGCGATTGGACGGCCTCCGCCATGACGTGGGCGGCATCGTGGCGGATGAGCTCCAAGGCTTCCGGGTCGGTGCGCGCGACGAATTTGATGCGGGCGTCGTAGGTGATCGGGTCCGAGAGATCGGAGAGGACACCGTCGAGCGTCATCGCCACCGTGCGCTTGGCGAGCGACGGCGAAATCGACTTGGCGACCTCGAGGCCGCTGGTGCCGCTCTCGATTTGGCGCTTGGCGCCGTCCGGAAATGTCAGGGTGATTTGGTGGGCCGCGTCGCCCATGGTCGCTCCTCCTCTCACTCGCTGCCTACGGGTGCAGCGTAAGACTGAGGGCTAGATGCGGCGCGCCGCTCGGGAAGTCAAGCGGGGCGTCGAAGCCCGCGCCGCTAATCGAAAATCGAAAAAATCGAGGCGAAGAAGGCCGCGATGGCGGCGAGAAGGCCGAGGATCGCGCTCGCGATCATATCGAAAATGGTCTCGATGGTGTCGGACGCGGCGCTCCCAGCGACGAGGACGATGGCGCCGCCCGATGCGACGAGAGCCGCGGTCACGGCGCTGAAGACCGTGTACCAGAGCATGCAAAAGAGCACGAACCCGATGATGGCGGCGGCCGCAATGCGCCGCGCGGTCCCGCTTTTCGGCGCGGTCTCGGTAGGGGCTGTGTTCGGTGCGGTCACGACGGAGCCTCTCGTCCAAGCCAGACGAGGCTAGTCTAGCGTACGTAACGATTCGTGCGTGCAGCGAATTGACCACCGCCCATAGCGCCACGGCGCGAAGGGATGGCGCTCGGCCGTGATGTCGGGCACGGGATCGTAGCCGTGGCTGCCCCACGGGTGGCAGCGCGAGAGGCGCGAAAGGGCGAGCCAGAAGCCGCGCCACGCGCCGTTCCTGTCGATGGCTTCCAGCGCATACTCCGAGCACGTCGGCAGGTGCCGGCACTCGAGCCCCATGAGCGGCTTCAGCGTCCAGCGGTAGGCGTGGATCGGCGCCTTGAGGAGTATGCTTGCTAGCTTCACGCGTAGGGCTCGCCGGATTTCTTGAAGAAGCGAAACTGCCCGTCGCGCTTCTCCGCGCGCATGTCGACATCCGAATAGGTCACGTCCTCGTCCTTCGACTGCGTCCCAATCTCTAGATAGGTCGCGGGCGCCGAGCTGCGGTTGACGAGATGGTGGCCGTTCGCCTCGCCCGCGGGAAATCCCACCGCCATCCCGGCACCGAGGCGGCGCTCGCCGTCCTCCGTCACGAGCACGATCTCCCCTTCGAGCACGTACACGCACTCGTCCTCGCGCACATGCCAATGGCGATGAGAGGACATGGCGCCCGGCTCGAGCGTCGGCAGATTGACGCCGAACTGGGTGAGGCCGAGCGCTTCCGTCAAAGCCCGCTTGTTGCGCCTCTCGAGGCCGTCCTTGAACGGGGCGGGATAGATCGTGCCCCTCCGCCCCGGAATGCTCTTCGGATCGTCGATCACGGGCATCAGCCGTACCCCTTCAGCGTCAAAGCGCTCTCGCCGAGGTGGCTTTCTGCGCGGCGCGAGACGAAATCTCGTCGAGCGCGGCCTCGGTGGCGTCGAACACCAGGAGCGTCGAGGCATGGCGATGAGGATAGTCGCGCACCGGCTCGAGGATCGCGAGATCGCTCCAGCGCCCGGACGGAGGAGGACCGCGGTCCTTGAGCATGCGGCGCATCTCGCCCCCAATACGCCTCAGCTCGTCGGGCGTCGTGCCGACGATCTCGCGCCCGACGATCGACGCCGCCGCCTGGCCGAGGAGGCACGCCTTGACCACCTGCCCGAACTCGGCAATCCGCCCGTCCTCGAGCCTGAGATCGACGGTGATCGTCGATCCGCAGAGCTTCGATCGCGCGGTGGCGCTCGCCTCGGGCCGGGCAAGGCGCCCCGAGTGCGGAATGCCGGCCGCGAGCTCGAGGATCTTCTCGGTGTAGATGTCGTCGAGGTCCGCCATCGAATCCAGCGAGTTGCTGCTACCATGGACGGGGCATGGATTGCTCCGTCCCGCCCTCTCTATATCTATATACAGCGCGCCCAACATGCGATGAAGCGCCCATGACCGAAGAGAAATCATCCCCCTTTTCGCCGCCGGGAACCTCTGCCGAGGTAGAGGCGGGCCTTGCCCTTCAGCCGAGGTTCGATGCCGATGGGCTCATCGCCGCGATCGTCACGGACGCGAGGTCGGGCGAAGTGCTCATGTTCGCGTGGATGAACGCCGAAGCGCTCGCCGCCACCCTGGAGACGCGCCTTGCCCATTTCTGGAGCCGCTCGCGGGCCCGGCTGTGGAAGAAGGGCGAGGAAAGCGGCAATCTCTTTCACGTCGAGGAGATCCGGGTCGATTGCGACCAGGACGCCCTCTGGCTCCGTGTCACGGTGGCGGGCGCCGGAGCCGCCTGCCATACGGGAGAGCGCTCGTGCTTCTACCGTTCCGTCGAGCTCGGGCCGGTGCTCTCCGGTGCTGTGACGCTGCGCCGCAACACGCGGTCCTGAGCCCTGCGCCGAACCAATCACCGCGCTTCAGCGTTAAACCCCTAGTTAACGAGCGCTTCGGATTGAGATTGCCGCGCAACTCTCGCCCGTTCTAGTCTCGTCATAAACCGGTAGCAGGCCTTTAATCCGCTTTTGCTAGCCTACATCTAAATAGGGAGGGTCGCCGCAGGAGGGGCTTATCGCCGTCTCTGGCGGCAGCAGTCGGCTAAGGCTCGGTCAAGGGCTGCTGGCGCAACGGAGTTTTGCCATGTCCGCGGGCAAGATCGGGTTGGCATTGGGGGGCGGCGCTGCCCGAGGGTGGGCCCATATCGGAGTTCTGCGCGCCCTCATCAAGGCGGGACTAAAACCCGACATCATTGCCGGAACCTCGATCGGCGCCGTCGTCGGCGGAACCTATGTGGCGGGCCACCTCGAGGAGCTAGAGGGCTTTGCACGCGAGCTCACCCGCAGGCGTGTCCTCGGTCTCCTGGACTTCAACTTCACCGGCACCGGCCTCATCAACGGTCAGAAGCTCTGCGATCGCCTCGAGGAGCACCTGACCGACTGCCGCATCGAGCATCTCGACCGGCGCTTCACCGCGGTCGCCACCGAGATAGGCACCGGCCACGAGGTCTGGCTGTCGCGCGGGCGCCTCGTCGAAGCCATGCGAGCGTCCTACGCGCTGCCCGGCATCTTCCGGCCCGTGAAGATCGAGGGCCGCTGGCTGTTCGACGGCGCCCTTGTCAATCCGATCCCGATCTCGGTCTGCCGCGCGCTCGGTGCCCGCTACGTCATCGCCGTCAATCTCAACATCGACATCTCGAGCCGCGGAACCGTGTCTCCGAGCATCGAGCCTGCGCCCGACTTGGGATACGACGTGGACGACGAGCCCAAGCCCGTCACCGGCAAGAACGGCGTTGCGGTGCGCCGCCTTCTCCAGCGCCAGATCTTCGGCAAGGGTGACGACGTGCCCGGCATCTCGACGGTGATGGTCGACGCCTTCAATATCGTCCAGGACCGCATCGCGCGCTCGAGGCTGGCGGGCGATCCGCCCGACGCGATGATCAGCCCGCGCCTCCACGGCATCGGTCTCTTCGATTTCCATCGAGCCGACGAGCTCATCGAGCGGGGGGAAGCCGCGGCGCATCGCGAGATCGACGACATCTGGCGCGAGATCAAGGTCCGCCGCCTGGCGGACCCGGCCGCAGCGCATCCGGTCTGAAGAACAGGACCGGCGTCCGGACGCGGGCGTCCGGCACGCCAGATGACTATCCCGCGGAAGCCAGCCCTCCGCCGCAACTCAGGTGGGGCCGTTCTCCGGCGCTATCGTCAGCCCGTCGCCAGGTAGTTCTTCATGGCCGAGACTTCCATCTCGACCTCGGCGACGTGGTGCTTGACGACATCGCCGATCGAGATGATGCCGACGAGGGCTCCCTCGTCGATCACCGGCAAGTGGCGGAAGCGCCCCCTGGTCATGATCTCCATCAGCTCGTCGAGTGCGCTCGACTCCTTGCACGACACGACGGCGCGGGTCATGACCTCCGAGACAGGAACTTGCAGCGCCGAGATGCCCCGCTCGGCGACGATTCGGATAACGTCGCGCTCCGAAATGATACCGGCGACCTGGCCGCTATCGCCGACGACGACGATGGCACCGATCTTTTTGGCATTAAGCTTCTGGACGATGTCGAGGACAGTCGAGTCCGGCCGCGCGGTCGCGACTGCTCTCCCCTTCGCCTTCAAGATGGCAGCGACATTCATTAAGCGTTCCTCCCGCCGGCCAGATCGGAGTGGCGACAACTGCCTGCTCCGCTGAAGCGCAAGCAAGCTCGTCCCCTTCGCGAATGGCGGGCGTTCCCGTGTGACCTCTTGGCCGAGCCACGCGTGCCCGGCCCAGTTATCGTGAGCCAAAGCAACACCGGTTGCAAGCCCTTGGTTCCCCGTTTGTTGTCTCAAGCTTAGCGACTGCGAGATGGGTCGAAGAGCCCGAACCCGAGAAGGCCCGCGGCATACCCGCCAAGATGGGCCTCCCAGGCAATGCCGCCCGGCGCATCGATGCCGCCGAGGCCGAACATCGCGAGCAAATTCGCTGCCGCCAATATTGCAGTTGCGAAGAGAACCCTTCGGTCCGTGAGCGCGTCTCCGAGGCTCATCAGGGGCACCGAGCGGGGGTCCTCGTTGAGCCGCCTGAACCCGCCGCGGTCGCTCGCCGAGAATAGAAAGCGCAGCACGCCTCCCATCAATCCGGCGACCGCGCCGGACGCCCCGACCATGGGCGCATCAAGGTCCGGATTGAAAGCGAGAAACGCGACCGCGCCGGCGATGCCGCTCATCGTCGCGAAGGCGAGAAACCGGAGCCCTCCCACGCGCCGCGCGATCGCGCCGCCGAACGCGAGCAGCCATAGCGAGTTGAAGGCGAGGTGGGCGAAGTTGCCGTGGATCAGCATGTAGGTGACGAAGGAGGTCACTCTTGCGACCTCCCCTCCGGGCAGCTCGGCTCCCAACTCGGTGTAGCGCGCCGGGATGAAGGCCATGGCGTAGACGAACCAGACGTCGGTGTCGGTCGGGAGAAGCGAGCGTCCCACATGGATGGCGGCGAGAAGCAGAAGTGTTGCGAGCACTGAGCCCGGCACGTTGAAGATCGGTTCGTCCTTTAGCACTCGCCTCTCCTTCATCTTCCGTGCACGAGCCAAGCCCCCTCGGTTAACGCTCCCACCGGCGCACGGCAACCCATTCGAATGGCACGGAAGCTGCTCTGCCGAGCTCTATCAGACCGGCGGCGGCTCCCATCGGGCATCGAAATGAGACACACGACGACCCAAGACCTCTACGCCTACTGGAACGCACTGAGGCGCGGCCGGCGTGCCCCGCGCCGTCTCGAGATCCAGCCGTCCGCGATTGCGCCGATCCTCGCCGACACCTTCATTCTCGAGCGTCTCGATACGGGCAATTTTCGTTTTCGCCTTGCCGGAACGCGCATGTGCGTACGCCTCGAGACAGACCTCCGCGGCACGAACTTCCTCGACCGCTGGAGCGCCACGGACCGGGCGATGCTCGAGCATCATCTGGCGGAGATCACCGACCAGGCGCGCGCCGGCCTCTTGACCTTCGAGGCCACGGCCGCCGGTGGAAAGCGCCGCACATTCGAGACCCTGATCCTCCCTCTCCTTCATACCGGCAGCGCGATCGACCGCCTCTTGTGCTCGCTCTCAGCACTCGACGAGGATACTGGTCAAGAGGACGGCCGCCTCGGGCCGCTTCACCTCATCGCGGCCGTGGCCATTTGGCCCGATGGGCGGGCTCCGGCCACGGCCGCGGAGGACCAGGCAGACCGCCAGTTGCCGCTCCATCCCCACGTGCGCAACGCGCGCATCGTCCGCCACGAGCGCCGCCAGTTCCGGGTCTACGACGGCGGTCTTGGCAAGCATCACTGCGACTAGCCGTGGGCCCGGTCGCGATGCTTGCCGGCCCTCTCCCACAAGTTGCTGGCGGACGTCGACGCGATTGTCTCAAAATAGGGGCACTGATTAGCCGTTCATTAAGTCGACCGATCCCATACTAGGGCCACCCAAGCCCCGTCGCCGAGGCTCTCTTGGTGCGCCGGGTGTGAGGGCGGCTTGCGATTGTACCGCACGGATTAGAGCGCCCATGTCTACCCCGGCGAACAGCACTCTGCGCATGTCCGACGCCGATCCGCGCATCGCCGCCGACCGGCGGCGCCACAAGCGCTATCCGTTGTTGCTGCTCGGACGCTTCATGCGCGCCAACAAGCAAGAATATCCGTGCAAGCTCAATGATATATCCGTGGGCGGACTCGCCGTCTCGTCGCCTGTCACGGTCGACGTCGGCGAGCGTATCGTCGCCTATTTCGATCACATCGGCGGTCTCGAGGGCCACGTTGTGCGCCTCTTTGAGGGCGGCTTCGCGATGGGGCTCAAGGCTTCCCTTCACAAGCGCGAGAAGCTTGCCGCGCAGATCATTTGGTTGATCAACAAAGGCGAGTTCGAAGGCGTCGAGGGGCGCCGACACGAGCGCGTCGCAGTGGCTAACAAAGCGTCAACACTTGTTCTGGCGGACGGCGCCCGCGTCGACTCTCGCATCATCGATGTGTCGCTCTCGGGGGCCTCTCTTGCAACCGAGGCCCGACCGCCTGTCGGCAGCGACGTGATGCTGGGGAAATTGCGCTGCCGGGTCATGCGTTACCACGAGCGAGGCATCGGTGTTCAGTTCCTCGACATTCAGGAGCCGGAGGCATTGCGGCGATATTTCGGCTGATGTGCGGCCAGAAGCGTCCGAATTTTGGCGACCCCAAATTCGCTAAAATTTGGCGCAAATGCAGGGACCAGGCTTCAGCGGACTACGAGGTTTCTCGGCTAATGTGAGCACCATTGAGAGGGAAAGTACGGGGTAGAGTAATGAAGCGCGTCGTTCTAAGTGGCCTTGGGGTCCTGGGAATCCTTGCGGCAATTCCCGGCGTCTCGGCCGAGACCTCGACCGCCACTTGGTCGGGACAACAGATCTCTCCGTTCATGCGGGTCTTCGGCCCATCGCAGCCGCCTTACGGCTTCGTCCGATTTTGCGAGGAGCGTCCCGGCGCGTGTGCGCCCCAGCGCCTCAGCGAGATGCGGTTTCAACCGAGCCCCGAGCGCCTGAGCGAGCTCGACGAGGTGAACCGCGGCGTCAATCGGCTGATCTCGCCCGCAACCGACTCCGAGGTCTACGGCATTAGCGAGTACTGGACGCTGCCCATCGAACGCGGCGACTGCGAGGACTACGCGCTTCTGAAGCAGAAGGTCCTGATGGCCCGCGGCTGGCCGGCGAGCTCGCTGCTGCTGACCGTCGTCCGTGACGAGAAGGGCGAGGGCCATGCTGTGCTGACGGCGAGGACGGCCCAAGGCGACTTTATCCTCGACAACAAGGTCGATGACGTGCGCGTCTGGAACAAGTCGTCCTATCGCTTCATCATGCGACAGTCTTATCTCGACCCGCGCGTCTGGGTCTCGCTCGACGCCTCCCAGAACAGTGCGCCGGCTGCGATCGCCGGCACCCGCAACGGCAAATAGCCTCGGTTCCATATACCTCATACCTCCCAGGCCCGGGTTCCTGCCTCCCCCATCCCTCCCGGGCCCTCACTGGAGCCGGACACCCCCCGTGTCCGGCTCTTTTTTGTGGGAGTGAGCTAGCGCGGGCTAGAGTCCGGGCGAAGTCCGGCGGCGTAGCGCTGCCAGTTCTTGACGTAGCGTCCGGCCGCCCCCGCGAAGCGCGCGACGTCGGCATCGGTGAGCTCGCGCACGATCTTGCCGGGGGAGCCGAGCACCATCGAGCGGGGCGGAAACTCCTTGCCCTCGGGGATCAGGGTATTGGCGCCGATCAGGCACTCCTCGCCGATCCGAGCGCCGTTCAAGATGATGGAGCCGATGCCGATCAGGCTGCCCCGGCCGATGGTGCAGCCGTGCGCCATCACCAAGTGACCGATGGTGCAGTCCTCGCCGATGTCGAGGGGAAATCCGGGGTCGGTATGGAGGACTGAGCCGTCCTGGACGTTCGAGCGGGCGCCGACGCGGATGAGCTCGTTGTCGCCGCGCAGCACGGCCCCGAACCAAACGCTCGCGTCCTCGCAGAGCTCGACCTTGCCGAGGACGACGGCATTGGGCGCGACCCAGAACCGGCCGCCGGCCGGCGTCGTCACCGAGACGCCGTCGAGCTCATAGAGCGCCATGCGGAGGCTCACGCGTCGGCGAGATCGAGCTCGAGAATCGCCATCTGGAACTGGTAGGAGACCTCGCCGTCCTCCTCCTCGCGAAACAGCACGGCTACGAAGTCTTCGCCGATATAGACCTCGGCGGAATCCTCCTTCTTCGGGCGGGCGCGCACCGTGAGGTTGCGCGTGCCGAAGGTCTTCTTGAGGTAGGCCTCAACCCGTGTCAGCTCGTCCTTCGTCACCTCGGTATCCTCCGCTTGCGGGCGACGCGCCGCCGTCCCATGCCGCCAGAATAAGGCCATCGGGGGCGTTGCGCAGCCCCCGCGTCAGAGCATCGCATAATCGTCCGGTCCCAGCGCCTGGTCCATGCTCCGCGCGGGCTCCGCGCACCCGGCCGACCCGACGACACGCGCCGGCACGCCGGCTACCGTCATGTGCGGAGGCACGTCCGTCAACACGACGCTTCCGGCGGCAATGCGCGAGCAGTTGCCGACGTGAACATTGCCGAGCACCTTGGCGCCGGCGCCGATCAGGACGCAGGCGCCGATCTTGGGATGGCGATCGCCCGTCTCCTTGCCGCTGCCGCCGAGAGTCACTCCGTGCAGGAACGAGCAGTTGTCGCCGACGGAGGCGGTCTCGCCGCAGACGAATCCCGTCGCGTGGTCGAGCATGAGCCCCTTGCCGAGGCGCGCGGCAGGATGAATGTCGACGGTAAAGATGCGCGACGACTGGCTCTGCAGATAGAGCGCGAAGTCCTTGCGCCCCTGCCGCCACAGCTCGTGGGCGAAGCGATAGGTGACGAGAGCGTGGAAGCCCTTGAAGTAGAGGAGCGGCTCGAGATAGCGGGTGCAGGCCGGGTCGCGGTCGAGGACGGCCGAGAGATCGGCGCGAAACGCGTGGCCGAGCTCCGGCTGGGAGGCGAGCACGTCCTGAAACGTCTGGACGATCAGGCCCGCGTCGACATCGGAGTGGCCCAGGCGCTGGGCGATGCGGTGGCAGATCGAGGCCTCGAGCCGGTCGTGGCTGATGACGGTTGCGTAAATGAACCCAGTGAGCGCCGGCTCCGCCGCCATCGCCGCCTCGGCCTCCTTGCGCACGGCCGACCAGACCGGATCGTGGATCTCGACCCTGCCGTGTACGGAAGCGCTCTTGCTGTGGGCGGCCGTATGCCTCGTCGCTGACATGGTGGACTTCCTTCGTGGTCGTTGATCTTCGTGCCCATCCGGAAAGAGCACGCCGGCGCCTCCGTTCGGGAAGGGGGTATCGGCGCACACGATCCCAGTCAATCTATACCAGGCGGTCTCGTCTGAACATGGTGACGGAGTTCACTTACCGCCAGCCGCGAGGCGGCTTGCGTTGCATGGGCCGGCCCCGGAGCGCTATGAAGCGGCGTCATTTTCAAGGAGAAGAGCCGATGGCCGCAACGGCCCCTAGTCTTCCCGCGCTGCGTCTCGAGATCGATGGGCCGATCGCGTGGATCGTAGCCGACAATCCGGCGCGGATGAACGCGCTGACCTCGGCCATGTGGGAGGCGATGCCGCGCCTCGTCGCCGAGGCGGAGCGCGCCCCCGACGTCCGTGTCATCATCCTGCGCGGGGCGGGCGAGCGGGCGTTCTCCGCGGGGGCCGACATCTCCGAGTTCGAGAGCGCGCGCACGGGGGAGAGCGCGGACACCTACGACCGTCTCAGCGATGAGGCGTTCACCGCGCTCTCCACTGCGGCAAAACCGACGATCGCCATGATCCACGGCTTCTGCCTCGGCGGGGGGCTCGGGATTGCGGCTTCCTGCGATCTGCGCCTCGCCGATGACAAGGCCGAGTTCGCCATTCCCGCGGCCAGGCTCGGGATCGGCTACAACGCCCGCTGGGTGCGCCAGCTTCTGGCCCTTGCCGCGCCGTCCGTCGTGAAAGAGATCGTGTTCACGGGTTGGAGGTTTCCGATCGCGGACGCTGTCAGGATGGGTCTCGTCAACCGCTTCGTGGCGCCGGGGCGCCTCGAGGACGAGACCCGAGCACTCGCGCTTGCCATCGCCGCCAACGCGCCGCTCTCGGTGCGCGCCGCCAAGCTCGCGGTCGACGAGCTTGCCCGTCGCCCGGAGACGCCCGACCTCGCGCGGCTCGACGCCGCGGTCGAGGCCTGCTTTCTGAGCGAGGATTACGCCGAGGGCCGCCGCGCGTTCCTCGAAAAGAGGAAGCCGGCCTTCAAAGGCCGCTAGAGTCGGGAAGCCTTCCTCTTGTCGCGGCGCAACAGCGCGCTGCGTCGTCCACAGGGCCCGCATCCGCAGCGACGCAAGTCCAAAGCCAGTCCCCTGCGCGGCCCGGTGTCGCTCATCCTGAACATAATTAGCGAGCCCTCCCTGGCCTCTCGGCAACTGGCATGAATATTGATTCTGGCGCTGAACACCTGGTGAAAAATTGGGTCATTATTGCAACGCAAAAATCTTTTCGCTTGGCAGGAAGCGAATTTCCTAACTAATCTTTAACCCGTGGCGGGCGCGACCCTGTCGCCCGCCGACGACGCCACGATCCCCAGTGCCGGCTTGCCGGCCCAAGGAGGCAACGATGGAACTCTCGATGCGACTGAACGTGCTGGCTGCACTTCTGTCATTCGGCTTCATCGCTGCAATCGTGATCGGGATGGTTTGAGACCGCGTTCGCGTCCCATCCTGGAAGTGCGAATACGATTGAGCCCTACCCCGAGCTCGGGGTACCCAGATAGGAGAAAGGCGCGGGATCAGCCACCCGCGCCTTTCTTCTTTGTCCGCCGAGCCTGCTTCGGTCCCGCTATTTCTTGATGTGATAGCCGAGGAGGGCGCCGGCGAGGACCGCGTACTGCGCGGGTATCTTGCTCCATGGGATCTCCTTGAGGAGCGGCAGCGTCGGCCCGAAATTCCAGAGCAGCGCGGCGATGAGCGCGAGCGCGAGAGACCAGGAAAGGGTGTGGCCCGATGGAGTGCCCACGTCTTTGAGGACCTGGGCGGCGATCACGCCGATGAGGAACACGACGATCGCGCAGACGATGGCGAAGACGTAGAGCTGAAAGGTTCCGGGGACATTGATCATCCCCATGAGGAACGTGGCGCCATACCAGCCGATGACGATCTGCAAGAGCAGAAGAACGAGACGTCCGAGCATTGATTATCTCCCCCAGAGCTAGCGCGGCCCCCCGCAAGTGCCGGCGCGCGGCAAAGCTAGCATGAAGCCCCCTCGGCGGACCACGATTTCCGCCGTCATGGCGCCGCGCCGCGGGCCAGGAAAAAGCCGAGAAGCGCGGTGGCGACCGGCGTCAGAACGAAGAGCTCACCCATCGCCCGCGACTCCTCGACATGCGGCGCGAAGACGGCCGCCGCGAAAAATGCCCCGGCGAGCGCCAGCAACATCGTGACGGCAAGGGTGAGCAGCGTCGGACGGCGGATTGCGTTCGTGACGCGCGCTCCGATCTGCCCGCCGATCCAGATGATCAGAGCACCGACGGCAGCGACGATATAGTAGAAATACGGGCCTACGCCCTCCCCGCCATACTCGAGCACCGAGCCAACGAGATACGGCGAGGCGATCCAGGCGGAGATGCCCTGGGCGACCATGAGATTGATGTACGGCATAAGCTCCCCCCGGGGCGTGGCCAGACGCTCTCAAGCGCCTTCGAGCAAAACTATATCAGGCGGCGCGAGCCGAAAAGTCCGCCACCTTACCCGTCCCCCATGGCGTAGTCGCCATTTCTTCACGCCGCGGCGCTCTTTGCCCTCACCGGGTCGTAGTTCAACACCGGGGTGAGCCAGCGCTCGGCCTCCTCGACCGACCAGCCCTTGCGGCGCGCGTAGTCCTCCACCTGATCTCGCTCGACCTTGCCGACGCCGAAATAGTGGCTCTCGGGGTGAGAGAAGTAGAGACCCGAGACGGACGCGCCCGGCCACATGGCGTAGCTTTCGGTTAGCACAATGCCGGCTCCCCGCTCGACATCCATGAGCCGCCAGAGTGTCGCCTTCTCCGTATGATCGGGCTGTGCCGGGTAGCCGGGTGCCGGGCGGATGCCCCGGTACTTCTCGAGGATCAGGTCCTCTTTCGAAAGCTTCTCGTCGCGAGCGTACCCCCACAGCTCGCGCCGCACACGCTCGTGCATGTGCTCGGCGAGGGCTTCGGCAAACCGGTCGGCGAGCGCCTTCAACATGATGCGCCCATAGTCGTCCGTCTCCTTGATCTCGCGGGCCAGCGCCTCGGGCTCGCCGATCCCTGTCGTCACGGCGAAAGCCCCGATGTAGTCCGAGAGGCCCGTCTCCTTGGGCGCGATGAAATCGGATAACGCGGTGTGGGCGCGCTCGCGCGAGGGATCGCGGGCAATCTGCTGGCGCAGCGTATGCAGCACCGCAAGCCGCTTGGCCCGACTCTCATCCGCGTAAAGCTCGATGTCGTCGCCCGCCGCGTTCGCCGGCCAGAAGCCGACGATGGCGTTGGCGGTGAGCCACTTGCCGGCGACGATGTCGCGCAGCATCGCCTGCGCGTCGGCGAACAGCTTCTTGGCTTCGACGCCGACCTTGTTGTCGGAGAGGATTGCCGGATAGCGACCGTTGAGCTCCCACGTCTGGAAGAAGGGCGTCCAGTCGATGTAGGGCACGAGCTCGGCGAGGCTCACGCTCGCGAACGAGCGCACGCCGAGAAACGACGGCTTGGGAGGCGCGTAGCCTTTCCAGTCAATCGAGTACTTGTTGGCGCGTGCCGCCGCGAGCGTGATGCGCTGCTTCTTGGCCTCGTTGGCGAGGTGGGCTTCGCGCACCTTGATGTACTCGGCGCGGATGCCAGCGATGTAGCCCGTCCGCTCCGTCTCGGAGAGCAGGTTCGAGACGACGCCGACGGCGCGGCTCGCGTCAAGCACGTAGATTGCCTGATTGCGCTTATAGTTGGGGCTGATCTTGACGGCCGTGTGCACGCGGCTCGTGGTTGCGCCGCCGATCAGCAGTGGGCAGGCGAATCCCTCGCGCTCCATCTCGGCGGCGACGAAGCACATCTCATCGAGGGAGGGTGTGATGAGACCCGAAAGACCGACGAGGTCCGCCTTCTCGCGTTTCGCCGTCTCGAGGATCTTCGCCGCCGGCACCATGACGCCGAGATCGATCACCTCGTAGTTGTTGCACTGGAGGACGACGCCGACGATGTTCTTGCCGATGTCGTGCACGTCGCCCTTGACGGTGGCCATGACGATCTTGCCCTTGGGCGGCATCTCGGTGAGGCCCGACGCGCGCTTCTCCGCCTCGAGGAAGGGTTGCAGATAAGCCACCGCCTGCTTCATGACGCGGGCGCTCTTCACGACTTGCGGCAGGAACATCTTGCCGGCCCCGAACAGGTCGCCGACGACGTTCATGCCGGCCATGAGCGGCCCCTCGATCACGTCGAGCGGCTTTGCGGCCTTGGCGCGCGCCTCCTCGGTGTCGGCCTCGATGAAATCGGTGATGCCGTGAACAAGGGAGTGGCTGAGACGCGCCTCGACGGGAGCTTCGCGCCAGGAGAGGTCCTTCTCCTTCGCTTTCGCGCCGCCCTCGCCCTTGAAGCGGGGCGCGGCCTCGAGCAGGCGGTCGGTCGCGTCCGCGCGCCGGTTCAGGATCACGTCCTCGGCAAGCTCGCGCAGTTCGGCCGGAATGTCGTCGTAAAGCGTGAGCTGGCCGGCGTTGACGATCCCCATGTCCATGCCGGCTTGGATCGCGTGATAGAGGAACACCGAGTGCATCGCCTCGCGCACGGGCTCGTTGCCGCGGAAGGCGAAGGAGAGATTCGACACGCCGCCCGAGATGTGGACGAGGGGCATCTTCTCCTTGATCTGGCGCGCGGCCTCGATGAAGGCGATGCCGTATCCGTTGTGCTCCTCGATGCCGGTCGCCACCGCAAAGATGTTGGGATCGAAGATGATGTCCTCGGGCGGGAAGCCGATGGTCTCGGTCAGGAGCTTGTAGGCGCGCTCGCAAATCGAGACCTTGCGCTCGATGGTGTCGGCCTGGCCCTGCTCGTCGAAGGCCATGACGACGACGGCGGCGCCGTAGCGCAGCACTTTTCGCGCATGCTCCAGGAAGGGGCCTTCGCCCTCCTTCATGGAGATCGAATTGACGATGGCCTTGCCCTGCACGCACTTCAAGCCCGCCTCGATCACGCTCCACTTGGAGCTGTCGATCATGATCGGCACCTTTGAAATATCGGGTTCCGACGCGATGAGATTGAGGAACGTGGTCATCGCCTTCTCGGAATCGAGCAGCCCCTCGTCCATGTTGACGTCGAGGATCATGGCGCCGGCCTCGACCTGCTGGCGCGCGACCGAGAGCGCGGCGGCATAGTCGTTGGCCTCGATCAGCTTGCGAAACTTCGCCGAGCCCGTGACGTTCGTCCGCTCGCCGACGTTGATGAAGCTCTGCGCTGCGCTGGTTGTGGTCACGACGGCTCCATACTTGCCTTCATACTTTTCGACAAAACGCGGTGCGTCACCCGTGCACGAAGGGCTCGAGGCCCGAGAGGCGCAGCTTTGGCGCGATCTCGGGGATCGGCCGCGGAGGAAACGCCTTCACATGCTCGGCGATGTGGGCGATGTGGTCGGGCGTCGAGCCGCAGCAGCCGCCGACAATGTTGACGATGCCGTCATGGGCCCAGGGCTCGATCTTGCAGGCCATGTCGTCGGGTCCCTCGTCGTACTCGCCCATGGCGTTCGGCAGCCCGGCGTTGGGATAGGCCGAGATGCGCGTATCGGCGACGTGGGCGAGCTCGGCGAGGTAGGGACGCATCAGCTCGGCGCCGAGCGCGCAGTTGAGGCCGATCGAGAACGGGCGCAGGTGGCGCATCGAGTACCAGAACGCCTCCGCCGTCTGCCCCGACAGCGTGCGTCCCGAGCGGTCGGTGATGGTGCCCGAGATCATGATCGGAAGATCGATCCCCTTCTCCTCGAACACCTCGAGCGTCGCCACGCCCGCCGCCTTGGCATTGAGCGTGTCGAAAATCGTCTCGATCAGGATAATGTCGGTGCCACCCTCGATCAGCCCACGCACCTGCTCCTTGTAGGCCTCGCGAAGCTCGTCGAAAGAGACGTTGCGGAAGCCCGGATCGCTGACCCTCGGCGAAATCGAGGCCGTGCGGTTGGTGGGGCCGACGGCGCCGGCGACGAAGCGCGGCCTCTCCGGCGTTTTTTCGCTCCAAGTGTCGGCGGCCGCGCGTGCGAGCTTTGCCGCGGCGACGTTGATCTCAAAAGCCAACTCCTCCATGCCGTAGTCGGCCATGGAGATGCGCTGGGCGTTGAAGGTGTTCGTCTCGATGATGTCGGCACCGGCCGCGAGATAGGCCTCGTGGATGTCCTGGATGATCTTCGGCTGCGTCAGCACGAGGAGATCGTTGTTGCCCTTGACGTCGCGGCCCCAATCCTTGAAGCGCGCCCCGCGATATCCAGCCTCATCGAGCTTGTGGCGCTGGATCATCGTCCCCATCGCCCCGTCGATGATGAGGATGCGATCCGCCGCCGCCTTCTCGAGAGACTTCCAACTTTCAATTCTTTTCATCACGAAACTCTCCAGACAGCGGTTTGCGGCATCACCCCGCCACCGCGCGCTGCTCGAGAGGCGCCGTCTTGAGCGGCCGGAGCCCCAGGAGATGGCAGATCGCATAGACGAGATCGGCGCGGTTCAGCGTGTAGAAGTGGAACGTCTTGATGCCTTCGTCGACGAGCCCCATCACCTGCTCGGTCGCGACCGCCGCGGCAACCAGATGCGTCGTTGCCGGGTCCTCCTCCAGTCCCTCGAAGCGGCGCGCGAGCCAGGCGGGAACGCTCGCACCCGCCTTCACCGCGAAGCCCGCGACCTGGCGGAAGTTGTGGATGGGAACGATGCCGGGCGTGATCGGCACCCAGATGCCCGCCGCCCGCGCGCGTTCGAGGAAGCGCAGGTAGTGGGCATTGTCGAAGCTGAATTGCGTGATGATGCGGTCGGCGCCCGCTTCGACCTTGGCCTTGAGGTTGTCGAGATCCGCCTGCAGCGAAGTGCTCTCGGGGTGCTTCTCAGGATAGCCCGCGACCGAGACCTCGAAATTGGCGATCCGCTTCAAGCCCGCGACGAGATCGGCCGCGTTGGCGTAGCCGCCCGCCTGAGGCTCATACTTCGCGCCCACCCCGCCCGAAGGATCGCCACGCAGCGCCACGACGTGGCGCACGCCCGCCTGCCAATAGGCGCGCGCAACCGCATCGACCTCGGCTTTGGTCGCGTCGACGCAGGTGAGGTGGGCGGCCGGCCTCAACGCCGTTTCCCTGATGATCCGTGACACGGTCGCGTGCGTGCGCTCGCGCGTGGAGCCCCCGGCACCGTACGTGACCGACACGAACTCCGGGCACAGCGGTGCGAGCCGCTTGATGGCGCCCCACAACGCCTCTTCCATCTTCTCGGTCTTGGGCGGAAAGAACTCGAACGAGACGGCGATCTCTCCCATGCCCAGCAGCCGGCTCTTGCGTTCGCTTTCTGTTTTCATGGCCGCGCTCCTTCGAGTTGGCGGGACGTCTGCTGCCGCTCGGCGGCCTTCGCTTGCTTTGCCGGCCGTTCGGCCAGCCAAAGCGAGACCGTGAGCTTCTGGCGACCGTCGCTTCCCGCAGGCTCGAGCTTGCGTATTGAGGTGACCTCGAGGCCGGCCGCCTTCACCCAATCGCTAACCTGCTCGGCCGTAAATCCGAGCCGCTCGTGAGCGTGAGCCTCCCGCAGATATTCTAGGTCGTGCGGGGCGAAATCAACGATCAGCAGCCGACCGTTGGGTGCGAGCACGCGCGCCGCTTCGGATATCGCGAGCGCGGGCTCGGAAAGATAGTGCAAGACCTGGTGCATGACGATGGCGTCGGCAACGCCGTCGCCGAGCGCGAGGCTGTAGATGTCGCCGTGACGCACCTCGGCCCGCAAGAGGCGCGCCATGGTGAGCTTGCTCCTCGCGTAGGCGAGCATGGGCTGATTGACGTCGAGGCCGATCCCGCGCTGGAAACGCTCGGCGAAGAGCTCGAGCACGCGCCCCGTACCCGTGCCGAGATCGACGAGAAGGCCGAAGGGGCCCGAGCCCAGCGCCTCGAGCATCGCGCTCTCGACCTCCCCCTCGGACACATGAAGCGCGCGGATTCGGTCCCAATCGGCGGCGTGATCGCGAAAATAGGCCTGCGCGGCGGTCTCGCGCTCGCGCTTCAAGGCGTCCGCGCGCTCGCGGTCGCGGCGGATGACGGGATCCTCGGCATCGACCGCCTCGAGCACGCGGCGCGCGAGCTTGCCGCCTTGCGAGCGGTCCGAGACGTGGAAATAGACCCAGCTTCCCTCGCGGAAGCGCTCGATCAGCCCGCCCTCGGCCAGTAGCTTCAAATGGCGGCTGATGCGCGGCTGGCTTTGCCCGAGGATGTGGGTCAGGTCCTTGACATTGAGCTCGCCGGCCGCAAGCAGCACCAGGATGCGCAGCCTCGTCGGCTCGGCTGCGGCCTTGAGGGCGGTGACGAGGGCGCGTGTCTCGACGGCGATTGGCATGGAGCGGTTCCTTTGCCCGATAACATATAAAGATATGTTTATATGTCAAGTGCCCGTCGGGTTCCTCACCATTAACCTTCGCGTAAGGGCTGCCGCTTAGGGTTTTGCGAAGTCTTGAAATCCTCACGACGCGGCGGGGTCAAGTCATGCGAAGCGTGGGCGTTCCGTCCATTGTCCCAAGTTCCTCGTTCTCCCTCCCCATCTCCCTCAAGCAGTCAACGGCGAGATCCTCTCCCATCCTGTTGATGATGGTGCTGTTGCCGCTGCTCCTTGCGCTGCTCGTGCCGTTCGCCCTTTTGGCGCAGCACCTTGCGCAGGACGCGGCGACGCGCGCCGTCCTCGCCGAGCGTCCGCAGGCCGCAGTCCAGCTTCTTCTCGGCCTCGGATTCTGCGGCATGCTTTTCGGCTGGCCCCTCGTCCACGTCGCGCGCACGCTGGGGCGCTCACGCACGATCGACATCGATTCCGGCACCGTGTCCGTCACCGAGCGCGCATTCGGCCGCAGCCAGCGGTGGAGCGAGCCGCTCGTGCGCTTTGCCGGGGTCTCGCATACGGTGCGCTCCTCGCTCTCTGGCGTGCGCCATGAACTGACCCTCGTTCACGCCGATCCGTCGCGCGCCGTCCTCATCGCTGTCGCCGACCGCATTTCGCAGGACGAGGTCGAGCGCGTCGCTCGAACCCTCAATGTTGCCGAAATTCCGTCGCGCGAGGCGGCTAGGCTGACCTTCCTGCGAGGTCTGCCGGCTCCTGCGGGGCCGCAACCCCGCTTGGACTTGGCGCGCGCAGTGGGGGCGTGAAGCGACTATCAGCCCTTTGACTGGCGCGCCGACCCATGTTGGTATTGGGGGCGGGCGCGTGATCACCCTATTCGGGCGCTTCGTCTCGACCCTAGAGCGGCCGGAGCCAGATTTGATGTTGAGTGCAGATTTGTCGCGAGCGTTCCCGCGCACGCCCGTTAAGGCCCTGTTTGCCCTGGTTTTTGGCACACTCGCAGCGATCGTCAGCCCGGCGGGTGCGCGCGCCGAGGCGCCGACGGCCTTCATGCAGCGCGTCGCCAACGAGCTGGTCCAAGCCTCGAAGGTCGGCTCGACGGCCGTGTTCGCCGCTGCCATCCGCAGCTATGCCGACGTGCCCGCGATCGGTATCGCCGCGCTGGGGGATTATGCGGCAAGCCTGCCCAAGACGGAGCGGCCCACCTATTTCAACGGCATGATCAACTTCATCGCCCGCTACGCGGCGAAGGAAGCGCCGAACTACCCCGTGGCCAAGGCGATCGTGGTCGGCCAATCGGAAGAAACCGTGGGCGGGACCTACGTGGACAGCCGCGTGATCTTGAAGAGCGGGGAGACCTACGACGTGCGCTGGCGCCTCGTGCGCCGCGAAGGGGGCTACAAGGTGCGGGAGGCCGAGGTCATCGGCTTCCAGATGACCACGTTCCTCAACACCCTGTTCCAGGACTACATCTCCGAGAACGGCGGCAACCCGCGCACGCTGGTTTTAGCTCTCAACCGCTAGGCTCCACACCGGCCGGCCTGCTTCTCAATAGCCGCTCAATCATTGGGCGGGCGCGGGCTCGCGTTGACTTGAGGCGCTCGCGCACTAGAGTGCGCGCAATCCTCAAGACAATCCGAGGCTTTTCGATCGATGAGCGCCATTCGCACGCCCTTCAAGCACTTCGCTCCTCTCGCCATCGGCGCCCCCGACCCCTATCGCCAGCTTCCGGTGCGCCTCGAGCGCATGATCCACTTCGTGCCCCCGCACAACGCCAAGATCCGGGCGAAGCTCAAGGACATTGCCGCCGACGTCGACGTGATCCTCGGCAACCTCGAGGACGCCATTGCGGCCGGCGACAAGGAAGCGGCCCGCGCCGGCTTCATCGCCATGGCTCGCGAGACGGACTTCGGCTCGACCAGCCTCTGGACGCGCATCAACTGCCTGAACAGCCCGTGGATGCTCGATGACGTGACGGAGATCGTCGCCGCCGTCGGCAACAAGCTCGACGTGATCATGCTGCCCAAGGTCGAGGGCCCGTGGGACATTCATTACCTGGACCAGCTCCTCGCCCAGCTCGAGGCTAAGCATCAGGTCAGGAAGCCGATCCTGATCCATGCCATCCTCGAGACTGCGGAGGGGGTCAAGAACGTCGAGGCGATCGCCGCGGCCTCGCCACGCATGCATGGCATGAGCCTCGGCCCGGCCGATCTCGCGGCGTCGCGGGGCATGAAGACGACGCGCGTGGGCGGCGGCCATCCCGACTATGCGGTGCTCGTCGATCAGGGCGAGGCCGGCGCGCCGCGCACGCGCCATCAGCAGGACCTCTGGCACTACACGATCAGCCGCATGGTGGACGCCTGCCTCAGCTATGGGCTCAAGCCGTTCTACGGACCGTTCGGCGACTTCTCGGACTCTGCTGCCTGCGAAGCGCAGTTCCGCAACGCGTTTCTCCAAGGCTGCCTCGGCGCCTGGTCGCTGCATCCGAGCCAGATCGACATCGCCAAGCGCGTCTTTTCGCCGGATCCTAGCGAGGTGGCGTTCGCCAAGCGCATCCTCGACGCCATGCCCGACGGAACGGGCGCGGTGATGATCGACGGCAAGATGCAGGATGACGCGACGTGGAAGCAGGCCAAGGTCATCGTCGACCTCGCGCGACTTGTCGCAACCAAGGACCTGGAGCGCGGCGCGGTCTACGGCCTGTAATTTGACTTGAGATTCGCCGCTCGTCTGGCGCAGCCCCTGGTTGACATTGCTCAGGCGCTCCTCTCGAATAGGGCCCGATGGCGCAGAGACGCAAACCCGCTAGGAGACGCAAGCAAGCGATGCGCAAAGCGCGCTTCGCCGTGGGAGAGGTCGTGCGCCACCGCTTCTATCCGTTCCGCGGCGTCATCTTCGACATCGACCCCACCTTCAACAATACCGAGGACTGGTGGCTGTCGATCCCGGCCGACATCCGCCCCGCCAAGGACCAGCCCTTTTACCATCTGCTCGCCGAGAACGCGGAGACCGAGTACGTCGCCTACGTCTCCGAGCAGAACCTGTTGCCCGACAACAGCGGCCTCCCGCTGCGCCACCCGCAGCTCACCGAGCTTTTCGTCGAGGACGAAGAAGGGCGCTACCGGGCCGTTTTCCTGCAGTCTCATTGATCCGCCACGCCAACGCCGACGAAAAACCGCCCGGCGGGGGCCGGGCGGCTTCAACACTATCCAATTCGCCTGAGGCTTACTTCTTCTCCGGCGCCTTCTCCGCGGGCTTGGCAGCGGGCGCTGCTCCCGGCGCGGCTCCTCCGGGGGGCGGCGGCAGGTTCTTCATCTCGTCGGCCTTGAACTTCTCGTAGGCTTCGGCCTGGCGCTGGCGGATTTGGGCCATCAGCTGGCCGCGGGCCTTCTTGTATTCGGCGTTGTCGACGGGCTTGCCCGCATAGGCCTCGGCGAACCCCATCAGCGGAACGGGAAAGCCGATCGGCTGAGCCGCGGCATTCATGGCCAACACCATGATGCCGCCGCCGGTCTTCATCTGCTCGACGATGTCCGCGGTGGCCTCGATCTCGGCGGTGCAGCCCGATGGATGGCAGAGCGAGTACTTGAGATCGATCGGCTTCAGCGACTTCTCATCGATCTTCTCGTTCTTGGCCGTCTTGTCCCACTGCTCCTTGGTGTAGACCGCCGCCTTGATGCCGGGCGGGATCGCCATGCCGAGCGGGACCATGACCATCAGATGCTTCTTGTCCTGACCCTCGATCTCGCGAATGGCCGCGGAGACGAGGACCATGCCCGTATTGCCATCGAGACGCTCATGATGGGTGAGGCAGATGTTTTTCTCTTCTTTGGCGTCCTTGGCGTCCTTGCCGTCCTTGTCCTTCTTGCCGATGGGCGCCTTCTCGCACAATTTGACCCACGCGCTCTTGGGGGCTTCCTTGCCCGCAGCAGCGTCCTTGGCGGCAGGCGCGGCCTCCTTCGCTGCGGGAGCGGCGGCCTTGTCGTCCTTGGCGGGAGCAGTGGACCCTGCCCACGCCTCGCAAGAAAGCCCAAGCATGCCAGCCAGAGCTGCCGCGCAAACCGTGGGTACCGCACGCCCTAAACTCCGAACGAGAAAATCTGCGTGTGACATGTGGAATTCGACCTTTCCATGTGAACCGGGCACTTGGACAGCCGGTTCAGCCCCTCGTCAACCGCGCCATTGCCAGATCCCCGGGCCGCGCGGTCTTGGACGCACGATCTTGCGCCAACCGGGGGGCACTAAGGCTCGGATTGCGGCAATCCCGTGACCGCCTGCGGTGCCTTGAATTGATGCACAGTCTGATCGGCGAGGATCGTTGCAGCGGCGCAACGCAAGGCCGGTCCGCCGCCGCCACAACCCCACACCGCAAGCTGTGATAAAGGCCCTCTTGGGATCGCGACTTGGCTGGTCCCCATTGCTCCTCCCGCAATGGATCGATGAACGGACGACGTCATGGTGCGCCTCATCGCTGCTTTCCTCGCCGTGCTCATGGCGCCACCGGTCCTTCCCGCGCGCGCCGATCCGAGCCACGGCATAGCCATGCACGGCATGCCGAAGCTCCCGCCGGGGTTTCCATTTTTTCCCTATGTCAACCCCGACGCTCCCAAGGGCGGACGGCTGACGCTCGGAGCCTCGGGCTCCTTCGACAGTCTCAACCCCATGATCGTGCGCGGCGAGCCGGCGCAGGGAATCCGCGAGTTCGTCGTCGAAAGCCTCATGGCGCGCAGCCAGGACGAGCCGTTCACTCTCTATCCGCTCATCGCCGAGAGCATCGACGTGCCCCCCGATCGCAGCGCCGTCACCTTCCGGCTCGATCCGCGCGCGCATTTCTCGGACGGCCGGCCCGTGACCGCCGACGACGTGCTCTTCTCCTTCGAGCTCCTCAAGGAGAAGGCGCGTCCCAACTACCGCACCTACTATCGCAAGGTGACCAAGGCGGAGCGCATCTCGGAGCGAGAGGTGAGATTCGAGCTTGGCGCGGGCGCCGACCGCGAGATGCCGCTCATCCTGGGACTGATGCCGGTGCTGGCGCGCCACGATGTCGATCCCGCCACGTTCGAGGCGTCGAGCCTCAAGCCGCCCGTGGGCTCGGGCCCCTACAAGATTGCCAAGATCGACCCCGGCCGCTCGATCACCTACGCGCGCGACCCGAACCACTGGGGCCGCGATCTCCCCGTCAATCGCGGCCGCTTCAACTTCGACGAGATTCGCTTCGACTATTTCCGCGAGCCGACGACGCTGTTCGAGGCCTTCAAGTCCGGCGCCATCGACCTCCGAACCGAGGAGGATGCGTCGCGCTGGGCGGAGGGATACGCCTTTCCCGCCGCCGCCCGAGGCCGCGTCATCAAAGGAGAGTTCAAGACCGAGTTGCCGGCCGGCATGACTGCGCTCGTCTTCAATACGCGCCGCGCCGTGTTCGCCGATCGCCGGGTGCGCGAGGCGCTCATTGCGCTCTTCAACTTCGAGTGGCTCAACAAAAGCCTCTACCATGGGCTCTATACGCGCACGGAGAGCTTCTTCGCGCGCTCGTATCTCGCGTCCGAGGGTCGCCCGGCGGACGCGCGCGAACGCGCGCTCCTTGCCCCCTTTCCCGACGCCGTGGATCCTCGGATTCTCGAAGGGACCTACCGGCTGCCCACGAGCAACGGCACTGGGCACAATCGGGAGAATGCGCGCGCCGCCTACGAGCTCCTCAAGTCCGCTGGCTACGAGCTGCGCGGGGGCGCGATGGTCAATACCAAGACCGGAGAGCCCCTTGCCTTCGAGATCCTCGCGGGATCGAGCGGCCAGGAGCGCCTGCTCGCCGGCTTCAGGAATGAGCTCGAGCTGCTCGGAATCAAGGTCAAAATCCGCGTCGTCGACAGCGCCCAGTACCAGGCGCGTCTCAAGGACTACGACTTCGACATGATCCAGTTCCAGTGGCCGGCTTCCCTCTCGCCGGGCAACGAGCAGCTTTTTCGCTGGTCGTCGGGCGTCGCCCGCCAGCCCGGCTCCTTCAACTACGCCGGCGTCGAGAACCCGGCGGCCGACGCCATGATCGCGGCCCTCCTAAACGCGGAAGCCCCGGACGATTTCGTCTCCTCGGTGCGCGCCCTCGACCGGGTGCTCCTATCCGGGCGCTACGTCATTCCGCTCTTCTATGTGCCCAAGCAATGGGTCGCCTATTGGGACCGCGTGCGCCCTCCCGACGTGACGCCGCTCGCCGGCTTCAATCTCGAACTCGTGGTGGGAGGTCGCGCCGAAGTAGAGTTGCGCGATGAGTTTTTCTCCCGAAGTGCCGCCCTCTCGGTTCAACATGGCCGCCTATTGTCTCGCGGCGAGCGCGCGCGCGGCGCCGGCCAAACCGGCGCTCATCGTTGCAGACGATGCGGCAGCGAACGCGCCGTCCGAGGTCTGGACCTACGCCGAGCTCGAGGACGCCGTCCTGCGGACGGTGGCCGCCTTGCGCGCCTCGGGGCTCGAGCCGGGCGACCGGGTCATGATACGGCTCGATAATACGAGCGCGTTCGCCGTTCTCTTCTTCGCCGCCATCGCCGCTGGCCTCGTCGCGCTACCGGCCTCCTCTCAGCTCACCCTCCGCGAGACACTGTTTCTGCTCGAGGACAGCGGCGCGCGCCTCATCGCCTCCGCCGAGCACCTGGCGCTCTCCCATCTGCCGAACGGCGTCCTGCAGATTTCGCCCGCCGAGGTCGAACGCATGATCCGCCACGGCGCGCGCGCGGACTACGCGCCGACGGCGGCCGACGATCCCGCCTTTCTCGTTTACACGTCAGGGACGACGGCGGCACCCAAAGGCGTGCTCCATGCGCAGCGCTCCGCCTACGGCCGCCGGCCGATGTATCGCGGCTGGTACGGGATCGGCGCCGGAGATCGCATGCTCCATGCGGGTGCATTCAACTGGACGTTCACGCTCGGCACCGGGCTAAGCGATCCTTGGGCGAACGGCGCAACGGCCATTGTCTATACGGGCGAGAAGGACCCGGCGCTGTGGCCGCGCCTCATCGCCGGCACCGAGGCGACACTCTTTGCGGGCGTGCCCGGCCTTTTCCGCCAGGTCCTCAAGTACGCGAACGCCGACGAGATGCGCCTTGGTGCTCTGCGTCACGCTCTCGTCGCCGGCGAGACGCCGCCGCCGGGGTTATTCGAGGAGTGGACCGGGCGCATGGGAACGGCGCTCTACGAGGCGCTCGGCATGAGCGAGATCTCGACCTATATCTCGTCCGGCCCCGAGGTCCCGAGGAAGCCGGGGACGGTCGGCAAGCCGCAGCCCGGCCGGTGCGTCGCAATTATTCCTGCGGACGGCGGGGAGGCGCCTCTGCCTCCCGGCTCCGAGGGTCTCATTGCCGTCGACAGGCGCGATCCCGGTCTGATGCTCGGCTACTGGCGGCGGCCCCGCGAGGAAGCCGAGGTCTATCGCGGCCGCTGGTTCACTGGCGGCGATCTCGGCGTCATCGATGATGACGGCTACGTGACACACACGGGACGCGCTAACGATCTCATGAATGCGCTCGGCTACCGCGTGTCCCCGCTCGAGGTCGAAGCGATCCTCGGCGAGCACCCCGAGGTGGCCGAGGTCGCCTGCGCCGAGATCAGGGTGCGCGACGGAGTGAGCGTTATCGGCGCCTTCGTCGTTCCACGCGGCCCGGAGCCCCCCGACGCCGAGAGTCTCAAGGCATTCGCGCACGAGCGCCTCGCCGCCTACAAGTGTCCCAAGGAGATCCGGTTCGTCGCAGCCCTCCCGCGCACGGCCAACGGCAAGATCAAGCGCAACGAGCTCACGTTATTCGGCGCTTGACTCGTCGCCTCTCTGTCCCCTGTTCACGGGACATTGCCTCCCGCGCGCACCGTCATGGCCGCGAAGGCGGCCATCCACGACACCGTGCAGCGCGCTCTCGATCTATTGACGGTCCAAGAGATCTACGGCGCAAATGCCGAACGTTGAGTTAGCGGAGACTTGACGTAGACCGCCGCCTGCGGGGCCGTGACGCGGAATTTGGTAGCACCGCCCCTCCCCGTGTCCTGCGCCGCGCGATGTGGCCGCAAAGCCTCGCAGCTGCCCAGAAATAGGGCTCGCCATACTGAGGAGACCAACTCAACCGCCCTGTCTCCACGGCCTTGCGGAGGGCGGGCTTGGGCGCGGGCGCGTTCTGTGATAGCTCCGGGACCGGGCCCGATCGACAAGGGGGGTAGCGATGGTTGAGGAGCTTAGCCAGTACATGCTCGAGCACCCGATCGTGCTCGCGGCGGTGGGCGTTTTCGTGCTGCTCGCGCTCGTCGGCGCCTGGTATGTCGTCTCCCACCACCTGCATGTCGTGCTCGTCACGCTGCTCTGCGCGGCCGGCTTCGTGTCCGGCATCCTCGTGCTCTACCGCGGCTACAGCGGCGAGATGCGCGACCTGATGATCATCGGCGCGTTCTTGATCCTCATCTTCCCGATCATCTATCAGCAGGCCATTCGGGTCGCGAAGATCGCGTTCGGCGGGGCGCCCTCACCCATCGCCAAGGGCCACGCGCGGCGCGCGGGGGTGTGAGGTCCGATCGCCGGAACCAGGTCATCACTTAGTCAGACTTAGTCAGAGCACTGAAATACTTTTATAGATCAATGGCATGGGGTTGGTTTATCCATCGAAGCATTGTGGACATCAGCGCCTGCTATCATCGATCCACTGTGCAAAGTGAAGATGCTCCTTGCTTCGTCGATCCCTGCATCCCTACCCGGGCCGATGCCCCGCCTACGGGCGGCCAATGGCAGCATGAGCCGAAATTCAGTGGCTGGCGCTGCCAGGCGGTGAAGGTCGGCAACGAGGTTCGCCTTTTCAGCCGTCGCGGCGACAGCATTACGGGGGCGACTGCTCTCGTCGCGTTGCTCGCCGAGCTCCCTGCAAAACGCGTCGTGCTCGATGGCGAGCTCATCTCCTCCAATACAGACGGCGTGCCGGATTTCGCGACGCTCTCCCGCGCCATGCAGAGCGACACGAGTGCGCTCATCTTCGCGGCGTTCGACTGTCTGCACCTCGAGGGCCACGACTTGCTGGGCTTGGACCTCGAAACGAGACGCCGGAGGCTCGTGCGCCTCATCGCCAACTCCCACGTGCCGATCATGGTGATCCCGGTTTTCGACGACGGCGCGCTGCTGCTCAGGGAGTGTGAGCGGGCCGGGCTCGAAGGCGTGGTCTCGAAGCGCCGCGATCTACCTTACCGGTCCGGCCGGCGGCCCGAATGGGTTCAGGTGAATTGCTCGGCTTTGGTCGCAGCGAGCCACGAGCGCTCGACAAGAATTAAGCGGGCCTAGGGTCCGCTTGTGTTACGCCGCCTGCCGGCCCTTGGCGGCGATCTCGGCAAGCTCGGCGACCAGCGCGCGCACGCCCTTGAAGCGGGCCTCCGGCAAATCCCAGTCACCCCTGAAGACAAGCTTGTGGTCGGGCTGGAGCCTGGCGAGTGCGCGTTTGGCCTGCAGGAACTGGGCGAGGCCGTGGGCGTTGGCGAACTCGTTCTTGTAGAACGAGAGGACCGCGCCCTTGGGCCCGGCGTCGATCTTGCCGATGCCGGCCTGTCGGCAGAGCCCCTTGATCTCCATGACGTCGAGAAGATGCTCGACCTCCGCGGGCAGCGGGCCGAAGCGGTCGGTGAGCTCGGCCGCGAATTGGTCGATGTCGGCGCGCGCCTCGATCGACGACAGGCGCCGGTAGAGCCCGAGCCTCAGCTGCAGATCGGCGACGTAGGTTTCGGGGATGAGCACCGAGATCCCAAGCGCGATCTCCGGGCTCCAGCGCTCGGCTGCCTCGCCGAGGTCGCCGCCGCGCATGGCCGCCACCGCCTCCTCGAGCATCGACTGGTAGAGCTCGAAGCCGACCTCGCGGATGTGGCCCGACTGCTCGGCGCCGAGCAGGTTGCCCGCACCGCGGATATCGAGATCGTGTGAGGCGAGCGAGAACCCGGCGCCCAGCGTATCGAGCGATTGCAGTACCTTGAGCCGCTTTTCCGCGCCCTCGCTCAGAACCTGCCCGGGCGGCGTCGTGAAGTAGGCGTAGGCGCGCCGCTTCGAGCGCCCGACGCGCCCCCTCAATTGATAGAGCTGGGCGAGCCCGAACATGTCGGCCCGGTGCACGATCAGCGTGTTGGCGTTGGGCAGGTCGAGGCCCGACTCGACGATCGCCGTCGACAGCAGCACTTCGTAGCTCCCGTCGTAGAAAGCCGTCATCACGTCCTCGAGCTCGGAGGGCGGGAGCTGCCCGTGGGCGCGCGCCACTTTCAAGTGCGGCACGGCCTCGCGCAGGAACTCGGCGACCTCGTCTAGGTCGGCGATGCGGGGCACGACGTAGAACGTCTGCCCGCCGCGGTCGCGCTCGCGCTTCAGGGCATCGACAAGGATCACCGGATCGAACGGCGAGATGTAGGTCCGGACGGCGAGCCGGTCGACGGGCGGGGTGGTGATGAGCGAAAGCTCGCGCACACCGGTCAAGGCGAGCTGCAGCGTGCGCGGGATCGGCGTCGCCGTCAGAGTGAGCACGTGCACGTCCTCCTTGAGCTGCTTCAGCCGCTCCTTGTGGGTGACGCCGAAGTGCTGCTCCTCGTCGATGACGAGGAGCCCCAAGCGTGCGAACGAGATCTGCTTGCCCAGGAGCGCATGCGTGCCGATCACGATATCGATGGTGCCCTTCTTGAGGCCGTCCTTCACCTCGGAGAGCTCGCGGTGCGAAACTAGGCGCGATGCCTGAGCGATCGTCAGCGGGAGCCCGCGAAAACGTTCAGTGAAGGTCTTGACATGCTGGCGCGCGAGCAGCGTGGTCGGCACGACGACGGCGACCTGCAGCCCGCTCATCGCGGCGACGAAGGCGGCGCGGAGCGCAACCTCGGTCTTGCCGAAGCCCACGTCGCCGCACACGAGGCGGTCCATGGGGCGGCCCGAGGCCAGGTCGGCCATCACCGCCTCGATGCTCGCAGCCTGATCGTCGGTCTCCTCGTAGGGGAAGCGGGCGACGAACTCGTCGTAGGCGCCGGCAGGCGGAGAAAGGGCCGGCGCCTCCTTGAGCTGGCGCAGCGCCGCGATCTTGATCAACTCGGAGGCGATCTCGCGAAGGCGCTTCTTGAGGCGGGCCTTGCGCGTCTGCCAGGCGACGCCGCCGAGCTTGTCGAGTTGGGCGTCCCCCTCGTCGGTGCCGAAGCGTGACAAGAGCTCGATGTTCTCGACCGGGAGATAGAGCGTGTCGCCGCCGGCGTATTTCAATTCGAGGCAGTCGTGCGGCGCGCCGAGCGCCGTGATCGTCTTCAGTCCCGCGAAGCGCCCGATGCCGTGATCGGCGTGGACGACGAGATCGCCGACGGAGAGGCTCGTCGCCTCGGTGAGCACGTCGGCGGCGCGCCGGGCCTTGCGGCGCGGGCGCACGAGCCGGTCGCCGAGGATGTCCTGCTCGCCGATGACGGCTACTTCCGGCGTCTCGAAGCCCTGCTCGAGTCCGAGGACCGCGAGCGCCGTCACGCCGCGGGGCAACGCCAGCCCATCGGGGTAGCTCTCAATTTTCGTCTGGGCCTTGAGGCCGTGGTCGGAGAGGAGCGCGCTAAGGCGCTCGCAAGCGCCGGGCGTCCAGGCGGCGACGATGACGCGCCGTCCCTCCTGCTCGAGGCGCTGGATGTGGCGCACGACGGCGTCGAAGACGTTGACGCTCGCATCCTGCCGCTCGGGGGCGAACGTCCGTCCGCCGCGGCCGTTCCAGGAGACGAGACCTGCTCCCGCGCCTTCCTCGAACGGCGTCAAGCGCACGATTGCGTGGTGCGAGACCGCTGCCGCCCACGCGGCGCGATCGAGAAACATCAGGTCGGGCGGCACGGGCTTATAAGGAGGGGCCCCGAAATCTCTCCGCTTCGAGACCTTCGCGGCGCCCTTCGTAATGCTCGCCGATCTGCTCGAAGCGGCTCGCGACGGCTTCCTCGGCGCGATGATCGAGGCTCACACGCGCGCGCGGCAGATAGTCGAACAGGGTCTCGAGATGGTCGTGGAAGAGGGGCAGCCAGTGCTCCTCGCCCGGGTGGCGCCGGCCCGCGCTCACGGCCTCGTAGAGGGGATCGTCGCCGGTCGCCCCGCCGAACAGCTCGACGTAGCGGGTGCGGAAGCGATGAACGGCCGCTTCGCCGAAAGCGACCTCGGACACCGGCATCAGCACTAGCTTGCGCACGGGCCTCGTCGTGCGCTGCGTGTCTGCGTCGAACGCCTTGATGCTCTCGATCGTGTCGCCGAAGAAATCGAGCCGCACCGGGTTCAATCGCCCCGGAGGAAAGAGGTCGAGAATGCCGCCGCGCACCGCGTACTCGCCGGGCTCCATGACGGTACCGGTGCGCGAATATCCGGCATGGCCGAGGCGCGCGATCAGCCGGTTCATGTCGACGCGCTGGCCGGCGGCGAGCGTCTTGATACCGGCTTTCAGAAACGCGCGCGGGGGCACCTTCTGGAGCACGGCGTTGACGGTCGCGAGCACGATCGCCGGCTCGTCGCGGGGGCCGAGCGCCAGCCGCGACAGCGCCGCGATGCGCCGGGCCGCGATCTCGGCATTGGGACCGACACGGTCGTAGGGAACCGTATCCCACGCCGGAAAAGCAATGACGCGCACGCCCGGCGCAAAGAACTTGAGCTGGGCTTCGAGCGCGTCGAGGCGGCGGTCGTCGCGCACGATGTGGAGCAGGAGGCGAGGCGCCTTTGCGTCGGCGTGCTGGACGAGATGGGCGAGCACGAGCGCGTCGAGCCCCTCGGGCACGCCGGTTAAGGTCAGAACCGCAGTCTGCTCGGGTGGGGTGGTCATGCGAGCTCGAGAAAAATCCTGCCGGAGGCGTGGAGAGGAACAACGCCAATCTTCCCCGCGTCCAATTGGACGGGGGTCTAGAGTTGCAACCATTCATCTGCGTCCTATTCAACGTCACCCCCGCGGAGGCGGGGGTCCACCCGAGCCTGAAGCTTGAACGGATGCCCGCCTTCGCGGGCATGACGTGATGATGGGGACGCAAGCTCTTCTGCAAACTCCTGTGACAAACGCCTGCCACAAGAGATCTGTTAACACCCATATAGCGCGTCTGCGGCTCCGGGAAAGCCCCTTGCGTAGTACCGTCATTCCGGACTAGCGGAGCGAAGCGACGGGCTGATCCGGAACACAGCATAAGAGTCGCCGAAGGCGCGAAATATGGAGTCTTCGACGAGTCTTGCGCTGGGTTCCAGCTCCGCGCGCCACATACGCGGCGCTTGGCTGTAATGACGGTGGTGCTAGGCGTCGCTGGGCGTAGCGAGCCCGTGGAAGGCCCTCATTGCCGCAACGACCTCAGCATGCTCGGGCGATACCTGCGGCTTCGGCACGAGCAGCCAATCCTGCAACAGCGGATCGGCCACAGCGAGAAAGCGCTCGAACGCGGCAAGCTCGGTCGCGCTCATGGCGGAAAGCGTCGCCTCGGCAAAGCGGCCGATCAGGATGTCGAGCTCCTTCGTGCCCCGGTGGGCGGCGCGCCAGGCGGCGCGGCGGCGGCGGGTCTCGAGATCGTCGCCCATGTTGAATATCCCTAGCCGGCAACGCTCCTGAGCTTGACGGGGCCTGAGCCCCCGCCTTCTCTCGCCGAACGGGCGCTGGTATAGCCCCCTCTCCAACCGCTGTCAGCCCGAAGCTCCCCAATGCGGCCCATTGAGCTCTCGTCCCTCTTCTCGTCGGCCCAGGCGCTCGCCGGCATCGGGCCGCGCCTCGCCCTGCTGATCAAGAAGGCCGTCCTCACTCCGCCGGGCGTCTCGGCCCCGCGCGTCCTCGATCTCCTCTTCCACCTGCCGATGGGGGTTGTCGATCGGCGCGCCGAGCCTTCCGTGCGCGAGGCGGTGCCGGGGACGATCGCAACCCTCAAGGTCCGGGTCCTGAAGCACAGGCCCTCGCCGCGCGGCAAGGTCAAGGCCCCCTACAAGGTCACGACCGAGGACGACACCGGTCGCCTCGACCTCGTCTTCTTTCACGCCGAGCGCCAATTCCTCGAGCGCCAGCTCCCCGTCGGCGAGACGCGCTACGTGTCGGGGCGTATAGAGCGCTACGGCGAGACGCTGCAGATGGTGCATCCCGATTACATCGTCGCGCCGGAAGCCCGCGCCGATCTCCCGCTCCTCGAGCCGGTCTATCCGCTGACGGCGGGCCTCTCCGGAAAGGTGCTAATCAAGGCCGCGCGCCAAGCGCTCGAGCGCGTGCCGGCTCTCCGCGAGTGGCAGGACGCGTCCTGGCTCTCGGCGCGCGGCTGGCCCCCTTTCAAGGAGGCGCTTCACCGGCTGCACCGTCCCGGCGACGCGGACGACGTGTCGGCGGGCGGCGCGCCGCGCCAGCGCCTTGCCTACGACGAGCTACTCGCCAACCAGCTCGCGCTCGCGATCGTGCGCGACAACTACAAGGCGCAGCGCGGGCGCCCGGTGACCGGCGACGGGCGCATCCGCCAGAAGCTCGCCGACGCGCTCCCCTTCACGCTCACGAAATCGCAACGCCAGGCGATCCGCGACATCGCCGCCGACATGGCGGCCCCGCGCCGGATGCTGCGTCTCCTTCAGGGCGACGTGGGCTCCGGCAAGACCGTCGTCGCGCTCATGGCAATGGCGATCGCGGTCGAGGGCGGCGCCCAGGCCGCGATCATGGCTCCGACGGAAGTGCTCGCCCGCCAGCACCTCGAGACGATCGAGCCGCTCGCTCAAGCCGCGAACTTGAGAGTTGCGCTGCTCACGGGCCGCGAGAAGGGGCGCACGCGCGACGGCCTCCTCACCCTTCTCGAAGCGGGCGACATCGACATCCTGATCGGCACCCACGCGCTGTTCCAGGCCGAGGTCCGCTTCCGCGACCTCGCCCTTGCCGTGATCGACGAGCAGCATCGCTTCGGCGTCCACCAGCGCTTGGCACTCCAGACCAAGGCGGGAGACGGCGGCGCCAACATGCTGGTGATGACGGCGACGCCCATTCCCCGCACGCTCCTCATGACCCACTACGGCGATCTCGACGTGTCGCGGCTCACCGAGAAGCCGGCCGGGCGCAAGCCGGTGGTCACGTCGGCGACCCCCCTCGAGCAACTCGAGGACGTTATCGACGGATTGCGCCGCGCGGTCGCCCAGAACGCGCAGGTCTACTGGGTCTGTCCCCTGATCGAGAGCTCGGAGGTCTCGGAGCTCGCGGCCGCGGAAGCGCGCGCGGCGCACCTTGGCCAGATTTTCGGCGACCGCGTCGGCCTCCTTCACGGCGCGATGACGGGCGCTGCCAAGGACGCGACGATGGGCGCCTTCGCCGAAGGGCGCCTTGCCATACTCGTCGCCACCACCGTCATCGAGGTCGGCGTCAACGTGCCCAATGCGACGGTTATGGTCATCGAGCACGCCGAGCGCTTCGGCCTCGCCCAGCTGCATCAGCTGCGCGGGCAAGTCGGGCGCGGCGAGCGGCAGTCCTACTGCATCCTGCTTTACAAAGCGCCGCTCGGGGAAGCAGCTGAAGCGCGCCTCAAGATGATGCGCGAGACCGAGGACGGGTTCCTGATCGCGGAGAAGGACCTCGAGCTGCGCGGTGGCGGCGAGGTCCTCGGCGCCCGCCAAAGCGGGAGCCCCGAGTTCCGCGTGGCGAACGTGCCAGGCTTCGAGGTGTTGCTCGCGGCGGCCCGCGACGATGCCCGTCTCGCGCTCGAACGCGATCCGGCTCTCGTCACTCCGCGCGGGGAGGCGCTGCGCGCACTCCTTTATCTTTTCGAGTGCGACGAGGCGGTGCGTCTTTTCCGGGCGGCGTGACGGCCTCCGGTCTTGGGCTTGTGTCCGAACTCGGCTGTGCGCAGCGCCTGGACGAGGCTCTTTGGCGCCGTGGCGGGCTTCGCGGCGAGCTGCTTCAATCGAGCCTGGTAGTCCGGCACGACCATGCCGGCCGAGATCACGACCTTCGCGGCGTCCTCGATGCTCATCTTGAGGAACGTCACGTCGCGGCGAGGCACGAAACAGATGAAGCCCGTCGGCGGCACGATGCCGGTCGGCATGAAGACCGTGAGCAGCTCCTCCTCTCCGCCGGGCTTCGTCACGCTGATCTCGCCCTTGGTTTCCCCCGTCACGAACACGATCGACCACAGGCCCTTCGAGGGGAACTCGATCAGCCCGACTTTCTGGAATCCTTGCGCCGGGCCGATCGTCGAGATCGCCGATTCGAAGATCTGCTTCAGCGCGCGGTAGACGTTGCGCACGATCGGCATGCGGTCGAGCATCAATTCCCCGAACGAGATGAGCGATCGGCCCAACAGGTTAGCGGCCAGCGCTCCGATGAGCGTCAGAAGCACGATCCCAAACAGGAGGCCGATGCCCGGCACCGCGAACGGCAGATAGGTCTCGGGCAGATAGGCGCGCGGAACGAGCGGCTTGAACCACGCGTCGGCGACATTCATGAACCACCACACGATGTAGACGGTGATGGTTACCGGCCCGACGATGATGAGGCCGGTCACGAAATAGTTCCTGAGCCGCGCGCCGAAACGGTGTGGGGCTGCCGCGTCGCCCGTGGCTAGCTGGTGCAAGCGCTCGGCGAGCCTGGCCTCAGTCTCCAAGGCCTCGTCCTTGCGGACGGCCGCATCCTTGCCGGGTAGCGACTCTGTCATGGGCGGGCATCGTGCGTCGCGCCCGCGACTGCGTCAACAGCGCCACGGGCCGGACTTCGCGGGAGGCGCGGGAAACTATTCTGTCACGACGAGGCAATCATAGCCGTGCGGCTTCAAGCTCTTGCACAGCTGGTTCGGCTCGCTCGCGTTTGCGTAGGGACCGAGGCGCACCCTGTAGAAAGTGCCCATGCTGCCGATCGCCGTCTCGTCGATCTGGGGCTCGACGCTGCCGAGCCGGAAGCCGTGCTCCTTCTTCAAGCCGACGATGACCTGCTCGGCTTGGTCGCGCGAGCGCACAGCGGCGACCTGCAGTCGATAGCCCCCCGCGTCAGGAGCGGCCGGCTGTGCCCACGCGAACGTCTCCTTGGCAAGGCTCGCGGTCTGAACGGCACCCGTGGCGGGTGGCGAGGCTTGGCCCGATGCGACCACCGTTCCCGTGGTCCAGTCCCCTGCCGATGCCGAGCTGCTGCTCGCAGTTCCGCTCCCCGAGCTGAAGAGATTGCCGAAGAACGAGCCGATCGAGCTTCCGCCCTTGGGAGCGGGCTCCGCCACAGACACTGGAGGCGCGACGACGGCAACGGGCTCGGGCGGCGGGTTGGCGCCGGCAACGCTCGCGGACGGCGGCTGCAGAGGCTGGGGCGGAGCGGCAGCCTGCGGCGTCAAGGCGATCGCTTGAGGCGCGGGCGCCGCCGGCGCCTCGGTTTGCGGGGCCCAAGCGGTGACTTGAGATGCGGGGGCCGTCGCCTCGGGGGGAGGCGCCGCGGCCGGCGGCGTCGTCGAGACCTGCGCGCCCGTGGAGGACCCCGAGAAGATGTTGCCGAAGAAGCCCGTTATTGCGCTCCCGGCATTCGTCAAGGTGCTCGAGCTCGAAGCCGGCGGTGCTGCCGCTTGCTGCGCGGGCACAGGCGCAGTCGCCGCCGGAGCGGGTGGCGCCGATGGGCTCGGAGACGACGTCACATAGGATCCTAACACAGCGTCCGACAGCTGCTCGGGGGCACCGGACGGCGCGGGTGCGGGCACGGCAGCCGGCGCCGCGGCTGTTGTCACGGTCGGCGTCTCCCACGAGGAAGCTCCTGCCGCTGGCGTTGCCGGAGCGGCGGCAACCTGCGTCGGGCCCGGCGTAGCGGGCGCGCTCGTCGCAACGGCGACGGGCGGCGGCGCACTTGCCGGCGCGGGTGCGATCGGCGGGGCGGTGTCGCCGAGCCCCGCCTCCCGGTAAGCCATCTGGCGGTTGTCGATCGCCTGCGCACGGTCGGCGTCGGCGAGCCCTCCCTTGACCCAGACTGCCGTCGTCAGGTCGGAGATCGCCTGGGCGGGCTTGCCTTGCTTGCGGTAGGCGACGCCGCGGTAGTAGAGCGCCTTGGCCATTTGCGGCGCGGGCAATCCACCGGCGGAAAGGGCGGTCGTCAACTGCTGGATGGCCTCCGCCATCTTCCCGGCCTCGTATGCCCTCGTTCCGGCGGCGTAGGCGCGCTGGCCGGCGCCCGGATCCTTCTTGCCAGGTTCGACGTCGTTTTGAGCCTTTTGCGAATTGGCGGGCACAGCGGGTAATACGGCAACCAACGCCGAGGCGCACGCGGCCGCGGCGATCAAGTGCCAGAGCTGCCGTTGGGTCGCGCGCCCCATCAAGAGACCCCTCTCCTTCCCAGCACGCAACCGCACCTCCCATGCTCAAAGGATTAAGTCAATCACGAGCTCGGGGCAATTCCGCGGCAAGGGGTCGATGCCGGTTATCCCGCTATTCTACCGTCACGGACTTGGCGAGATTGCGGGGCTGATCGACATCGGTCCCCATAAAGACGGCGGTGTGGTAGGCGAGCAACTGCACCGGGACCGCGTAGACCAGCGGATTGGTGAAGGGGTGGCCGGTGGGCGTCTCGATGTGTGCGGCGAGCTTGCAGCCGGCCTTTTCGGGATTGGCATTTGAAATCAGGATGATGTCGCCGCCGCGCGCCGCGACCTCCTGCAAGTTCGAGATCGTCTTCTCGAAGAGATCGTCCTCGGGCGCAACGACGATGACCGGCACCTTCTCGTCGATCAGCGCAATGGGCCCGTGCTTGAGCTCGCCGGCGGCATATCCTTCGGCGTGGATGTAGGAGATCTCCTTGAGCTTCAAGGCGCCTTCGAGCGCGATCGGGTAGTTGATCCCGCGCCCCAGGTAGAGAACGTCGCGCGCCTTGGCGAGATACTGGGCGAGCTGCTCGTACTGCGCCTCGTTGCGCAGATGCGTCGAGATGAGGCGGGGAACCTCCGTCAGAGCCTTGACGAGCTCGTGCTCCGTCTCGGCCGAGAGCGCCCCCCGCGCGCGCCCGAGCGCGATCGCGAAGCAGGCGAGCGCAGCGAGCTGGCAAGTGAACGCCTTGGTCGAGGCGACGCCGATCTCGGGCCCCGCAAGCGTCGGCAGCACGGCATCGGACTCGCGAGCGATCGTCGACGTCCTCACATTGACGATCGAGACGATCCTCTGGCCGGCGGCCTTGCAGTAGCGCAGCGTCGCCAGCGTATCGGCGGTCTCCCCCGACTGCGAGATGAAGAGGGCGAGGCCGCCCTTCGGGAGCGGCGCCTCGCGGTAGCGCAGCTCGGAGGCGATGTCGATCTCGACGGGCACGCGCGCGAAGCGTTCGATCCAATACTTGCCAACGAGGCCCGCGTAATAGGCCGTTCCGCAGGCCGAGATCGTGATGCGGGTTATGCCGGCGAGATCGATGCCGAGATCGGGAACGGCTGCCGTCGCCTGAGCCATGTCGAGGTAGCTCGCGAGCGTGTGGCTGATCACGTCGGGCTGCTCGTGGATCTCCTTCGCCATGAAATGGCGGTGATTGCCCTTGTCGACGAGCAGCGAGCTCGCGACTGACTTGATGCGCGGGCGCTCGACGCGCACGCCCGTCCGATCGAAGATCTCGGCGCCCGAGCGGTGCATCACGGCGCAGTCGCCCTCCTCGAGATAGGTGATGGCATCGGTGAACGGTGCCAGCGCGATGGCGTCGCTGCCGAGGTACATCTCGCCCGGCCCGTGGCCGATCGCGAGCGGGCTTCCCTGGCGCGCCGCGATCATGAGATCGTCATGGCCGGCGAAGATGATCCCAAGCGCGAACGCGCCCTGAAGCCGTGCCAAGCCCGCCCTCACGGCTTGAACCGGCTCGAGTCCCTTCCCCATCTCGTCGGTGATCAAATGGACCACGGCCTCGGTGTCGGTGTCGGTCTCGAACTTGTGGCCGCGGCCCGTGAGCTCGGCTTTGAGCTCGCGGTAATTCTCGATGATGCCGTTGTGGACGACGGAGACCTTGCTCGACATGTGAGGGTGCGCGTTGCGCTCGGTCGGCCGTCCGTGCGTCGCCCAGCGCGTGTGACCGATGCCGGTGCGGCCCTTGAGCGGCTCCTGGACGAGACGGGTCTCGAGGTTCCTGAGCTTGCCCTCGGCGCGTCGGCGCTCGAGGTGTCCGTTCTCGACGGTCGCGACCCCCGCCGAATTGTAGCCGCGGTACTCGAGGCGGCGCAGCGCGTCGATCAGGTCGGGCGCTACCGCTTTCGAGCCGAGAATTCCAACGATGCCGCACATGGGCGCATTTATCTCCGCAGGGACTGCCGCTCACCGGCGTACGCGGCCAAGGCAGCCAGCTTCAAGTCAAACCCTATTTCCAATCTTAACGGCGCCCTCTTATTCTTAACGGCGCCTTCTCAGCTCCTGGCCTTGCGCTTGGCCATCAGCGCGCGGAACCTCGCGGCCCATTGCGGCCGCTCCTCCTGCTTCCCGCGCTCGAGTGCCAAGGCGTCGGGCGCGACGTCGCGCGTAATCACGCTGCCAGAGCCGATGTAGGCCCCCTCGCCGACCGTGACGGGCGCGACGAGCGAGCTGTTCGAGCCGACGAAAGCCTTGGCGCCGATCTCGGTCCGGTGCTTCAGGAACCCGTCATAGTTGCAGAAGATCGTGCCGGCCCCGATGTTGGCGCCCGCCCCGACCGAGCCGTCGCCGAGATAGGAGAGATGATTGGCCTTGGCGCCTTGGCCGAGCGCGACGTTCTTGAGCTCGACGAAATTGCCGACATGGACGTCGGGGCCCAGGTCGGCGCCCGGCCGCAAGCGGGCGAACGGGCCGACGCGCGCGCCGGGACCGATGCGGGAGCCCACGATGTGGCAGTTGGCCATGATCACGGCTCCGTCGCCGACGACGACGCCAGGTCCGAGAAAGACGTTGGGCTCGATCACGACATCGCGGCCGAGCCTGGTGTCGAACGACAGCCAGACCGTTTCGGGAGCGACGAGGGTCGCGCCCTCCGCCATGGCCGCGCCCCGTGCGCGGGTCTGCCAGATCGCCTCGGCGGCGGCGAGCTCGGCACGCGAGTTGACGCCGAGCACTTCGTCCTCGGGGCAGAGGACCACCGCTGCCTTGAGGCCCTTGCCGCGCACGATCTCGACGGCGTCGGTCAGATAGTACTCCCCCTTGTCATTAGCTTTGCCGATTGAGGCGAGAACGCCCGCCGCGTCGTCGAGCCGGAACGCCAATACGCCCGAGTTGCAGAGGCGCAGCGCACGCTCCTCCGCGCTCGCGTCCTTGGCTTCGCGAATGGCGAGCAATTCACCGCTCGAGGCCGTGAGAAGGCGGCCGTAGGCGCCGGGCTCGCGCGCCTCGAAGCCCAGCACGGCGACGGCCGCTCCGCCGTCAAGCACCGCGAGCATGCGGGTAATCGTGCGAGGCTCGATCAAGGGCGTGTCGCCGTAGAGCACGAGGATGTCGCCCTTGTGGGCGGCGATGGTCTCTCGGGCGGCTAGCACCGCGTCGGCAGTCCCGCGCTGCTCGGGCTGTATAAAGACCTGCGCCTCGGGCGCCGCATGGAGTGCCGCGGCGCGCACCTCCTCCATGTCCGGGCCGATCACGACCGCGAGCTTGTCGCTTGCCACGCACTTCACCACCGAGAGCACGTGGCCGAGCAGCGAGCGGCCGGCGATCGCGTGAAGGACCTTGGGACGGGCCGACTTCATCCGCGTGCCCTTGCCGGCCGCGAGTACGACGACGAGGAGGGACGGCCGCGTCATGATACCTCGTGAGACTGGTGAGCGACGTCATCGACTTGGGATCGCGCGCCTGTCATTGCCCCGCCATGACGCCTCGAAGGGTTCTAAGAGCATGATTTCGCGGCAAGCGCATCCTTTTCAATACTCTCGCCGATTCTGCCTAAACTGTCCTCTTGTCCTCAGATGCGTAGTCGGACCTCTTCCAGCTAATCCTTTTTGCAGAAAGGGATTTACTGCCTTGAAATTGCATCCACAGCTCTCGTCCACAGATTACCCCCAGCGCGTTGACCTCCCTCCCCGACTCATCCACGACTTGATCAATTGGGGCGCGGCCTTGCGGGAGGAGGCGTCACCGAGTTACCGGCAAATGTCGCAACTCCCATAAGATGGAACGTCAAGACGGGGACCCCATGACTGAAACGACCGCACGTCCGAAGGCAAAGCGGGGCGCGTTCACCGCATACGTCGCCCTTTGGCTTGTTTTGGCAGGTCTGGCGCTGGGCTATCTCGTTCTTCTCTCCATGCATCCCTCAATGCTCGCGGGTCTTGCGGGCGCGAAGGGATCGGAAGAGGACTCCGAGCATGCGCTGACCCAACAGTCGATTGCCGACCTCTCATCCGAGATCCAGACGCTTCAGGCGAGCCTTGGCGAGATGCGCCGAGAGATCGGAGACGTGAGGTCGGAAATTGGCGCGCGGGTCGAGCGCGAGAACGAGCTCAATCTGCGCCTGGCCGCACTCGAGAGCTCGGCGGCGGCGGCAGCCGAGGCCCTGGCGGCGCAGCAGGCCGCAGCGAAGGGCGGCGATGGTGCCGCTGCGACGAAGGTCGGGACCAAGGACGCGAAGAAGGAGGCGGCCAAGACCGCAGCGGACGCGAAGAAGGCAGCACCGAAGGGCACTGCTGCCGCGGCTGCTCAGGCCGCAGCGGCTCCTGCCTCCGCCAAGCCGGCCCCGACGACGCCTCCCGCAGCCCCGCCGGGTCCCGCGGCAGGCACCACGCTCGAGACCGGCAGCCTCGACGGGGGCGGCGTATCGCCGTTCGGCCCCCCGGTCGTGACGCCGGCCAAACGCCCGATCGGTCTTTCGCTCGGGTCGGCACCCTCCGTCGACTCGCTCCGGCTCAATTGGAGCGTGCTTGCCGATCAGAACGCCGATGCGCTGCAATCGCTTCGGCCTCACTATGTGACCGGCGTCAGCGGCTCGGATCTTACCTACGAGCTGATCGCCGGTCCGGTGTCGTCGGCGGCGGAGGCCAAGCGCATTTGCGGTGAGCTGATCCAGAGGGGCAACTCCTGCAGGGTCGGCGAGCTGGCAGGGAGCGCGCTCTAGATCGCGATCGTTCTTGATGGAGATGCTTCGCGCCCATCAGGAATGTGAATCGCGATCTAAGTTCAAAATGTAGAGCACGACTGACTTGGATCGCGGAAGCGACTCGATGTCGGACGATCGTGCTCTAGGGTCTCAGCGCACGGCGATCAGCGACTTGGTGAGACCGAACGCGCGCTCGCGGTCGATTTCTGCATCGGGAAAGAGCCGCCTCATCTGCACCATGTCGAGGAGCGAGGCATCCTCGACGAAGCGCATCCCGTCGTCGATCGTCTCGGCGCGCGGGAAGAATCCGCACGCGCGCCGGCGCACGAGCGCAAGGCGCAGAGGCACCGGCAGCCAATGGAACAGTGCAAAACGGAAGTGGGGCTCGACTGGAAACCAGAAATTCGGCGTTTGGACGAAATAGTGCGGCGCGAGACGGCGTACCTCGCTCGCCATGGCCACCATGTCGCGCCAGCGCCCGACGTGCTCGATCACCGAATTGGAATGGATAACATCGAACGCGTTGTCGGCGAACGGGAGCTTTCTCGCGTCGCCCGCGAGGCTCATGAAGCGCGGATCGGTGACCGGCTCGGCCTCGAGGTTGACGAGGGTGATGTGGACGTCGCGCCCCGACCACACGTCAGAGAGCGCCCGCCAATAGGATTGCGTGCCGCCGATGTCGAGGATGCGAGCCCGCCCGCGCTCGGCGATGACCGCGTCGACGAGCTCCAGAAAGCGCGCAAGCCGCCGCAACCGGTAGGCATTGCGGTCGTGGGCCGCGAACGGGGCCGAACCGAGGGTCTCTGTCAGAGGCATTGGGAACGATCTCGGCTGTCGTCTCGGGCGTCCACACGCCCACGCGGTCCTCGACTCTCGAGCAAGAACCGCGCCACCGCGCCGTGTTACCCTGGCGTCCGTCCGGCCCGCGCCGCGAACGCGCCCGCAATGGCGTACCAGGCCTCCTTGCGGCCGAGGGCGGCATCGTAAGGTAAAGGCCGAGGCGCCTTGAGCTCTAGCGTGCCGGCCTCGCGAGCGACGTCGCGATACCACGTGTAGCTGTCGGCCAGGCCCCACATGTTCACGACCTGGACGGCGGGAACATCGAGCACGGCGCCAAGAAACTCGCGGTAGCGGCGCGCGACGCCCCGGTCGCGCTCGGGCTCCTCGGCCGGGAAGCCGCGGTCGTCCACGTCGAGCTCGGTAATGTAAATGGCGACGCCTTCGGCGGCGATGTCCGAAAGGAAGCGGGCGAAGACCTGATCGTCGAAAGCATATTGGGGTTGCAGATGCCCCTGTAAGCCCACGACGTGGAGCGGCACGTCCTTATCGCGCAGGCGCTTGACGAGGGCCATGAGCTCGGTGCGGACCGTGCGGCCGAGGTCGTCGTCGCGCTCGCAGAAGGCCTCGTTGATGAGCAGCTTGGCGTGGGGATCGGCAGCGGCCGTGCAGCGCAGTGCCCGTTCGATGTAGTCGGGGCCCAGTGCGTTGTACCAGGCGCCCTTGCGATAGTTTCCCGGCTCGCGGTCCCAAGGCGCGAACGGCTCGTTGACGACATCCCAGGTGTGAATGCGCCCGGCGTAGCGGCCGGCCGTCTCGTCGATGTGGCTGTCGAAGACGCGGGTCGCTTCGCGGCGCGACTGGCGCTTGATCCAATCGGGGAGGTAGTCGTTCCAGATCAGGGTCGTTGCGCGAAACGGCAGCTTCAAGCGCTCGGCATAAGCGACTAGGCGGTCGGCGGGAGCGAAATTGGCCTCGGGGCCCTCGGGGCGCATCCAGCCGAAGGTGAGCGCGGTCGCGTCGATGAGAATACGGCACTCCTTGCGCACGAGCGCCTCGTAGCCCGCGTCCTCGAACACCTCCTTCTCGATGCAGGTGCCGAACTTGACGCCAGCTGCCTCCGCAAGCGCGCCGATCGAGTCCCCTTCCGCGCCCCCCTGGCCCCACGCCGGACACCGGCCGGCGACAGCGGCCGCAAGGCCGCTCGCCCCCAGCGCCGTCAGCACGCTGCGCCTGTCGATCCTGGTCACGTCGCCACCGTTGCCGGCAAAATACCGCCGGCGACACTCGTCCGCTCGGGGACCCGATGCAAGATACGCCAAGCTCGACGGTAAAAGCCTTAATGGCCCGGTGACTTAAAGCCTATCGGCATTAAACGTGTCGCAGGTCTGCATGTCGCCGGTCTCAAAGCCCTGCTTGAACCAACGCACGCGCTGGGCGGCCGTGCCGTGGGTAAAGGCATCGGGCACGATATGGCCCTGGGTGCGCTTCTGGATCATGTCGTCGCCGATCTGGCTCGCCGCGTTCAGAGCTTCCTCGATATCGCCCGGCTCGAGGCGCTGCTTGATCTGGTCGTTGAGGTTGGCCCACACGCCGGCGAGGCAGTCGGCCTGCAGCTCCATCATGACCTGGAGCCGGTTGGCGTCGGTCTCGTCCATGCGCTCCTTGAGCTCCTGCACCTTGTCGGCAATCCCGAGCTGCTTCTGCACGTGATGGCCCACCTCGTGAGCGATGACGTAGGCCTGCGCGAAATCGCCCGGCGCATTGAAGCGCCGCTTCAGCTCGTCATAGAACCCGAGATCGACGTAGACCTTCTCGTCGATCGGACAGTAGAACGGGCCCATGGCCGACATGCCGACTCCGCAGGCCGTGCGCGTGCCGCCCGAGAAGAGCACGAGCTGGGGATCCCTGTACGTCCGGCCGAATCCCCCGAACACGCGGTGCCACACGTCCTCGGTGTCGGCGAGGACGCGGGCGATGAACTTTTTCATCTCGTCCTCGCCCTGCGGAACGCTCCTCTTCTCGCCCGCCGGTCCGGGAAGGCCGGGAATGTCGGGCGTGCGCTCGGCTGAGCGCCGGGGCACCTGCTGCTCCGTCTGCGGGAGGCGAACGTCGGGGAAGTTGCCGCCGCCGGGGCCGAGCAGAATCTCGAGCGGGTTGATGCCGAAGAACAACATGATGGCGCCGATGATGAGCAGCGTAGTGAGGCTGATGCCGCCTCGGCCGCCCATCGGGATCTGAATGCCCCGGCCGCTCGGAAACGGAAACATGCCGCCGCCGTCCTCGCCGCGCCGGTCCTCCACGTTCTTGCTCTCTCGATCCTGCTCGTCGTAGCGCATGATGTCGTCCTCGTCGCATCGCTCTTCGCTAGAGGCGAAAATTCGCCCCATACTGCACGCCCGCCCAGCTTCGACAAGGGCTCAGACTCGAACAGGAGCGACGGCGCGCATGGTGCAATCATACGGACCAAGGGCGAGCAGCGTCCCACGGCCGAGCGGGCGGCCGCAATTGCCCTCTAGGAGCGCCCCGTGCTAAACGCCAGGGTACCGCGCAAGCCTCCGGTTCACTGCCACGTGGAGGCATCCTGCGCGTCGTGAAGGGGGAATAAAGTGCTGTTGCGTCCTCATCCGCCGTTTCGGGCGAAGCCCTTGAAGCCGGCCGCGCCGGCATGTCCGCCGCGCGCTCTCCGCAGCGCAGCAGCGAGCCTCGAGCAGATTATTTCGGTCAAAGGCTTGCGGCGGCCCCTCAAGCCACCGGCCGCCGCGATGCCCGCGCCGCTGCGCGTGCTCGGCCGGCGCGAAGAGAGGCTTTAGCCGAAGCCGCGCGTCAACCGTCCCGGTTGCCCGAGACGAGCGTGTAGGTGAGGACGCGCTTGGCCTCCGTCCACGGCTCGACCTTGATCGCGAACTCCGCGTAGTGCGGCATCTCGCGATGTGCCCTGAAGGCCGACTTATCGGCGTACATCTCATAGAGCAGGAACGAGGAGGGATCGACGGGGTCGGCGGCCACGTCGAAGCGCCGGCACTCGCGCTCACGCTCGCGCGTCGTCTGCGCGTGGGCGAGAAGCGCAGCCTCGAGCTCGTCGCGATGCTCGCGCTTCGCCTCGAAGAATACTACCACGACGAACATGACCACTCCCGGGTACGGCCGAACTCTGTCCCCGTCTCTAGAGGGAAGCATGGCCGTTAACGAATTGTAAAGGGTCTCCCGGTAGGAATTTGTTAACGATTTGCGTGGCCCCGGACCCGACCATGGACGACCTCTCCGCCCTTCCCCGCCCGACCTCCTCCCTCAATGACGCCGCCAACGACACCGGCCGCGTGGCCTTCTGCGGGCCCTACGTGCTCTCCGCAATTACCGGATATCCCGTGAGCAAGGTCGAGGACGCGATACGCGCCCACCGCGAGGTTCCGGCGGGCCGGCGCCCCGTCGTGCGCGGAACCTACGCCGACGAGGTCGAGGCGGCGCTCGCCGCCTTTGGCTACGCGATGACGCTCAAGGAAAGCTTCATGCGCGAGGAGCGCAAGAAGCGCCCGACGGTGTGGGCCTGGATGCAAAAGCCGCGGAGCGCCTGGGCCCACTACATCCTCGCCATTCACAAGGGCAAGGAGGGGCACTGGATCCTGATCAAGGGCGTCAAGATGTGCGACACCTACACGGAAGGCCGTTGGACCTTCGTCTGCGACGGGCCGCATCGCGGCGCACGCATTATGGAGGTATTCGAGGTGCGTAAGGCCGTGGACGTCTGAGCCGTCATCACCGCAATTCAGAACGAGCCTCGGCGCCGGTTCCGGCGCTGCGCAGGAGAATGACCCCCAGAAAGGCAGCGGCCACGGCCGCCAAGGCCGAAAGGGCGGAGGCAACCTCGAAGGCGTAGACGAATGCCGCGCGCGCCGTGCCGATAAGCTGCGCCCCGCTCTCGCCGGGGAGCTCTCCCGCCACCGCGACGGCGCCTCCGAGCGTATCCCTTGCAACCTCGACGGCGTGCGGCGGAAGGCCGGCAAGCACTTCGCCCGCCATCGCGCTGCGATAGATGGCGGTCACGATCGCGCCCAGGACGGCGATACCGAGCGCGCCTCCGAACTCGAAGCTCGTCTCCGAGATCCCTGAAGCGGCGCCCGCGCGCTCGGGAGGCACTTCGGACATCACCAGGTCCGTCGTGATCGTGCCGATGGGGGCCGTCCCGAGGCAGAGGACGAGCATCCCAACGAACAGCAGCCAAGGGCTCTCAACGGAGCTCAGCTGCGTCAGCATGGCGAAGCCGAGGGCCGCGAGCAGAAATCCGCCCGCGACCACCGTCGCGGGCCGGAAGACGCGCACCAGCGGAGGGGCAGCCATTGATCCAAAGGCGAACACGAGGCCCGAGGGAGCCGTCCATATGCCGGCCTCGAGGGGTCCCATGCCGAGCACAAGCTGCAAGTATTGAGCGATGAACAGAAACGTTCCGAAGACGGTAAAGAGGCCGACGACGTTGGCCCCGAGTGCCGCGCTGAAGGCCGGCGCGCGGAAAAGTCTAACGTCGATCAGAGGATCGGCAAGCTGTCGCTGCCGGCGGAAGAAGGCGGCGCCGATGGCGAGGCCCGCCACGATCGCAACGGCGTGCAGAGGCGCCCAGCCGTCCTCGGCCATTCGCTTGATGCCATAGATGACCAGCAGCACGGACAGAACCGACTGCGCGGCGCTCGCAAGATCCATGGGGCCCGCGTTGGGATCGCGAAATTCCGGCAGCAGCACCGGACCCAGGGCCAACAGCAAGAACATGATCGGCACGTTGAGTAGAAACACCGCGCCCCACCAGAAGTGCGCGAGGATCACGCCGCCGATCAGCGGACCGATAGCCGCGCCCGCCGAGAAGCTCGCGATCCACACGCCGATCGCAAACGTGCGCTCGGCGGGATCGCGGAACATGTTGGTAATCAGCGACAGCGTCGACGGCGACAACGATGCCGCCGAGATACCCTGCAAGGCACGAGCCGCGATCAACATCCCGGCGCTGGTCGAGAACGCGGCCAGCACCGAGGTCAGGCCGAAGGCGGCCGCGCCGATGAGAAGCAGTCGGCGGCGGCCGATGCGATCGCCCAGCGTCCCCATGGTGATCAGCGAGCCCGCCACCATGAACCCGTAGATGTCGACGATCCAGAGCAGCTCGGCGGAGCTCGGCTTCAACGCCGCCGTGATCTGCGGGACCGCCAGATGGAGGACGGTGAGGTCCATGGAATAGAGCAGGCACGGCAAGGCGATGACGGCCAAGCCGATCCAGTCGCGCCGCGTTGCTTTCGGGCCGTTGAGCACGGTCTCTTGTGACATCGGCGCGATGGCCTCCACCGTCTACGCATACACTCCGTGCGCGCCGACGGCGCCAGAGAAGCGTGGCCAGGTCTTAGCGTCAGAGCTGAGCAATGTCACGATCACAAGGGTCGGGAGACCGTCGCCGCGCTACTGGCCGGAGATCGGTGCGCCGCCGGGGATCACCTGCATCAGGAGGTCCGGTCCGACCGAGATATCGCCGGTAAAGGGCCGGTTGTAGGCGGCGATCAACACCACGGACAACCCTATGCCCGTTGCGAACAGCGTCTCCGCGATCGCGCACGTGATGCGATTGTCGCTATGAACCATGGCGATGGCAATCAAGGTGCAGAGCGCCTGAAGCAACAGGCCCACCCACTTGATGGCGCTCACGGACGACTGGCTGACGACGATGCGCTGGCGGCGCGCGTCGAGCGCCCCCTCCAGGGCATGGACGATTTCACGCTGCGCGGTGCGTTGACCATCTGTCGAAGGGCTCGAGGTGAGCGTAACCTGCAGAGCCTCGATGAGCGCCGCGGGCGGTGTCGCAAGGGTCGCGCGCTGGTGCGCCATCTCTGGCCATTCCTCTCTCACGGCGTGATCGATATGACGGCTGACAAGGGCCTTGAGGCGCGCCTCCTCCTCCGGCGGGAAGCTCTTGGCCAACAGGATGACGCCCCGGAGCGCGCTGGCCTCACTCGCAACAGCGACCTTGGCTCGGTCGAAATCGCTCCAGACCTGGGAGGCGACGAAGGCGACGAGAAGGCCGAAGATGATGCCGAGCGGCGGCAGCATCCCGGGCGAAAGGGCCTTGAATGCGCGCCCGCGAGCGTCGACGGCGAGCCTGGTCACGATCAAATAGACGGCGGCGGCGACGCCATACGTTGCGCCAAAGATGAGGAGCGCCATCCACCCGATCGGCAGATTGAACAGCCAGTCGCCCATCGCCTGTGCCTCACCAGTCCGCGGCGTCGGCAATGTGCACTTTGGCGGACCGACCTGCAACTCTCCGGCCCCGCAGGAGATCGGTGGAGGTGGGGGCGTCCGTCTGAGCGCGTGGCGTGCGGCTCGTCCATGTCCGTGTCCGCGGGAGCCGAGCGATAGGAAGCGCCGTTTCGCGCCTTAGTCCTTCGCGCGCTCGACGTAGGAGCCGTCCGCCGTCATGACGACGACGCGGGTGCCGGCGCCGATGTGCGGGGGCACCATGACGCGCGCCCCGTTCGAAAGCTTGGCCGGCTTATAGGACGACGACGCCGTCTGGCCCTTGACCACGGGATCGGCTTCGACGATCTCGAGCGTCACCCGCTGCGGCAATTCGATCGCGATCGGGTTGCCCTCGAACAGGCTCACCGTGCAGGTCATCCCCTCCTGCAGCCATACCGCCTGATCGCCCACCACGTCCTTGGGGATCGTGATCTGGTCGAACGTCTCGGGCTGCATGAAGTTGAAGCCGATGTCCTCCTCGTAGAGGTAATTGTACTCCTGCTCCTCGAGGTAGGCGCGCTCCACCTGGTCCGTCGTGCGGTAGCGCTCGGTGACCTTCACGCCGTCGGCGATGCGGCGCATTTCGAGGTGGGTGACGGGCGTGCCCTTGCCGGGATGAATGTTCTCGGCCGAGATCACCACGGCGAGCTTGCCGTCGAGATCGAGCACATTGCCCTTGCGCACCGAGCTGGCGATCACCTTGACCACGGGTCGTTCTCCATAAAGTCGGCCGGGGCGTGCAATAGGACGCACGCCGACGCCGATGCCATTCCGGCAGGGAATTGGCGGCTCTCATAGCCTCTCCCGGAGGCGCAGCCAAGCCCGGCCGGCGTTTTCGGGCCGTTCAGGCGAAAATCCCGGCAATCGACGACCACAGCCGGCGCGCGCCGTAGCCGATCAGCAGGCTCGGCACCAGAATCACGAGCTGGAGGCCGATCTGGCGGATCGGCCCCACCTCGTTCATCTGGTCCTTCAGACGACTGGCAACCTCCGGCGCGTTCTGCAGCAAAATGAAGAAGTCGAGGGCGAATAGGAGCGCGATGGCGACGGCGAAGAGAAGAAGGGCAATGGCGAGCCCGCGGGGCAGCAGGCGCTGCCAGATCCAACCGCAGGCGATCCCGAGCGCAATCATCATCGGGCCGATGATGACATAGCTCATGATGCTGATCCCGAGCGCAAGGCAGCCGCCGATGCTGCTCGGATCCTGCGGCGGGTTCGACATCGCATTGCAGATGCCGCCGACACCGAAGCCCGTGAGCCAGCTCAACGCCTCGATGATGACGAACAGGGTGAGCGCGCTCACGAACGCGACCGTGAGGATATTGGGCCCTACGGGCGCCGGCGTGTGCGTGCGCTCCTGCTTGCGGCGCGCGAGGATGCGCCGCACGATGTCGAAGAAGGGAACGGTGAGGACGTAGATCAGGTTCTTCAGCGCATCGATGGCGCCGCCGAGTTTCCCCACCTCCGGGACGTAGCTCAGCGCCAGCCCGGAAACAACGGCGAACAACAGCGTCGTCACCGCCGCCCCCAGCGTCGGCCCGTCGATGGCCGGGCGTTCCGTTTGCACCCCATCCATGGCGATCCCCCTTGATCAGCAAACGCCCGCGACTTTACCGGGCGGCGCGCACACACCGCAACCGCGAAGCCACGCCGCCCACGCTTTCCGTTGAGGGGCGGGCCTTCGCCGGGCTAGAAGCTCTGCGTCATGCCACCCTGGTGGAATCCCGACCGCCACGCCGACCGCCGGCCCGCGCTCCTGTTACGGGGCCGGATCAAGGCCGCTGTGCGCGCCTGGTTCGAGACGCAGGGCTTCGTCGAGGTAGACACGTCGTGTCTTCAGGCCTCGCCCGGCGGCGAGGTGCATCTCCATGCCTTCGAGACGGCGCTGGTCGGGCCGGCGCTCGAAACGCGCTCCGTCTATCTTCACACGTCGCCGGAGTTCGCGCTGAAGAAGCTCCTCGCTGCGGGGGAGACAAGGATATTTGCCTTCGCGCCGGTGTTCCGCAATCGCGAGCGCTCGGCTCTCCACCATCCCGAGTTCACGATGCTCGAGTGGTACCGGGCCGGCTCCGACTACGAGGGGGTCATGGCGGACGCGGCCGCGATCCTCAAGCTCGCGGCGGCAACCGCCGACAACAGGTTCTTCTCGTTCCGGGGCCGCACCGTCAATCCGCGCGCCGAGCCAGAGCGCCTGACCGTCGCCGAGGCGATCAGCCGCTATGCCGGCATCGACCTCCTGTCGACGATCGCGGCGGGGCGCCCCGACCGCGATCTTTTTGCCGCGTTGGCCGAGGCGCAAGGTCTCACGGTCCGCCCCGACGACACCTGGTCCGACATCTTCGCGAAAGTGCTGACCGCGCGCGTCGAGCCGCAGCTCGGCGTCAACCGCGCCACGCTCCTAATCGACTACCCGGCCGCCGAAGCCTCCCTCGCCCGCTTGAAGCCCTCCGATCCACGCGTCGCAGAGCGCTTCGAGCTCTATTGCTGCGGCGTCGAGCTCGCCAATGGCTATTCCGAGTTGAGCGATCCCGCGCAGCTTCGTGCCCGCCTCTTGGCGCATATGGACGAGCGGGAGCGCATCTACGGCACGCGCTATCCCATCGATGAGGGTTTGCTTGCCGCGAGCGCCCACATTCCCCCCGCCGCCGGCTGCGCGCTCGGCTTCGACCGCCTCGTGATGCTGGCCGCGGGCGCCCACAGCGTCGAGCATATCATCTGGACGCCGGTCGTCGAGTGAGGGCCCCGCGTAAGGATCAGCGCGCATTTCTCAGACGGCGACTAATCTCAATCGTGTTTCGGTCGAAACATCGTCAACGAGTAAATGCATTATTTAATCTAATATTGACCACATTCCGCTAGTCCCCCCGTTTTGTTTCTCGCGGAACAGAGTCCGCGCCCCGTTTTACCTAGCTTTGTCGCAAGGCCTCACGGCTCAAACAGCGGCAAAAGGAAAACGGCAATGGCACTTTTTCATGATCTTCGCCTCATCAACGGCGTGTGGAGCGACACGAACGCTTGGGACATCCTCAACGGCAGTGAAGTTGCCGATACGATCACGATCTACGGCGGCAATGATCAGGTCATCGCCGGCGGCGGCAACGACGTAGTTTACGATTTCAATTCCTACACCGGCGGACCATCGGGCTCGGACATCGTTCGCGGCGGCTTCGGCAACGACACGATCTTCACGAGCCTCGACACCAGCGGCAACCTCTATGACGGCGGCGCCGACTTCGACACGGTGAACTTCGTGGCCGTCGGCGGCGGCGTCAACATCGACCTGCAGTCGGGCTTTGCGCAGAGCCGCGCCACCCTGGCCGTCTCCTCGCTGCGATCCATCGAAGGCGTCGTCGGCAGCGGCGCATTTGACTACATCTATGGCGATGCCAACAGCAACATGATCCGCGGCTACGGTGGCGACGACATCCTCAACGGTCGCGGCGGAAGCGACAGACTGAGCGGCGACGACGGCTACGATACTGTGATCGGCGGCGACGGCGCCGACGTCATCGACGGCGGCCAGGGCGACGATGTCCTCGTCGGCGGCCGTGGCTTCGACCAGATGGCCGGCAATGCGGGTGCCGATGATTTCGTCTTCACCGCGCTGAATGAGAGCGTCAATGGCAATCTGGCGGACAAGATCTTCGGATTCCAGCACTTGGCCGACGACATCGACGTTTCGCGCATTGATGCCAATGCGCTTGCCGCCGGTGACCAGGCCTTTCGCTTCATTGGTGGAAATGCCTTCAACGCTGCCGGGCAAGCCCGCGCCGTATTGGACGCCGCCCACAATGAGACGGTGCTGCTGTTCAACACTGACAATGACACCGCGGCCGAGATGACGGTCAAGCTCGGCGGTCCCGTGACCGTCACGGCGCTAGACTTCATTCTCTAAGCTCGACACCCTCTCGGACACGCAGCCGGTGCGAGCCGGCTGCGCGCTCGGTTTCCGACCGGCTCGTGATGCCGTGCGGCTCAAGTTGTGCTCCTGCACCACATTGGTTTGGGCTAGAAACAGTGATCTGGTCGGTGCATGACGAATCAGAGAGCCTCACGTGCCCGCAGTCTTCGTCCACGGCGTGCCGGACACACATCGCGTCTGGCAACCGCTCCTCGCGCAGCTTAGGCACGACGACGCCGTGGCGCTCTCGTTGCCGGGCTTCGGAACCCCTATTCTCGAGGAATTTGCCGCCACCAAGGAGGACTATGTTGGCTGGCTGACCGACAGCCTCGCCGCGCTTCCGCAGCCGGTCGACATCGTCAGCCACGACTGGGGCACGCTCATCGCCGTGCGCGCCCTCTCTCTGCGTCCCGACCTCGCGCGCTCGTGGGTCGGCGGCGGCGTCCCGCTCACGTCCGACTACGCCTGGCACACCACAGCGCGCCTCTGGCAGACGCCGGGCGCCGGCGAGAAGGCCATGGAGCGCCTCGACGCGACGCTCACCGCCCACATGCTCGCTCGGGCCGGCCTCCCCGAGGAGATGGCCGCCGCCGCCGCACGCGCCATCGATCCCACCATGAAGGACTGCATTCTGCGCCTCTACCGCTCGGGAGCGAGTGTGTTCCGCGAGTGGGAGGCGGATCTTGTGCGCGTCCGTGCGCCCGGCCTCATCCTCTGGGGCGAGGACGACGTCTATGCCGAGGCGCGCTTCGCCGATCGCGCCGGCACAGCAACAGGCGCCCGCGTCGTGCGCCTCGCCTCATGCGGCCACTGGTGGCAGTGCCAGGCCCCCAAGCGCTCGGCACGCGAGATCGCGAGCTTCTGGGACGAATGCTCGAGCACGGCCGAGGCGAGTTGAGGTACATTTGCCTCTGCGCTCTGCGCCCCACGCACATAGAGAGAAGGACCCCTGATGATCAAGAGCCTCGCCTGCTCCCTGCTCGCCGTTGCCGGCGCCATACTAGCCTCGATCGCGATCCCGGCCTCCGCCGCCGAGCCCCTCGTCACGGCCGGCATCGGCCTTCAGACCTGCTCAAAGCTCGCAGAGGGCATGAAGCCCGAGGAAGGCCTCGACAACGCGCCCAATTATCTCGTTTACTACTGGGTGCAGGGCTACATGAGCGCCGCCAACATCACGATGCTCGAGGCAGACGGCGAGTACGTCTATCTCACCCAATACGACGATACGAAGATCATTCCGCTCGTCTACGACTTTTGCACCGAGAACCCCGACAAGAAGCCGATCTGGGTCATCGACACGCTCCTCTCCTCGGCGCCCAAGCTCAAGGGCGAATGGGTGAAGGGCTCCATCGACTGGGCCGCGGAATGAGGTGATCTGGACACCGGTCGTGGAGCCGGGCAAGTAAGGGCGCCATGACCCAGTCCCATTCCGGCGGATGCCAATGCGGCGCGGTCCGCTACCGCATCGGCGGCGCTTTCCGCAAGGCCGGCATCTGCCACTGCCGCATGTGCCAGAAGGCGTTCGGCTCGTGGGGCGCAGCCCTCGTGTCCGTCAACGAAGCGGACGTGAGTTGGACGCGCGGACGCCCGGCCGAGTTCCGCTCGTCTGCCATCGTCGCCCGCGGCTTCTGCAAGAACTGCGGCACGCCGCTCTACATGAAGGAGGACGGGGACCCCGCATATGAGATCGCCATCGGGACGCTCGACGACCCCAACGCCATCGACGCTATGACCGAGCAGTCGGGCCTCGAGAGCAAGGTCGCCTGGTTCGATGCGATGCGCGATCTGCCGGCCCAGACGACATCCGACTACCGCACGCCCGAGGACCTGAATAGGCTCGCCACCCTCCAGCACCCGGATCGCGACACCGAGAGGTGGCCGCCCAAATGACAGGACTGCGACAGACGCTGCGGACGGCCGACGATCTGGTCGACGCGGGGCTGGTCGCGTCCGAGCGCCGCGAGGCGATCTCGCGAGTGGCCGCGCGCTACGCGGTCGCGATCACGCCGGCGATGGCGGAGCTGATCGATACCGCCGATGCTCGCGATCCGATCGCGCGCCAGTTCGTCCCCGACCCGCGCGAGCTCGACCACCACCCGGCGGAGGCCTCGGACCCAATCGGAGATCATCCAAAGAGCCCGGTGAGGGGCCTGGTCCATCGCTACCCGGACCGCGTACTTCTCAAGATCGTCGGCGTGTGCGCCGTCTATTGCCGCTTCTGCTTCCGCCGCGAGATGATCGGCCCCTCAAGCGAGATGGCGCTGTCGGAGGCCGAGCTCGACGCCGCGCTCGCCTACATTTTCGCGCACCCCGAAATCTGGGAGGTCATCCTGACCGGCGGCGACCCGCTCGTGTTGTCGCCGCGCCGCGTCCGCGAGGTCACCGAGCGTCTGAGCGAGATCCCCCACGTGAAGGTGCTCCGCTGGCACACGCGCGTCCCCGTCGTCGCGCCCGAGCGCGTCACGCGGGATCTGGTAGAGGCGCTCAAGTCTGCGCGGCAGACGGTCTACGTGGCGATCCACGCCAACCACCCGCGCGAGATAACCTGCGCGGCGCGCGCCGCCATCGCGCGGCTCGTGGACGCCGGCGTTCCCCTCGTCGGCCAGACCGTGCTCTTGCGCGGCGTCAACGACGATGCCGCGACCCTCGAAGCGCTCATGCGTGCCTTCGTCGAGGCGCGCATCACGCCTTACTATCTCCACCACGGAGACCTCGCGCCGGGCACCGCGCACCTGCGCACTACGATCGCCGAAGGTCAGGCGCTGATGAGGGAGCTGCGCCGCCGGCTTTCGGGCCTCGCGCTCCCGACCTACGTCCTCGACATTCCCGGCGGACACGGCAAGGTGCCGGCGGGTCCTTCCTACGTCACGGCGGCGGCCGGGAGCGCCTACGCGGTAGAAGACGCGGGCGGGGCGCGGCACGCTTATCAGGATTGCTGCAGCGCCGCGCCGATCGTTGTCGGCGATTAACTCTGACCCTGTTCCCGAGAGAACAGCCCCTCTCCGCCATCCGTGGTCTCCTCTCCGGTTGACGCTCCGGGAAGACAACCGTGTGGCGGCCCCCAAAGGCCGCCCGAGCCGCCATGGAGAAACGCAATGAGAGGTGATAATGTTAACGAGCGGGGCCCGCTGAGCTGCGGGACCCCGGCGGGGGCAATGGCGGCCATGGACCGACTGGCGCACGCGGCGTGGCGAACACGCGATCTTTTTGCTGCGCTCCTCTGTCTCTGCTTCATTGCCGCCGTTCTCGTCGCGGTTTTCGCCGCCACGTCCGCGCGCGCGGAGGAGACCGCCGTCATCCGCCGCGGCGACGCCGCCGTTACCGCCTTCTCGGGCGTGCTTCAGTCCGGCGATATCCCTAAGACCGTCCATCCGCTCGATCGCACGTTTCTCGACACCACTGCGCCCGTTCTCCGGGTGCTCGACCTCAGCAAGCTCGGCGGCGCGCCCGAGGGCCAGCTCGCCAACGCGCCCGTGAAATTTTTCGTGACGGCCGGCGATATCGGCCAGGTTTTCGGCGTGACCCTCGACAGCGCCTCCTCCAATCGAACGCCGAACATCTACGTTGCCGCGACTTCCCTCTACGGGTTGCAGATCGTCGACAAAAACGGCGAACGTCTCGTCAAGGGCGCGCCCGGCGCGCACTGGATGCCCGGCCAGTTCGGCACCGACAAGGACGGCGGGCCCGGCTCTATCTGGAAAATCGACGGGGCGACAGGCGCGGTCTCGCTATTCGCCAACATCCGCCACGACGGCAAGGAGAACGCGGGGCCCGCGCTCGGCGCCCTCGCCTATCATGACAATTCCAAGTCTCTCTATGTTGCTGACCTCGAGACGGGCATCATCCATCGGATGAGCAGCGACGGCGTCGATCTCGCGACCTTCGACCACGGCGTCGCCGGCCGCGCCAAGGCCGGCCTCGGCGCGGTCGCCTACGACGCCAAGAAGCGCATGAGCATAGAAAGCAGCGCTTTCGATGCCGACGACCCCGCGACCTGGGGCTTTGCCGACAAGCGCCGGCGTGTCATGGCCCTCGCCGTCGAGGTCCAGCGCCTCTATTACTCGATCGCCGACGGCCCGCAGATCTGGTCGGTGGGCCTCACCGCCGACGGCGGCTTCGCCGACGATGCGCGCCTCGAGATCGACGTGACCGCGACCCCGAGCGGGACGCCGATTACCGCGATCACCTTCGACGGACCCGGCTCGCTCTATCTGACGCAGCGCGGCGACCTCGTCGGCAGCTACGACTACTCCGTGTTTGCCAAGCCCCAGTCGTCGGTCGTGCTGCGCTACACGTGGGACGAGAGCGACAAGACGTGGTCCGAGGGCGCGGAAGAGTTTCCGATCGGCCTCGAGCCGCCGCACCGCGCGACCACCGGCGGGTTAGCGCTGAGCTTCGGCTACACGCCATCGGGCTCGATCGACTACGGACGCTGCCGCGAAACGCTGTGGACCACCGGCGAGCACCTGCGCGAAGGCACCGGCTCCGTCAGCGGCGCGCGAAATGTCCACGGCCTTCAGGGCAATGCCAAGGTCCTTGCCAACGCCGCCGTGCTGTCGCACCCGGCCTCGGGCGCAGTCGCACTCCAGAGCGACTTCAAGACGCTCGCCGAAAGCGCCAACGAGCCGCCGACCGACGCCTGGTTCGTCGACCTCGACGACCGCTTCGAGGACGCGGACGCCTACGGCCACATCGGCGCCGTCGCGATCTTCAACCCGTGCGACCAGCGCACCGCGGCCGAGCCGACGCTGCCGAAAGTTCCCTCCCCAGGCTACGCGCCGCACAAGCCCGGTATCTATATTGCCAAGAGCTGCTTGCCAGGTCCGGTCGGCGCCCTCATCCGGTGCAACATCTCGGTGACCAACGTCGACGTCACCTCACCCGAGGGTCCGATCGTCTTCTCGGACTTCTCGACGATCCTTGCCGGCCCCGGCGCCGGCGGACCGGTCACGATCGCGTCGGCTACGCCCGACGGCCTCGAATGGCTCTGCTCGGCGACGCCATCGGCGGCCTTCGGCTGCGCTCTGCCCGCCGCGTCGCTCCCCCCCGGTACGACGCGCACTGTCAGCGTATACGTCGACACCGGCGCGCTCGTCGGCTCCGGCAACTTCGGCTTCCGCAACTGCGCGAGCCTCGGGGCTCCCTACGCCGGCATCGCCTGCGACGAAGGCGCGACCGAGCTCACCGTGACGAAGACGGCGCCGGCCTCGTGCCTGCCGGGTGCCCCGTGCACCTTCGGCGTCATGATCGCCAACAGCGGCACCTCGCCGTTCGGCGGCGACGTTCTGCTCTCTGACAAGATGTTCATCGTCGCTGCGCCAGCCGCTGCACCGGTGACGGCGATCGTGCCGCCGCTCGCCTGCGCGCCGGCCCCGGTCGCGATCCCGTTCTCGTGCGTGACGTCTCTCTCGCTCGCTCCGGGTGAAGCGCGCGCGTTCTCGATCACGGTGACGATGCCGCCGGCGCCTGCGAACTACTGGGCGCGCAATTGCGCGGCCGTCTCCGCGCCGGGGCTTCCGGCCCCCGCGCTACCGCCGGCGGCGCCGGGCGACACGGCCATAAGCTGCGCGTGGGTGCCCGTCGGAGCGCCGGGGCCGCTCTCGAACCTGCGCATGGAGAAGACCCCGCTCGTCTGCGACAAGTCGGGCCCAATGACCGTGCGTTGCGAGTACGAGATCGCAATCCACAACGACGGACCGTCGGACTTCCATGCGCCGGTCTCGATGACCGAGACGGTGCCGGCAGGCGCGACGCTGACCCTTGCGGTTGCGCCTTGGGCCTGCCTCGGCGGCCCGGCCTATAACTGCGCTACGGCGGGCGCCATCGACATCGCCGCGGGCGCAACGCTCACGCTCCCCGTCTCGGTCGACATGCCGCGCGCGCCCCTCGAGGCGGCCAAGTGCTGGCTGCCGAACACGGTGGCCCTCACCGCGCCTCTGGGCGGCACCGACGCCAACTTCGATGCGGCGGACGACAGCGCGACGGCGATCGCCGACGCGGCGCTCATCCGCTTCGACGAGGGCGGCCCCGCCGAGCTGGTCCTCTGCGATCCAACTAACCTCGCGACCAAGAAGACGGCCAAGGATTGCACGATATCCGGCGACGGCTTCAGCTGCGAGTCGACGATCACGGTCACCAACATGGGTCCCGATCCCTTCAAGGGCACGGTCAAGGTTGCCGACAAGTTCGATCTCGCGCCGACCTCGGTCGCGTTCTCGGGCTCGGACTGGGGCTGCGCACCGGTCGGCAGCGGCCTCGAATGCACGAACCCGACCGTCGACTTCAAGCAAGGCGAGAGCCTCGAGCTCACCGTAACGGCGACCTTTGCCGACACCGGCACTTGCGAGGTGGCGGACACGGCGACTATGACGTTCCCGGCGGCCAACACGCGCTTCAACATGAAGGGCGACGACGACCAGGCCTCCGCAACGGCGCTTCTCCCCTCGAGCCGCTGCGAGAAGTCGCCGACCACGCAGTGCGAGCCGGGCCCCAACGAGGTTCGTACCGACGCCGGCCGCTGCGTCTGCAAATCCGGCTATGAGCGCAACACGGACGGCCGCTGCGTCGCAGAGGAGACGCCGGTCCGGCGCTGCGCCGACGGCTCGATCATGCCCAAGAGCGGCTATTGCCCGTGCCCCTACGGCACGCTGCGCAATCGCGCGACCGGCCAGTGTGTGCCCGTCTGCATCCCCGGCCCGTACGAGCTCCGCACGTCCGGCGGCCAGTGCGTCTGCCGCTTCGGCTACGTCCGCAGCCGCGACGGCATCTGCCGGCCTTGGATCGAACGGTGCGAGCCCGGGCCGAACGAGTATCGCTCGAAGAGCGGCAAGTGCGTGTGCGAGGAGGGCTACGAGCGCGACAAGTATGGCCGCTGCCACAAGCACGAGGACGAGTGCCGTCCGGGCGAGATCCGCACCGAATCCGGCCGCTGCGTGTGCCCGCATGGCGGCATCTGGGACGGCAAGTGCCCCGACAAGCCGTCGGAGGACGAGGGCGCGAAGTGTCCCGACGGCTCGCCCATGCCGAAGAGCAAGGTGTGCCCCTGCCCGCCCGGCATGAAGCGCAATCCGCGCACGGACAAGTGCGAGGCGATCGGTATCATTTGCACGCCCGGGCCCAACGAGTATCGCAACGAGGATAAGCAGTGCGTGTGCAAGGAGGGCTACGAGCGCGATAAAAACGGCCGCTGCATGAAGGGGGAGCAATCCTGCCCGACCGGCCAGCATCGGGACGACGGAAAGTGCGTTCCCGACAAATACGAGACCGGCTGCGAGGAGGGTGCACACAAGGACCCGAAGACGGGCAAGTGCGTCCCGGATTCCGATCCGGCGGCCGAGTGCCGCGCCAAGGGCCGCGTCTGGACCGGCAAGATCTGCCTTCCCGTCCTCGACCCGTCCCAGGCCTGCAAATGGAAGGGTGGAAGCTGGAAGAACAATGAGTGCGTCATGCCCTCCGACCCCGACAAGCCCGACCCTGCCAAGGACTGCCGCAAGAAGGGCGAAGATTGGCAGAACAACGAGTGCGTGATGCCGCAGAACCCGGCCGCTGAATGCAAGAAGAGCGGCGGCTTCTGGAACGGCAAGAGGTGCATCACGCTGCCGCTCGGCGATAAGAAGAGTGAAGGCGACAAGAAGAGCGACGGCGACAAGAAGACGGACGGCGAGAAAAAGACGGACAGCGACAAGAAGAGCGACGGCCCCAAGCCGTGTAAACGCGGGGAAGCTCGCGATCCGAAAACGGGCAAGTGCGTCGCGGTGCAACCGAAGGGCAGCTCGAGCAAGGAGTTGAACAAGAACTCGAACAATGAGAAGCCCAAGATCCAGCAATTCATCTTGAAGCAGAAACAGCAGCAGACGAACTAGCGCGTCAGGATGAGCCCGAATGGGGGGCAGGCGGCAAAATCCGCCCGCCCTTTTTTTCATGGGTGTGCCGCGGCGGGCTCCGGGGAAAATCCTGAGCGGCCGACTCAAGTCTCTTGCCGGGTGCAAAAGCCAATGACACAGTGACGCTCATAAAAAGAGCCGCTGTAACGTCGATGCCGCGCCCGCGCCGCCGTCGAGCGGAGCGGGAATCGGGAGGAGATAGACCATGAACGAGCAGCTCAAGGCCGAGACCTTTCACGGCGCCTGCCCGCACGACTGTCCCGACACGTGCTCCATGGTCTACGAGGTCAAGGGCGGACGGCTCATCGACGTGCGCGGCAACAAGGACCACCCGATGACGCGCGGCGGCCTCTGCGTGAAGCTCAAGGACTTCGCCGACCACCACGCCAACCCCGACCGCCTGCTCTATCCGCTGCGCCGCAAGGGCCCCAAGGGCTCCCGCCAGTTTGAGCGCATCACGTGGGACGCCGCGATCGGGGAGATCGGCACGCGCTGGCGCGAGATCATCGCCAAATATGGCTCGCAGGCAATCATGCCCTACAGCTATCTCGGCAACATGGGTCTCGTGCAGGGCATCAACTCGGGCGACCCCTTCTTCAACCGGCTCGGTACCACCGTGAACGAGAAGACGTTCTGCGCCTCCGGCTCCTCGACCGCATGGCTGCTGACCGTCGGCCCCACGGGCGGCGTCGACCCCGAAAGCTTCGTCCACGCGAAGTTTATCGTCATCTGGGCGTGCAACTCGATCTCGACCAACCTGCACCACTGGCCGTTTGTGCTCGAGGCGCAGAAGCGCGGGGCGAAGATCGTCGTGATCGACTCTTACCGGTCACGCACTGCCAAGGCCGGCGATTGGCACATCTGCCCCAGGCCCGGCACCGACGGCGCGCTCGCCATGGGCTTCATCAATTCGATCATCGCGCAGGGGCTCGTCGATCAGGACTACGTCGACAAGCACACCTATGGATTTCCCGAGCTCAAGGCGCGCGCCGCCGACTTCACGCCCGAGTACGTGGAGAAGGTGACCGGCGTCCAAGCCGCCGACATCGTGAAGTTTGCCCGTGAGTTCGCCACCGCCCAGCCCTCCGTCATCCGCCTCGGCGTCGCGCTCGAGCGCCATGCCGGCGGCGGGCAGACGATCCGCGCCGCCTGCTCCCTCCCCGCCCTCGTCGGCTCCTGGCGCCACGTCGGCGGCGGCCTCTTGCAGATGCCGATCTGGGAGTTTCCGGTCGACTGGGTGAAGGCCTCGCGCCCCGACTGGATCAAGCCGGGCACGCGCGTCGTCAACAACCTTCGGCTCGGGGCAGCGCTGACCGGCGACATGAAGCTCGATCCGCCGATCAAGAGCTTGTTCGTCTTCTGCACCAATCCCGTGAGCCAGGCGCCCGAGACCAACAAGATCGTCGCGGGGCTCAAGCGCGACGACCTTTTCACGGTCGTGGCCGAACACTTCCTCACCGACACGGCGAAGTACGCCGACATCGTGCTGCCGGCCGCCATGGCGGGGGAGGCCGAGGACATGATGTGGTCGTGGGGCCACTTCTACCTGACGTACAACGAGAAGGCGGTCGATCCGCCGGGCGAGGCGAAGCCGACGAGCGACATGTGGCGTCTCCTCGCCAAGGAGATGGGCTTTGACGACCCGGTCTTCAAAATGACCGACAGCGAGCTCTGCGCCGAATACATCCAGTGGGATGCCCCGCAGATGGCCGGCGTCGACATGAACTATTTCAAGCGGCACGGGTTCTACCGCATCAATGTCGGCACGCCGGACACCCGCTGCCCGCACAGGGACGGCAAATTCCCGACCCCCTCGGGCAAGGTCGAGTTCCTGCTGCACGACGCCAAGAACTTCGTCGCCGGGCCGTTCCGCGCCATGTACGAGGGCGAGCAGTCGGGCGAGGCGGTCGATCCGCTGCCGGGCTACGTCCCCAATCGCGAGGCGCCCGACACAAATCCGGAGCGCGCCAAGCTCTATTCCTTGAATATCATCTCGCCGAAGAGCCACGGGTTTTTGAACTCGTGCTACGCCAACGAGACGCACAAAATCAAAGGCCAGGGCGAGCAGTTCGTGATCATCAGCCCCGCGGACGCCGCCAAGCGTTCCATTCGCGAGGGCGATCCGGTGCGCGTCTACAACGACCGCGGCGACTTCGAGGGCGTGGCGCGCGTTTCCGACGACGCGCCCGCGGGCGTCATCGTGGCTACCCTCGGCTACTGGCGTTCGCTCAACCGCTCGGACGGCTCGGTGAACTCGATCTCGTCGGACGCCTGGTGCGGGCTCGGGCGCGCGCCGACCTTCTCCGACAATCTGGTCGAGGTCGCCCGCGTGAACTGAGCTCGCTGCCGAAATTCACTCCTATCAAGGGCTTATTGGGAAAGCGGCGGAGAAAATTTCGCTCGGGCGGATTTTGTCACAAACGTTTTGCGCGCCCGGTAAAAAATCTTACTGCCGAAAATGAGATGCGCATGGCGCCCCGCACGGGGTTATGCTAAAAGCACTCATTTCGCGGGGGCCGGCTTTCGGGGGTTTCTCATCACGGCTGCTGATCCCCTTCGTTGGGTCGAGCGCTGCCTCGCGTTCGTGGCACGCTCTTAATGAGTGGGAGTATGCACCATGGCAACGCTTCTTCCTTACAATACGCTTGGCCCGAACAGCGGCGTCCTGCCGTTAAACGATGACGGCTTTTCGAGCTTGATCCCTCTCTCCCCGGTGTTCCAATCGGCGCTCAACTTCAACGGCCAATCCTTCACCGGTATCTACGTCAACAACAACGGAAACGTCACATTCGAAAACGGGCTCAGCGCTTACACGCCGAGCACGATTGGTGCAGATAGCAGCCTGACAATCATCGCGCCGTTCTGGGCTGACGTGGACACGCGTGGCGCTTTCGGTGGCCACGTCTACTGGGACTTCGACACGGTCCGCGATAGCTTCATCGTCACGTGGGACCATGTCGGCTACTTCAATAGCCACTCCGACAAGCTGAGCACGTTCCAGCTCGAGCTTCACGACACCGGCGGCGGCAACTTCGGGATCACCTTCCGCTACGGCGACATCAATTGGACGACGGGCGACGCGAGCGGCGGCTCCGGCGGGTTCGGCGGAACGATAACCCGCGCCGGATTCTCCTCCGGCAACGGTCTGTACTTCGAGCTGCCTGCCTCGGGAAATCAGGGCAGCATTCTCGACCTCGAGAACGGGATCGGCAATACCGGCCTTCCGGGCGAGTGGCATTTCGACGTCCAATCGGGCGGCCTACGCCTCAACGGCACGAACGGCCCCGACACATTCAATGGTACCATCAGCATTGACATCTTCTTCGGCTTCGGCGGGAACGATACGTGCCATGGCAACGGCGGCAACGACCAGCTATACGGCTTCCTGGGCATCGACATTCTCTTCGGCGACGCGGGCAATGACCGCTGCGACGGCGGTGGCGGCAACGACCGCTGCAATGGCGGCCTCGGCATCGACATCCTCATCGGCGGGCTAGGCCTCGACATCCTGATCGGCGGCCTCGGCAACGACAGGTGCAACGGCGGCGCACACCACGACGTGATTACGGGCGGGGCTGGCCGTGACACCTCCATCGGCGGCGGTGGCGCCGACTACTTCGACTTCAATCTCACAATCGAGACAGGGCGTACTCTTCTCACCTGCGACATCATCGTCGATTTCAGCCATCTGCAGCACGACCGGATCGACCTGTCGACGATCGACGCCAACCTGCGTCTGGGAGGCAACCAGCGCTTCACCTTCATCGGCGACGATAGCTTCAGCGGCCATGCCGGCGAGCTGAAATTCGACTTCCGTCCCGGCAGCACTCTCGTTCAAGGCGACGTGAACGGCGACGGCCGGCACGATTTCCAGATTCTGCTGACGGGTCATCACAATCTGGTGGGCGGCGACTTCATCACCTGAGCGCATCTTCCAACCCGCCCGCCATCCCGCGGGCGGGGGCTTGTTGCCCCAGCGGCACATGGCGGGGAAATCGGCGGCTGCCGGTTGCTCCGTGGGAGGCGCCGCGCCTAGGGTAACCCCTGACCGGGTCTGGGAAGTGGGGGCAGTATGCGTCGGGTGGCGTTAGGGGTCGCTCTAGGCTTGGTGTATGCCTCGGCTGCTGCAAGCACGGCGTCGGCCGACGCCATCTCGGATGATAATCATTGAAATCATTGATGTTTTTAGATGGTGGGCGATCCAGCCCATGGGGCAGCCCATGGTTGCCGGGACGGTGAACCACGGGCGCGATAAGGGCGACCCCCCTGCCAAATATGTCAAAACTGCCAAAACAGGCTCACGGCTTCGGAACCCCGTAGCAGATGAACCGCGCGCCACCGATGGTTCGCTTGTCTGTCATCTTGCTGAGCTTGCGATTGTCCGCAAGGTGGTCAGCCCCTCGCGAGCGATGTTTGCGGGGGCAGCCCTGCTAAAGCTGCTAAACCTGCTAAAGTTGCCGATCGCCCTGGCGCGCCTCAGCCTCTGATCGATCGTGGGATCCTGTAGCCGCGCCGCGCCTTGCCGCCGGCCTTGCAGATGATCCGGTCGGTGAGATCGGCAAGGTGGCGCCCAATGCCCGCCCAGTGGAACGGCTGCCATCTCTTCATCTCGCAGAGCTCGGTGTAGGTCTTCTCGAGGTCGGACTGCGGGACGAACTCGCCGATCAACTCAGGGCACTCCTCTCGGATGAAGGTGAGTAGGGCGCGCGCGTGCGTCAGCCGCAGCGGCTCGCGCTGGGTCGTGCGCGGATAGAGGCTCTTCAGCTCTACCGGCTTGCGTCTGCGTTTGGGGGCAGCGGTTCTCGCACCGGGTTGAGGGCGGGTGTGGAAGGCGCGGGTTGAAGGCCCCGGCCGAAGTTGTGGGTCTAGGGCACGGGTCGAAGGCACCGGTTCGGGCGGCGGTTCAGCCACCGGCTCTGACCATCTCAACAGCGCTCGCAACACCCCATTGCCTCATTCATCAGTTCCAGTGCGAACGCGAGACATGACGCTTAGATAGCTGATGCGGGATTCTCGGTCAAAGAAACGGTCGGCGCACCAGCTGCTGCGAGCCACCCTCCGACATTGATCGGCAAACGCATTTTCTCAACTCACTTTCTCTCAAGCAGGAGACGCCCGCGAGCTCTGATCGCCGACTGAACAACCTCGGCGAACTTTGCGAGCAACATGGCAGGAACACTTCAAGCCTGACGTGATCCTCAGCCACATCGATTGAGCCCGACGCTGCCTGACCGAGTGCGCGAACGCGAAAGTCCATATGGTCCCCGCTCCACCTTTCCTCTTCGACGTTGGCTTTACACTCACAGATCTGCGAATTTTTCCCTGCATCTTACCGCCTGCGTGCCGTTAACGTCGCCCAGGTCCCCCCTCACGATAACTCGAAAGCAATCCGCATGGCCGCACCGCGATCTCCTGCTAGCACCCCATACAAGCCCGCCATAAGGTCCACTGTCGCGGCCGTGTTGCTTGCGGTCTATTATCCGACCCTATTTGCCATCTCTAAGAATTGGTATGCGTTCAACGCCGGCGAGCTTGTGTCATTGCTCGTCGGGGCGGGGGCCTTCGGGGTGGTCCTCTGGACTATCTATAGAACTCTTTACCCCTTGCTTGCGCGGCTTCTGGTGGGGAGCGTGGGCGTCGAACCAGGCACGGCGAAAAAGCGGGCCAGCGCAATCGTTCTCGCGGTTGTCTGCGTATGGTCGATGTTCCTGTTGCTTGATGGAACGCTACTTGATGTTCTTGGCGGCAAATTGCCGGTCAGGGTCGCTTTCATACTCACCTTAATCGGCGTCGGATGGCTTTTTGTTCGGGGACGGATCGCCGCGTACAATGCTGTCCTAGCCGCGATTTCGATCGCCGCCCTGGCAGAATTCGCCACGAGCTTCTGGAGCTATAAAGCGCCCACGGCAACCAACGTTCCGCAGATTGCTGTGCAAGACTTCGAGGTTGCGCGGTTCATAACGAAGCCGAATATCTATTTCTTCATCTATGATTCGTACGGAAGCAGCGATGCCTATGCCCACAATTTTAACTTCGGCAACTCCAAACACTATTCCGAGCTCGAGCGGCGAGGCTTTCGCGTCGCCCACACTTTGAGCAACTACACGAACACTTGGAACACGACGCTCGGAATTTTTCTCGGCCGCCATCACTATTACCGCCTGAGCTGGGGAAATGAGGACACGAAGATCGGCCGCGAACTGCTTGCTGGTCGAGCGCATAATCCCGTGCTGACGACCTTGCGGCGAAATGGCTACCGGCTTCAGCTGGTGAATGCCAGCGACTATTTCCTAACGGAGCGCGGCACGCTGGATTTCTTATATCCAGATACGCAGCCGCATCGCGTCTTGAAGATATTTGGCAGTAGGAGAGTAGACAAGCTCGCGTTTAACAAAACCGACTCGCCGGCCTCGTTTGCTGCACAGAAAAACGCCCTAAGCCAGCGGCTTGCAGTTATGGCTGCGGATAAAGGACAACAGCCCTGGTTTACGTTTTTTTGGGTGCCATTGCCATCGCACGCCAGTAACCGCATGCCAATGTCCGGAGTCGCCGCTTTTCAACGGCGGTTTGTCGAGCGAACCAAGACAGCCAATGCGCATATGGTTGATGTCATGGATAGGATCATAGAGGTGGATCCGAGCGGGGTCATCGTCATTATTGGTGATCATGGCGCCAAGAGCTACAGCGGGGTGTCGGCGATAGGCGAAGATCCAAACAGGGCGTTCACAGACGCCGGCATAGATGTCGACACTGCGACGCTCGATCACTTCGGGATTATGATTGCGGTCCGTTCTGGGGACCGTTGCAACAAGTTGGTGTACCCAGGAATCAGCCCGGTCAATATCATGCGCGTGATTTTTGCGTGCCTATCGAACGATGCCGATCTGCTTGCACGAAAGGCCGATGACATCTCGATTGTACGGAGGCACAGGTTATGGCTTGCGGGACGCGAGGGGAAGCACCTGCCTCGTTGGGAAACTTTCGAACCGCCAAAGTGAACCGCGCCGACCCGCACGCGGCGCCGCTCGGGGAAGCGACATTGTCGCCCTCGGTGAATGTCGAGACCTTCAGGCCAAGGTCTTGCGCGAGCGGCTGACGCCGTCGACCTCTTTGCGCTTGGCGTGTCCCCGCGCGTCGCGTCAGCGGGCCAGTGGGCGTGACGGTGGCCCCCTCCGTCGTGCCCGCGGACGGTCCCGTGCTCGCGCCGCCGTCTCCCTTAAACAGTAGCCGCTGAAGCTATCCGAGAAAGGCGAGCGCCGAGCTGGGCTCTCGTGCCCTAAATCCACCAGAACCCCAAGATTGAAGCAGCGAGCGCGGCAACTCCTAGTAACAAGTTGATCCGACTACGCCAGTCGTCCTTGTCGCGTGCGATCGCGTTGCGCAGCCCGGCTAGGTCCACGAGCTGGTCGATGTTCTTCTCTTCGCGCATCAAAGTCCCACTCGCAAACTGCGAGGCGTGTCTAGAAAAACGAAGGCACCCGGGCCCAACCGCGCGGGTGCCATCGTCTTGGGTAATCTGCCCGAGCAACGAGGGTGGTGCGACGGGGGGATTGCGAAGACAACGCCGCCACACGGCCGTTCTTCCCGGCCTCAGAGCGAGAGCTGTGGAAAACAGACGCGGCGCGGCTCGATGAGGCTCAGCGGCGTGGTGTCCGGTAGCCCGTGCTCCCACGATGCCGACTAGCGTGCGAGCCTTTGCGACCGAAAGAGCCCCGCCGGAGCGATCCGCGCAGGGCTTTCGCTTATGGGTGGGCGCCGGGCGAGCGCGTCGTCAGGGATGCGGCTGTTCCCGCACCGGCGCCCTAGAGAGCTTCCCCGGGGGTGTTCGATGGGGGAAGTCTCGCGCTAACGATTATAGGCCACGCGCCAGGCGCCGCCATTATGCTTTGTGGTGATAGGCGCCGGGCGCGATCAGCGTCTTGTCCCGCACCCGGCGCCCCCGAGCACTTCCAACACAAGGAAAGCAGAGCCAGAAGGTTGGAAGCCTCGCCTGATGGTATCGGCCAGCACCTGAGGGGCTGCCAGCATGGTTAGCCATCGTGGTAAATTCGGCGACCGTCAAAAAAGTTGGCCTCGTGAGCCTTCTCGGACTAGGCGGGAAATCCGCGCCCACTAATCCGAGTTAGCGGACACTAGTGCTCCGTCTTCTTGCCCGGCTTCTTCTCGCCTGCCATCTCCGTCTCGATCATGTGGCGCAGCGCGGCGGAGATCGAGGGGCCCTGCGATGAACCTCGTCTGAACGACCAGTTCAGCGCCAGTTCGGGATGTTTCGCCATTCTGGGCATTCGGTCGGAAAGCTCCGGGGAGGATGCGAACATCCATAGGAGCTTAGAGTGAAGACGAAGATAGCGATGTTGGGCATCCTTGGTGCGGCGTATGTCGTCACAGGGGCCCCACCGACACAAGCTGCAACACTGCAAATAGACCACGTGACAGTTCAAACGAAGCCAAGTCTCGTCACGAAGGCGGACGGATACCGGTGGAGGTATCAGCGCTGGCATGGGGACTGGCAGGAGCGTCCTTGGTGGTGGTGGCGCTGGCGTCATCGTCTAGGACGCGACAGGGATGACGACCGAGATTTTCGGCGTGATTACCAATATCCGCGCGATCGCGACTACCGCTGGCGTTGAGGTTTCCGGCGCGGGCCTCTCAAATACCGAGACGACTTGATGACAACTAAAAGCCCCGCCCGGATTACTCCGGGCGGGGCTAATTCTTTTGCGGAAGAGCGCCGGACAAAGCCCCGCAGCGAATGTCCCGCACCCGGCGCCCGCAAGACTTCCTCCCAACAGGTGCGGGCTATTGGGTGCGAAGCCTCACGTTGACAGCATAAGCCTGGCACTCAACGTGCAGCCATTGTGCTTTGTAACGAAAAAAGCCCAGTTGTCTTAGCACGAGTTGCATGTAATTTTTGGACGCCATAAACGCGCGCGCGAGGCGGGTCTCGGCTCTTTGTTCACGCGAATCGTGGCCCGCTGAGTGCGCTCATCGATCGAACCTTGCCCGGCAGCTTCGGGTGCTTAGAAGCCCCGCCCAGACGTGAGGCATCCGAGCGGGGCCGTTTGGGACGCCTCTCCATAAGCTGACGATACGGCGTCGCCGGTCACTCGCCGGCAATCGACCAGCCGCCACACCCAATTAGCGCCCCAGCTTCCAACAATCGGGAGGCGAGAGTTGGAAGCGTTAAAGCTCGCGATTGACCGCCGATTATTAATTCAAAAGCCCGCCCGGAGTTCCAAGGGGGCTTCTTTTCTTGCGGCCTCGAGGAGATCGCGCTTCTCGCGTCCCGACTGAACAATCCGCATTGCGCCAGCGTCGTAGCTGCGCACCAGCCCGAACGCCTCGTCCCGCGTTCCCCGAAGCCATGTCTCGAACTCAGCCTCGTTCGAGAGCAGCACCGGCATGCGTTCGTGATTGATCGAGGCTGTGAGCTCGTTCGGCTCGGTGGTCATGAAGGCGTATACGTCGAGATCAAGCGTTGGTCCGTCCTTGGCGCCAGATCCCAGGGAACGCAAAAAGCGGTCGCGGCTCCTCGCTCTTGAGCGCGAACCAGTGCCAATCGGCCGGCGTGTTGCTGTCGGGCTCGCTGTACGATGACGCCGGCACGAGACAACGGCGCGCCTCGAACGACGGTCGCCAGAACTTAGAAGTCCAGCACCTTGTCGTCGCGCACGTTGGTGACGCGCCGCGGCGCCCGGCCGTCCTGCAGGAGCACAAACCCCAAGTTTGCGACCACGAGCTCGCGCTCGCCATCTTCAGCTTGCCGCACGATCGGAGCCGAGTTGCCGGGGAAGATTGCCGGCAGCGGTTCGAATGACTGCGCGCGGTTATGCGATACGCGGAACAGCCGCAGGACGGCCTCCCGAGCGCGCGTCATAGAGTAGAGATTGCACATGGCTGCCGACCTTAGCTGAGCGCAGCCCCCAAGAAACTACAGGCGCCGCTCTTACCGTAGAGGACCACGATCGCACCAGCGGTCGCTACTTTCGTCAGCCCTATAAGGAGGAGGATCAAAGACCGAATTACCTCGGCCATGGAACCTGTCCCGACGGCGTGCCGATCGTCAACGAGTGCGCGCCCAGCTCCCTTGTCGACAAGTACTGCGAAGAGCTGTCCGTGCCACTTAACCGTTCACGTATCACGCCTACCAGAACCTCCACCAGCGCCGCGATTTCGCATTTTCGCGTTCCCTCTTCACTGGCGCAGGAACCCGAGTCGACATTAGTGGCGGAGGGATTGCTGCGGGTGTGAACGCAGTTTCGATCCTGCGGCTGGCAAGCGGCGGCGGCTCAACATTTTGGCTTGGAGGTGGCGAGGGAACTGATCGCCTCTTCTCGCTCTTCTGGTGCGCGCTTTCTCTCTCGGTATAACGCCACGTCCCGGAAGTGAATATCGCCAGCATGGATGGGTCAACGACTAGGCGGATCTTCGCTCGGGTCATCGCGACGTAGAACAATCTAACTTCCGCTTCGGCATCAGGATCAACCCCGTTGAACTCGAGAACTTAGGAAATCTTGCGCTAGGCGGACCGACTCCCACTCGCGCCCTTTGGATTTATGGGCAGTTGAGAGGATTATGTCCGCATCTTCTTCTCCCTTTTGCGCGCTGACCACCGCTGCCCACAGTTTGTCTTCGCCGTGCTGCTCAACAAGCTGAACGAATGTGCGCAAGTCCTCGCCCTCTTCGGTGTCTGCGAAGGCTATTACTTCTTGCCAGTTCTGGAATCCGAAGAATTCGGGGCAAGCACCTGGCTTGCCGGACTTCAACTCGTAGACATCACTCAGGAGCCTTTTCAGGTCGTCCGTGCCGCCGACTACGCACGGTCGCAGGCCGGCATTCATGGACTCGAGAACCTCGAGGATTACCGTGGCGTTGGTCCGGGCTAAGACAGTCCTCGCCGTTCCGTGCGAGTCCACTGAGCTGTTAAGCGAATTGATCCCTCGGATGGGCTTATCTTCGCCAAGTGTTCGTAGGACCTGAGACGCGGCGTCCGCTATCACTGGCCCAAAGCGAAACGACTGCGTAAGATATGCCTCTTCGCATCCTTGGATTTCTTCCATTGCATTTATAGCGCCACGCCACTCGTATATCTGTTGGTGCCGATCACCCACGTACACGATTTGTGCGGGCTGGCCCGAGAGGACCCCGAGAACGACAGGGTTTGTATCTTGCGCTTCATCCAGGAGAATGTAGTCACATCCGAGCTTCGGGTTCCCCAACGCCCATAGTTTCAAATAGCCATCATGTCCAAGCGGTATGGGGTCACGATGGTTGGTCATCCTGCTCCAGAACTCCCTTCGCGGTGGACACTGCCCACGCCCTCACCGCCACCAACTCCTCGTCGTTGGCCCCTAACAGGCGCCCATACTGAGGTACGTGACCCACAACAAGCTCGGCGTCGGCGCTCTGACAGAAATTACGTAGCGTCCTGAGCAGCAGGTGGGCTTGATGAACCGCGCCGAGCCGAAGTCGCTTGCTGAACATTCGGTCATTGAGAACCAACAACTCGGCCAGCTGGTTCGCGTAAAGCGGGTCCGTCATCTTGCCGGTCGAAAACCGGTAGGCTGACTGTACAGCTCGCTTCGCAATGGAATGCGTAGTGCGGCAATCGACTGACTTCGGGAACTTGGTCGAGGCCTCTGTTGCGATAGACTTGTTGAATGCGAGATATAGCCCGCGCGTCTTCCTCGAATTGGCGAGAAGCTGAAGCGTCGTGGTCTTGCCGGCTCCAGCGAAAGCCGTGATTTTCAACGGCCTACCCGTCTTGAAGCGAGCCAGCACTTCCAACTGCTCTTCCGTTGGCTGTGGCATCCACGTCCCAAAGGGATGAAACAATCTCCGCGCGACCGACTAAGCATTGTTAGCCGCATCATGGGGGAATGACCACTGGTGTCTGACGAGCGGCGTCCTGACTTCCGAGGGACCTGGCCGCCGGGTTCATGCGGGTGCCCGGTGTTGAGGCTGATCTTCGAGAAGAACTAGAGCATTCGACCGGGCGAAGCCGCCCTAATTGGTGCTTCAGCGGTCGAATTTCTAGGGCGAATTCCGCGCCCACTAATGCCAATTAGAGGACGCTAGGCAGCTTCGAGCAGATCGCGCTTCTCGCGCCCCGACTGCACGATCCGCATCGCGCCGGCGTCGTAGCTGCGAACCAGCCGGAACGCCTCGTCGGGCGTCCCCCGAAGCCACGTCTCGAACTCCACCTCATTCGAGAGCAGCACGGGCATGCGCTCGTGATTGATCGAGGCCGTGAGCTCGTTCGGCTCTGTGGTCATGAAGGCGTACACGTCGAGCTCGAGCGTAGGTCCGTCCTTCTTCACCGGCCCAACCCAGCGGCGCCAGATCCCAGGGAATGCGAACAGGGGTCGCGGCTCCTCGCTCTTGAGCGCGAACCAGTGCCAGCCGGCCGGCGTGGTGCTATCAGGTTCGCTGTAGGATGACGCCGGCACGAGGCAGCGGCGCGCCTCGAACGAGGGCCGCCAGAACTTAGAAGTCCAGCACCTTGTCGTCGCGCACGTTCGTGACGCGGCGAGGTGCGCGCCCCTCCTGCAGGAGTACGAACCCCCAGTTTGCGACCACGAGCTCGCGCTCGCCATCATTAGCTTGGCGCACGATCGGCGCCGAGTAGCCGGGGAAGATCGCCGGCAGCAGTTCGAAGGCCTGGGCGCGGTTATGCGATACGCGGAACAGGCGAAGGACGGCCTCGCGAGCACGCGTCATGGAGTAAAGATTGCACATGGCCGCCGACCCTAGCTGCGCTCAGCCCCCCAGCGGCGCTCTAGCCGTAGAGGACCACGACCACCCCAGCCGTCGCTACTGTCAGCCCCATAAGGAGGAGGATCAAAGACCGCATTACCTCGGCCATGGCATGCTCCCTTGTGCCATGTTTGAAAGCGCGAGGAGCATAACAGGTCGGTGAGGCCATGTTGTGGTCACCAGGACACACGAGCCCTGAATTGACAGGGCGAATGCACACCCCAATCTTCCTTGCCCAATAAAAGAACCAATCATTCGTACTCAAGAAATGAAGAAGAAGAGGAAACGCCCGTGAACCCAGACGATCAGCGTCGCGAGAGGCGCGAGATTGCCCTGTTGGTAATTGCCATTATCGCAGTACTCGCGTTGGCGTTGCATTTTGGATCGGACAGTGGCTTCACGCCCTTTACCAGCGCCGAGCAGGCGGCCTTGACGCCAAAGTAGCGGCCTAGTCCCACAGCCCCTCGAAGCGCCGGCCAGCGACGCGAGTATAGCGGGCGGTGTGTCTCGGATCCTTGTGGCCGAGGTAGCAAGAGCCGGAAGTCGTGGCCCTTGTTGGACAGTGCGTAACCGGTCGAGTGGCGCAGGCGCGCTTTCACGCCATCCTCCGTGACATTCCGACTCAGGTTTGTGAGCGTGGAACTGCGTTGAATATTCCTTAATTGACCACAGCCAGGATAGTCCGACCGACTGGTGAAACGCTGCAGAACCAGTAGGCCATCCGAGCCCAGCCCTTCTTCCCCGGAGGGTTGGGCTTTGTCGTATCCATGCTCAAAAACTCCAACGCGGGCCGCCCGGGGGTGAACCCCAGACCGTTCATGCCATGCGAGAACAAAAGTGAGGCACCCACGCCAGTCGCAAACGCAGGTGCCTGTACCTCGCCGAGTGTCAGGGGGCGACGCCTTCCGTCGGCGAGCAGAACGCTTGGCTCACGGACAGGTTCCCGCGCCTGCGCCCGATTTTTTAACGGCTCTAGCTCAGTATGCCGGTATCGATCGCTTTTCCGCCGCGTCGATCGATCCTAGAGCCCAGCCCCTTGCTGCAAGGAGGCTGGGCTTTGCCTTGGGGCTCCGCGGATGGATCCTCCCCCAAAGCGGAGGATTGCTCGGTTTTCCCCATTCCCTCACGATTGACGTGGATGCGGCTCGCAGCGCGCGACGCATCCGGCCTAAGCTAGGCCCGGGAGCGCCCCCGATTGGAAGCCGATGCCCTGATCTCGGCGTCGCTCCCGGCCCATGGAGTCTTTCGCCTTGTATTGTCGAATTGGGACATCGCGCGTGTCGCTTGTCCCCCGTCAGCACCCTACCCGACAGATTGAGCTGATTGCGTAAGCGAGAGGTGCGGCTCATCGTAGCCCCGAGAGGGAGCGCGATGAGACAGCGAGACAAGCAGCGAAGCAGGTCGGGTGAGAGGCCGCGCCAGGGGCAATGCACCTGGGCCGTCGTCCTTTTGTACCCGTGGCGTGTTGGTGGGAAACAATTCGGCGAGAACTCCCGAAAAGCTACGGCAGGCACCCGTTTCCCACCGCGCTCTAAGCCATTGAAGAAGCTGCTTTGTGGTGCTCCTGCCGGGATCGCCATGTCTTTGTTGTGTCAGGAGACTTGGGTGACAGGACCCGACTGAGACATGGGTGACGCCCTTGCGGCCACTATGCCGATTTCACGATCATTCACCATAATTTCGGGCCTGCGAGGGTGCTGTCAGGGGCGCCGCGAAGGTGTAAACATTGCGGCCTAACATCCGTCGCCCCGACGGCGGAGAAGCGACCATCGACAATATGATCGACAAGCTCGAATTGCTCCTGGCGCTTGCCCGCGAACGGCACTTCGGCCGCGCCGCGGAAGCGGCCGGCGTGACGCAGCCGACCTTGTCCTCGGCCTTGAAAAGCCTCGAGGATCAGTTCGGCGTGCTCATCGTCGAGCGAGGCTCGCGCTTTCGCTGCTTCACGCCCGAGGGCGAGCGCGTGCTCGACTGGGCGCGACGCATCGTCGGCGACGCGCGCGCCATGCGCCAGGAGATCGACGCGCTGAAGAAGGGCCTTTCGGGTCACCTCTATCTTGCCGCCATCCCGACCGCGCTTCCGTTCGTGACCGATCTCACCGTTCCCATGCACCTGCGCTACCCGGCCGTGCGCTTCACCGTGCATTCGATGAACGCGGACGCCATCCTCGCTCGCCTTGAGAACCTCGAGTTGGATGTCGGCATCTCCTACGTCGATACCGAGCCGCCGGCCAAGTTCGAGGCTGTGCCTCTCTACGAGGAGCAGTACGTCCTCCTCGTCGCGCCAGACAGCCCGCTGGCCAAGCGCGAGCTGGTTACCTGGGCCGAGGCGGGCCGTGTTCCGCTTTGCCTCCTCACTCCCGACATGCAGAACCGCCGCCTCATCGATCGCCACCTGGCGGACGCCGGCGCTCCGCAGGTGCCGACGCTCGAGAGCAACTCGATGCTCGTGCTCTACGCTCACGTGCGAACCGGCGAGTGGGCAAGCATTCTACCGGCGCGCCTGGCCGAGGCTCTCGACCGGCCGAGCAGGCTGCGTCCCATCTCGCTGGTACAACCGACTGTCACTCACAAGATCGGGCTCATCGCAACGCGCCGCGAGCCGCGCTCGCCTCTCGTCGCCGCCTTCATCGCCCATGCCAAGCGCATCGCCAATCCGACCCGCGCAATCACCGCCTAAGTCACCGACGCGACTTGCGAATGAGGTGATAGATGGCGTCTATCGCGGGACGAAAAGGGTCTATTGATCTTGTTGGCGCATCCTCCATTGTAGATTTCGAATAACTATAAACTGGAGGAGCCTCATGAGCCGCTTCGAGCCATGGAGCGAGGAGCGCACGATCGAGATCGTCGCCGATCACGAAGGTCTCGAAGGCCCGCTCATGCCGATCCTGCACGCCGTTCAAGAGGCCTTCGGACATGTTCCGGAGGAGGCGGTGCCGGTGCTGGCGCGCGAGCTCAATCTGTCGCGCGCCGAGGTGCACGGAGTCGTGACCTTCTACCACGACTTCCGGCGCGAGCTTCCGGGCAAGCACGTGCTCAAAATGTGCCGCGCGGAGGCCTGCCAATCCATGGGCTGCGAAAAGCTGGTCGAGCGCGTGGAAGATCGGCTCGGAATTTCCTGCGGCGGCACGAGCGCCGACGGCCGTGTCACCTTCGAGCCGGTGTACTGCCTCGGGCTCTGCGCGACCGCGCCGTCGGCCATGATCGACGGACGCATCGTCGGACGCCTCTCGGCCGAGAAGCTCGATCAGATTCTGAAAGAGGCCACGGCATGACACTACGATTGTTCGTGCCGCGCGATGCAGCCGCCGTCGCCGTCGGCGCCGACGAGCTGGTGGCGGCGCTCGCTACGGCATCGAAGAAGGCGGCTGCGAAAGCCGAAATTATCCGCAACGGCTCGCGCGGCATGCTGTGGCTCGAGCCGCTGCTCGAGGTCGAGCACGAGGGCGTTCGCTGGGGTTTCGGACCGCTCGAGGCGGCAGATGTCGCGAGCCTCGCCAAGGCGGGCCTCTTCAGCGGCAAGCCCCCCGCGTCGATCAAGCATCCCCGGGCCGTGGGGCCGGTCGAAGAGGTTCCCTACTTCAGACGGCAGACGCGCCTCACGTTCGCGCGCTGCGGCGTCACCGACCCCGTGTCGCTCGACGACTATCGCGCCCACGGCGGCTACCAGGGCCTGGACCGGGCGCTCGAGCTGTCGCCCGCCGGCGTCGTCGACGAGGTGGCGAAGTCGGGCCTCAGGGGCCGCGGCGGCGCGGGCTTCCCGACCGGCATCAAATGGAAGACGGTTCACGATACGCCGGGCTCGCAGAAGTACATCGTCTGCAACGCGGACGAGGGCGACAGCGGCACGTTCGCCGACCGCATGATCATGGAAGGCGACCCGTTCGTGCTCATCGAGGGCATGACGATTGCAGGGATCGCCGTCGGCGCGACCAAGGGCTACATCTACCTGCGCTCCGAGTATCCCCATGCCGAGGTTGCCCTCAACGAGGCGATCCAGGCTGCGCGCCAGGCGGGCTTCCTCGGCCCCAAGGTCGCCGGCTCGAAACACGCCTTCGAACTCGAAGTGCGCATGGGCGCCGGCGCCTATGTCTGCGGCGAGGAGACCTCGCTCTTGGAAAGCCTCGAGGGCAAGCGCGGCGTGGTCCGTGCCAAGCCGCCGCTTCCTGCCCACAAGGGCCTGTTCGCCCGCCCGACCGTGATCAACAACGTGCTCTCGTTTGCGGCGGTGCCGTTCATTCTGGCTGAAGGTGCCAAGGCCTACGCCGACTACGGCATGGGCCGCTCGCGCGGCACGATGCCGATCCAGCTCGCCGGCAACATCAAGCACGGCGGCCTCTTCGAGACGGCATTCGGCGTCACGCTCGGCGAGCTCGTCGACGACATCGGCGGGGGCACGGCATCGGGGCGCCCGGTGCGCGCGGTTCAGGTCGGCGGCCCGCTCGGCGCCTATTTTCCCGCGCGCGCTCTTCGATACGCCCTTCGACTACGAAGCCTTCACCGCAAAGGATGGCCTCATCGGTCATGGTGGCGTCGTGGTCTTCGACGACACTGTCGACATGGCGAGCCAGGCTCGCTTCGCCTTCGAGTTCTGCGCCATCGAAAGCTGCGGCAAGTGCACGCCGTGCCGGATCGGCGCGACGCGAGGCAAGGAGACGGTCGAGAAGGTCATGGCCGGCGAGCGGGTCGATGCCAACCTCGCCCTCATCAAGGATCTGTGCAACACTATGAAGTTCGGTTCCCTTTGCGCTCTGGGTGGGTTCACCCCATATCCGGTCATGAGCGCGCTGACGCATTTCCCGGAAGATTTCAAGCGGACTGCGAGACTTGCTGCGGCGGAGTGAGAACCCATGACGCTTATTAAGGAAACGGATTACGGCACGCCGGCTTCGAAATCGGAGAAGCTCGTCACGCTGACCATCGACGGCGTGGCCGTGACGGTCCCGGAAGGGACGTCGATCATGCGCGCTGCGGCGGAGATCGGCACCCAGATCCCGAAGCTCTGCGCGACCGACATGATAGAGGCGTTCGGCTCCTGCCGGCTGTGCCTGGTCGAGATCGAGGGCCGCAACGGCACGCCCGCCTCCTGCACGACGCCGGTCGCCCCGGGCATCGTCGTTCATACCCAGACGCCGCGCTTAAAGCAGATCCGCAACGGGGTGATGGAGCTCTACATCTCCGACCATCCGCTCGACTGCCTCACCTGCGCCGCCAACGGCGACTGCGAGCTCCAGGACATGGCCGGCGCCGTCGGCCTGCGCGACGTGCGCTACGGCTACGAGGGTGAGAACCACGTCTTCGCCAAGAGCAACGGCCACGCCAACGATCAGTGGCTCCCGAAGGACGAGACCAACCCCTATTTCGCCTATGATCCCTCGAAGTGCATCGTCTGCAACCGCTGCGTGCGGGCTTGCGAGGAGGTGCAGGGCACTTTCGCTTTGACGATCTCGGCGCGCGGCTTCGACAGCCGCGTGTCTCCCGGCATGAACGAAGATTTCCTCGAGTCCGAGTGCGTTTCGTGCGGGGCCTGTGTGCAGGCCTGTCCGACGGCAACGCTCACCGAGAAGGCCGTGATCGATATCGGCCAGCCCGAGCACTCTGCCATCACCACGTGCGCCTATTGCGGCGTGGGGTGCGCCTTCAAGGCCGAGATGCGTGGCGAAGAGGTCGTACGCATGGTGCCGTGGAAGGACGGCAAGGCGAACCGCGGCCATTCCTGCGTCAAGGGACGCTTCGCCTGGGGCTACGCAACCCATCGCGACCGCATCACCAGGCCGATGGTGCGCGACAAGATCACCGACCCGTGGCGCGAGACCACATGGGAGGAGGCCATCGATCGCGTTGCCTCCGAGTTCGCGCGTATCCAGAAGAAGTACGGACGCACGTCGGTCGGCGGCATCACGTCGTCGCGCTGCACGAACGAGGAGAGCTTCCTCGTGCAGAAGCTCATCCGCGCCGGGTTCGGCACCAACAACGTCGACACTTGCGCGCGCGTCTGCCATTCGCCGACGGGCTACGGCTTGAAGACCGCCTTCGGCGAGTCGTCGGGAACCCAGGACTTCGACTCCGTCGAGCACACCGACGTCGTCTTCATCATCGGGGCCAATCCGACCGACGGCCACCCCGTTTTCGCGAGCCGCATGAAGAAGCGCCTGCGCGAGGGGGCGAAGCTCATCATTGCCGATCCGCGCCGCATCGACCTCGTGCGCACCCCGCACGTCGAGGCCGATTACCACCTCCAGCTCCAGCCCGGCACCAACGTCGCGCTTCTGACGTCGATGGCCCACGTGATCGTCAAGGAGGGCCTCGTCAACCGCAAGTTCGTCGAGGAGCGCTGCAACGTCGACGAGTTCAACGAGTGGTCGGCCTTCGTCTCCGAGGAGCGCAACTCCCCCGAATCGATGCAGCAGTATACGGGCGTCGATGCCAAGCTCGTGCGCGAGGCGGCACGTCTTTACGCGACGGGGGGCAATGCGGCCTTCTATTACGGCCTAGGCGTGACCGAGCACTCGCAGGGCTCGACGACCGTCATCGCCATCGCCAACCTCGCCATGGCGACCGGCAACCTGTCGCGCCCCGGCGTCGGCGTGAACCCGCTGCGCGGCCAGAACAACGTGCAGGGCGCCTGCGACATGGGCTCGTTCCCCCACGAGCTCACGGCCTATCGCCACGTCTCCGATACCAAGACGCGCGCCCTCTTCGAGAAGGAGTGGAACTGCACCATCGATGCCGAGCCGGGCCTGCGCATCCCCAACATGCTCGACGCGGCGGTCGACGGGACGTTCAAGGCGATCTACATCGAGGGCGAGGACATTCTCCAGTCCGATCCCAACACGCATCACGTCTCGGCGGGCCTCGCGGCGATGGAATGCGTGGTCGTGCAGGATCTCTTCCTCAACGAGACCGCGAACTACGCCCATATCTTCCTGCCGGGCTGCACGTTCCTCGAGAAGGACGGCACCTTCACCAATGCCGAGCGGCGCATCCAGCTCGTCCAGAAGGTGATGGCGCCCAAGAACGGCTATGCGGACTGGGAGATCACTCAGCTCATCGCCAAGAAGCTCGGCCTCGACTGGAACTACACGCACGCCAGCGAGATCATGGACGAGATCGCGCGGCTGACGCCGACCTTCACCGGCGTGTCGTTCGAGAAGATCGCCCGCCTCGGCTCGATCCAGTGGCCGTGCAACGAGGAGCATCCCGAGGGCACGCCGATCATGCACGTCGGCGAGTTCGTGCGCGGCAAGGGCAAGTTCGTCATGACCGAGTACGTGCCGACGGACGAGCGCACGGGCGCGCGCTATCCGCTGATCCTGACGACGGGCCGCATCCTCTCGCAGTATAACGTCGGCGCGCAGACGCGGCGCACGGCGAACGTGGTCTGGCACGAGGAGGACCGCCTCGAGATCAATCCGCACGACGCCGAGTTCCGCGGCATCAACGACGGCGACTGGGTAACCGTAAGGAGCCGCGCCGGCGAGACGGCGCTGCGCGCCCTCATCACCCCCCGCGTCGCGGTAGGTGTCGTCTACACGACGTTCCACCACCCGCTGACCCAGGCCAATGTCATCACCACCGAGTTCTCCGACTGGGCGACCAACTGCCCCGAGTACAAGGTGACGGCGGTCCAGGTGTCCCGCTCGAACGGCCCGACGCGCTACCAGGAGGAGTACGAGGCCTTCACCGACAAGAGCCGGCGCATCGCGGTGCCCGCCGAGGCCGCGGAGTAGGAGCGAGGGATGGTCGATCCCATCTGCCGCGTGACCTCGCTCAAGGTCGGAGGGGCGGGGGCGGCCGAGACGAGCCGCACGATCCCCGAGGAGGCGCCGGTTGCCCTCGTCTACGACGGGGCGACGCACGCCGTCATGATGGCGACGCCTGCCGACCTCGAGGACTTCGCGCTGGGCTTCAGCCTCACGGAAGGCCTCATCGCGCGCGCCGACGAGATCGTCTCGCTCGAGGTCGTCGAGCAGCCCCAGGGCATCGAGATCCGCATGTGGCTCGCGCCGGGGACGGGGCGCACCCTGGTCGAGCGTCGCCGGCGGATCGCCGGGCCGACGGGATGCGGGCTCTGCGGCGTCGAAAGCCTCGAGGCCGCGGTGCCCGAGCCGCGCCGCGTCGCGGAGGGGATCACGGTGAGCCCCGACGCCATCAAAGGTGCGCTTGCCGCGCTTGCCCCGGCCCAGGCCCTCAACAGCGCCACGCGGGCCGTCCACGGCGCCGCGTTCTGGAGGCCCGACACGGGGCACCTACTGCTGCGCGAGGACGTCGGCCGCCACAATGCGCTCGACAAGCTCGTCGGCGCCGTGCGCAAGGCGGGTCTCGACCCGACGCAAGGGGTCGTTCTGCTCACGAGCCGCGTCTCGGTCGAGATGGTGCAGAAAGCGGCGGCGCTCGGGGCGCCAATCCTAGTTGCGGTCTCCGCGCCGACCGCGCTCGCGCTCCGCACGGCCGAGGCCGCCGGCATCACGCTCGTCGCCGTGGCCCGCTCGGATGCCTTCGAGGTCTTCACCCATCCTCGCCGCGTTCGTCTGGAGGCGGCCGAGCCTCTCCCTTTCGCCCCTGAGGTCGCCCCCCATGCAGCATAACAATCTCGTGCGGATGGCCAACGACATCGCCAAGTTCTTTGCCGTTCAGGGCGAGGCGCGCGGCGCGGCGGGCGTTGCCGACCACATCAGGAGGTTCTGGGAGCACAGGATGAAGGCCCAGATCTTCGCCCATGTCGCGGCCGGCGGCGAAGGGCTGAGCCCGCTTGCGCTTGCCGGCATCCGCCAGCTCATGGATGCGGAAAAACAGGCGCCTTCTACGCCGGAGCCCGGTCCCAAGCAGAAGAACGGCAACGGCCAGCGCGACAAGGCCGCCGCGCGCTAGGCCGCGGGCCGCTCGACGCCGGAGGGCGGCCGGCCGGCCGCCTCGAGCGCTTCGTACTCGGCATCCGTGTAGATGCGCGAGCGGGTGAGGAAGCGCACGCCCTCGGGGGCCTCGACCGAGAAGCCCGAGCCGCGCCCCGGCACCACGTCGATGATCAGGTGCGTGTGCTGCCAGTAGTCGAACTGTGCCGCACCCATGTAGAACGGCTGACCGCCGATCTCTCCGAGATAGACGTCCTGCGCGCCGACCTTGAACTCGCCGCGCGGATAGCACATGGGCGCGCTGCCGTCGCAGCAGCCGCCCGACTGGTGAAAGAGCAGAGGACCGTGAAGCGCCATGAGCTTCGCGATCAGGCTCTCGGCCGCGGGCGTCGCGGAGACGCGTTTTGGAATGGTGGCCGTCGCCATGGGTTTCACCTCTCAGGTCAGGACGGTAGCTCGCGCTCCGTCGGGACGACTATGGCGAAAATGTCGGCGAGACTCGCGAGCGCCCCAGTCTGGACGACGCTTGCCGGGACCTCGCCGCCCAAGGGATTGGGGAGGGACCGGGCCGCGGTCGCCGAGGCGACGACGGTCGGGCGGTATCCCAGGTTGAAGGCCGCGCGCGCCGTGGAGTTGACGCACACATGGGTCATGAAGCCGGCCAGCACGATATCCGTAATGCCATGCCGCTTCAGCTCCGCGTCGAGGTCGGTCTTCTCGAAAGAGCTGGGATAGGCCTTGGTGATCACCTTTTCGCCATCGCGCGGCGCCACCTCGTCGGCGATACGGCCGCATGGCTGGTTGATGTCGTAGGGCGTGCCCGGGCCTGCGTGATGCTGGACATGGATGACTGGCGCCCCGGCATCGCGGGCGCGGCTCAACAACATTGCGCACTGCACGAGGGCCGGCTCCACGTTGTCCAGCTGCATGACGCCTTCGCGATAGGTGTTCTGGCAGTCGATGAGGATGAGAGCCGAGCGGGAGAGACGCTCCGGCCGCTCGGGCAACGAGAGGAGCGCGCGCAGGGTCGGTCGTGGCACGAAAAATTCCTCCCCTCGCTAAGGAGAGAACCGCCGGAGCTCAGAGGCTCCGGCGGCCGTTGGAAGTCTCGCCCGACTTAGAAGAAGCCGAGCGCCTTCGGGCTGTAGGAAACCAGCATGTTCTTGGTCTGCTGGTAGTGGTCGAGCATCATCTTGTGCGTCTCGCGTCCGATGCCGGACTGCTTGTAGCCGCCGAACGCCGCGTGGGCCGGGTAGAGATGATAGCAGTTGGTCCACACGCGCCCTGCCTGGATCGCGCGGCCGAAGCGATAGGCACGGGTGCCGTTCCTCGTCCACACGCCGGCGCCGAGGCCGTAGAGCGTATCGTTGGCGATCGCGAGCGCCTCGTCGTCGTCCTTGAAGCGCGTGACAGACACGACGGGCCCGAAGATCTCCTCCTGGAACACGCGCATCTTGTTGTTGCCCTCGAGGACCGTGGGCTTCACGTAGTAGCCTTCGGCGATCTCTCCATCGAGGATACTGCGCTCGCCGCCCGTTAGCACGCGGGCTCCCTCGTCTCTTCCGATCTTGATGTAGGAGAGGATCTTCTCCATCTGGTCGTTGGAGGCTTGGGCGCCGATCATGGTCGAGGGATCGAGAGGGTGCCCCTGCTTGACCTTCTTCACGCGCTCGACGGCGCGCTCCATGAACCGGTCATAGATCTTCTCTTGCACGAGCGCGCGCGATGGGCAGGTGCAGACCTCGCCCTGGTTGAGGGCGAACATCGTGAAGCCTTCGAGCGCCTTGTCGAAGAACTCGTCGTCGGCGTCCGCCACGTCGGCGAAGAAGATATTGGGCGACTTGCCGCCGAGCTCGAGCGTGCAGGGGATGATGTTCTCGGAGGCGTACTGCATGATGAGGCGCCCCGTCGTCGTCTCGCCGGTGAACGCCACCTTGTTGATGCGCTTGTTCTGCGCCAAGGGCTTGCCGGCCTCGACGCCGAAGCCGTTGACGACGTTGAGGACGCCGGGCGGCAGGATGTCGCCGATCGAGGTCCATGAGCACCATGATCGCCATCGGGGTCTGCTCGGCGGGCTTCAAGATGACGCAGTTGCCGGCGGCAATCGCCGGGGCGAGCTTCCAGCACGCCATCAGCAGCGGGAAGTTCCACGGGATGATCTGGCCGACGACGCCGAGCGGCTCGTGGAAATGATAGGCGACCGTGTCGTGATCGATCTCGGCGATCGAGCCTTCCTGGGCGCGCACGCAGCTGGCGAAATAGCGAAAGTGATCGACGGCGAGCGGCAGGTCGGCCGCCATCGTCTCGCGGATCGGCTTGCCGTTGTCGAGCGTCTCGACCATGGCGAGCAGCTTGAGGTTCGCCTCCATCTTATCGGCGACTTTATTCAAGAGCATGGCGCGCTCGGCGGGAGCCGTCTTGCCCCACGCCTCGCGGACCTTGTGGGCGGCGTCGAGGGCGAGCTCGATATCCTCGGCGGTCGAGCGGGCGACTTCGCACAGAGGCTTGCCGGTCACCGGCGTGAGGTTGGTGAAGTATTTGCCTTTCACCGGTGGCACCCACTGCCCGCCTATATAGTTATCGTAGCGGGGACGAATACGGATCTGCTTGGATAGCTCGTTCAAGGCCTGTTGAATCATGGCGTCCTCCTGGATCGCTAGGCGCGAGGCTATTCGCGTCGTTCATTTTGTGGATTTTGGCCTACGCTTCTTTAGTTACTCCATAGCCGGCCGTCCATTGGCCTAAAGTGCGGTCCGCATCACACGGCCGTGACATCGGACATAATGCCCGAAAGAATGCGCGGCAGACTTGTCCTCGTATTGCACTGCGGTCAAATCGGGATACCGATGGACGAGTCCGTAACCACTTCCCGCAGACCAAAAGTGTACCGCTACCTCGGGGTCCATCCTCGGGGGCTCGCGCCACTGTTCTTCACGGAGCTTTGGGAGCGCTTTTCCTATTACGGAATGCGCGCCCTCCTGGTGCTCTTCATGGTCGCCGCCCCGGAGAGCGGGGGCCTCGGACTATCGACGGCCGAGGCGGCGGCGATCTATGGTAACTATACTATGGCGGTCTACATGCTGTCGATCCCGGGTGGCTTCGCCGCCGACGGGTTCCTCGGCGCGCACCGATCGGTCCTCGTCGGCGGCGCGATCATTGCCTGCGGTCACTTCGCGCTTGCCGTTCCCGCCGAGGTTTCATTCTACGCCGGGCTTACCCTGATCGCGCTCGGCACGGGTTTGTTCAAGCCCAACATCAGCGCCCTCGTCGGCGCTCTCTACGATGCGGGGGACACGCGACGGGATGCGGGGTTCTCGATCTTCTATATGGGGATCAACATCGGCGCGCTCGTTGCACCCATCGTGACGGGGTTTCTCGCTCAAAGCGCGCTGTTCAAATCTTTTCTTTCCGAGAGAGGCATAGACCCTGCCGCGAGCTGGCATTTCGGCTTCGCCGCCGCGGGTGTGGGCATGACGCTCGGTCTCATCCATCTGCTTTGGCGCGGAGGGCAATTGCGCTCGCTCGCTCCGCCGCCGCTGCGGCAGCCAGGTGCGCTCGGTGCCGTGCTGGTCGGCGCTGTCACCCTCGGCCTCTTCGCCTTGACGGTGGCATCCGATTGGGCAGGGTTCGAGAGCCTGCGCCTTGCGTTCCTTGTGCTGCCCGCGGGGGCGGCCGTTTGGCTCGCCCTCACCGGCGACACCGTGAGGCGGCGCATGGCGGCGGTTTTCGTCCTCTTCATCGCGGCCATGATCTTTTTCGCGATCTTCGAGCAGGCCGGCGTCACCATCGCGCTGTTCGCCGATCAGCTGACGCGCAACGAGGCCTTCGGGCTCGCGTTTCCCTCTGCCTGGATCCAGTCGCTCAACGCGCTGTTTGTCATCCTGCTCGCGCCGCTCTTTGCCGCGATGTGGGTGAGGCTCGGGGCGCGCCAGCCCTCGAGCCCGGCGAAGTTCGCGGCGGGCCTCGGGTTCCTCGCCGCATCGTATCTGCTGATGGTGCCGGCGGCGGCGCTGACGGCGGACGGGAAGGTGAGCCCGCTCTGGCTCGTCGGTCTCTTCCTGCTGCAGACGATCGGCGAGCTGCTTTTGAGCCCGGTCGGTCTCAGCACGATGACGAAGCTCGCGCCCGTGCGCCTCGTCGGCTTTGTCCTGGGGCTCTGGTTCCTCGGCGCCGCCTGGGGCAACAAGCTTGCAGGCGTGTTTGGGAGCGCGTTCACGGCCACGGACCCGGGCGCGCTCGCCGCCTATTTCCTGTGGCAGGCGGGTCTCGTTGCGGTTGCGGCACTTATGCTCGCCTCGCTCACACCCTGGGTCAAGGGGCTCATGGGCGGCGTGCGCTGAGGAACACGACTAGCTCGCGGCCTTGAGGCTCGCAAATCCCCGATCGAGATCGGCAATGAGATCGCCTGCGTCCTCTAGGCCGACATGCAGCCTCAGCGCCGGGCCTTCGCCCTGCCAGCGCGTCGCGGTGCGGAAGGGCGTAGGATCGAAGGGAACGATCAGGCTTTCGAAGCCGCCCCACGAGTAGCCCATGCCGAACAGCTCGAGCGTATCGAGCATTGCCGCGACGGCTGCCTTTGGGACCGGCTTCAAGATCACCGAGAAGAGACCGCTCGCACCCGTGTAGTCGCGCTTCCACAGCGCGTGGCCGGGGTCCGACGGCAAGGCGGGATAGAGGACGCGGGCGACCTCGGGACGGGATGCGAGCCAGCGCGCCACCTCGAGGGCCGAGCGCTGGTGACGCTCGAGGCGCACGTCCAGCGTGCGCAGGCCGCGAAGCGCGAGATAGGTCTCCTCCGAGCCGGGGCAGACCCGAGCGCGGTCTTGGCCCGCTCGACGTGGCGCAGCGCGCGATCGTTGACGGTGATTGCGCCCAGCATCGCGTCGGCGTGCCCGACAATGTACTTGGTTGCCGCCTGGATCGAGACGTCGGCGCCGGCCGCGAGCGCATTATAGTAGAGCGGCGTCGCCCAGGTATTGTCCATGAGCAGCCAGGCCCCGCGGGATTTCGCGACCGCGGCGATCGCGGGGATATCCTGCATCTCGAAGGTGAGCGAGCCCGGGCTCTCGGTGAAGATGAGGCGCGTCTTGTCGTCGATAAGATCGGCGATGCCCGCGCCGACGAGCGGATCGTAGTAGGTCGTCGCGATGCCAAGCCGCTTCAAGAGATAATCGGCGAACCTGCGCGTCGGCTGGTAGACGCTGTCGGCGACGAGGATATGGTCGCCCGCCTCGACGAAGGCGAGGATCGCCGTCGTCACTGCCTGGTAGCCGGAAGCCGTAAGGAACGTCCTCGCCCCGCCTTCGAGGTGCGCGAGCGCCTCCTCGAGGGCGCTCGTCGTCGGCGTGCCGTGGCGCCCGTACTTGTAGGGCTGCTCGTCGTAAGCTTCGAGCTTCTCGACGGTGGGAAAGAGGACGGTCGAGCCGCGATAGACGGGCGGATTGACGAAACCGTGCTGGGCGGACGGCGTGCGTCCGCGATGCAGAAGGTCGGTGGCGGGGCGCCGGGGCCGCTTGGAGCCGTCCTTGGAGTTTGCCATTTTGCCTTCCCTCAACGGCGCCATTGCGCCCAATGGCGCAAGTTCGGCCGGTGGTCAAGGCCTTGACCCGGCGGGGCCTCCGGGAGTTGTGTGCGGGCGGGCCGGCGGCGAGGATCCTCGGCCCCGTGCGGGGAGGAGCTCACATGCTCCTGGCCCGGGAGGCGAGACGCGGGGGCTATCGCCGGGCGCACGTGGCTGAACTCCAACGTGGTCCCAAGACGGATGACAGGACGCTCGACGGCGAGAACGGGAGGCCGGGCCACGGCACTTGGCGGCGTGCTCTCCCTCGCCCTTTTCGTGTGCGCCTGGCCCGCAGCGGGAGCCACGCTCGAGGACGTTCGCCAGCGCGGACACCTCGTCTGCGGGGTCAGCGAGGCGACACCCGGCTTTGCTCTGGCCGACGAGCGCGGCAAGTGGTCGGGGCTCGAGGTCGACTTCTGCCGAGCCATCGCGGCGGCCGTCCTCGGCAGCGAGGAAAAGGTCAAGGAGCGCCCGGTGAGCGCGGCGGGGCGCTTTCAGGCGTTGACCTCGGGCGATATCGACGTGCTGGCGCGCGCGACTTCGTGGACGCTGAGCCGCGATACGGAGCTCGGCGTCCGGTTCGCCGGGGTCCTGCTCTACGACGGCCAGGGCTTTCTCGTCCAACGGGGCGAGGCGGTCACAAGCGTGCTCGAGCTGTCGGGCTCCTCGGTATGCGTTCTCAAGGGTACGAGCGCCGAGCAGGGGGTCGATGACTTCTTCAGGGGCCACCAGATGCGCTACCAGCGGGTCGTGGCCGAGCGCTGGGATGACCTGGTCAAAGCCTACGCGGAGGGGAGCTGCACGCTACTCACGGGCGATGCATCGACCCTTGCGCTCGAGCGAAGCCGGCTCGCCAACCCGAACGACCACGTTCTCTTGCCCGAGCTCATTGCGAAGGAGCCGCTGGGGCCGGCCGTGCGCCAGGGCGACGATCAGTGGTTCGCCATCGTGAGGTGGAGCCTCGCCGCTCTCGTCGCGGCGGAAGAGCTCGGCCTCACGAGCCAGAACGTCGACGACATGATGAAGTCGCCGCTGACGGATGTCCGCCGGTTTCTGGGCCGCGAGGGCAACCTTGGACAGGGCATGGGTCTCGAGCCGGACTGGGCCTATCGGCTCGTGAGGCTCGTCGGAAGCTACGGCGAGCTCTTCGAGCGCAATCTCGGCGCAAAATCCGCACTCAAGCTCGAGCGCGGCCTCAACAACCTCTGGACGAAGGGCGGTCTGATGTATGCTCCTCCGCTGCGCTAGTCAGGCGCATCGGAGAACCACGTCATGTTGAGCGGGCTCGAGCTTACGGGGCCGGTTGGCATAGTCATTCTCGCTCTGCCGATCGTCATTCTCCTCGTCGTGATCGCGATCGCCAAGCAGCGGCGGCCCCGGCGCGCCGAACCGCGGCGGGACGGTGAAGGGCCCGATGCCACCGCTCCAGCTCCTGCTTCCACACGGGCGCCCGCCTCCGCACCGGCGCCCGATCTCGTGGGCGAGCGCATCGCCCGCGCCGAGGCAGCCGGCGACGAGCGCACGCTCGTGGAGACCTGCCTCGAGAAGGCGCGCGAGGAGGTCGAGGCTGGACGCGAGCAGGAGGCGGCCGCGCTCCTGCGCAAATCCATTCGCCTCGCCTCGCAGCTCGGGATGAAGGAGGCGCACGCCCGCGCGCGCCTCGAGCTCGGCGATATCGCCCGCGCCGGCGGCGACCTGACGACGGCCTGCGAGCACTGGCAGATTGCGCGCGCGCTCTTCTTCGAGCTCAAGGAGGCCCACGCGCTCACCGCGAGCGAGACGCGCATGCGCCAGCACGGCTGTCCGACCGATTGGGTTCTGAACGACTTCTGAGGGCGCGCGCCTTACTGGATGACGACCTCGACCTGCGTCATCTCCCCGTCGGTGAGCGTGAACTCGCGCCGGAAGGCCTTGCCTTGCCATTTGGCGACGACGGTGTAGGAGCCGGGCGCGAGAATATGGGTCGGGAGCGCGCCGATGCTCTCCTTGACCGGGTCGCCTTGCGGCGTCTGGATCGACCATTGCGTATCGGGCAACGCCTCGCCGCCCGCCCGCGCGACGAGCTTGAACGTCGCCTTGGCGGCGGCGTGGGCGATCGTCGCCTCGGTGAGCTTTCCGGCTTCGACCGTCACGTCGCTGGCGACCGTCGCGTTGGCATCGCCGTAGGTCGAGACGATGTGGTAGATGCCGGCGTTGAGGCGCATGACAAGGGCCGGCTTGGCGCCGCTCATGATCAGCCGGCGGCTGTCCGACTGGTCGAGGTCGGAGTAGATGCTGTAGCTCACCGAGTCCGGCCTGGGCCGGCTTGCCGCCGATGAGCGCCGTCACCCTGAGGCCGCCGGCGTTGAGGACGAACTGCTCGACGGCCGGCTCCGCGCCTCCGGGCTGGACGGTGACCTTGCGCGTCAGGTGGGCGCGCCCGAACGCGGCGTTGATGACGTAGTCGCCGGGCTTGAGCTTCACGACCGGGCTCGCGTCCCGATAGGTGTTGACGAGCTTGGTCTTGCCGTCGGCGTCGGCCTTTTCGCGGAAAACGCGCCACACGAGACCCTGATCGATGCGCTGGCCGTCCGCAGTCAAGAGCGCGACGAGATGAACCTGGGCGGTCTCGGAGCCCGGCGCATCCTTTTCGCCCGAGGAACGGGGGATGACGGTCGTATTGCCGTCGGATGGCGCGGGTGCCGCCCCGCCCGCCTTGGGCGCAGGGGGAGCGGTCGTCGCGACCCCCATGTCCCAGCCGGGGGGCTCTTGTGTCCACCCCGGGGCGGCCATCGCCAATAGGATGAAGGGCGCCGCCGCAAGGGCCCGGTGGATCGTCCGTCGCTCGAACATCGTTCTCAGCATGGCAAGGCGAACTGGCTCCTGGCGGGCAAGTTGCGCGATTCGCGGATCGATTCTCAGCCGCAGCTTGGCCTAAGTATGGCCGTCCCGGGCCCGATGGACAGATACGCGGCGAACCCGGCTGTCACAGGACGAGATCGACCGTGCGCTGCTCGCCGATTTTGAGGTCGAAGGGCGTCTCGCCCCTGCGGTCACCGCGCTCGTGCTGAACGACATAGTGGCCGGGGGCGAGATGCGTTGTCTTGGGCTCGCCGGCGGCCGAGCGCAGGACCACTCTGCCGCTCGCATCGCGGACCTGCCACCGCCCGGCCTCCCCGGCGGTGGCGGGCGCGGGTTTGATGGTGACCGAGCCCGCATCGAGCTTGAGCGTCAACTTCACGTCCTTACCGGGAGCGACATCGAAATCCGCTGCCGACTTGACGTTGAGGGTGCCGAGCTGGGCCTCGGCGCGGTAGCGCCCGCCCGCGAGAAGAAACACGGGCGCGGGGGCGGTGCTGCTCGCGACCTCGCGTAGGCCGCCACCCTCGACGCGGAGCACGCGAAACGTCACCGGCAGACCGGAGGTCGCGACCGTGCTGCCGAGCTGCGAGGCGAGGTAGAGGTTGCCCGTGTCGAGGACGACGCCGTGCTTGACCACGTCGCCGATGCCGATGGCGATGCGGTCGCGCACCTCGACCGAGTCGCGCTTGGCCGTCACGTAGTAGGTGCCGGCCGCTAGGACGAAGTCGGCGTTCGATGCCGCCGAGCGGGCAATCTCGCGCCGGCCCTGCGGCGCATCGGGGTCGTCCTCCGCGACGAGGAAGATGACGTCGTCGACCGTCTCGCCGCCCTCGCGCGTGAGCGCGCTGAGCTCGAGCCGTCCCGTGCCGAGCGTGAGCGGGACATCCGCGCCCGCGCCGGGCTTGACGGCAACGGTCGCCTCGCGGCGAGCAAGGCCTTCCTCGGCACGTACAACATAGGTGCCCGCGGGAACGACGAGCGCGGCGTCGGCGTCGCGCCCGATCCAAACCGGCTCGGGCGAGCTGGTAGCCGGGTCTTCCCCTTCTCCCGCGCGAGCGATCGTGATCGCGGCATTCGCCGGCGCCCCACCGTCCTTGCCGGCGCGGACCGCGAGCTTCAGCGTGCCGGCGTTGAGCGCGATGCGAACCGGCCTGGCGCCCTCGGGGCCGACCTCGACCGGCTCGCGGGCGCTCGCCAAGCCCACGCGGGCCTCGACGACATACGTGCCCGGCCCGACCTGCTCGGAAAGCGCGGGTCCCGTCTTGACGACGATCGCCTCGCTTGGCGCGCCGTCCTTGAAAACCCGCCAGGCGACCGGCGTCGCGAGCGCCGGCCCGTCCGCGGCGAGCGCGGCCGTCACATTGAGCCCAGGCGCCATGGGGGCGGCTTTTTCCGATGTAGGCCGCGGCGGCGCGGCCTCAAGCGCCGGAGGCGCGGGCTGTTCGAGATTGGCGAGCCTCACGGCTTCGGCGAGCGATGCCTTGAGCGAGGCCATGTCGCGCACGTCGAAGAGCTTGCCTTTGGTCGCCGCCGGCACGCAGCTCATGCGTTGAAGGTCCGCCTTTTCGAGCGTGATCGAGACAACGTGGATGGCAAGGCGTGGGTTCGCCTTGGCGATCTCGGCCGCAGCTGCGCATGGATCCTGCACGCAATTGTCCATGCCATCGTGGACGAGAATGATGCTGGCCGGGGCGGAGGACGCGACAACCTTGGCCGCCTCCTTGAGCGCCAGCACGAGCGGCCCCTTGCCCTTGGGATTGAGCTTGTCGACAAGGCCGGGAATGCGGTCAGGGGGGCCTGCTTCGGGAAAAGCGATCGTCTCCGTGTCGGAGCAATCGCTCTTGCGCCGGTTCCCGAACGAAAGGAGGCCGGTGCGCGCGTCGGGGGCGAGGGAGGCGAGCGACTGGCGCAGGGCTTCGCGCGTGGCGTCGAACTTGGAGATGCGCTCGAGGCCGAGGTTGCCCCACATCGATCCCGATCCGTCGATGACGAAGACGGTTGTGGGTCCGGATTGGGCGCGGGCCTCTCCGCCGCCCGCCCCCGTGAGGAGGACGAGGACCGCCGAGAGCCAACCGAGTTTGCCAGCGCAGCGCATGGGTGTGAGCGTCGATCCCGAGACGAAGCAGGACCATTGTATCAGAAGGCATTTTGCATTAGCGAGGCCCGATCGGGAGCCGTGACTGGGGAAAAGCGTAAATGACTGCCGGTGTGATCGAGTTTCTGAGTGCGCGCCGGTCGATGAAGCCCGACCTGCTCGCCCCGCCCGCCCCTTCGGCCGAGGAGCTCGAGACGATCCTGACGGTCGCAGCGCGCGTGCCGGACCACAAGAAGCTCGTGCCCTGGCGCTTCATCATCTTCGAGGGCGAGGCGCGGCAGCGGATAGGCGAGATCTTCGCCGAAGCCTGCATGGCCGAGGAGAGGGAGCCGCCCTCGCGCGCGCGGCTCGAGATAGAGCGCCGGCGCTTCCTGCGCGCGCCGCTCGTCGTCGCTGTCGTCTCGCGCGTCGTCTCGAGGACCGGCGCCCCGGAGTGGGAGCAGGTGCTCTCCGCCGGCGCCTGCGCCTTCAATCTGTGCCTCGCCGCCAATGCGCTGGGTTTCGGGACGAGCTGGGTCACGGAATGGGTGGCCTATAGCCCCCGCGTGCGTGCGGCGCTCGGGCTTCAGGCGCATGAGCGGATTGCTGGCTTCGTGCACATCGGCAGGCCGGCCGCCAAGCCCGAGGAGCGCGAGCGGCCGCGGCTGTCGGAGATCGTCACCCGCTGGGGTGGGTGAGGCCGTCCCTGGCCGTCAATAGCGGAACTGCTCGGCGAGGATGCGCTCGTCGAGGCTGTGGTCCGGATCGAACATCATGAACAGGTCGACGTGGCGGGCCTGCTCGATCTCGACGCGCACGACGTTGCGCATCTCCACGTGGTCGGCGACGGCGCTGACGGGGCGTTTGTCCGTCTCGAGCGCCACGATGGTAATGTGCGCCCGATTGGGAAGGAGGGCACCGCGCCACCGGCGCGGCCGGAACGGGCTGATCGGCGTCAGGGCCAGGAGCTGGGCGTTGATCGGCAGGATCGGTCCGTACGCCGAGAGATTGTAGGCGGTGGAGCCTGCCGGCGTCGCGACGAGGAGCCCGTCGCAGATGAGCTCCTCCATGCGCACCTTGTCGTCGACGGAGATGCGCAGCTTGGCCGCCTGGTACGTCTCGCGAAAGAGCGAGACCTCGTTGATGGCGAGCGCCTTGTCGGCCTTGCCCGCGGCATCGTAGGCGACCATCGACAAGGGATGGACGCGGCTCACCTCGGCCTCCGAGAGGCGCCCGGCGAGGCCTTCCTCCTGGTACTCGTTCATAAGGAAGCCGACCGAGCCGCGGTTCATGCCGTAGATCGGGATGCGGTCGTTGATGTAGCGGTGGAGCGTCTGGAGCATGAGGCCGTCGCCGCCGAGGGCGACGATGGCGTCGGCTTCGCTCGCTTGAACGTTGCCGTAGCGCGCGACGAGCCGCGCGTAGGCCTCCTGAGCCTCGGGAACCTCGCTCGCGACGAACGCTATTTTCTCGAAATTGCTTTTCTGCTTTGCCATTGGTAGCGGGGAGGCGCCTTCTCGAGGCATGTTCTTGCGGCGGGAAACGGAGGCTCGCTCAGTTGACGGAAAACGACAAGGTCCTGCTCATCTATTCGACGTTTCCCACCAGAGAGGCGGCAGAGGACGCCGGCGCCCGCCTTGTCGACGGCCGCCTTGCGGCTTGCGTCAACATCATTGCCGGCATGACATCCATATATCGCTGGCAGGGAGAGCGCCACCGCGACAGCGAGGTCGTCATGATCATCAAGACGCGGGCTTCTCTCGCCGAGCGCGCGATGGCGGAAGCGCGAAGGGGCCACCCCTATACCAACCCGGCCCTCCTCGTCGTGCCGGTCGAGGGGGGCTCGCCGGAATTTCTAGCGTGGGTCATGGCGGAGACGGCGCCGGAAGGCGACGGCTGAGACCCAGCCGCGCGCTTTTATTCAGGCTCACATGCGGCCGAGGGGATTTCAGGAAGAGGTGCTTCACGGCGCCATAGTTCGAGTAGCGCGCGCGGTTCGCCCGCGAGTTGGCTCTGCCCTCGCTCGCCCGGACCTTGGACCGGCGGGTCGGGGCGCTCCGCCGCCTCCGGGGCTGGGGCGGCGAGGGCGGCGCGGGCGTCCGGCGGAAGAAGAGCCGCCGCGTCCTCGCCCGGCGGCACGGTCGCGCCGAGCTCGGACTCGCTCGTGACGGGCTCGCTCAATGCAGCAGTCTGCAGGCTGCCAGGGCCCGAAGCATCGGCCGGGTCGACCCGCGGTCCGCCAATCGCCATGCGACCGGGGAGCGGCGGGGCCGGGTTGGCGAGGCGGGCAGAGCCCGCTCCCGTCGGCGAAACTTCCGTTAACCAGGAGGCGACCCGCACGGAGTCCGAACCGGTCCTCTTGGCCTTCTGGGCGAGGATCACGTCGGGCAGGCAGCGGCCCGCGCCATCGAGCGACTGGCCGGCCGGGCAGCTCCTCCCGCAGGTCTCCGACGGGTGGGCCTTGAGCAGAGAGAGGAAGACGATATCCGGCTCCTCGAGGGGCAGCGCGGCGTTGACGCGCTCCATGAATTCTCCCATCGAGCGCTTCGAGCCCATCCCCCAGCTGCCGTCGATCCTGCCCCAGTAGCACCCGACGCGCCGCAGCTCGCGCTGGATGTTGCGTGCGAGCTCGTAGCGGGCGGCGCTGCTTTGCGCGCGCGTCGAGGACGCGCCCTGCGCGTCGGGTCGCGGCGCCGTCTGGACCACGGACCGCCAGGGGCCTATCGCGACATCGTCGACGAGGGCCGGCGTCTCGATACTGGGCTGCCGTCCCCGCAGAGCGAGACCAAGCGCAATGGCCGCGCGCGGAGCAGGTGCCGCGGAGGCGAGGCGGGCAGAGCGCTGCGGGTCGAGCGTAGTAAACGCCGGATCCTGCGGGGCGAAGGAGCGACCCATCGGCCGGGGCTCGGGAGCGATTTGCGGCGCGAGCACGAGGTCATCGAAGACGTGGGCCGGGGCGGCAAAGTGTGTCGGGCGGTCGAAGGCGGCCGGGTAGTACACGTAGGCGGCGAACACGACGCCGAGCACCAGAACCGGAAACCCGAGGAACCTGCACATGCGATGCAACCGCGGCACGAAGCCAAGGCACGAATTTGCGTGAACATCGGTCAGGGAACGATAGGCAAGTCCGAGCCGATCAGGCATTTACCAAATATTAACTCACGGTAATTCTCGAGAAAAGGAGAAAGCTCGAAAAGCCCCCCGTGCTTTGGAAGAATTGGCGGCGATGTGGCTGGGCGGATCGGGCGACGATGTGGACAAGAAGCGCCGCCTGGGGAGGGCCGGTGCATAACCCCGGAGCTGCCTGTGGATGATTTGCGCTGCGCCTCTCGGGCCACACCTGAGGCCGTTCGGCCATTGATCTGCTGTCGGAATTACTAGCCAACTGATTCTATTAACAAAAGGTGGATGGCTCTTAACGAATTGCGTAGCCTCGACAACTGAGGGGCGTATTCTGTGTGCGTTTCTTGTAGGTCGCCGTCAGTGAGGTGAGTTTTGCACAGCCAGGATCGAGCGGCGATTTTGCTGTGCATAAGGGTTCTCACGCGGGCGCGGCCTCCAGCTTTTTGTCGTGTCGATCTCGGCTTCGCGCCGTCGTTTGCCGGTCGCCTTGGGGAGGCGGCCACGCTCAGCAGACGAACGGTCGAGAGGAACGGGAGAGACCGGCGCCTTGCTTGCGTAGAAGCTGGTCACGACTGACCATTTTCTCCTCCCTCGTCAGCCTCGTGCAAGGCCAAAAAGGCCGGCTCACCATTGTTCTCGCGTCTCCGGCCATTCCGATAAGGAGAGGGCAATGACAAGACATGCTCTAGGCGTGTTGGGGGTGTTGGCGGCAGGCGTTCTGCTCGCCGTCTCTTGCGCCATGAACTGGCGTTTCGGGTTCAGTCTCGGACGTACCGAGCTCGACGGGCAGATCTACGGCGCAGCAAGCGCCGCAGCCGACTGCTTCAAGGCGCTGGTCCCGTTCTTCTTCTTCGCCGCTATTCGTAACAGGATGTGGTCGCAGGCCGCAGCCTCGGCAGTCGTCTGGACGGTCGTCACCGCCTATTCGCTGACCTCGGCACTCGGCCATGCGGCGCTGAACCGGCTCGATACGGCCGGCCAGCGCGCGGTCGAGGCGCAGTCCTACCAGGATCTCCGGGGCGATCTCAAACGCGCCCAGGATCAGCTGTCCTGGGTCCCGCAGCATCGCCCTGCAGCGACGGTCGAGAGTGACATCTCGGGCCTGAAGCAGGACCGTGCGTGGGGCTGGACCAACGGCTGCACCGAGGTCACGGGCAAGAAGGGCCGTGACTACTGCCAGAAGTACCATGCGCTTACCGCCGAGCTGGCTTCCGGCCAGCAGGCAGAGGCACTGGAAGCACGCATCGCCGAGGTGGAAAGCAAGCTCGGCGCAACGAAGGCTCTGACGGTGATGGCGGAGGCGGACCCGCAGGCAGCGGTGCTGGCGAAGCTCTCGGGGCTGTCGATCGACAAGGTGCAAATTGCGATGACGATCTTCATCGCGCTCCTGCTCGAGGTCGGCTCCGGCTTCGGCATGTACGTCGCCTTCAGCCAGTGGCGTCTCTACGACCGTCTGGCCCCTGAGGCGCCAAGCATGGCGTCCGTCAGCACCGCTGCGGCAGCGGTGGCGGCCCCCGTGGCCGTGCAGGTGAAAAAGCCGCGTTCCGGCGCCAACGACAACAGAACGTTGCCGCCCCAGAAGCTGCTCGTCCCCGAGACGGACGTGCAGCGCTTCTACAAGGAGAATGTCGACTTGCAGGACGGCCATACCGTCTCGGCGACGGCTCTTTACGAGGCGTACTGTGTCTGGTGCGAGGAGCGCCAGAAGGAGCCCTTAGCCCTGCCCACGTTCGGGCGGGAGATCGCCGAGTTCGGAATCCAGAAGGTGAAGAAGAAGGACGGCGTGAGATACGTCGGTATCGCGCTCAAGTCCGATGCTGAACCCGAGGAGGATAAGAAGCTGCCGGCCTTACGAGCCGAAGCCGCCTAGCAATAGGCACTCGATTTGGGGAAGGGGCCGCTACATGCGGCCCTTTTCTTTTGCGCCTACGCCAAGCCGGCAGCCTTCGTGCCGCGGAGCCAGATAGCCTTCAAAGGCGGGTCGATAAAGTATCGCTCGGAGACATTCGGCCAGTCCGCCTTGACGATTGCCGCCTCGGCCCGTGCCTCGTCGACGCGTCCGCAGACGCCATAGCTGGCCGCCAAATCATAGTGGCACGGCATGAAGGACGGATTGATCTCGATGCCCCGCTGAAAGGCAGCAATGGCGCGGTCGTAGTCGGCCAACGCGAAGTGGCTCAGGCCGAGAACGTCGCAGTAGAAGCTCGACGGATGCGGCTGGAGCAGCATGGCCGTCTCGATATTGCGCAGAGCTTCCTTCCCCTGGCCCGTCGCCGCGAGAACGAACGCCAGAAACAGCTTCGCATCGGCAGAGTTGGGATCGAGCGCGCATGCTCTCCGCCCTTCCGAGACCGCATTGTCGCCGTCGTTGAGGAAGAGCAGAACCTTCGCGAGAACTGCGTGTGCCAATGGCGATTGATCGTCGAGCTCGACGGCTCGCCGGGCATGTCTGCTTGCGAGCTCCATGGTGGACTTGGAGTTGACGGCCCAGTTCATGCAAGCTTGCCAGGCAAAAGTGCGGGCGAGCCAACAATGCGCGGCGGCATAGTCCGGATCCAGATCTACCGCTCGAGCGAAATGGCGCTGGGCCTCGGCGCAAGCCTCCCGCGAGTAGCGCCAGAACCTCTCCAGCCCGCGCAGCAGCTCATCATGCGCATCGCTGCTTTGCGTGCCCTGCTGGCCAACGCGGGCCGTCTCGGACGGCGTCAGCTTGACGCGAAGCGCGCGAGCGATGCTCCGGCACACCTCGTCCTGGACCGCGAAAAAATCGCGGAGGCTCCTGTCGTAACGCTCCGCCCATAGGCTGTGATCGGAAGTCGTATCGATCAGATTAGCCGAAATGCGCAGACGCTCCTTATCGGTGTGCACGCTTCCTTCGATCAAATAGCGAACGCGCAGCGCTGCCGCGATCTCGGGCAACGGTCGGCTTCGAATGTCGATGGGCGAACGAGGACTGGCGCGAAATAACGAATAGGCCTGAAACCTTGGCGAGCTCGGTGATGAGATGTCGGCAAAGCCGTCGGCGAGATAGTCGTTCTCGGGGGTCGCGCTCATGTTGGCGAAGGGAAGAACGGCAAGCGAGGGCCGCTCGTTCACGCCAACGGGCCCCTGCATATGGCCGAGGCGCTGGGAGGATCAGGCGCCGCCGCCGGCCGGAATTCGATGTGCGGCGTATAGCTGCCCTTGGGCAGCTCGATGCGAATGGGGTCGCGTCGGCCGTCGGCGTCATAGTACTCGCGAAGCTTCTCGCGCAGGCGCGCGGCCTCGATGCGCACGATTGGGTCGACGACTGGGTCGAACGATTGAGGTCGATCGAAGACTTCGAGCGCGAGGTTGTAGCCCTTGAGCCGCTCGCCGCGCCCTGCCAGCGTCTCGTTAACGAGGTACTTCAAGAACCGCTGCCGGCGCCGCGACTGCTGGAACGGGCCGCTGCTCAGGATGCGGGCCAGCTGCTCGCGAACGGCCTGCTGGTCCGAGTCGCTCCGGCAATCGAGCGAAATATCCGCCATGCTCAAACTCCAACGCGCCGGAATGGCGCCAACCCCAGCATAGGGATGCAATTTGATACTGTTACATACTAGGACCAGGCAGTGCGCTTTGTCACTGTTCAGCGGCGGACGGTGGTGACGAGGGATACGTCATATTTTTGAACCTATTGCGCCCTCGTCGCTGCCTGCCGCGGCAGGCAAGGCCCCTAGCGACACAAAGGAAGGTCCGATGTCAAAGCAGCTGCTCGTTGCCGTGCCCGTGGCGTTCTTCTTTGTCGGCCAGGGGGTGGCAAACGCCGGCAAAGTCGTGGAGGAAGCGGGCGCGATTGTATGTGTGACCGACAAGTGGGACGAGAAGGAGCCCGAGAAGGGACACAAGCTAGTCGATGCCGCCATGCGCTGCGTCGACATCCCCAACGATCCGGTCGCACCGAAGATATCGGAGGAGTGCGTCGGAAAATACGAGTACATGCCTGACGAAAGCTGGAAGGGCACCGGGACGTGCACCGACACCTACCAAGGCGGGGACAAGAAATTCATCACTTGGGAGGAGGGCTCGCATCTCAAGGAGTACACGTACAAAGCGACCGATGGCACAGGCAAATACAAAGGTATCAGCGGCGGCGGCACGTATTTCTACGAGAGCCTGACGGACACTCTCTCCGGCGGCAGATACAAGGGCAAGCTCGAGCTGCCGTGAGTTTCGCCTTATTCCGGCAGACCCGCCTTGAGCAGGTTCACGCGCAGATGTTCCCGATCGTTCGCCATCTTGTAGACGTCGAGGAAGCCGGGGGACACGCTCCGAATCGTGGCTTTCGGGTCGAATCCGAAGACCCTGGCGATCGCTGACCGGGCCTCCTCCATATGGCCTAGCGCGGCATGGCTCGCCGCGAGGTAGAGCTGCACGCCGATCGTGTCCATAGTCCGCAGGGCCTCCAACGTAGCGATGGCATCCTCATATCGGCGGGTATCGAAGTAGACGGGACCCAGCAGCACGAGCCACCATTCCGGATGGTGCGGGTTGAGCCACATGGCCTTGCGCATCATGTCGAGGGCTTCTTGGGATCGTCCGGCGCAGCTCAAGGAGAAGCCGAAGTCGTTCATGACATCGGCGTCGTTCGGATTGAGCTCGAGAGCCCTTTGGTAGGCCGCGATGGCGCGATCGTGCTGGCCGCAAAAAACGAGATAACCGCCCATGGCCCAGTGGCCCCAGGCCTCGTCGTCGTCGCGCTCGATCGCAAGCGTGGCGTACTTCAGGGCCTCGGCCATGGCGCGGTCGGAGTCCTCGCTCCATCCCAGCCATACATCGGTCAGATATGCCCAGGCCATTTTTGCATACGGCTTTCCATAGTCGGGATCGAGCTCGATGGCCTTGAGAAAGCAATCTCGTGCTTTGGCCGAGCACCCTGGCCTGAAATCATCGAGAGTGAGCAGGCCGCGTTGAAAGTGATCATAGGCCTGGAAATTCCGCGGACTGCTTTTTTCAGCCCGTCCGCGCCACGCCTTGTGCAGGCGACCGCCATAGGAGTTCGCCAGCCTGACCACGATCAACACCGTGACTTCGTCAAGGACGGCGGCGATATCCTCGACACCCCGATCGAAGCGCTCGGCCCACAGGTGCGCGCCGGTGATGCCATCGATCAGCTGGGCCGTTATCGTGACCCGGTCGCTTGACTTTTGGACACTGCCTTCAAGGATAAATCTGACGCCAAGCTCGCGCGCCACATCCTGTATTTTCTGCGCCCTACCCTTGTAGGCGAACGTCGAGTAGCTGGCTATAACCGAGAGATCGCGAAAGCGGGAAAGACCCGTGATGATGTTTTCGGTGATGCCGTCGGAGAGATAGTCGTGCGCCTGCTCGGCGCTCATGTTGACGAAGGGGAGGACGGCGATCGAGGGCCGCTCGTCCAGGAGGGCAACAGACTCCTGCATGGGAGCCTGGCGCTGATCAGCAGCTGCCTCTACTTGTCGAATTGGCGAATCACTTCGTGTCGCCGCCTGGCGGAACTCGATGTGCGGGGCATAGCTGCCCTTGGGAAGCTCGATTCGAATGGGATCGGTCCTGCCGTCGGCGTCATAGTATTCGCGAAGCTTCTCGCGCAGGCGCGCAGCCTCGATGCGCACGATGGGGTCGATGGCGGCGTCGAATGTCTCCGGCCGATCGAAGACCTCCAAGGCGACGCTATAGCCCTTGAGCCGGTCACGCCGGCCGCTCAGCGTTTCGTTGACGAGGTATTCCAGGAAGCGCTGGCGGCGCCGCGACTGCAGGAATGGGCCACTGTTGACGATGCGGACCAGCTGCCCGCGGATGGCATTCTGGTCGGATTGGCTCCAGCACTCAAGCGAAGTTAGGGTCATGACGAAACTCCAGGATGCTCGTGCAAACTCGCGCTCAGCCGCTCGGCGCGGATCTCATTCAGGCAGTCCCGCCTTGATCAAGTTCACGCGCAAATGTTCCCGATCCGCGTCCTCTTTGTAGACGTTGAGGAAAACACCCGCACACCTTCGAATGGTGGCCTTCTCATCGAGTGCGAAAATCCTCGAGACCGCCGCGCGGGCTTCATCCATATGTCCTAGCGCGGCGTGGCTCGCCGCGAGATAGAGATAAACATCGATTGTATCCATCTTTCGCAAGCTCTCCAGCACGGCGACGGCATCTTCATAGCGGCGTGCGTCGAAATAGACGTAGCCTTGCATTGTGGCCCAGTATTCCGGGTAGTGCGGGTTCAGCCGCATGGCCTTGTCAATCATCTCGAGGCCTTCCTTGGCTCGCCCTGCAAAGCTAAGAGTGCAGCCGAAGTCGCTCATGACTTCAGCGTCGTTCGGATTGAGCTCGAGCGCCCTTTGGTAGGCCGCGATGGCGCGATCGTGCTGGCTGCAAAGAATGTGATAGGCGCCCAACGCCCAATGACCCCAGGCCTCGTCATCGTCGTGCTCGATCGCGAGCGCGGCGTACTTTAGAGCCTCCTCCAAGGAGCGAGCGGTGTCTTCACTCCATCCCTGCCAGACATCCACCAGATGTGTCCAAGCCACTTTCGCATACGGCTTTCCATACGCAGGATCGAGCTCGATGGCCTTCAGAAATAGTTTTCGCGCCTTGGCTGTGCACCCAGGAGTGAAGTCGAAAGCCTCTAGGCCGCGTTGAAAATGATCGTAAGCCTGGAAATTCTGCGGACTGCTTCTCTCGGCGCGCCCTCGCCACGCCTTGCGCAATCTGCCGCCATAGGCAGCCGCCAGCCTGCCGACGATCAATTCGGTGACCTCGTCGAGGACGGCGGTGATATCCTCGACACCTCTGTCAAAGCGGTCGGCCCAGACGTGTGCGCCGGTGTCACCATCGATAAGCTGGGCCGTTATCGTGACCCGGTTGCTTGATTTCTGGATGCTGCCTTCGAGCACGAACCGCACGCCGAGCTCGCTCGCCACATCCTGTATTTTCAGCGTCTTGCCCTTGTAAGAAAAAGCCGAGTGGCTGGCGATGACCGCAAGATCGCGAAAGCGGGAAAGACCCGTGATGATGTTTTCGGTGATCCCGTCGGAGAGATAGTCATGCGCGTGATCGCCACTCATGTTGACGAAGGGAAGGACGGCGATCGAGGGCCGGTCGTCCATGAGAGCGACAGACCCATGCATGTGAGCCTGGCGTCGATCACGATCCGACGGAGGATCAGGCGCCGCCGTCTGGCGAAACTCGATGTGCGGCGTGTAGCTGCCCTTGGGCAGCTCGATGCGAATGGGATCGCTCCGGCCATCGGCGTCATAGTATTCCCGAAGCCTCTCGCGCAGGCGCGCCGCCTCGATGCGCACGAGGGGGTCGACGGTGGGGTCGAAACTCTGGGAACGATCGAAGACCTCTAAAGCGACATTGTATCCCTTGAGCCGCTCGGCACGCCCGGCCAGGGTTTCGTTGACGAGGTACTCAAGGAACCGCTGCCGGCGCCGCGACTGCAGGAACGGACCGCTGCTTACGATGCGGTGCAGTTGCTCGCGGATGGCCTGCTGGTCGGATTCGCTCCAGTATACGAGCGAAGTTACCGTCATGCCCAACTCCGAACTCGCCGAGATTGCGAAAGATCCGGCGCCTTATGGGTGCGGTTTCATACCGTAACATACTAGGACCAAGCGGCCCGGTCTGTCACCTTTCCAGACGCGGGCAGGCAGTCGTCGTTAGCTCATTCCGCGACGATTGCAGTTGTTCCTGCCCGGCAGGAAAGAAACTTTCCAAACTCGGGAGTAAAAACAATGATCAGATCTCTAATCGCGACATTGGCGTTTGTTTCGCTGGCCGTCACGAGCTTTTCGGGGCTGGCGCAAGCCGCCCGTTGGGAGTGCCCAATGCCAATCATGAAGGGTGGTTGCCCGGTCCTGGTCCTGCAGCCGGGTTCGCCGACGCCGCAAGAAAAGTATTGAGCGCAAGTCGGCCCGCGGCAATGCCGCGGGCCCGCTTCGTCTGGCGCAGGCTCCTGCCCGCTCACTGGTTCGTAGCGGCGGCCGGCGCTGCAGCGACGGCCTTCTCGAGATCCGCGAGTTCCTCGCAGCCGTCGGGGCATAGCTTCTGCAGACGCGCGATATTCTCGCGCGCCTTGCCGATCTCACCCGTCTCGACGTAGAGCTCGCCCGAGATACTCGAGCGTGCCCTTGTGGTCGGGATCGAACTCGAGCGCCTTGCGATAGAACGTGTAGGCGGTCTTGAGGTCGCCGCTCTTGCGCAAGCTGTAGCCCAGAGATTATAGAGGTCCGCATGCTGGACGTCCCTCTGTCGATCATGCCTTGCAGATCGGCGATAGCGCCCGCCCAATCCGTGGCCTTGATCTTTCGGCGCGCGGCGCTGAGGTCGGGCGCGTCCTTCGACGTTACTGTGTCGACGGCCAAGGCAGCCGGCGACAAGCCCTGGCAACGACGGTTGCAACGCCACGGCAAGGAAGAGAGCGAGTCCGCGTGAAGACATCTCTGTTCTTCGCCGCTTGAGTTTGGCCGGAACGCGGACGCGTGGCAGTCGCGCTATCGCGTCGTCGTCAGGTCTTGGACAAGGAAAGGGCGTAGCCCGCTCCGTCCTTGGCAAACGTGCCGACGCCGGGGAACGGGAAATGAGCGCCGCAGATCATCATGTTCTCGCTCGCGACGCGCTCGAGTAGCTTGCGACGGGTTTCGACGGCAGTCGGGCCGTCCTGGTCGTAGGCGCCCTGCCATTCCGGGTGGGGTCCGACGAGCGCCGGCAGATAGACGACGTCGCACGCGAGCATGAGCTGCCCGGCGCCCGAGCTCACATGAAACGCCGAATGGCCTGGCGTATGGCCCGGCGCCTTGACGAAGCGCACGCCGGGCACCGCCTCGACCTCACTCTCGACTAGCCTGAAGTTCTTCCAGCTCGGAAACACGCTCTGAATGCGATTTCCGAGCGCCTTGCGCGCCTCGGGCAGCTTCTCGACGCGCCCCGGCTCGGTCCACCACTTGTACTCCGGCGCGCTGACCACGAGCTCGGCATCGGGGAATAGCGGCTTGTTGGTGTCCTTTTCCATGAGCCCGATAGATGTGATCGGGGTGGAAGTGGGAGATCAGGATTGTGCCGATCTGCGCCGGATCGATGCCGGCGGCCTTCATGTTGGCGGGAAGCTTGCCCAGCCGTCGGCTTCCACTGGCCGCCCGAGCCCGAGTTGACCATCACGTAGCTTGTCGGCGATCTTGAGAACGACCACGGTCAGCGGGATCGACACGAATTCCGTCGTCTGCCCGGCCTTTGGCGAGCGCTTCCTTGGTCTCTTCGACCGACGCATTCTTGATGAATGCGGGATCGTGCGGCTTCTCCCAGATGCCGTCGTAGAGCGCGGTGACCTCGATGTCCCCGACCTTGTAGGTGTGGAAGCCGGGCGCGGGATCGGCCGTCGTCTGAGCCTGAGCCGAAGCAATGAGGGTGAGACGCTTGTCGAGGCCAAGCGCGGCCGCGAAGGCGGCCGAGGCAATCACGTCGCGACGCGAAAGACTGAGCATGGAACGCACTCCCCTTGGACGTTGGTGCGATAGCCCGCGTGGGGCCTGCAGTAACCTTGACTCACGAGGCCCCGCACTTATTCCCGGCCGCCCGCGTTCCAGGCGGCCCGAAAATAGTTCAGGAATAAATCGCGCCATCGGGGGATATACTCTCAATGGGCGAGGCCTCAGCCGCGCCAATTCGCAGCCTTGAGCCCAAGCATGAGCACGGCTTCCCGCTTCGAGCGTTTGGCGCTGCCTCAGTTGGAGGCTGCCTTCAATTTGGCCTTCTGGCTTGCGCGCTCCCGGCCGGATGCGGAGGACATTGTGCAGGAGGCCTATTTGAGAGCGCTGCGCTCCTTCGACAGCTTCCGCGGCGACGACATCAGGCCGTGGCTCTTGGCGATCGTGCGCAATGCCGCCTACCGCTGGCTTGCCAATCGCCAGCGCGCCGGCAACGTGATCTCGCTCGATGAGACGCTTGCGGGGAGCGGCGCCGAAGAGCGCCTCGTCGACCAGATCGTGTCCGACGAGCCGACGGCCGAGCAGCAGCTCGTTGGCGCGGTCGAGCGCGACTATGTGTTGCGCGCCCTCGGGGAGCTCCCGCCGGCCTTTCGCGAAGCGGTCGTGCTGCGCGAGATCGAAGGCCTCTCCTACAAGGAGATCGCAGAGGTGACCGGCACGCCGGTCGGAACGGTCATGTCGCGGCTTGCTCGCGGACGGAGCGAATTGCGCAAGGCGCTGACGAAACTGATCGAGAAGGATGAGCCCAATGCAGTGTGAGCGGGCGCGCGAGCTCTTGAGCGCCTATGTCGACGGCGAGCTCGAGGGAGAGAAGCGCCGGACCGTCGCGGAGCACGTGGAGGGCTGCCCATCATGCGCGACCCTCGCCGGCGAAGTCCGGCGCATCGGCGGGCTGCTTGCGGAGGCCGGACGAGAGCCTGCGCCGAAAGCGCTTGCCCTGCGCATCAGACGCGACATTGCCCGCGCCCGGGAAGCCGAAGGGGATCAGAATGTGCCGGCGCGCGCCGCATCGGCCGCCCGATGGCCGTCAATCCGAAACTCCATCGTTCGCCAGGCGGCGACCATCGTCGCCGCATGCGCCGTGTCGGTTCTCGCGACATTGTGGCTCGTAAGCTCCGGCGACCAGCTGGCGCAACTCGAGCAGGACGTCATGTCCGCGCACGTGCGCTCGCTCCTGCAGGATAGCCCGATTCAGGTCGCGGCGTCCGACACGCACGTCGTAAAGCCCTGGTTCGCCGGTCGTGTCGACTTCGCGCCCGAAGTCAAGGATCTCGCGAGCGAGGGGTTTCCTCTGCTCGGCGGCCGGCTCGACTACGTGGGGGGCCGCCGCGTCGGCGTGCTCGTGTACAAGCGGCGGCTGCATACGATTGACGTCTTCATGTGGCCGGGCACGAGCGGCGAGGAGCTCTCGCCTCGGCTCACCGTCCTCAACGGCTACAACGTTCTCATCTGGGACAAGAAGGGCCTGACGCACTGGGCCATCTCGGATCTCAATGCCGGCGAGCTGCGCGAGCTGCAGAGCCTGCTTTGAGCGGGCCGTGCTCCCCGCTCACGCCTTCCCGGCGATCTTGAGCGCGAAGGCATAATCGAGCGCGATCTCGCGCAGCTGCTCGAAGCGTCCCGACGCCCCGCCGTGGCCGGCTTCCATGTTGGTGCGCAGCAGGATCAGATTGGCGCTCGTGTTCAGCGCGCGAAGCTTCGCGATCCACTTCGCCGGCTCCCAGTAGGTGACGCGCGGGTCGGTGAGCCCGCCGTAGGCAAAAATGTGCGGATAGGCCTTGGCCTCGACGTTGTCGTAGGGGCTGTAGGCGCGGATGGTCGCGAAGTCGCGCGCGCTCGCGATTGGGTTTCCCCATTCGCGCCATTCGGGGGGCGTCAGCGGCAGGTCCTTGTCGAGCATCGTGTTCAGGACGTCGACGAAGGGAACGTCGGCGATGATGCCGAGAAAGAGGTCGGGCGCCATGTTGGACACCGCGCCCATGAGCATGCCGCCGGCCGAGCCGCCGTTGGCGACGATGCGCCCGCGCCGGGTCAGGCCCTGCGCCGCGAGGAATTCGCCCGAGGCGACGAAGTCGGTGAACGTGTTGGTCTTCTTCTCGAGCTTGCCGTCCGTGTACCAAGCATAGCCGTTGTCCTTGCCGCCGCGGATATGGGCGATGGCGAAGATGAAGCCGCGATCCACCAGCGAAAGCCGCGTCGTCGAGAACGAGGCGGGAATCGAGATGCCGTAGGCGCCGTAGCCGTAGAGGAAGAGGGGGGCCGAACCGTCGAGCGGCGTGTCCTTACGGTAGAGGATCGAGACTGGCACGCGCGCGCCGTCCGCGGCGGGCGCGAACAGGCGTCGTGTGACGTAGTCGGCCGGATTGTGCCCCGACGGCACCTCCTGGCGCTTGCGGAGCGTGCGCTCGCGGGTGCCCATGTCGTAATCGTAAGTCTCGGCCGGCGTCGTCATCGACGAGTAGGTGAAGCGCAGCGTCGGCGTGTCGAACTCGTAGCCCGCCGACATGCCGAGCGCGTAGGCCTCCTCGGCGAAGGCGATCCTGTGCTCGGAGCCGTCGGAGAGAGAGCGGATCACGATGCGCGGCAGGCTCGCCTCGCGCTCGAGGCGCGCCATGTGATGGCGGAAGATGGCAGTGTCGAGGATGAGCCGCCCCGGTTGGTGCGGCACGATCTCGCGCCAGCTCTCCTCTCCGGGCGAGGCGAGGGCCGCCTCGCAGATGCGGAAGTCCACGGCTCCGCCCGAGTTGGTCGTGATGATCAGCCGCTGCTCATGGTGCTCGACCTGGTACTCGTGGCCCTGGACACGCGCGGCGACGAGGCGCGGCGCCTGCTCGGGCGCGTCGGCGTCGATGAGGCGAACCTCGCTCGTTTGGTGGTCGTGGGCGTCGATCAGAATGAGCTTCGACGACTGGGTCTTGGCGAGGCCGACATAGAAGCCGATGTCGGGCTCGGCATAGACGAGCACGTCCGCCTCCGCCGGCGTGCCGATCCGGTGGCGATAGACGAAGAGCGGGCGATGGTGCTCGTCGAGGCGGACGTAGAACAGCGTCGCCCCGTCGTTGGCCCAGACGATGTCGCCGCGCGTGTCGGCGATCGTGTCGGGGAGGTCGGCCCCTGTCGCGAGGTCGCGGAAGCGGATGGTGAAGAGCTCCGAGCCCTTGTCGTCGGTCGCGTAGGCGAAGAGCTTGTGGTCGGGGCTGTGCGCGGAGGCCCCGAGGTCCCAGTAGGCGTGGCCTTGGGCCTCGGCGTTGCCGTCGAGAAGCACGGTCTCCGGCCCCCCGCCGCGGGGACGGCGGCAGAGGCGGGGATACTGGCCGCCCTTGACGAAGGTCGAGTAGTAGTCGAAGGGCCCGTCGGGCGCCGGCACGCTGCTGTCGTCCTGCTTGAGCCGCCCCTTCATCTCCAGAAACAGCGCCTCCTGGAGTGCCCGCGTGTCGGCGAGCTGGGCATCGGTATAGGCATTCTCGGCCTCGAGGTAGGCGCGGATGTCTGGGTCGAGGCAGCCCGGCTCGCGCATCACGTCCTGCCAGTTGTCGGCGCGCAGCCAGGCATAGTCGTCGACGAGCCCGACGCCGTGGCAGGTTTGCGCGTGCGGGCGGCGCGCGGCCTCGGGCGGTCGGGCGAGGACGAGATTGTGCTTGGGTCCGTGCATCGAGGCCTCGAAAATCGGGGGAAGCTAGCGAGGGGCGCGCGGCCCTTCGACATAGGTCTCAGTTCGGCAGGGCGAGGAGGCTTTGTCAAATCAGACCGTGGTGAGAGGGGGCATCCGTGACGACGCGGGCGAAATGGAGCTACGGCAGCCCAAGAATAAAGATGGCTAACGCCCTATTACGTCGAGTGAATTCGAGGGACTGGCGAGTGCTGGCGAGGAATTCCTCGAGGTCTGGGAAAGCGCATGAACTTGAATTGGCGCGATTAGTGCCCGCAGTCGGAAAGTCATGGGCTAGGCGGCGCGCAATACTGGACCGGCGCAATCTTGCTCTTGCAACGGCACTTTGGAATAATCGCGCGGCGGCAGCTTGCAGGTTAGGCATCGCGGTAGGATTTCATCTTGCAATCGTTGACATTGCCATCGGGATGTTGTCCAAAGATATGGCACATGCCAACACTGTCGACGGGGTCGCAACATCACACTCATGCTGAGATGAGCTTGTAGGGTTATTTGGCGCCTTCGGAGAAATAGGATTTTGACTTGGATCTTTTGGGTGTCCGCTGGACTTGGACACGCAAAGATCGCCAGCGAGAAGGACTTAGGTGATGGATGATGGCGCCGATCCGGAGCTCGTCGAGCTGACCGCCAGGATCGTCTCGGCCTATGTCAGCAACAACACCATCGTGGCCAGCGACCTGCCGCAACTGATCAACGAGACGCATGCCGCGTTCGAGCCGCGCCACCGGCAATTCCATCCAGCCGGAGCGCGAGGAGCTCAAGCCCAAGGTCCCGGTCAGAAAATCGGTCATGCCCGACTACATCATCTGTCTCGAGGACGGCAAGAAGTTCAAGTCTCTCAAAAGACATCTGCGCACCCATTACAATCTCTCCCCGGAGGAATACCGGGAGAAGTGGGCGCTGCCCCACGACTATCCGATGGTGGCTCCGAATTACGCCCGCGCCCGCTCCGATCTCGCCAAGAAGATGGGTCTCGGGACCCGGCGCGAGAAATAGGAGACGTGTGAGGTCAGATCTGGCCATTGCGGCGAGGAACGCCTGAACGCGCTCCCTGCGACGCCGGTCTGCGCACCGCGGCCCTCTCCTCGCGCCACGCCGCGAGCAGCTCTCTGTGACGCGCGAGATCGTAGCTCGAGTGGCCGGCGCGACCCAGATTGCGCTCCCGGCGAAGGGCGCGCTCGAGCTTGGCTATCACCATCGACCGTCCCGCCGCGGAGGTATCCGCGCTCTCCTTCGGGCCGAGCGGAAGCAGGCGCCGGAGCCGCTTGGCCCGCGGCTCCGGACCGGCCTCGCTCGAGGAGGCGCGCGTGGGACGGGACGGCATGCACAGGCTCCGCTCTTGGTTGCGAGCCAAGCTTGGCACGGGCGCGCTGGAGGGGGATAAGACCCGCGCGCCGCTCGAGGTCGATGACACCGTCGGGTGAGTTATCCCCTCCGTTCACCGACCGGCGAGCTTTGACTGCTCATTTCGGACGGCCTCGCGTACGGTGAAACGGTCACTGCAACCGCTCCTCCGAAGCGACGAGGTCTTGATCCGATGACCTTCAATTCTCTGCCGAGCAATAGGGACGATTTCGACGAAACGCCGAACGGAGACGCGCGCCCGCTCATCGAATGGGCGGTCGCCGACGTCTTCGGCGTGACGCCCTGCGAGCTTGCCTACCCGACGCGGGGGCGCCCTCGCGCCGCGTTCGCCCGCCAGGTCGCCATGAACCTCGCCCATATCTCATGCGGGCTCTCCATGCGGGAGGTCGGGAGCCTCTTCGCCCGCGACAGGACAACGGTTAGGCACGCCTGCAGCGTCGTCGAAGACCGGCGCGACGAACCGAACCTCGACCGGGCGGTTGAGCTCCTCGAGTGGGCGCTGCCGACCCTTGTCGCGCACAATCGCGCCGCCTGAGCGGGGGCACGATGAGCACACCGTCCTTGCCCCGGGGCAAGCGCAGGAGCGGCAGCGCGACTCGCCGCGGCGCTCGCAATCGAATGCGCTCGCGCACGTCGGGCGCGCGTCCGAGCTTCAATCCCGCCGAGAGCCCGCTCGCCGGCGCGACAAGGAAGGCAATGCCCTCATCTCCGAAGAGCAGCTTCACGCCGGCGAGCGCCTCGCCCGTGACTTCTGGTTTGCCCAGATGACGCCGCGCGTCACCGCGGACTGGTCGGCCCCGGCGGGGACGCGCTCGGGGCGCCGCGCGGCCCCCGGCGCCGGCGTCGAGCTGCAGGATGGCGTCGTCGCGGCCGCCGAGCGCGTCCGCAGGGCGCTGAGCGCCGTCGGCCCCGAGCTCTCGGGAATCCTGATCGACGTCTGCTGTCACGCGCGCGGCATCGAGGAGACGGAGCGTCAGGCGAACTGGCCGCAGCGATCGGGCAAGGTTGTGCTGCAACTCGCCCTGACCCGTCTTGCGCGCCACTACGGGCTCGTGCGGGGCGGGGGTGCCGTGGGCGCGCAAAACGGGCGCTTCAGCCAACGGGGCACGGCGGACTTCCGCCCGGGCATCGACCCGCGAGAGTAGAGGGATACCGGCCTTAGCCCAGCATGCGGCCCGTGCGCAGATCGAAGCCGCGCTCACGGAACCGATCACGTCGTTTCGCCAAACGAAACAATGCGCCGCCAACTATCCCTCATGACGGAGCTCTCGCTGACCGGTCTTACGCGCCATTATGGGCACGTGCGGGGCGAGAGGAGCGAGGCGCGCGAGGCGCGTGCTTGAGCGATTGGGGGACGGGGGACTTCCGCGCGGGCATCGACCCGCGAGAGTAGAGGCGCGCCCGCGAACGCCTATTCAGCCCTCAAACCGGACATGCTCCGTGAACGGCCGGACGACCGGGAATAGCCCCAAGCCGACCTGCCGGCTCGTCGCACGCGGGCAATGCGGGTCCCTGGGGGAGAACACCGGACCAACTTCAGTCATCGACCGGCCATGTGTTCATCTTTTTAGTTGCGGACAAAGTTACGACGTCTTGGGTTTGGCTATCGGCCATTGTCACTGCGGCCATTGCAACGCTCAAACTTACCAACGATAGACCGGCAAGAATTGACGTCAAAAGAATAACTTCTCGAACTTCTTCGAGGATAATTTTCCACATCACACACGCCTCAGTGTTCTGCCTTCAGTCCATAAGCTCATTGGGGGGTGGTCGCGCGGTTGATAGGACGGTTTGAGCTGCGGCGACAGGTTCAGTTGGTTCCAATTCCGGCTAGAACAGATGGGCCAAAGCGAGCACTCTTCCGCCAGAAGGTGCAAGGTCGCAAGGATCGTCAACTTTGGCTTGTGCGACGGCAAGAACCGAAGGGTGAGAGGAGTTGGGTTCAAGACTTGGTAGCGACACGAATGCGCTGACGCATCCGATCTTCAGCGCCGGCTTCTGCAGGCACACGCAACAATTGCCTCGGGGAGCTTTGCGTAGTCGCCGGAACTGGCGTCATAACAATGCTGCCTCTCTCCGTCCTCGCGCGCAATTGCCTCATCGACTCTGGCGATGAAGGCTTCAATTGTCAGCCTGCTTAGGTCGGAGCTGAATTTTATCTCGCTCACCGGCTCAATCTCCATCTTTGCCTTGTTTGGCACCTCAGACGTGCGGATGCGGTGGTTCTATCTGATGGCCGCATAGCGCCGGCTCGCCGAGCGGGCTCGGGCCGTCTCATACACGATCGAAGTGCGAGCAGCCTGTTACCTCAGCAACAAGCGGACCCTCCGCTAACCGACGAGCCGCCAGGTACTGTCGGGATCGACAGGGTCGACCCGCCGTAGTCCATTCCTTTGGCCCCCGTTATTCTACGGTGCAGAAATTGGCGGAAGGTCTACGTGGAACAAGAGGCCGAAGCCATCCCCCAAATGGGGGAATACACTTGGACCACGCAGGCAGCGATGCGGGAGAGCCAATGCCAATGGGAACTGCGGCTTGTGGTCCTTATCGGCCGCCAGCGATGGTCGCGAGTTTCGTCCGCTGGCGAGGGCTAGGCGAACGACGAGCGCAAGTCTCGGCGATTACAGCTTCTGACTCTGAGGAGACGTTGGTGAAGAAAGCTGGGTTCGCACTGCGCGATTGGAAAGAAATAGGGCGCCGGTCTCCGGGGGGAGAAGACCGAGCGCCCTAGCCAAGGCCCCGGGGGGAGGGGACATACTTCCGGTGGGGATGCCGGAAGCTTGGCTTTGATGTTAGGTCCGCAGAAAAGCGTGCGGGATGCACACGCTTTCACGGCTGCGCTTCAACTCAACGTCTTGCTCATATCGAGCCAGCGGAACGGGGCGTGGTGTTTCAGCCTGGCCTCGCCAGCGTTGTCGCCCCGGTATCCAGACCGCTCGAAGTATGCGACTGCGTTCAGGGTTGCGATGAGATCGACGTGACGGTGACCGCCGGCGATGATGTCGCCCTCGATCTCCGTCATGAGACGCCGCCCAAATCCTCGGCCAACCCAGGCCGGATCGACATAGAGCGCCCTGACTTCGGCGTGGGGTGGCGGGAAGCGAAGGTTGGAGTTGAGCCAGGCGCGCGCAGACGCGCGTGCATGCCAGCCTCCCCAGCCAACGAGCATGCCGCCGCACTCGGCGACGAAGCAACGGTCGCGCGCAATCATCTCGTCGAGCATCGGACTGGCATCCCCAATGATTACATCGATGATCGCAGTGTCGTAGTGGGTCGCAGCAAACTTGCGCAACGCGGCGTTCTGGATCGCTAGCAATCGGCCGTGATCGGCCGAGGATGCGCATCGGATCGCTATTGGCTTACTCATGATTGTCTCCGAAGTTTCAAGTCGTCTCGTGCTCCGCCAATTGCAAAGAAGGTTGCCTCAGCTACCGGTCGCGTGCTTGCCGCTGATTGCAACTGTCGGCGGCAGGATGGGGAGCGTCTTCGTAGGGCCGGCCTGGTAACCCACGATCCCTCCATCGGCACGGCGATCTACGGGAGCTGGCGTATTGTTCGTGCTGTTGGTGCCATGAGGTGCAACGACTATCTGGCGGCCGGGGCCGGGCATGGCGATGGCACCATTCGTGGCGTGCAGCAGAACGCTTCCGGCCGCGAGGATCGCCGCAACGCGGCCCAATCCAGGGAAGTTTTTTGACCTCGTCATGGGGTCACTCCAATGTGCGAACCGCAGGCGCGACGCGGACTGCGGACTGGTTGCAACAAACACACCCCAGTGTGCGCCGGCGGCGCCCCTGAAGTATTCAGCTGTCGGTTATCTTGTTACCGTTGGACCGTGCCGGCGGAGCGTAGACAGAGCGGAAGTGGCCGGACCCTAGCAAACAACACCAAGTCGATCTGACCGCGATTAAGCCCGATGTCTGCGAGTCCATGGTCATCAAGGGAATGAAGCATCGAGGCCGTGGCGCAGCGGGCCTGATAGCCCCAATGAGCCTTCCACAATCGGCGTGCGATGCTGATAGCGCTCACTTTCAAGTAGCTCTTTGCGGACATGGCGTCCTTAGCCCTAGATCCGAGGGCATTTGAATTGTTGCTCATGATTGAACCTTTCCGGGTTGTTTTAGCGATCGCCGGCGTTGGGGTCGGCTTCGCTCATTTCTGTTTGGAGCTCGAGACGAGTTTGTTCGGTGGGACGGGGATGTAGTCCTCCAGTAGCCTCGCGCATGGCGGGCCACGGAGAGAACAGCTCGAGCCCAAGGATTGGTCGCGAGATAAATGCGCTGAGATATCCAATCCTCATGATCTTCCTCACTATCTTTTTTGCCGAGCGTCTTTGAAAGGCGACGTCGAGTTCGTGTCTCAGCTGCCGGTCGCACGCATTCCAGCGAATGCGACGATAGCCTCGGCGAGTTTGGTATAGTCCGCCGAGCCGGCCCGATGACGACGCTGCGTCTCGAGCTGCTCGCGCGCACTTGCCAGATCGCCCCTGGCGATGAAGGCTTCGACGGTCAGACTGTTTATGACGGAGCCGAACTTCGCTTTGCTCATGTCTCAGTCTCCAATTTTGTCGACCCGTCAGTGAACGAGGCGACGCTTGCGCATGTGATCGATGGATAGCGGCGGGCTGGATACACGATCATGACCCAATTGGACTGTTACCTAGGGAACAGAGCGAGACGGGACTGTGGCTGTGCACACAGCGCACATGGACGGACATCTCGCTGACCTCACAACTTGCCGAAGGCGCGGGGTGAATAGACCGGAACAAGCGGCCAAGCGCCTTGGTCAACGCGCCGAGCGTTCGCACCGCGTTGTTCATCGATTGCGACCACGGATGACCGAAATTGAGCCGGATGCCGGAACATGCCAAGGAAGTAGCCAGAGCCGATCGGAGGGACGGTACTCTGACTGAACCTTGACTTGTCTCGTCAGCCAAACGTACATCTCAAATATTTTCATCAGGCACCTCGTTTGCCGCCCCGCGCAAATAGGTGCTTACCGGTGACAATCGCCAATTATATTTGTTGGGCCGCATGATAAGATTTTTATCGCTTGCAGCCAGTAACACCCATTCTAAGGGCTTTGCTTCAGCAAGTTACCCCGCACCGGCAGTCCAACTGTTCTAGCCAGAATTCGCGCCAACTGTTTCCCCGGGGGCGTGGCTAGGGCGCTTGGGCTTCTCCCCGGAGACCAGCGCCCGTTCTCTTTCCTGCCGCGCGTTGCGAGCTCAGCTAAAGCGCTCCAAAATCGGCGTGCCAAGGACATCCTTACCGAGCAGTCGCGTTGGTTCCTCGAGGCAGGGGTGATGGTAGTGTCCGTAAGTGGCGAGACCAACGCGCTGAGATATCCGATCTTCATGGGCTTCCTCACAGTTCCTTGCCGGTTCAACGCAATCGAGTGACCGCGACGATGGCCTCGGCGAGTTCGTATAGTCGGCAGAGTGAATGCCACCACGCCTCTGGATTGCTCTCAGCTGCTCGAGCGCAGTCGCCGGCTGACCCATGGAGAGAAAGGTTTCGACGGTCAGGTTTCTTATGACAGAGCCCAATGTTGCTTTACTCATTTTCTCAGTCTCCAATTCAATCGAACCCTCAACTCCACCCGCCGCATCCCGTGATAGCGAGGGGAGCAGTCTGAGCAGCACGTCTCAAAGCGCTCGAATGGGTAAGCGCAATTGAGTTCTGATGGATCGCGGCCGTCGCATACGCGCTCATTGTGCGAGCGGTCTGTTACCTCGGGAACAAAGGCGACGCGTGTCGGAAGCCACCTCGACTACCGCCTCTGACCATACGGTTGCTGCGTTTCTTCCCGGCCAGGCGTCCCAAGGTGACCACGGCTCACCGAGCGAGCGCCGTACCGAAGAGCGATCGTCGTTATGTGCGGGGCTTCTACAGCCCTTAAGGGCCCGATCGTGAGTTGCGCGCGGTCACTCTGATGTCGCTGCTGGCAACAGGCGCCCGCGACCGCGTAGTTATCTTTCGTGAGAGAAGATGAGGTTGTCACGCCACCTTCAGTGGTGTGCCGGTGTCAGCCATTTTCCGCCCGCGGCAAGTTCTTTGCCGATCACACCTTGGGCAAGGCGGTGCAAAAGCGCCTGGCATTCTCTCGCGCAGCGGCTGCGCGCACGTCCATGGGCGTCCCGCCGAACCGGATGCGGAAGACCCGATGAAAATATGTACGGTCGCTGAATCCGGCCCGGCGAGCTATCTCGGCCACATTGAGCCTGCTGCAGGCAGGATCCGTTAGCAGCTTATGCGCTTCGATGAGGCGTCGTTCGAGAAGGTGTTCGCAAAACGTCTTGGTCGTCTCCTCGAGCAGACGGTGCACCTGACGCCCCGTGATGCCGAGATTGATCCCAATCTTCTCGGCGGTGAGATTGGGGGCTGTGAAATGCCGCGCGATCGCCCCTAGTATCGCCTCGGTTCTCGCGGCCTTAAGTCCACGGCCCTTGATGAGCTCGAGCGAGTTGCGGTCAGCGCCGACGATCAGCATCACGAGATCTACAAGATGAGTCCCGAACGCCTCGCGCACGTTGGGATCCGGGCTGGCGGCAACGGTCGCGTAGGAGTTGAGGTATTGTGTGATGAGCTGCATCGCGGGAAGCTCGGCGGGTACCGAGGTCGGCTTGAGGGCGCCCCCGCGAGCCAAGCTGCTCGAGATGCGTGCATTAGCCACCTTGATACCCCAGAAGAGGTTCGTCGGGGCAGAAGCCTCGCCTGCGGCCGGAATAGCTCCGTGATAGAGGAAGCCGCTGCCGGGGTGGAGCTTGTGAGAGGTTCCCGCCTGTTCGATGGCCGGACCTTCGCTGATCCCAACGAATAGGGTCAGCGCATCATCGGAATCTGAAACGTGACGGCGCGTGCGCGCGTAAGTGGAGGACCCCGCGACGATCCTCGAGACGCCGACGTTCCCGGCTCTCAAGATCTCGATGTCGCCTTCGAAGGCCCCCTCGGCGCGGTTCTCGATCTCGGCCCCGTAAAGGTGTTGGCTGAAATTCTCGCGAAAGACTTCGAATTGGTCGCGTTTCGGAGCTGCACGCGTTGAGAGCCGGACCCAATCGAGTACCACTGAGCCCACAGGCTGCCGTGCGGATGGCGCGACCTCGGCCGACGACGCGCGTTGGACACCTATGGGCTTGCTCAAGTTTCACTCCTAAGATCCAAGGATACCCTCACCACTGGACTTTGGCGTACACGGCATCACGCGTAAGCCCCATCTCCGCAAGCTTGCGATCATCGAGGGCTAAAACCATCGACTCGGTCGTGCGCCGCGCGCTAGGACGTCGAAGAGCGCTCCACGATCGGCCTGCCAAGCGCGCCCTTACCGAATGGTCGCGGTAGTTCCTCGAGGCATCGTCTCCGAAGAAGAGCGCAGAGCGAAGGAGCGGCTTCGGGCGCCCAGCCCGCTTCATCACCTCGAGCGGGCAAAGACCTGTGACCAATGCGGCGTGAAACTCGGGCTCCATGACGTACCTCCCAGTATGCGTCGAAGCAGTGGTTTGTCAGCTTGGGAGGCTTCTAATCCGAGCCTCTTCCGTAACCGGCCCGGGAGGCACAGCCATCCAGGATCCGGCAGCGATTGATGCTCTGCGGCTCAATGCGTCTCGTCCATCGACGGCGCTAAGCGAGAATGTGGAAGCGCCTCATGGCTACGGTGCAGCCCCTATAGGCTACGGCGTAGAATATGCCAACCCCCTACTTTGGCAGGATCACAGATTACGTTCTGGTGCGCCGATCGAAGGGCCCTCGATTACACTTTTTTGACACGCTAATGACCGGTTCGAGCTGCTGTTTCTTGTTCTGTTCGGTGCCTAAGAGCTCATAGGAAAGAGAACCGTCAACGCAAAATAGATAGGCGCTTTGTCCAACTGTTCTAGCCAGAATTCGCGCCAACTGTTTCCCCGGGAGCTTGGCAAGGGCGCTTGGGCTTCTCCCCCGAGACCAGCGCCCGTTCTCTTTCCTGCCGCGCGTTGCGAGCTCAGCTTTCGTCACTAGCGTCGCCTCATGGCCCATCTCATCCGTTCGTGCGACGCACCTAATCGTCAGCAACTGGGGGAAACCGGCCGTGCTGCTCATGTCAAATGATGGGCGGGTCATGACCCGAGCCGGACATCGCCGCCACGGTTGAGATTCTTGCTCAGCCGCTCAATCTGATGGGGTGGACGACGCCCGCTCCCGGCATCGGAGTGCCATAGGGTGATCGTTGCGAAACGAATCACATGAGGGGGTCGTCCACATGCAGGTTAGCACCATCGGTCTCGATCTGGCCAAGAGCGTTTTCCAAGTCCACGCAGTTGATCCTTGTGGCAAGGCTGTCCTCGTCCGGAAGCTGCGCCGCAAGCAGATGCTTGAGTTCTTCGGCAAGATGCCACCCTGCCTCGTCGGCATGGAGGCGTGCGCGACGGCCCACCACTGGGCGCGCGAACTGACAAAGCTCGGGCATACGGTCCGTCTGATCCCGCCGAGCTACGTCAAGGCCTACGTCAAGCGCTCGAAGAACGATGCGGCCGATGCCGCCGCGATCTGCGAGGCGGTGACGCGGCCATCGATGCGGATCGTCCCCGTCAAGACCGTCGTGCAGCAGGGCACCTTGAGCGTGCATCGGACACGCGACTTGCTGATCGGCCAGCGGACCCAGCTCATCAATGCGCTGCGGGCGCATCTGGCCGAGCTCGGCATTGTTGCCCAAGAGGGCCGCGACGGCCTCGCCAGGCTCATCGCGATGATCTCGGAGGAGGGCGCGCTGCAATCGCTTCCGGACGCGATGCTGCAGGCGCTTCGGGCGATCATCGCCCTGCTCGCGTCCTTGCAGCAGCAGATCGGCAATCTCGACCGCTGCATCCAGAGCCAGCATCGGGCGAGCGAGATGAGCCGGCGGCTCGAGAGCATCCCCGGCATCGGCGTGATCGGCGCCACGGCGCTTGCCGCCACCGTCACGGACCCAAGTGCGTTCAAGTCGGGCCGGGACCTCGCCGCTTGGATCGGCCTCGTGCCGAGGCAGAATTCGAGCGGTGGTAAAGAGCGGCTTGGGGGCATATCGAAGCAGGGCGATCGCTACTTGCGGCGCCTCCTGGTGGCCGGGGCGACGAGTGTCATACAGCACGCCAGGCGCCATCCCGAGAAGCATCCCTGGATCGCCAAGCTGCTGGCCAGGAAGCCCGCCAAGGTCGTAGCAGTCGCGGTGGCCAACAAGACCGCGCGCATCGCCTGGGCGATCATGAGCAGGGGCGGGGTCTATTCCGCGCCGGCGCTAGCGGTTGCCGCTTGAAGGGTTCGGCGATGAGCACGTGAGGAACCGGCAGAACGCGGCCAACGAATTGCGAGGGTGATGATGGAGTGATGCGAGGCGGTCGAACTGTAGGTCGGGAGAACCCGATACCGGACACGGGCATCGAGCCCGTCAATCTGATTGGGACCCGGTCTGCGGATACCATCAGGGCCAGCGGTCATATGCCGCGCGAACAGGCCGGACACATGACTTGCACCCGACCGCAAGCCGAAGGCCAGATTCCCCTTGCAACAAGGGCGTCGTCCACACATGTCCGGTAGGTGCTGACGGGCGACGGTTAGAAGGGCGTGATTCGAACTCACAATACGTCGCCCAGGAGGTGAAGTCGCTCGCCCAGCAGACGGCAAAAGCCACGGCCGAGATGGGCGCGCAGATCAGCGATATCTAGCGAGATTTGGCTGAGCCAGGCTTCGGCGGGCGATGCCCCGCGGACGAGGAGTGGTGACACAAGAGAACGCCAGTGTTGAGCCGCCCACCAGACGCCATTGCGCCCGGGGCTTTGATCAAACTGCGGCGCGATCTCATTGCGTTGGACAGGTGGCGGTGGTTGCGGGAGCTCGCAACCATCTTGATTTGCAGCGCCGGACTTTAATGTCCTGCCGCTTCCCAGCCAGTGCCGTTCGAAGTCGGAAAGGCGTGCTCGTACTGTCTCCCTGAGTCCAAACGCCTGCTCCTTGCGGCGTCTCCGGGAAGCAGGGAAATCTTCCCGCCGCCCCGCTGAAGTCGCGGACGGACCACCATTTCCGACGAGTTGCATCGCTCGGCCAAGTGGTCCATCGAAACCCACCCATAGCCACCCTGCTCGCGACATCGGAGCCGCCCAAATCAGAGGGGCAAAGCCGAAACCTCGGAAGCCTCTGATCTCGGCTTAGTTTTGTGTCTCCAAGCCCCTTCGATTGCGTTTGGCCGCCTTTGCCACACGTTTCGTAGCGTTTCGCCTGCGGCGCTTGGCCTGCGGTGACTGTCCGACAGCATGGGCATAGCAACAGTCCTCCGATACTCTCGGAACAACAACAGCCATTGCCGTCAGGGGCGCGCAAGCCTTTTCCGCGAGCGATCATTCCGTCGATGATAGCCGCCGCTATTCTGGTGTGGATCTGCGTTTTCCAAGTCTGTGCCCGCTGCGGATATGCGTCCTAAACGCCGTTCTTTTTGGCAAATACGTTCAATACCGTAAGGCTACCAACTACTGGGATCTGGCGATTGCGGATGTGTTCCATGTTTCGTTTCCAAGCGTCTTTGAGCGCATGCCAGTTTACTTCTTCTTGAGTAGCGACGGTTTGTTCTTGAGTAGCGACGGTTTGGGTGCTCGGCTCTGGCAGTGTCGAGGCCACGGCGGCGTCGGCGCCGATCGTGCCGATCGAGGCGATGATCAGCTGGGCCTTGCTGATGATCTTGGCAGCCAACTCGATGCCCGTCAGACCGGCCGCTTTGACCAACTCGGTCAGGCTGTCCTTGCAGTCTGAGCGCAGGCACGAGGTCACGCGGACCTTCTGGTCCATGGCGAACTGACCGTTGCCCTCCAGCGAGATGCGCACCAACTGGCCGCGCTCGCGCACCCGGTTGGGAAGCTGGAACTCCGGCGGCAAAGCCTCGGTGACGGGCAGCACCTTCTCGATGGTGGCCGGGATGGTCCCGCTGCGCACCTTGACGCCGACCTTCTGGCCTTCTTCGACATCGAACAGGTAGCTCTCCGGCAGGTAGGCCAGGGCGAAAGTGGTGCCCGAGTAAATATGGGCGACCTTTGCGCTGTTGCCCGATAGAACCTCGCCGACAGCGGCGACCGGCGAGCCGATATAGCCATCGACCGGAGCTGTCAGGATACCATTGTCGTAGGTCTCTTTGATGCTGGCGTAGGTCTTGCTGATCTCCTCCAGCGCGGCCTGCGTGCCCCGGAGTTCGGTCTCGACCGCCGTCGTCTCGGACTTGAGCGAGAGCGAACGCTCCGCCGCCGAGATCTGCAACGAGGAAAGCTCCTGAATCGACTTAGCGACCGCCAGGCCCTTCGCCCCCGCCGCCATCAGGCTGTCGAGAAACGACTGGCCCTGTTCGGTGTTGGCCTCGGCCATGGGCAGCAGCGCCGCCACGACGTTGCTGCGGGCCTCAAGCTGCGCGATGCGCGCCATCATGCGCGCCTTCTCGACCGTGAGGTCGGCGAGCGTGCGGGCGATGCTGGGGGATTTCGACCATGGCGATCTTCTGACCGGCCCGGACGAAATCGCCGGGACGGACAAAGACCTGCTTGATGCGGGAGTCGAACGGCGCAGAGACCGCGATCCGGTTCTGGGTGATCACGCCATCGGCGTCCAGCAGGATCCGACCCCCTAAATAGGCATAGACGACTCCGCCGCCGACAGCCGCCAGCGCGGTGGTGGTGACGAGCACGTTGCGCAGCCGCTTCCACACAACGTTGCCTGCCTTGAGTTCAGACATAAGATCTCTCCTTGAAATCGGTGCCACCTATTTATGCGGCGGCGCGCGACGCCGAGTGACTGACCAGGGTTAGACGATCGGGCTCCGGTTCAGGCGGCCAATGTCGGCGACGGAACGAAATCGGCGGAAGCACGCTCACGCATATTGCTTGCTGCAGCTTCAAGTGCGCCGATCGAATCCTCGATCGCGTTCAGGGCTAGACGATCGGCGATCTGCTGCGACGAATCGCCAGCACCAAAGGGGTTCTTGGCAGCCAGAAGCTGCGGACGATCGCCCGCCGTCAAGCGGCGGACGCCGGAAACGATGGCGTCGAAGTCCGAGCCGACGAGCGTGCCGAAGCCCGCCTCGATGCACTCAGGGCGCTCGGTAGTGTCGCGGGTGATGAGGATTTGCAGGCCGAAGGTCGGTGCCTCCTCCTGCACGCCGCC
>CAVUEM010000042.1:0-20617 GCA_963740475.1 uncultured Alphaproteobacteria bacterium | reverse complement strand
AGAAGATCAACAAGCTCGGCATCACCTACATCTACTACCAGTTCATCTCGGTGACGGGCCGCATCGTCGGCAAGGGCATCCCGGCCGACCACTGGGAGCGCACCGCCGAAAAGGGCTTCCAGCTCGTCTACGGCGCGACTGCGAACCTCTTCGTCGATCGCCACGGCCAGTACATCGGCTACGGTCCCGAGGCCTCCGAGCTCATCGGCATTCCCGATCCCGAGACCTTCGTCCAGCTGCCCTGGGACAAGCGCGTTGCCCGCGTCTTCTGCACCTGCTTCCGCAACCGCGAGGAGGACGACAAGGGCGGCGGCCACCTCTCCTCCGACTGCCGCGGAAACCTGCGCATCCATCACGCCGAGTTTCAGAAGAAGCACAACATGCACCTGCGCATGGGGTGCGAGCCGGAGATGATGTGGCTCAAGAAGGACGAGCTCGGCCGGCCGAACGGCGGCTTCTCAAAGCCCTACTGCTATCACATCGACCAGTTCGAGAGCCTGCGTCCCGTCTTCATGCGGGTGATCGAGTACGCGAACCAGATGGGCCTCGACATGATCCAGGGCGACCACGAGGACGCGCCCGGCCAGCTCGAGCTCAATTTCACCTTCGACGACGCGCTGCGCACCGCCGACCGCCTCGCGACCTACCGGCAGATCTGCTCGCAGGTGGCGCGCGAGAATGGTCTCATCGCCTGCTTCATGTCGAAGCCGTTCATGGGCGTCTCCGCCAACGGCTGCCACACCAACATCTCGCTCTGGAGCGGCGGCCAGGAGGCCGTCAATTCGCTCGGCCAGAAAGAGATCGCCGGCATGCCTAACAACTTCACCTATCTCAACGGCGGCACCAACTATTTCATGCCCGACAGCTCGACGCACCCCAAGAAGCCCGGCCCCGTCGGCCTCAACTGCATCGGCGGCGTGATCGACCATCTGCCGGCGCTGACCGCGATCGGCTGCTCGACCGTCAACTCCTATCGCCGGCTGTGGGATCAGGGCTTCTGGGCGCCGGTCTACGCCGATTGGGGCTACCAGAACCGCACCTGCGGACTGCGCGTCTCGGCGCCTGGCCGCTTCGAGTACCGCGCGGTCGACAGCATGGTGAATCCCTACCTCCTGGCGTCTGCCCTGCTGATGGCGTTCGACGACGGCCTCACGCGCAAGCTCGATCCGGGCGAGCCGGAGAGCCGCAACATTTATCAAGCCATGAAGGAAGGCAAAGCCGTCAAGAAGCTGCCCTTGACGCTAGGCGAAGCCCTCGAGCGGCTCGACGACGACCCTGTGATCAAGAAGGCCATGCCGGACGAGATGTACCGGGTCTTCACGCACTACAAGGGCGACGAGTGGGCCAGGTTCAATGCCCAAGTTACCGAGTGGGACGTTGCGCGCTACCTCGATTGCCTGCCGTAGCGGCCTGAATTGATTGCGACGGGCTTTGCTGCCCGCCGATGTAAGAGCCATCTCCCTCGCGGGACTTGGGACAGCTTTGGCCGCCATCCGGCCCCGGCGCGCGAGACGAGACGACATTAAGGAGAACTCCCCATGTGTGGAATTGCTGGCCTCATTCATCGCGGTCGAACCGGCGATATCGGCGAGGAAATGACGTCGATGCTGCAATCGCTGAAGCACCGCGGCCCGGATTCGACGGGCTATGCTCTCTACGGCAAGGCTGGCGGCAAGAACACCTACATCCTGCGCTTCAAGGTCGCCGAGCAGGAGGAGCTTCGCCACGGCTTCAAGATCCGCGAGCTGATCAAGGAGCGGCGCGCCGAGGTCGATCACCGGCTGGCCGAGCTCGGTGCCAAGATCGTCGAAAAGGAAGACTCGACCGGCTACGCCAACAAGTACGTCATCGAGTATTCCGGCGAGCTGAAGAAGCTCGTTGACTATCTCGAGGATATCGAGGCGGTCGAGCTGCTCTCGATCGGCCATGGCCTCGAGCTGGTGAAGGACCTCGGCGACGCCAAGACCGTCGCCGATCAGTACAAGCTGCACGGCTTCAAGGGCACGCACGCCCTCGGCCATACGCGCATGGCGACCGAGTTGGACGTCGATATCCGCTCGGCGCACCCCTATTGGGCCTACCCGTTCAGCGACGTGGCCGTCGTCCACAACGGGCAATTGACCAACTACTGGAACAACCGGCGTGAGCTCGAGCGGCGCGGGCGCCGCTTCATGTCCAATTGCGACAGCGAGCTGATCGCCGTCTATCTTGCCGAGCGCATGGACCAGGGCGACACGCTCGAGGAGGCCATGCGCCGCTCGATCGAGGAGCTCGACGGCGTGTTCACCTATCTCGTGGCGACAGCCGACAGTCTCGGCATGGCCAAGGACACGATGGCCGCCAAGCCCATGGTGCTCTACGAGGGCAAGGACTTCATCGCGCTGGCCAGCGAGGAGGTGGCGATCCGCTCCATCTTCCCGAGCGAGATCGACACGTTCGACCCCTATGAAGGAGAGGTGCGCGTATGGCGGAACTGAAAAAGGCCCTCACCCAGGGCATGCACGCCGAGCAGCTCGCCGGCCGCACGCAGCAGCGCTTCTTCGACGTCGCCGCTGGCAGCGACCGCTTCACCTATCCGTGGGCCTACGAGGTCGACTTCAACAAGCGTGCCGAGTTCGATGCCGCCGGCATGGACGCGCGCGCCATCAACGCGCACATCCGCAAGCTGATGAGCGAGGGCAACGGCACGATCGTCGTGCACAATCCCGGCGCGAAGCATTCCCTCGGCGTCGGCATCCTGAACCGGGTGAAGCTCTATTTCGAAGGCTCGCTCGGCTACTTCGGCTGCGGCCTGCTCGACGGCCCCAACGTCCATATCAAGGGCCGCGTCGGCTGGTCTTGCGCCGAAAACATGCTGGCGGGCACCGTCGTCATCGAGAAGAACGCGGGCTCCTGCTTCGGCGCGGCTATCCGCGGCGGCGACCTCGTCTGCAAGGGCGACGTCGGCGCGCGGACGGGCATCGACCAGAAGGGCGGCACGATCCTGATCGGCGGCCGGACGGGCGCATTCTCGGGCTTCATGATGCAGCGCGGGCGTATGGTCATCCTGGGCGACGCAGGGGCAAACCTCGGCGACAGCATGTACGACGGCACGATCTACGTCGGCGGCAAGATCGCGAGCCTCGGCGTCGACGCGGTCGAGGGCGAGATGACTGATCTCGACGTGGCCTGGCTCCAGCGCAAGCTCAAGGCCTACGAGATCGACCCGCCCAAGGACCTCGGCAAGATGACCAAGATCGTCGCCGGAAAGCAGCTCTGGAACTACGACAGTCTCGAGCCGACCGAAAAGAAGCTGGTGCTCTAGGAGGATGACGGCAATGGCACCTAAAGCAGCGACCGCCAAAGGCCGCGATCCCGAGGCCTTCAATCCAGAGCAGCGCAACACTCAGCTGCTCGGCCACAGCCGCATCTTCACGCCCGAGGTCATCGACGACATCCACATCAAGTCGGAGCTCGGCCGCTACCGCATGCGCGGCTTCTCGCTCTTCAAGAAGATCCCGCATTGGGACGACCTGACCTTCCTGCCGGGCACGCTGACGCGCTTCGTCATCGAGGGCTATCGCGAGAAGTGCATCACGAAGACGGTGCTGGGCCCGCGCGCCAAGCGGCCGCTCGTGCTCGACATTCCGGTCTACATCACCGGCATGAGCTTCGGCGCGCTGTCGTATGAGGCCAAGATCGCGCTGGCCCGCGGTGCGACGATGGCGGGCTCCGCGACGTGCTCGGGCGAAGGCGGCATGATCCCCGACGAGCGGCGCTACTCGGCGAAGTGGTACTACCAATGCATCCAGAGCCGATACGGCTTCAACCCCCACCACCTCCGTCTCGCCGACGCGGTCGAGTTCTTCATCGGCCAGGGCTGCAAGGTGGGCCTCGGCGGCCACCTCATGGGCCAAAAGGTGACCGACCAGGTTGCCGAGATGCGCTCGCTCCCGGCCGGCATCGACCAGCGCTCCCCCGCCCGCCATCCCGACTGGCTCGGCCCCGACGACCTCGCCCTCAAGATCGAGGAGATCCGCGAGGCGACGAACTGGGAGATCCCGATCCAGCTCAAGCTCGGCGCGGCGCGCGTCTACGACGACGTGCGCATGGCGGCCAAGACCGGCCCCGATATGATCTACATCGACGGCATGGAAGGCAGCACCGGCGCCGGCCCGCACCTTGCGACCGAGGACACCGGCGTGCCCGGGATTGCCGCCATCCGCCAGGCGAGGAAGGCTCTGAACGACGTCGGCAAGTCGGGCGAGATCTCGCTCGTCTACGCGGGCGGCATCCGGAACGGCTCCGACATCGCCAAGGCGCTGGCGCTCGGCGCCGACGCGGTCGCGATCGGCCACTCCTCGCTGATGGCGCTCAACTGCAACAAGGCCATTCCCGAGGCGGACTACGAGAGCGAGGTCGGCGTCCCGGCCGGCTACTGCTATCACTGCCACACGGGCCGCTGCCCGGTCGGTGTCGCGACCCAGGACCCGATTCTCCGCAAGCGGCTCGATCCCGACAAGGCGGCCGAGCGCGTCTACAATTTCCTGCACACGCTCACCATGGAATGCCAGATGATGGCGCGCGCCTGCGGCAAGACCAACATCCACTCGCTCGAGCCGGAGGACTTGGCCGCCCTCACCATGGAGGCCTCCGCCATGGCCATGGTGCCGCTCGCCGGCACGCAGCACACCGTCGGCCGCCCCGACATGACGCGCTACTGAGAAGGAGCCGACGCCCATGGCCAATATCAAGCCCGGAAAGCCCGTCGCCGTCGCCACGACATCCAAGGACGTCGACCATTTCATCAAGAGCGACGGCGTCGAGACCGAGCGCGAGAAGCAGATAGGCCAACACATCGGCTACCGCTACGACGTGAACCTGCTTCCCGACTACAAGCGGCTGACCCCGTTCCTAAAGGGCTACATCGAGACCATGGGCTGGAGCGACCTCAACTGGCTCGAGGACGTGCATATGGGCTACGAGGAGGGTCGGCCCGCCGTCTTCGACCGCAACGTCAACGGCTGGGTGCAAGTCCCGGCGGACTTGAAGCTGCCCGACAATCAGCAGGATCGCGACATGCTGGCCCGCGAGCTGCTCATCAAGTTCCAGATGAGCGAGAACCATCCGCTGGTGGCATTGCGCAACGCCTACGCGAAGTTCTGATTCCCTGCGCCGGGAGCAGCGCATGCGCACCGGCGAGCTGATCGAGCCACCCAGCGCCGGCGACTTGGCGCGCGGGCGCGTCACCACAAATTCCGGCATCGCATTTGAACCATATTGGTGGGACGCGGCGCCGCCGCGACGCGAGCTGGCCGCGCCGCTGCCGCGCGAAGCGGATATTGCGATCGTCGGCTCCGGTTTCACCGGCCTTTCTGCGGCGCTCACCTTATTGCGGCGCGGGCGCAGCGCCGTCGTGCTCGAGCGCGGGGTCCCGGGCGTCGGCGCGAGCACGCGCAACGGCGGTCAGATCGGCACCGGGAACCAGAAGCTCAGCGTGAAGAAGCTCGCAGGCCATGGGGGCGCAGCCAAGGCCGCCGAGCTCTTGCGCGAAGGGCTGCGCATTCTCGACTACATCGAGCACGTCATCGCGAGCGAGCGGATCGACTGCCACTTCACACGTTGCGGACGCTTCCGCGGCGCGATGCGCCCCGAGCACTACGAGATGATGGCGCGCGACATGGAGGAGCTCAGCCGCCTCGCCGGCCTCGAGAGCTTCATGGTTCCACGCTCCGAACTGCACCAGGAGATCGGCTCGGACGTGTTCTTCGGCGGACTCGTCCTGCCCAACGACGCCTCGCTGCACCCGGGCCTCTATCATGCCGGACTGATGCGGCGCATCGCGGAGGCGGGCGGAAGGGTCGTGGCCCATGCCGAGGTCAGGTCCATCTCCCGCCGTGGAGAAGGCTTTCGCCTGTCGACGGCGGCAGGGGACATCGTCGCCCGCGACGTCATCATCGCCACGAACGGCCACACAGGCGCGCTAGTCCCGGAGCTCGGGCGGCGCGTCGTGCCGGTCGGCTCGGCCATCATTGCGACCGGTGAGGTTCAGGCCCCGCTGCTCGCCAAGTTGCTCCCCAAGGGACGCGTCTACGGCAATACCCTTCGTGTCTTCTCCTACTTCCGCGCCGCACCCGCCGAGCGGCGCATCCTATGGGGCGGGCGCGTCGGCCGGCTCGCGCCTGCGACGTCGCCCCACGCCTTCGCCCATCTCGCGCGCGACATGCTGCACGTCTTCCCCGAACTCAGGGAGGTGCCGATCACGCACGCCTGGGATGGCCTCATCGGCCAGACCTACGACGGCGTGCCGCACATCGGCCGCACCAGCGGCGGCCTCCACTACGCGCTCGGATATTGCGGGAACGCGGGCGTGTCGCGCGCGACCTACTTCGGGCACAAGATCGCGCTGAAGGTGCTCGGCGACCCGGAGGGCCGCACGGCATTCGACGACCTTGCCTTCCCGAGCTTTCCGGCCCAGCCCGTCGCCAAGCTTCTCGTTCCGGTCGTCGAGACCTGGTACCGCCTGCGCGACAGGGCGAATTTCTGAAAACTAAAATCGATCTGCTGTCATGGAGAAAGGGCGCCCGGCCCTCGGGGGGAAAGCCGAGCGCCCTAGCCAAGCCCATCGGGGGGATAGGCATGCTTCCGGGAGGGAGTACCGGAAGCTTGGCTAGCCACAAAAAACGATGTGGCCGCCTTCACAATTGTTATTCCGCACGGCCATGACAACGTGACATAACATCGAACTCTGTCCAGGGCGACGGAGATAAATGTCGACTCCGCACCTCGCCTTTTCCTAGACAATGTGGGGTTCATGCTGGAGTTTGTGGCAGACGTTGAGGGTGTTCATTCGCCGAAGAGGTACTCTTCGATACTTGTGATTTCCTCTGACGTGAATTGAACCTGCGGCCCGCAATGGGTCCACCAGAAGTCCAGACGGAAACACGGACTCAACGTGGGCTAACGCGCGAACCCGACCAAGAGTAAATACTGAGGGTCTGAAAAGCCTCACGCCTTCACGCGCGTCTTGTCGGGATCGTAGAACGGGAAGCGCACGACGGTCGCCTTCAACCGCTTTTGCTGCTTGTCGAGCTTGCCGATCTCGACGGCGGCGCCGATCTCGGCATGCGCCACGTCGAGGCGCGCGAGCGCGATCGTCTTCTTGAGGAGCGGCGAGCGCATCGAGCTGGTCACGACGCCGATATTGGCGCGCCCGATGAACACCGGGTCGCCGTGGGCCGCCTTCTCGTTGCCCTTGATCTCGAGGCCGACGAGCTTTCGCGCCGGATTGGCGCGGCGGCGCTCGATCGCGGCCTTGCCGATGTAGCCCTCCTCCTTCTTCGACGGTACGGTGAAGCCGATCCCGGCCTCGAACGGGTCGGTCGTGGAATTGAACTCGTAGCCCCCGAACACGAGGCCGGCCTCGATGCGCACCATGTCGAGCGCCTCGAAGCCGAGCGGCGCGATGCCGTGCGGTTTGCCCGCCTCCATGATCGCGTCCCAGACGGCGGGGGCGTCCTTCGGGTGGCAGAAGACCTCGTAGCCGAGCTCGCCAGTGTAGCCCGTGCGCGAGACGAGCACGGGAATGCCGTCGTAGCCGCCGAAGCGGCCGATCGTGAAGCGGAAGAGGCCGAGCTCCTCGATCGTGGGGCGCGCGGGCGCCGTCCACAGGATGCTCTTCAGAATGTCCCGACACTTCGGCCCCTGCACCGCGACGTTATGGATCTGGTCGCTCGCCGTCTTGAGCAGAACCTTGGCCCCGCTCTTGGCGGCCTGCTCCTTGATCCAGATGAGGCTAGCGTCGTCGCCGCCGATCCAGCGGAAGTTGTTCTCGCCGAGCCGGAACAGCGTGCCGTCGTCGATCATGCCGCCGTGCTCGTAGCAGATGGCCGTGTAGAAGATCTGGCCCACAGCGAGCTTGCGGATGTCGCGCGGAAAGAGGCCCTGCAGGAACTGCTCGCTGTCGGGGCCAAGGATCTCGAGCTTTCGGAGCGGGCTCAGGTCCATGATCACGGCGCGCTCGCGGCAGACCCAGTACTCGTCGATGGCGCCGCCCTTCGCGTAGGAGTGGGGAACCCAGTAGCCGCGATACTCGCCGAACGACCGGGTAAGCGCGGACGTGCGCGGGTGGAAGCCCGTCTCACGCGTGAGCTGAAGGGGTGCGTCGGGTGTCATGCGGAATCCAATCGCGCGCTTGAAGAAGGCCTCTTTCGGATAGACCCGAACCAAGATCTCGGAGAGCCGCCAGCCGTTGGCCGGGTCGATGTCGTCCGGGCACGCGGACGTGCCGCACACGAGATCGGTCAGCGCGCGCATCAGCACGTAATCGCCGGGACGAGACCACGGCTCGTCGAACCAGATGTTGTTATTGGCGTCGACGTTGGTGTTGTAGAAGAAGTTGATCGCCGGCCAGCCGCGGTATTGGCCGACCTCGTAGGCCTCGAGCGCGCGATTGAAGTTGTCCGAGCAGTTGGCATGGCCGAAGTAGCCTTGGTCCTCGTAGGTGCGGCGCGTGCAGGCGAGGCCGAACGTGTCGTGGCGGCCCACCGTGTCCTGGATGACCTCGACGAGGGGATTGCGGTCGCGGTCGAAGAACTTCGAGTAGAGGCCGGGCTTCGGGTAGGCGCTGCCAAGCACCGACCGCGTGGTCGTCGAATCGAGCCCCAGCACCGTGCCCTTGTCGAGCGCCCGGCGGTGGAAGGCGAGAAAGTCGGAGCACTGCCGCCCGGCCAGATCGACGATCTGGATGTACTCGCCCTCGAACGCCTCGAAGCTCTCGGCGCTGGAGATTTCGATGAGGATCTCGATCCTCGGCTCGGCGAGCGGCTCCGGCCAGCGCGCCTCTCCGGCCGGCACATTTCTCGCGCGGCGAATGAAGACCAGCACATCGCTCGCCGGCGACTGATCCCAGACCGTCATCGGCTCGGCCGGCGCACCGAGCACGACGACGGCGCTGCGCTCGGCCTTGAGCCTCAGCATCTCCCCCGCCGGCGCGTCGGGGCCGAAGATCTTGGCGGCCTGCGCCCGCCCGATATCGAGGTTGCGGCGGAAGAGGCCGAAGCGGACGCGGGCGGCGTCATCGCTGTCGCCGGCAAGAATCTTCTGAATGCCGGACGGTTTGGCGCGGCCCTTGAGGCCTAGCGCCGCGAGGTCGCTTTTGCCGGATTGCCCGAAGGCGATGATCTCGACGGGCTGCGAGCCCTCGAGAGTTGCAATCTCCAGTGTGTCGTCGCGGTCGAGGGCATAGACGGCGGTACCGCCGCCCTTGAGCACATAGCGCTCGACGCCCGGCTCGAGCGTTGGCGTGCCCGGCACGATAATTCTGGGCTTCTCCGCCGGAGCGGCAGTTGGCTTGTCCATGGCCCGGTCCAGATGCCTCGCGTCTCACCGGCGCGGCTCAATGCCATCATAGGCCTTGGCCTCGCGCCCGAATAGCCGGCGCCCTATTCTTCGTGAACTAGGTGGCGCCCGGCTTGTTCGCAAGGAAAGCTTCGAGCGAATCGTCGAGGGCCTTCATCCAGGTCGTGTGATGCTTCGGCGCAATGGTGCCGGTAAGCGTCGAAGGATAGGACCTGTCGCGATAGGTCAGGATATTCTCGGCCTTGTGGTGCTCCCACTCCTTGAACAGGCGCGCCACCTCGTCGACGTTGAGCCTCGGATAGTCAGTCGGCGCGATAAGATCGCGCGTGTACTCCGTCTGAAAGTCGATGGCTTCGAACGGGTTGCTGACCGCCTCCTCCATCGCCACCCACTTGACGATGTCGGCGGCCTGCTCCTCGACCGACGGCAGCCTGATACGGCCCAGGATCACGTCGCGCGCGTACCACGCTTGCGCGTCGAACATGTTGAAGGTGTAGTACTGGTCCTGCATGCCGATATACATGAGCTTCGGATTGCCCCACCAGAAAATGCCCTTGTAGAGGTTCGGCGGGTAAAGCCGGTTGCGCGACTTCAAGCGCAAAGAGTCCTCGATAAACGGGTGATAGTGCAGGTACCCAGTGCACAATATGATGGCGTCGAGCTCTTCGGACGAACCATCGCCGTAGAAGACGCGGCTGCCCTCGACCTTCGTCAGATTCGGCACCTCCTTGCATCCCGCCGGCCACTTGAAGCCCATTGGCCTCGTGCGCCAGCAGAAGGTCACCGACTTGGCGCCATACTTAAGGCACTGGATGCCGATGTCCTCCGACGAATAGCTCGCACCCACGCAAAGGACGCGCTTTCCCGCAAACTCGTCGGCCGAGCGAAAGTCATGCGAGTGCAAGACGCGCCCCGGGAAGGTCCGGATGCCTTCGAACTCGGGCACGTTGGGCGTGGAAAAATGCCCGCTCGCGGCGATCACATAGTCGAACTCGGACGTCGAGGTCTCGTCCGACTTGAGGTCTTTGACGGTTACGGAGAACTTGCCGGTTGCCTCGTTGTAGGAGACCCAGCGCACGGCCGTGTTTAGCTTGATGTATTGCGTCACCCCGCTCTTCTCGATGCGGCCCTTGATGTAGTCGTGCAGGACGGCGCGCGGCGGATAGGACGGGATCGGACGCCCGAAGTGCTCCTCGAACGAGTAGTCGGCGAACTCCAGGCACTCCTTGGGACCGTTCGACCAGAGATACCGGTACATGCTCCCGTGCACGGGCTCGCCGTATTCGTCCGTCCCCGTCCGCCAAGTGTAGTTCCAGATGCCACCGTAGTCGCTCTGGCGCTCGTAGCACACGAGATCGGGAATATCGGCTCCCTTCCTTCGCGCGCTCTCGAAGGCGCGCAGCGCCGCAAGCCCGCTTGGACCCGCACCGATGATCGCAACTCGACCCGCCATGTTCGTCCTCGTCTGCTTCTGCTTTTGACGTCAAGACTTTAGGAGCGACAGAAAAAGGGGTGCGGCCGGACAGCCGCAGCCCTTCACCATAGATTGCCGTCGTCGTGCATGTCTCACATTGACCGGCATCAGGCGGGCATCTGGAAGAGCCAGTTCGCGATCAGCACCACGGCGAGGCCCGCAGCCAGCGTCAGGTAAGGCAACATGCCGGCCTTCCGCTCGCCCAGATCCTGGCCCTTGAGGCCAAGCTCCTCGAGCGCGCCTGCCGGAAATTGCCCCTTATCCTGGAAGTAGTGCCGGAAGGCAAACACCGGGATGATGAGTGCGGCAAAGGCAAAGCCGACCCAGAGTGCGTTGGAATAACCCCAGACCTTTGCGCCGGCTCCCATGAAGAGCGCGTTGACGAAGGCGAGAATTGTGTTGAGCCCGATCAGCCACGTTGGTGCCCGGTAGGGACGCTCGATGTGACCGCTGTCAACGCGGTGCATCCAGCCCGCATTGAGGTTCAGGAAGTTGAAGATGATATAGCCGACGTTCGACACGGCAAGGATGAAGTAGTAGCCGGCCGCGTCGGATGCGATCGCGAGCAGGAACAGGTTGAACACGAGATCGGTCCACATGGCGCGGGTCGGAGCGCCGTGCGAGTTGGTATGGCTGAGGTAGCGCGGCAGCCAGCCATCGACGGAGCCCTGGTAGAGGGTGCGCGAGGAGCCTGCCATCGCCGTCATGATCGCAAGCACGAGCGCGAGGATCATGAGCGCGACGAAGATTTCCTTGATGAGGATGCTTCCGCCCGCGACCATGTTGGCCATGGCGTCGGCCACACCGGTGCCCGCGACGATCCCGGGATCCTTCATGCCCTCGACGCCGAGCACGCCCTGGAAGGTGAACGGCACCAGAATAAAAAGCAGGAGGCAGAGCAAGCCGGAATAGAAGATGGCCTTGAAGGTGTCGTTCTTGGGATCGCGGAACTCGCGCGTGTAGCACACGGCCGTCTCGAACCCGTAGGTCGACCACGCCGCGATGAAGAGGCCGCCGAAGAAGAGCGTCCAGCCCACGTTGTCACCGACGCCCGGCCAGTAGGGACCGGCGACGTTCGCCGCGTTGAAGCCGCCATTGAACAGCGGCACGATGCCGACGATCAGCATCGGAATGATGACGATGAGGCCGATCCACTTCTGGGCGTTAGCGGTGCCGAGGATGCCGCGATGCTGGATGGCGAACACGATCAACATGATCAAGGCGCCAATGAAGAAGGACGAGTTGAAGTTCAGCGTGCCGAGGCCCGGAACCGCGACGCTATAGGCATTGAACGACTGCAGGGCTGGCGTATGGAGTGCGGTGATCGCCGCAATCGCGTCCGTCGCCGCCTTACCGGCATTGGCCGGATCGGCGAGCCAGGCGACGACCTCAGGCGAGCTCTCCGTAAAGGCCGGGATCGGCGCGATGGCGTTCAGAATATAGCCAGCCGCAATCGCGCAGCCGAGCGAGAGGACGGGCGACCAGGCAAACCAGTTGCACCACACCGACAGCGGCGCGATCAGCTTCGAATATCGCAGCCAGGCCGTCGCCCCATAGATCGAGGCGCCGCCGGATTTGTTCGGGAAGAGGCCGGCGATCTCGGCATAGGTGAAGGACTGGAGGAACCCCATGATCATGGAGATCGTCCAGACGACAAAGGCGAGCTTGCCCGCGGTTCCGGCAATGCCGCCGATCGAGAACAGCACGAGCGCGGGAACGCCGCTCGCCACCCAGAATGCGCCGCGCCAGTCGATGGCCCGGTGCAGCGTGCCAGGCTGATCGATCGAACTTGCGTACGTGGTCATCTGGTGCTCCCCCAAGGTGGGTTTGATTTAACCGCGCAACCGAAAACCGCCATGCATCGATCTCTGATGCATGGCGGCGAAGAAGGGTCGCGCTGATGTGGCGAATTTCGCTTTGGCCGGCGCGCAGGGTTCAGTCTGCATACGGCCGAGATGCCTGACCGAGACCTGGCTTCCAAGTGACTGCCGGCGTACGGTGCGCGGGCGCCAAAGGCCGTTGCCGACGCTCTCAAGCTCGAAGTTGCCCGACGGGACATGCAACTCCTATACCACATGAGACCAATTTAGGTGGTCATACCGCCGTAAAGAAACTATCATAAGACAATGACTGTGCCAAACCTATAAAGTGGGCTATAATTGGTATTATTATCTGACAGCATTTCGCCCGCTAGGATTTTCTCGGGCCACGGTGCGTGGTTCAGCGGACAGCAGGGAGGCCGCATGCCCAACCAAGTCTCCACCGACGCGCCGCTCGCAGGCATTCCCCCGCGCGGGGCCTCGAACATTGCACGCGATCTCGAGCGGGCGATCACGTCGAGCATCTATACGTTTGGTCAACAGCTCCCCACCGAGCGGCAGCTGGCGGAATCCTATGATGCCTCGCGCACGACCGTGCGCAAGGCGCTCGCCATGCTGGAGGACCAAAAGCTCGTGCAGCGGCGCGCCGGCAGCGGCACGTACGTGAGCTACCAGGCCGGAGCCAGCGAGCACGACATCGCAGAGCGAACGAGCCCGCTCGAGCTGATCGAGGTGCGCGCCGCGATCGAGCCGCAGATGGCGCGCCTTGCCGTGCTCCATGCCAGGGCCGTCGACCTCGAGAAACTGCAGAGCCTCGTCAGGGAGCTGCAGGCGGCCGAGGAGAGCAACGATGGAGAGCGTTACTCGGCGGCCGACGAGCAGTTCCACCTCGCGATTGCGTCCGCCACGTCGAACCCGCTGCTCGTTTGGCTTTACGAGCAGATCAATGTGATCCGGACCCATGCCTTGTGGGCGCAGATGCGCCAGAAGATCATCACGCAGGAGAACATGCGGGCCTACAACACGCAGCATGCGGCCGTGGTGCGCGCCATCCAGACGCGCGACGCTCAGGCTGCGGCCGAGACCATGGTCCGCCACATGGAAAAGGCGCGCAACGATCTCATCGGCGCCCAGAGCCGGTGAGTGACGCGCCCGATCATGGGCTAGCTGCGGGCCAGCGCCATGAAATTGCGGTAGAGGGTCCTGGCGTTGGCGGCGAAGTCGGCCATGTGCGGGCGTGCCGCCTCGGCCATGCGATCGAGGCCGCCGGCGCCGTGCGTGCGGTCGAGCGCCTCGGCATAGGCTGGCACTAAGCCCCATTCAGGAATGGTCGTCTCCTCGATCTCGACGTGATACTGCACGCCCCAGGCACCCGTCCCGACGCGCAACGCCTGGCAGCGGCACACCGGAGATCCGGACAGGATCACGGCACCGTCCGGGGGCTGCGCCACGGCGACCGAGTGCCATTGCAGGGCCTTGAAAGACGGGGGCAGGCCGCGCATCAGCGGGTCGGCGGCTCCCTCCGGCGTGAGCTCGATGTCGAGAACGCCGATTTCCGGCGGCCGCTGGGGACCGCACGTGCCGCCGAGCGCATCCGCGAGCAACTGATGGCCGAGACAAAGGCCTAGGAAGGGCCGGTCGAGGTCGCGCACCCAGCGGCGAATGGCGCGCTTCTCCTCGATCATCCAGGGACAGTCCTCCACGTCCCAAACATCCATCGGCCCGCCCATGACCCAGAGTGCGTCGTAGGCCTCGAGCGCCGGGATCGCCTCGCCCGCGTTGAGCTCGACCGCATCCCACGCGACGCCGTCCTCGCGCAGGAACGAGCGCAGTATGCCGGGATGCTCGCACGCGATATGTTGAAACACGAGAAGCTTCACGGGGCTCACTCCGATTCATTGTGCCCGTTGAATTTGCGGGTTGGAGTTCTCGCACAGCGAGGGAGACGACGCCATGGCACAAAAGCCGCTGACGGGGCGCTGCCTATGCGGTGCGATCCGTTTCGAGCTTTCACCACCGCTTCGCGACGTGATCGTTTGCCATTGTCGCCAGTGTGCGCAGTGGACGGGATACGCGGTTGCCGCGACCGCGGTCGCCGCGAGCAATTTCAAGTTGAGCACAGGCACTGGGCAGCTCAAGTGGTACGCCGCATCGGCTCACGCCGAGCGAGGATTTTGCAGTGTGTGCGGATCGAGCCTGTTCTGGAAGCCTGCGGATGGAACGCGGATCGCCGTGCTCGCTGGAACCCTGGACCCTCCGACCGAGGTTCGCATCGGCGCGCATATCTTTGTCGCCAGCAAGTCGGATTACTACGAGATCCCGGAGGGGGCTCCGCAGTTCGAGCGCGGGGCCGGCGCCGCCGCCCTCGTCGAGGATGAGGGACGCTGACGGAATGAAAGGGGAGAGCGCTCAAGCGAGGCTCAGTCCTCGGGGAAAGCGGGCCTCGCGTGACGGTCCGCGGCAGATGAGCGCAACGGTGCTTCTCCGCTCGTGATCCCATCGGGCGAGCGGCTTACGGCCCTCTTCGACCGGAAGAGTTAGTCCAAAGCCGGCACCCTCTATTCCCCTGTCGCGTCATGAACCATTTCACCGAGGCGCTCCACGTCTTTCACGAGCAGGGTGCGTCCCTGCTGCTCGATGACGCCGAGGCGCGAAAGGCGATTGAGCTCGCGCGTGACGGCCTCGCGGTGCGTGCTCACCCGGCTTGCGATTTCGGCATGGGTCGGCGCCGTCTCGATGCGAGCGCTGTTGCCCTCCCTCGGCGCCAACATTGCGAGGCGCAAGACCTCCGCCTGGATGCGGTTGCTGACCGCAAGCGCGCTGAACTCATAGATGCGCGTCGTGAGCACGCGAATCCTGCCGACGATTTGGTGCAGCAGGGCCTGCGTCACGGAGGGCTGGCTCTGCAGGACTTCCCGAAACACGGAGGCGGGCATCGCGGCAACGACGCAGCTCGTGCGCGCCTCGATGCGCGCCGATCGGGTTCCGCCGTCGATCGCCGCGATCTCCCCGAACATTTCCCCCGGACCGAGATCGGTGAAGGTCACGGCCTTCCCCGAGACCGAGTAAAGGCTAGCCCGCGCCTCGCCCGAGACAATGAAAAAGACGTCGTTGGAGGCATCGAGATGATCGACGATCGTCTCGCCCGGCTCGTAACGGCGCCACGCGCAACGCTTCTGCAGCTGAGCCAGACTGTTGGAAGCGAGCCCCGAAAAGATACCGATACGCTCGAGAGATTGAGAAACCGGCTCTGCGCTGGACCGTGTCATGGCTTATGCCCCTGGACATTCTGCTCTGAATTCAATTATAGGCCGAACGGCGCCTCCCGGGCATGCCCGAACCTCCGATCGGAGTTCGGACGAGGGGGCGAATGCTCGCCTCGAGGCACAAATAAGTGAATTTGAACGACTGCTCTGCGATTTTCGGCCGCATAATTCGTGACCTGATCGAGCCCTTTCACGCTCATCACCTCTGCTCTGCGCGGTCGTCAAACCACCCGCCCGGCAGCGGCTGGCGGCCCGGAAGAGCCCGCGCCTGTCGTCAAGTCCATGAAGCCGATATCGGGCCGAGGAGCGGCTCCCGGTCGGCACATCCTGCTCAACTGCCCCAAGCAGGCGGTGAGCTACTTCCAGAACCAGAGCGTCGCTAGAGCGATGACGCACGTGACGGAGAAGGCCCTGAACAGGTGCTTCAGCGCGGTCATTGAATTTGCATCGGACGCATCATTCAACAGAGCTTCAGAATATTACATTGGCCTCGAGCGAGACTGTGTAAAAAGCCACAGTCCCCTTGCCGAGGATAAACCGCTCTAAAGTGATTGCGGTTTGGCCCAGCTAAGGGCATTTGCATTCGCGATGATCCGGTGCGCGCAAAGTCATTTGTCAGGCGCCCATTGGCTAAATAGCAGCTCTCAAATCGCGACGCCAGCAGCCCAAATGCCAGCCTAGGCTTGAACTTAGCATTCGTGTTGGCATTTGCCTTTGAAAGGAAGTGACGCCGATCATCGCTCGTGTGGCAAATCCCACAGCCCCCGAGCGAGGAAGCCTTCATGATCCTAACCATGGCATCGGGCCGGAGCGATCTGGAGAGCGATGCAGGGACGAAGGAACCCTAACCGAGGATCACAAGGAGGCCTACCATGACCCCGACGAAAGCCATCGCTGCCGCCGCTGTTCTGGCCGGCGTGCTCGCTTCGACCAATGCCGGAGCCGCTCAGGCCGAGACAGCCGTACTCAAGATGAAACCGCTAGAGGGCGTCAGCTTCGATGTCGGAGCCGATCGCGCGGTCAGCTATTTCCTCGCCGACAAAGGCCAATGCAAGCTCGTCGTGACGCGAGCGCAAGAGCCGAACTGGGACGAGGGCGGCACTTTCGCGGCGACCAGGTTCGAGGCCGCGATCGCAGCCGGCAAGGCGACCCGATACGTTCCGGGCAGCGGCAAGACGTTCGAGTTCGCGTGCCTCGACGGGGCCCACGCGATGACCGTCAAGCCTGTCGACCTAGTCGCCGCCGGCGGCACCGAGTGATCGCAGGACCGCGACAACGACCTTCCTCCTGCCGCCTCGAGGGGCGGTCCCTCGCCCCTCCTCTTTTCGCGCAAACCTTCGGAGGCGCATGTCCCGGTTAACCGTACTCATCATGGTGTTGGCCATAGTCGGCTGCTCGCATCCTGCGACCGCCGGCGACGACGATGAAAAGATCGCCTACAATACGCACTGCCGCACATGCCATTCGTTCAGGAAAGGGGATAACCGGCTCGGGCCCTCTCTCGCCGGGATCTTCGGCGCAAAGGCCGGGAAGGTCGAAGGCTACAGGGGCTATTCGGGCAGTCTTGGCGACTTGACGTGGGACGAAGCGACGCTCGACCTGTTCATCGCCAATCCCGCGGCCATTTCCACGAGCACGAATATGAACTATCCGCCCGTACTTGATCCCGCCGAACGCAAGAAAATCATCAACTATCTCAAGTCGATCGGTGGGCCCTGAGAATCACGCCATCGCATGGTCAGGGCTTTTCACCCGGACCCTGTGATCCACTCAGCTGCATCTCAACCAGTGTCGCGAAGTAGCGCAAGAGGCTCAGTGCATCGGCGTCGATCTGGCGCGGACGGCGGTCCAGGACACACACCGTGCCGACGCAGCTTTCGCCGACAAATATCGGGCAGCCGGCATAAAAGCGGATTCGCGGTTCCTGGGTGACCAACGGGTTGTCGGAGAACCGGGGATCATGAAACGTGTCCGGCACCACGAGGACCTCTCGTGAGGAGACGGCATGGGAGCAGAACGAGCTCTCGCGCGACGTTTCGGCGACGTCGAGCCCAAACGCCGATTTGAACCACTGGCGCTCGCGGTCGACGAGGCTCACGAGCGCTATTGGCACCTTGAGGCTCGATGCGGCGAGACGCGTGATCTGATCGAACCGCTCCTCGGGCGGCGTATCGAGGATGCTGAGGCCGTGCAGGACGGCGAGACGCTGCTCCTCGTCGGGCGCCGTCATGGCCCGTTCCCAATGGCAGGCGGTCCGGAGCAGAGAAGCTCGAATGCGGGTTCGCGCGTAGGCGGTGGAAAATGGCCTGATAAGCCAGCCCGAAACCGGCAATTTGCTCCCCGCCTGCGCCCCCTCCTCGTCGGCGACGACGATGATCGGCACGTCATCGCCGCGCTCGCTCCGCAAGGCCTCGGCTTCCGCGCGAAGCTTGAGAGCGCCGGCGGCCGTCGCCGACCATTCGAGTACGATCAGCGAGGGCTGGAGCGATCTCGAGGCTGCAAGCGCCTCGTCGACGCCGCACGTTTCGACGACTGCGATCTCGTCCGCCTGCGCTGCTTCCCGAAGCGTATCGGCGGCGACAGGATTCGTCACGGCCATCAGGATCAATGGATTGGCCAATGCCGGCGTATCGGCGAGCGGGCCTTCGTTGCGCAGCGGCAGTGACGGCGCCGCAGCGCCGCCCTTGACCTCGATCGCTTGCCCTTCGGCCGCGGCAAATATGCCGAGCTCAGGCGTCATGCCGCGCTGAGCTTCGCGCGCCTTCCTCACGATCTCGTCGATGGCCGCGTCGGTCCTCTGTGGATCGTGATGCGTCAGCGCGAGCCGCGATACTCCCGCCTCCCGGCACATCGCGACCGCGTAGTCGACCGTACTGTGGCCCCATCCGACCTTGTCGGCATACTCGCTCAACATGAATTGCGCGTCGTGGATGACCAGGTCCGCGCCGGCAAGAAATCCGCAATGCTCCCGGTCCTGACCCTCGATTTCGCCTTTGCCCGAAGCGAGATGGCGCTGGAATGGCTCATGGTCGGACGCATAGACGATCGCTGCGCCGTCGGCCTCCAAGCGGAAGCCGAGGGTCAGAGCGGTATGGTTCATGTACCGGGTCTTGATGGTGACGTCGTCGATGCGAAATTCGCCTTCGGTGAGCTCGTGGTAGCGGATCTTGGCGCCGAGCTGATCCAATCGAACTGGAAAATAGGCGTACTGCATTTGCCCGGCGAGGGTCGCTTGCACGGAAACGCCTAGGCCCTTGGGAGCATAAATGTCCCACTCGTTCTCTTCTCTGAAGAACGGCGCAAAGAAGGGTATGCCCTGGATGTGGTCCCAATGCGTGTGACTTATGAGAATGTGCCCTCGGTTTCCGGCCTTGCCGGCAGCCGCAAGCGCCTGTCCCAAACCATGGAGACCGCTTCCGCAGTCGATGATGATGAGCGTGCCGGCGAGCGTGCGCACCTCGACACACGAGGTATTACCGCCAAAACGCAGGGTATCAGGTCCCGGCTTTGGCAAGGACCCTCGTGTTCCCCAGAAACGCACGTGCATGCATGTACCTCGGTTGGAAGCGTATACGCCAGGTCCGTTCCAACAGATCTGGAACAGCGTGCTGCCCGACGAGCTGTCCCGCAATTAGCGGACAACTCTCGAGCGCACCCTGCTGAAGCTCACATAGTGTCGCCGGCATCGCCGTGACGGAGTTCTGTCGGTCTTGGCTGGTCTCTCTTTTTGCCTATCATCGAGGAGAGAGCGGACCCCTTCCTCGCCGTGAAGTACGATTGCCCGGAGCGAGGGCGTCTGCGGGAAGCGCAGATCACCACCTCTACTGACGGGATTCGCTGCGCCGCCTTACTCGATCTCGGCGGCGGCGACCTGTCGCGCGATCTTGGCGGTCATCGATTGGGCGTCCGCCGCACAAGCGAAATTGACCGAGTTGCCCTGGGCGGAATTGATTTGGGTCACTTGGCCGGCCCCCACGGTGGCCTCGAAGCGGGTCGATGAGAAGCTGTCGTTGGAGCGGGGCTGTTCCGCCAGCGTCAGCACGAGCTTGCAGTGCGCGCCGGTGCTGGTGAAGTAGCTGACCGCGCGCTCCGCGCCGGCGTCGAAGCTGATGCCATGCAGCGGCTTCATCGTGAGGGAGACGGTATCGGCAGCCACGGCCGCGCCGGTGGTGAGGGCGAGAACGGTGGATATTGCGCTCAAGGTGATGATTTTGCTCGAGAATGTCATTGTCCGGTTCCTGCTGATTTTGCTTTGCTCACGCACCGCATGTCCGATGCTGGAGCGATCTTGAGGTCTCTCTCGGATCCGCGCTGTGGCATTCCTCACACGAGCGCGCATTTCGACGGGTCGAGGCGCCTGCCTGAAAAGAGCCCTGCCCTGGATTACGATCCAATGTCCCTCGCGTGACAGCGCGGCCACCGACCGGCGCTTATCACGTCGCGTTTCGAAGAGCGCGATCGGCGCGCTCGAGCCCACTGGAGGATATCCGCCAATGCTGCCCCAAATGATTGCTTTCCGCGCGGCCATGACCCGCACTGGTGAGATGGCAAAGCCGCGTCCGGCGACCGAGACGCGCTGTCGGAGCTGTAGGACTCTCGCCGGCATCCCACACCGGATGCCGGCGCCTTGAAACGGATAGTGAGCGATGGCCGGCAATGCCCGGTCAACGGTATTTTGGCGACCCCGGCAGGATTTGAACCTGCGACCCTCAGATTAG
>CAVUEM010000041.1:0-5853 GCA_963740475.1 uncultured Alphaproteobacteria bacterium | reverse complement strand
AGCCCGCATGATCGTCGGAGACGATCAGTTTCACCCCGGTCAGCCCGCGCCGGATCAGGCTGTCGAGGAACGTGCGCCAGTGCACCTCGGCTTCAGACAGGGCCACCGATACGCCCAGGACGCGGCGTTTGCCATCGGCGCTGACACCGACGGCCACCAGAACCGCGCAATCGACGATCTGACCCTCCTCGCGCACTCGCTCATAGCGGGCGTCGAGCAGCACGTACGGCGTCGGCCCCAGAGGCCGCTCCCGCCAGGCGGCAAGACCCACATCGAGCCGCGTGCTCGCCCGGCTGACCTGGGTCGAGGAAATCGACACCTCCGGCCCCACCAGCCGTTGCAGCACCTCGATCACCTTGCGGGTGGAGACCCCTTGCACGTACATCTCGGCCATCATCAGGTTCAGGGCCTGGTCGGTACGCGAGCCCTTCTCCAGCGCGCTGGGATAGAAGCCGCCCTCGCGCACTTGCGGGACGGCGAAGGTGAGCTCGCCCATGCGCGTCATGACCGTCTTGGGCTTGAAGCCGTTGGCGTAGTCGTGCCGCTCGGGGCTGCGCTCGTGCGGCTGCGCGTTGAGAAAGTGGCTGCGCTCGATCTTGCTGGCTTCGTCGACCAGAATGCGCAGCGCTTCGCCGGCGCCGTCGAGTCCTTGGGTGAGCAATGCAGCCAATGCATCTTGCAGCGGATTATGTTCTACACGTTGAGCCATGCCGATGGTTCCTTTGAGGTCAAGAGCTATGATGCCTCGATGGAACCGCCAGACGCCGCACGCCCCGATCGCGGCGCCGCGAATTGCCGCCGGCCTGTGCTCTTCGGGCGCTGCGCGCCCTCATCGCTTCGGCCAGCGGCAATTCGTAAAATCGTTCATCCCAAATTTACAGAAAGCATGTTGCACTAACTCTAGCAGGCTGTTGAAAAACGAAACCGGGTATCTCTCATGCGTCTGAAGTTGCCTAAATCTTGTGCAAAAAGCGCGTGGTTTGCTCAAAAAATAGGCAACTTGCACTCGCTCACGACGTTGCAGAATCGAATTTCAACAGCCTGCTAGAGCTGGGTGAAGCGCATAACATCTGACAATCAGAATGGATCCACGAACTGCTCTCTTACTTATTGGACTAGCAATCGTCGGTATTCTGACTATCGATTTCCAACGAAAGCTGAACGTTTCTGTCGCGCTTTGGATTCCATTTGCTTGGCTGGCCATACTCGCCTCAAGGCCTGTATCTGCGTGGCTCGATCCCTCGAACTCACTTGCCTTAAGCGCGGACGTTGAAAGCGGTAGCCCCATAGACAGAAACGTCGCTTTATTTCTCATGACTCTTGCGGCATTCACTTTACTCAGGAGAGGGGTGCGTTGGAGCTCGTTTTTTAGAGAAAACAGATGGTTGATTGCATTGCTCCTGTATTGCGGCATCAGCATACTTTGGTCAGATTTTCCGGAAGTAGCACTAAGGCGGTGGATCAGGGCATTGGGTGCCGTGATGATTGTTCTGGTAGTCGTATCGGAAGCCGACCCGATTGCGGCTGTGACGACACTAGTGAGACGATGTGCGTATGTACTAATTCCAACGTCCGTACTATTAATCAAGTACTACAGAGAACTCGGAGTGGAGTATGACTATTGGACAGGAGAGCTGTCTCTCATAGGGGTGGGTGTTAACAAGAACGGACTTGGTCGCATGTGTCTAATCGCCGCATTGTTCCTATTTTGGGACCTCATCACGACGTGGCATGGTAAGAACTTCCGCGGCAAGAGACTCAATCTATCGGTTAGTGTTCTACTCCTTCTTCTTTCGCTTTGGTTGTTAGTGCAATCCAAGAGCGCCACGTCTTTACTTTCATTTCGGGGTTGGTTCGTGCGTTATCTTAGCTCTCGGTCTGCGTGTCTTTCATAGCAGGATCCGATACCTTGGCGTTTTGGCGATTTTGGCTGTCTGCGCACTTGTGGCTGTTGGCATGTCGACGAATTTAGTCGAGACTGTGGTGGCGGGTCTTGGGCGCAACGCCACGTTGACGATGCGAACCCCCTTATGGGAGGAGCTTCTGAACTTGCAGACAAATCCTTGGTTTGGCGTCGGTTACGACAGTTTTTGGTTGGGGGAGAGGCTGGATCGATTTGTTGGGGAATACAAGGTTAACGAGGCCCACAATGGCTATCTGGAAATCTATTTGGAGTTAGGCATAGCCGGGCTATTCCTCTTAGGTGGACTATTAGTTAGTACTTTTCACAAGGCGCGGGAGTCGCTGCGTCATCGCTCCACCTTCGATTACGGCCGGCTTCAGATGGCGACCTTGATAGTGTTTCTGCTATACAACGTTACTGAGTCAGCATATAAACTGACGACGCTGATGTTTTTCATTTTTCTTCTCATGGGAGTTGGGTATCGAGGAAAACTGCGATCGCCAGGGTCTCACCAAGCGTCACGCGCGCAAATTGGCGACGCTCGCTTGCGGTCTCGATCCGCCTCCCGCATGCCCGGGGCACAATAAATGTGACGCGCCACTGGAGTTCCCAGGATTCAGTGGACAGGCCTTAGCATCGCCGCGAGGCGTGATGGAGGTAACCCATGTCCAGGCGAACGCATGTAAGCGTCCGGTCTGGGCCGTCCTTCCCGGTTGAGTCTGCGACCCTGACGATAGTGTCCACTACGAATGGTAGTGGACACCATGAAACGCGAGAACCGTAGAGTACCCGTTGAGCCGTTGCGGGTCAGCCGCAACGGCAAGCGCTTCTTCAGCGAAGCCCACAAGCGCGCCGTCGTCGAGAAGTGCCTGGTTCCGGGCGCCTCGGTGTCGGCAGTTGCTCTGGCGCACGGGTTCAATACGAACCTGGTGCGCAAGTGGATCGCTAAGCACCAAGCATCCCGGGCGCTGGTTCGGACTCCCGGGGCTCTCCTGCCCGTCAGCGTGATCGAAGCGCCCGCGACCTCGACGAGGAGGTCGCGACGCGCAGAGAGCAAGCGCGCGCCGGAACAGGCGAGCGGATGGATCGAGATCGAGATTCGGCGTTGCGCTGACTGTCACGGTCAATCCGAAACTCCCCACTTAGGACAATTGAAATCTCCCCACCCCTTAACGACGGAGGTGGAAAGTGCAGGGGAGAATCGAAGCTGAAGTGACTGCTGTTGCCGCCCTGCAGGGCGGCGACAGCAGTGCGCCGGTTAGGGTGTCCTTGCCCGGGGTGGGCGGGGAGGAGCCGGTGGTTGGTCAAGAGCGTTGGGAGTGTCACCTTTCGCCGTAATGGAGCCGGGGTTTTTCGGCATATTGGAGCCAGTTTTCGGTGGGGGAAACGGGCATCCCGGCGGGGTCAAGAATGCGCGGCTTTGCCGCCGTTCGCAACCTTCGCCTTGGCTCGTCGCCGGCCCGAGCTTCGGGGCACGGTAGGACTGGCCGTCGAGGACGAGGCAGTAGGCGTTGTGGCGCAACCGATCGAGCGTTGCCGAGGCGAGCAGGCGATTTGCGGGGAAGGCCTGATCCCACTCGGCGAAGTCGAGGTTGGAGGTGACGATGGTCGCGGCCGTCTCGTAGCGCTCGGCGATGAGATCGTGCAGATCCTCGTCTGCAGGCGGTCTAAGCGGTTTCAGGCCGAAGTCGTCGACGATCAGGAGCGGCACGCGGGCGAGCGCGGCGAGCTTCCTGTCGTAGGCGCCGATCGCGCGTGCGGCGTTCAAACTCGCGGTGAGGCTTGCGCAGGTGGTGAAGACGACGTCGGTGCCCTGGCGCACGGCGCAGTGGCCGAGGGCCTGGGCGAGATGGGACTCTTGCCGGTGCCGCAGGGCCCGACGATGAGCACGGGGATGCGATCGGCGAGATAGCGCCCGGTGGCCAGCTCATGGACGAGGGTGCGGTTCAGTTGCGGCAGGCGCTCGAAGTCGAACTGCTCGAGGGTCTTGGAGGCGCGGAAGGCCGCTCGTCGCAGTCGCAGGGCGAACTTCTTCTGCTCGCGCCGGGCGACCTCGTCCTGGATGAGGAGTGCGAGGAACTCGGTGTAGGCGAGCTTGGAATCGAGGGCCTGGCGGTTACGGGCCTCCAGCGAATCGAGAATGCCGGAGAGGCGCAGCTGCTTGAGGTAGGGCGCGAGTTCGGGAACGGGATTCATCACGAGGTCTCCTTCGGGGTCAGTGGTGCGACTCGGGGTTGAACAACTGATCGGCATCGCGCACGAAGCGCGCGCCGGTGGCGTAGGCGGAGCTCGGCTGGCCGCTGCTTGGCAGCGGCTCGGCGTCGTAGCCGCCCTTGAGGATCGTCTTCACGGTGCGGAAGAAGGGACTGGCGTGATAGAGCGCGCGCACGCAAGCGGCTTCCAGCCGTGCCGGGGTGTAGGTCTCGGCAAGCCGCAGCACCCCTTGAGCGCCGCGCAGGCGCTCGACGATCCGATCGCCGAGCAGGCGCTCGACGAGCTCGGCGGTCGCCGGGCCGATCTCGGCCGCTCGGGCGACACACCAGCGCCGATCGCGGGCGAAGAAGGCCTGCGCCTCGGGCGGCAGATGCGCCGTCACGGTGAGCCGCTCGCCGAGCTTGCGGGCGCGCAGATGATTGGCGACGAGGCGATAGTCCTCGTAGATCGCGACGAACGAATCGGTCGCACGCAGCCACAGGCGCTTGCCGACCAGAGCGAAGGGCACCGAGTACAGCCGCCGGTCGAACTGGACGTGGCAGTCGCGGTGCACGACGACGTGATGCCATGTCCCCAGATCCGGGGCGATCGGCGGCAACGGCCGCAGCAGCGGGCGCTCGACGGCGAAGCGATCCAGCGGCTGCTCGCGCGTCGTCCCGTGGACGCGTACCCCGGCTTCCTCCATCACCCAGGTCCGTGCCTGGGCGTTCAAGTCGGCGAGGTCGCGGAATTCGCGAAGCGGGAGGAAGTTGCCCTTCACGTACTTCACGCCCGGCTTCGACGATGCCCTTCTTCTGCGGATCGGCGGGCGGACACGGATCGATGCGGAAGCCGTAGCCCTCGGCGCACTCGGCATAGGCGCGCTGCACCAGCGGGTCGTGAATGCAGGCGCGGGTGATCGCGCACTTGGGGTTATCGATGATGAGTCGTGCGGGGACGGCGCCGAACCACTCGAAGGCGCGGCGGTGACACCCGAGCCAGGTCGCCACCGTCTGGTCCCAGACGAATTCCACGTACTGGTGGCGCGACCAGGCAAGCGTCATTACGAAGCACCAGGTGCGTCGGTGCTCGCCCACCGCCGGGTCGACGAGGATCGGACCGGCGCCGTAGTCGACCTGGGCGGCCTCCGCGGGGGCGAAGTTCAGCCGGACGGTCGCCTCCGGTGGCCGACTCGCGCCGATGTGCGTGAGCATCCGGTAGACCGAGGAGGCGCTGCCGCGGTAGCCGTGCTCGCGACACAGGACGGCGTGGATCACCACCCCCGAGACCTCGCTCGCTGCCCAGCGCTCGATGAGCGCCCGATACGGCTCGACGGTGGAAATGGTGGACCGGGCGCGTCGGGCGGCGCCCACGACCGCGGCGATCGCCGCGTCCTCGGGCAGCGGCGCTTCGGGCTCGAGCCAGCCTTGGTCGGCGGCAAGCGAGCGCAGGCGGGCGGCCTTGGGCCGGCCCATCAGCCCGGCGCGGGCGATCTCCCGATCGGTGTCGCCCTGGCGCATGCGCACCAGGACTTGGCGGTACTGGAACATCTCGAATCTCCTGCGGCCCACCGCTTCTCCTCCCGGGCAAAAGCCCGGGAGGCTAGCGGCACCGCGTCAATCCGAGATGCCTGCCTCCCCCATCCGGCCACTGGCTCCTATATGCCGAAAATCCAGTGGCTCCATTACGCCGAAAATCGGCTGGCTCCTTTATGCCGAAACCCGAGTGGCTCCATTACGCCGACGGATGACAGGGAG
>CAVUEM010000040.1:0-266880 GCA_963740475.1 uncultured Alphaproteobacteria bacterium | reverse complement strand
TGTTGGGGCGGGAACAAAATGAGACCGCTTGGGGGAACAAAATGAGACTGGGGTGCCGTCCTTCCCAGGAGGGCAGGAATCCTTCGCCCGCAGGGCCAGGCTTTGAGGAGGCCGGAGCGTAGCGGAGGCCGACGAAAAGCCTGGCCCTGCGGGCGGCTTCCGTGCTCAATGGTCGCTTGCAAAACATCAACTAGCCCACCGTCTTACCTCACAGTTCCTCCACCAAACCCTGGACGCATTCAACCGTGGCGAGCTCGACCCTGACACCGCCGCCCAACTCCTGAGTGTCAGTCGGGCTCACCTCTTTCGCTTGCGAGCCGCCTGGCTTCAACAACCGGCCGCTTTCACCCTCCACCTCTCTGGCGGCGACCATCGCCCCGACTGGCCCGCCGAGGTCCAGCAGTTCCTGCAAGCCTTCCTGCCGCTCCAACGACCGCCCAACTATCAACTCGTCGCCGACGAACTAGCCACCCGTTTCGCCTTCCAACGCGACCGTAAATCCGTCGCCGCTTACGCCCGCCATCACTTCCCGATCCTGGTCAGTGCCCCCACGCCCACCCCCAAGCCCCGCCGCCGCTGGGAACGGGCCCGTGTGGGTGAACTGTGGCAGCATGACTCCTCCATCCACCAGTGGTGGCCCGCCGCCGATAAGCAAACCCTCCTGCTGACGGTGGATGACCACTCGCGCGAACTCCTGGCCGCCATCTTTGTTCCCACCGACACCACTTGGCACCACTTCCAGCACCTCCGCCGCGCTTTTACCCTCCACGGCATCCCCGTAGCTTTTTACACCGATGGCTTGGCCTTGTTCGGCCATGAGTCCACGGCCGATGGCCGCGATCCCCGCTCCGAGTTCCAACGCGCCCTCACCGCCCTGGGCGTCTCCCATCTGGTCGCCCCCAGCCCGCAGGCCAAAGGCAAAATCGAACGCCGCTTTGGCACCTTCCAAAAACGCATCGTCACCCTTTTGGCCTACGAGAAAATCACCGCTTACGCCCCTGCACAGGAACTGCTGGCCCGCGAACTGGCCCGCCAAAATCGCACCGTCTGCCGCACCACGGGGCTATCCCCAGACGACGCCTGCGCCAAGGCCCAGGCAGAGCAGCGCACCGTTCTGCGTCCTTGTCCCGACCCCAGCCTGTTGGATCTCCATCTCGCCCTCCACCTCGGCCGACGCGTCAACGCCGACCACCAGATCGACTTCCTCGGTCGCAGTTGGCCAATCAGTGCCACCGCTCGGCGTACCGTTACCCTCATTCACCATCCCCAAAGCCAGTTCTGGGTCGTCTCCCAGCCACCCCAACCCCCGCTCAACCGCTGGCCCGATATCCTGGGAAAATTCTCGCTCTGAGCCAGTCTCATTTTGTTCCCACAACAAGTCTCATTTTGAACTCCCGCCGACAGGGCAGATGAATACTCTTGCAGCGGTGGGTGGTTGTGTACTCGTCTAGGCTGCTCTCCCCGCGCATGGCCGTTTGAGGCGAAAGCCTGTCAGGTCCGTCGGTCTAATTGTAGGTTCCACAGTTGTCACCTCAATCACGGCCGGGTTTGCCGCTGACTTGCCCCACGCTGTCTCTGCCCTTTGCCAGGATTCGAGCCTCAATTGACACGCCGGACGAACGGGGGCTGTTCCACCCCCTCTCCGCCATCCTCCATTCTCTTCGGCTGGTGGCAGCGGCTTTTCTGGCACATGCGCCGGGAGTCCTGCCCAGTCCGTTGCGATTGTTTTCTGGTCCGGTTTTGCCGAGGTGGCTATATACTCCTGAGGGTGAGCGACACGGACCTTCAATTACTTGCGCGTTGCACCCGGCAACACTTTGATGATGCCTTCGCCGAACTCGTCCGCCGCCCTCGTCGGAACCGATCTCGCCACCACGCTCAGTGCTACCGCCACTAATGCCATTGTCATGACCGCGCTGAAAAAGACTCTAATCACCGCAATGATCGTCGCCGCCGTCGGCACAGCCGTTTACGAAGCCCGCCAGGCCTCGCGCCTGCGCGACCAGGTCCAGACCCTCCAGCAACAGCAAGCCCCGTTGGCCGAACAAATCCTGCAGTTGCAGCAACAGCGAGATAACGCCGTGAAACGACTTGCGGCTTCGTCAGCCAAACTCGCGCTGCGCCTCCCTGCACCGCCCATACAGGTCACCGCTCCGCCCGCCGCCCCGCCTGAGGAGTTGCGGCCTACCAACCTGTTTAGCCGGATCAAAGACGGGGTGCAATTGACGGCCAAACAAGTCGAGCCTTACCTCAAAGCGCATGGGCGCAATGCGGCCAGTCTCCTGGCCGCCTATCGCACCACGGGCGACGTGGCGCTGCTGACGGAAGCGACGCAGAAATATCCCAATGACCCGCAAGTGGCATTAGAGGCCGCATCCAGAGAGGACGCCTCGCCGGAAGCTCGGCGCCAGTGGCTGGAGGCCTTCAAACAGTCCGCCCCGGAAAACGCGCTCCCCAATTACCTCCTGGCGCGCAATTACTTCAAAGCCGGGCAGACGGATCAAGCCGTGCAGGAACTCATCGCCGCCTACGGCAAACCGCAGGTTCACGATTACTTCGTGGACCGCATGTCGGACAACGAAGAAGCCTATCTCTACGGCGGGTTACTCGGCAGCCGAGGCCAAAGCGCTCGGTCCGGAGCAATTGGAGCTCATGCCGGATCGCGGGGACCTGAAACAATTGGCCTACGACATGGTTGACCTGGCGAAATCCTACCGGCGGGCGGGCGACGAGGCCTCCGCGCAGGCGGCCCTGCAAATGGCCGCGCATCTGGGCCGGCGTTACGAAACCGGAGGACCCGGCCAGCCGACGATTGATCAGTTCCTTGGCTTCGCCATGGAGACTTTGGCCCTCAACGCGATGGATCCCAACAGCCCCTACGGCGACAGCGGACAAACCGTGCGGGATCGACTCAACCAGGTCGCTCAACAAAAGGCGGCGCTCAAGGAACTGGTTCCCCAGTCCGAGCCTTTCCGGCAAACGATGGCCGATCAGGACTGGATCGGCTTACACCGACCGTTTGAAGACCTTCGGCGAGGAGGCCGCCCTGCGGTGGGTGCTCAGCAAGTACCGCCAGAAGTGAGTCGGGCATCCATCCGTTCCGGGCCCTAACCCCTAACCTCCGGCAATGGCTCCCACGACCAGAAAGGGCTCGGCCCCCGTCGCGACTGCCTCGGGCAGCAGAGTGTCCGGCTGTTCGTTGGAGAGATCCTCCCCGCAGGCGAAGAACCTTACGAAGGCCCGGCGCTTTTGCGTGACGTGATCGCGCATCGTCCCGCGCAGCATCGGATAGCGGGCCTCGACCGCGTCGAGGACCGAGCGCTGCGTAACCGGGCCGTCAACCTGCAGCGTCACCTCGCCGTCGAGGCTGCGCGAGCGTCCGCAGATGTGCCGGGAGCACGACTCGGATCATGGCAGCGTCTGGGCTTCGACCGAGAGCACGGCCGGAAGATCCCGGACGATGGGCTCCCATTTGTCGCCGGCGTCGGCCGAGGCGTAAACCTGCCCGCCGGTGGTCCCGAAATACACGCCGCACGGCTCGAGCGAGTCAACGGTCATCGCGCCGCGCAGCACATTGACGTAGCAGTCGCGTTGCGGCAGCCCGTTGGTAAGCGCTTCCCACTCGTTTCCGCCCGTCCGGCTGCGGTAAACGCGCAGCTTTCCCTCGGGCGGGATAGTGCTCCGAGTCGCTCTTGATCGGAACGACGTAAATGGTCTCCGGCTCGTGCGCGTGCACGTGGATCGGGAAGCCGAAGTCGCTCGGCAAGCTGCCGCTGACCTCCTTCCAGGACTCCCCGGCGTCGTCGCTGCGCATCACGTCCCAGTGCTTCTGCATGAACAGCACACCCGGACGGGAACGGTGCATCGCGATGCGGTGAACGCAGTGGCCGACCTCGGCGGTCGGGTCGGGCATGAAATCGGACCGCAGGCCGCGGTTCATCGGCCGCCACGTCTCGCCGGCGTCGTCGGTGCGGAACACACCCGCGGCCGAGATCGCGATGAACATCCGCTTGGGGTTGCTCGGATCCAGGATGATCGTGTGCAGGCACATCCCGCCCGCGCCGGGCTGCCATTTCGGCCCGGACGGGTGGCCGCGCAGCCCGGGAAGCTCCTGCCACGTGCGGCCGCCGTCCGCCGAGCGGAACAAGGCGGCGTCTTCCACCCCGGCATAGACGGTGTCGGGATCGGTCAGCGACGGTTCGAGATGCCAGACGCGCTTGAACTCCCAGGGGTGCGGCGTGCCGTCATACCACAGGTGGGTGCCCGGGGTGCCGGCGTACTTGAATTCGTTGCCGCCCGGCTCCCACGTCTTGCCACCGTCGTTGGAGCGCTGGATAACCTGCCCGAACCAGCCGCTGGACTGCGACGCAAACAGCCGGTTCGGGTCAACGGGCGAGCCCTTGAGGTGATAAACTCTCCCAGCCCGCAAAGTGGGGCCCGCTGATATCCCACTGCTGGCGCTTGCCGTCCGAGGTTAAGACGAACGCGCCCTTGCGGGTGCCAACCAGTAATCGTATTGCGCTCATATTAGGAGAAGGCTGAAGTTAAGCTAAAGCAGAGATGTGGTCTTCATCGTTTCATTCCGTTCGAATCAATTCTTCGGCGCGCCCGGTTTCACCCGCATGGCGAGCATGGGGAGGTACGCCTTTCGGTACGCCCAGGCCAGATAGAGCTCCAGCACCAGAACCACCCCGGCCATAACCGACCCTGAGGGTTCGAGGAAGGCGTGGAACGCGACGATGTTCACGATCACCGGCGCGATCAGGGCAAGCGCCAGGGGCACGAAGCGGTTCGACAAGAGCAATGCTCCGACGATCACCTGCGTCCCCGCGATCAGCGGCAACATGTAGCCCGTCTTCATCAGCGCTCCGAAGAACGCGCCCGCCCCTTCGGGCATGGTCTTGGGCGGGGGAATGAAATTCAGAAAGCCGTTGAGCCCGAAGACGAAGAACATCAACCCCATCAGGATTCGTGCGATGGAGGGAAGATAGCGGGCGATTGCCTTGCGTCCGGCGGTTTCGTCCGCATGGAAGCTCCGCGTCCGGTGTCGTGGTGTGGTTCATAGTGCTCCTATTTCTTGCTCGTTGTTTCCACCACCGATTTCATTTGCGCCAGGCCCTGCTCGAACTGGCCGCCGACCATCTTGTCACAGTTCATGAACAGGCCGACCGCCTTGGCGATGAAATTGTTCTTGCCGGCCATGCTCCACGCCACCGCGGTCTGATCGCCTTCCGGCTTGAAGGTGAACTCGACCGTGCATGTCGAGGCGAAGGGCCTGACGAATTCAAGCTGGAGCTGGATGAGCTCGCTCGGACGGCTCTCGGTGATGGTCATGCGTCCTTCGCCCACCTCGTTGTTGCCGGACCACGTGTAGCTCGCGCCGGTTCCGGCGGGCGCGCCGGCGAAGGTCTCCTTCATCGCCGGATCGAGTTTTCCCCACGGGGACCATGCCTCCCAACGGTGGAGATCGTTCACCTGGGCAAACACCGCCGCCGGCGGCGCGGAGATCGTCGCCGTTCGCGTGACGTGGAATTCAGAGGGCTGCATCGCAACGACTACGAGAAACCCGACAACGATCACAGCGAGGGCTATGAGGATTTTCTTGAGCATAACGAAATCTCTCTTCTTGTTCTTCTAATACGTCCATCAGGCAGCGTAATCTGTCAAGTGCGCGGTCCGCCCCTGCCCCGCTGAATGAGCAATCCCTCAGCCCCCTCCGGCCCCGACACTGCCAGCCACCCCTCAGCCTGCTACCAGCGTGCAAGCAGCGGATTCGTTGCCAGGGTTTCGCTGGTCCAGCCCGCCTTGGGCCAAAGCTTTGAGCCAGTCGGCTCTTCGCCCGCTGCTTCAAATCGCTCTGTCGCCACCGCCGCCGCTGGAGCTTTTCCCGAATGATCCGCGTGGCTCCTCATCGGGCCGCTCCGGCGAAGGCTTCGATTGCGCCAGCCGCGCTTCCACCTCCCCGGATAAGTCCGGGTAGAGCTTTCGCATGCAGTCCAGGCAAAGGCCGTGGCTGAACTCCGCGTTGGAGTGTTGTTTGCAGGTAGGTCTCAAGTTGGGTCCAATAGCCTTGATCATCCCGGATCTTCTTGCACGAGGCACAGATCGGGATCAGCCCGCTCAGCGTCTTCACATTGGCCAGCGCCTCCTGCAACTCCGCAATCAGCCGCTCGCGCTCCGCTTCCGCCCGCTGCCGCGCCTGGATGTGGCCCTGCAAATTCCGCGCGCCGAAGATCAGCCCGGTCATTCCCACGAGCCACAAGGCCAGGTGGGCCATCCCCAGCCGCAGGTTTGTTCCGGGGCTCACAAATCGGCTCATCGGCACCGTCACGCTGATCCCGCCGCGGATCTCCCCCGGCTTGTGGCCCGCCTCCTCGTGGCAGCGCAGGCAGGCCGGAACGGTGACCAGCGGCCGCATCATGCGGAAACAGCGCTCGCCCTGGACGGTTTCGATCGAACTGACTTCCTTGCGCCCCTTTTCAAAGTCCTCCAGCGACTGCCGCTCCCAGTCATCCGGACCGTTCGCCGCGCGGAGAGGCTTCAAGCTCGTGAGGTGACCGCGGATGCCTGTCTGCTGCTCCTGCAGTTCGAACACCTGGCGGCTCACCTGCGCCGGATTGAGCAGCGTCAGCGTCTGGCCCGAGGGCGTGACCACCTCGCGCTCCTCGTCCCGGGCCGACGCGCTCGGCCTCTGCCGGCCCGGATTTCGGCACGTACACCCCGCCGTGAAGAATGCTCCATTCACGGTACAGCAGGTCCTTCTCCAGCAGCGCCCGCGCCGCTTGCGACTGTCAGGGAGCGGACCTCATCCGCGTGTCTGCGCCAGATTCCACGCCAGCGAGCCGGCCACTGCGGCGGTCCAGGCACACGCCAGCAGCCAGAAATACCGTCTGTGGGGCACCTCCGGGCCTTTCTCCAGGCCGCCGTTCGCCAACCGTTGATTGAGAGGCTCTTCCGTCACAGTTCGAGCTTGGCCTGAACGTCGCTCAGGACCTGCGCGATTACAAGTCAAGGATGCTTTCACGCGAAGGCGCAGAGCCGCAAGGGCGCAACCAGAGAAGATAGGGGATGGAAAGACGCGCCTCCGGGCGAGGTTTGCCAGTTTACGCCACAGGCAATCCTGCTGGGATTGTGGATGGCAATGTTTACTTGGGAGCGCTCAACTCCTCGACCACGGCTTTGGCGACGGTGGGGATGATCTCGCGCTCGTTGGCGTGGTCCACGGTGAAGGTGACCAGAACGAACTTCGCGCCGTTGGGCAGCTCGACGTAGGCGGCGTCGTGGCGGGTTTCGCTGGTCCAGCCGGCCTTGGACCAGAGCTTCGCGCCGGGCGGCAGGGCCAGGCGCGGTGTAGGCATGGGCCTGGTCGTTCTTGTTGCCGGATTCGGGGGAGGGGTCGCGCTTGAGTAGTTCCATCATCTCGGCGCAGCGTTTGGCGGAGACGGCCTTGCCGGTGACGATTTCGGTCAGCAGCCGCGCGGTGGCGTCGGTGGTGAGCCAGTTGCGGTGGTTGGGCTTGTGCATCTTGCACCGACTGCATCTCGCGGCCATAGGGGCCCTCGCACCACGGTTTGCGGTTGACGTTGATGTTCGTGTAGCCGAGCGAGGCGAAGTAGCGGTTCACCGCGTTGCGCTTGTAATACCATTCCTCCATCTCCTTCGGGCTCAGCTCGGGGCCGCTGGTGGTGCCGGTCAGCGAATCCACCAGGTAGCCGGTCGCCTCGTTGAGGGAATCCACGATCATGTCGCGCATGGCGCGGCGCAGCTCCGCGGTGTCCTTGAGCTTGCCGTCCTCCATCCAGCGGTGCACGGCGACCAGGTAGAAGAGCTTGATGACGCTCGCGGGATAGATCTGCTCCCCGCCGCGATAGCTGGCCTGCACCGGCTTCTGCGGGTCGCGCAAGTCCACCAGCGTCACGGCGATCTGGTTGGTGCCCAGCTTCTTGCGCGGCGAACTTCTCGAGCGCGCTGCTTCACGGCGCGGTCCACGACTGCCTGCAGGCGGGGAGAGTGGGCGATTTCGAGGTTGGCTTGCCGGTGGCGGATGGCGTGTTGGTTTGGGCTGAGTTGGTCTGCACGAGGGCCAGAGATAGCAAAACCAGTGCGGCAAGGGGAGTGCGGATTGCTGGAATCATAAAGTGGTGATGCTGTCAGCGGGGTATTGCCAAGATCGCCCGCGCCTTAGCAGGTAGGGCGTGCTGTCCTCAGCGCGCCGCGGGAGGTCGCCGAAACCCGCACGTTTCGGACATCTTCGGACACTCGCGGCGCGCTGAGGACAGCACGCCCTACCACCGACTTGTTGGGGTGCCATGCCCGCGGAGCCTGCCCACTACCCGCCTTTCGTGTGTTCAGTGTATTTCGTGGTTTCATTGGTCTGCTACACTTGCTCGCTCTTGCGCCGGTTGAGCCCGGCCACGATTAGCCACAACACGCCGAAGCCCAGCACGCTCAAGCCGATGCGGGTGGTCCAGCTTGGGACTTTGGTGTTCTCGGCCAGCAGGCGGATGGTCATGGGCTTGCGCAGCTCGGTCTGGAGCATCGGCGATTGGCTCGAGGAGGCGGGGGCCATCTTCGTCGACGTCGCGGCCGGCCCGCAGATCGTTATCGGCTCGAGCACGGGCGCGCATATCGCGCTCCTCCTCCTGCGCCGCCTGATCGCGTCGCGGCCCGACGCGGCGCAGCGCATCAGGGGAATGGTTCTGATCGCGCCGGCCTGGGATCTGACCGAGGAGCTGATGTGGAAGACGTTCTCCGAGGAGGTGCGCCGCGAGATCATGGAGAAGGGCTTTACTATCCGCCCCTCGGCCTACGACGCCGAGGGCTATCGCATCACGCGCCTCTTCATCGAGGAAGGCCGCAACCATCTCCTCGCTCGCAGGCCCTTCGATCCGGGGCGCCCTGTCGTCATTCTCCAAGGCCTCCAGGATGAAGACGTGCCGGCGAGCCATGCCCGCGAGCTCTTGGGCTTCATCGAAGGCGGCTGGGGCGAGATGATCGAGGTCGCCGACGGCGACCATCGCCTCTCGCGGCCCCAGGACCTCGCCCTGCTTTTTGCCGCCGTCGAGCGCTTGAGCGGCGAGAAAGGGCCCTAAACCCAAGGTCTAACCGATTAATCCCACCTGAACGCCCGGTTCGGGAGGCGTTCAGAGGCTCCCTGTCATGGTCCGCTCTGATGAGGCGGCGCGCGGCCGCTTCGCGTTCGGGAGACACGGGAGATTACGATGACCATGCCGAAAGTCCGCGGCAGCCTGCTCGCCCTCATGATGGGCCTCACGGTTCTGGGAGCCACCCCGGCCGGCGCCGGCAGCATCACCTTCAGGGTCGAGCCCAAGGGCGAGGACGCCCGCACGCTTCGCACCGGTCTTGCCGTCTACTCGTTGTTCCAGGGGCTCAAGGACCGCAAGAGTAACACCGCGAAGGTCGACCAGAAGGGCAACGGTAACTCCGCGGCCGTCGGCCAGAGCGGCAGCGGCAACTGGTCGGGCGTATTTCAGCGCGGTAGCGGACATACGGCCGAGGTCTCGCAGAGCGGCAACAACAACACGCTCGGCGTCTTCCAGTTCGGCAAGAACTCGAGCTATTCCGGCAGCCAGACCGGCAACGGTTTCGGCCTCATCTTCCAGGGCGGCTGGTAGCCGCAAGTGCGGCCGGAGGGGATCACCTCCGGCCGCGTTTCTCGTCTCTCAAGTGCGCCAGGGATGCTCGGGAAGCTCGGTGACGCCGAGCACCTTTGCGCCGGCCTGCGCGACAATGTGATCGTTCTCGACCGAGCTGCCGCTGACGCCGATGGCGCCGACCATGACGCCGTCGGTGTCGACAATCGGCAATCCGCCGGGGAACGTGATCAGCCCGTCGTTCGAATGCTCGATGCCGAAGAGCGGTCCGCCCGGCTGCGACAGCTTGCCGATCTGGCCCGTCGGCATGCCGAAGAAGACGGCGGTCTTCGCTTTCTTAATGGCGATGTCGATGGAGCCGACCCAGGCATCGTCCATGCGGTAGAACGCCTTGAGGTTGGCGCCGCTGTCGACAACGGCGATGCACATCTTGGTTTTGGTTCTCTCGGCCTCCTTGCGGGCGGCGGCAATGGCCTTCTGCGCGTCGTCGATTGTGACATGCATGGGTGATCTCCTTCGGGACGGGGAGGCTGCATGTATGGCCATTGGCGCGATTTATCAACTGGTTGAAGCGCGCCGAGGCAATCCGTCACGAGCTTACGGCGAAGTATATTTGGCGAGGTGGAACGGCGCCGATCCTTGACCATTTGCTCCATAGGATCGGATTTAATTGGGAGTAACCAAATGCAGATCAGGAAACTCGCGGCCTCTGCCGCACTCGCCGCAGGGCTCTTGTCCACGGCGGCTTTTCCCGTCGCGGCCGCGCACTTCGGTGGAGGCTTCGGCGGCGGCCACATCGGCGGCATGGGTCACATCGGTGGCGGGATGGGACACAGCATGGCCCACATGGGAGCCGTCGGCCACATGGGCCATATGGGGGGACCGCATGTGGCGCATGGACATTTCGATGGACATTTCGATCATGGAGGGATTGCTTTCCACGATCACGGCCACCACCACGGGCACAATCGCTTCTTCATCGCGGGCGTCCCCTACTTCTACGGCGACGACTACTACAGCGCCGGCTACTATGGCGGCTGCGGCTACCTTTACAGCCGCGCCGTGAACACCGGCAGCCCCTACTGGTGGCGCCGCTACGAGGATTGCATCGACTGACGTAAGGACTAGGCCAATCTCGAGCCTCCGCAGCTGATATGGCCGCGGAGGCTTCGTCGTGCTGGGGCCGTTGAGCATGCGCTGAAGTAGGCCCCTGCCGTTCGGGCAAACTCGTGCTAATCGATCTTCCGCACGAATCCCGGACCCCCATGCCCCTCCGCGTCGCCTGCCAGATGGACCCGATCGAGCGGATCGATATCCGCGGCGATTCGACGTTCGCGATCCTGCTCGAAGCGCAGCGGCGCGGGCACGAGATATTCTATTACACGCCGCCCAACCTCGCCCTCAACGGCGGGAAGCTGCTCGCGCGCGGGCATTCGCTGTCGGTCCAGGACAAGGCCGGAGATCACTACCGGCTTGCCGCCCCCCGCGTCGAGAACCTCGCGGACTGGGATGTCGTGCTTCTGCGCCAGGATCCGCCGTTCGACATGGCCTACGTGACGACGACGCATCTCCTGGAGCGCATCCATCCCGAAGACGCTCGTCGTCAACGATCCGGCGCATGTGAGGAACGCGCCCGAGAAGGTGTTCGTGCTCGACTTCCTCGACCTCATGCCGCCGACGCTCGTCACGCGCTCGCGCGAGGACGTGGAGGCCTTCCGCCGCCAGCACAAGGACATCATCCTGAAGCCGCTCTACGGCAACGGCGGCGCCGCGATCTTCCGCGTCGCGCCGGGCGACACCAACGTCGGCTCGCTCGTCGAGCTGTTTCAGACCGTATTCCGCGAGCCGTTCATGGTGCAGGAGTACCGTCCCGAGGTGCGCCGCGGCGACAAGCGCATCATCCTCGTCGACGGCGAGATCGCGGGCGCGATCAACCGCGTGCCGGCGAAGGACGAGACGCGCTCGAACCTGCACGTGGGCGGCACGGCGAAGCCTGCCAAGCTGACCAAGCGCGACCGCGAAATCTGCGCCCGCCTCGGGCCCGAGCTCAAGCGCCGCGGGCTTCTCTTCACCGGCATCGACGTGATCGGCGATTACCTGACCGAGATCAACGTCACCTCGCCGACTGGCATCCGCCAGGTCAAGGCCTTCGGCGGCCCCGACATCGCGGCGATGATCTGGGATGCGGTGGAGAAGAAGGTTGCTGCCAACTGACCGCTAGTCAGGTCTTCGAGGGGAGCACGCCATGGGTCCGTCAGCGCGCACAGCCGGCATAGCACTCGCGGTTGGTATTCCGACCGGGGTTCTTGGCTTTGTCGGCGGCAAGCTCTCGAACCTGTTAGCTGGGCCGGCGAGCCGTCCATGCGAGTGGTTTGCGAAGGATGCCCCCAGCGCATTGCACCAAACGGCCCACCGATGTGGGCCGTTTATTTTTTCGTGGCCCTTGGGATGAAGCGCGCGAAGGTTTGTTGTCGCCGACTTACTTGACCGCGCCGTTCAGGCCATTGGGGAAGGAAGATGAACGCGGCAAGCAGGAAATTATCTTCGTTGGCGAACGCATCAAACTCATCGTTCTTGCCGATCAGCCCTGCGGCCCTGGCAGCCGCGGTGAAACTGCTTTTCAGGTTGATCGCAGGACGGGCAACCTTTGCGCTTCCGAGGGCACTGCGCAGGAATTTCACATGCGCCTTCTCGTCGCTGGCAATCTCTTGAGCGCACTCGGCGATGATAGGGGAGTGGAACTTGACCTTCTTGCCCCCGATGACGTCACCCTGCTCTCCCATGCCATCGACATCGCCGCTGGTCAGGCCCCCGCCGTACGCGGCCTTGAGATAGAACTCGGCTTCGAGATACTCCAGGTTCAAAGCGAAGTTCAGGACCGTCGGATCGTCAACCTCTACAGCCTCGGCGCGGTTCGGCCTACCTACGGCCCCGAGCCCAAGCGTCGCAGCGCCAGCAGCAATTAGCCCTGCCGATTTGAGGAAGGCTCTGCGGCCCGCCTCGAGGTCAAGCTTGGATACATCAATTTGATCGACACACTCTACTTTCGACACTTGTTATCTCCAATAGTTACCTAACCTCGCGGCTACCACTACGGAGATGCGCTAGAAATGGTTCAGCCCTCTTCGGATCAACTGGAGAGAGCCTCAGACTTGAGGGTTGGAGGTTCTGATCCTGGCCTGCCCCTCGGAACCATACCAGTGCTGAGCCCAGCATCTGTGCTGGCCGGAGGCTGGCGGTGACGACGTCTGCCGATAGCGCATAGGTCCGCCCGACAATGCGGAGCGTATAACGAGCGGCGAGGAGGAGCGGCCGGCCGTTGTAGAGCGCGCCGATAGGGGTGGGGGGCGCAAGATGGAAATTCCGGACACGCCGCAGCACATGGCGGCGGTGCTTATCGCCTATCGCGAGACAATTCTCATTCTGCTCAAGGACGCCGCCCTCGCGCGTGGCGGCAAGCCCGGCCCATGGCTCGACGAACTCGAGGCGGAAAGCGTGCGCATGGCGAAGCGGATGATCGGCGAGGAAATGCCGATCGAGATCCAGGCCGAGGTCATCGACACCGGCTCCAAGGTGGTGAAGGCCTATTTCGGTGGCGTGCGCAAGAAGCTAGTAGAGGCGCTCGGCGCACACGACGCGGAGGCGACGATCAAGACGGAAGCGGCGCGCGTTGAGCTCAGGAGCATCGCCAGCAGAATCGACTTCTTGCTCGCGATCGATTCCGAGCAAGGCGTCGAAGAGAAGCAGATCCTGCGCGCGCTGATGACGGGCATTGCCCAGCTTTGCCGCGTGCTCGCGCTCGAGGGCGGCGCGCTGGGGGCGCCTGCGAGGATGAGCGGGCGGTGACTAGCTGCGATCGCGGGCCGCTAACCCTTCGCGAACTGCTTCCCGCGGTCGCCGCTCTTTGTTTGCGCGCCTCCGGCACGACGTTTGCGCGCCTCGGGCACGACGCGCGCGAGGCCTCGCACTTGACTTGACCCAGCGGCAGCGGGTGCCCGAGCGGTAGGGAAGGTCGCGGCGCTTCGAGACGGCGCTCGGCTCCACACGGACGAGAATGACGCGCGGATCATCGTCCTGGGGGCGTACCGCGCTCTCCGCGCATGCGGGCGAGGACAATCTCGACCTCCTCTTTGGCGGCCGGACCCAAACTGCAAAGGTCGCCACCGATGGTCGATGTCGCCGCTTTAATCACCCTCTCGAAGTGACCGCGCCTGCCGATGGCTGCTTCAAAGGCGCCCATCAACGCGATGAGGAGCCAACGGTGGGCACGCAGACGTGCATCGAGTTCGTCCTTCGTCATAGTAGCGTGTCCCTTGTGTTGATAAGCCGGTCGGTTCGGCGAGAATTTTGGGAACGCCGTCACTGGGTCTAGGGGCGGAACCTATGGAAGCGGCTTGTAGAGCTGAAATACCCTTTGCATTTGGTTTCGATAGCGCAAGGCTATTGAAGCGACGCAAGGTCGCGCTGAGCGGTTTGACGCATGTGGAGAGGAAGCAACCCGGTCAGCCCTTCGCGAACATCTTACCGCGATCCCCATGGTGCGCGCGCCAGGCCTCGCACTTGACCTTGACCCAGCCACGGCGCGGGCCCGAGCGATAAGGAAGGTCGCGGCGCTTTGAGACGACGCCCTCGAAACCGAGCGCCTCGCAGGCAGCCAAGAGCCGCGCGCCGTCGGGCACGGCGGCGACCGGGGCGAGCCAGCCCGACGCGCCGGCCGTCTCGAGCAGCGAGGAGAGAATCTCGCGGCGCTCTTCGAGGGGGAGGCTGCGCAGATCGCGCCGGTCGAGCTCGAGCACGTCGAAAGCGAAATAGTGGTCGCGCCCCGGATCGTGGGAGCGCAGCGCCTGCGGCAGCGCGCGCCCGTCGTCGCCGAGCGCCACGAGCGCTTGGCTTCGATCGCGGCCGCGGCGCGTGCGGCAAACGCGCGGGCACGGGTCGCGTCGGCATCCTCGACGATGGCGTAGACCGCCTGCGTGCAGCTACTGCAGAAGCTTCTGGAAGGCCGTGGTCAGTGTGGCGGTCCCGAGCACGACGGCGAGCGCAATCCGCCCCATCTCTGTGCGGACAGCTGAAATCTCCTCGCGAAGCGCGCTGGTGGCGTCCTTGAGATCCTGATTCGTCGCCAGCTCCGGGATGAGCTTGTCGCGCAAGGCTTCTGCGCGCGCCTCCGCTTGCGCGGGCGGTACGCCAGCTCCGATCAGCACTTTGACATAGCCGAGGGTGTCGATCGCCATCATCTGCCCCATTGGCCTCGTTCCACCATGTGGTGCGGCTCCCTCACACTGAAGACAGGGCTTATGTTCTCTAAATGTTCTTGTCAACGGAAGTTACTAGGGCTACTCGTTTGAGAGTCTGACAGCGATCGGGGGCTGCATGTACGGGACCATCGCGACAGTCGCGTTCGTCGGCGTGGAAGCACGAGCTGTCGAGGTGCAGGTCCGCGTCACGCCCGGCGCCCCGGCGTTTGCAATCGTGGGCTTGCCGGACAAGGCCGTCGCCGAAAGTCGCGAGCGGGTGCGCAATGCGCTCCATGCCGTCGGCCTCGGCCTCCCCTACAAGCACCTCACCGTCAATCTCGCGCCCGCCGACCTGCCGAAGGAGGGCAGCCACTTCGACCTCGCCATCGTGCTCGCCCTCATGGTGGCGATGGAGGCGATCGCGCCGGACGCGGTTGCGGGATTTGCCGCCATCGGCGAGCTCGCCCTCGACGGCTCGATCCGCCCGGTGCCCGGCGCGCTGCCGGCGGCTATTGGCGCCAACGCCCTCGGCAAAGGTCTCATCTGCCCGGCCGAATGCGGACCCGAGGCAGCGTGGGCGGGTGAAGACGTGGAGGTGCTCGCCGCGCCGCACCTCCTCTCGCTCGTCAATCACTTCAAGGGTCTGCAGACGCTCTCGCGGCCGAGGCCGAACCTCGAGCGCGGCGGCGGCCCCATGCTCGACCTCAAGGACGTGCGCGGTCAGGAGAGCGCCAAGCGCGCGCTCGAGGTGGCGGCGGCGGGCGGCCATAACCTCTTGATGATCGGGCCTCCGGGGTCGGGCAAGTCGATGCTCGCCGCCCGCCTCCCCTCCGTCCTGCCGCCGCTCGGCCCCGAGGAGATGCTCGAGGTGTCGATGGTGCATTCACTCGCCGGCGAGCTGATGGGCGGGAAGCTCTGCACCGACAGGCCGTTCCGCGCGCCGCACCATTCGGCGAGCATGGCGGCGCTCGTGGGCGGCGGGACGCGCCCCAAGCCGGGCGAGGCAAGTCTTGCGCATTTGGGCGTTCTGTTCCTCGACGAGCTGCCCGAGTTCCAGCCCGGCGCGCTCGACGCGCTGCGCCAGCCGCTCGAGACAGGCGAGATCATCGTTGCGCGCGCCAATCACCGCATCGCCTATCCGGCGCGGCTTCAGCTCGTCGCCGCCATGAATCCGTGCAAGTGCGGGACCTCGGTTCCGGGCCAATCATGCCAGAGGGGCCCGCGCTGCGCCTCCGACTATCAGGCGCGCATCTCGGGGCCGCTTCTCGACCGCATCGATCTTCAGATCGAAGTGCCGGCTGTCTCGGCCGCCGATCTTGTTCTTCCGACTGCGACCGAGGGCAGCGCCGAGGTCCGCGCGCGCGTCGGGGCGGCGCGCGAGCGCCAGCGCGCCCGATTTCTTGAGCATGGCGCGAAGATGGTTCGCACCAACGCCGACTGCTCGGGACAGATGCTCGAGATGCTTGCGACGCCCGACGCCACCGGGCTCGCGCTCCTGCGTCAGGCGGCCGACACGCTGCGCCTTTCCGCGCGCGGCTTCCACCGCACGATGCGCGTCGCCCGCACGCTCGCCGATCTCGACGGCACGGAGGCGGTCGGGCGCGTGCATATCGCGGAAGCGCTGTCCTATCGCGGGGAGACGTTGCGGCAGGTGCGGGCTGCGTGAGGAAATTGGGCAGTAGGCGATAGGCAATGGGCAAGCTCCAGCCGTTCGCGCAGCGACACTCACTACTGCCCACTGCCTCCTGCCTACTGCCCAATCCCTACTTGATGCCCCGCTGCATCTTCGCGGCCTCGACCGTGTTCTGGAGGAGGCACGCAATCGTCATCGGCCCGACTCCGCCCGGCACCGGCGTGATGAAGCCCGCGACCTCCGCGCATTCGGCATAGGCCACGTCCCCGACGAGGCGCCCCTTGCCGTCAGGCCCGGTGATGCGGTTGATGCCGACGTCGATGACAATAGCGCCGGGCTTGATCCAGTCGCGCTTCACCATTTCGGGGCGCCCTACGGCCGCAACGACCAGGTCTGCCCCGCGCACCACGCCCGGAAGATCCTTCGTCTGGGAGTGCGCAATCGTCACCGTGCAGCTTTCGCGCAGGAGGAGCGCGGCCATCGGCTTGCCGACGATATTCGATCGCCCGATCACGACTGCATTCATGCCCTTGAGGTTGGGAGCGACCGTCTTTGCGAGAATGGCGGAACCCGTCGGCGTGCATGGGACGAGCGCCCGCTCGCCCACCCAAAGGCGGCCGACATTCACGGGATGGAAGCCGTCGACGTCCTTGTCGGGATCGACCGAGTTCAGCACTTTCTCGGCGTTGACGTGCTTGGGGAGGGGCAGCTGCACCAGGATGCCATGCACGTTCTTGTTGCGGTTGAGCCGGTCGACGAGGGCCAGGATCTCGGACTCGGAGGTGGTGTCGGGCAGCTTGTACTCGTAGGAGTTCATGCCGACCTCGACCGTCTGGGCGGCCTTGTTCTTGACATAGACCTTGCTCGCCGGGTCCTCGCCGACCAGCACGACGGCAAGCCCCGGCTTCAAGTCATGGCTCGCCTCCAGAGCCTTCACATCGGCGGCGACCCGAGCGCGAACCTCAGCGGCAATGGCCTTGCCGTCGATGACCTGGGCGGACATGAGTTTCTTCTCCTCACCTTTTTCAACCGGCCGCAAGGGCCGCGGACTTGGCCTTGAGCCTGGCCTCGATCTCCTTCGGCGCGCCGGTAACCCTAAGCGACTTGACGCGCGATTTTCCGCCCGCCGAAACGGCAACCGAGCCCTTCGGCACGCCGAGCCAGCCGGCGACGAGACGCTCGAGGGCGCCGTTCGCCTCGCCCTCGGACGGCGCCGCGCGCACCCGGGCCTTGAGAGCAGGCCCTTCGGCCGTCTCGGCCAGTCCCTCGATGGCATCTACAGAGGATTTGGGGGTGAGGCGCACGCGCACGATGACGCACCCGGAGGCTAGCCGCCAGGGAACTCCGGCCGCGGCGGCCATCAGAGGAAGAGCTTGGCGATGTTGGGCAAGACGACGCTCTGCACGGCGACGCAAGCGAGGATCAACACGACCGGGGATATGTCGATCGCCCCGAGATCCGGCATGGCATTGCGGATGGGCCTGAGGAGGGGCTCGGTCACGGCGCGGAACACTTCCGCGAGCGAGCGCACGAATTGATTGTAGGGATTGACGACGCCGAAGGCCATGAGCCAGGAGAGGATCACGCTTGCGAGAATGACGTAGATGTAGAGCTGAATGATGTAGCTGATGAATCCGAGAAGCTCGAGCATCAAGGCCGCCTTCCGTCCCTGCGGTTGATCGAGAGACCTTTAGCGTCGCGGGACGCATGCGGCAAGCGCGCCGCGCTGGTCTTCAACCGGCTAAGCCAACATGGGAGGCCGCTTTCTTGACAAGGGCGGACCCCCGCCCCTAAATGCCCGGCACCCTTGAAGGGGCCGTAGCTCAGATGGGAGAGCGCTGCAATCGCACTGCAGAGGTCAGGGGTTCGATTCCCCTCGGCTCCACCAATTAGCGGCGTCGCCGTACTCCGAATTTCCTCCGTCCGAAACATGTACCAACTCAATAACCCTTGACGGGGCGCACGCGGGGGAATGCTGCCCTCGGAACAACGATGAAAGGGCGCCCCATGAAGTACCGCCGGCTTGGCGCGAGCGACCTCGAGATCTCGGAAATCTCGCTCGGCTCGTGGCTCACCTACTCGGGCGGCGTCGACAAGGCGCGCTCGATCGCCTGCGTCAAGCGCGCGCTCGAGCTCGGTATCAACTTCATAGACACGGCCAATATCTATGGACGCGGAGCCGCCGAGAAGCTGCTCGGAGAAGCGCTCGCCGGCGTGCCGCGGGGAAGCTACGTGCTCGCGACCAAGCTCTTCTTCCCGATGAGCGCCACCGACCGCGGGCTGTCGCGGGCGCAAATCGAGAAGCAGCTCGAGGCTTCCCTCACGCGCCTTCGCACCGACTACGTCGATCTCTATCAATGCCATCGCCACGATCCCGAGACGCCGCTCGAGGAAACCATGGAGGCGCTGACGGAAGCCGTACGCACCGGAAAGACGCGCTACATCGGGTTCAGCGAATGGCCGGCGGACAGGATCGCCGCCGCGCTCGCTTTGCCCGGGGTCGAGAGGTTCGTCTCGAGCCAGCCGCAGTATTCGCTGCTGTGGCGCGAGCCCGAGGCCGATGTCTTTCCCTTGTGCGCGGCGAACGGCATCTCACAGATCGTCTGGTCGCCTCTGGCTCAAGGCATCCTCACGGGGAAGTACAAGCCGGGCGCCAAACTGCCGGAAGATTCGCGCGCAGCCGACGCGTCCATGGGCTCGATGTTGCCGAAGCGCTGGCTCTCCCGCCCGGTGCTCGAAGCCGTGCAGGAGGTGAAGGGGCTCGCCGCCGGAGCCGGACTGAGCCTCGCGCAATTCGCGCTGGCCTGGGTGCTGAAAAACGACAACGTCGCATCGGCGATCATCGGCGCGACCCGTCCCGAGCAGATCGAGGAAAACGCGGCCGCGTCTGGCAAGTCCGTCGATCCGGCTCTCTTTGCCAAGGCCGAGCGCCTCCTCGGCGCCGTCGCCGGGCGCCGCTGAGGGCCTCGCGCCGATCACATTGCCTTTCGGAAAACTACCCCCCTCAAGGGGGAGGAAGTTTGGCGCGCGCGATTTCGTCTTAATCGAAATTGCTCTAGCGCTTCAGGCCGCTGCGCCGGGCGCCGTCACGGCAATGGGCGGGCCGGCGACGGGAGCCGTGTCGAAGGTCGCCCCGTGGTCGTGGGCGAAGTGGATCATCGCCCGCTCGGCGAGCGCGGTGATGGTGAGGAGCGGGTTGACGCCGAGCGAGCGCGGAATGATCGCGCCGTCGATGACATAGAGTCCGTCGTGAACGCCATCCGTGCCGCGGCTCGCGCCCGCGTCGAACACCTGGCACTTGTGATCGACCACACCCTCGCTCGCATCGCGACCCATGCCGCAGCCGCCGAGCGGGTGCGCGGTTGCCGGCGTGTGCCCCATCACGGTTCCGGCGAGCGGGTTCTTTACGTAGTCGCCGCCGCTTTCCTTGACGAGACGGGCGAGGATCGAATCGAGGCGCTGGTAGACGGGCTCGTCCTTGGCGCCGGGCCAGGAGAGGGTCAGCCGGTCGTCCTCCAGCCTGAAGCGGCCCGACGCACTATCGTGCGAGACGGCGAAGAACGTCTGCAGGCTCGCAAAGGGGCCCTTGTAGACGCCGCTGATCAAGCTTTGCAGCGCGCCGAGCAGACGTCCGTTCGGCAGGAAGAGGACGGGCAGGACAGGCGCCAGTGCGGACGGCATGGCGCCCTCCTGCACGTTGAGCTCGTTGGCCAGTGTCGCGGAATCGCGGATCTCGATCTGGCCCGACACGGAGGCGCCGATCTCGAGGCCGGCGACTTTCGCCGGGTGGCCGACGCCCACGGCGTTGACAGGGACCTTCGCGCCGTAGCCGAAGGCGATGATGTCGCCGTTGGCGGAGAAGCGCGCGCCCAATCTGTCCGAGAGCGCAAGACCCGCCGCGCGCGAGCGCAGAAGGATCTCGGTCGAGCCGAGCGTTCCGGCGGCGAGCACGACGACAGGCGCTTCGATCAAGATCTCGGCGGCCGCGCTGTTGCCTTTCGCGCCCCCGGTCGGGACCGCATGGACGAGCCAGCCGCCTTCGCGCCGCTTCGAGACCCGTCTCACCGAGACCTCGGTGAACATCTCGGCGCCGTGGCGCGCCGCGTCGGGAAGGTAGGTCAGCGCGACCGTGTTCTTGGCGCCGACATTGCAGCCCCCGCAGCAGTCGCCGCAACGCGTGCATGCGGGCTGCACGACGCCGGCCGGGTTCTGATTCTCGGCGAAGCTCACGGCGATACGCGGCGCGACGATCTCATGTCCGAGCGCGCGCCCTGCTGCCTCGAGCACGCCGAACTTGGTCATCTCGGCCGCCCGCGGGTCGCTCGAGGGGCGCAACCATTGCTCGGCGCGCCGGTATCCCTCGTCGAGCGTCCTGTCCTGGACGATCTGGCCCGGCCAGACCAGGTCGGCGAACACGCGCGGGTCCGGCCTCAGTGACACGCCGGCGTTGACGAGCGATCCGCCGCCCAATCCACAGCCGACGAGCACGTGCATGTCCTCGCCGAGGCGCACGTCGTAGAGCGCCGTGTCGGAGCCTATGCCATAGGACTTGCCGCGAACGCGGAACTCGGCCTTGAGCTCGGGAAACCGCGACGGGAACTCTCCGGTGAGAAACTCGCGGCCGCGCTCGAGGACGGCGACGCGCTTGCCCGCGCGCGCAAGTCGCGAGGCCGCGACGCCGCCGCCATAACCGGAGCCGACGACGATCACGTCGTAGCGAGCCTTGAGTGCCGACAGCGGCCTGCTCAGTCTCGTCATGGAAGTCCCGCGTGAGAGCAAAGCGACGCTCTGGATCGCGATCGTTCTTGGTGGAGACGCTCTGCGTCCATCAAGAACGTGCTCTAGCGCGATGGACGAGATGAGGCAATGCCACCGGCTGCGGCGGAGGCGCTCAGCTGCCGACGGCGACGTCGAAGAGGAGCTTGACGTTGAGGATCACGATGATGGCGGCGACGACGGCCGCAATGGCCGTGAGCCAGCGCGGGGCGACGAGCACGCCCATTTTTGTGCGATCGCCCGTGAACATGACCAGAGGAATGACGGCGAACGGCAGTTGGAAGGATAGGACCACCTGGGACAGAATCAGGAGCTTCCCGGTTTCAGCCTCGCCATAGGCGATTGTGACGGCTGCGGCGGGAACGATCGCGACGGCGCGGGTGACGAGGCGGCGAAGCCACGGCGGGAGCCGGAAGTTTATGAAACCTTCCATCACCGCCTGACCCGCAAGGGTCGCGGTCACGGTCGAGTTCAACCCACAGCAGAGCAGCGCGATCGCGAATAGCGACGGGGCGATGGAGGCGCCGAGCAGCGGCATGAGCAGCGATTGGGCTTGCCCGAGCTCGGCGACATCCGTGCGACCGGTCTTGTGGAATGTCGCCGCGGCGAGAATGAGGATCGATGCGTTGACGAGAAGCGCGAACATGAGCGCGATCGTCGAGTCGATGGTCGCGTACTTGATAGCCTGCCGCTTGTCCGCAAGGCTGTCGCCGTAAGCGCGCGTCTGGACGATGGCCGAGTGCAGGTAAAGGTTGTGCGGCATGACGGTCGCGCCGATGATGCCGAGGGCGAGATACAGCATCTGGGGATTGCGCACGATCTCCGTCGTCGGAGCGAAGCCGGCGATCACGGCGCCCCACTGCGGATCGGCAAGCGCGATCTGGATGGCGAAGCACACTGCAATGACGCCGAGGAGTGAGATGATCAGCGCCTCGATCCACCGGAATCCGATGTTTTGCAGCCAGAGGATGAGGAAGACATCGAGGGCGGTGACCACGACACCGATCTCGAGCGGTATACCGAACAGGAGATTGAGACCGATGGCAGTGCCGATGACCTCGGCAAGGTCGGTAGCGCAGATTGCAAGCTCGGCAAAGAGCCACAGGACCCAGGCGACGGGCCGGGGATACGCGTCGCGGCAGGCCTGCGCCAGATCGCGCCCGGTGGCGACGCCGAGGCGCGCACAGAGCGCCTGCAGGATGATCGCCATGATGTTCGAGAGGAGGGCGACGAAAAGCAGCGTGTAGCCGAATTTCGAGCCGCCGGCGAGCGAGGTGGCCCAGTTGCCCGGATCCATGTAGCCGACGGCGACGAGATAGCCGGGGCCAAGGAAGGCGGCGAGCTTTCGCAGGGTCGATCCGGTGGCTGGCACGCGGATCGTGCGGAAAATCTCGCTGAGAGGAGGCGACTGCGACCCCCGGCGCCAGCCCGCCTGGTGCTGGCGCGCATCTTCGGCAATATGCATATCCATGGAATCAAGCTAGTGCAGTTGCAAATCATTTGCAACTGTAAAACGGTCGCAGCCGATCGCGGCGCGAAGCTTGCTGGGGAAAACCGTCCGTTGGCGTTTGAATTCAGTGGCTTGCAGCCGGCCGATCCTTGATGCCTTCGCGTCACCGCTGGTGACAGCTTTGACGGAGATCAGCTATTTCTTGTCATCGTCATCATCCCCCGACTTGCCGAGCTTCTCCTTGATGCTGGCGAGACCGTCCTTGAAGATGCCGTCGATGACGCCGCGCGCTTCCTTGTCGGGCTTGCCTTCGGCGTCGTAGGTGGCGGCCCACGCGATATTGACCTCGTCCTCGTCGTCGTCATCGGGAACGATCGAGAACTGCGCCTCGTAGTTCTTGACCGGCAGCGGGCTCTCGACGATCTCGTAGCGGTAGCTCACCGCGCTTTGCGCAAGGAGCTTCTCCTTGATCTTGCCGCCGTCTGCGAGAGTGAGCGTCCGGAACGTATCGTCGCCTTCCTTGCTCTCCTCGCACTTCTTGATCGCCGGATGCCATTCGGCGATCGCGCACCAGCCGCCGAACTTCGCCCACAGCGCCGTCTTCTCCTCGTCGATCTTTTTCGGGTCGACCTTGACCTCGAGCTTCTTGCCGGAAGCGAGGCTTGCCGCGTCGGCCACGTCCCCGAATGCCGCCATGCCCACCACAGCGAGAAGGCCCGTCATCAGTCTGATCGTCATCGTCTACTCCCTATCGGGGCGCATTCGCCCTGTTGCTCGGTGGAGGACACTGCCCCAGCAAAGTGAAACATTGTAGCGTACTCGTCGGCCGACCGGAACCGGGAAGAGTGCGCGGATCATCACGCTTTAGAGACCGTTCTCGATGTGGCGCGGCCAGCGGCCTTGCACCAGGAACACGAGGTCGAAGGCGATGTCGTAGCGCTGGTAGGCCGGCCGTCGCGCCAGCCAGAGGTCCGCCGCGCGTCGGATCCGCTCGCCCTGGCGCTCGGTGATGGAGGCCTCTGCGGCCGCTCTGGTGAGGCGGCGCTTGACCTCGACGAAGGCGAGGCGGCGGCCCCGCACGGCGACGATGTCAATTTCTCCGGCTGGCGTCTGAAAGCGGCGCGCAAGGATGCGATAGCCCTTGGCCATGAGGAAGGCCGCGGCGATCCATTCGGAGACATGGCCGCGCCGGTGGCGGCGCCGTCTCTCGGCCGACGCATCGAGCCGTCCGATGCTTGCCCGCGTGCCGCTCCTCGTTTTCATCGCTGTCGCCGCTCAGGGTCCCTTGAGCTTGAGGGCCAAATCATAGGCGCGCGCCTTCGGCACGCCCAGCGTCTCGGCGGCGGACTTCGCTGCGTCCCGAACGCTCATCGTTGCGAGCAGAGATTTGACCTCGGCCGCGATCGCGTCATCGGAAACGGCCGCGTTGGGCGCGGGTCCGACGAGTATCGCGACCTCGCCCTTGACCTCGGCCCCGGCGTAGGCGGCGGCCAGGTCCTCGAGCGTCCCGCGCCGGATTTCCTCATGCAGCTTCGTCAGCTCGCGCGCGACGGTGGCGGGGCGTGGACCGAGCCCGTCACGTAGCGCCGCGAGCGCCTCCGCCACGCGATGGGGTGCTTCGTAGAGGACGAGCGTGCCCGGAGTATCCGCGAGCTCGGCAATGCGCGTGCGCCGAGCTCCATCCTTGGGCGGCAGAAAGCCGGCGAAGAAAAACGAGTCGGTCGGCAGGCCCGAGGCCGAGAGCGCGGCAATCGCCGCCGAAGGACCGGGGATCGGCACGACGCCATGACCGGCCGCCGCGCACTCGCGCACGAGCTTGTATCCAGGATCAGATATGAGCGGTGTGCCTGCATCGGAAATCAGGGCAACGGACTTGCCCTCCGCGAGCGCGGCCAGAATGCGCGGACGCTCGGCTTCCGCGTTGTGCTCGTGATAGGGCGTGAGGCGCGCGCCGATCGCGTAGGCGTCGAGAAGCTTGCGGCTGTGGCGCGTATCCTCGCAGCAGACGAGATCGGCGCGCGCGAGAACGGCAAGGGCGCGCAAGGTGACGTCGCCGAGATTGCCGATCGGGGTCGCGACGAGATAGAGGCCGGGAGCGAGGGGCTCAGCCGCGAGACGCTCGATCTCGCCCGCCACGCGACGCGAGATTTCCGCGCCCGAAGCTCGCTCACCGGGAGGTGACCCAGCTCGGCCGGCTCCGCGTCCGCCCCTGGTCTCCCCCTTCCTCATGCCGGCCTCACACGCGACACTCTGGCCAAAGAGCTTCCTTGGGCGGATTTTCCTGGAATCTCCAGGAGATATTTGCTCAACAGTGGCACGAAAACCCTACACGGCGCCAGCGTGCCGGTCTAAGCAGAGTCGAGCGAGAGACTCGCGAGGTCAATGCCAGCCGAAACGTCGGGCGGACGGCGGCAAAAACGCGAAAATTGCCGTTCGCCACGTCGAGGATTGCACGATGCTCAGCTCCGCGCCGCGCAGACGCTCTTCCTGCCGGCTCCTACCTGCGTTCGCCTGCGCCGCAATGGCCGTCGCCATGGCCGGATGCGCAACCAGCCTCGGCCCCGAGCAAACGGCGACGTCCGCACTCGGCGAGGCCCCTCAAGCCGCTCAGAGGACCGTCCGCATCGCGATGCTGCTCCCGATAAGCGGCTTCGGGCCCACGGCCGCCATTGCCAAGGGCATGAAGCAGGCCGGCGAGATGGCGCTGTTCGAGCTCGACAATCCCAACGTCCAACTCGTCGTTAAGGACGACAAGGGCTCGCCGGAAGGCGCGGAAGCCGCTGCCGTCGAAGCCATCGGCGAGGGCGTCGAGATTATTGTCGGACCTTTGACGGCCGCCGCGACGCGCGGCGCGGCCGGCCCCGCGCGCAAGGCCAACGTTCCCATCCTCTCCTTCTCGAACGACCGCAACGTTGCCGGCGGCGGCGTCTATCTCATGAGCTTTCTCGCCGAGCAGGAGATCGAGCGGATCGTGTCGTTTGCCGCCGCCCAGGGGAAAAGGCGCATTGGCGCGCTCGTGCCCGCCGATGCCTATGGCCACGTCGTAGAGCCGGCGCTCCGGGCCGAAGCGGCGCGCTTAGGCGTGGCCGTGGCCATCCTCGAGCCCTATCCGCCGCAGGCCAACGCCATGCTCGGCCCGGCCAAGCGCGTCGTCGATGAGGTCAAGGCGAGCAGCGACACCGACACGCCGATCGACGCGCTCTTGCTCGCGGGCGGCCAGGACGTGCTTCCGCACCTCGGCCCGATCATCGCCTACTCCGGCCTCGACACGAAGCGCGTCAAGCTGCTCGGCACGGGAGCCTGGGAGTATCAGGGCATCGGACGCGAGACCGCCCTCTTGGGCGGCTGGTATCCCGGTCCCGATCCTCGCGGATGGCAGGACTTCTCGGGCCGCTTCACGCGCTCGTTCGGCGCCCCGCCGCCGCGCCTCGCGAGCCTCGCCTACGATGCGGTGAGCGTTGCGGTCGCGCTCTCGCAGGGGGCGCGGGGGGAGCGCTACACCGCGGTGGCCTTGACGCGCCCGTCCGGCTTTTCGGGGGTCGACGGCATCGTCCGGTTCCGCGAAACAGGACTTCCGGATCGAGATCTTGCGGTGCTCGAGGTGAAGCAATTCGGCTCGACGATTGTCGACCCGCCCAAATCGACGCCCCTTGCCGAGACGCGCGTTTCGGCGGCGCCAAGACAATAATCGGGGTCTAATCCGACCTTGGCGGCTATTTACGCGGCCAGCGCCTTGTCGCGGCGCGATCGGGCGATTGCGGGCTCGATGCGTCCGATGACCGGTGCGCCGGCAACGCTTCGCACGACGCGCATGACCGAGCTAAGATCCGCAATAAGACCCTCGAGCTCGTAGGCCGCCGCATCGAGTTTTATGGCCGCCAAGTCCTGGTGCGATTTCGCGGCCGCCGCGCCTCCGATCGAGCGCGTGAGATTGGAGGCGAGCCGTTCCCATTGCGTCTTCCCTGGAATGAGGTCGGCCGTTTCGAAGGGCAGAGTCGGGCGCGGAGGCGCAACCGCACGAGGTCGCTGTTCGAATTTCGCGGTCAATTTCGGCCGGACAATTAAGAAGTGTCTCCTCAGGCAATTCGCAGCCGCAAGCGTTTGGTCCTGCGCAGCCGCAAAAAGCTGCGCTGACGCTGCAAACCGTTCGACCTCCAAAAAGACCATTCTCTTGCCTGCTCGAATCAAGGCGGAAACACGACGAGTGAGCTTATTCGCCCGGCAATTCAAGCCAAATCCATACCGATAAAAGCGAGAATTCAGTCGGATCGAAGTTTCAACTTTGAAACGGCATGGTGTTTTTTCAGTAAAAGAATGTGTTGCACGTGGAAAACTAGACCCAAACGGCTGCGTTTGCAACTCGAGCACGTCCGACCTAAGTGAGCCTGATCCGGAGCTGAAGGAGGCGCAAGATGGCGCAAGATCGCGAGCCGCCGGCCGCCAAGGGGCTCGTCCAGCGCCAGTTCGGCGCCAACGCGGCCGCCTACGCGACCTCGTCGGTTCACGCCAAGGGCCAAAGCCTCGACCGGCTCGTCGAGCTCGTGCATCCGCAACCGGCGTGGCGCGTGCTCGACATTGCAACCGGCGCAGGTCACACGGCATTGGCCATGAGCCGGCATGTGGCCCACGTGGTGGCGAGCGATATGATCGCCGAGATGCTGGCCGAGACGGCCAAGCTCGCCACGTCGCGCGGCCTCGCCAACGTCGAGACGGCCGAAGCCGACGCCGAGCGTCTTCCATTTGCCGACCACAGCTTCGACGCCGTCACCTGCCGGCTCGCCGCCCACCACTTCCCAGAGCCCGCCCGTTTCGTTGCGGAGGCTTGGCGAGTGCTCAAGCCTTCCGGGATGCTCGGCCTCGTCGACAATACCGCGCCCGACTCGGAGACGATGCCGGGGCTCGGGCCGATGGAGATCGCGGAGGCAGCCGCCGCCTACAATCGCTTCGAGGCACTCCGCGATCCGAGCCACGCACGGGCACTCCCCCGTCGAGGAATGGCGCGGTCTCATCGCCGCGGCAGGGTTCGTGATCGAGGCGACCGAGCGAGCTAAGAAGGACATCGATTTCGAGGACTGGGTGCGCCGCATGGGCTGCGACGCCGAAACGATCGCTCGCCTCGAGGCATTATTGCTCGGCACGCCCCATCTCGCGTGCTTTCTGGTCCCGCGCCAGGTCGGGGACCGCCTCACGTTCGATCTCGAGGAGACCATCTTCGTGGCCCGGCGTCTCGGCTGACGGGAAGGCTGGTCAAGGCCCCGGAGAGCGCTTATCTCTCCGCCGTCTGAGGACCGACGAGGACTGACAATGGCCGACGCCCTGGCTTGGAAGGATGCCACAGCCCCGACTCTTGCCGAGCTCGAGACGTTGGCGGCGGCCGCCTGGGAGCGGGTGCCGGCGCACTTCCGCGCCATGTGTGCCGACCTCGTCATCCGCGTCGAGGATTATGCTCTGGACGAGGTTCTCGACGAGCTCGAGATCGACAGCCCCTTCGATCTCATGGGCCTCTATCACGGCGTCAGCCTCAATCGTAAGAGCACGCTCGACGTTGCCCGCGAGCCCGATCTGGTGGTGCTCTACCGTCGCGCGATCCTCGATTACTGGGCTGAAAACGAGGAAACCCTCGGCGACATAGTCACTCATGTGCTCGTGCACGAGGTCGGCCATCATTTCGGCTTTTCCGACGCCGATATGGAAGACATCGAAGCGGCGGCGCGGGGGTGATGCTTTAGTGCCGCGTTCGTGCCGCTTTGTGGATGTCATGTTGCCGGGGCATCCTTGTCTTGTTAACCAATTCGGGCGATGGTACGGCATGCGCGAGGTGTGACGGGATCGAGCATAAGCGGTGACCGCGTGAGGCTCATCAGGAATTGGAAACCACTGCTCGCCGGCCTTGCCATGGTGGCGTTGAGCCCGGCGCCGGGGACTGTGCGCGCGGACGAGACGCCGACGCCCGACGAGTACGTGGCGCACGTCGGCGGCGATGCGGAGGTTCTTCCTCCCGGAGCCCTCAAGCTCGACGGTCGGCCGCAAGTGTGCGGCCAGCGCCCGACCGTCATCGACAGCCAGCTCGACGACTACGGCGCCGCCTATCCCGGATTTCTCATACTCAATCCACGGCTCATGGCGAAGGTCTCGACACCCGTTAAACAGTGGATCTATGCCCACGAGTGCGGACATCAGTTCCGGGGTCCGGACGAGGAGACCGCCGACTGCTTCGCCGTCCAGCGCGGACGCCGGCAAGGCTGGCTGACGCCGGAGGGGGTCGAGGAAATCTGCCAGTTCATCGCGCCTGCCAAGGGCGACAGCATGCACTTCTCGGGCTCGCACCGCTGCGAGTACATGCGCCAGTGCTTCGACGACCCGAACATCCGCTAGTGTCGGGTCTGCCGTCCTCAGCCGACTTATCCCCGGACCCTGGTCCTCAGCTATATTGACCACGACCCTCGCTCCGCATTGCTGAAGCCGCTCGCGATGCGCTTTTCAGACTTCTCCCGGAAGCTCCTGGCGCTCGCCGAGACCGTTCATCGGTGGATGGAGGCGCTCGGAGCACTCGATCACGAGCGGCGCAAGAAGGTCGCGCGCTACGCGGAGGATATCGCCGAAACGCTCGCCCGGGCTTCCGACGCCTATGCCCGGCTCGAGGTCGACGCCGGAGACAAAGCGGCGGCCCGCCAGGTCGTGCGCGAGCTCGGCCGCATCAGCGGCTATCTCGAGACCCTCGTCCAGGTCCTGCGCCACCATCTTGACGGGCGAAAGCTCTCGGGCGTTATAAGGCGGCTCGAGCAGCTGGGCCCCGAGCAGGCGCGGGCTTCCGTCGGCGCTCTCGAAGCGCCGGCGCGGGTCGACCGCCTGATTGCCGCCGAAGGCTATTTCCGCGGGCTTGCCGACGGATTGCGGGCGTGAGGATTGCCGGGACGAGGAGCCGATGGAAAAATTCACGAAATTGACCGGTGTCGCCGCACCCTTGCCGATGCGCAATGTCGACACCGACATGATCATTCCCAAGCAGTTCCTGAAGACGATCAAGCGCACCGGGCTCGGCAAGTCGTTGTTCCATGAATTGCGCTACCATCAGGCCGGGCACGAAAACCCCGACTTCGTGCTGAACAAGCCGGCCTACCGCAAGGCGACAATTCTCATCACGGGCGAGAATTTCGGCTGCGGCTCCTCGCGCGAGCATGCGCCCTGGGCGCTCCTCGACTTCGGCTTTCGCTGCATCATCGCCGCCGATTTCGCGGATATCTTCTACAACAACTGCTTCCAGAACGGCATTCTGCCGATCAAGCTCGCCCACGCCGAGGTCGAAAAGCTCCTCGACGACGCCTCGCGCGGCGCCAATGCAACGCTCACGATCGACCTCGAGGCGCAGGAGATCCGCGGCCCCGACGGCGGCGTGATCCGATTCGAGATCGATCCCTTCCGCAAGCATTGCCTGGTGAACGGCCTCGACAACATCGGTCTCACGCTCGAGAAGGAACCGTCGATCAGGTCGTTCGAGGAGAGGGCGGCGGCCGCGCGGCCATGGGCCTGAGAAATTGGGGCCTGATGAATTGACACCTGAGCATTCGGAGAGAGGCTAATGGCGAAAGCCCTTCACATGATGGTGCGCGTCCTCGACGAGAAGCGCTCCGTCGCGTTCTACGAGAAGGCGTTCGGCCTCTCGGTCGCCGGCCGCTACGAGTGGCCCGACTTCACGCTCGTCTACTTGAGGAGCCCGGAAGCCGACTTCGAGCTCGAGCTCACCGTCAACAAGGGCCGCACCGAGCCCTACGAGCCCGGGACGGGATACGGGCATCTAGCGTTCGTCGTCGACGACCTCGAGGCGGAGCGGGCGCGCATCGTGGCGCAGGGCCTCGCTCCCAAGGACATCAAGCAGATGACCTACGACGGCAAGCCCTTCGGCCGCTTCTTCTTCATCGAGGACCCCGACGGCTACAAGATCGAGGTCTTGGAACGTGCGGGGCGGTTCACCTGAGCCCGGCCCTGCTAACGAGCGCAAGCCTCGCATCAGCTCGTGCCGGTATCCCTTTACAAAGACGCAGCATTTCATGCCAGGGCTAGTGACGGTGCGCCACCGCGCAACGTCTGATGCCGGGCGGCGGGGAAGGCATGCACCGTCTCGTGCCAGTGGCATTCGATGATGCGGGGGGCGGACAGCGACGGCTCTCGCCCGCCGCGCCCCGTGCTGCCTTGGCGCCGGCGGAGGCCGCTCTGGCCTGCCCGCATCTGGCGAGCCTCTGCCCGGCGCTCGCGGGGCTCATCGGCAACTCGAGTGTGGTCAGCGAAGAAGCCCGCGACTGGACAGAGCGCGTGCGCCCCTGTGCCTCCTGCCGCGTAGCCATGAACGCGAGGCGGACGCAACTTGCCGGCCTGCGACTCGGCAAGCGCGAGCGAGAGGTCTTGCTCGGAGCCGCGCGCCACGAGGTCTATACGGTCACGTCGCCAGGTATTGGCCGATCGGCGAGCGCTGCGCTGCGCCGCGCCGCTCAGACCTTGCGCCGGGCGGGGCTTCTCGAGCCGGCGATCGACCCCGCGCACCCCGGAGCCGCAGAGCCGGGGACGGCCTCCCTCCGCGCAGCCGTGACGCTGACGCCATTCGGCCGCTACGCGATGGCGGCCTTCGGGCGCTTCATCGAGCGGGGCAGCCCCGTGCGCTGGACGCGCCCCAAGGCCGGCGTTCCCCTGCCGGGGAAGGACCCGTCTGATCTCGTCGACGAGGCGCTCGCTCTGACCCGCGCGGAACTCCACCGCACGCTCGACGAATTGAAGCGTGTCCTCCTCGCTGCCATTGCCCGGCCGGTACGCGATCCCGCCCTCCTCGACGCCGTGACGCGCCGCCTCCAAGGCAAGGCGCAGGGCCTTCGCGATCTGCTCGAGGCGAAACGAGGCGGATAGTCAGGCCGTGCGCGCCGACGCCAGCGCGCCGTCGAGCACGCGGGCGAACTCGCGCCGCTCCTCGTCGTTGAGGCAAAGGCCGAGCTCGAGCTCGCGGCCGTGGCTGGCGAGCTTGAGCTTCGTGCGCCCATCGGGTCTCTCGGCCAGCCTGACCCGCACCCAGTAGGGGTTGAAGTCGAACGTTACCCTTTCCCCGCGCGGGCTGACGCGGGTGACTGTCAGGAGATTGCCGTTGAGCTCGACCAGCTCGTAGGCTCGCCCGGCGCGGTAGTTCAGGCGAAACGCAACATAGACGAGCAGCACGTCGAGGCCGAAAAAGCCGAAGACGGGCCAGGCGCCCATCGACAGAAATACGAGCCCCGTGACGAAGCTCACCGAGCCGATTGCGAGCATCAGGATCAGAAAGCCTCGCGGCGGGAGAGACCGGTGCGGATGCAATACGGCGCGAAAGGCGCGATCGTCTTGCTCGGGAGCTGGGCTATCCTGCATCGTGAAATCCTAGTTGTTTGCGGTTGCCTCGGGAAGCCCCATGTCCCCTTCGTTAACGAAGAATGCAGGTAAGCGACCGAGGGGCGGCCGGTCTCGCACCCGGCTGCCGGCCGGCGCGATCGAGGAGATTTTCCGCCGCTTCGCCGCGCGGGAGCCAAATCCGAGAGGCGAGCTCGAGCACGTCAATCCCTTCACGCTCCTCGTCGCGGTCGTGCTTTCGGCCCAGGCGACGGACGCTGGCGTAAACAAGGCAACGCGTGCCCTTTTCGCCGCGGCCGACACGCCCGAGAAGATGGTCCGTCTCGGCGAGGCGCGGATCGCCGAGTTCGTCAAGTCGATCGGCCTCTACCGCACGAAGGCAAAGAATGTCCTTGGCCTTTCACAGAAGCTCGTTCAGGAGCACGGGGGCGAGGTTCCGAGCAGCCGCGACGCCCTCGAAGGGCTCCCCGGCGTGGGGCGCAAGACGGCCAACGTCGTCATGAATGTCGCCTTCGGCGCGCCGACCATGGCGGTCGACACGCACGTCTTCCGCGTCGCCAACCGCACCGGCCTGTCGTCGGGCAAGACGCCGCTCGAGGTCGAGGAGGACCTGCTTCGGGTCGTGCCGGCTCGCTACGCCGTCCACGCCCACCACTGGCTTATCCTTCACGGCAGATATGTCTGCAAGGCGCGCCGCCCGGAGTGCCCTATCTGCCTCATCCGCGATCTCTGCCTCTTCAAGGAAAAGACCGGGTAAACGCGGGCGACCGCATGCGCCATCGGCAGCACCCGCTTGTCGGGCCGTGGCGGCAAAGGTTTATGAGCCGTTAAGTGAAACGCTCGGAATTCGGCGCACCGATTAAGACGACGATTACTCAGACCAAGTATAATCCGTCTCGCAGCATAATTCTTGCCTGTCTGTGAGTGCACGGGTACCGGATCATGGCGGACGCCGATCGGAGAAAGGGCGGCACACCGCGCGCCGCGAACCCGCTGCCCCCTGCCGCGCCGCGCCACGTCGCGCCGGACGCAACAGCTCTGATCGAGCAAGCCAAGCGCCTTGAGCAGCTCAATTCCTGGTTCGAAGTCGCCCTCGACAACATGGCGCGCGGCCTGTCGATGTTCAGCCCCGACAAGCGCCTCATCGTTTGCAACGCCATCTACCGCGAGATCTACGAGCTTCCCGCCCATCTGACCCAGCCCGGCACGCACCTTATCGATATCGTCAGCTACCACGTGCTGAAGGAGAGAGGCCGCCTCAACGACGACGACCGCCGCCAGCTTCTCTCCTGGATCGATCAGCACGCCGCCAACCTCGCGGAGGGGAAGGGCTTTTCGCACACGCAGAAGCTGAAGAACGGCAGGACGATCTTGGCCACCTATCAGCCGCTCTCGGATGGCGGGTGGGTGGACATCCAAGAGGACGTGACAGAGAAGCGCCGCTCTGAAGAGCGGATCGAGTGGCTCGCGCGCCATGATCCTCTGACGGAAGCCGCCAACCGGTTCCATTTCTGCGAGCGCCTCGATAAGGAGCTCAAGGGGCTGCGCCCGGGGGAGCGCCTCGCGGTCCACTGGATGGATCTCGACCGATTTAAGCCGGTCAACGACACGCACGGCCACCTCGTCGGCGACGCTCTGCTGAAGGCGGTCGCCCAGAGACTGCGTTCGACCGTTCGCGAGACCGATATTGTCGGCCGGCTCGGCGGCGACGAGTTCGCTGTGATCCAGTGGGGAGTCGAGCAACCCGAGCAGGCGGAAGGCCTGGCCAAGCGCCTTCTCGGCGTTCTCAACGCGCCCTACTTGATTCGCGATCATAGGGTGACGGTTGGTGCGAGCATCGGCGTCGTTCTGGCGCCCGATCACGGCACCAATGCCGAGGAGCTGTTGAGGAAAGCCGACATTTCTCTCTATCGCGTGAAAGGCGCGGGGCGCGGCGCCTACGAAATCTATCGCCCGGACGCCCGTTCCTCGACCGCCCACCGCGTGCTTGAGGCCGACTTGCGCTCTGCGTTCGAGGCAGGAGAGCTCGAGCTCTACTATCAGCCGATCGTCGATCTGCAGTCCCGCAGAGTGACGAGCTGCGAGGCGCTGATGCGCTGGCGCCATTGCGAGCTCGGCATGATCCCGCCGGCCACATTCATCCCCATTGCCGAAAGCACGGGCCTCGTTGTCGATCTCGGCCAGTGGGCCCTGCTGCAAGCCTGTATGGATGCGTCTACTTGGCCCGAACGCATCAAGGTTACCGTGAATATTTCGGGGTCGCAGCTTTCGAGCGGCGATCTGTTCGGCGCTGTCACCTCTGCGCTCGATCGATCCGGTCTTGCCCCCGGCCGGCTCGAGCTCGAGCTCACGGAAACCGTCTTTCTCCGCGACGAGGGGCCGATCAAGGAAACGCTCGGCAAGCTGCGCGCTCTCGGCGTGCGGCTCGCCGTTGACGATTTCGGCACCGCGTTCGCGTCCCTCAGCTACCTGCGTAATTTCAGCTTCGACAAGATCAAGATCGACCGCTCGTTCGTGCGCGACATTTCGGAACGACGCGATTGCGCCGCGATAGTCAACGCAGTTGCCGGACTGGCCAAGGCGCTCGACATCGGAACCGTTGCCGAAGGAGTCGAAACGGCCGCGCAGCTTGCACAGGTGTCGCAGGTAGGCTGCAACGAGGTCCAAGGTTTCTATTTCAGTCGGCCCGTGCCCGCATCCGACATCGGCACCGCGCTGCTCGAGTGCGGCGAGAGGCTCAAGGCCGAGTAGCGGCACAGGCGGCAATTTCTCCCGAAGACTTCAGTGCGGCGGCCGCACGGCTATCCCCGAGTTCGCCATATGCTGCTTGGCCTCGCCGATCGTGTGGGTCCCGAAGTGGAAGATCGAGGCCGCGAGAACGGCGCTGGCGTGGCCGTCGCGTACGCCCTCGACGAGATGGGCGAGCGTGCCCACGCCGCCGGACGCTATGACGGGGACGGACACCGCGTCTGAGATGGATCGTGTCAGAGCGATGTCGAAGCCCGCTTTCGTGCCGTCGCGATCCATGGAGGTGAGCAGGATCTCCCCGGCGCCGAGCGCCACGACCTCCTTCGCGTAGGCCACAGCATCGATCCCCGTGGGCTTGCGTCCGCCATGGGTGAAGATCTCCCACCTTGGAGGCTCGCCGTCGCCGGACACCTTCTTGGCATCGATGGCGACGACAATGCACTGGGCGCCGAACTTCTCGGAAGCCTCCTTGACGAAGGCACGATTGTCTACGGCCGCCGTGTTGATCGAAACCTTGTCGGCGCCCGCTTCGAGCAGCTTGCGGATGTCGTCCAGCGTGCGCACGCCCCCGCCGACGGTGAGCGGCATGAAGCAGCGCTCGGCCGTGCGCTCGACGACGTCGAAGATCACGTCGCGATCCTCGTGGCTTGCCGTGATGTCGAGAAAGCAGAGCTCGTCCGCGCCGGCGGCGTCGTAGGCGGCGGCCGCCTCGACCGGGTCGCCGGCGTCGATGAGGTTCACGAAGTTGACGCCCTTGACGACGCGCCCGTCCTTCACGTCGAGGCAGGGGATGATGCGGGTTTTCAACATGATCAGAGGGTCGGCGCGTCGGGGATGCCACGGAAGATTGCAGACATGGAGAGTTCAATGCCGAGGCCGCCCAATGGTATCGAAGCCTCGCGGCCTTCTAGCATCTCGGCATCGATGGGCCATGTCCCATTGGGCGATCGCGCCCACAGCCAGACACGCGGCTCGTCCTGACTGCAAACGAGGTATGACTGCAGTGACGTGATCGCCGTGTATTCACGCTGTTTCGTGTTGAGATCGAGTGCGGCGGTCGAGGGCGACAAGACCTCGGCGATGAAGACTGGCGCCTCGCATGCGAGGTCCTTCAAACGTGCGCTGGCGCGATCCACGACGACGTCGGGGAAGCGGACGCCAACCAGAAGTCTTGACCCCGAATTCAGCGGGCCCCGCCTCGAATTGTGTCTCATCGAGCTTCCGCAGAAGTTCAGCCAAGAGATTCTTCGAGACCCGCCAATGCGCCCGGGAGACGCTTATCATCATGCGGATGACTTTGCCTCCCGACAGCTCGTACTTGGAGGAGTGGGTCCGGTCGGTCTTTGCGGCCCATTCCAGGAACGCATCCGGTTCAGTGGGGACGTCCCCGAAGGGCTCCTGGCCGCGCTCAGCAAGACCAGAGAGGAGTTCAACTTGGGCGCTCATACCAAAATACCTCGTGAGCCTTCAATTCCAGATCAAGGTACCTTTTCTACCAGGTCGCGCTCAATCCAGATTGTTTGAAGGTGTGCGGGCTGGCCGACAACTATCCCAACATCGAGTTCGATCATACCCTGATCAAGTCCGGAAATATCAAAAACCTGTCCAACGCAAAGCTCGAATAGGGTCTTGGTCTTCATGTCCTCGTCGTCTTTCAGGCCCGGTGGAGTCCCTACAATACGCACTTTATCGCCAATTCTCAGGGTGTGCGCCTCCAAGAGGGCAAGCACCTCGCGCGGGTCGATGCGGCCGTCGTAGAGTGCGCGTCCGGTAATGGCGCCTTCCAGCATAGCATGCTCGGGGCGGAGCAGCGCGCGCACGTCCTCGATCGAGGCGAGACCGCCCGAGGCGATGGCGGGAATTTTCGTCGCGCGCGCGAGCTCGGCCGTCGCGGCGAGGTTCAAGCCCTTCAAGATACCGTCGCGCTCGATGTCGGTGTAGATGATGGCGGCGACGCCCGCGTCCTCGAACCGGCGTGCAAGATCGATCGCCGCGAGCTCTGACGTTTCCGCCCAGCCTTCGACCGCGACCTTGCCGCCCTTTGCGTCGATGCCGACCGCAATCCGCCCCGGAAACTTACGGCAAGCCTCGCGCACGAGTGCGGGATCGCGCACGGCCGCCGTTCCCAAGATCACACGGCGAAGCCCCTTGGCGAGCCATGCCTCGATCGTCGGTAAATCGCGAATGCCGCCGCCGAGCTGGGCCGGGATCGTGATGGCGGCGAGGATCGCCTCGACGGCCGCGCCGTTGACGGGTGTCCCGGCAAAGGCCCCGTTCAGGTCGACGATGTGAAGATAGGTGAAGCCTTGCGCCTCGAACTTTCGTGCCTGCGCCGCCGGGTCGTCGTTGAAGACGGTCGCCTCGCTCATCTCGCCGAGCTTGAGGCGGACGCATTTCCCGTCCTTCAAGTCGATCGCGGGGAAGAGGATCACGGGAGCCGGCCATCAGATTGCTACGTTTCGATGCGATCAATCGGCTTTGCGACCTCGCGTCAAGTGCAAGTCGGTTCATGACCCTCGCGTTTCTTTCCGCCCCGCCCCCGATCGTCGCCCGCCGCGCACTGACCGAAGCGGATGCGATCGACATCTGGATCGCCCGCTGGGCGCGCGTCCGGCGCAAGGATCTCCTCCTGCGCTACGGCTGCGATCCGCGCCGCCTTTACGAAATCTGGGAGGAGCGGAGATTTCCCGGCAGCCGCGACGAGGCGCTTTCCGTGGTCCGCGACAGATACCCGTTTCTGCTCGACCGCATCGACCTCGGCCCGCACCGCCGGATCGCCCATCGCAGTCCGCATCCAGACCAGCTGGCCCTCTTCGATTGAGACGATGTAGTGGCAACGCATGCCACCTTTGCGCCCCAATCTAGGCGCGGCCGCAAAGCATTCGAGAACAAAGTCAGAACTATTTCTCGACAACGCTGGCGACTCGCGTCATGTTCTCTTTACGTTCTAGATCACAGTCCTGCCGCCGAGCGGTGGGTAGACTTCAATCTCCCCAGAGCCCACGGAGAGCCCCCATGCGCACCTATCTCATCTCCTACGATCTCGCAAAGCCCCACCTCACGAAGCACATCATCGCGCGCGCCATCATGGCGCTCGGCGAGAGCTGGGCGCGGCCCCTCGAGCAGACCTGGTACGTGCGCTCCGAGGAAAGCCAGGAGATGCTCGAATCACGCATCGCGCGCCACCTCGAGAGCGAGGATGGGCTCCTGATCCAGGGCGTCAAAGGGGAGGCTCTTCTCGCCAACACGCAGCTGCGCTGGTTCCGCCAGCGTCAGGGCGGCGTCGAGACGGGTGGCGAGACCAACATCATCGCCTTCCCATTCCCTGCTCCCGTCCCCATGCCGACGGACGAGCCGGAACTCCCATTCGCCAAGGCGAGCTGACCGGTCGCGCGTGACTCGCCAAAGCGCAAGGGAGCCGTCCTCCGACGGCTCCCTTAATTTTTGTCGTGAGACCAGTGGAGCCTAGGACTACGACTTGGCTTTGACGTAGGCCCCGGGCGCGTCCTCGATGACACCAAGCGATGCGCCCGGCTCACGCGGAAGCGTCCAGCCGCCGGAGTGCTTTGCCAGCCAATCAGCCCAATGCGGCCACCAGGAGCCTGGGTGCTCTTTGGCCATGGCCAGCCATTCCTCGAGCATGTCGGCGGACGCCTTGGCCGCCGTCCAGAACTGATACTTCACCTTGTCGGGCGGATTGACGACGCCCGCGATGTGGCCGCTGCCGGCGAGCACGAACTCGACCGGCCCACTGAATAGCTTCGACCCGATGAAGACCGATTTCGCCGGCGCGATGTGGTCCTCCTTGGTCGCGAGCTCGTAGACGGGAAGCTTCACCTTCTTGAGGTTCAGTCTCGTTCCGGCAAGAGTCATCTCGCCCTTGGCAAGCCGGTTCTCGCCGTAGAACTCGCGCAGGTAGAAGTTGTGGTTCGCGGCCGGCATGCGCGTCGAATCCTGGTTCCAGTACAGGAGATCGAACGGGAACGGCTTCTTGCCGAGCATGTAGTTGTTGACGATGTAGGGCCAGATGAGGTCGCGCGGGCGCATCATATTGAACACGCTGGCCATGCGCGAGCCGTCGAGGTAGCCGCGCTCGGCCATCATCTCCTCGAGGGAGGCGAGCTGGGCGTCGTTCGTGAAGAGGAGCAGGTCGCCGGCGCGCGAGAAATCGACCTGTGTCGTGAGGAACGTCGCCGAGCGGAACGGGGCCTCGCCGCGGGCGGCGAGGTAGGCGAGAGTGCTCGCCAGCAAGGTACCGCCGACGCAGTAGCCGAGCGCATTCGACTTCTCGATGCCGGTCTCGCGCCGAACCGCGTCGGCCGCGGTGAGGACGCCCTCGAGCATGTAGTCCTCGAAGCCCTTGTGCGACAGGCGCTCGTCGGGATTGACCCAGGAGACCACGAAGACGGTGAAGCCCTGATCCACGGCGAACTTGAGGAAGCTTTTCGCCGGCGTGAGGTCGAGAATGTAGAACTTGTTGATCCAGGGCGGTATCACGAGAAGCGGCGCCTCGCGCACCTTGTCCGTGGTCGGCGTGTACTGGATGAGCTGAAACACGTCGTTCTGGAACACGACCTTACCGGGCGTCACGGCGAGGTTACGGCCGACCTCGAAGGCCTCGGTGTCGGTCTGGCTGATCTTCAGGAGATCGCCCGATCTCTCCATGTCGCTGACCAGTTGCTCCATGCCCTGGACGAGGTTCTTGCCGTTGGTCGCGAAGGTCTCGCGCACGACCTCGGGATTGGTCAGCGGGAAGTTCGATGGCGAGAGGGCGCTCGAGATCTGGCGGAAATACCATTCGGCCTTCTGGCGCGTGCGCTCGTCGAGACCGTCGGTCTGCTGCAGCACGTCCTCGGCCCAATGGGTGGTGAGCAGGTAGGCCTGCTTCCAGAAGTCGAAATAGGGATTGCTCGTCCACTCGGGATCCTTGAACCGGTTGTCGGACGGTTCGGGCTCGATGACGGGCTCGACCTTTTCGCCCAAGAGCCGGCGCACCGAATTGTTCCAGAGATCGAAGTAGGAGCGAACGAGCGTGCTTTGGGCCTCGGCGAGCCTGGTCGGGTCGCCCATCCAAATGCGCGCAATATCGGCCACCGTGCTCGCCGCCTCCGACACCTCGCTCGCGGCGGAATAGGGGCTGATCTTGGCATCCGAGCGCTCGAGGAGTCCCGTCATCGCCCGACCGCCTTCCTCGAAGAGCCGCAGCATATTGCGTGCGAACTCCTCCGGATTGTCGATGCGATAGGACGGCGTGCCGGTTTCGGGGCTTGATGCTGTCATGGTTTGCTGAATGATTATGAGGACGTGCGCGCTAGGGACGAGACTGCACGCTTCGTGTTACAGGCTCTCGACCTCATGCCCCTCCATAGACCTGGTCGCTGGAGATGCCGCTGCGGCCCCTTCCCGCAGGGTCGATGCGCGAGTATCGAGCCCGGTGCTGCCGAGGTCAAATCGAAAGACCGGGTCAATCCCCAGGATGATTGCGGCCGAGCCCGATTTTTCGCAACGAAATAGGAGTCCGGTGGACCTCGGCGACGCCTCCTCCTCTGGACGTGTCCGCCACGCCCGGCGTAAACACGGGGGGACTGTGCAAGGCGCGCGACGCTGCCCGCGACGCGCGCCGGCGCTGCTGTGACATCTACGAGGGACGGCCCGTGCTCGAGGACTTCCACCGTATCAAGCGACTGCCCCCTTACATCTTCGCCGAGGTCAACAGGCTTAAGGCGGCGGCGCGTGCAAGCGGGGCCGATATTATCGACCTCGGCATGGGCAATCCCGACATGCCGACGCCCCAGCACATCGTCGACAAGCTCGTCGAGACGGTGGGGAAGCCGAGGACGAACCGGTACTCGGCATCGAAGGGCATACCAGGGCTGCGGCGCGCGCAGGCGGCGTATTATGCACGCCGCTTCGGCGTCAAGCTCGATCCGGACACGCAGATCGTCGCCACGCTCGGCTCCAAGGAAGGCTTCGCCAACATGGCGCAGGCCATCACGGCGCCGGGCGACGTCATCATCGTTCCCAATCCGACCTATCCAATCCACGAGTTTGGATTCCTGATCTCGGGCGCGGCCGTCCGCCACATCCCGGCGGGCAATGACGAGGCGTTACTGCGCTCCGTCGAGCGTGCCGTCAAGCACTCGATCCCCAAGCCGCTCGCGCTCGTGCTCTCCTACCCGTCCAATCCGACGGCGATGGTGGCGAGCCTCGACTTCTATGCGGCGGCGGTCGATCTCGCGAAGCGTCTCGACCTCATCATCCTTTCCGACATCGCCTATTCGGAGATCTATTTCGACGGCATTCCGCCGCCCTCGATCCTGCAGGTACCGGGTGCGATCGACATCGCCGTCGAGTTCACCTCCCTGTCGAAGTCCTACAACATGCCCGGCTGGCGCATGGGATTTGCGGTCGGCAACGAGCGCCTCATCGGCGCGCTCGCGCGCATCAAATCGTATCTCGACTACGGTGCCTTCACGCCAATTCAGGTGGCTGCCGCAGCCGCACTCAACGGTCCGCAAGATTGCGTGCGCGAAATCCGCCGGACCTACGAGAGCCGTCGCGATTGCCTTGTCGAAAGCTTCGGCCGGGCCGGATGGAACATCCCGCCACCGCCGGCAACCATGTTTGCCTGGTGCCCTATCCCCGAGCAGTTCCGCGGCCTCGGCTCGGTCGAGTTCGCCAAGCTGTTAATCGAAAAGGCCGACGTCGCGGTGTCGCCCGGATTGGGGTTCGGCGAGTACGGCGAAGGCTTCGTCCGCATTGCCCTCGTCGAGAACGAGCACCGCATTAGGCAAGCCGCGCGATCGGTCAAAAAGTTCCTCGCTCACGCGGGGGAAACCATGCATAACGTCATCCCAATCCCTCAGAAACGCAGCCGATAGCCGCTTTCTCATGCAAGAGCCTCTTTCCCTCGGCGTCGCAGGGCTCGGCACCGTTGGCGCGGGCCTCATGCAGCTTCTCGCGAGCCATCGCAATCGCCTCACCGAAACGCTCGGCCGCTCGATCGACGTCTGGGGAGTATCGGCGCGAAGCAAGTCCAAGCGCCGCAGCATCGACCTCGGCTCCGCCAAGTGGTTCGCCGATCCGGTGAAGCTCGCCGCGGAGCCTGCGATCTCCGTTTTCGTCGAGCTCATCGGCGGTGAGGACGGCGTCGCCAAGGAGTTGGTCGAGACAGCGCTGAAAGCCGGCAAGCACGTCGTCACGGCCAACAAGGCTCTGCTCGCCAAGCACGGGATCGCGCTCGCCAAGCTCGCCGAAAAGAAGGGCGTCGCCTTGAATTTCGAGGCGGCGGTCGCCGGCGGCATCCCGGTCATCAAGACGCTGCGCGAGGCGCTCGCCGCCAACGAGGTGCGCCGCGTCTACGGCATCCTGAACGGCACCTGCAATTACATTCTGACGAAAATGACCGACGAAGGCCGCCCCTTCTCCGACGTCCTGAAGGAGGCGCAGGCGAAAGGCTACGCCGAGGCCGATCCGACGTTCGATATCGGCGGATTCGACGCGGCCCACAAGCTTGCGCTCTTGACCAGCCTCGCGTTCGGCACGTCGGTCGCTTTCGACCAGATCCACGTCGAAGGCATCGAGCAGATCAGCGCCGCCGACATCGAGGCCGCCGACGATCTCGGCTACAGGATCAAGCTGCTAGGCGTCGCGATCGAGACCGAAAGCGGCATCGAGGCGCGTGTTAATCCGGCCATGGTGCCCAAGCATTCGGCGATCGCCGAGGTCTCGGGCGTGACCAACTGCGTCGCGCTCGACGGCGACTTCGTGGGCTCGCTTCTGCTCATAGGGGCCGGTGCCGGAGCCAAGCCCACCGCGTCGGCGGTGGCGAGCGACATTCTCGATATCGCGCGCGGCCTCGTCCTTCCCCCCTTCCTAAAGCCCACGGCCGCGCTTCGGCCCTACAAGCGCGCCAAGCTCGGGGCGCACCAGGGCGCCTATTATGTCCGCCTGTCGGTCGTCGACCGGCCGGGCGCCATGGCGGCCATCGCCGGCCGCATGGGAGATCAGGGGGTGTCGCTCGAGAGCATCGTGCAGAGGCGGCCGCGATCGGCGTTGCCGGGCATCAACGCGCGGCTCGAGCCCGGCAAGGCTGCGGGCGTCATTCTCATCACGCACGAGACGACGGAGGAGGCGATCCGCCTCGCGCTACGCGCCATCGAGAAGGATGGTAAGGTGGCAGAGCGGCCGCAGATGATCCGTATCGAGAAGCTATGAGGGGAAGTTAGGAGACCGGGGGCGCGCCATGGCGAAGGACAACGGCGATCATTGGCTGGATCGTGTACTTGTGCTCGAGGTCGCGCGCGTGACCGAGGCGGCGGCGATCGCGGCCGCGCGCTTGCGCGGGCGGGGCAACGAGAAGGCCGCCGACAAGGCCGCCGTCGACGCCATGCGCCGCGAGCTCGGTCGTGTCTCCATCAGGGGCACGGTCGTCATCGGCGAGGGCGAGATGGACGAGGCGCCGATGCTCTACATCGGCGAGACGGTGGGCAACGGCGACGGGCCGGAGGTGGACATTGCCGTCGATCCCCTCGAAGGCACGACCATCTGCGCCAAGGCCATGCCTAATGCGCTTGCCGTGCTGGCGATCTCCGAGCGCGGGGGGCTCTTGCACGCGCCCGACATGTACATGAACAAGATTGCCGTCGGTCCCGGCTATCGCGACGGAATTATCGATCTCGACGCACCCACCGCCGAGAACCTCACGGCGCTCGCGAAGGCGAAAGGCGTGCCGATCGGCGAGATAACGGCGTGCATCCTCGACCGCCCGCGTCACACCGAGCTCATTCGCGCGGTGCGCGAGGTCGGCGCTGCCGTCCAGCTCATCCCCGACGGCGACATCGCCGGCGTCATCTGGACGACGGACCCGGCGGAGACCGGGATCGACATCTATATGGGTTACGGCGGAGCGCCCGAGGGCGTGCTTGCGGCGGCGGCGCTGCGCTCGATCGGCGGCCAGATCCAGGGCCGGCTTGCGCCAACCAAGGACGAGGAGAGGGAGCGCGCGGAAAAAATGGGGATCCGCGACATCAATCGCAAATTCACGCTCGAGGACATGGCGTCGGGCGACGTGATCTTCTCGGCGACCGGCGTCACCGACGGCTCGCTCCTCCAGGGCGTGAAGTTCCGCGGAGATTTCGCCGAGACCGAGAGCGTCGTCATGCGCTCGAAGACGGGAACCGTGCGCCGCATCAAGACGACCTTCCGCGACATCGGCACGCGCTTCATCGTCTAACCCGCCGCCTGCGGACTCACGGCTACTTCGCCTCGAGCTTGAAGCCCGGCACGTCGATCTTCACGCTTGTCTGCCGGGCGTCGTAGTAGAGGTAGCCCAGGACGGCGACAGCCGCGACCAGCACGACAATCAAGACGTTCTTCGGGTCGCTCATGAGGCACCTCGCTCGGCCACGAAAGATCGCCTCGACGTGCCATATCTCGGGGGTCTGAGCAACACCTCGGCCGCATGCTGTGCTTCGTGAATTTCCGATCGTCCCTCTCTTCTGTGGGCGAGGCGCTCGCAAGCCTCGCCTTTTCGCGGCGCCAATGGTGAACTCGCGATAGTTGTGATTTGGGGGGCTCGCGTGATGATCGAGAAATTCGCCGTCGCTTGCGGCACACCTCGGAGCGAATTTCTCGATCTGAATCACGCCAGCAAGATTATGATTTTGGTGTCCCTATTGATTCCGAAGCTCGCTCGGGAACCCAGCGTCAAACTCAGGCGAACTTCGGAATCGGGACACTAGCATGGTGGCGCTGCGCAAGGCCGAGCGCCGGACGAGCGCAGGGGACGCGCCGTTTCTCGGCGTCGCGCACTCCGCTCGAGAACTCGTCTGGCGCGAAAGGCTCGATCCCTCGCTCGTCAATCTCGCAACGGCGATCAGCCAGCAGCATGGCGTGCCGGACGTTCTCGGACGCGTGCTGGCGGCGCGTGGGGTCGATCTCGCAGCCGTCGCTACCTTCCTCGACCCGACGGTGAAGGCGCTGATGCCCGACCCGTCGAGCCTGACGGACATGGACAAGGCCGCAGCGCGCCTTGCTGATGCGATCGAGGCCCGCGAGCCGATTGCTGTCTTCGGCGACTACGACGTCGACGGGGCGTGCTCGGCGGCGCTGCTTGCGCGGTTTCTGGCCGCGCACGGCACCGCAGCGCGCATCTATATCCCCGATCGCCTGCTCGAAGGCTATGGCCCGAACGTGCCCGCGATCGAGCAGCTCGTCGCCGGCGGAGCCAAGCTCATCGTCTGCGTCGATTGCGGCACGACGAGCTTCGAGCCGCTCGAGGCGGCCAAAGGCACCGCTGACATCATCGTGATCGACCATCACCAAGCGGACGAGCGCCTGCCCGACGTGCATGCTCTCGTCAATCCGAACCGCCAGGACGATATTTCCGGGCAGGGCCACTTGGCCGCGGCCGGGGTCACGTTTCTCGTTCTCGTCGCTCTCGCGCGCGAGCTGCGCCGCCGCGGCTCTTATGCGGGTAAGGCGGCCGAGCCCGACCTCCTCTCCGCTCTCGATCTGGTGGCGCTGGCAACCGTTGCCGACGTCGTGGCGCTCACCGGGCTCAACCGTGCCTACGTTGCGAAAGGTCTCGCCGTGATGAGGGCGCGCGCCAACGTGGGCCTCAAAGCGCTGGCCGACGTGGCCGGCTTGAGCGAGGCGCCGACAACCTATCACCTGGGGTTCATCCTCGGCCCGCGCATCAATGCCGGCGGGCGCATCGGCGACGCGGCGCTTGGCGCGCGCCTGCTCGCGACCGAGGACGAGGTTGAGGCGGCGCGTATCGCGGCGCTCCTCGACCGGCTCAACAAGGAGCGCAAGGCCATCGAGCAGCAGATGCTCGAGGAGGCCTACGCGGAGGCCGATCTCAGGATCGAGACCGACCCGTCTCTCGCCCTCGTGCTGGTCGGCTCGGAGGCCTGGCACAAAGGGATCGTCGGCCTCGTCGCAAGCCGTCTCGCCGAGCGTTTCCGCCGGCCGGCCTGCGCTATCGCATGGGAGAAGGAGGTCTGTTCGGGCGCGCTCCTCGGCGCGGGCTCTCTGCGCTCGGTCGCCGGCGTCGATATCGGGGGTGCGGTGCGACGGGCCGTTGCCGGGGGCCATTTGCTGAAGGGCGGCGGTCACGCCATGGCCGCCGGGCTCACGGTGAAGCGGGAGAAGCTCGAGGAGCTCACCGCGTTCTTCGCCTCCGAGCTCGCCCACGCGAGTGCGCGTGCGCGCGAACGGGCCTCGCTCGAGATCGACGGCGCCCTGACGGCGGGCGCTGCGTCGCTCGAGTTTCTGGATCTTCTCGAGAGCGCCGGACCCTTCGGTCAGGGCAATCCCGAGCCGCGGTTCGCGTTTCCGGCCCACCGCGTCAAGTTTGCGAAGGTCGCAGGATCGGCGCACGTGCGCGCCGTGCTCGAAGCCTCCGACGGCGCGCGCCTCGAGGCGATCGCCTTCCGCGCTCTGGACCAGCCGCTCGGCAAGCTGCTGCTGGAAGCAGGCGGCATGCCGGTTCACGTCGCGGGACAATTGCGTCGCGACACCTGGGGCGGGCGCAACCGCGTCCATCTCACCATCGAGGACGCGGCCGCGATCGGCCGCTGACGGGCAAGGCCAATGGACATCGTCAGGGCGCCCGGCCGTGCTTGCACCCGATTTCGTTCGACCCTATACGTCGCCCTGGGCTCAAGTCGGGCCGAGGTCCCTTCGTCTATCGGTTAGGACGTCAGATTTTCAATCTGAAAAGACGGGTTCGACTCCCGTAGGGACCGCCATTGTTTTCAATGTGTTACATGTCAAAGCCCGAGGCGCACCGCGACGCCGCCGTCGGGCTGCGGGTCGCCCAGCACCGCGTGAGGTCGCCGCGCCACGAGGCATGAATGCCGGCTTCCGTCGTCGGCTGCGGCGGGGCGTCGTAGACGCGCTTCGCGGGCGCGACCTCGGGCGCGCCGCCCCTTGCGACATCGAACAGCCCCGTCTGCTCGGTGTAGTTGGGGCCCTTGTGCGGCGCCGCCCGCGGAACGTGAGCGCATAGCCGGCGATCTCGGTCCTGTCGCCGGGCCTCATGACGAGGATGCGCTCGCTGCGTAGCAGCGCCTTCCACATTTTGCCCACTTGGAAGCTAACTCGCCGCGGCAGTGCGCGTTCCTTTCAAGCTGACGTTCTCGGCTTGCTGCGGGCCCACTTTCCGAGGCGCGACCCGATGGCATCAAGCCGCTGGTCACAACGGCCGAATTCAGAGATGCCTTGGCGCGGACATGCGCCTTCGTTTAGAGCCAGAAGCTGTCGTCGTGGCGAGGTCCGAGCCGCCGCTGCACAGCCTCGAGCACATGCTCGTGCTGCCAGCGGGTGATGCGGCGCTCTTTGCCCGTCGTGCAGTGATGGCGGGGAAGAGAGCGCCGTTCCCGGAATGCCAAGAGACTTTACCAAAAATGATAAACTTACTGGCATCGCCTTCGGCCGCGATCGATATCATCGAGGCGAGGCTTCCAACTCTTTCTTAGCCCACCTGTTGGAAGATCCCTGGGAAGCAGATGACGAGCGGCCTGATCAAGGCCCCGGCGAGGACCACACATCGTCAGTCCACGGTAAGGTATCCTAGTCGGCCCCGCTCGGAATCGCACCGAACTCTGACCCTACGTCCGTTCCGCGAGGGATATCCATGAGCGCCATCTACTTCGACACGCACCTCGGGGATGAGGAACGGCGCCGCCGCCTATATTCCGGGGACATCTTTGTCTATTCGCCGCGCCAGGGCACCCAGGCTCTTACCGAGCACGCGTGCGTGCTGATCGAGGAGGCGTTCGCGCCGCTGGAGCCCCAGCACGCCCAGGATCAGCTCCCGGTCGAGAAGTTCGTGGAGATCGTCGGCCCTCTGAAGCCTCGATTCATCCATCATCCCCGTACCAAGGAGCTGCTCCTGGAGCTGCTCCGCGACCTCGGGTGCGACATGGAGAAGACCTATTTCGACGTGCCGCGCATGCGGGTTGCCACCAGCGGGGGGTATCTCAACGCCGGCGTTGCCTACGTTCTCCATCCGCATCGCGACATCTGGTACGCCTCGCCGCAGTGCCAGCTGAATTGGTGGCTGCCGATCTATCCGTTTGAGTCGGAGAGCTCGTTCGCGTTCCACCCGAAGTACTGGGACGTGCCGGTCAAGAACTCCTCGTACGAGTACAACCACTACGAGTGGAACAAGACTGGCCGGGCCAAGGCCGCCAAGGAGGTCAAGGTGGATACCCGCAAGCAGCCGAAGCCGCAGGAGCCGCTGGAGCTCGAGCCGGAATTCCGTGTGGTGGTGCCGCCGGGAGGCCTGATCCTCTTCTCCGGCGCCCATCTGCACTCGACGGTGCCCAACACTTCAGGGCGGTCCCGCTTCAGCATCGACTTCCGCACCGCCCACCTCGACGAGCTGAGGACGCAGGGCGGTGCCCCGCGCATCGACCGCGAGTGCACGGGGACCACCCTCTTCGAGCTGCGCCGGGCTTCGGACCTCGCTCCCGTGCCGGAGGAGGTCATCCGCCTGTACGATCCGAACCCGCCCGAGGACCGCGAGGGGTTGGTCTACAAGCCTCCCGCAGAGGCCGTCTCGGCCCGCGGGATGTAAAACCCTATGTGAAATACGACTTCCAATATTGAGGTGCATACAGCGAAGAGGTCCAAGTTGAGGTCTCTACTCGTCGACCGCCTAGGCCTTAATAGCGGACAGACTGCGGGGTCGACACGAAGTCCGGTCGGGGTCATGCTCTGCCGTCGCGCTGACGTCCGGGATGCGGCAGCTCTTCCTCCGCTAGCTGCCGTCGTCCTCATATGCGGCGCGTCGGGCCAGGAGCCGACATGTGCAATTTTTCTTTTTGATGTGGGTCCCTGCTCGGCTAGCGACCGCCGGAGCGTTGACTCAACTCCTCAAGCAGTGGGCGCAGCGCGTCCAGCTCCGCTCCAAAGCCGCCCCAGTCCCCGGCTCTCAACCGCTCGATTGCGCGGTCGTAGTGGCCGAGGGCCTGGCGCGCTCGATCGTCCGCAGGGCCTGCTGCGGGCGAAGGTCCTGCGGGTACCGAGGAACCCGGCGAGGTATTCTTGAACAGCGCCGCCAGTGCCCCAGCGAGCGTCTCCTCCATGACCACGCGGTCGCCATACGCTGCAATCACCCGCTTGAGCTCCGGTAGTTGTCCGGTCTTTGCCCGGAGATACAAGGGTGACACGTACAAGAGCGAATTCTCGATCGGAATAACGAGGAGATTACCGCGAATGACCCTCGAGCCCATTTGATTCCAGAGGGAGATCTGCTGCGAGATCTCGGTGTTCTGGTTGATGCGCGCCTCGATCTGAAAGGGCCCGTACACGAGCTTGTCTTTGGGAAAGGCGTAGACGATCAGCTTGCCGTAGTCAGGCGGGTCACATCGGGCCGCGAGCCACGCGATCATGTTCTGGCGCTGGCTCGGCACCATGGGGAGCATGAGGAAGAACTCGGCGCGCGTTTCCCCAGGCAAGCGCATGTTGATGTAGTAGGGGTCCATCTCGGCGGCGTCGGCGCCGTCGACGTCTGTCGCCCGGCGGGGAAATTGCCAGAGATCTTCGCGGTTATAGAAGACCTCGGGAGTGTCCATGTGGTAGGCGCGATAGACCAGGGCCTGGATGTGGAAAAGGTCCTCCGGGTAGCGGACGTGCTTTTGCAGATCCGCCGGCATGGCCGCGAACGGCTTGAACAGGCCGGGGAATATGTGCTGGTAGGTGGTCACGAGCGCGTCTGACGGATCTGCCACGTAGAAGTCGACGGTCCCGTTGTAGGCGTCAATGACGACCTTGACAGAGTTGCGGATGTAGTTGGTCTCCCCGTCAGGAATGGGCTTGGCGTAGGGAAACCAGCGGCTCGTGGTGTAGGCATCTTGCATCCAGAACAGCCGCCCCTCGCTGATCACCATGTAGGGGTCCTGGTCGAGGCGCAGAAATGGGGCGATCGTCCCCACCAGATCCTGGATGTTGCGACGAAACAGGATCCGGCTCTCTCCGGTGATGTACCGGCTGAGCAGGATATTTGGGTCGTCGAAATACCAGGCGAAGAGGGTCCTTCGGGCGATCCCACCGACTGCGACTCCGGCCACGCCGTCGTAGGTTGCGTAGACGTTGTCCTTTCCCTTGGGATAGTCGAACTCTGGTGTGCTGCCCTTGACGATCACGTAGGAATTGGCGCCTTGCCCGAAATAAATGCGCGACTCGTGGACGGCAGGGCCGCCGGACGCGAGAGGAGGGATGTCCTGCAAGTAGAATATCGGCAGCCCTTCGGCGGACTTCTGCGTGACCGGGGACATGACCAATCCATTGCCGTGAGTGAACAGCACATGGAGGTTGACCCAAGTCTGGGCATTGGGTGGCAGGAGCGTGGGCGCGAGCTCGCGGGCCGATAGCATCACTTGCCGATACGAGCCATCGAGCTCGTAGCGATCGACGTCCAAGTCGTGAAACTTGTAGTAGGTCCGGATCTCCTGCAGCTGAGCGTAGGTGTCCATCAGCGGCTGCCAGTCCCACAGTCGGATATTGTCGATGGTCTCGCGGTTGGCCCGGAGTGACTCGATGCTGAGTCCCAGCTCTGCAGGGAAGGGTTTGACCGTAATTTGCCGGAGGTTATAGGCCTCTTGGGTGAGGGCGATGTTTCGCCGGATATAGGGCGCCTCCAACTGCAACTCGTTCGGCTGCACATAGACGCGTTGAAACACCGCTGGAAACACCAGCGCCAGCGCGAACGCGCTCCCAATGACCAGCCCCGCCGCGGCCAGAGGAAGCCTAAACGTCCTCACCTGAAGGTTGGCCCATGACGCGACGGCGGCGGCGCACGCGAGTCCGATCAGCGCCCAGAGCAGGGGCAGCGCGATGTGGACGTCCGTGTAGCCCGCCCCCACCACGACTCCGTTATCGCCGTAGAGCAGGAGAAAGCGGTCCAGACCATAGGACCAGGCCATGACAGCGAAGAAGAGACCCAGTAGGGCGAAGCCGTGGGCTGCAGCTGCGGGCGAAGTCCATTGCCGCCCCTTGTCGAGAATAATGTCGCCGTGCGCCAAATACACCGCGCCGGCGACGAAAGCGCTCAAGACGAGCGTCAGCAGTATCCAGTTTTTGAGCGCGACGTAGGCGGGAAGCGAAAAAAGATAGAAGCCAAAGTCCTTGCCATAGAGGGGATCGCGCTGTCCGTACGGCACCTGGTGGATGAATCGGAGTACCACGTCCCAGTTTCCGGTCTCGACCACCGCAATCAAGATTCCAAGGACGATGGCGACCCCCGCGATGAGCAACTGCCGTGGGAGCCGAACAGAGGCGAACGCGAACAGTTTTGGTAACCTCTCGGGCACAGTCCGCATCGTCGCGGACTCCCGGTTGATGACGAAGGGAAGCCAAGGCCCGTGTCGCCGGGCGAGCCGCAACGCCAGTATTCCGTTCACCCAAAGGAAGATGGTCGAGCCTATGAAAACGGCGAAGAATAGGATGACCTTGGTGCCGAAAACCGTCCAAAAGACATCGATATATCCGACGGCCGAAAACCAGACCAAATCGACCAGGACGTCGCTTATCAATCCGAGCGCGACTAGGCAGGCCGCGATGACGACGCCCGTCACCGTTATGCCTCTCCATCGCATATCCCGCCTCCGTCCTGTCTTCCCCAGTCAGAGTCGCTACCGTCCTTCCAAGCTGCGCCTGCTCAGTCGCCCCCGCCTGGCCTGGGCGAAAAGTACTTTTCGAATTTCCCGGTCTCGTCCCAGTAGGTGCGGGCGTCCTTGGGCATGTCTTTCCTGGCGGTGATGTTCGGCCACTTTTTCGCGTACTCGCGGTTGAGTTCGAGCCACTTCTCGAGGCCCGGCTCATTGTCCGGCTTGATGGCGTCGACCGGGCACTCGGGCTCGCAGACCCCGCAGTCGATGCACTCGTCGGGGTGGATAACGAGCATGTTCTCGCCCTCGTAGAAGCAGTTGACCGGACACACCGCGACGCAATCGGTGGTCTTGCACTTGATGCACTTCTCGTCGACGACGTAGGTCATAGTCCACTCCACTTGGAGGGAGGGCTGGATAGACACTAATTTGTCGGTCGAGACGGTGAGCCGTTCTCGGCGATATGTGAAGATTAAGAGTTCCGCGCGTGAGGTGGGTGCCGAGCGTCGCCGCGTCGATTCTGCCTTCGCACGTACATAATCAACGCTTCCGGGCGCTCCGCCTTGACTTTAAGGGCGGCGATGAGCGCATCTTCGGCGTCGACGATCACATGTTCGGCTTTGCTCTTCAGCTTGAGTCCGACTGCGAATTGCAACGGGGCACTCCTAACTCATTGCAGTATACCACGGTTGCGCAGCGGCAACCGCGACCAGACGAAGCCGTCCGCAAAGGCGCGGGCAGTGTAAAGTCTGGAATGGGCCTCAAGGCGGGTGTCCAGGCAATGTCCGCACTACGGACGCTTTACCCGCGTTACCGGACGATCATGTGGGTGGGTGAGACCGGGCGGTCAGGGCCAAAACCGGAAGTCGGGATTGTTCGTCAAGAAGCGGGCGTCGTCAACTACGTCTTTTATTGACACATCACTGGCCCGGCTTCGCCTCCGCCTCGAGCACGCCCGATTTGTGGACGCCATCCATCAGCTTCGCGACATCCTCGTCGCGCAAGTTCCACAGTCGGTACCATTTCTCGAAACTCTCGGCCGTCCAGCCTCGATCCACTTCCAGCAACTTGCGCCAGTTCTCAAGTGCCTCCCGCTTGCGGCCAAGCTGGCCGTAAATTGGGATGTATTCTATATAGGCGTGTATTGCATCTTGGTCCGGGTGCAACCGCCGAAACTCGAGTGCGCGCTCGTAGTCGCCCTTCAAATAGTAATCGAAGAGCATCGCATGGTGATACCAACCGATGGCGGCATCGGCGTTCAGCGCGTTCGCCTTTTCGACCAATGTCACCCCGCGCTGGCGATCTAGGTTGGCGATCATGCATCCGAGAGTGGCCAGGATCTCAGCGTCATAGGGGGCAAGTGCCATCGCCTTCTCGGCTTCATGTTCGAACAGATCGAGCTGCTGGGTCCAAAAGTATGCGGCGGCGGCCACCATCCGCGCGCGTGCGTCGGCGGGGTCGAGTTGAACGGCCTTGATCGCCTGCGCCGTAATCTCGTGCGGCGGCATTGGTGTCTCATCGAAGCGGAAGACCCAGCCAATCGCCGCAAGGTAGGCCAGCTCGCGGCGCGCCCGCGCGTTGGCCGGATCGAGGGCGATCGCCTGGCGCAATGATTCTTTCGCCGAGCGAAAGGATGCGCGGCTATACTCCACCATCATCACGTCGTGCGCGCGCAGAACAAGGTCGTAAGCTTGAATTTCCTCGGGGCTCTTACGCGTGGCGGACTTGGCCTCGGTGCTCTCAATGACACCGTATCCGCCGGCGATCTTGGCAACAATCTGGCTCACGATCTCGTCCTGGACTAGGAAGACGTCGGCCATCTCGCGATCGAACCGGTCGGCCCAAATGTGGGTGCCGGTCTCAGTATCGATGAGCTGTGCCGTGACGCGAAGCTTATTGTCGGCGCGCCGGACGCTGCCCTCGAGGACGTAGCGCACCTTGAGATCGCGTCCAAGCTTAGAGACATCGACCGCCTGACCCTTGTATTGGAAAGTGGTGTTGCGCGCTAGCACGCGCAGGTCGGGCGCACGCGACAGGGCGGTCATGATGTCCTCAGTCAAGCCGTCGCTGAAGTACTCCTGTTTTGGGTCGCCGCTCAAGTTGACGAAGGGGAGTACCGCGATCGCTGGGCCGTTGGGTCCCTGAAGCACCGTGTCCTGGGTCGGCATCCAAAGGCTGCGGTAATGCCACGCGCCGACTGCGCCCAGCATCAAAGCCAGCCCCAAAATCGGCACGGCTAAGTGCCTGAGTATGCGGCGCTCTGACCGAGGACCAGGAATAGGCTCCTGCATCGGAGATTGAGGTCGATCGTCGCTTGTCGCGTCTGATCGAAGCGACGAAGGCTCAGGACTCACCGTCTGCCGGAACTCGACGTGCGGCGCATAGCTGCCTTTGGGCAGTTCGATGCGGACGGGATCGTCTCGGCCTTCGGTGTCGTAGTATTCGTGCAGCTTCTCGCGCAGGCGTGCCGCCTCGATGCGCACGAGGGGGTCGACCACGGGGTCGAACGTCTCCGGACGGTCGAAGACCTCGAGGGCGAGGTTATAGCCCTTGAGCCGCTCCCCACGCCCAGCCAGCGTTTCATTGACAAGGTATTCCAGGAACCGCTGCCGGCGCTGCGACTGATGGAACGGGGCGCTATTAATGATGCGGACCAGTTGCTCGCGAATGGCCTTCTGGCCGGGTTCGCTCCAACAATGAAGCGCGCTCTCCGTCACAGCCCAACTCCGAACGCGCCGCGCCGACGGCAGACCACCGTCGGGGTGCAGTTCATACCACTAGATACTAAGACAAATCGGCACGGCCTGTCACCCTTAGCCGGGGGCCTGTTTTCACCAGTCGCAGGGACCTATTTTCACCTGTCGCAGGAGAAAAGCGACCGCCGACCGCGAGGTCCGACTAGGGTCAAAGGCGGCTGTCACCGCTACGTCCGCTACGAGTCCGCTCTACCTCCGACAGCAGATGCTTTGGTGCGCTGCGACGAACGGGCGAGATGGGCCGATATTGTTGCAAAACGATTTTGGCAGCTCGACCTGGGGACTCAGTTGGAACTGGATTCCTTGCGCAAGTCCACGGCCAAACTAGATTCCTCGACGCTCCCTGAATGGGGATGAGATTCTATCTGTCTACATGATGATCCGATGTCAGATCGAGTTTTGCAATACAATCGGCCATCAGCCGACATCCGGCCAGCGGATATTTTCTGGAAGAAGATCGAATGTCGCCGCCGGATGGGATCAAAATCCAATCTTGGCCTCATGCCCACCGTCAATCTGAACCGGCATGCGCCGCTGGCCCCAGTCGCCTGGGCTCGCCTCGAAGGCGCCGACGATCTCGGTGCCGCACTCACTGCAGCGACCAACTTCCGTCAGGCGCCACGCCGTGATTTTGTACCAGTCGCGGCCGATAACGCGGGCGCCACAGGTGGGGCAGTAGGTGCTCCCACCCGCTTCATCGTGCACGTTGCCCGTGTAGACGTAATGGAGCCCCATCTCGCGCGCGACGTCCCGCGCTAGCGTGAGTGTGCGGGGCGGAGTGTGCGGCACGTCGAGCATCTTGTAGTCCGGGTGGAAGGCGGTGAAGTGCAGCGGTACATCCGGGCCCAGCTTCGCCATGACCCATTCGCTTAACTTTCTGATCTCGTGCGCGCTGTCGTTGTGACCAGGTATCAGGAGAGTCGTGATCTCGAACCAAATCTTTGTCTCGTGCTTGAGATACTCGAGTGTCTCAAGGACGGCGCCGAGATGGCCGGTGCAAAGCCGCTTATAGAACTCCTCGGTAAAGGCCTTGAGGTCGACGTTGGCCGCATCCATCCAAGTGTAGAGCTCCTCGCGCGCCCCGGAGCTGACGTAGCCCGCTGTGACCGCCACGTTCTTGATGCCGTGTTTGCGGGCCACCTTGGCCACGTCCACTGCATACTCGAGGAAAATAACGGGGTCGTTGTAGGTGTAGGCGACCGACCGTGAGCCAGTGGCGATCGCCGCACTGACGATATCCTCCGGTGAGGCCTCGTCCTGCAGCCGGTCCATTGCGCGAGCCTTCGAGACGTCCCAGTTCTGGCAAAACTTGCAGGTGAGGTTGCAACCGGCCGTGCCGAACGACAGTACGGGCGTGCCTGGCAGAAAATGATTCAACGGCTTTTTCTCGATTGGATCGACGCAGAACCCCGATGAGCGCCCGTAGGTGGTGAGCACAATCTGGTCGCCTTGCCGGCCCCGCACGAAGCAAAGGCCACGCTGGCCGTCGTTGAGCTTGCAGAAGCGCGGGCAGACATCGCACTGGATGCGACCATCTTTGAGATCGTGCCAATGGCGGCCAGGAACACCTTTCAATTGCTCGATATTGGTCATAGTGTTTGCCATGCGCAGCGCTGAAGGAGGCGCCGCGTCATGCCTTACAAGCTTACAACTCCGTACTCGCGACCCGCCACGGTTGCGGGCTCATTTTACCCTGGATCGGCGGAAAGACTGAGCCTAGCGGTCGCGGACCTTTTGGCGGCCGCGCGCGGGACCAATCGGCCCGGCCTTTGCGGCATCATCGTCCCGCACGCCGGCTATGTCTACTCAGGGCCCACGGCCGCGCAGGCTTTCGCGAGCGTCTGGACTGTTAGGAACCGCTTCCACCGCTCCGTGATCGTCGGCCCATCGCATTTCATCCCGTTTAGTGGGATTGCCGCGCCCTCCCACGCGGCCTTTGCGACACCGCTTGGCGAGATGCCCGTCGACACTGATGCTGTGAAAGCGCTGGCCACCGAGGCTCGCGTCGTCATCGATGACGACCCGCACGAGCGAGACCATGCGATTGAGGTGGAGCTGCCGTTTCTCCAGGTGATCTTCGGCAACTTGCCAATCGTTCCATTGCTCTTCGGCATGACATCCGCCCGTGCCGTTGCCGCGGCAATCGCCGGGGTTTGGACCGATGAAACGCTGTTGGTCGTGAGCTCCGACCTCTCGCACTACGAGGACTACGAGGCAGCACGCGGCCATGACATGCGCACTGCTAAGGCAATCGAGGCCTTTGACGAGGGGTCAATCGGCCCGGGCGACGCCTGTGGGCATCTTGCCGTTCGCGGCGCTTTGATCGAAGCCAAGCGGCGAGGTGTCGTGATCGAGCGCCTTGACTTGCGCAATTCCGGCGACACTGCGGGCGACAAGCAAAGCGTCGTCGTGGGATATGGCGCTTGGGCCATCGGGTAGCGGACGCGTAACACGCCCCCACGGAACGATCTGTCCGGCCTCGTCGACAAGGCGGCCGTGATGGACACTTTCGTCGACGCTAGGCGGCCGTATCCTTTTCGGCAAGCTCGCGTGTGGAGGGGTCGTTTGCACCGATGATGGTCGGGAGCTTTTGTTGGCAGACACCTATCTCGCCGCCCCCTGGCAACTGCAGTCGTGTCAAAAGTCCCCACGGCTCCTCGAGGATTGGACTACACCGCACGCGGTGAGCGCCAAGCTGACGTATCAAGCCGTGGAGGTCGTCACATATGAAGTACATAACGTGCCGATCGTTTTCCTGTGCGGGGAGACAAGCCAGCTCAGAGGGCGGTAGCGTGAAGGTGAGCCAACCATCCGCGCCAGCGTCCGCAGGGAACTCAAGAACGTCCTTGAAGAAGGCGCGGTCCGCCTGCGCGTTTTTGGTGTAGATGATCGTTTGGATGCCGGAAATCATCAGGTCGCTCCGTTTGGGCGGTAAAGTAAGTCAACAACGCCCTAACTGCAAATTTGATCCGGCTCTGCGTTGGAGCGAGGCCTATGTTTGGTCTCCGACGCCTGTTCCGCCCTCATTTAGCGAAACTTCAATCGTCTTTGGCGCTGTGAAGCGCCCGGTACCCATGATCAGCTCAGCGCTACTGTCCTTGTAGACGTTTAGGTGGAACGCGATCTCGCGATCGACCATGCCCGCTTCGGTAGAGGCTCAGAACAATCGAGGCTTGAATCTAATCCCTGCGGACCACTTTGAGATGCCAAGCAACGCGGTCTCATCCATGGCCTGAGAGCTACCCAAGTGCCCGCCAAGGCGTCGCCTTAACCTCCCGCTTGACCCAGAGTTCTTACTTGATCCGCGGCAGTGATCTGGTTCGGCCTATCACCTCGCAAGGACACAGTCTCAGCGGAGTTAGTGCTCGTGTGCGTGGCTGTGGCGTTCGGCCATTTCGTCTTCCCACTGCTTATACTGACCGGCAGTCATCGCCGGAAGTCGCCGCACAAAAGCGACGATGCTCCATAGGGTCGGATCGTCGTGCGTCGGGCCGAAGGCTGGCATGCCTGTCATTTTGATTCCGTTTTTGATAATCCAGAACAGATTGCCATCGCTCCAGTGTTTGACCGTCTCAGCCAAGTTTGGAGGTTGCGGACGCAGACCTTTGCCGGCTGCGCTTCGTTCCTTTCCTGGTGCGCCGTGACACGTGACGCACATCTCGTCAAACTCCTCAAAGCCATCCCGCACCTGCTCATCGGTGAAGTTCGCGGTGGGCGCAATGTTGGACGACCGGGCGATAACGGAACGCCGCATCGCAGTGCTTAGCATCCATTGGGTCAATGCCGCGTGCGGGTCGGTGGCGGCGACGTTAATTGCGCCGCTCAGAACGATCGTCAGAGCGATGGCGAGTAGTATCACAAGTGCCAGGATGAAACCGACTAAGTACTTCATCCGATGGCCAACCAGTCAGAGTTGCGCCGCGAAATACAGCTCCCGATCTCGATGCAAACCGCGGCAGCCGACTACATCGATCGGTCGCTGCCCTCACCAATTTCAATCAGACGAGGGGGGACGCCAACCTAAAGTCCCATCGCCTTATGCGCCACTTCCATGTGCTTGACGCAGCCGGCTACATCGTTGGCCTTCATCGCATCCTTAGACATCGTGAGATGAGTTTTCGCGTCTTTTTGTTTTGCCGCATCCGTCATTTTGGAGATGCTATCATCCATCTGTTTCATGTGCGCGTCTGTGCACCACTCCTTCCCTTTGTCTTCTGCATTGGCCGGTAGGCATGCAACGACGGCCACAAAGGCCGCTAACACGGGCGCTTTGAGCATGGTCTTACTCCTTGAGCCTAAGAGGGCACGCTTGCAACATAGTGAAATGCACTGACGCGAAATTGGTTGCGCTTGGGTGTCGAAATTTTTCGACTGCCGCTTGGCGTCAGGAGCCGTAGTCGCCGCGACGTTCGCTCGGCGTTAGCTTACCCCTCAACAGCCGACCGATTTCGAGCTCGTCGCGGACTACCGATAAGGGTCATAGGCGGGTGTCAACGCTACGTCCGCTACGAGTCCGCTCTGCCTCCGACACCAGAAAGCTTGGTGCGCCGCGGCGAGCGTCATCAGGCGTCATCACTTGTCCCGGCTCGAGCCGCTGACGGGGCAATAATCCTGGACCCGGATGTCACTGTCCAGAAAGCGGCAGAGCTCGTACTTGCGGGACGGATTGTTGCGGATCTCGTCGGCCGTGACCTTGACGCCGTGCTGGCGGGCTACCTTGGCGAAATACTCGTCGTTGCAGTACGGCGTTGAAATCTCCTGCCCCCCGGACAACTGGTATCCATCGCGGCAAACGATGCGGGCCTCCGCAGTGGCGCAGCAAATGATGATGCCCGCGAGGAATGCCGTGTGGGCAAGGATGTTCGGCATCGTAGCCTCCAAAAGCTGAGACATCGCAGCTCCTCGTGATTTGGGTGACGCGGAACGCGTCGGCAAGGACGCCGTCCCCGATCGCAACGACCCGTCCCGGCGTCGCGGGCGAGATCGAGGCGCTTCATGCTTTCGCCGGTTGGCCCTCCCCTAGCCAGATCCGCCCACGTCAGACCTCCAGATTTTCCGAAATCATTTGGCAGCCATCGGTGCTCGCACCGACCGCTCGACACCTGCGGCATTTCACATCAGGCAGCGGGAGCCCGGTCCCGGCTACGGGATAAGGGTCGTGCTCTCGAGGTTTATCCCGGTGTCGACGCCGGAACCGCCGTTGCCAAAGTCGGTGTTCGCGCCGCCGTCCATGGTGTCGTCGCCGGCGTCGCCAAACAGGGAGTCGTCGCCGCCCTCGCCGTTCAGGAAGTCATTACCCTGGCTGCCGAGCAGGAAATCGTCGCCGAGGCCGCCGTTGATGATGAGCTGTATGCTTGAATTGGCCAATCCGCGGGTGTCGATCGTGTCGTTACCGTTGTCCAGGTTGAAGGTGAGCGTGTCGTTGCCAGGCTCGCTATTGCTGATCGTGATCACGTAAGCGCCGTTGACGGTGATGGTCACGGAGCCGCCGCTGCCCGAAACCCCGATCACATCGTTGCCAGCTGTCCCGTTGATCGTGACCGCGTCGTTGGCGCCGTCTCCGGCGCCATTGACGCCGAGGTTGATCGCCACGTTGGTCACGTCCGTCGCGGTCAGGTCATTGATCGTGATCGAGTCGGTGCCGCCCAGGGCGTTGAGCGTCAGGCTCTGGACGTCGTCCGTATCCATGACGATGTTGCCGACGTTGCGCGTGAAGAGGAGCCGGCCCCCGTTGGACGAGGCCGCGAATATCTCCGCTCCCGCGAGCCGTTGAAGGAGAGGGTGTCGGTGCCCCCCTGACCTTCGACGATATCGCTGCCGTCGCAGGGTCCCACACGAAGGTGTCGTTGCTGATCTCAACGGCCGCGCGAATGCGCAGGCCCACCCGGTCTTCGCGCAACGAAGCCCGCTTGCCAACACGCGGGCTGAAATATTTGTTGTTGGAAATTTCCCAGGTGTTCAGCACTACAGATTGCGCGCTTACGCCGTTGTAATGCGAGGTCCAATGGGCGCGTATGGCATTTATATCCGGCCTTTACCACCTCCTCCGCTATCGGAGGTGCGGTCGTCGTGCACTGCGCAGCCAAAGTTTACGATGGTGGCTCAATCACTCAGCCGGCCCGAAGCAGTTGGCGTCATCCGTTGCTGCTCTTCGCCTACGCTCGCTTGTGTGAGCTGAGGCTCCTTGCGGAGCGGTCAAACGCTCGTCGCAAGGAGGGCCATCTGCGCGAGCGGCAAACATCAGATCGCACATTCTTCGCCCGGAAGCCATGTGGAGATAACGATGAGGCAAAGTGATATTGCGGTGACGCCGAGCGAGAGCGCCGTCTTGCTCAAGCCAACGAATGGCTCACCGTTCATCGCCAACGCAGACGGCAGCATTGGCATCCGCCGCGAGTGCATTCCGCTCTTGATCGAGGTCCTCGCCGCTCAACTGTCAGGGCAACAGATTTGCAGCGTGGGTGAGCAACGGCATGCTAGCGCCGCGCTGAGGGCGTTGCGAGCTTATCTAGGGGTCCCGGAGGAACACGTCATTGCCGGCCGCTCGTGGCTATGACTGCAGCGAGGGCACCTGTCCACCTTCGGAGAGCGCGCGCACGTGTACTCGCGTACCACGTGACGCCTGCGCGCCGTTCCCCAAGACTCGAGTCCGCTTCACCGCTGACACCAGACTATCTGCACAGTATTGCGACTCGTCTCACATGGGCCAGGAGGAGACATTGTGCAAACGCAAGCCACAACGACCCGTACGCAATAATCTACGTGCCCCGGGCAGAGCTAGATGATCGCCGCAATGGGCTTCAGGGCGAAAAGATGTTCGAGAGCGCGTCGGCAAGGGTTGAGAGACCCGGTGCGCCGGAAGCTTCTGCCGTCCTGTGCCTCGCTCCCATCGCCATTAGCTCCGCGTCATAGCGGGGCGTAACGAACGGGACGTTCTTGCCTAAGAGGACTGCACCCATGCGCGTATCGACACCATAGAGATCGCCGAAGGTCCGCAAGTTCCCTTCGCGGTCGACCATCGCCGTGAAGTACGTCATGTGCACGGGGACGCGGGTTGTGAGCTCCACCTCGCGGGTTCCGCCGTTCAACAGACTTCCCACCTGCTGCTCAGACCAGCCCTTGTCTTGAGCGAGTAGGACCGCTGCAAGCCGGCGCGGATCGGCCACGCGCATGCAGCCGTGGCTCAAGCCGCGGAATGGCCTTGTGAAAAGATCGCGCTCCGGCGTGTCGTGCATGTAGATGTCGTGCTTGTTCGGGAACATGAACTTGATCGCGCCGAGCACGTTCGTCGGCCCCGGCGGCTGGCGGAACTCATAGGCGCCGATGTTGGCGCTGCTCCAGTTGACTTGATTGGGATCGATCGGACGGCCTTGGTAGTAGGCTTCCAGCTTGTGCTGCTCGAGCACGGCCCGGCTCGATTGCGACCCGGTGAAGAGTCCAATGAGGTCGCCTCCCGAGCTGTTACGCAGAAGAGGCCACAGCTCCTTCCTTTTTATTCCGTCGGGAACGCCCCAGCTCGGATGAAAGACGATCATCTTCATGTCGGCCGAGAACGCGGGCGTGGGCCATTCGGGCTGGCCGGCGACAATCCTGTCGGAGTGGATGACCTCGCCCTTCCTAACAACCCGCGTGAGGAACTCCGGCACGTTGTTCCAGACATGGAACTCGCCGAGATCGGCCGGCAGCCAGCGCCAGCGCTCCATGTTGACGAGGATGCGACCGATCTTGAGCGTCCTCTGCGCACTTTCGCGCCCTGGCTCCACGCTTGACGCCGCGTCCACGTCCGATGCCTCGGCGCGCACGAGTTGCGGCAGAACGGTTTGCAGCTTCTCGCCGTAGGCGATCTCGCCATCTCCTGCACCAGATCTGCGCAGCTTCAAGAGGAGGCGGCGCAGGGCCTCGAACTGCGCGTGCTGGGGATGCAGCGAACGCAAGTAGGCATCGGGGGCGTCGCTCGCGGCGATATCGGCCAGCACGTCCTTCGGCTCGTGCACGGGAGGAGTGTAGTCCAAGAGCTTGGAGATGCTCGAGGGATCGGAGAAGCGACCGCCGAGCGCAAAACGCGCGTACTTCAGCACCGCAAAGGTGAGCTCGACCTCGGCTGCGGCCGCTGCCTCGGGGGTGTTGGCGCCGGCGGGGAGTTGCGGCAGGGCGAAATCGCGGGCGCGCAGACCCCAATCGTCGGCCTTGCGGATCTCGGCAATCACGGCGATGCCCCGCTCCGAAATCCCGCTCTCCGCGACCCAGAGTAGCGGCCCGTTGTGCGCGCCGTAGAATGCAGTCGCTGCAGCCAGATCCTCGGCATACGCGGGGGCGACATTGGTTCGACCGGCGAGCTCGGAAAGGTTCTTGCGCAGCGCGGCGATCGCCGCGCTGGGCGGCGAGGCAGGCGCGAGACTGGGCAGCGCGGACGTTACTAGATCAGCGCCGCGCTTTGTCCACGGCGTCAATGTGCCGGTCAAATGAATCGACAGAGCAGAATAGAGCACGACGGCGGTCACCGCCACGATCCCAGGCGCAAGTTTCATGATTGCCGGTCGCAAATCGCCCCCGGATTTCAATAGAGCTGGCACCATTCGCCCCTGCCAAGCGCAACACGGACGCTCGACCCAAGCAGGACTTGATGGTCGGGATGTGGCAGCTCCTACGCATTCCGACAGGATTGAGTGGATCGGGAGATATTCCGCACATCGATTCGCGATCCATTGAGGAACCGGGCCAATCAGAACAGCAATGAAAAACATTCGCTTGCGCCAGCACGTGTAGCCAGCCCCGCGACGCCTCCCTAATTCAACGTAATCGCGAGCCCACTTAGGTCTGCGTTCGCTAAAAGCCCCACCTGCCTACCGCTCAGTTCCAACACGGCGCCCTTCTGGTTGGTTAGCACGATCGCGCGCGCGCCAGTGCCGACCGCAAGCCCCGCGCCGGCCGCGCCGTAGACGCCCGCGACATCCGACGGCCGGTAGATGTTGCTCACCCTGCCGCGTAAAACGGTCCTCGAGCCGCCGAACACGAGACCGTAGTCCAGTCCGCCTGTCGACAGCCCATAGGACCTGCCGCGGAATGCTACTGGTTTCAAGGGGCCTCAACGGGAGAGAGTTGTGCTCAGCTATATAGTTTTCGCATGGAAGACGCGATCTCGGGGGCAGGGCGCTGGGCGGCTTTGAGCGCTACTGCAGTTGTTGGCGGCATCCTCGAAGCGGTTGGTATCAAGGGATTTCTCGGCGACCGCGAGCTGCTGCGGGGCGGCGACGACACGGTCGAGGTGTGCGGTGCCGTTGAGCCCCGCGGTCGGTATGGATGAGCAGGAACCGGCGTCGTATCAAGCTGGCGTGTGGGGGTCTTGTCACGGTGCCGTCACTTAGGAGCAAAGACCTCATCTGTCGAGAGCGGGTGAGTAAAACTAAGGGCCCGGCGCTTGTCATGCCGAAAGCCCCGAATACCAGCCTCAGCAATCTCTTACGCTCGGCGTATCAGCCCGATCAGCAGAAGCAGTACGACCGCGCCGATCACCGCCGTGATGATCGTGCCGACGGTCCCGCCGCCGGTAGATAGGCCAATCAGCGGAAGCAGCCAGCCACCGATCAGCGCGCCCACGATTCCTACGACGATATTGCCAATGAGCCCAAATCCGTAACCCTTAACGATCAGCCCGGCGAGCCAACCCGCTATTGCGCCAAGAAGCAACATGATGATGAGTGCTTGGACGTCCATCGTTGTCTCCCTTTACGGCGGTGAATCCCAACAACACGACGCACCGCGAATTGAGGTTCCGGGAGCAGGTGGGTCCTGTCAAGCGCCACGCGCCCCGTGCCTTAACAGGGGCTCGGCCTCGACCTAGCGACCTGGTCGCTAATACCCGGAGGCGCGGAGAACTGGACTTACGTGAAGGATGTTGTCGTCCATCATGCCGAAGACGCAGACCGGATCGGAGGCTCATATCAGGAGATCACCAAGCGCATTGCCGCGCGTCTCCTCCTCTTCCGGGACGGATGTCGCTCTCCAAGAGCCGGTAAGCCAACCGACGGAGGCGCGGCGGAACAATGCCGCTTTGGCAGCGGGGTGAGGGACGCTGCGTGTCGTCGCGACGCGGCGTCCGATCGCTGCTTCAGAGGGCCGGCGTAGCCTCGGCCTCGCACTTCGTTGTTTCGCCGCGCCTGACTTTGCATCGGATCTCGCGGTCATGCGCGGTTGCCCAGCGGGCGTGGACGCCGCAGTCCTCCAGCACCTCGAGCTTCCAATCAGGCACACCGCGCCTGTTGGACACGCGCCGCAGCTGCGCCCCAGTCTCCGGTCGCTTCGGGGTCAGCCGGGTCCTTCGACCGACGTTCCGTCAATTTTGGACTGTTTCCTTGTGCTCGCGACTTGCCGTGGCTTTGCTCGTCGGCGGTAGTTCCCCAAACACGCGCAGCCACGCTTCAACGAGCGCTTCGACTTCAAACGTGTTCAGGCGCTTGCCAGTCTCGTTCGTGCTCGTTGCCCACATTGTTATGAGATCAAGCGTCGTCGCCTTTGCGAACCGCGCCTTAAGTTTAAGCTGATAGGCGCGATCCTCGCGCTCCGCTTGCCACCGCGCTACCTGGGCATCAAGGCGCCGAAGTTCTTGTTCGCTCATCGCTTCCCCTTCCGCTCCTTCTCTGTGGAGCTGCCTGTGCTCTCCTTCTTCTACGAGCGCTAACGCAACGCGATTTGATGATAGGAGGTGGTGGCGCGATAATTGTGGCTGCCTTAGATGATATCCAGAGTGCATTGCAACGCACGGCCAGCTGCTGTCGGCCTAAAGCCTCAGGCCGAAACGCCGGATCGCTTCCAGACCCCACTGATCGTCGTAAACGTCGTACCGGTCCACCAGACGCTTATAGGTGCGCCAGTGCATGGCCTTGGGCTTCGGCGGGAGGTCATTGATCTCGACCGTCGGACCGAACCGCCGGACGAACTTGAACATGCCCCGGGTCGCTCGACCGGCCCTTGTCTCAGCCTGCGAGCTGTAACGAAGCCCATGGCATCGCTGACAACGAAAGAAGGCTCGGGGCTCAGGGTAGGCGTTGTGCTGGCAGTGCCGACAGTGCAGCCAGAGTGTCACCTGGCGCTCTGCGATGTGCGCGAGATGGACCTTGCGCCAAGCTACGCGCTATTCCGCCGTCACGTTGGGCTGTGTTATGACTGACGCCAGCGTTCATCGCTGCAACGTACCTTGCACTCGGTGATCTCATGGGCTGGCTGGCGCTTTTGGTTGGTGTTGTCGCTGGATTGGCCGGCTTAATCTTTGGTTATTTTCTTCTTTTTATGACTGGGTTCGCGGTTGGCCAAAAACCTGCCTTTGATCATGCGTTTTTTGATTATGCGATCGTCCTGCTCATCGCGGCGCCATTTTTGAGCATTATCGGTGGCCTAATTAGCAATTATAAGCCGCTCGTCGCAAGAGCACTCATGGCCGTTAGCGCCGCTGGCTGGGTCGCGGGGATCCTAATGTTGGAGTACCTCAGATCCCTGGATCAGACCCGCCCACCGATGGGCGGGCTCGATACGTTCGTTGAGATAGCTTTCTTGTCAATGCCAGCCCTCGTGTCCTTATTGGCTTGCTGGCTTGCGTCCAAAGCAGCCCGAAGGGTCCAACCTGCGTGACATGCGGGAGCGCATGTCAACTCGCATGGAAAACGTACTGGGGATTATTTCAGTAATTGTAGTGATTGCCCGAAATCACGCGTCCATGGCCGACGACGCGCCCTTCAATCGGCCAGTTGATAGCTCCACTTTCGCGTTTTCGCACGCCGTCGCAGTCGCCCTTCATACTCGGGTAGGCCGTGCAGAACTGTGACTGGATCTGCCGCCACGAAGGTCACAGAGCCGGCAGCTCGCGATGGCCAGTTTTCGGACGACGAGGTAGAAGAGGCTGGCACGCAGGTGCGACGCCGGACGAGTTGACGTTCTTTCCAGACGACGGAGCTGAAAATGGAGATCCTTGCGCAGCTCGCGACATGGAGCCTGCTGGTCTTCAGCCTGCTCTTGTTCCTGACCCAGGTAGCGGCACGCGAAGTCGGCTACTGGCTCGGACAACGTCAATATGCAGCGCGGGGCAAGAGCGAAGCAGAGGGCGTTGGATTGGTGGTGGGTGGCATGCTCGGCCTGCTTGCCTTTGTGCTAGCCCTCACGCTCTCCTTTGGCAGTTCGCGCTTTAATGAGCGCCGGCAGGGGACCTTGGCTGAGGCCAATGCCATCGGTACGGCCTGGCTGCGCGCGGAGGCGATCGGTCATCCCCGCGGCGCAGAGATCGCTCGACTGCTTGAGGACTATGGGCGGCTGCGCAAGGACTATGTGACGGCTTCGCGGAATTCGCCGGCGATCGAAGAGATCAATCAACGCACCTCGGTCCTGCAGAAGGAGATCTGGGGGCACATGTCCGCCATCGCGCGCGAACGCTCGGACTCGGTGGTTACCTCGCTAATGGCCGCGCTCAATCAGACATTTGATATGAGTACCGCTGCGCGTTTCGCGCACGATTCCCGTTTCCCGCCCCCGTTGTTCTGGCTGCTGATCGGGATGGCGCACATCTCCATGGCGGCGCTCGGCTACCAGCTCGGTCTCAGGGGCCAGAAGTCCCGTATTCTCGCCACGCTACTGACCGCCGTGTGGACGGCGGTGATCGTGGTCATCCTCGACTTGAGCGCACCGCGACTGGGCACCATCCGCACCAGCGTGGAGGTCTACGATTGGACTTTAGAGGATTTCAAGGGCGGGGTGCCGATACCGCCGCCGCCTGCGCCTAGATGAGGATTGGCGCATCAGCACCCGATAGGTGTGGGCGCATGCTTGATCCATTAAGAGCGACTCGGCGTGGCCAGCGCGAATGAGGTCGAGGGCGTCCCAGTCGAAGGGCGACTTCTGGCCTACGACGACCCCCGGTCCCAGCTCATGACAGTCCCTCCACAAGCGCCCGCAGCGCGATGATAACGACGCCGCCGAGGGCCGTCCCGGCGACGACCACGCAGGCGGGGGTGATGACGGCGACGAGCGCCTCACGGCCTGGGTGCCTCATGACTTGCCGTCACTTGGAGCCTATGCCCGACCTTCAGTCGACTTTCCGCGGATAGTGATGATTGAATACCAACTGGGCCAGCAGGGCTTGTTGTTGCAGGAGAAGTCCCACAGGCCATCTCAACAGGGTGGCAAACAACTGCATCTGGCTTGCGAACATTGACCCGAAGACATTTCCGTCGCTGACCAAGATGATGGGCGCCTGCGGTTCAACTTCCTTGGATGAAGCTTCCCTTGCCTGCGCGCGACCTAGAGGCTCTAGAACGCCCCGAGCAGGGGCGACTGGGCCATCCTGCGTAGGGGTCATTTCGCTTCGTGGTGCTGCGGCTTGTTTGCTTCGCTTCGGGCGCCGGGCGACATCCTCGTCATGCTCCACCGCTAGCCGTTTTACAGGGTCTCTCAGGCGATTTAGCGCGACTGCCTTCGCGGCTTGAGCGCGGCTCTTGCGCCGGACGGATTTCATGCGCCCCGCTGGGCTCTTACTCTTGGAGGGTCGCATCACAACTCCATTCTTGAAAAACCAGGAAACTGGATCACGGCATCCGTATTCGAGTCAAACGGCAACGACGATTCTTCGGAATTGTAACAACATGGCGATGACAGGAGCAAGTGAGCTAGTGACAGCAATACGTGTGGTCATGTGAACCTCCTGTTTTGAGGCGGCCATTACAACTACGAGGATTGAAGTAGCTGAGCCTTGACTTCCATCAAGACAAGACCGCCATGTGCCCTCCACGGCCTCACTTGCGGTCGAGCATGGCGCGCACGCTTTTGGGATTGAACGGCTGGCCGCGCTCGTTGACGTAGCCCGCTTCGGCGAGCTTGGTGCTGATCTTGCGGAAGCTCAACCGCTCGCCGGTCTTGCCCACGTCATCGGCGCAAATCTCGCGGTTGGAGACCGGAGAGAGAAGGTTGACGATCGATTGGATGGCGAAGATCGCCCGCGCTTTGCGATATTTTGCCAAGTGAAGAGGAAGCCGCCGCCATATCCGCGCTACTGCTGCTTGCACCGGAGACGAGACGGCGTGTGATCGAGTATGTGGAGCAACAACCGTAGGCGGTCGTCCCCTCCCGCTTCTTCACGCGTCGCGCCATCGCCATTGGCGAGACCCTGGTCTCTATCGCGACTCTCCCGTCTCCAAGGGTTGTACCTCGCCGCGCCTTCCCGCACCCCGGGAATCCCCCATCACTGGCCCAGTCCCGCCCGGGTCCTGGACCAAGGTCCCATATCCGCTTCGGCACGCCGTTGGTACGGTGCGTTGTCACCTCCGGCGTTGGGGTCGGTCGCTGCTCAACGGACGAACGAGGATGGGAGATGTCCATGAAAACGATACTGCGTGGTCTGCTCGTCACCGTAATGTTGATCATCGTCGGGACCCCGGTCTCGCGGGCGGGTGAGGCCGCCGCGCCGGCAGGGGATTCGTACGAAGTCGTGCAGATCTGGGCCTGCGGGATGAAAGACGGCACGACCGAGGAGCAGGTGGAGTTGATCGCCAAGGACTGGCTCAAGGCGATCCGGCAGATGCCGGGAGGTGAGGCGGTCAAGGTGAGGGTGTTCTTCCCCGCGGTCGTCAACAACACGGGCCAGACCGACTTCTACTTCGTCCTGAACTCGCCCTCGTTCAGTGACTGGGGAAAGCTGTGGGATGCCTACCAGGATGACTTTGCCGCCGCGAAATCGGACGACCTCAACCAGGGCAAGGTCGTGTGCCCCGACAACATGCTGTGGGAAGCGCACGCGATCGAGTAGGTAGGCAGCGCCGAAACGGCTGACCCGACACTGTGGCGCGGCGACGGCGCGGATCGCGTCACGCTGGCGCCGGTCGCTGTCCTTATCGGGCCGACGTTGGCCGCGCTGGAGGTTGCGCAGGTATGTCAGCCCTCGGGACCGCGACCGCTAAACGCTACCCCGAAACCGAGCTCTCGGCGAAGTCGATCATCGAGGCCTTCAGCGGGGCCAACGTCAATCCGTCAGCATCGCCTGGACGCCACTCGCAACACGTGAAAGACTTATCGGCCCATCAACCCACGCCAAGCGAGGACAGCAATGGAACCCGGAGCCGCCGTACTCATCGGATTAGTCGTGGCGATCGGCGCGCTTGCGATCTTCACATTGATTTTCCAGTTGATTTGGAACGCCGTTATCCCGGACGTCTTCGGCCTCAAGCAGATCACGCTTTGGCAGGCGCTCGGAATTCTCATTTTGGCGTCGATCCTGTTCGGCGGACATCGCGTCGTGAACATCTACGGGGACTCGCCATACCAAGTGGCCGCGCCCGCGCCGCGCTGAATCTGCATCGATAGACTAACAAAGGCTCGAAGAACTCGCTTGATCGCGACGGCGACCTCGATCTCAAATCGACGAGCACCTTACGAGGGCTCGAGTGTGCGACCGCAGTATCCGGGTCCCTTTGCAAGGGCTGGCCTCAGCTAGCTATTTAGAGGCCAGCCCCGGCGCCTCGCTGCAGCCCGGCGTGACCGGGCATGCCGATCGGCACCAGCTTTTAGATAGTCGGAGCAGCACTACCCGGCAAGTGTTCCATCCGATGCCGAGTGATGGCGCGACACCATTCTTGGGCTTCCTCGATCAAGAATACTCGTGGTCGGGAAGCCGGCGACTCGACAAACAGACGTCACGAGGCGCTGAGCATGCTTACGGATCGGTAAAGCGCCAGTGGCTTGGAGGCTGCGTCGCACCAAGTGCCACGTGGCGAAAGTACGATTAGATTAGAGATTTCCTCATGAAGTTTGCGTGTTCAGCCTTCGCCGCCTTGGTCATTGCCGCAGGGACGGGGCTGGATTCCGTTCGCCAGTGTGCCACGGCCCGCAGTTGCCGTGGCGATAGGGAGGGGCCTGGCGTCGGCCACGCGCGCCGCGATTGCCGATTGGAAGCGGGAGGTGCTGGGGGACTGCGGTGTCTACGTCCGCTGGTCGACCACACATGACCGCGAGATCCGCTGCAAGGTCAAGCGCGACGACGTGACGAAGTGCGAAGTCGAAGCCATGCCGGCCCTGTGAGCGAGGAACAGAGCGTTCAGAAGTCTTGCGTGTTAGGGCTGACAGGGTTATGTGAGCCTCCTGTTTTTGAGGCGGCCATTTCACCGCCACGAGGATTGAAGTAGCAGAGCCTTGACTTAGATCAATGCAGACGGGCGGCGGTTTGTGACCGCGAGATCTGCTGCAAGATCAAGCGTGACGAAGTGCGAGGCCGAAGCCATGATCATCGAGTCGCCCTTAGACATGATTTTTCGCGACCTGTTCTATCGTCTCCGCTCCTTTGCGCGGGGCCACGACGTATTCCTAAAGCTCGAAGGGTTCAACGTATCCGGCTCGATCAAGGTGAAAACGGCGATAGGTCTCATCGAGGATCTGGAGCGGCGCGGCATCGGCAGACCGCATGAAACCGTCATCGTGGAATCGTCGTCGGGAAACCTCGGAATAGCGCTCAGCCTCGTCTGCGCGATCAAAGGCTACAAGTTCATCTGCGTCACGGATTCCAACTCCACTCGCGCCAACATTAGAGGCATGGAGCTCTACGGGGCGACAGTGCTCGTTGTCAACGACCGGGACGACGACGGCGGCTTCCTCACGAACCGATTCAGGGTGATAGACGACATCTTGCAATCAGAGCCGAACGCCGTTTGGCTCAATCAGTATGACAACATAGCCAACAAGAATATTCATGCCGTGGAAACGGCAAATGAGATCGCCAACGAATTCGAAAAGGTCGACTGGATCTTCGTGGGAGCCGGAACCACAGGCACGCTCGCCGGGATTTCAGAGCGCCTTCGTCAAGTGTTCCCAAAAATCAAGATCGTGGCCGTCGAACCTACTGGCTCCGTCACGTTCGGAGGCAGCCCCGGTAAGCGAAACATTCCTGGTATCGGAACGAGTTTGCGGCCGAAGCTGGCGGACTTGTGCAATCCGGACCGGATCGTCGCGATCGACGAAGCGACGACTGTCGAAACGTGTCTGTCGTTCGTGCGCGATTACCATCTGCTTGTTGGCGGAAGCACCGGAAGCGTCCTCGCCGCCGTACAGAAGCTGGCCGCGGAGCTCACGCCCGGCGATACCATCGTCGCCATCTCCGCGGACCTCGGCGACAAGTATCTGGACACGGTATACAACCCGGCCTGGGTACGGGATGTCATCGCGCCTCGGGCCAAGGTGCTCGCAAGGGAAATAAGGCTTGGCAACCGCTCCGATCTTCCACGTTGTTCCCGGCTCGGCAGTTAAGGGTGCAATCGACGGCAACCGGCAGAAAGTTTTTGAAGCCGTCGAGGCGGCATACCGTCTCCACGCCGCCGGCGAATCCATAAACCCCAACAGCTACTTTCTTCGCTATCCGGACAACCCTACCGCCCGCATCATCGCCCTGCCGGCTCATCTCGGCGGCGAGGTGAAGAAGAGCGGCATCAAATGGATATCGAGCTTCCCGGCCAACAGGGCCGGCAACCTTGCCCGCGCGTCGGCAGTCCAGATTCTGAACGACCCAACGACGGGCTATCCGCTGGCCTGCATTGAGGCGTCCCTGATAAGCGCGACACGTACCGCCGTCTCTGCCGCACTGGCGGCCGAGCATATGTCCCCTGCGCCTTTTGAAGGCACGCTGAGCGTCATCGGCACCGGGGTGATTGCCCGCAGCACGATCGAGTGGCTGCTGTTTCGAGATTGGAAGTTCCGCACAATCAGCTTGTACGATGTGGATCGACAAGAGGCGAACCATTTCGCGACGTGGCTCCGCGATCAGCAGGGCCTCGAGGCGGAGCTGCATAGCAGCCTGGAAGCCGCTCTCCGGGATGCGTCTCTCATACTGTTCACCACGACGGCTCTCAAGCCCTACCTCGCCGATGAAAAGCTGTTCGCGCACTCGCCTACGGTCTTGCATCTATCGTTGCGCGATATCTCGGTGAATGTGATCTTGGCGTCGCAAAACATCGTCGACGATGTCGAGCACTGCCTGAAAGCCAACACGTCACTGCATCTGGCGGAGACGGTGCGCGGAAGCAGAGACTTCATCGGCGGGACCCTGGTGGACGTTCTGGACGGGAAGCTTGAGCCGGACCCAGGCAGGGCGCGCATCTTCTCGCCGTTCGGGCTGGGCATCCTTGACATTGCGGTGAGCGATGTCGTCCTTCAGGATTCCATAACGTCGGGCACGGCGCTGGCGATGCCTGACTTCTTCAGCAACTCGGTCCGATGGTGAGGGACTAAAGAAGCTCGGTGGCTCGTGCGCAAACACGGCACGCAGGGTGCGAAGCGTCTAGTCAGTTAGAATGATCTTGGGAACCGGCCAGGTCTCGCAATACCGGGGAAGGCGTCGTATCTATGTCACGTGTCTGGAGCTGCAACGAGTGGGATCCGCTCGAGGAAGTCATCGTCGGCAATCCGCTGAAGGCGCGATATCCGACGCCGGACCTAAGCACCCAGCTTGCAGAATTCCCCGACCGTTCACTGGCTAACATTCCGCGCGGCCCTTTTCCGCAACGGATCATTGAAGAGACGGAAGAAGATTTAGAGGAGTTCGAGCAGATCCTGGAGAAGGCCGGCGTCACGGTAAAACGCCCGGACACTTGGCCCCACGAAGCCACGTTCTCGACCATCAACTGGGAATCCCAAGGGTACTATAACTATTGCCCGCGGGATATCATGCTGGTGATTGGCGACCAGATCATTGAAACACCCAATGTGATCCGCAGCCGCGCCCAGGAGACGTTCAGCTATCGCACGCTGCTGATCGACTACATGAAGTCGGGGGCACGATGGTACAGCGCGCCGAAGCCGATGCTTTTAGACTCGCTGTTCGAAGGCATCGATCTGGAGAGGCCTACGCCGCGCAACGACGAGCCGGCCTTCGATGCGGCGAACGTCCTGCGTTTAGGCCAGGACTTGATCTATCTCGTCAGTGCCACCGGCAACGAAATGGGCGGCCATTGGTTGCAGGGCATACTAGGCGATAAATACCGGATCCATTTCCTCAAGGACGTATATTTCGGCAGCCACATCGACTCGACTCTCGTGGCCCTGCGTCCCGGCTTGATCCTGTGCAATCCCGGTCGTCTCAATGACGATACGCTGCCGCCGGTCTTGAAACAGTGGGAGGTTATCTACAGTCCGCCGATGGAGAATACGGACAGACACGATGCCGATTACATTTCGAAAAGCATCGGTAGCGATTGGATCGATATGAACGCGTTCAGCATCAATCCGAATCTGGTTGTCGTGGACCGAACCCAGCCCACGCTCATTAAGCTTCTCGAGAAGCACGGCCTTGATGTCATCCCATTGAAATTGCGGCATTCCAAGCTGTTGGGTGGCGGACCCCATTGTGTCACCTTGGACATTCGCCGTCGGGGCACGCTGCAGCGGTACTTCGACTGAGCGCTAACGGCTATGCTCGGTCGACGCGGGGTTCGATGCCTGGAGGGCGAGAAGTCCATTTACGTTAAAGGTCAGAAATTTCGGAGGAAGAGATTTGGCGCTCGCAGCTACCCTCCTGGCGGCCGTCTTTGTTTTGACGTTTGCAGCGTGGAGGCGGTACCTCTGGGCGGCGAAGAAGGGGGCCCATGAGCCGAAGGACACGTGTCCGTACAGCTTGACGGATGTCTTCGGCGACCGCCCGTTCGCGAACGTTCAGCATCAACGGGGCATTCGGTGGCTCACGGAGGTCTTCAGCCGTTCCGCCGAGAAGTACCCCAATTTTACGGCCTTGCAGATCGCCCACAGCGGAGAGTCACTTACCTTCGCTGAGCTCGATGCGCACGCAGAAAACGTGGCCGCGGCCGTACAGCCGTTGCTGACGGGGCCGGACCAGGTGGTCGCCGTGGCCATGTCGCAGGACAACTGGCAGATCGTCGCCGCGCACCTCGGCGTGCTGAGGGCCGGCGGCACGCTGGTGGTGCTCGATACCACCCTGCCCGACGCGCTCATTACCCACATGATCTACGACGCTCGGCCGGTAGTCGTTCTCACGCGCGGACAGGGCAAGTTTCGCGACCTGCCGACACTCGACGTCCTGACGTTGCCGGAAAGAGCGCCGAAGAGAAATCCGCCATCGTGGCTGGATGATCCGACCCGGCGCCTCGCGACCATCTTCTATACGAGTGGGACGACCGGGATGCCGAAGGGCGTCGAGTGCCCGCACGCCGGCTATGTAAACCTCGCTCTTACCTACGCGGATTATTTCGCTCTCATTCCGGGCATGGACGCGACCTCGCTAACCTCATCGCTGGGCTACGACGGCTGCATTTCCGAGATGTACAGCGCCTGGGTGTCGGGCTGCGCCGTCGTCATGCTGACCAGGGAGGAGATTAGCTCCGGCCCGGACCTTGTTCCCGTGCTGCGCGAAGCCGAGGTCACGGTACTTTTCTGTCCGCCGGCGCTGCTTTCCACGCTCACATCAACACCAGAGGTGGATCTTCCATATCCCTTGTGCCGCTACATTGTGCCTGCAGGCGAAGCCTTTCCCAGAGCGCTTGTAGAGCCATGGACGCGGTGCAGGCGCCAGGTCATCAACACCTACGGCCCGACGGAGGCGAGCACCGACACGAGCCGCCAGAATTTGCGGCCGGGAGAGCCGATCACCATCGGCTCGCCGTTCGCCAACGTCACCTACGTTATCCTCGAGATCGGCGAGCTCCAACCACTGCTCCACGGTGAGGTCGGAGAACTTTGCATCGGCGGCATCCACCTCGCGCGCGGTTATCGCAACTTGCCGGAGCAGACCGCCCAGAAGTTCATCATTCACCCTCAGTTCGGCCGCCTCTACCGCACCGGGGACAAGTGCAAAATCGACGTTCGAACACACCGCGTGCACTTCCTTGGTCGGATCGACGCGCAGCTCAAAGTGCGCGGACACCGCGTCGAGGCACAGGCCGTCGAGGACATCCTGCAGACGCAGTTCAGCGAGATCGAGGCCGCTGTGCTGGACTACCAGAACGAGACGCTCGTCGCCTTCGTCATGGCACCGTCGATCTTCGCAGGAGAGATCTCGGTGGTCGCACCAGCGCCAGCGGAGTGGACCGCACGGGTGACGGCGACCCTCGCCAAGCAACTTCCGGCGCCGTCGGTTCCGACCAGAATCTTGCTTGTAGAAAAATTCATTATGAAGCCGGTGTCGGGGAAGATCGACCGCAATTGCTTGCCGGACCTATCGCTGCTGCCGCGGGACGGCGACCCCGAAACACACCCTAGAGCGCAAGCCGCGAGGCTTAGGGAAGCGACTCCGACTGACGCCGCCGCAGGACTGCGGCAGGACGCCGAGGAAGTGCTGGCGATCTGCAGGTCCGTGTTCGAGACGCCCATCGGATGGGACGAGGGGTTCGCCGAGGTCGGCGGACACTCGATCGTCATCGCGCGCCTAGCGCGGCGCTTGCAAGCCGCGGGATGGGTGGTCTCGGTGCGCGCGCTGCTCAGCGACTGCAATACGGCACGCAAGGTAGCGAGCCGAATGCGGCAGAGTCGGTCGCCCACCGCGGCGGCAACCATCGCCGCAAAAACCGCGCAAACCTGCTCTGCACGCGACGAGAGCGCGGCAAAGGTACTGTCGGTCGGACGCTTCACGATTCTGCAGATCCTCTTTGCGACTTTGCTTTATTCGCCAGGCTTGCTGGCGTCCCTAGAGGTCTTGAGCGCCGTCGAAATAGGAACCTTCTTCGCGACCGCCAGCATTTGGACCTTCATCGTCGCCGGCATCGGCCTGTGCCTGCTCAGCCTGCTCCTGCCCTTCGCCTCTCTGCTATGGGTCATGGGCATCAAGTTTCTCCTGGGTGGCGACATCTATCGCAACAACGTGACGCCGGGCGTCTACCCCAAGTGGAGCAAGATGCACCTGCGGGTCTGGTGCATAGGACGAATGGAGAGCCTGACGCTCCTGCCCCTTCGGCCCCTTCGCGCCATCTACCGCAGCGCGCCAGTCATGGCATTCGTGCTGCGGCAGCTCGGCGCCACAGTCGGCAGAAATCTGCAATGCGCGTCCGACGCGTATTTGTCGGGACCTCTGGACTTGATTGCCATCGAGGACGATGTCGCCATCCAGACCGGCGCCTACGTCGAAACGACGAGATGGTCCGGGCAGAACCTGCTCGTCGGCCCCATCCACCTTGAAAGCGGTTGCAAGATCGGAATGCGTGCCGCCATCGCCAACAATGTGAGGGTGGGACGCGGTAGCTGGATCACTCCGTTCACACCCATCTTGCGAGACGTCGGCGCGTGTGAGATTTGGGAAGGGGCTCCGGCACGCCTTGCCGGCCGTTGCACGGAGCTGCGGCGTACGGCAAGCGCCTGCCGGGACGCTCACCCGATCTGGCTATTGGAGGCCTGCAACGTCTTCATGCAGATCGCAGTGTTCTCTGCGATCAGCGTGGTACCCGCCGCAGCGATCCTGTGGTTTGCCCGCGATTTCACGCCTGTCGCAGACGCCGACCTATCCAGCGATTACTTCAGCGTGGCGCCGCTGTACGAAATTATTGGGTACCTAACGCTCTACACCTTCATTACCGCTTGGTTCACCATCGTCGTCACCTCCTTGCTGGACTGCCTCTTCATTCGCTACACGGCCGCGTCGCCAGGGCTGTACAGTACGCGTGGCCTCAGTGGCGCGCTCGTCATGTACCGAATGCGCAAGCTAAACAACATCCAGGTGCTGTGGACCTGGACCATCACAGGGCAATACTTGCGGGCGCTTGCCGGCATGCACTTCACGCGGTTGGGCGCGTCTGAGTGCGACGTGATGTTCAACCTCGTCCCCGAGTTCGCCACCGCCGACGCGCAGGTGTTCTGGTCACACGGCTGTTTCACAAACATGCTCGACTACGGGGCCGCGCACCTCGCGTTGCGCCATCTCGACATGCCGCGGAATTTTTTCAGTGGTAACAACTGCGTGGCGGAATGCGGCCAGTTGCCGACGAACTTCCTCCTCGGCGTATCGACGCCGTGCAGCGATATAGACTTCCGGCGACAGATGCGGTCGCGGCTCGGCGAGCCGAGCGCTGTGGCAGGAAACCCGCCGCTGAAGTTTGCTAGCGCCGAGGCCGAGAACGACCAACTGCCGACCTTCCCGCTCTTTCTGATCCGCGTCTTCCTGAACGACTTCTTCAGCATCGGGATGCTGCGCGTCACCGACGGGCTGATCTTTACAATCCTGTACATCTGTTCGCTGCGGATGGGCTTCGGCCTACTCATCGGCGCGTTGCTGGCGCTGTTGCTCACCGAGGCCCATCTGATCTTGCTCAGCGTCGCGATCAAGAAGGCTCTCGTCGGCAGCAACTGGGGAGTCAATCACGCGACGCCCTTCTGGTCCTTGCGGCACTTCGCCTACTTTTTCGCGCAGGATTGCTTCTTCGTCTGGTGCCAGATACCTCTGAACTTTTGCGCAGGAACGATCCTCGCGAATCCGATCTTACGGTGGATGGGATGCCAGATCGGACAGCGGACGATCGTGACCGAGCCCATGCAGTGCTCCGACTGGAATGCGGTGAAATTCGGTGACAATTGTGTCGTCGGCGGCTTCCTGCAGTTCCACAGCTTCGAAAACATGATGCTGAAGGTGAAGCAAACCCACATCCAGGACGGATGCGCTATATGCTCCGGCGCAACGGTGATGAGTGGCGTGGTTATCGAGCGGGACACGACGGTCTTGCCGCTGTCGCTCGTCCTCAAGGAAATGAACCTCCCCTCGGCCACCTACCAGGGCAGCCCCGTGGAGCCCGTGGCCAGGTCAACTTCTGCAGAGGCTCTCGGGTCGGATGACTTCGGATGACATGGGACGCTAGCGCACGCGTCAACGACCTATTCGCCGCAAGCGCGCGCGACTGCACCCCGGCGCCGGCGCGTTATATGGCGAGCGTTCTGTTTGCGCCGGTCTCGCGCGATCCCGAGGCAGTTAGCCGTTGCGCTTCCGTCCTCTCAGACGCGGAGAAACAGCGGGCACAAAGCTTCCTGGCGGAAGGCGGCGAAGCACACTTCAAGCAGCAGCGAGCGTTTCGCCGCTACTGTGGCGCCCTAGCGATCGGCTCGGCGGTGCCCTTATCGCGCATCGCTTTCGAGGCAACGGAGAAAGGGCGTCCCTATCTCCCCGAGCTGCGGGGTTGTTGGTTCAGCTTTTCCTCCTGCCGGCTTGGATACCTCGGGGCATGGTCTTCGACAACGCGTATCGGTGTCGACATCGAAGATCAGACAAGACACCTTGAGGCGACCGAGCTCGCGAAAGCGTATTTTTCAAAAGCCGAGGCAAAGACCGTTGAAGGCGCCGGCAAATGGACCCGGACGCGAACCTTTTTCCAACTCTGGACGCTCAAGGAAGCAGCCCTGAAATCCATCGGAGAGGGATTGCCCTTCGGCCTCGACGCGTTCCAATTCGAACTAGACTCGAGCATCCGCATCGTCGATGCGCCACGAGATTACGGTGGGCCGGAGCGATTTTGCGCCTACGCGATTGAGACGGCCGGTAGCTGCGCAGCTCTTGTCATCCGCAGCGATGGCTGACGATCCCGCACATGCGAGTCAGGTGAAATCACGCTACCGGCCGCTTCGACTTCAACACCTCGAGCGCCACGGTGATCAACGGGTCGGCCCCGTTCTGAATATCAGCGGTGCGGTTGAACAGCTCGATATCGGCGGGTACGCCTTTGCCTTCGTAACACACCATGTCGGCCGAGAAGTATTTCTGGTATGACAGGCAGTATTCCCAGCCGTTCGGAAGTTTCTTCTCGAGTTGATAGGAGAATATGCCGTTGGTATGATCGCCCAAGATCGTGATGTAGGGCAGCTGCCGTATCGCTAAGGCGAACACCTCGCCGCCGCTGAAGACGGCATCGCAGGTCAGCAGCACTATCGGCCCTGTAAACTGCATGTTACCTTCAGGCTCGATGTGCCAGGTCTTCAACGGTGAGAACGCATCCTCACCAGGACCGATCTTCGTCCTCCTGTGGAACGCCACTCTCCCGCGGTCACAAAACCGATTGATGATGGTGACGGCGGTGCTGTCGTTCCCGCCGGGGTTGTTGCGGACATCGATGATGAAGCCCAGCAGATCCGTGAAGTCGAGGGCGATCTTGTCCAGAGCGGCTGTCAACTTGCTCTTCTTGACACCCTCCAGCTCGAGGATACGCATGTAGCCAACGGTCTGTGACCGGCAGTACCGAAGCATCCAGGTGCCGGTTTCCGCGAGGCGCCCGAAGCCATTTGCAACCAGCGTTTTCTCGGTCGTCTTGAAGAGTTCCTTGATCTGGGGCTCGGTGAACTCCTGATAGAAGCGGGGCTTCTTCTCCGCGGTGAAGTAGCGCTTCTTCCCCTTATCACCTGGTTTGGTCTTCAGCTCGACATGCCCGTCATCTAACGGGTCGAGCATCTGGCAGAAAATATCGAAGAGCTCATCATTGCTGGTTTTACTCGTGACCTTCGGTCTGTGGATGTCGTACTGCTTTCGCCAGTCGACCTTTCGCAGCTCGAAGAAGGGATATCTGTGGTGAAAGGTCTTCCACAGCTCGTCGAAATTCTTTTCGGGATCGCGAATGATCATTGTGGTGCCGGCCTTGGCGCTCCCGCTGCGGCGCTGTCAAACTAACTCTCGGCATTGGCCTGCGATGAATCACCCATGTGCAATCTCTAACCGCAGCAGCCATGGTCATTTGGCCTGCAAATTTCCGCCTAACGTGGCGATAAGCGCCTTCTCGGTCGCCTTGGAGAGCTGCTTGATCTGCCGCTTCGTGCATTCTTGCCAGAAAAGCAGTATGTGAACTATAGGCCCAACGTCGCAAGTACGACCGGCGATGACGAGTTCTTCGATATCATGTGCCAGATACTCGGCCCGTTGAATGACGGGCATGTTGAGCTGGAGGCCAAAATTTCGGCGTCTCGAATGGTCATGGCGGTGTGGATCTTAGCTCGGCTGCGCCGCTGAGTTAATTTTGGACAGAGCATCGGATAAACCGCTGTCGCCACCCAAAGGCACAACTTTGAGCGTAGAATTGCACGGCGTCACGCGTTCTGCTCGCCCACCCGCCGTTGACAACACCGACTGGCTGAAAGCCGCCGCGATCGTCTTAGTCTCGGTTGACCACTTCGGTTACTTCTTCATGGAAGATGACCTTTGGTGGAGCGCTTTCGGCCGCCTGGCGGCTCCTATATTCTTCTTCCTATTGGGCTTTGCGCAGACCCGGACCGTCCCGCTCCACTGGATCTGGCTCGGTGTCGTCCTTACTCTGCTTGAAAGCTGGAATGCCGACTGGACCTGGGTGGTACCGAACATTCTCTTGAGCTTGGCGCTCATCCGCATTGCACGTCCCTATGTGCAAATCCTTGTGCAACACGACGGGTGGGCCGGTTTCTTCCTCCTTGTCTGCGGGCTCTTGGCGGTGCTGCCGATAACGTCGAAATTAGTCGACTACGGCTCGGAAGGATGGCTGTGGGCGCTGTGCGGCCTATGCCAACGCATGTATATCGACGGCAGAACAGTTGCCGAAGCGCACGGCGCACCCCAAAACTCGGCACCGCTCGTGCGCGCGACGGCAGGGAACGTGGCGCTCATGCGCCTGCTGGCCTGTCTCGTCGCTGCGGTCACTTACGTCTGGCAGGAACAAAGGGAATACTCGTTTCCTCAATTCCATTTCGCCGCTTTCATTCTCGGCATCGGTGTTTTGTCCGTCAGCCTGTGTATGTTCCAGCGCCGCCCGAGCCGCATCCAACCGCCGGAGGCCATAGCCGGCTTCCTGCGTTTCATCGGCCGGCACACTCTGGAAATCTATGCCATCCAGCTTGCCAGCTTCGAACTGCTTATCAAGTTGGTGCTCGATCTTGCTCCCTGAGTTCAGCCAATGGGATGGACCGGCTGATTCCCAGGAACATCTAACGGCCCAGTGGATGGCGCGTCCGTCATCGCCGCGTGCCGCTGGGTTGGATCCTGATCAGCATATACCAGGAGAACAGGACCCAGATGGCGCCGAGCGCCCAGCCGGCGATGACGTCGGTCGGCCAGTGGACGCCAAGGTAGATGCGGCTGAGCCCGACCAGCACGGTCATGAGTGATGGAAGAGATCCCTGAAGCGACGCTCGTCTCCGGCTCAGACGGCGGTGAAGCAGTTGTCGACAAAGAGGTGCGCGCCGTTGACGAAGCTCGCCTCGTCGCTGGCCAGGAACAACGCGGCCCGCGCCACCTCCTCCGGCTCGCAGATGCGGCCCTGCTGGACGGCGAGGGCTGCGTCCGACATGTCGACGCCGAGCTTATTGAGCTCGGCGACCTCGCGCAGCCCGTGCGGCGTGCGCACGAACCCGGGGCAAACGGCATTGCAGCGGATGTTCTGGTCGCGAAACTCGACGGCGATCGAGCGGGCGAACATGTGGCAGGCGCCCTTCGATGCGTTGTAGACCACCTCCCTCGGGGTCGCGGCGATGGCCGAGATCGAAGAGGTGCAGACGATCGACCCGCCGCCGGCCGCGATCATTCCCGGCAGCACGGCCTTCGTCATGAGGAACATGCTCGTGACGTTGACGGCCATCAGCCAATCCCACTCCTTGAGTGTCGTCTCGAGGAACGGCTTGATGATGATCGAGCCCGCGTGATTGAAGAGCACGTTCACCGTGCCGAGCTCTGCCGTGATAGCGGCCACGGCCCGGTTCACTTGCGCCTCATCGGAGACGTCGGCCTTGGCAAACATCGCCGTGCCGCCGGCGGCGCGGATTTCGGCCACAACCGTATGTCCTGCTTCCTCGTTGCGGTCGACGACGCCGACCTTGGCGCCCTCGGCCGCGAACAGGCGCGAGGAAGCGCCTCCCATGCCCGTCGCGCCGCCCGAGATGAGTGCGGTCTTGCCTGCGAGTCTGCCGGGCATGGTGGTTCATCCTTCTTCTCACCGACGATGCACTATTCTAGAACGGCATCGGGCCGGATCGGAAGGTCCAGGCAATAGGCGGGACCTTCGATGAGCCGGTACCACGAGGTCTATGCGAGCTGGAAAGCCGACCCCGAAGGGTTCTGGGCCGAGGCGGCCGCGGACGTCGATTGGGTCAGGCCCTTTGACAAGGTGTTCGACGCGGCCGCCGGACAATACGGCCGCTGGTTTACGGGAGCCCTCTGCAACACCGCTTACAACTGCCTCGATCGGCACGTGGCGGCCGGCCGAGGCGTGCAAGCCGCGCTCATCTACGACAGCCCCATCACCGCGACCAAGCAGACGCTGACCTTCGCCGAGCTCCGCGACGAGGTAGCGACGTTTGCGGCCGTGCTTGCCAGCTTGGGTGTCGAGAAGGGCGACCGCGTCGTCATCTATATGCCGATGGTGCCTGAGGCCGTCATCGCCATGCTGGCCGCGGCGCGGCTCGGCGCGATCCACTCGGTCGTGTTCGGCGGCTTTGCCGCAATCGAGCTTGCGACCCGCCTCGACGACGCCAAGCCCAAGGTCATCGTGTCGAGCTCGTGCGGCATCGAGCCCGGCCGCATCGTCAAGTACAAGCCGCTGCTCGACAAAGCCATCGAGCTGGCGTCCCACAAGCCCGAGAGCTGCATCATCCTGCAACGGCCCATGGAGATTGCGCCGCTTGCCTCCGGCCGCGACCACGACTGGGTGCAGCTCGTCGCGGAGGCCCGCGCTCAAGGCCTCATGGCGGCATGCGTCGCGGTCAAGGCGACCGACCCGCTCTACATTCTCTACACGTCGGGCAGCACGGGCCGGCCCAAGGGCGTCGTGCGTGACAACGGCGGGCACATGGTGGCGCTCATGTGGTCGATGAAGAACCTCTACGGTGTCGCCCCGGGCGAGGTCTACTGGGCCGCCTCCGACATCGGCTGGGTGGTCGGGCACTCCTATATCGTCTATGCCCCGCTTCTGAACGGGAACGCGACCGTGCTCTACGAGGGCAAGCCCGTCGGCACGCCCGACGCCGGCGCCTTCTGGCGGGTCGCGAGCGAGCACAAGGTTGCCGCCCTCTTCACCGCGCCGACCGCACTCCGCGCGATCAAGAAGGAGGACCCGGCGGGCGAGCAGATCCGCAAGTACGGTCTCTCGCACCTGCGCACGCTGTTCCTGGCCGGAGAGCGTGCCGATCCCGACACGGTTCTATGGGCCGAGCAGCACTTGGGCGTCCCGGTCATCGATCACTGGTGGCAGACGGAGACGGGCTGGGCGATCGCCGCCAATCCGATCGGCCTCGGCGCGCTCCCCGTCAAGCGCGGCTCGCCGACCGTGCCCATGCCGGGCTACGACGTCGCCGTGCTCGACGACGCCGGCAATCCCGTCGAAACGGGCCACCTCGGCAATATCGTCGTCAAGCTGCCCTTGCCGCCGTCCTGCCTGCCGACGCTCTGGAATGCCGACGACCGCTTCGGCCCGAGCTACCTCGCAGAGTTTCCGGGCTATTACAAGACCTCCGACGCGGGCTATCGCGATGGGGACGGCTATCTCTTCATCATGGGGCGCACCGACGATATCATCAACGTCGCCGGCCACCGCCTGTCGACGGGCGCGATGGAGGAGGTGCTCTCTTCACACAAAGACGTGGCGGAGTGCGCCGTGATCGGCGCGTCGGATGCGGTGAAGGGCGAGGTACCCGTGGGCTTCATCGTGCTGAAAGCGGGCGTCAGCCGCGACCGGGCCGCGATCGAGCAGGAGGTCGTCGCTCTCGTGCGCGACAGGATTGGCCCCGTCGCCGCGTTCAAGACCGCTCTGACGGTGGCGCGCCTCCCCAAGACCCGATCGGGGAAGATCCTGCGCGGCACCATGAAGAAGATCGCCGACGGCGCGAGTTTCAACATGCCGGCGACGATCGACGATCCCGCGATCCTGGATGAGATCGAAGAAGTGCTAACGGCGCGTAAGGGGATTGTGTCCTAGCATCAGGATATGGCCGCGAGGGAGTCCGAAAGCGCCGTGACGAGCAGGTCGGCGTGCTCGCGCCCGAAGCAGAGCGGCGGGCGAATCTTGAGAACATTGCCATAGGGGCCCGCGATGCCGACGAGGACATTGCGCTCGCGCATCATGTCGACGAGGCGCGTGGCTGTGGCCTTGTCCGGCTCGCGGGATTTGCGCTCGCCCACGACCTCGACGCCGATGTAGAGCCCGGCGCCGCGCACATCGCCTACGCCTTTGAAGCGCTGGGAGACGCCCTTGAGCGTGCCCAAGAGATAGTTGCCGGTCTCCAGGGCAATGCGCTGGAGACTTTCCGCCTCGATCGTCTCCAACACGGCAAGACCGGCGGCGGCCGCGACCGGGTTGCCGCCGAACGTGTTGAAATAGCCGGCTCGCGACCCGAAGGCCTCGAGCAGAGCCGGTTTCACGGCGACCCCGCCGATGGGATAGCCGTTGCCCATGGGCTTCCCCATGACCACCATGTCGGGAACGAGATCGTGGCGTTGGAAGCCCCACATCTTCTCGCCCGTGCGCGCAAAGCCCGGTTGCACCTCGTCGGCGATGAAAAGGCCACCGGCCTCGCGCACGCTGGCAATCGCCTCGGTGAGGAAGCCGGGTTCTCCCGGGTAGATGCCGTCGCTCGAGAAGATGCTGTCGGCGATGAGGCCGGCGAAGCGAATTTTCTTCTTCTTCATCGCCGCGATCGCCTTGCGCACGCTCTCATCGAAGAGCGGGCCCACGTCCTTCGTGGCGTTTCGATAAGTATCGGGTGAAGGTATCCTAAAGACGTTCGGGCTCGGCGGCTCGGCACTGGCCGACGACGGGGATATCTCGGTCACGGCGAGGGTGTTTCCGTGATAAGCGTTCTCAGTCACGATGAAGCCGGTGCCGCCGGTCGCCGCGCGCGCGATCCTGAGTGCGAGGTCGACGCTTTCGCTGCCCGTGCAGGTGAAGACGATGTTGGACACTTCCCTCGGCATCGTCGCGAGGAGACGCTCGGCGTAGGCGTAGACGATGTCATAGAGGTAGCGGGTGTGGGTGTTGAGGGTCGCCATCTGGCGCGACACGGCCTCGACCACGCGGGGGTGGCAATGGCCGACGGAGGCGACGTTGTTGTAGGCGTCGAGATAGCGCGTTCCGTCGGCGTCGATGAGCCAGACGCCTTCGCCCCGGACGAGATTGAGCGGGCGCGCGTAGAACAGCATCGACGTCGGGCCGAACACGCGCCTGCGGCGCTCGACGAGGTCGGCGACCGCAGGATCGAGCCCGGCTGTCTCGCTCATGTCGAAGGCATTGAGCTCGAGAATTTTCCGTGTTGCGGTCATCAGGTCCTCGAGTTCGACCGAGCCCGGCGCAGGGGTCCGCAAGGTAGACGAGCGCGGCGCCCTCGACTTGACCCAAGGGGCCCGGGTCTGTTCAATTCTCCAAGGCGTTTGGCGCTGCTACATTCGGCTGGCGAACGCGCCTTGGGCAACTTCCCATGCCCTTCTGTCAAATGAGCGCCGGCGCCGCTAGGATATTCTCGCCGCTTCGTTGACGGGCAGCCCGCCCGGGAGAGCCGCCATGGCCGGAGAGCCGCGCACATTCCCCAATCGCTGGAAGCGCTTCTCCGACTGGGACGAGCGCCCGCTGCGGCTCGACAAGTTCGCGATCGAGGACGCCGAAAACGGGTTTGCGGCCTTTGCAAGCCCGCACGATCCCAAGCCCGGCCTGGCGCTGGGCACGGGCGGCGTCGAGGTGATGGACGGCTTGGCCGCCCGCGACTTCGACATGATCGATGCCTTCATCGCCCGCTATCATATCGATCACGAGATCGCGGCGGAAGCCATGGGCCTGCCGTCGCTCGAGGTCGCGCGCATGCTGGTCGACATGAACGTGCCGCGCTGCGAGCTCGTGCGCCTCGCCCACGGCATGACGCCGGCCAAGCTCGCCGAGGTCGTGACCCATCTCTCGTCGCTCGAGATCGCGTTCGCCTATAGCAAGATGCGCGCGCGCAAGACGCCGGGCAATCAGGCGCACGTCACCAACGCCAAGGACGATCCCCTGCAAATGGCCGCCGATGCGGCGACCGCGGTCGCGTTCGGGTTCGACGAGGTGGAGACGACCATGCGGGTCGCGCGCAACGCGTGGTCGAACGCTGTCGCGTGCGCGGTCGGGGCCTCCGTCGGGCGCTGGGGGACGCTGTTCCAATGCTCGAGCGAGGAGGCCGAGGAGCTCAAGATCGGCATGGCGGGCTTCACGTCCTACGCCGAGACGGTCTCCGTCTACGGCACCGAGAAGAGCTTCATCGACGGCGACGACACGCCCTGGTCGAAGGCCTTTCTCGCCGCGGCCTACGCCTCGCGCGGCATCAAGATGCGCTGCACCTCGGGCGCCGGGTCCGAGCTGCTCATGGGCTTCCACGAGAAGAAGTCGCTGCTCTATCTCGAGGCGCGCTGCCTCTGCCTTCAGCGTGCGATGGGCGTGCAGGGCACCCAGAACGGTGGCATCGATGGAGCCCCCATCACCTGCACCGTTCCCGGCGGCATGCGCGAGCTGATGGCGGAGAACCTGATTGCGGTCTGGCTCGACCTCGAATGCGCGTCCGGCAACGACGCGCGCGCAACCGAATCCGAGATCCGCGTCGGGGCCAAGATCCTGCCGTTCCTCATCGCCGGCTCCGATCTCATCTGCTCCGGCTTCGGCTCGATCCTCAAATACGACAACTCCTTCAATGCCTCGCTCTTGAACGGCGAGGAGCTCGAGGACTACCTCGTGCTGCAGCGCGATTTCGAGGCCGACGGCGGTCTCACGCCCGTAGAGGAGACGCGCATCCTCGCGCTCAGAACGCGCGCGGTCGAGGCGCTCAGCGCCGTGCTCGAGGAGCTGGGCCTCGGGCAGCCGACGGCGGACATGAAAGCGAGCGTCGTCGCCGCTTCTGGATCGGACGAGACGCGGAGCTATGTTCCCCGCGACGTGGCTCTAATCAGCGAGAGCATCAAGGAGCGCTCGATCACTGTCGTCGACGTGATCAAGGCGCTCGCCCGGCGCGGCTACACCGAGGAAGCGGAAAACCTCCTGAAGCTCGTGAGATTGCGCGTGTCCGGCGATTACCTACAGACCTCGGCGGTGGTCCGCGACGACCGCGTCTTGAGCGCCGTCAACGATCCCAACGACTACCTGGGGCCCGGCACCGGATACCGCGTGGGCGAGGCGCGCCGAGCGGAGATCGTGGCCATCCGCGATGTGCTTACGCGCGAGGAGGTGATGAGAGCCGAGAGCGTGCACAGGGCGGCGGAAAGCAAGCGCATCGCCTACCGCACGAGGGGGTCTGCCGCGGTGGGCAAGGACGCGCGCGAGGTCGTGATCGGCGTCAGCCCCGCGTTCGGCATCAAGCTCTTCCAGACGGTTGCGGGACATCCGCTGTCCGCCATTTTGCGCGAGCTGATGGCGGGCATCACGGAGGGCGGCGCGAGCGCGCGGATCGTGCGCATGGGGCACACCGCCGACACGTCGTTCCTGGGATTGAGCGCCGCCCGCCTCGCCGGCTCGGGCGTCGGCATCGGGCTGCAGGCCAAGGGGACGGCCGTCATTCACCAGAAAGATCGCTTGCCGCACAATAATCTCGAGCTCTTCTCCAACTCGCCGATCACCAGGCTCGAGCATTACCGGCGCATGGGGGCGAACGCGGCGGCCTATGCGCGGGGCGAGATGCCGGAGCCGGTCGTGGTGCCGACGCGGGGCGAGGCCATGGGGTCGCGCTATCACGCGCGCGTGTCGCTGATCTATGCCATCGAAACCGAGATGACCTCGGATGGAGCCGCGCCCGAGGAGGTCGAGATCGCATTCCTGGGGACCTCCCCATGAGCGAGCAAAAGCTCACGATCGACGACTATCCGCTTGCCGAGAAGCGCCCCGACATCGTGCCCGGAAAGCGCGGCAAGCACCTCGACGAGATCACGCTCGAGGCCGTGCTCGCCGATCGCGTCACCCTCGACGACCTGCGCATCACGGCCGCTGCCTTGCGCCAGCAGGCGGAGATCGCCCGCGCCGCCGGCCGGCCGACGCTCGCTGCGAACTTCGAGCGCGGCGCCGATCTCGTCGACGTGCCGCAGGAGACGATCATGCGCATCTACGAGCTGTTGCGCCCCGGACGCGCCCAGTCGAAGGAGGAGCTGCTCGCGGCGGCCAACGAGCTTGACGAGACCTATGGCGCCAAGGGAATGGCCGCCTTCGTCGCCGAGGCGGCGGCAGTCTACGAGCGCCGCGGCCTTTTCAAGAAGCGGTTTTGAGGGAGAAGCATGAGCTGGAAGACGGCCTATCGATCGATTTACTACGACGGGGCGCCGGAGCCGGCCGACCCGGACCTCAAGCAGGAGCACACCGCGCTCCTCGTCATCGATGTCCAAAACACCTATTTCGCCCGACCTGACCGGGCCTCGCTATCCGCCGACGAGCAGCGCCGCTACGACGCCTGGACCCCATTTCACGAGCGTATGGGCGGCATCGTCATTCCCCGCACCCGGGAGCTTTTGGCGCTCTTCCGCAAGAACGGCATCGAATGCCTGTTCGCGCGCATTGCCTGCCACACGAAGGACGGGCGCGACCGCTCGCTGTCGCAGAAAATGCCGGGCTGGAACAACCTCTTGCTGCCCAAAGACGAGTTGCCGTCCCAGCTCGTCCCTGGGCTCGAACCCCAAGGCGACGAGATCGTCGTCACCAAGACCACCGACAGCGCGCTGACCGGCACCAACCTGCGCCTCATCCTGACCAACCTCGGCATCAAGACGGTCGTCTGCTGCGGGATCTTCACCGACCAGTGCGTGTCCTCGACGGTCCGGAGCCTTGCGGACGAAAGCTTCGGTGTCCTTGTCGTGGAGGATTGTTGCGCTGCGGGATCGGACGAGCTCCATCGCAAGGAGCTCGAGATCATCAACATGATATACTGCCATGTCGTTTCGTGCGAAGAGTTGAAAACGCTGATGCAGCTGCGCTGACCCAAGCGGGTCAAGTTTCCGAGCCGGAAAGTCAAATCGGAACGGATACATAAGGTATAGCTTGAACACCGAATGCTTGGCTCGGAGCCATAGCTTGCGTTCGCCGGTAAGGGCCCACCCGTCGCCGGGCCACGCAACGACATGGGGTGATCGGCGATCCCAGTGTCTAGGATTCGGGCAGCCCTGAGGGAGGATCGGACGTGACGCAGAACATCTTTGGCGCTCTACCCGACAGCTATGAAGTAACCAAGGAAACGGGCGTCGAATTGCTTCGCAGCAAGGCGATCGGCCTGATCGGTGTTCTATTTCTAACGGTGACGGGCGCCGCGCCGATGTCGGCCATGCTGGGCAACGTGCCGTTCGCGGCGGGCTTCGGCAATGGCATTTACGTGCCGGCGGCCTTTCTGCTGGCGACCATTGTGCTGACAATCTTTTCCGTCGGATACGCGGCGATGGCGACCAAGGTCTCGACCGTCGGCGGCTTCTATTCGTTCATCAGCCAGGGGCTCGGCCGCGAAATCGGCATGTCGGCCGGACTTGCGTCGTTCGTTTGCTACAGCGTGTTCGAAGCCTCGCTCTGCGGTCTGTTTGCATTCTTCGCAAATTCGTGGCTCGTGACGCACACGGGCTTCAACATTCCATGGATCTGGCTCGCGCTCTTCGCCGTGGTGCTGGCTGGCGTCCTCGCCTACCGGGATGTCAAATTGTCTGTCGCCGTGCTCGGCGTCGCGCTCATCCTCGAAGTCGTGATGCTCGCCATCTTCGACTTTGGTGTCCTCACGGCAGAGACGGGCACGAGCTTCAACACCGAAGCGCTGAACGTCCTCAATGTGACGACTCCGGTTGCCGAGCAGAAAGTCGGCGATGTCGACATCGCGGCAGGTGCAGCCGCCGTCGGCATCTTCATGGCCTTCTGGTCGTGGGTGGGCTTCGAGATGGCGCCCAACTACGCCGAGGAATCGCGCGATCCGAAGAAGATCGTGCCGCTGTCGCTCTACATCTCGGTGATCGGCCTTGGCCTGTTCTACATTCTGACGAGCTGGTGTGCAGTCTCAGCCTATTCGAGCGAAGGCGACATGCTCGTGAAAGCGAGCAAGGACTCGGGCAACTTCTTCCTGAGCCCGATCGAGCAATTCGTGGGCCCATGGGCAGCGCAGCTGATGAGCATTCTGATCCTGACCAGCTCGTTCGCATGCGGCATGGCCTTCCACAACACGGCGGCGCGTTACCTCTATTCGCTGGCGCGCGAAGGCGTGCTGCCATCCGCACTCGCTGGCACCCATGACAGCTTCAAGAGTCCGCATGTCGCCTCAGTAGTTCAGTCGCTTCTCGCCGCGCTATGGCTCGGCCTCTTTGCCTACTTCCTCGGCACAGATGATCCGAACGCGCAGGCCTATGTCGCGGTCTATACGATGCTCGCCATTCTCGGCACTATGTTGCTCTTGATTCTGCAGGCCATCGTGTCGATCGCGATCATTGTCTATTTCCGCACGCACCATTCCGAGGAGGCCGGGACTTTCTCGACCCTCATTGCTCCGATCATTGCCTTCTTGGCGCAGGTCTACCTGGTCTATTTGCTCGTCGGAAATCTTGCGACCTTCGGCGGAAGCGGCAGCTTCGGGAGCAACATTCCCTGGATCGCTCTCGCGGTCCTCGTGATCGGCATCATCTGGGGCTTTGCGTTGAGAGTGCTCGCGCCCGAAGCCTATTCGCGCATCGGGCGTATGGTGTTCAACAGTGCTGACTAGCAGAGGGCTTGGGGCGGGACGCTGATCCAGTCGTTCTCGTCGAGCCTCCTCCTCAGGAAAGCGCAATGGGGCGCAGGCTGAGTTATCTTTATCACGAGGTCTTTGGCGGGCGTTGCACAAGCAGCGCCCGCTCTTTCTGGCAGGGTGCCGGCGGCACACGAAAGAACGTGGGAGGACGTTCATGCTGACCTCGATCGCAGGCCGCTCCGTCGTCGTCACGGGCGCGAGCAAGGGCATCGGCAAGGGCATCGCCAAGATCTTCGCCAAGAGCGGCGGCAAGGTGCTCATCGTCTCGCGCCACCTGGACGAGGCGGAAGCCTGTGCCGATGAGCTGCGCCGGGCCGGCGGCACGGCCAAGGGCTACGCCGCCGACGTGACGAAGATCGGCGATATGCAGATGCTGGCGGACGCGGCCGCCTCGGCCCATGGCGGGATCGACATCCTGTGCGCCAATGCCGGCATCTTCCCGCAGATGAAGATCGAGGAGCTGTCGTCGGAGGACTGGGACCACGTCATGGCGACGAACCTCAAGGGCACGTTCCTGCCGATCAAGGCCTGCCTGCCCTATCTCAAGAAGTCGGACCAGGGCCGCGTCGTCATCACGTCGTCGATCACGGGGCCGGTCACCGGTTTTCCCGGCTGGGCCCACTACGGCGCAACGAAAGCCGGCCAGCTCGGCTTCATGCGCACGGCCTGCATCGAGCTCGCCAAGTACGGCATCACTGTCAATGCCGTGCTGCCCGGCAACATCCTGACGGAAGGGCTGATCGCGCTCGGGCCCGACTACGAGCGCTCGATGGCGGCATCGATCCCCTTGAAGAAGCTCGGCACGGTCGAGGACATCGGCTACGCCGCGCTGTTCCTCGCCTCCAAGGAAGCGGGCTACATCACCGGCCAGACGATCATCGTCGACGGCGGCCAGATTCTCCCCGAGAGCCTCGACGCCCTCACTCAGGCTTAGAACTAGGGGTAGAGAGCCGAGCTAGCTGCTTTGCTCTCGCAGCATCTGGGTGCGCAGCGACCGCGGCGACTGGCCGGTCCAGCGGCGCACCGCGCGGCTGAAGGCGGAGAGCTCCGAATAGCCGACGAGGAACGCGATCTCCGAGAACGGGAGCTGGCGCTGGCGCATGTAGGACAGCGCGAGATCGCGCCGTGTAGCCTCGACGAGGACATTGTAGCTGAGCCCGTCGCAATGGAGCTCGCGCTGGATGACGCCCGTCGGGAGGCGCAGCTCGGAGGCAATCAACTCGAGGCTCGGAAAGCCGTCCGGCAGCCGCGCGCGCACCGCCGCGCGAACGCGATCGGTGACGCTCACGCGCAGGTCGTTGCGCTCGGAGAGGCGCTCGAGGCAGAGGCGCATGGCGGACATGAGGCGCGTATCGCGCGCCGGCATCGGAGTCGCCAGGATCTCGGGGCGGAACAGCAGCGCATTGGTCGGCTGCGAGAAGAAGGCCGGCGCCGCGAAGGCGCGCTCATGCTCGCGCCAGCCGGCGGGCTTGGGATGCTCGAAATGCACCTCCTCCGCCGCCCAGGCGGGGCCCAGGCACTCGCGAAAGAAGTTGAGGAACATGCCGAGCGACAGCTCCGCGTCCTGGCGCCGCTCGACGATGTCGGGGGCATCGATCCGGTATTCCAGGCGGTACAGCCCATCGGCGCCGGGGACGAGGCGCATCGACGAGGACTGCTGATGCAAGGGAAAGAGATCGACGAGCGTCTCTAGCGCCATGCCGAGGGTTGGCGCGGAGACGGCGGCATAGCCCCATAGGCCGAGATCGCGCGGCTCGAAGGCGTGGCCGAACCAAAGACCGAAATTGTCGTTGTGGGTGAGACGGGCGCTTTCCTCGAACAGGCGGCAATAGGACTTGAGGCTCAATTGGAGTGTCGGCGACCCTGCCATCTCGGGTGAAATGCCGGCATGGCCGAAGATGCGGTCGAGATCCCCATTCTGGCGCTCGATGTAGGCGACGATGCCCGTTGCAGCGGCCGCAAGCACCGTGGGGTCCGAATCCCTCGAAGCTGCGCTACCGGCGCCGGGCGCCTCAAGCTCGGAGAGCCTGCCTCCCATGTGTCCCTGATGAGCACTTGCCTTTGCTCGGAAAAAGGCTAGCAGAAGCTTATCGGGGGTCAAGCCTCGCGGCTTGGTCAACTGTTGGCCTACTGCCCAATTCGGGGGCAACATCAGCCGAACAGGCGCTTCCAAAATCCGGCCTTCGCCGGCCCGCCCCTTCGCGCCGATGCCGGAGGGCGCGCCTCCCCGAAGCGCGACAGATAGCGCTCGCAGAGTGGAATGGTTCCGCGCGTGTAGGCGACGCCCATCGACTGCGCTAGCTCGGTTTCCGAATGAGACCCGATCCAAGCGACGAGCAGGAGACGGCGCAGCATTACGAAGGTATCGATCTCGGCCTCCTCCTCGGTTGACAGGGTGCCAACGCGCCTATACCCGCGCACCCACGCTTTCAGAAGCTCGGGAACCTCGGGTTTGTCCTCGAAGAACGACACGGTCGTCGCGCAGTCGTAAAGGAACCAGGAGAAGCCGCAGTCGTCGAAATCGATGACTTTGATCGTTCTCCCGTCCATGAGCAGATTGGCGAGCCGCATGTCGCCGTGGATGAGGTTGAACCGGTCGGGGCTCTTGCCGAAGCGGTCGAGACGCCAATTTATGAGATTGACCGTCTCGCCTATCGCCTCGAGTGCCGCGGAAGTGATGCCCATGCCGTCCTGCCATCGGCCCCAGTGCGGCCGCTCGCCGAAACTCGTATCGAAGTCCCACGTATGGCGCTCGAACCAGGGCGGCCGCTGCCAGGAGCGCACGTGCTGGTGCATGCGTGCCGCCGTCTCGCCCAGCGTCTCGAAGCCGGCAGCGTCGGTCGCGGCAGGCTCCTCGCCCGAACTCCCAGGCGTAGAGGACGACGTTGCGCGGGCGCGGCAGACCGTCGTCCTCGACGGTCTGGATGAACTCCCCGTCGTGGCCCCTGATCGGCGTCGGCGTGATCGCCGCGCCGCTCTCCTTGAGCGCGATCTGCCACGCGAGCTCGGAGGCGATGGCGGTTCGCGAGTGGTAGCCTTCCCGGTGCACGCGCAGCGCCCATTTCGCGACGCTCTGGGGATCATCCACGCTATAGGTCGCGTTCTCGGACAAATTGACCAATTTCAGGGTGACGCCGGCCGGTATGGGAAAGCGATTGACTGCACGCTCCGCGAGGCTGTGCAGCCGGCGCAACAGCTCCTCGTGCGAAAGCTCTCCGCCGCCCGCCATCTCGTCTCTCCCAAGGCGCGAGCACGCCGCCGGATTCGGTCCAGATCCGCCGCCGCCCTTGATGACACTACGTAGCGGCCTTTTGACAAACTTGACCGGGACGGGGCGACTTTTGACCGCCCCTCCACAGCTCTTTGCGGCGAGGAACCTTGCCGAGCGCGGCGGATTGTAGGTCTGCGGCAATAGGCTATGCTGGGCTCGCATCGCGCGGCGTCCGCAATTACCGAGCCAGATCATGAGCAGCGATCCCGAAACAGGTTTCCACCGCGAGAGCGCGCGCGAGCTCATGATGCGCGTCGCGCGAAACCCCCGGATTTGCTGCGGGTGCTTCTGCCTCTCTGACGAGGACAGGGCGCGGGCGCGCCGCGTGTTTCGCGTCGTGCGCGTCGTGTCCCGGGCTTGGGCAAAGGAGCGCCCGGAAACGGGTGCGCTCGCGCTGAGCACGGGTCCGCGGCGTTAGAGTCTTGACACCCGCGCGTACCCAACCACCATGGCGGCTCCACCGGGGGATCAATGATCGCGCGCGCCGTCCTCTTCGCACTCGCCTTTCTCGCTATCGCCTCGCACGCCGCGGCCGACGGTGTGGTCACGCTGAAATTCAGCCACGTCGCGGCCCCGCAGGCACACAAGAGCCGCGCTGCCGAGCGGTTCAAGGAGCTTGCAGAGCGCTACACAGAGGGCCGCGTCAAGGTCGAGCTCTATCCGAACTCGCAGCTCTACAAGGACAAGGAGGAGCTCGAGGCGCTCCAGCTCGGCGCTGTACAGATGCTTGCCCCGTCGCTCTCCAAGTTCGGCCCGCTCGGCATCAAGGAGTTCGAGGTCTTCGACCTTCCGTATCTTTTTGCCGGCTACGAGGACCTGCGCAAGGTCACTCAAGGGCCCATCGGGAAGGAGCTGCTTGCCAAGCTCGAGGCGAAGGGCATGGTCGGTCTCGCCTATTGGGACAATGGCTTCAAGAATCTCTCGGCGAACAAGGCGCTCCTCGTGCCCGAGGACGTGCTGGGGCTCAAGATGCGCATTCAGTCCTCGAAGGTTATCGAGGCTCAGATGGCCGCGCTCGGCGCGCTTCCCCAGGTGACAGCCTTTTCCGAAGCCTACCAGGCGCTCTCATCCGGTGTCGTCGACGGCACGGAGAACCCGCCCGCCAACATGCTGACGCAGAAGATGTACGAGGTCCAGAAACACGCGACCCTCACCCATCACGGCTATCTCGGCTACGCCGTCATTGCCAACAAGGCATTCTGGGAGGGTCTGCCGCCGGAAATTCGTGCGGCGCTCGAGAGGGCGCTCGCCGAGACCACGCCCTACGAGCTCGAGATTGCCAAGGCCGAGAACGAGGAGGCGCTGGCCGAGATGAAGAGGCTCGGCACGACCGCCTTTCACGAGCCGACGCCCGATGAGCTCGAGGCCTGGAAGGCGGCGCTGATGCCGGTCCACAAGGAGATGGCGGGACGCGTCGGCCAGGGCCTCATCGACCGTATATATGCCGAGACGGGTAGGGCGCGCTAAGGTCTGCGCCGACGTGAGCGGCGGGGCGAGCCCCGGGGGAATTAATGATCTTGCGCCTGCTCGACAGGCTCGAGGAGACCATCATCGCGGTCCTCATCGCGGCCGCGACGGCCCTCATTTTCGTCGCTGTCCTCCAGCGCTACGGGCTCTCGAACGCGGCCGCGCTCGCCGCATGGGCTAGGGCGCACGGATTCGACTGGCTCGCTGCAGGAGCGAAGCATCTCTTCCTCGCTCTGAACTCGGTGCGTCTCACGTGGGCTCAAGAGCTCTCCATATTCATGCTCGTGTGGATGGCGAAGTTCGGCGCGGCCTACGGCGTGCGCACCGGCATCCACGTCGGCGTCGACATCCTGGTGCAAAGCCTGCCCGAGCCGCGGCGCCGGATCCTGATTCTCGTGGCGCTCGCGGCAGGCGCCCTCTTCACCGCTATCGTCGGCACTCTTGGCGCGCGTCTGGTCTGGCACCTCGTCGGGACCGGACAGACCTCGGCCGTGCTCGAACTACCGATGTGGGCCGTCTATCTTGCCGTGCCCCTTGGGTCCTACCTCATGTGCTTCCGCTTTCTCCAGGTCGCGTGGGCCTTCGCTGCGATGGGCTCACTTCCGCACCATGACCCCGGTGAGGTCGAAGGGCTCGCCGACGAAAGTCAGGAGGGCGCGCGATGACCGCCGCCATCATTTTCGCGCTTCTGATCGTGCTCTTGCTCACCGGAATGCCGGTCTCGATCGCGCTCGGCCTTACCGTGCTCACGTTTCTTTTCGCGATGACCGATGTGCCGCTCGACGCGGTGGCCTTGAAGCTCTTCACCGGCATCGAGAACTTCGAGATCATGTGCGTGCCGTTCTTCATTCTGGCCGGCAACTTCCTCACCCATGGCGGCGTGGCGAAGCGCATGATCCGGTTCGCGACCGCCATGGTCGGACACTGGCCGGGGGGGCTCGGTCTCGCCGCCGTCCTTGCGTGCGCGATTTTCGCCGCCGTGTCGGGTTCCTCGCCGGCAACCGTGGTCGCCGTCGGCTCGATCCTGATCCCGGCCATGACGGCGCAGGGTTTTCCGTTGCGTTTCGGAGCGGGCGTCGTCGCCTCCTCGGGCGCGCTCGGCATCCTGATCCCGCCGTCGATCGTCATGGTCCTCTTTTCCGTGGCGACGAGCGGCATGGTCGTCACCGGCCCCGCGGGCGAGCGGGTGACGGCGCCCTCCGTCGGTCACCTGTTCATGGCGGGGGTCGTGCCGGGAATCGTGTTGGCCCTGCTGCTTGGGCTCACGACCCTCTATCGGGCCTGGATAAGGGACTATCCGAGAAGCGCGCGGGCAAGCTGGGCCGAGCGCGGCCGCGCCTTTCTCGGCAGCGCGTGGGGCTTGGCTCTGATCGTGATCATCCTGGGCGGTATCTACGGCGGGCTCTTCACGCCGACGGAGGCCGCGGCTGTGAGCGCGGTCTACGCCCTCGTCATCTCGGTGTTCGTCTACAAGGACCTCGCGCTCCGTGAGGTACCGCGCGTTCTCCTCGCGTCCGCCAACATGAGCGCCATGCTGCTCTACATCATCACCAACGCGGTGCTGTTCTCGTTTCTACTGACGCACGAGCAGATCCCTCAGGCTATCGCCGACTGGATCGTGGACCAGGGCTTTGGCCGTGTCTCGTTCCTGATGGTCTGCAATCTCTTGCTTCTGGCGGCCGGATGCGTCATGGAGCCCGCCTCGATCACGCTCATCCTGGCGCCCATCCTGTTTCCCGTTGCCGCCAAGCTCGGCATCGATCCCATTCATTTCGGGATTATCATGGTCGTCAACATGGAGATCGGCATGCTGACGCCGCCGGTCGGACTCAACCTTTACGTCGCGAGCGGGATAGCGAAGCTCGGGCTCACCGAGATGTCGAAAGCGGTGCTGCCGTGGCTCGCAACCATGCTCGCTTTCCTTATGCTCGTGACGTACTGGCCCGAGATCACGCTGGCCTTCCCACGCTGGCTTGGGATTCTTTCGGCGCAGCCCTGAAAACGCCAACGCCACCCGCGGCTGCCGCCGCGAGTGGCATTGAGACCCGTAGAACCTGTCGCCCAGGGGTCGGGCTTAGTTCAGGTTGGTATTGACGGTGTCGAACAGCGAGTTGAGCCCGGTCTTGAGCGTCGTAAGCCCGGTGATGATGCCAACGCCGACGATGGCGGCAATCAAGCCGTACTCGATCGCGGTGGCGCCCGACTCGTCGTGCACAAAGCGCGTGAAGATCTTCATGGCGGTCCTTCTTTCATGTGACCCGGTCCCGACGAGACCGAGGATGCTGAAGTGGAATTGCTTCCATTAAGACCGTGACCCCCCGCACCAAGTCTCGATGGCGAGCGGACAGACGTTTGAGACGGGCGCCTTGTCGGCTCCATCTCAAACGGTCCATTCCTGACGAAACCCGTCAACCTAGCTTGAGCCGGCTGTAGGCTTAGTTCAGGTTCGTGTTGACGGTCGAGAACAGCGAGTTGAGGCCGGTCTTCAGCGTCGTGAGGCCGGTGATGATGCCGACGCCGACGATGGCGGCAATCAGACCGTACTCGATCGCGGTGGCGCCCGACTCGTCGTTCACAAAGCGAGCAAGGATCGTCATGACTGTACACTCCCAGAGGTTGACTTCGATTTCGTTCAGTTCACGGCTAGGGTCTCAGGCCCACGCATCTTGAACTCCCTCGAGACTACGCGACCGGAATTAATTTGAGGTGAAATTTGGCGCTTCCGCCCTAATTATGAGGTCAGCCGGCCTTAAAACGTAGGTAACGACATGAAGCTCTATTGTATAAAATATGTAATGCGTCACTAGTATTATGATTACCGAATTATTATACTACGGTAATTCCAAGTTGTGGCTTGATCTAGTATAATTAATATTATATTTAAACGACGTAGATCTTATAATTTTCAATGGGCAAGCCCATGCAATTCGACATTCGAATTGGCCCTTTGCGGCTGCGCAGCACCGAGCCGATTGGCCTACGATTGGCCTACACTGTCGCTGCCGGCAGACGAGAGACTGGAGCCCCCGGCACGATTTTTGTCGCTTTCCTGGTGTCCCGAGGCATCCGGCAGGCCTCCTCCTCTCAGATCTGGCGGGAGCCTGCCGTAACGGAGCATCCGTTTGCCCTTTATTTACTATTCCGACGCCTAATTGCTCCGAGAGGCCTGTTCGGGGAGCGCACGATGCCGCCCAGATCACCGCGCGCTGAACGCGCGTCGCCAATGTGGAGGAGCGCGCCTTCAAGCATAGCGGTTGCTTTGCTCGCTCTTGTCGCCGCCGGGGACGCCCACGCGGGCGATCTGATCGTCCGCTACGACCAGTCGCAGCTGCTGCGCCTGCCGCGACCGGTCGCCGAGGTCATCATCGGCAATCCATCGATTGCCGACGTCGCCGTGCAGGGCGGGAACCTGCTGGTCGTGACCGGCAAGACATTCGGAGTGACCAACATCATCGCTCTCGATGCGCAGCGCAACGTGATCCAGGACCAGCGGATCGTCGTTCAGCGCGACGACGAGCGCAGCGTCAATCTCGTCAAAGGCGGCACGCGCCAGTCCTACAGCTGCACGCCGAACTGCTCGCCGACGCTCACCATCGGCGACGAGGTAACGTACTTCGAGACCATCTCGAAGCATGCCGCCACCAAGACCAGGTTCTCCGATTCGACCTCCGACATGGGGAACTCTCAGCAAGGGGGCGGCAATTGACGGGACGCGTCGGCCGGCCTCGGCGCCGGAAGCGCTTTTCTCGAATTTGCGGCAAGCTGTTGACCGATCCTTAACTCTCTCTCCACTCTCTTCTCCCCGCACAACAAAATATTCAGGCCGTCAAAATAGCCTAATCCCCTGCCCGAGATCGGCAATGACAGGGGAACGGGAATGCAGTCGACCGCACGATCACCGCAATCTTGCGGCATCCGCCGGCGCCCGCTGTGCGCGGTATGGCGGCGCGACGAGAGCGGCACGACGGCCATCGAATTCGCATTCGTCGCCGCGCCGTTCTTCCTGATGCTTCTTGGCATCATGACGGTCGGCATGCATTATTTCACGATCCATTCTCTCGAGCTCGGCGTTTCGGCGGCTGCCCGCCAAATCCGCACCGGCGAGGCGCAAAAGGCCGGAATGACCTTCAACGACTTCAAGCAGCTCGTCTGCAACGAGGCGGGCAGCTACATCAAGTGCAACAAGCTCGTTGTGCACGTGAAGAGCGGGGCCCAGTTCGCCGATCTCGATCCCCCGACGGCATGCGTCACCAACGGCAACATGACGCCAAGCGCCGGCGTCAGCACCGATCCCGTCTCCAAATCGTCGGGCGTGGCCAGCGCCGCCGTCGTCGTCAGCGCGTGCTACGACTGGGAGTTCGGCGGGCAGCTTTGGCAGAAGATCTGGAACATGATGATCGTCGGTCCGGGCACGCCCGCCGGTCTTGCGGCGCAAACCGTGGGCAAGACTATCGTTTCGGCAACGACCACGTTCCGCACCGAGCCCTACAATTGAGGTCGACGCCGGGAAGCCGGACGAGGAGAGCACGAATGTCACCGTCTGCAATGGAGCGGCGCTTCGCGAATACCTTCCGACACGCAGCCCAGTTCGTGCGCGACGCGCGAGGGGTCGCGGCGGTGGAATTCGCCTACGTCGTGCCCGTCATCCTTCTCATGCTGGTCGGCACCGTGGAGGCGAGCCGGGCCGTCTCGATGGATCGGCGCCTTGGCCTTGTTACCACGATGATCGCCGATCTCGTGGCGCGCGAGGAGAAGATGACGGCCGCCGACGTCAACGCCGTCTACAATATCGTCAATCAGACCATGAGCCCGTTCGATGCGAGCACGCTCAAGGTCGCGATCATCCCGGTCAAGGCGAGCCCGACGGACGCCTCGATGACGCGCGTCTACGCCGGGACGACGAACCGGCCCTCCTATCACGGCGCAAGCCAGCCCGCGAAGTGCTCGTCCTACGCGCTGTCGAGCGGCCTCACCGGCAAGGGGGCGAGCGTCATCGTGGTCGAGACGTCCTACAGCTACAAGCCGGTGTTCCTGAATTACATCTTCGGGACCGCCAACTGGACCGACAAGGCCATCGCTTCGCCCCGCAACAGCTGCGTCGATTTCGATGGCGACAATTGCGTTTCGACCTGCTTCTAAGCGCCCCGAGGCCAACGCGCGGTCGTCAAACGTAGATCGCGCGGGGCTAGCTAGGCCGCGTTATGCTCATTTAGTGCCCTGACGCGAGTTCGCCCGGCCTATTACATCGAATTTCGGGAAACAGTGTTCTTTTTCAGAACATTGTGACGCCCGCCACCGTGCGCAATCTTGCGCAAAGCGGGTTTGTGCAACGAACGTATCCTGGACTGGACCGGTAGATCATGGGTCGGCGCTCTGTTCATACGGCCGAGGAGCTGCGCGAACTGATCCTTGACGCCTCGACCGATCTCATCAAGAGCGGCGGCTATGGGCGCCTGTCGGCGCGCGAGATCGCGCGGCAGATCAACTATTCGCCGGGCACCCTCTACAACGTATTCGAAAACCTCGACGACCTTGTGCTCACCATAGAAGGGAGGCTTTTGGACCGTCTTTCGGACGCACTCGCAAAAGTTCCCGTCGACGGTGATCCTCAGAAGAGATTGCAACGGCTCGCCGAGTGCTACCTCGAGTTTACGCACGAGAACCCGAAGCTTTGGAACCTCCTGTTCGAGCATCATCTGCCCGCCGGGCGCGAGGTTCCGGCTTGGTATCAGCAGAAGCTCGAGGTTCTCATGGCGCAGGTCGAAGCCGCACTTGCGCCATTGATGGCGGGGGCCGACCCGCAATCGGTCAAGCGCTCGGCGCGGGTGCTGTGGGCCGGTGTCCACGGGATCACGTCCCTCTCGACGGCGGACAAGCTGTCAGCCATCTCGACGGAGGCCGCCGGCGCCCTGGTGGACGACCTGATCCGCACGTATGTCGCCGGCCTTCGCCGCTAGAGAAATCGCGGACGCACGGTCGCGCTTATTGCGCCGTCGGCGGCGCCGGCGTTGCTGGCGCATTCGCCGGTTCGGGAAGTGTCCCGGTCGTGATGTTGCTGCCGGCCGGAGTCTCGCTCGCCAAGCTGCGGCCGGGAACGTCGACGATGCCGAACCAGGTCTCGTGCGGAAGCAGCCGCGCGCTCAACCCCGCCCACAGGTCGCGCGAGGAGATTCCCTCGACGAAGGCTTTCGTCGAGGGCGCGAGCCAGATCGCCGCCGCGGTGGCTGCCGCCATAATCGCCGATGCGCGCGGATGGCGCCGGTCGAAGAGCTTGAGGGCCGTTCCGAACGACGACTTGATCCGTGTGTCCATGACATCGACGGCGTAGATCTCGTCGAGGGTGAGATGGACGAGATAGCCGATGAAGAGGAAGCCGGCGGCGAGCCATGCAACGCCCTCGTGCTTGCCGAGGGCATAGCGGAAGACGATCGCGGTGGCGGCCGCGCAGAACACGGCCGCGAGGAGCGAATGCCAGATGCCGCGGTGGACCGAGAGCCGGTGGAATAAGGCATGCAGCGCGTAGCGCACGAAGACGAGCGTGCCGAGCCAGAGTAGCCACAGCTCGGCGATCGAGTATTTGAGCGCAAAGCTGAACAGGACCGCAAACGAGAAGAAGACTGCAAGGCCGGCGAACATCGCCCGGCTCGGGCGCGAGTCCTTGAGATCGATATCGGGCAGCACCGAGCCCAGCACGCCCGCCATCGTCACGGCGACGAGATTTTCCGGGGCGACCACGTCGGCGGCAAGGGTGAGCGTCGCGATAGCGCCCGCCGCGACGGTGCCGGCGGCGATGTGGGTGGTGAAATTGGCCATGACTGATCCCCCTCGACGGCGCCGGCCTCGGGAGCCGCCCGGCAGCCCAATGGGCCTTAGCAACAGATTCGCCGGGGAAGCGGGAGGGGCAGGCGCCGAGGTGGATGTGGAAAACGGTGAATGCAGACATCTATAGCTCGTGCTGGCGGTTTCCCCTCAACTCTGGCAACACGAGACCTTTCGCTGGGAGAGGAGAGATGGGCTTAAGCGCGGCCCTGCGGCCGACGACGCTCTACAACAAGACCAATCTCGTGGCCGCGGGCAGCATTCTCGTTGCGCTGGCGGTCATGGGGCTCAAGTATCTCGCCTATCTCAAGACGGGGAGCGTGGCCCTCTATTCGGATGCGCTCGAGAGCATCGTCAACCTGGTGACGGCCGTGGCCGCGTTCGCCGCAGTCTGGGTCAGCGCGCAGCCGCCCGATCGCAATCATCCCTTCGGCCATCACAAGGCCGAGTACCTTTCCGCCGTACTCGAAGGCGCGCTCATCATCGTGGCGGCACTTCTCATCTTCCGCGAGGTCTACGAGGCGCTCGCCGCGCCACACGCGCTCGAGCGGATGGGACTGGGGCTCGCCTTCAACGGCCTTGCGACTATGCTCAACGGCGGCTGGGCCTGGTTTTTGATCAGCCGCGGGGGAGCCTGGCGATCGCCGGCGCTCGCCGCCGACGGCTGGCATCTCGCGACCGACGTCATGACCTCGGTCGGCGTCCTCACCGGGCTTGGCCTCGCCGCCTTGACCGGCCTCTCGATCCTCGATCCGCTGCTCGCGCTCGCGGTCGCCTTCTACATCCTCTGGACCGGCTACCGCATCACGGCCAAATCAATGAGCGGGCTCATGGACGAATTGGCCGGCAGCGAGATCGAGGCGCGTATCCGGCGCGCGATCAAGGACGGCGGTCATGGCGCGCTCGAAGCGCACGACATCCGCACGCGCCACGCGGGGCGGGCGACGTTTATCGAGTTCCACCTCGTCGTTCCCGGCGACATGACGGTTGATGCGGCGCACAAGATCTGCGATCGCCTCGAGGAGGCGCTCGAAGCCGAGATCGACGGCTCCGAGGTCGTGATCCACGTCGAGCCGGACTACAAGGCGAAACAAAAGGGCGCCGTGAAGCTCTAGGGGTCGTTCTGAAACCGCGCGGCACGCCAAGACCGTCATGCCCGCGCAGGCGGGCATCCGTCCAAGCCTCCGATGTTTCGGGCTTGGGCGGATCGCCGCCTTCGCGGCGATGACGGTGAACGGGAAACTCCTGCTCAGCGGGGCGTCCTGGCGGGGGAATTTGGAAAGGGGCGCGTAACCAGTGCGGGGCAACCGAGTGGAGGCCCCTCGCTATCTGTGCTAGGGTTCGATTTGTTCGGCGAAAGCTCCATCCGCGATCCCCGCGTTGAGCGTAGTCGTTTGGCCTGGAGACATCGCCAAACGTGAATCTTGCGCTAGTTCAGATGCTTAGACCGTAGTCGCGTGGATCGACTAGGTCTTGGCCTCTCGAGCGCCCAGCCGGCGGAGCCATCCATGAGACTTACCGCTCTTGTGCTTGCCGCGTCGAGCCTTGCGCTCGTATCGACCGCGGCCGAGGCCGTCGAGGCCCGCCAGATCGGTGCGGCGGTCACGGTCGTCAATCTGGTGACCGCCGAACTCGACCGCGACACCCGCAGCCTGCAGGTGGGCGACAGGGTGCACGAGTACGAGAACATCGAGGTCGGTGTCGACGCGAAGGGCGAGCTCAAGCTCGATGACGAGACGAAGCTCGCCCTCGGGCCGGGCTCGCGCCTCAAGCTCGACAAGTTCGTCTACGACGCCGACAAGAGCGACGGCTCGATCGTCCTCGACCTCGTCAAAGGTACGTTCCGGTTCATCACCGGCGTCGCCGCGAAACCGACCTACGTCATTCGCACGCCGGCCGCCTCCATCACGGTGCGCGGCACGATTTTCGACCTCTACGTTCAGGAGGACGGCATGACGTGGCTGCTGCTCCACGAGGGCGTGGTGAGGGTCTGCGGCGACCGCGGCAACTGCCGGCTCATTGACGAGGTCGGCAAGCTCTTGCGCGTCATCGGTGGCGACGTGGGCGCCCCCGTCAAATGGGCGTCGCTGCCGGGCAAGGACAGCGTGCCCTTCGACACGGCATTTCCTTTCGTCGCAGCGCCGCCCACGATCGACCCGACACCCCTTTTGACGCGAGACGTGATCATCCTCGGCAATCTGCCCGACGAGGACAAGCCGAAGCAGACGGAAACGAAGAAGCCGAAGCAGAAGGCGGAACGCACGCCCGCGACCGACTCGCCGCCGAAGAAGAAGACCAAGACGGCGAAGAAGAGCTCGTCGGGCGACGATTCCAATATCGTGAGCGGGATGGATATCGCGATCGGCATCGGCGTCGGCATGGGGGGCAAGCGCGGAGGCGGGCACAAGGGCGAGCACAAGGCGCCGAAGGGTGACATGCCGCGCGGCGGCGCCATGAAGTACTAGTCTTGCCGACCTCGATCGAGAAGTGCGGCCCCCTCCGCGCCCCTCGGCTTTGGGCATGGCTCAGGTTTCGGTTCCCGTTCTCGACACCCAGACGTAAAAGCCGTTGTCTGCAATGCCCTTAGTGATCTCGTGATAGTCGCCTCCTATCCGGTCTGCGTCCTCGGCGTGGTGGACGACAACATCCTTCACGAATGTCCAGGTCTCCGCTCCTCCTGGCAGGTTTTCGCCGTCGGGGTCTCGCGTGAGCGCTGCTTCCGATCCCCGCCGGAATTTATACAGGTGCATGGCCCAGCATCCTCTCATGCTTTGCGCCAAGCATAGCACGGGTTGCGGCGACGATACGACGCCGAGCCGTTAACCGTCTTGGCGGGCTTTTCTATTCTTGGCGGGCTTTTCTATGATGCACTCGCAAAGTGACCAGTCAGGGCCCATCTACATTTTTTGGACAGCAGCGTAGGAGTTTGACCTAGATGGCTCCTGATACCGATCTGTTTTCGCTGGCCGTGTGGCTGCATGGAGAAGCGCGAAAGGCTTACTCACTGGCGGGCTGTGCCGCCGAGCCTTATGGGGCCGCCGTGACCTTGGACAGCGCGGCAAAACTCGAGCTTGCTTCTCAAGTCGTGAAAGAGATGGCCGATCAGCAGCGAAAGCAACGCGGCGCTGCGGAATACGAGAACCTCTCGAAGCGTGCCTGAGCCGATGGCGTGGCCAATTGTCAATTGATCAACGAGTCGCGAGCTCCAGTTCGTCTCCCATGAAAGTGCTCTAGGCCCATCACCCTGCTGCCGGCGCCGGAGCGTTGCGCGAATAGTAATCGAACAGCGGCGCGAACTCCGGCCAGCCGAGGGCGCGGCAGGCGGCGAGCCTCGCGGCAATGGCGGCCGGGTCGCCTGAGGCGAGCGCCTTCACCAGCGCCGCGTGCGCAAACGAGAGCTCGCGGAACCGGCCGCTCCACGCCACGGCCTCGTCGCCTGCGAGCGCGAACAGGCGCTCGGGGCGGCCCTTACCGCGCAGCGCCGCCGTGCCGATCTCAAGGAACGCGAAGTCCTGCGCTTTCTCTGCCGTCGCCTCGCCGACGATGATCGGCACGCCGTAGGTCTTCGTCGCCTCCTCGAGGCGCGCGGCCGTGTTCACGACGTCGCCCAGGATCGAATAGTCGAAGCGCTGCGGCGAGCCGACGTTGCCGACGCAGCACGAGCCGGTATTGAGGCCGATTCCGATGCGGATACGCGGCGTCGGCTCGAGGCCCTGCTCGCGTGCCTCCTCTGCCCAGGTGTCGTTCAGCCGCTCGAGCTCGGCGATCATCGCGAGCGCGGCCCGGCAGGCGTTGGCCGCGTGCTGGGGATCGTCGAGCGGGGCATTCCAGAACGCCATCACGGCGTCGCCCATGAACTTGTCGATGGTGCCGCACTTCGCGAGGATGATCTCGGATAGCGGCGTGAAGAGCCGGTTGACGAAGCGGATCAGCGCCTCCGCGTCCATCCCTTCCGAGAGCTTGGAGAAGCCGCGCACGTCGGCAAACAGCAGCGTCACCTCGCGCATCTCGCCGCCGAGCTTGAGCTTGTCGTGATTGCGCGCGAGCTCGTCGACGAGCGGCGCCGCGACGTAATGGCTGAACGCGGTCCTGACCCGGGCGCGGTCGGTCTCGGTCTTGATGTAGGTCGTGAGCGAGCCCGCGAGGTAGAGCGCGACGAGCGCAAGGGAGGGATAGACCGGGTCGAATAGATAGCCTGCGCGCGAGAAGGCCAGCCACGAGCCGGCGGCGACGGCGGCGATGGCGGCGGCTCCCGTCAGCGCCGCCGCAACGGGCCCGAAGCGGCGGATGAGCGCGGCAATCACGCCTCCCATGACGACGAGGAAGACGATCTCGGCGCCGGTCGCGAACGCCGGGCGGGTGAGGTGCGCGCCCGCGAGCATTTGCTCGAGCGCCTGCGCGTGGATCTCGACACCAGGAACCGAGGGCTCGAGCGGCGTTGCCCTGAGATCGAGAAGCCCCGTGGCGCTCGACCCCATCAGGATGTGGCGTCCCTCGACGGCCTTGGGATCGAAGGAGCCGTCGAGGACCGTGTGCGCGGAAAGATAGCGGCGCGGGTCCGAGGGGGCGAAGTTTAGCCACATCTGGCCGTCGGCATCGGTCGGGAGAACGGTCTCGCCGACGCGCACCGTCTCGACGCCCGTCCTCTCGCCGAACGCAGGCACGCTGCTGCCGCCCGAAGAGCGCACGAACAGCGTCGTCTCCTTCGCCCCCACCCGCAGCGCCTCGACAGAGAGCGAGGGATAGAGCGTGTCGGCAATCGTCATCAGGAGCGGCACCCGGCGCACGATCTGATCGTGGGCCGGGAGCCAGTTCACCGTGCCTTGGCCGGCGGCTTGGGCGGCGAGGATCGGCAGGCTGCCGATGGCGCCCGGAAATCTCGGGACGAAGAGCTTCGGATCGTCGCCGGCGATGGCGAGCCTCGCCTGCGGCGCGGGGAGCGGCTTGCCGCTTTCCTTGTCGGCCGCAAGGCCGAGGACGGCCGGGACCTTGGCAAACGCGGCTGCGAGGGCCTGATCGTTCGAGGGCAGCGCCTCAAGCTCGCCGAGGACGGGGGCGAGCTCGGGGCGGATCGCGATCTGGCGCGCGATCTCCGACGGCGAGAGGCGATCGGGCTCGGCCAGAATGAGGTCGAGGGAGACCGTCTTGGCGCCGGCCTTGCCGAGCCGCTCGACGATCGTCGCGAGATGGCTGCGCGGCCACGGCCATTGCCCGACGCGCGCGAGGGAGGCTTCGTCGATGTCGACGATGCGCACTGGAAAGTCGGGATCGGCCTCGCGCGGGGCGAGCTTCAAGTAGCTATCGAAGATCGAAAGCCTGAGCCGCGCGACGGGATCGGGGTCGGCGATGCGCAGCGCGACCGCGAGCACGAGGAGCGCCGCAGTCAGGAGAGTTTGGATCGGCGGGGTGCGCACGTCCGGGCCTCCCCCTCACGCCGTCGGCGAGCCTGGCCTGAGCCTAGACCACGACTGTCGCCTTGGCACCCATGAGCGCCTGGATCTGGCGCATAGGCCCGGCGGACCGCCAGACGTTCTCGATGCGGAACTGCTCGGCGCCGCCGCCGAAGATCGTGAGCTTCACCTCGATGTCGCTGGTGCCCAGCCCGAGCACGCCGAGACCCAAAAGCTTGTTGGCGATGAGATCGTCGCTGTAGCGCGTCAGGCGGATGTGCATCACCGACCAGCTCTCGGGCGCGCGCCCGAGCACGCTCGCGAACTTCTGCACGCGCTCGACTTGCGTGCCGCGGAAGCGCCAATAGCTCAGCCGGTCGAAGACGAAGACGGTCGCGAACCAGACGACGAAAAGCACCGCCGAGATAAGCAGATAGAATGCGAGGTTCATATGCACGAGCAGCGAGGGCGGCGACGACCAGAGCCCCTGCATGTTCATGACCATGTAGGTCGCCCCTGCCGCGAGACCGATAAGGATGATGAGGAGCACCGCGTTGATGCCGCGCGCGCGCACGGTCGTCGCGACGATAACGAGCAAGAGAAGGAGGGTGAAGGAGAGGCCGAGCCACGGGCTTGGATGCATGAACAGCGGCTTGCCATCGCCGATGACCATCTGGTCGCCTTGCACATAGGTGAGGAAGGCGCAGAGGAAGCCGTAGGCCCAGATGACCCACCAGTGGATGATCGGAGAGTGGGGATAGATGCGGACCTCGGCGGTGCCGCCAGAGGGCGGTGCCGTGGCGGCTCCCCCGCCCGCAAGATCGGCTGGCATGACCATGTGTGACCCCTCCCCCAAGACCTTTGCGGGCACTGTCCGGCGGCGTGATCCCTCGGCTGCAATCGCCAAGAGTTTTTCGCATCGTCGCGCCGGGACTGTCAACGCGAGCCGGTATCGTCGCGGCGCATTGAGGCAAGAGCGGGATTTGCGGCCGCGCTTGGTTAACGGGCTCCAAGCAGGCCGGAGCAGTACGGTCGGCCCTATCGGGTGGGTTGAGAAGGGCCGCGGAGACGGTCGACGCCATTGTGTGGTTCGCGGACAGGGCGGCGGCGCGGACAATGTTCCATCATTCGAAATCTGCTATGGGGGAACGCCTAGGAGCGCCAGCTCTCGTGAGCACGCACTGGAAGCGGGGATGAAGGCATGAGATGGGGCGGCAGGCTCCTCTTTTGCTACGGCACACTGAGATCCGACGTGAGGAGCGCGCTCGGCGCAACCGAGCGCGCACGCCTCAGTCGCGCTGCGCGGTCGGTGGGCCCGGCGACCATCCGCGGCGCTCTCTATGACCTCGGCCAATATCCCGTGCTGCTTTCGAATGGCGCGGAGCGGGCCGAGGTGCGAGGCGAGGCGTTCCTCCTCGAAAATCCAGAGGCAACGTTCGCATGGCTCGACCCTTATGAGGGTGTCGTCGCGGGAGAGCCTCAGTTCACCGAGTTCGTGCGCGCCGAGCGCGAGATCAGGCTTGCAAGCGGTCACGTCTCGCCGGCCTGGGTCTATCTCTATTTGAGAGCGCCGCGCGCGGCCCGTCGGCTGGTGGCGAACCGCTGGCCGAAATGAAAGAGGCGTACCGTGAGGAGAAGTACGCAGGGAGCTGGCCCGACAGTCGGGTTAGCCCTCATCCCGATTCGATCTCCCCGCGAGACCGGACCGACCAGCTCCCAAGCGCTACTCTTGTCATACACGCCCCGCAAGCTTCCGGCTTCGCTATTTTGACGTCGAATGTTATTCCAAGTGGATAATTGACAGACGGGATTTGAAAGGTTCAGCGGGCGTCATCGGCAGCCGTCTTGCGTTGCGTCGCGGTGTGAAGCGCAAACCGTAGGTTCATGGAGTCGCGACGACTTCGCCCTTCGCCCGTTCATAGGTCTCGCTCGCCGAGAGCCACGCCTCCTCTGCCCCGGCGAGGCGCTTCGCGATTTGGCCGCGCTCGATGGTGAGCTCGCGGACTTTGGCGGCGTCGGCATAGAGGCCGGGCTCGGCGAGCGCGGCGTCGATGCGGGCCAGATCCTTGCCGAGGCGCTCGATGGTCTTCTCGGCGGCGTCGACGGCCTTCTTCAACGGCGCCAGCTCGTTGCGCCTCTCGGCGGCGGCGCGGCGCGCATCCGCGCGGCTTGTCCGCTCCAGAACCTCCTCCCGGTCCACCGATCGTTCACCCGGCCGCGACGCACGCTCGGCGATGAGCTCGTCGCGGTAGCTCTCTATGTCGCCGTCGTAGGCGCGAACGGTTCCACCGCGCACGATCCAGAGCCGGTCGGCGGTCGCTTCAACGAGATGGCGATCGTGACTGATCAGGATCACGGCGCCCTCGTACTCGGAGAGGGCGTGAATCAGGGCCTCGCGGCTGTCGACGTCGAGGTGGTTGGTCGGCTCGTCGAGGATCAGGAGGTGGGGCGCGTGAAAGGCAGTGAGCGCGAGGAGGAGGCGCGCCTTCTCGCCCCCGGAGAGGCTCTCGCACTTGGTGTCCGCCCGCTCGATGCCGAAGCCGAGCGTGCCGAGCCGCGTGCGCTTCTGCGCCTCTGTCGCGGCCGGCATCAGGCGCGCGATATAGTCGTAGGGCGACATCGATGCCGCGAGCTCGTCGAGCTGGTGCTGGGCGAAGTAGCCGACGGCGATGCGGCCCATCCCAAAGATCTCGCCAGAAAGGGGGGCGAGCCTGCCGCTCAACAGCTTGGCGAAGGTCGACTTGCCGTTGCCGTTTGCGCCGAGGAGGGCGATGCGGTCGTCCTGGTCGATCCTGAGATCGAGCTGTGTCAGCACAGGGGCGCCCGGGACATATCCGGCGGCGACGCCCTCGAGGCGCAGAAGCGGGCTCGCCATGGCCTTGGCTGGGCTCGGAAAGACGAACGGGGCGACGCGATCCTCCACCTGCGCGGCGATCGGCTTGAGCTTGGCCAGAGCCTTGACACGGCTTTGCGCCTGCCTGGCCTTGGTTGCCTTGGCCTTGAACCGGTCGATGAAGACCTGGATGCGTCGGCGCTCGTCGTCCTGTTTCCTTCTGAGCTTCGATTCGAGCTGCTGGCGCATGCGCCGCGTCTCCTCGAAGGCATCGTAGCCGCCCGTGTAGAGCGTGAGCTTGCCGCGCTCGAGATGCAGGATCGCCCCGGCCGTCCGGTTCAGGAGGTCGCGATCGTGGCTGACGATCAGAACCGTGTGCGGGTAGCTCTTAAGGTAGCTCTCGAGCCACAGCGTTCCCTCGAGATCGAGATAGTTGGTCGGCTCGTCGAGCAGGAGGATTTCGGGCTCCGTGAAGAGCACGGCGGCGAGAGCGACGCGCATGCGCCAGCCCCCGGAGAACTCGCGGCAGGCCCGCCGCTGAGCCTCGTCGTCGAAGCCGAGTCCTGCGAGGATTGTGGCGGCGCGCGCAGGCGCCGAGTGGGCGCTGATGTCGATGAGGCGAAGCTGAATCTCGCCGATGCGGTGCGGGTCGGTCGCCGTCTCGGCTTCGTCGAGAAGGGCTTGGCGTTCCCGATCGGTCGCGAGCACCCAGTCGATCAGGCTCGCCTCGCCGCCGGGGGCCTCCTGGGCGATGCGTCCGATCCTTGCTCCGCGTGCCACCGTGATCGAGCCCTGGTCGGGATGGAGGTCGCCGCCGATGATCTTGAGCAGCGTCGTCTTGCCGGCGCCGTTGCGTCCGACGAGACCGACCTTGTGGGCCGTCGGGATTGCCGCGGTCGCGCCGTCGAGAATGATTTTCCCCTCGATCCGGAACGTGAGGTCGTTGAGATGCAGCATGGGACGAGGGAGATAATGGCTCGCGGGGCGCCTGTCACGCGGCCCGCGCGCCCGCTCAAATGTCTATGCCCAAGCGCTTCAGGGCGGCGATCATCGCCAAATAGCTGGCGATGGTAAGGGCAACCGCAATCAGAAGGCTCGGCGCGAAAGGGACGCCTTGGCGCAACAGGAGCGGGAACGTGAGGAGGAGGACGAGGGAGGGCAGGATCAGCCAGAAGATGCCGTTGGCGAGGGCCGCCACACGCTCGGGGTCCTTGGTGTCGGCCCACAGCCAGATCATGGCGAGCAGCGACGTTATCGGCAGCGAGGCGAGTGCCGCACCGAGAAGGGTGCTGCGTTTCGCGGCCTCCGAGACGGCGACTACCAAGATGCTCGTCACCGCGACTTTGATTGCGTACTCGAGCATGGGATCGCTCAGCCGGCGATGACGGGCTTCAGCGTCTCGAACAGGAGCCGCTCCTGCGTGCCGGCATCCTGGATGGAGAGATGCGCCGTGAACCAGTCCTGCACCATCTTGCACACCCGCTCATGGGGCGCCTTTGCCAGCGCCTTGGGATCGGCAAAGAGCTGCATGTCGGCCTGGGTCCACCCGAGCCGGCCAAGCTCGGCGGCAAGCATGTCGTAGTCTGCCTTGAGCGGCGCCGCGTGGGTGGCCGGCGTCTTTCGTCCCTCGGCGATGGCCGCGACGACCGCCAGGACCTGCGTCTCGAGGGGCCTGCCCTTTTCGGCGTCCACCATCAGAGCGACGGCGGCGGGGCTCGAACTCGCCCTTGGAGATGAAATTGTAGCAAGTCTCGGCGTTGTCCTCCGACAGCTTCTTGAGATTGTCTCGGAAGGCGGTAGCAAGCTCCCGGTGCCGGACCGTGCTCGCAGCTAGGGCTTTGTCGGCATTCTGGCGCCGCAGGGCGACGAAGCCGTCGATTAGGTGCTGCGTGACCTCGAGCTCCGACTTGCCGTCGGCGCTGAGCTTGGTGGCCTCCTTGAGGCGCTCGCCATACCAGTCGGGAAATTCCTGCTTCAGCGCGGCCCACAGGGGACGCTTCTGCAGCTTCTCGGCGAGCGGCAGGCCCTGCTCGCTGCCGGCCACGGCGGCAGTCTCGGGGCTCGGTTTCGGCGCAGCGTCTTGCTTGACCGGGGTCGATGCCAGTTGAGGGTCTGCCGGCTCCTCTTTGGGCGCCTTCTCGTCGACCTTGGCGAGGCTCATCAGAGCCTCCCTGTTCTGGTAGCCGAAATAGCTCGCTCCGCCCATCAGCGCCAGGAGGCTCGCCACAAGGAAAACCCGTCCATAGCCGCGCGGCTCGGGCGGCGAGGCTCCGTTCGGGTCTCTCATCTCGCTCGTCGGCCGCGCCGGGGCAGGACCGGCGCCGACCATCGGCCGCGGTGCAGACTTGGGACGGCCCGTCGTGGGCTCGGCGCGCTGCGGGCTCGCGTAAGAGGACGGCGCGGAAGGCCCCGGTTGTTGGGCGGAAGGCGCCGCGGCGCGCTCCGGGGCGGATGCGGGCTTCGGCGCCGCCGTCTGGGCCGTCATCGGGAATACCGCTGCGGCGGCGCGCCAATCCGGGAAGCCTTGACGCCAAATGAGATCGGTCGGCCGCATGTGGCCGAGCTCGACGAGCTTGCGGATCTCCGCGTCGGACAGCGGGCCGTGCTGCTTACCGTCGCGGGCGATAAACCACTGAATATCCGAGTCCATCACGCTCATGACTACTTCTAGCACGGACCCCAAAGTCTTACGCAAGCCCGCCCCGGTGCGCCAATGTGGAGGGCCGTCGCCTCGGTTGTTTTTACGGGCTTGTCGCGAGGACAGTTGATCCTCGTCAATGTGGCGAATGTCTGAGGAGGCATGGAATCCTGGCATTTTGAAGGGCATTTCAAAGAGCTATCCCTTGAATCGGCCGCCCGTGCCTGCCCTTGTTGGAGATCGAAACGCGCACTATAAGGCGCCACGATCCAGTGCGTCGGCACCATCAAAAGCAGCCAAAAAACCAATCGAGACACGATCATGACGCCAAGGGGGACCTCGATGGCAATCGAGCGGACGCTTTCGATTATCAAGCCGGATGCCACCAAGCGAAATTTGACCGGCGAGATCAACGCCTTGATAGAGAAGAGCGGGCTGAGAATCGTGGCCCAGAAGCGGGTGCGCTGGTCGCGCCGGCAGGCCGAGCGGTTCTATGCCGAGCACAAGGGCAAGCCTTTCTACGAGACGCTCTGCCAGTACATGACTTCGGGGCCCATAGTCGTGCAGGTCCTCGAAGGCGAAAACGCCATCGGCAGGTATCGCGAGATCATGGGCAAGACCGATCCGGCCGAGGCCAGGCGCGGCACGATCCGCAAGCTATACGCCGTCTCCAAGAGCCAGAATTCGGTGCATGGCTCGGACAGCCCCGGATCGGCGAAGCGCGAGGTTGCGATGAATTTCAAGACGGCCGAAATCGTCGGCTGAGCCGGCCGCGTTAGGACCTGCCGACCCGGACCCCTTGGAGGCTTTGAATCAGCCTCTGGCCAAATCCCGTATCCGAGGAGCCGCCGAAGAGAATCGATGCCGAGGACGATGCCGCAGAGGTGCTGTTTTCGATGTCGTAGAGGGCGGAGAAGCGGGCGAGGAACTTGTCGAGCTTAGTTGCGTCCTGGAAGTCCGCGAACTTCAGCCGGTTCGAGAGCTGCTTGGCCTGAGCGTCGACGTCGAGCTGCGAGAAGGCGGCGGGGAGATTGAGCGCCGTCCGGGTCACCTGCAGGAGCGCCTTGTCGGCGAGGATGTCGAACGCCGAATCGATGGTCGCGGCCTTGCGCCGGAAATAGAGGGCGAGGCGTACGCCTTCGTTCTGGGCGCCGGCGTCCACCTCCATGGTCTGCAAAAGGAATAGATCGGCGGTCTGAATCCGAGCGCTCTTCGATTGCGCCGTCTGCGCCGGGATCCGCGCAATCTTGCCGTCCGCGGTGAAATTGAAGCTTGCGGCGAGATCGCGATAGCGCGTGTCGTTGAGCTTGCTCGCGAAACTGTTCTTGTCGGCCGCATCGCTCGTCAAGATCTTGCGCAAGGTGTCCTTGCTGGGCTTTTCCACCTCGAGGCCGAAGGCCTTGACGACGTAGGCCACGAGGCGCTTGTCGGCGAGTAGGTCGTCGACAGAGCGCAAGGTCGCAAGAGTGGCGTGAAAATACTCGTTCTCGGCTTTGGCGGCCTTCTGCTCGGCGGCGGTCGGGGACGGGCCGAGCCGAGAATTGTAGAGCCGGATGGTGGCCAGCTCGTCGTAGTCGCTTTGCGCCTTGTGCGGCCTCGCGACCGAGCCGTCCGGATCGAAGTTCACTGCCGCCGCGAGTTCGCGATAGCGCTCGTCGAGGAGCGTGTTGGCATAGCTCTTTTTGTCGTCGGCGTCGCTGAGGAGAACCTTGCGGATGGTTGCTCTGGATTCCACGGCCGGATCGAGGCCGTAGGATTCGAGCAGATAATTGTAAAGCTTGTTGTCGGCCATGAGGTCATCGACCGACGTAATCTGGTCGATGCGATTGCGGAAGTAGCTCGTGTCCAGCGCATCCTGGTTTTCGGCCTGATCGTCATAGTGCGTAAAGTAGAGGTCGACGGTGTCCTCGATCTGCGCGGCCGTTTGAGCGCCGTCGCTGCCTGCGAGGGTCCCGTCGGTCGCGAAGTTGAAGGCCGCGGCAAGCGTGCGATAGCGCGTATCCGAGAGCGAGTTGGCGTAGCTCGAAGGGTCGGAAAGGTCGCTCGTCAGGACGAGGCGGATATTGTTTGCCGGTTCGGTCGTGGGGTCGAGGCCGAAGGCTGTCAGAGCGTAGTCGTAGAGGGTGCTATCGGCGAGGAGATCGTCGACCGAGGTCACGGCCGCAATGGCATCGCGATAGAGATCGGTCTTGAAGGCCGCCGCTGCGGGGCTCGTGCCGTTACCGGTCACCTTGTAGTAGCGCAGGATCGTCTCCCTGATCTGCGCGTCGGATTGCGGATCCGTGCCGGCCGGGAGCGTGCCGTCCGTGCCGTAGCCGAAGGCGCTCGCGAGATCGATGTACTTGCCGCCGAGCGTGTTCGCTCTGCTTTGCGGATCGCTGAGATCGCTTGTCAGCACGTCGCGGATGGTCGCGGTCGACGCGATGCTCGGGTCGAGACCGTAGGCCTTGAGCACGAAGTCGAAGATGCGCTCGTCGCTGAGAAACTTGTCGACTGTTTCGATGAGGCCGAGCCGGTTCTGATAGTTTGCGACCTCGCTCGCGGCCCTTTCGCCGCTGCGCACGCGATGCTCCGTGTAGAGGCCCGCCGTGTCGTCGAGCTGGGTGTCGGTCTGTGCAACCTCGATGTCGGCGGCAACGGCACCTTTGGTCGTGAAGCTGAAGATCCGCGCGAAGTTCTGAAAGCGCGTATCCGTGAGACCGCGGGCAAAACTCTTCGTATCGGAGAGATCGCTCGTCAGGACCTTGCGCATGAAGGCCTTGGCGTAGACCATGTCCGAAAGTCCGTGCGCTCGCATGGCGTACGAATAGAGACGCTGGTCCTTCAGGAACTCGTCGACCGTCTTCACCTTGTCGATGTTGGCGCGATAGTAGTCCGCCTCCCGCGAGACCTCGGCGCGGGCCGCGGTCTGGCGCAGCGTTCTCGGCAGGTCCTTGATCAAGACCCGGTAGCTGAGATAGGTCGAGGTCACGGGAGGCCTAGCCCTCGTGTGGCGGGGCCGGCCTAGGACTGGGTCAGGGCCCGCGCGACGTCCTTCCGGCGTCCGGTAGTCTCCCGCGTTCGCCTTGCGCAAAACTTAATGAAGCGTCGGCTCTCGCCGGTGCCGTGAAAACGCTTTATATAACAGCTAGATACGAGTACGGCCAAATCAGCTCAGCTCGCGGACCTTGAACTGAAGGCCACCCTTGGGGGTGAGTGTCACCGTGGCGTTGATGCCGGGCGGTTCCTTGCCGACGAACTCGGGCCGGAAGCGGCGAAGCAGGATCGAGAGGGCGAGCGTGTTCTCGACCTGGCTCATGGCGCCGCCGATGCAGCTCCTCTTTCCCCCGCCGAAGGGGAGATAGGTGTAAGGCTTCCGCTTCTTGGCCGCCTCGTCCATGAAGCGCTCGGGGCGGAATTCCTCGGGCGCGTCCCAGAACCTCGGGTCGTGGTGGGCGCCGTAAGCGAACATGACGATGCGGTCGCCAGGGCGCACCTCCTTGCCGGCAATGGTGTCGGGCTTGGCGGCGACGCGGATCAGCCCCCAAATCGGCGGGTAGAGCCGCATGGTCTCCTGGATGACGGCGCGCGTAAAGGCTAGCGCGGAATAGTCGGCGGCCGTTGGCTCGCGATCGCCATAGGTCGCCTCGCCCTCGCGGCGGATGCGCTCGGCCGACTCGGGGTGTTTGGAAGTCAGATAGAGGGCCCAGGCGAGCGTCAGCGCCGTCGTCTCGGTTCCGGCCCAGAGATACTGCTTGAGCTCGTCGACTGCCTGTTGGCGGTCGAACTCGGGGATCGACGGGTCGGCGACTGCCGCCTCGATCATGCTGAGGAGGGTGCGCTCGCGCTCCTCGCGCGGGTCGGCGGCGAAGACGGTGGGCGGCACGCCGGCCCATACCTCCATGGCCTTGGCCGCGTTCTCCTCGGTGATCTCGAAATCCTCCCCAGCGACCCGCTTCAGGCGGATCGACTTGTGGTTCATCACGTCCGTGTAGGTCTTCACGCACTTGAAGACGAAGTGCGGATTGAACGGCATGTCGCGGTCGAACAGCGCCTTGCAGATCATGTCGGCGGCGAGCGTCCACGTCTGCTCCACCATCTCGAACGTCTGGCCGGACTTGGCGAGGCCGGCCCACAGCTCCATTTTCGTGCGGATCGCGGCGAGGAAGTAGGGAATGTACTCGGCGAACATGTCGGGGTGGAACGCCGGCTGCTGCGGCATGCGGATCTTCTGCCAGAGAGCGCCGTCGTTGGTGATCATGCTCTTGCCGAAGATCGGCTTCAGCCCGTCGAAATACTTGACGTAGTCGTCGACCCTAGTGACGAGGACGTGCTTGAAGTGCTCGGGCTCGGTGAGCAGCACGATCCTCTGGCTGGCAAGATTGACGGTGATGACGGGGCCGTAACGCTCGGCCATGGCCATCAGCGTGCGCATCGGGTTCTCGGGATCGCCCTTGAGGAGGGGCGTCAGCTTGAACCAGATACTGCTTTCCTCGCCGAGGCCCTGCGCGTGTGCGGCCTGCTCTTCCGGGTTTTTTTGCATGTCGTGCGCGGTCATGGTCGATGTCCCTGGGACGATTTTTCTCTCCGCTAGCGCTCGACCCTAGAATATCCCTGACAAGCTCGGGGACCCCTATTCCCAGGGGAACACCTACACCTGTCGCCAAACCCCTACACCCCGAGCTGCCGGTACGTCCATGTCGCCGGCTCTCTCAGCGACAATTTTGCCCTGGGCTGCGTCCCTCAAGTCCCAACCGGTGTATTTGCACGCTAAAACTCGAGCGAGAACAAAGCAAATGCCTGGTTAACCTGCCCATCAACTCTTACCGTTTCACCTTCGATCCTAATTTGATCTGATGCAAGTCGCGCGAGGGCGCGTGAATAAAGCTTGTGCTCTGCCTCGAGAACTCGTGCGGCAACGGTTTCCGCCGTATCGCCGTCGAGGATCGGGACGGCCGCCTGGGCAATGATCGGGCCGTCGTCCAGCTCCGGCCTCACGAGATGGACCGTGCAGCCCGTGATCTTGACACCTGCCGCGAGCGCGCGTGCGTGCGTATCGAGCCCCCTGAAGGCCGGCAGCAGCGATGGGTGGATGTTTACCATGCGGTTCCGCCATCGCTCGACGAAGGGAGCGGTCATGACACGCATGAAGCCCGCAAGCGCGACGAGGTCGACACGGGACGCGGTCAGCACGCCTTGAAGCTGGCCCTCGAAGTGCTCGCGGCTTTCGAAGAGCTTGTGGTCGAGGGCGAGTGCCGGAAGCCCTTGCTCTTTCGCCCAGGCAAGTCCCTCCGCCTCGGGACGATTGGACACGACGAGCACGATCTCTGCCGGATAGTCGGAAGCACGCGCCGCCTCGACGAGGGCGCGCATGTTCGAGCCCCGCCCCGAGATCAGGATCGCGACGCGCTTCTTGGCTTTGCTCATCAGGCCCCCTTAGCACGAGGCGGCCCGGGAGTGCAGCGCAAGGCAAGGCGGGATTAACAAAGTCGCCGGCGACGGGGACGCGGCCCAGGCGTATCCGGCTTTGATTTCGCTCAACGGTCGGAGCGTGCGTGGCTGTTAGAGAGGTTCAGGGCTGGGCTCGGGGATGCCATGGTACGACGAGCGAGCTGGACGCTTGTTCTCTTGGGGCTCGCGGCAGCATCCGCGGGCGCCCGTGCCGATGTCCTTGCGGAGTGCACGCGCGGCAAAAATCCGCAAGCGAGCATTCGGGCCTGCACCGAGATCATAGACGGCACGAGCGCCGCGTCGGAGGAGAGAGCGGCGGCCCTCGAGAGCCGGGGCGATGCCCGCGCCGCGGCCGGCGCCCACGGCGAGGCGATCGGCGACTATGACGAAGCAATAAAGCTGAAGCCGGACGACGCGTCGGCCTATGCGAGCCGCGGGCAAGTGCGTCTCGCGCGCGGCGACCGGCAAGGCGCCATTGCCGATCTCGACGTCGCGCTCCGGCTCAAGCCAAAGTCCGTCGACTACTATGTCGTGCGCGGTCACGCCTATCTCGTGCAAGGCAACGCGGACCAGGCCATCGCAGACTTCAGTGCGGCGATCGATCTCAACCCGAAAGCGGCGAGCGCGTTCAACAACCGCGGCCTCGCCTACCGCAAGAAGGGCGATCTCGACCGCGCCATCGAGGACTATACGTCGGCGATTCTGCTCAATCCTCTTTACGCGCTCGCCTATAATAACAGAGGCTACGCGCACGAGGTCAAGGGGCAGAAGGCGGAGGCGGCAGCCGACTTTCGCCGGGCGCTCATGAGCGACCCCGCCTTAAGCGGCGCCAAGGACGGGCTCAAGCGCCTCGGCGAGACGGGGGCGCTCGCCGCCGAAGTCGAGGCTCTCGCGCGCGAGGGCGAGGCATTGGCCAAGAAAAATTGTGGCTGGTGCCACGCAACCGGCGCCAAGGGCGAGAGCCCCAATCCTAAGGCGCCAGAGTTCCGCAATATCCAGCGGCGCCATCCCCTCCTCGCCTTGCGCGAGCCCCTCTCGCGTGGCATCGCAGCGCCTCACGATGAGATGCCGAAGTTCGCTCTCACGGAGCCGGAGATTGACCGCATCATCGCCTACATCAATTCGCTCGAGCCTGCCGATTAGGGACGCGGTGCTTGCCCTGTTTCTGATCGCCGGCGCCGCGCCGCTTAGAGCCGCCGACGACGGTGGCGGGATCTCCCAGGCGACGATCGAGAAGGGCCGGGCGATCGCGGAGGCCAATTGCAGCGCCTGCCACGCGGTCGGGCTCACTGACGAAAGCCCGACGCGCGTCAACGCCAACACGGCCTTTCGCATGCTCTACGAGCGCTATCCGATCCCCATGCTCGAGGAGGCTGCGAAAACCGGCTCGATCTCGGGGCACGACGAGATGCCGGGCTTCGACTACTCGCTCGAGGATGCTCGCGCCCTCCTCGCCTATATCGACAGTCTGGCTCCCGATAGGCCGGGATACGTGCCGAAGCCGGGCGGGCGTTAGCGCTCGGGCTAGAGGCCGAGGGGGCGCACAAGTCCCGTGCGCGCATTGACATGGGCCGGGCCGGGGGTCAAAAAGCTGCGGCCAAGCGCTGGCGCATCGGGGGAGAGGGGATGTGCTGTTTCAATCACAGACTTTCCTGCTCGCGTTTCTACCGGCCTTGCTGGCGGCATGGTACGCCGCGGCTCAGTGGATCGCTTTGCGCGAGTGGGTCCTCATCGTGGGCTCGCTCGTCTTCTACGGCTGGTGGGACCCGCGCTTTGTCCCACTCCTGATAGGTCAAATCCTGGTTTCCTGGCTGATTGCCGAGCTCTATCTGGCGACCGGGCGAAGGGCGCGGTTCCTGCTCTGGGTCGGAATTGGCGCCAACCTTGGAGTGCTGATCTTTTTCAAATACTGGGCCTTCCTTGCCGCCAATCTCGCGGCGGCCGCGGGCCTCAACGTCCCGACGATGAGCGTGGTGCTGCCGATCGGGATCAGTTTCTTCACCTTCGAGATCATCTCCTATTTTGCCGATCTTGGATGGAAGGGCGCGCCGCACTATCCCTTGCGCCGCTTCGCCCTCTTCGTCGCTCTGTTTCCGCGGCTGATCGCCGGTCCCATCGTCCGCCACCACGAGATCATCCCGCAGTTCGATCTCGACCCGCTGCGTGCCGGCCTCGCCGAGCGTTTTGGCAAAGGGGCAACGCTCCTGGTCATCGGCTTGACGAAGAAAGTCTTCCTGGCAGACGCGCTCGCGCCGATTGCCGAATTCGGTGTTCGCGCAGGCGGCCTCGCACCCGGTTGGCATTGCGGCGGCGTGGAACGGCGCGCTTGCGTTCACCTTCCAGCTCTTTCTCGATTTCTCCGCGTACTCGGAGATGGCGATCGGAATTGCGCTGATGCTCGGCTTCACGCTGCCGCAGAATTTCGATGCGCCGTACCGGGCGACAAGCGTTCGCGACTTTTGGCGCCGGTGGCACATGACACTTTCGCGCTATCTCAGGGACTACGTCTATATCCCGCTCGGCGGTAGCCGGCAGGGCGTGCTGGGCTACCTTGCGGCGATACTCATCACGATGGGGCTCTGTGGGCTATGGCACGGAGCCGGATGGACATTCGTAGCCTGGGGACTGATGCATGGGCTCGGGCTTGTCGTCTGCCGCTTCTGGGAACGGCAAGGCTGGCCGCTGTCCATGCCTGTTGCCTGGGGCCTGACCTTCCTCTTCGTCGTAGTCGGCTGGGTGATCTTTCGGTCGCCGACGTTCGACGTCGCGCGCAGCTTGCTCGAGAGCATGGCCGGACTGCACGGCCGAGGCGGGCATTTCGCCGACGCGTGGCTTGTCGGCCTGGCCGCTGCCGTGTCGATCCTCGGGCCGACCACGTACGAGGTGGTCACCAGGCAACTGAAGCCGATGCCTGGTTTCGCAATCCTAGCCGCGACCGCAGCCACCGCGGTCGTCCTGCAGGTCGGCGCCGGTCAGCCGAAATCCTTCATCTATTTTCAGTTCTAGCATGGATCGAGCAACCGCCGAGGCGACGAACGTGACCGCCGATTGGCGGTCTTATACACGTGCGTTTCTCGGCGCGATCGTGCTGGAGCTTGCTCTGGTGTGCGCGTTGATCCTCGCGGCAAACCCCTACGGGAACCTCCCGCACTCCCTCTTCGGCGAGCATGCGATCTTGGATACTAATCAGCGGTTTCAGTATCCCGCCGTCGTGAGATCGGGAAAGTTCAATTCGGTAGTGATTGGGACCTCAACGTCGCGGCTATTGCGACCCGAGGCCTTGAACGCCGCGTTCGGCGGCCGCTTTGCCAACCTCGCCATGGACGCCGGCACGGCCTGGGAGCAAGTTCGGCTTGCGTCCTTCTTTGCCACTCGCACACCCGCCCCGGGCACCCTTATTCTCGGACTCGATCATGCTTGGTGCAATGCGGGTGCGGACAAGAGGAAGATCTCGGCGCGGGGTTTTCCAGCCTGGATGTATGACGACGATACTTGGAACGACCTACTCTGGGTGCTCAACAGGAAGAGCGTTGAGATATCGCTACTTCGCATCGCCTACGTTTTGGGTTTGACTCAGGTCAGGATTCCATTCGACGGCTACGACGTTTTCGTGCCGTCCGAGAAGCAATACGATCTCGCCAAGGTGAGGGCGAAGATCAAAAAGCGGTCGGCCGACCGCGCCGCCGTCGCCCTCGCCGCTCCGCCGCAAGAGCAACTTACCGCATCGGATTTTCCCGCCTTGCCTTGGCTCGACGAGCTCCTTCGTCTCCGCTGGAAGAGGGTCGTCCTCTATTTTCCGCCCGTCCACATCAGCGTGCAGCCGACGCCGGGATATCCCGAGGCTTGGAGGGAAGCGGTGTGCAAGGCGCAGATTGCCGATGTGGCGCGACGGCATAACGTCCCCGTGGTCGATTTCAGAATTGCGTCGCAGATCACGCGTAACGATGAGAATTATTGGGATTCTCTCCACTACAGGGTCGCGATTGCCGAGAGGATCGTGGCGGGGCTGAGGCAAGCCTTGAATTCGGGGCGCGATGATCCGGCGGGCGACTGGCGCGTGTTGTCCCCCAGTCCCATCACTTCGGCGGGACGCTTCTGAATTTGAAAGCGTCCCCGAAGGGTGGTCCGCCGATCAGGAACCGCCGCGGAGCTTGCCGGCCATGACCGCAATCGTGCGCTGATAGACCTCTGCCTTGTTCCACTCCTTGATGACCGCGTGGTTGGCCGTTCCCGGTCCCCACGGCTGACCAGGCTTCCATCCGTGCCCTTTCAGGAAGTTTGCCGTCGAGGCCAGCACGTCCGGTATGCTTCTCGTGAGGTCGCGGCGGCCGTCGCCGTCGAAGTCGACGGCATAGGCGACGTAGGCCGTCGGCAAGAACTGGGTCTGCCCGATCTCGCCCGCCCATCCGCCGCGCAACTCGCTGGCCGCTATGTCTCCCCGGTTCACGATGCGCAGCGCGTCGAGCAATTGCCCAGTGAAGAACGGCGAGCGGCGGCAATCGTAAGCGAGCGTCGCAAGCGATCGCAGAATCGAAAAGCGGCTGCCGGTATCCGCGCCGTAATTAGTCTCGAGGCCCCAGATGGCGATCACGATCTCGCGCGGCACGCCGAATTGGCTCTCGACGCGATCGAGCGTGCCGCGGTGCGTGTTCATGCGGGATCGTCCGCGGCCGATCAGGGCGCCGCCGACGCGGCGCGCATAGAACGCGTTGAAAGACAGCTTGAAGGAGTGCTGCGACCGGTCGAGCCGGATTACTTTCGGATCGTAGGAAATGCCGCCCAATGCGGAGGAGATGGTTCCGCTGGAAATCCCTTGTGCGGCCGCATGGGCTTTGAACTGCGCAAGCCAGCTCCCGAACCCGCCGGCCCCCTGACCGCACGCGCGCGCAAATCCCGAAGAAGGAACGGTCGCCAGCAGGAGCGCGAGCACGATCGATCGCAATAGAGGAGATCGCTCGGCCGAGACCTTCGCCATTGCCTCCTCGGTGCCTCGTTCAACTGTCCCGAAAGCGCAGGCGCCAGCATGGCATGCGCTCCAGGCGCGTGTCACGAGAGCTAGTGTGATGATCGAGAAATTCGCCGTCGCTCGCTGCTCACGTCCGGGCGAATTTCGCTCAGGAACCGAGCCGCGAACTCAGGCGAACTTCGGAGCAGGGACACTAGCTCATCAAGAGGAGGAGGGGACGCCGGCCAGCGCCAGCTCGTTGTCCAATCGCCCGAAGAGCCACAGGCGAAACATGCGGAAATCGGCTCTGAGCGACCAGCCCGGATAGGAAAACGTCGCCGGCCGGTTCTTCTCGAAAATCGCGTGGCCGAGCCATGCGGAGGCGTAAGCGACGATGAGAGCGGCGAACAGCCAGCGGTAGTCCTGCGAGATGACGAGACCGGCGATCATGGGAATTGTCATCCCGGTGCCGAAGTAGTGGAGGAGGCGCGTGTCCTCGCTCGCGTGCTGCTGCAAATAGTAGGGCCAGAAGGCTTCGAACGTCTCGAAACGCGTGGTCATGGACATCCTTATCTCGCTGCGAGCCGTCGCCGACGCGTGCGGCCGTGATGAGAAACGTACTTCGTAGGCTCGCCTGGTGCTGTTTCGATAGGGACATAGGAATGGCTTTTGGGCTTGACAAGGCACGTCGATCAGCTGGCCAACTCGTCTCCGGGCCGATGTTCCACGAGCAACCGAAGCGGGATGACCATGATTCACTGGAAGCGCATTGACGAGTACGTCGAGCCGGACTGGGAGAAGGAGGGCACGGAGAGGCAGGCCGTTCTGTTCTGGCGCGGCAAGAAGGGCGCCGTGTTCGGCCATATTCGCGAGGGTGAGCTTTTCGACCACAAGTGGATCTATGTCTGCGATGCGAACAAGGTAACCCACTTCTCCGAGGTCAACGGGCCCGAGGGCAATGTGATCGAGCTGGCCAAATTCCGACCCGACAGCGGCAACACGCCACGAGAGACGTAAATCCCTGCCTGGTTTGGCTCGGTTGGCAAAATTGCGCTCGCTCTAAGAGCCGCAGGCTAGGTGCGAGTTTCTTTACCTATTCGACGCCGGTCGTGGTAGGCAGAGGATATGGACATCATCCGAGAGCTCCCGTCGCCGCGCATCAAAGCCATGGTGCACCCTATCCCAGATCCCGAGTCGACCAGGCCGTTCGAAGACATGATCGGCAAAGACGTGTCTAGCGAAGCGGTCCCAGCGACGCTCAAGGAGCGAATGGAGAATTGGGGTTCGGATTAACACCGGACCCATGTCGGCCGGGGTCGCCGGCTGGAGTATTCTGCGTTCAGTAAGGTTCGCTGCCGCTTGCCCTAGTGGTTGACCACCGCTTCTGCAAGATCGCCTTTCGTAAGGCTAACGCGGTTCGCTCGCTGGCGACCGCGGAAACCTTCCGGCTGCTTAAGCTCTATTTTCTCGTCAAAGGGCCAATTCTCGCCTATGATACACGATGACCATAAAAAAGAGCCGACCCACCCCCCCGCGAGATAGTGATTTGATAATCCCGCAGCACGAGCGAAAGACAGTGTCCACGCTCTTGTGCGACGATTGTCGCTGGCCCATTGGCGACCCCCAACACCGGGATTTCCACTTCTGCGGCAAGCGCAAGCTGACCGACTATCCCTACTGTGAGCTTCACACGCGCATGAGCTTCCAGGCCAAACAGACGAGGTATCGTCCGTACACGGCCGGAGAGCGGTAGGCCAATCTCCTGCGCCATTCGATCGGGATCGCTTCTCATGATCTTGAGCGCGTGGTCGAGAACTTGTGTCCAATGTGTCGGCTGTGAACGCTCGACCCGATCCGTCGGTGTGGCGTCACGACCCGGATCTCACGCCTCGTAACGTAGCGCGCCTGAATAGGCGACCGCCCACGCGTCGCCCTTGCCCTTGGCGGAGCTCTTCTCGCCCGTGGGCGCGATGATCTCGCCGATGACGTGGGGCGCTTCGCCCCATTCCTGCAGCAGGCGCACGAGGCCGTCGGCGTCGCCCTTGCCTACGACCACGACCATGCCGATGCCGCAGTTGAACGTGCGTAGCATCTCGGCTCCCTCGAGGCGCCCCGCACGGGCGAGCCAGCCGAACACGGCCGGCGCCTGCCAGCTCGCAAGGTCGATGCGGGCCGCGACGGAGGCCGGCAGCACGCGCGGCACGTTCTCGGTCAGCCCGCCGCCCGTGATATGGGCGAGCGCCTTGATCGCGCCCTCCGAGCCTCCCGTCGCCTCGAGCGCGGTGAGCAGCGGCTTTACGTAGATGCGCGTCGGCACGAGGAGAGCGCCGGCAAGCGTCTCCTCCTTTGCGAACGGCGCCGGGTCGCCCCAACCGAGCTTCTCGTCGGCCACGAGCCGGCGGACGAGCGAGTAGCCGTTCGAATGGACGCCTGAGGATGGAAGTCCCAGATCATTACGTCGCCGATGGCGATGTCGTCGCGCGGCAGCGTCTCGCCGCGCTCGACGGCGCCGACGGCAAAGCCGGCGAGGTCGTAGTCGGCGCCCTGGTACATTCCCGGCATCTCGGCCGTCTCGCCACCGATCAGCGCGCACCCCGCCATCCGGCAGCCCTCGACAATACCGGCGATCACCGATTTGGCGGTTGCCACATCGAGCTTGCCGACCGCGAAGTAGTCGAGGAAGAACAGCGGCTCGGCGCCCTGGACGAGGAGATCGTTGACGCACATGGCGACGAGATCGATGCCGATCGTGGCGTGCCGGCCGGTGTCGATGGCGATCCTGAGCTTGGTGCCGACCCCGTCGTTGGCGGCGACGAGGATCGGATCGCGGAAGCCGGCCCGCTTGAGGTCGAAGAGGCCGCCGAAGCCGCCGAGATCGGCATCGGCGCCGGGCCGGCGGGTCGAGCTTGACCAGGGGCTTGATCGCCTCGACAAGTGCGTTCCCTGTGTCGATGTCGACTCCCGCGCTACGGTAGCTCACGGGTCCGCGGCTTGCGTCGTTCGGCTCGTTCATGTGACCTCTGTCGGCGGGCCCGACGCGAAACCCAACTTTCGCCTGATTGCTCGCCGGAGATGGCGGAAACAGGTTTGGGGCAGGCTCTATCAGCTCGGCGGAAACGCGGCAACCTGCGCCTTCGCCCGGCGCTCGGCACGCGTTAGGATAGGCCGTCGAGGGGTCGGGGAAGAGTAGGCATGCGCACACATTCGACGTGGATCGCAATTTCGTTGGTGGCGGTGCTTGCCGTCGCGCCGGCCGTCGGCGCCGCCCCTGCCGACCGGGTTTTCACGGTTGCCAATTACCCCGTCGACGCCGAGGCGAAGGATGCGGTTGCCGCCAAGGAGAAGGCCCACGCCGAGGGCCAGCAGGCCGCCTTTCGCTCGCTCTTGAAGCGCCTCGTGCCCGTCACCGCCTACAACCGCGTGGAGCGCTTGAAGGCGGTCAATGCCGCCGATCTCATCGACGGCGTCGCCGTGCGCTCGGAGCGCAACTCGAGCACGGCCTATATCGCTAGCCTCGACTTCTCGTTCGAGGCGGAGGCGGTGCGTGATCTCCTGCGCCGGGAGAGCGTCCCCTTCATCGATACGCAGGCGCCGCAAGTGGTCCTGGTCCCGGTCGTACGCGAATTGGCGCCCGAGACGAACGTCGCCGCGGGTGGCCAAGGCGAGCTCAGGGCCGCCGCAGGAGCGTGGAACGAGGTCTGGAAGGGGCTCGACCTCGACAACACTGTCACCCCCGTTCGGCTCGAAGCGCTCCGCGCCACTGTCCATTCCGACGCGATAGCCGCGCTCCTGGCCGGCGACGACAGCGCGGAGCGCATTCTCGAAGGCGAGTACAAGACGCCCTACGTGGTGACGGCGGTGGGCGAGGTGGACAAGCAGGCGGCGCGCCTCTACGTCACGATTGCCGGCCGGGATGCCGTCGGGCCCATCGTATGGAAACGCAGCTACCGTTTTACCGGTGGCGATGTGGGCTACGCCATGGAGATGGCGGCGGTGGTGACCCTCGGTGTCCTCGAGGGCCGGTGGAAGGCCGTGAAATCCGAGGGACGGGGCGGCGTCGATGCGCTGGCCGGCCCGGGAAGCGAGATCCGGATCGAGGTCGAGTTCTCGAGCCTCGCCGAGTGGAACGAGATGCGCCGGCACATTCTCGAGACCGACGGCGTCGACGACTTGAGGATCGGCGCAGTCTCCGCGCGGGGCGCCGAGATGAGCCTGCGCTATCCGGGCGGCGGCCAGTCGCTCGCGGATGCGCTCGCGCGCCAGGGGCTCAGCCTCCGCAACGGCGGCGCAGCGTGGATCCTGCGCGCGAGCTTCTAAGGCCAAGAATAGAGTAAGGCCGAGAATAGAGCCGAAAAAAGCAAGGCTGTTTTCAATCGTTACGGGGTCGCGGCGTCCGGCCTCTCCGCTGGGCTCGACGGAGCGGCCGGCGGGGAAGTAGGCTCTCCTCCGTCCTGCTCGGTCGGCATTCGCCGGGCCGCCGCGCTGCATCGAACGCTACGAGCGCGGACGGCGAGAGCAAGGGGACAGGCTCGAGCGCAGCGGACCCGCCTTGAACATTCCAAATTTCATCACGCTCGGACGGGTGATCCTGGTTCCCATCGTCTTTTGGCTCCTGGTCTCGGGAAAGCCGCAGGCGGCCTTCCTGGCATTCGTGCTGGCGGGCGTCTCCGACGGCATCGACGGATTTCTCGCCAAGCGCTACGGCTGGACGACCGAGCTCGGCGCCTACCTCGATCCGTTGGCCGACAAGCTCCTGATCGTCTCCATGTTCGTCGCGCTCGGCGTGCGCGACGCGCTCCCCTCGTGGCTGGTCATTGCCGTCGTCTCCCGCGATATTCTGATAGTCATCGGCGTCATCCTGTCCTGGCTCCTCGACCACCCGGTCCGCATTCGGCCCTTCGCCGTCAGCAAGGCCAATACCCTGGTCCAGCTGCTTCTTCTCGCGACGGTGCTGGCCGACGAGGGCTTCGCGCTCGGCCTCGCGGCGCCGCGCACGGTTCTCATCTGGTTGACGGCGGTGCTGACGGTGGCTTCGCTCGCCGCCTATCTCCGTGCTTGGCTTCGCCACATGTCCGGGTATGAATTGGGGTAGGGACGTGGGGGATTCGACGGCCCTCAAGGAGCCAACTATGCGCGCCGAGCGACAGGTTCTGTTCTGGCTTGCAGCGCTCGTCGCGCTCGTTCTTGTGATCGGCCTCCTCCAGGATATCCTCCTGCCGTTCGTTATCGGCATCACGGTCGCCTATTTTCTGAGCCCCTTCGTCGACAAGCTGGCCGCCATGGGGATCAACCGCACGCTCGCCTCGGCCTTCATCGTCGCGGCTGGAGCCGCGCTCGCGGTCGCGCTTCTAATTCTTCTCGTGCCCCTCGTCGTGAGCCAAGGACAGCAATTCGCCGCCGCTCTCCCCGAGCAGCTCGAGCGCCTCAAGGTGATTGTCGAGACGTGGGCGCGCGACCATCTCGGCCCGCAGTTTCCGGGCTCCGAGGCGGCGCTGACGCGGGCCACCGAGGCGCTATCCAGCAACTGGGCCGGCCTCGCCGCGTGGGCGGCCTCCTCGCTCTGGGATCAGAGCCTCGCCATCTTCAATTTCGTCTCTCTCATGCTGGTGACGCCGCTCGTGGTGTTCTACCTGCTCGTCGATTGGCATCCCATGCTGGAGAAGATCGACACCTGGCTGCCTCGCGACCACGCCCCGGTCATCCGCAGTCTCGCCGCGGAAATGAACGACGCCATCGCCGCCTTCGTGCGCGGGCAAGGCACCGTCTGCCTGATCCTCGGCGCCTACTATGCGCTCGCCTTGAATGCGACCGGCCTCAACTACGGGGTTCTCGTCGGCCTCGGGACCGGCCTCATGGCGTTCGTGCCGTTCATCGGCTGGGCTCTCGGGCTCATCGCCGCAACCGTGCTCGCGACCGCGCAGTTTTGGCCCGACCTTGTCCAAATCGCCCTCGTCGTCATCGTGTTCCTCGTCGGGGCCGGTCTCGATTCGGGGTTCCTCGGACCCAAGATCGTGGGGTCGAAAATCGGCCTGCATCCCGTGTGGCTGATCTTTTCCCTGTTCGTGTTCGGTTATCTGTTCGGGATCGTCGGGCTCCTGGTGGCGGTGCCCGTCGCGGCGGCGATCGGAGTGCTCGTGCGCTACGCGTTGGCCGTCTATCTCAAGAGCACGGTCTATCGCGGCGGGGTGGCGCGGCCGGAGCCGGCGCTGCTCGTCGAGGACGCGAGAGGATGACCCCGACTCCCAGCCACAAACCGGCGCAGCTCGTTCTCGACCTGCCGCACCGCCAGGCGCTTGGCGCGGAGGATTTTCTGGTGAGCACTTCGAATGCCGCCGCCGTTCAGCTCATCGACGACTGGCCCGCCTGGTCCGTTCCGGCCGCCTTCGTCGTCGGTCCCGAGGGGTCGGGCAAGAGCCATCTCGCCCACGTCTGGCGGATGAGGTCGGGCGCCCGCGTCGTCGGCGCTGCGGCGGTGGGAGACGATGCAATCGGCGAGCTCGAGGCGGCGAGCGCGCTCGTCGTCGAGGACGTCCATCGCGGGCTCAAAAGCGAGCGCGCGCTCTTTCATCTTCTCAATCTTGCCCGCGAGGAGCGTTTCTCGATCCTGCTCACGGCCCAGAAGGCCCCCGGCGAGATCGCAATCAGCCTGCCCGATTTGAGGTCGCGATTGCGAGCCGTCCCGGTGGCGCGGATCGAGGCCCCCGACGAGGCGCTCCTGAAAGCCGTACTTGTCAAGTTGTTCGCCGACCGCCAGCTTATGGTGGATCCGCAACTCGTGAGCTACCTTGCCCTGCACGTAGAGCGGTCGCTGGCGGCAGCGGCGCGGGTGGTGGCAGCCGCCGACCGGCTGTCGCTATCGCGGCAAAGAAAGGTCACGAGGGCGATCGCCGCCGAGGCCCTGGCGCTTCAAGGCCGAGGCGAAGCCGGAGAGCGCGGGGAATAACAAAGTATCCGCCTCCCTATGTCATGATGCTGTTGCAGGGGCATCGCCTGATCGGCGCGCCCTAGCGACGACGAGGAGCCAGAAATGTCGACGGCAAAAGGTAAAGCACGCGAGAAGTCACGAGCCACGGCCCCCCTCCCCGAGGGTCCGGCTCGCTTCTACAACCGTGAGCTTTCCTGGCTGCAGTTCAACCGGCGCGTCCTCGAGGAGGCCCAGAACCGCAACCATCCGCTACTCGAGCGGCTCCGGTTCCTGTCGATCTCGGCGTCGAACCTCGACGAGTTCTACATGGTTCGCGCCGCCGGCATCTATGGGCAGATCGCGGCCGGCGTCACGACGCTCACCCAGGACGGCCTCACGCCCAAGCAACAGCTCACCGAGATCAACCGGTTCGCCGCGAGCCTCGTTGCCGACAAGCAGGCCTGCTGGAACGATATCAAGCGCGAGATGGCCGCCGCAGGGCTCCAGATCGTCGAGCCGGGAGAGCTTTCCTCACGCGAGCGCACCTGGCTCGAGAGCCTCTTCATGTCGCACGTGTTCCCGATCCTGACGCCGATCGCGGCCGATCCGGCCCATCCCTTCCCGTTTATCCTCAACAAGGGCCTCACCATCGTCGTCTGGATGCAAAGGAAGAGCGACGGCAAGAGCATGAGCGGGCTCATCCCCATCCCGAGCCAGCTCGAGCGATTTATCAGGCTGAGAGTGACTGAGCTCAAGGCCTCCGAGCAGCGCTTCATCCAGCTCGAGCAGATGATCGGATTGTTTCTCACCGAGCTCTTTCCCGGTTTCGAGATCAAGAGCCAGGGTGCGTTTCGCGTTCTGCGCGACAGCGACATCGAGCTGCAAGAGGAAGCCGAGGACCTCGTGCGCTCCTACGAGACGATGCTGAAGCGCCGCCGGCGAGGGCATGTCATCCGCCTCGAGCTCGAGGCGAAGATGCCCGACCGGCTCAAGAAATTCGTCGTCGACGAGCTCGAGGTCGGCGAGGAATTGGTCTTCATCAAGCACGGCCTGCTGGCGCTTTCCGACATCTCCCAGCTCATCGTCCCGGACCGGCCGGACCTCCTGTTCAAGCCGTTTAACCCGCGTTTTCCGGAACGCATCCGCGAGTTCAACGGCGACTGCTTCGCCGCCATCAGCAAGAAGGACATTCTCGTCCACCATCCCTATGAGAGCTTCGACGTCGTCGTGCAGTTCCTGCGCCAGGCGGTAGCCGATCCCAACGTCATGGCGATCAAGTGGACGCTCTACCGCACCTCGCGCGACAGCCCGATCGTGCATGCCTTGAAGGAGGCCGTGGAAGCCGGCAAATCCGTGACGGCCGTCGTCGAGCTCAAGGCCCGCTTCGACGAGGCGGCCAATATCCGCTGGGCGCGCGACCTGGAAAATGCGGGCGTTCATGTCGTCTACGGATTCATCGAGCTCAAGACGCATGCCAAGCTCGGGCTGATCGTGCGGCGAGAGAACTCCGAGCTCGTCACCTACTGCCACATCGGCACCGGCAACTACCACACGCAGACGGCGCGGATTTACACCGACCTCTCTCTCTTCACCACCGACCCCGCCATCGCCCGCGACGTCACCCGCATCCTGAACTTCGTGACCGGCTACGGCGAGCCGGCCGAGCTCGAGCAGATGGCGGCTAGTCCTAACGGAATCAGGGCGCGCATCCTCGACCATATTCGCGAGGAGATCGAGCACGCCAAGGCCGGCCGGCCGGCGGTTATCTGGATGAAGATGAACTCGCTCGTCGACGCCCAGATCATCGACGCTCTTTACGAAGCCGGGCAGGCCGGTGTCGAAATCGACCTCATCGTGCGCGGCGTCTGCTGCCTGAGGCCCGGCATCCCAGGCTTGTCCGACAACATCCGGGTGAAGAGCATCGTCGGCCGGTTCCTTGAGCACGCCCGCATTTACTGTTTCGGCAACGGGGAGGGCTTGCCCTCCCCGAAAGCCGCCGTATACATCAGCTCGGCCGATATGATGCCCCGCAATCTCGACCGCCGGGTCGAGGCCATGGTGCAGGTCAGGAACCCCACGGTTCACGAGCAGGTTTTGGATCAAATCATGGTCGCGAACCTCAAGGACAACCAGCAGAGCTGGCGGATCATCGCGGACGGCTCGTCCGAACGCATCAAACCCGCCGCGGGAGAAGAACCCTTCAACGCGCACAAGTATTTTATGACCAATCCGAGCCTCTCGGGACGCGGTCAGGCGCTAAAGGAGAACTTTCCGCCCCGCTTCAGTCTTCTGCCCAAGGACTGAGCAAGGACATTCGTGGCAAGCTTGGCGCAGGTGTTCGGCGGGCGAAATGGGTCGCAGGACCTCGAGCCGCTCGGCGTCATAGATATCGGCTCGAACTCCGTGCGTCTCGTCGTCTACGAAGGGGCCGTGCGGGCCGCGACCCCTCTCTTCAACGAGAAGGTGCTGTGCGGGCTCGGACGCGCGGTCGCGACCACGGGGCGGCTAGGTGTGGAAAGCGTCGCCAAGGCGCTCGAGGCGCTCTCGCGCTTCCATGCCATCGCGCGCGTCCTCAAGGTGAAGAACATGCGCGCCATCGCCACCGCCGCGGTGCGCGAGGCGGCGGACGGGCGCGACTTCATCGCGCGCGCCGAGGACGCGTGCGGCCTCAAGATAGAGGTTCTCTCGGGGGAAAAGGAAGCGGAGCTCGCCGCACAGGGCATCCGCATGGGCTTCGTCGACGCCGACGGCTTGGCCGGTGATCTCGGCGGCGGCAGCCTCGAGATCATCGACATCTACAAGGACCAGCTCAACGACGCTTCTACGCTCCCGCTCGGCGGCTTGCGGCTCATAGATCAGACGGGGGAGAAGATCGAGCGGGCGCTTCCCATTGTCGACGAGGCGGTCGCCCGCATCAACTGGCTGGCCAAGGGCCGCGGACGGCCGTTCTACGCGGTCGGCGGAACATGGCGGGCGCTCGCCAAGCTGCATATGGAGCACGTCAACTATCCCCTCAGGGTCATGCACGGCTACGCAATCCCGACCCGCGAAGCGATCGAGTTCTGCCAGATGGTGCGTCGGACCCGCAAGCTGTCGAGCCTTCCCGGCATCGAGGATGTCGCTCGCGCCCGGCGCGAGGTACTTCCATACGGCGCGCTGGTGCTGGAACGGCTCCTCGAGGCGCTTGCTCCTTCGGAGGTCGTCTTCTCCGTATTCGGCATCCGCGAGGGCCTGCTGTTCAGCCTCTTGCCCACGTACGAGCGCGTCAAGGACCCGCTCATTTGCTTCTGCGAGGAGCTTGCGCGGACGAGGTCGCGCTCGCTCATCCACGCGCGCGAGCTTTGCGCCTGGACCGATCCGCTGTTCGAGAACGCCGGGCCGCGGGAAAGCAACGAGGAGCGCCGGCTTCGCCATGCGGCGTGCCTCATCTCCGACATCGGCTGGCGCGCCCACCCTGACTATCGCGGCGAGCAGAGCCTCAACATCATCGCGCACGCCGGCCTCGCCGGCATCGATCACCCGGGCCGGATCTTTCTCGCCCTCTCGGTCTACTACCGCCACGTCGGCCCGGACCACGTCGGCGCCGATGATCTTTCGGAGCGGCTCAAGGCGGCGGTCAGCAAGCGGTCGCAGAAGCGGGCGCGCCTCGTCGGGGCCGCCGTGCGGACGGCGCATATGCTCTCGATCGGCATGCCCGGCGTCATCGACGAGACGCGGATCGGCTACGAAAACGGAAAGCTCGTCCTCGAGATCCCCAAGCGGCATGCCGCCCTCGACGGCGAGCGGTTGCGCCGGCGGCTCGATACGCTGGCCGAGCTGCTCGAGCGCGTGCCCGAGGTGAGGATCACGGCCTAACCCTAGTGCGGCGGCGCAGGCGGGGCGCGTTCTGCCCGCCTCAGCCCGGTGCGGCGGAGTGGACGGGGCGCGTCCTGCCTTAATTCCTGCTACACTGGCCTTATTGTTCGCTTCGCCAACCTTGAGGACGCGCGATTCCATGGCCGACGACCCCTATGAGATCCTGGGCGTGCCGCGGGCCGCCTCGGATGAGGAGATCCGGCGCGCCTATCTCAAGCTCGTCAAGGAGCTGCACCCGGACGTCAACCCGTCGCGGGGCGCCGAGGACCGGTTCAAGAAGGTGACGGCGGCCCACGACATCCTGGGCGATCCGGTCCGGCGCCGGCAATTCGACCGCGGAGAGATCGACGCCACCGGCGAGCCGCGCCGATACTCGGCGCGAGAGCATGCGGGGGCCGGCCCGCGCGGGCGCGGGCCCCTCTTCGAGGATTTCGGTGAGGTCTTCTCCGACTTCTTCTCGGGCTCGATGGGGGCACGGGGGGCACGCGGCGGCGGGTTCTCGGTCCGCGGGCGCGACGTGCGTTATACGCTCGAGGTCGACTTCACCGAGGCTGTGCAAGGCGCAAGGAAGCGCGTGACGATGCCGGAAGGAGGCACGCTCGACCTCGTGGTCCCGGAGGGCGTCGCCGACGGGCAGGTGCTCCGCCTGCGCGGTAAGGGTCTCGCCGGCGTCGGCTCCGGCGAGCCCGGCGACGCGCTCGTCGAGGTGCACGTGCGGGCCCATCGCGAGTTCAAGCGCCAGGGCGACGATATCCTGGTCGAGCTCCCGATCACCATCGACGAGGCGGTGCTCGGCGCCAAGGTCGAGGTCTCGACCGTGTCGGGCCGTGTGCAGCTCACGATCCCGAAGGGGACGAGCTCGGGCCAGGTCCTGCGCCTCAAGGGCAAGGGCGTGCGCAACACGACGACGGGGGCGATGGGCGACGAGCTCGTCACCGTGCGGATCGTGCTGCCCGACACGATCGACGACAGCCTGTCCTACTTCCTTGCCGAATGGCGCCAGAAGCACCGCTACGACCCCGGGCGTGGCGGGTAATGCGCGTGTAGTTCATCGCGTCCATCGCCCGCCCCCCGATTCAGCGCCGGACAGCGGGCCCCGGACAAAGTCCGGGGCAGGCTCTCTTCCCACCGGGGGCAAAGCTCGTGTCAGCAGTGCCGTCGACGCCGTAGTGGGTCAGTTCGAAAGGCAGATGCTCTTGGCGTGCTGGTTCGCGTCACGGTTGCGCGTCTTGGTCACGCCGGCTTGACCTCACCCGATCGCAAGCTGATTTGTGTGATCTCGGGAGCCGAGAGCTTCCGAACCACACGCACGGGCACATCGTCCCCAACGCCTGCCTTCTTTCTGGCCGCCTCGACTGCCTTGTCGGCGTTGCCTATCGCCACGTTGAAGAATTGAAACGACGGCGCCCCCGCCACGACGGGCCCACGCCATCGATTCTCGTCTGCGGTCACGCCAACGATAGTTACTTGGACAACCCATCCCGGGGGGGAAGCTTCATCTGTCATAAATCGACTATGGGCCGCGTCGGAGCAGGACGCAACCCGAGACAAGCGAACGAGGACGGTCTTCCAAGCGGAAAACCTAGCGCACGATCGTCTGACATGGAATCGCCTCCGCGATCCATGTCAGGCGTGAATCGTACGCTACACTTTGAATTTAGATAACGATTCACGTTCTTGATGGACGCGAAGCGTCTCCATCAAGAACGATCGCGATCTAGGAGGCCGGGTGAGGGAGGAGCGGACTGAATTTCGATGCTACTTGGCGAGTTCGGGCTGCTCGCCGACACGCGCGAGCTTGGTCTCGACGGCCACGACCTCGCCCTTGACGAGCGTCAGCGCCAGCTCGCCGCGCTTGAGCTTCAGCGCGTCCTCGCCGAAGAGCTGGCGCCGCCAGCCCTTCAAAGCGGGAACGTCCGGCTCGGCCTCGGCGGCGATGCGCTCGAGCTCGCTCGAGTCGGCGATAAGGCGGGGCGCGACCCTGTTTCGAGCCGCCGCCGCCTTGAGCAGGACCTTCAGGAGCTCGACGATGGCCGTCGCCTGCGCTGAGAGCGGCTGGCTGTGATTGACCGGGGGAAGGGTCTTCACGTCGCGCTCGAGTCCGTGCTTCACGGCTTCCACGATCTCGCGGGCGCGCTGGGAGCGCGCGAATCCGTCGCTCAAGGTCCTGAGCGTGGAGAGCTGCTCGGGGCTCGTTGGCGCCTGGTTGGCGATGTCGTAGAGCGCCTCGTCGCGCAAGATTCGCCCGCGCGGGACGTCCTGCGCCTGCGCGAGGCGCTCGCGCCAGGCGGCGAGCTCGATGAGAACGGCGAGCGAGCGGCGGTTCTTGACGCGCATCTTGAGGCGCTGCCAGGCCTCCTCGGGATGGGTCTCGTAGGTCGCGGGATTGGTGAGCTCGGCCATCTCCTCGTCGAGCCAGGTGGCGCGGCTCGTCGCCTCGAGCTCGGCCTTTAGATGGCGGTAGATGTCGCGCAGGTGCGTCACGTCGCCGAGCGCATAGGTGAGCTGGCTGTCGGTCAGCGGCCGGCGGCTCCAGTCGGTGAAGCGCGAGGACTTGTCGAGGTCGCGGTCGGTGATCTTCTTGACCAGATTGACGTAGCTCACGCTCTCGCCGAAGCCGCACACCATGGCGGCGACCTGGGTGTCGAACACGGGCTTCGGGATGAGACCCGCCTCGGTATAAACGATTTCGATGTCCTGGCGGGCGGCGTGAAACACCTTGGTGACGCGCTCGTCCCCCATGAGGCCGTAGAACGGCTCGAGGTCGAGGCCCTCCGCCAGGGGATCGACGACCGCCTCGTGGCTCGGCCCCGCAAGCTGGATGAGGCACAGCTCCGGCCAGAAGGTCTGCTCGCGCATGAACTCGGTGTCGACCGCGACGAAGTCGTTGTCGGCGAGGCGGGCGCAGGTGTCGATGAGGTCCGTTGTGGAGGTGATGACGTGCATGCTGGCCGATTTATAGCCTAGCCTTTTCGCCCTGTCGTGGGGTCGCGTGGCGAATTTCGGGCTGGCCCGGCCGCCTGCTTGAGGCGGATGACCGAGAAGTGCCAGCCGGTCCTGAAGACTTGGGTGTGGACGACCGCGAATTCGGGCGACTGGATGGGCGTGCGCGCGCGCACGATCGCGGTGCCGTTCGCGTGCTGATTGAACCAGTTTTTCAGGTCCTTGGTGCGCACGACCTCGAGCGGGCGCTCGAGACGCGCCAAGAAGCCGATCTCGCCCAAGTATTTGTTGACGAAGGCCATGGGGCCGCCCTTGTAAGGCTGCACGGCGTCGGCGACGGGTTGCAGGTCGTAGAATCTGTAAACGCTATCCCGGCACTGCGTGGTGATAGTGACGATGAGCAAGGCGACCGATCCCGCGATCGCCATCGCCTCTCCGGTGAGTCGTCCTCGGCCGAGAAGGACGAGGAGCAGCGCGCCCGCCGCCGCGGCGAGGCTAATCCCCGGATTGAATTCGCCGATCCCCTTGCTGATTATGCCGGTCGGTGTGTCATGGCCGGTCCAGTGGACGACGAGCGGCCCGATTGTCAGCACTGCGAACAGAGCCGCGAGCGGCAGAGCTAGGATCAGCGCGTCGGCGCGCGCGGGCTCGGCGCGCTTGAGCAGGCCAGCAAAGAGGATGGCGAGGCCCGGCAATAGCGGCAGGAGATAGTGAGGCTGCTTGCCGCTGATCGTCGTGAACGCGGCGAGCGCGGAGACTATCCAACACAGCAGAAACCTCGCTTCCGGCGAGAAATCTTCGCGCCTCCATGCGGAGGCGGCGCGCCACAGCGGCGGCCAGAACAGGAGCGGCAGCAGGAACACGGCGAGGACGGGAATATAGAACCAGACCGGCTGCCGGTGATCGAAGCTCTCGACCATGCGCCCCGCCGACTGCTTCCAGAAGATCATCTCCGCAAACTCGGGTCCGCCCGCGATTGCCGCCGGGATCGCCCAGGCGAGAATGATGCCGGCGCCGATCGCCAACGACACTGCGAAGCCGGCAATCCAGCGCCCCAAGACGACGCCTTCCCGGTTCGGCGCCCAAAACCTGACGAGGAGCGCGGGGATGCCCAAATGCAAGAGCACGACCGGGCCTTTGGTCAGAAGCCCGAGGCCGAGGGCAAGGCCGAGCAGCACCCATGGGCACCAGCGGGCGGGATCCTGGCCCGCATGCCAGAGTTGAAGCAGCCCGAACAGGACCCAGACCGCGAGCAGCTGATCGAACATCAAGAGCGGGCCGTAGACGAAGGTCGCAGGGCTTGCAAGCACAAGGAGGACCGCGAGGGCGGGCGCGTGACGCTCGGGCCCGAGCAGTGCGCGCCCGAGCCGGTAGGTGAGGACGAGCACGCCGGCCGAGGCGGCGATCGGCACGATGCGCGCCGCAGGGACGCTCGTCCCGAAGAGCGTCCAGGCGATATTGACGAGCCAGAAGAGGAGCGGGGGCTTGTGCGAGTAGGGCTCGCCGTTGAGCGTCGGCAAGAGCCAGGTGCCGCCTTCTCTCATCTCCCAGGCCACCGTCAGATAGCGGGTCTCGTCGACGGGCAGCAGCGGCAGCGTCGCGATCATCGCCGCCATCGCGCCGCCCCAGAGGACGAGAGCTATGAGCAGCGCGTGCTCTGTGCTGAGCTCTTGGCCGCTCCGAGAAAGGTTCATGCTGTCTGCCTAGCTCGCCGGGGCATTCCGGGCCTGCAGCCGGTGGATCAGGTAGAGGTTGCGGCTGTAGATGAAGAGCCCCGTGAACTGCCCGATGATGAACACCGGGTCGAGCCGCCAGAGCGCGTAAATGAGCAGAAGCGCCCCGCCGCCGAGGCTGAAATACCAGAAGGCGACCGGGACGATGCTCTCGCCCTTCTTCTCCGACGCGATCCACTGCACGAGGAAGCGCATCGAGAAGAGGCCTTGCCCGAGGAATCCAAGCGCGAGCCACAAGTGCTCAGAAGTTAGACTGCTGCCAAGCGACACGGGATCATTTCTCCTCGACTTCGACATCCGCCGTGATGCGGGAGATGAGCCAGCTTACGCCCACAAGATCGTGAATGCCGACCCACAGCCGGTCCCACATACCGTATTTCGAGATCCCCCGCTCCCGCGGCCGGTGAGACACGTCGACGAGGATGAGCCGGACGCCGGTTGCCTTCATGAGAGCCGGTATAAAGCGATGAATGTGATTGAAGAACGGCAGGGCCACAAAATCACTGCGGCGGAAGAGCTTAAGGCTGCACCCCGTGTCGCGCACCCCGTCGTCCAGGATCCACGCGCGAACGGTGTTCGCGACCCGTGACGAGACGCGCCGCACGGCCGTGTCGCGCCGCTTCTTGCGCTGGCCGGCGACCAGCAAACGCGGGCCCAGGCGATCGGCGGCGCCGCGATAGGCCTCGAACAGGAGGGCAATGTCGCCGGGATCATTCTGGCCGTCGCCGTCGAGGGTGACGATGAGGTCGCCCTTGGCGCGGGAAATGCCGGTAAATGTGGCCGTGCTCTGTCCGCGCCGGCCCTTGTGGCTGAGCAGGCGAAGGCCCTTCGTCGCTCCCTTTTCGGCGAGCACGGCACGCGCCGTTCCATCGCTGCTGCCGTCGTCGACGACGATGACCTCCAGCACCGGAAGGTCTTGCGTCTTCGCCGCGATCTCCCTGAGAAGCGGCCTGATGCAGTCCTCTTCGTTGAAGACCGGGATGACGATCGACACCTGCAAGAGATTGTCCTTTGGAGCCGTTAGGGGTCGGGCGGGCCATCACTGTCACGGGCTCTCCGCTGTTGCAAGTCTCGGCTGGGCGGGATGCGGGAGCCGCAATGGTGCTCCTCGCGAGCACCGGACGCTCGCTGGATCATGAAAAAAAGTTTGGTAATTCATGGTCCACGCATCTAGCCAAGCCGCACTCGATCATGTATGAATAACGCCTTCGAGACAGAGCTGCTGATGGGCGCCAAGCGGGCGCAGTTCCGTGAGCTGGAATAGCTGTTGTTGCGGCGGCTATTTCCAGCGCGGCGGCGCTGCGAAAGATTTCGCAAAAGCCTAAGCGCGAAATTCGGGTGGACAGCCCGAAAGCGTAGGTTATTGCCCAAGCGGAAGGATTGATCGATCCGCTCGCTCCGGGCGGCTAAGAGAGGGAGTTGTTGGACGTGTTGGATGTTCGCGTACCGGAACGAAAGCAGAGTAAGTTGCCCGCCGTACTGCCTGACCCGGTGGAATGCGTGGAGTTTCAGCGCCTAGGCGCAGCGCCCGCGGTACAACTCATCGCGCGCGACTCCTTCGTCTCCGACATGGCGATAAAACTCGATCAGCTCCACATCGAGATCGGCGGGCTCGCGCGCGAGCTCGAAAGCGTCAAAGCGAAAATTGCCGAATTGCGCGAAGATTCCGATCGCAATCACAGATTTTCCGCTTTTCAGGAAACGCAACAGCGAGCCAATGCCGATAAACTGGATGAGGCATTGCGGCGTTGCAAGGACCTGAGAGAGCGTATTGAACGAATCGATAGCAAAAGCAGTGGCAATTATCATGCCTATAACAGCCTTGAATCGGTCAGCATTAAATTGACTGAATTGAGCGCATTGGAGCGCCAATTCCGCAATGTGGACCACAAGCTGAAGCTCAGCGCGGGCATTTTCTGCGCCTCCGTCGTCCTGTGGCTCCTTGCCGTCCTCGCCTAGCGCACGATCGTCTGACATGGATAGCTTCCGCAATCCATGTCAGGCGGCACTCGTGCTCTGCGCTTTGAATTTAGATCGCGATTCACGACCTTGACGGACGCGAAGCGTCTCCATCAAGACGATCGCGATCTAGCCGGCACGATCGCGAATCAGTCTGAAAATTCGGGTCTCCGCGAAGCCCATTCCGGCGACGGGACGGGCGGACGGCGATCCTTGACTTTGCGGGGACCTCATGCGCTTTTCCGCCCCTGATCCGAATTGCGGCGGGATGATGCGATGGCGGAACGAGAAGCAAGAGGCGGGAGCGCGGCGGCGGGCGAAAAGGGGCTTCACCGCTACCGCTCACACACCTGCGGCGCGCTCCGCTCCGGCGACGTTGGCAAAATGGTGCGGCTATCGGGGTGGGTACACCGCGTTCGTGACCACGGCGGCCTCTTGTTCATCGATCTGAGGGACCATTACGGCCTGACCCAGGTCGTGGCCGATCCCGAGAGCCCGGCCTTCAAGGCCGCCGAGACCGTGCGCTCGGAATGGGTCATTCGCGTCGACGGCAAAGTCCGCGCGCGCCCCGAGGGCACTGTCAACCCCGAGCTCGCGACCGGCGAGGTCGAGATATTCGCGACCGAGATCGAGGTTCTGTCGCCGGCGAAGGAGCTGCCGGTCCCCGTATTCGGCGAGCCCGGCTACCCGGAGGACTTGCGGCTCACCTATCGCTTCCTCGATCTTAGGCGCGAGACGCTGCACGGCATCATCATGAAGCGGCTCGAGATCACGCGCTCGATCCGGCGGCGCATGCACGAGGCCGGCTTCAACGAGTTCCCGACGCCGATCCTCACAGCCTCCTCTCCGGAAGGCGCGCGCGACTTCCTGGTCCCATCGCGCCTCTATCCGGGGAAGTTCTATGCCCTCCCCCAGGCGCCGCAGCAGTACAAGCAATTGCTCATGGTGTCGGGCTTCGACCGCTATTTCCAGATCGCGCCCTGCTTCCGCGACGAGGACCCGCGCGCCGACCGGCTGCCCGGCGAGTTCTACCAGCTCGACGTCGAGATGAGCTTCGTCGAGCAGGACGATGTGTTCTCGACCATGGAGCCGGTGCTCACCGGGCTGTTCGAGGAGTTTGGAAGCGGAAGACCCGTGACGCAGGGCTGGCCGCGCATTCCCTACGATACGGCGATCTTGAAGTACGGCACCGACAAACCCGACCTGCGTAATCCGATCGAGATGCAGGACGTGACCGAGCACTTCCGCGGCTCGGGCTTCAAGATCTTCGCCGGCATGATCGACAAGGACCCGAAGGTGCGCGTGTGGGCGATCCCCGCGCCGACGGGCGGCAGCCGCGCCTTCTGCGACCGCATGAACTCGTGGGCGCAGGGGGAGGGGCAGCCTGGTCTTGCCTACATCTTCTGGCGAGAGGAGGGGCCCGCTGGAGCCGGTCCCGTCGCGAAGAACGTCGGGCCCGAGCGAGCGGGTGCAATCCAGACCCAACTCGGCCTCAAGGTCGGCGACGCGGTATTCTTCGTCGCGGGCAACCCGGCAAATTTCTACAAGTTCTCCGGGCTCGCGCGCGACAAGATCGGCGCCGAACTGAAGCTCATCGACGAGAACAGCTTTGCGCTCGCCTGGATCGTCGATTTCCCGTTCTACGAGTGGAACGAGGACGAGAAGAAGATCGACTTTTCGCACAACCCGTTCTCGATGCCGAAGGGCGGGCGCGAGGCGCTGGAAGCCGCCGAAAAGGAAGGGCGCGATGCCATCCTGGCCCTCAAGGCCAACCAGTACGATGTTGTCTGCAACGGCTACGAGATCGCCTCGGGCTCGGTGCGCAACCACCTGCCTGAGACGATGGTCAAAGCGTTCGAGATCACCGGCCTCGGCCGGGCCGAGGTCGAGGCCCGCTTCGGCGGGCTCTACCGCGCGTTCCAATACGGCGCGCCCCCGCATGGAGGCATGGCGGCCGGCATCGAGCGCATGGTGATGCTGCTCACCGACTGCAAGACTGTGCGCGAGGTGGCACTCTTCCCCATGAATCAGCAGGCCAACGACCTGCTCATGGGCGCGCCCTCGGAAGCGACGCCGAAGCAGCTGCGCGAGCTTTCGATCCGCGTCGTCGCGCCGGAGAAGAAGGGCTGATCTGACAGTGCCCCAGGCATTTCACCTCTCCCCACCGAGGAGGGGGTGAAGTCAGCGTCGCTCGCGGACGCGCGCGAGATTGTCGGAGAGGATGGCCGTGCAGTCGCGCACGCCGATCTTGCTTCCTGCGAGCGTTCCATCGCGGGCCTTCAAGGTCGCGAGCGCCTCGTCGATGGCCGACTGGGCGGCGAATAGGCATGGTGTCGAGTAGATGACGAGCGAGACGCCAGCCTCTTTCAGCTCCGAGAGCGTGCAGGGCGGCGACTTCCCGCCCGCGATCTGATTGAAACAGAACGGGCGGTCGACGCGCCCCGAAAGGCGGCGGACGGTCTCGAGGTCGCGAAGCCCGTCGACGAGCACGGCGTCGGCGCCGGCTGCGGCGAACGCTTCGACGCGGCGCACGATATCATCGGGATCCGACGAATCCGTGCGCGCGATGACGAAGAGATCGCGCCTTGCGGCGAGCACGGCGTTGAGCTTCGCCAGATACTCGTCGAGCTCCATGATCTGCTTGCCGTCGAAATGGCCGCAGCGGCGCGGCCGCTTCTGGTCCTCGAGCACGACGCCCGAGGCGCCAGCCGCCTCGAGCACCGAGACGACGTGGCAGGCGACCTCGGTGTCGCAATAGCCGTCGTCGATGTCGACGAGCAGGTGATGGGCGGGGAGAATGGTGCGCAGGCGCTGCACGAAGGCGAGGATGTCCGTCCACGTGATGAAGCCCACGTCGGGGAGCCCGTAGTTGCTCGCCGCGAAGCCGAACCCCGAGACGAAGAGGGCCTCGTAGTGGCGCGCGGCAAGGGAGGCCGAGAACGTGTCGAACACGCCGATAAAGGGAAGGATTGCTGTCTCGGCGACCGCGCTGCGCAGCCGCGCGCCGGCCGTGTCCGGTGCCTTGGACGGCGCGCGGGTCATGTTCGCGTCTCCTCGACGAGATCGAGGATTGATGCCATGGAGCCGAGCCGCTCCGGATCGACGCCGCGGGACGCGAAGTCTATGTCGTAGGTCTTTTCGAGATACATGACGATTTGCACCATCGCGAGCGAGTTGATGAGGCCCGAGTTGACGAGGCTGTCGCCCTCGCCGACGCTTTCCACGGGCTTGTTCGGCTTCTGGATCGTTCTCAGAAACGCCTTGAGATCGTCGAGCCTTTGCTGGCGCGCCGCGCTCATGGTGCACCCTCGCCCGCGAGAATGCGTGGCAGATCGAGCGGGGTTAGATCGATGCAGGCGGCCTTGACCGCGTCGCGGTTGATCTTGCCGCGCGAGGTGCGCGGTACCGCGTCCACGAGCCACCAGCGCGACGGCATCTTGGGCTCTGCCAGATGGCGCATCATCCAGTCGTGGAGGGCGCGGATCGTGCCCGCGTCGGATTTCGTCAAGACGACCGCCATGGCGACCGTCTGGCCGTAGATCTGATCGTCGAGGGCGAACGTGCACACGTCGCTCGCATGCTCGAAGCGCTCGACGACGGCATCGACGTCGGCGGGATAGATCTTCATGCCGCCCTTGTTGATCTCGTCGCGCTCGCGCCCGCGCAGCACGAGGCGGCCCTGCTCGTCGAGGGCGCCGATGTCGCCGGTGAGGAACCAGCCATCGGCGACGGCGAGCTCGGTCAGGTCGTCGCGCTGGAAGTAGCCCTTCATGAGGGCCGGCGTGTTGAGCCAGACGAACCCCGATTCGCCCGGCTCACACTCGCCGTCGCGCCCGAGCCGGACCGACGTATCTGATGTCTTGAGCACCTTGACGACCGCGCCCCAGCCTTCGCCGATCAATCCATCCTCCGCCGTGCAATCCGCGTTTCTGAGCCCGGCGACCCAGCTCCCGGTCTCCGTGATGCCGTAGGCATTACAGACCTGACGCGTCCCGGTCCAGCCGCGGATCTCCTCCCATGCGTGCGCCGACAGCGGCGCCGAGCCGCAATGCACGCGCTCGAGCGTGCCGCCGGCCGGGCGTTTCGCCATTTTCAAGGCGAGGCGCCAGATCGAGGGCACCGACGATAGGAACGTGATGCGGTGCGCATCGACGATCGCGCCGAGCTTCATGATGGTCTCGGGGCGGAACGGGGGCGTGATGAAGAGGTCCTGGCCCGAGAGCCACGGGAACAGGCAATTGCATATGAGGCCGTGGCCGAAATGGGTGGGAAGGAGGCACAGCGTCCGCGCGAACGGCGCGGTGCCGAGACAATCGCCGAGCGAGATCCACCGCGCGCGCAGCGAGCGGTGGGTGTGGACGACGCCCTTGGGATTCCCCGTCGAGCCCGATGTGAAAAGGATCAACGCGTCGTCGTCGAGCCGGGAAAGGCCCGCCGCCCAGTCCTCGGCGTTACCGGTCTCAGAGGTATCGGTCACGCCGACGCCAGCAGCGGCGAGCGCTTTGACGACGGTCTTGTCGGTCGCGTCGTCGGCGACTGCGAGCCTGGGGCGCGCCGCACCCGCCAGCGTCTCGACCTCGAACGCCGTCAGCCGCGCGTCGACGGGGATTGCGCAGGCGCCGAGGCGCCAGATGGCAAGCAACTCGGCAAAGAACTCGAGCCGGTTGCCGAACGGGAGAAAGACGCGATCTCCCGGCGCCAGGCCGAGCCGGCGAAAGCGGCCGATGCGGCGCGCGATGCCGAGTGCCATCTCGTGGCGATCCCACCGGCGGCCGCTCTCGACTTCCGTCAGGGTCCCGGGTGTGAGATCAAGAAACATGCGCGCGTTGTCTCCAGGCGAACGCTAGCCGATCCCGAAAAGGCTCAAGAAGAACGTCGTTCGGGGGGCGAAGGAGGCGGAGCTCTTTCGAGAGTACTGATGACGATTATGCGTCAGCGCCGTAACGCCTCGCAAGGGTGCGGGCGTGGCCTGTGCAGAACGATTTCGGACAAGCCGGATTCCACGGGGCGTCTGGCGGAAATCTTGCGGTGGTCATATTCCTGTCGCCGCAACCTACCGACACGATGTTTGCCAGTTAGGCTGATCCAGCTTGCCTTGGCAGATCCAGCTTGCCTTGACACCGTAGACGAGAGAGAAGATGGCGCAACCCCCGTGAGACCGGTGAGGTCCATGCGAAATTTCTTGCCGATCGTCCTTGCCCTTTGCCTTCTCGCGGCACCCGCCGCCGCGCGCGCACCCGAGCACGCGGAGATTTGGAACGGCGCCGAGATCGCCTGGCGCGAAATTGCGTCGGGCATTCAGGAAGCGAGCCGGACCGGCCGGCCAGTCATAATGCTGTTTCAGGCGACCTGGTGCCCCTCCTGCCGGCAATACCGGCAGGTGTTCAAGGACCCGCGCGTCGTCGAGGCCTCGAAGAGCTTCGTCATGATTCTGGTCGATGTCGACAAGGACGCCGACGCGAACAGCGCTTTCTCCCCGGACGGGACGTATGTGCCACGCACGATCTTTTTCGACGCCGAGGGCAACATACAGTCCTCGATCCGCGGTGCCGATTCCGAGTATCCGCATTCGATTGACATCAAGGCGCCGGACGAGCTTTTAGCCCTGATGCAGAAGGCGAAGGCGCTTCTTGCACCCGAGCAGCAGCGCGCGTCCGATTGAGGCGCCGGCTGCGAAGCTGCGCCTTCTGACGACAAGGTCGGACTGAATGCACTGGGCCGAGCAGATCTTCATCTACTGCGAGCGAGGACATAATCCGGCATTCTGGGCCGAGCCGCTCAATGCGCTCACCAACGCCGCATTCATTCTCGCAGCCGTTCTGGCAACCGTCGACTTCCTGCGCCAGCCCAAAGGAGCCGTGGGCGTCGTCGAAGCGGGGCTCGTCGCCCTCGTTTATGCGATCGGGGCGGGAAGCTTCCTCTTTCACACCTTTGCCACACGTTGGGCCCAAGTCGCCGACTGGGGGCCGATCGTCGTCTTCATGCTCGCCTACTTCGCCTATGCCTTGAGGCGCCTCTTGGGCCTGCATTGGGGCCTGATCGCCGTCTGTGTCACGGCCTTCTATCTTACCGTGCACTTCATAGGCACGATCAACTGCGCCCCGGAGCTTCTTCCCATCACCGCACGGGCCGGCGCACGCTGTCTCAACGGCACCATCGCCTATGTCCCGGCTTTCCTCGCGCTCGCGCTGGTCGCCGCCGCACTGGCCGTCAATCGCCACCCGGCCCGGGGCTACCTCGCCGGCGCGACCGCAGCATTTCTGCTGTCCATGACGTTTCGAACCATCGATCTCGAGGTCTGCGATCGCACCGGCGGCGCGGGCACGCATTTCCTCTGGCACGTCCTCAACGCCACCATGCTCTATCTGCTGCTGTTAGGCGTGATCCGGCACGGCCGAAGATTGTCTTCACCCGCCGGCCGCCCTATAGCTTCAGCGCCGGGCTGACGCGGGCGTGGCGGAACCGGTAGACGCAACGGACTTGAGAACGGCTTGAGTGCTCGCGGGGAAACCCGGGATGCAGAACTGCTCAAATTCGGGAAATCCTTTCGCATGGCGATCCCGAGCCAAGCCCCGGGGCGCGGCCCTTCGGGGAAGGTGTAGAGACTAGACGGGCAGCACCTAACCTCCGCCTTACCGGCGCGAGCACGGTGAAGGGATAGTCCAGACCACGAACCCGCCTGGAGCATGAGGCTTCCGGCGAGGGCGGCGAAAGCCGTAGCTGGTATGAAAATCCGTAGGGCCGCAAGGCCTGTGGGGGTTCGAGTCCCCCCGCCCGCACCACGCCGGCCGGAGGAGGCCATGCCGCGCAAGGGAGAGCCCGCTGCAGGGGGCGCCGCTGAAAGCCGGCGACAGCGATTGGCCGCGGAGCTCCGCGCCAACCTCTTGAAACGGAAGGCGCTTGCCCGCGAACGCGCGCGTCGGCAGGAGGAGCCGGGCGACGATGAGGTCACCGACTTCTGCGCAGGCGACTCGCCCCGAGCGGGGTCCGGAGGCGAGCGGCGTGGCTAGGATGAGGATGCGTGCGAGGCGCCTATTGCGGGGATGGCCGCCCACCGCCTATTGATCTCCCCCCGCGGGTCGCTTGCCCTCGTTCGCATGAGCTCGGGCGAGCGCGCCATTAGCAATCGGAAAGAGCATGGATCGCATCAAGATCACCGGCGGCGAGCGGCTACAAGGCCGCATTCCCATTTCCGGGGCCAAGAACGCTGCGCTCCCGCTCATGATCGCGAGCCTGCTCACGCCTGACCGGCTGACGCTGAAGAACGTCCCCAATCTCGCCGACGTCAACCTGCTTGCACGCATCCTCAGAAACCACGGCGTCGATCTCGCCGTCGACGGCAAACGACCGGGCACGAGCCCCCATCTCGGCGAGACTTTTCACCTGACGGCCCGCGACATCGTCGACACCTGCGCGCCCTACGAGATGGTCTCGCGCATGCGGGCGAGCTTCTGGGTGCTCGGGCCGCTCGTCGCGCGCATGGGCGAGGCACGAGTGTCGCTGCCCGGCGGCTGCGCGATCGGCACGCGTCCCGTCGATCTCCATCTCATGGGGCTGAGAGCGCTCGGCGCTGAGATCGATATCGACGCGGGCTACGTGATCGCGCGTGCGCCGAAGGGGCTCCATGGCGCCCATATCATCTTTCCCAAGGTCTCGGTCGGGGCGACCCACAACGTGCTGCTCGCCGCCGCCCTCGCCAAGGGTGAGACGCTGATCGAGAACGCGGCGCGCGAGCCCGAGGTTGGCGATGTCGCTCAATGCCTCGTCAAGATGGGCGTCAGGATCGATGGCATCGGCACGTCGACCTTGCGCGTCGCCGGCCGCGACCGGCTCGAGGGCGCCTTGCATGCGGTGCTGCCCGATCGGATCGAGACCGGCACGTTCGCGTTCGCCGTGGCGGCGACCGGCGGCGATGTCGTGCTCGAGGGCGCGCGGCGCGAGCTTCTGGCCACCGCCCTCGATGTGCTGGAAAAGACGGGCGCTACCGTCACGGAGACGAACGGCGGCGTTCGAGTGGCCCGCAACGGCAATCATCTCGAGCCGGTGGCCGTCGAGACGCAGCCGTTTCCTGGCTTTCCGACCGATCTCCAGGCCCAGCTCATGGCGCTCATGAGCCGAGCGCAGGGGACGAGCGTCATCCGCGAGACGATCTTCGAGAACCGCTTCATGCACGTCCAGGAGCTCGCGCGGCTCGGCGCCGACATCCAGCTCCACGGCGATGCGGCGACGATCAAGGGCGTCCGGTCGCTCCGCGGGGCCCCGGTCATGGCGACCGACCTCAGGGCCTCCGTCAGTCTCGTCATCGCCGGGCTCATGGCCGACGGCGAGACGATGATCAACCGTGTCTACCATCTGGACCGGGGCTTCGAGCGTCTCGAGGAGAAGCTCGCCCGCTGCGGGGCGCGGATCGAGCGCATCTCGTCCGGCTGACGCACCGGGAAGGGGGCACGGGATGCAGACCTGGTCGAGCTTGCGGGCCATCGCTTCGGCGGCCGCTCTCGCAGCCTCCGGCGCCCACGCCGAGGAGCCGGTCAGCTTCGGCGGGGAGGACTATGCCGTCGCCCACACGGACGTCCGCGAGGAGGGCAACTCCCTGGTCGAGCTCGTTCGTGACGGCGACGCGATCGAGAGCTGGCGGAAGCTCGTCGCGTTCCACCGCTTTCCCGATCTCAAGGGAACCCCGAAAGAGGCCGCCCACGGGCTCGCCGCCATGCTCAGGCGGCGCGACCCCGCGGCCCGCTTCGCGATGATCGAGAATCCGACGACCGGCGAGGTGATCATCGATTTCTTGACAGGGGAGCCAAGCTCGGACGTGGTCGAGTTCAACGTCTTCAAGTACGCGCGCCACCCGTCGGGCAAGGGGATCGTCGCCTTTCAGTTCGCCGAGCGGTTCCGCCTCGGCGAGACGGGCGGCGACGAGGTCAAGAAGGTCAGGGAGGCGGCCGTCGACGAGGCGGCCAGCTTCGACATCTCCGTAGCCGATAGCTATTTCGCGTCCGGGGACGCCGACGCCCCCGCCGATGAGACCGAGGGCAGCGAATAGGCGAGCGGGCGCTCAGGCGCCGGCGAGGAGCTTGTCCCCTTGGCTCTTGAGCGTCGCGATCAGCGCGTCGGGACCGCCGGATTTAAGGATCGAGCTGAACTCGGCGCGCCGGCTCGCAAGCTCGCTGATGGTGCCGTCGAGATAGACGTCGACGATTTTCCACTCGGGGCCCACCTTGCGCATGAGATAGTTCAGCGCCACGGCCTTGCCGTTCGATTGAACGATCCGCGTCTTGATCATCTTGTCGGAGGGCGCCTGATCAAGGATCTGCACGACCTCGAACTTCTCGCCCGAGAAACCGTTGAACCGGCTCGCGTACGTCGCGACCATCATGCGTGTGAAGGCATCGACGATGCTGGCCTGCTGCTCGGGCGCGAGAGAAGCCCAGCTTTGGCCCACCGCAATGCGCGACATCGAGGCGATGTCATAGGTGGTGGACAAGACAGGCGCGAGCTTTTCATAGCGGCCCTTGACGCCGAGCTGCTTGGCTTGCTTCATCGTGTCGAGCAGCTCGCCATGAAGCAGCTCGATTTGGCCGACCACCGGGTCCGCCTGACTACGGGCGCTATCGGCGAGGAGTGCGCCGACAAGAAGCGTGAGCGCAATAACGGCGATCGAGCGGTGCGCGACGAATGAGGGTCTGCGTCTATTTCTGGCAATCGGCGGCATGTAGGTCCTTCCCCTTTCGTTTCTTGGTCCGAATTCGCAAATTCGCAGAGCCAATGGGGCATTTCAATAGCTGAACGTTGACCGGCGCATGGCCGTCGGCCGGGGCCGGCTGCGGCCCCCCTGCCACACCCGTCGAAGGAATTGGCCGCCGGGCCCGTGGCCGGGCCCCTTGAGGAGTTCATTTTGCGCGCGACGGTCCATAATGGCGGTTCGGCGGCGGCAGCGGCCGACCTGCGGCGTATCGCAACGGACATCTGGACCCGATCGATGGACGCAAAGACACCGATGGCCTCGGAAACGCCCCTCCTCGACGCCGTCGCCACGCCGGAAGATCTGAAAACGCTGTCGGAGTCCGAGCTTCCCCAGCTCGCGCGCGAGCTGCGCCACGAGCTCATCAGCGCGGTCTCCGTCACGGGCGGGCATCTCGGTGCCGGGCTCGGCGTGATCGAGCTCACCGTCGCGCTCCACTACCTGTTCGACACACCCCGCGACCGTCTCATTTGGGACGTGAGCCACCAAGCTTATCCGCACAAGATCTTGACCGGGCGGCGCGAGCGCATCCGCACGCTGCGCCAGGGCGGCGGCCTCTCCGGGTTCACCAGGCGCGCCGAGAGCGAGTACGACCCGTTCGGGGCGGCGCACTCCTCGACCTCGATCTCGGCCGGGCTCGGCATGGCGGTCGCGCGTGATCTCAAGGGCGGCACGAACAACGTCGTGTGCGTAATCGGCGACGGGGCCATGAGCGCGGGCATGGCGTACGAGGCGATGAACAACGCGGGCGCCCGCGACGAGCGCCTCATCGTCGTGCTCAACGACAACGACATGTCGATCGCTCCGCCGACGGGCGCGTTCTCGGCCTATCTTGCGCGCGTTACCTCGAGCGGCACCTATCTTCACCTGCGCGATATCGCCAAGCAGCTCGCCAAGCGCCTGCCGAAGAGCTGGGAGCGGCGCGCCGCGCGCGTCGAGGAATATACGCGCCACCTCTGGCAGGGGGGCATGTGGTTCGAGGAGCTCGGGTTCTACTATGTCGGCCCCATCGACGGCCACGATTTGAATCATCTGCTGCCCGTGCTGAAGAACGCGCGCGACGCGCGCCAAGGCCCGATCCTCGTCCACGTCGTCACCAAGAAGGGCAAGGGATACGCGCCGGCCGAGGAGTCCGACGACAAGTATCACGGCGTCGCCAAGTTCAATGTCGTTACCGGCGCGCAGGTGAAGCCCAAGGCCAATGCGCCGACGTACACGCGCGTGTTCGCCGACAGCCTGATCGCGGAAGCGAGAAAGGACGAGCGCATCGTCGCCATCACGGCCGCCATGCCCGACGGCACCGGCCTCGATATCTTCGGCAAGGAGTTCCCGGCGCGCTGCTTCGACGTCGGCATCGCCGAGCAGCACGCGGTGACGTTTGCGGGCGGCCTCGCCACCGAGGGCTTCAAGCCGTTCGCGGCCATCTACTCGACGTTCCTGCAGCGCGCCTACGACCAGGTCGTGCACGACATCGCGATCCAAAAGCTTCCCGTGCGCTTCGCGCTAGATCGCGCCGGCCTGGTCGGCGCCGACGGGCCGACGCACGCCGGCTCCTTCGATCTTGCCTATCTCGGCTGCCTGCCACACTTCGTGCTGATGGCGGCGGCAGACGAGGCGGAGCTCAGGCACATGGTGGCAACCGCGGTCGCAATCGACGATCGCCCCTGCGCATTCCGCTATCCGCGCGGCGAAGGTACCGGCATCGAGCTGCCGGCCGAGGGCGTCCCGCTCGAGATCGGCCGCGGGCGCGTCCTGCGCGAGGGCTCGGCGGTGGCGCTGCTGTCGCTCGGCACGCGGCTCGCCGAGTGCCTCAAGGCCGCCGACCAGCTCGCGGCATTTGGCCTCTCGGCGACGGTCGCCGATGCCCGCTTTGCCAAGCCCCTCGACGGCGATCTCATTCGCCGGCTGGCTGCAAATCACGAAGTCCTGATCACAGTCGAGGAAGGGGCCGCCGGCGGCTTCGGCGCCCACGTGCTCCATTTCCTCGCCGCGTCCGGCCTTCTCGATGGCGGCCTCAAGGTGCGGACGCTCACGCTTCCCGACGTCTTCATCGATCACGACGCGCCACAGAAAATGTACGACCGGGCGGGCCTCAATGCGCCGCAGATCATCGAGACGGTCTTCTCGGCGCTCGGGACGGCCAAGGCCGTGCGCAAGATCCGCGACGCAGGCCTCGCCTGATCAGGTTTCGTGCCGCAGGAGGCGCCGCGACTCGACGACCTCTGGCCGACCGTGGGCCTGGCAAGCAGCGACCTGCTGGAGTGGCGGAGCTATGACGCGGCGGCGACGGCCGGCCTGAAAGCCATGAGCTCTATCCCGCGCTCCATGACTTTCGCGCGAACTGCGGGGCTCAGAAGCGCAGCAAGCTCCTCTTCCGGGCGGTAGGTCGCGGGCAGATTGTCCGGACCGGTCCAGCGCCGGGTCGCCGGATGGCAATAAAGCTCGGACACGCCGTCGGGTAGCTCATCCAGAAAGCCGAGAACGCGGCTCTCGATCATGGCGCCGCTGTCGTTGAGGCCGAACACGCGATCGTTGACCGGCAAGCGCGCCGCCCTGAGCCGTTTCCGCAGCCCCAGCGTCTGCGGCAGGTAGAACAGCCAAGGGAGAAATCGTCCGAGCGCCCGGTCGCCGGTCGCATCATAGGACTGGCGAAAGGGCTCGTTGGGGACACGCACGGGCGGCGCGCCGAAAGCCGGCGCAAAGCGCATGATCGCCTCGGCGACGACCGGGTGCAAATGGAAGTGCTGGTGAGCGTTGACGTGATCGAGCGTGAGGCCGGTCGTTCGAAAGCGGTCGAATTGGGCAGCGATCTCCTCCTCGGCCTGGCGGCGCAGCTCGGGAGAGAAGAAAAGAGCGATCCCAAAGCGGACGGGATCGTTCGAAAAGCGCCCGTCCGGCCCGACCAGGCCCGCCACCCGGTCCGGCGGCAGCACGGGGCGGCCGCTGATCAGCGTCAGGTGAAGGCCGACCCCGAGCTTGGGCAGGCGCCAGGCCCGCTCGACCGCATCGTCGAAAGCCGGCGCGCCGGCCATGAGGCTCGCAGCCGTCAGAATGCCCGCGCGATGCCCCTGCTCGACCGCCTCGTTGACCGGCAGCGACAGTCCGAAATCGTCGGCCGTGACGACGAGCCGTTTCACCCCGTTTGCCTCCCGCGCGCCGCGGACTTGATCGCATGGCCGGCCGGGCGATGTCTAATCGACCGTTTGCCCGGCGCCGGCCATCCGCTAAGACCGAATGGTGACACGCGCGATCCTCATCACCGGTTGCTCGTCGGGGATCGGCCTCGCCTCCGCCCGCGTGTTCAAGGCGCGAGGCTGGCGCGTGCTCGCCACGGCGCGAAGGCCCGAGGATCGCGCGCGGCTCGAGCGCGAGCTCGGCGTTGAGGCCCTCGCCCTCGAGCTAACGGAACCCGCCTCCATCGAAGCCTGCGCGCAGGGCGCGCTCGAACGCACGGGCGGCAGGCTTTACGGGCTCTTCAACAATGCCGCCTTCGGTCAGGTCGGGGCGGTCGAGGATCTCACCCCCGATCTTCTCCGCCGGCAGCTCGAGGTGAACCTGATCGGAACCCACGACCTGACGCGCCGGGTGCTCCCCGCCATGCGGCGCCACGGGGCGGGCCGCATCGTCATGTGCTCGTCCGTGCTCGGGCTTGCCGCCGTGCCCCTTCGCGGGGCCTACTGCGCCTCGAAATTCGCGCTCGAGGCACTCACCGATTCGCTCCGGATCGAGCTCAAAGGGACCGGTATCGCCGTATCGCTCATCGAGCCGGGGCCGATCCGCAGCCGGTTCGTCGAGTCGGCGCTGGCGAATTTCGTCGCCACGGTCGACATCGAGGGCTCCCCCCATCGCGAGACCTACCGGGCCCGGCTCGAGGCTATGAAGGGGGGCGGGGCGTCGTTCTTCAAGCTCGAGCCCGAGGCCGTCGCCGCCAAGCTCGTCCACGCGCTTGAAAGCCAGCGGCCGAGACGGCGCTATTACGTGACGGTCCCGACCTATCTCGCTGCTGCCGGAAAGTGCCTGCTGCCTGGGCCGCTGGCGGACTGGCTCGTCGCCAAGATGTAACGTCCGGGGATATACGGATCTCTCCGTTGCCGGGTCCGGGTTCCGGGCGCTACAACGTCCAGGTAGCATCAGGCGCAAGCCCCTTGCGCCGACCCGTTCGAGAAGGAGCGAGCCCATGCCCGATACGGCAACCCAGCGGATGGCCGCGTTCGGCGGAGCGGGGCTGATCGTCGCCGCCCTTCTCAGCCTGGGAGGCTTCGCGGCGTACGTCAGCGGCGCGCAAGCACAGCTGGAGATGACCAAGGAAATTCTTGCAGTGCAGCTCCGCAAGCAGGGCTTCGACTGCACGACGCCTATGAGTGCAGAGCGGGAGGAGGCGCAATCGGCGCCCAACGAGACCGTGTGGATATTGAAATGCGACAATGCAAGCTATCGCATGCGCCTCGTTCCCGATATGGCGGCGGCGATCGAAAAGCTGAAGGACAATTCCAAATAGGCCGCCCCATCCTGCGCTAATTGAGCGCGGAACCTCGGTCCTTCTGCTTTCCGACGGCTTCTTTACTAGTTTCACTCGCCGGAGGTCGGCGGTCCGAAACCTTCTCTGCTATGTCGCCGGCTTTTTGCCATTGATCGCGAATTAGCCCGTACCTAACTCCTTGCGGTAAGGCCTCGCCATTGCGCGAGGTCAATGCCCCGCAACATGAAATCAACGAAGGGTGGTGCGGCAATGCGGGACGGCCCCTGACGCGTCCACGCAGCCAAAATCGAAGGAGTACGCCATGCCCAATATTGAAGTCTCAAAACCCTCGTCGGCGCCGGCGCCGCGCCGGCATGACATCTTCGAGGCGCTCCGCAGCGAGATGGATCGCGCCTTTTCCCGCTTCGAGCACGGCTGGCCGCGCTGGCCGAGCCTCCTCCCTCGCGACAACGGCGGGTACGCCATGGTACCGGAGCTCGACGTCCATGAGGACGCGCGCGCGGTCACGGTCGAGGCCGAGCTGCCGGGCGTCGACGAGAAGGATGTCTCCGTCACGCTCGCCAACGGCATCCTGGCGATCAAGGGCGAGAAGAAGCACGAGCGCGAGGAAAAGGCTAAGAACTACTATTTGAGCGAGCGGAGCTTCGGCAGCTTCGAGCGGTCTTTGCAGTTGCCGGACACGATCGACGACAGCAAGATAGAGGCACGCTTCGACAAGGGCGTGCTCAAGGTCACGGCGGCGAAGAAGCCCGAGGCCGTCAAGGCCGAGAAGAAGATCGAGGTCAAGAAGGGCTGAGCGGCGGCAGAGGCAACGTCGATCGGGGCTCGCAGGATGGGCGGCGCGTGGCGTCCCACCTGCGGGCCTAACGTCGTTGCGACTTGCCAGTAAAGAGGGCCCGCGCGTGGTCAACTAGTGAGGTGGAACCATGGAAGAGACAGTGCATCAGGCTAGCTGGCAGAAGAGCGAGACGTGGTTGCGCGGGCTCTTCATGCTGCTCCTCGTAGTGTTTATGGGCATCGGGCACGCGCTCGTGAACGTCGTTGCCCTCGTGCAGTTCCTCTGGCTGCTTTTTGCCGGGGAGCCCAATCGCCCTCTCGCCAATTTCGGCAAATCGCTTGCCGTCTGGCTGGCGGAGGCCGCGCGCTTTCAGGTCGGTGCCTCCGAGGAGAAGCCGTTCCCCTGGAAGGCGTGGCCCGATACTCAATCGGGCATCCCGACCGTCTGACCTCGGCTCGCTGAAGCAGATTGACCGACGCGGCCAATTCCGCGGCATGAGGCCCCGCGCGCGCTCCACGATAGCCGCCCTCCCTCACTCCGAAGCGTCAAGGAACGAGGGAATAGCCCTTTGACAACATACCCCGATCGCCGACATGTTCTGGGGCGGCCGCTACGGCCTCGTCGAGGTCCCGTTCGGGCATCGCTGGTCCATCATGACAAATCTGCCGAACTCTGGATCGAGGACGACACAATGGCGCACGCGCAAAAGGTCTCCACCTGCCTCTGGTTCGATACTGAGGCGGAGGAGGCGGCGAAATTCTACGTTTCTCTGTTTCCCGGATCGCGCGTCACGGCCGTTACTCGCTACGGAAAGGACATGCCGATGCCGGAGGGGACCGTGCTGACGGTCGTCTTCGATCTTGCCGGCACCGAGTTCATGGCGCTCAACGGCGGACCGCTTTTCAAGTTCAGCGAGGCCTCGTCCATGGTCGTGCAGTGCGACTCGCAAGCCGAGATCGACCGGCTCTGGAGCGCGCTCCTCGCCGGAGGCGGGCGCGAGCAGCAATGCGGCTGGCTCAAGGATCGCTATGGGCTGCCGTGGCAGATCGTTCCCGCGCGGCTCCGCGATATGATGCAGGACCCCGACCCGACGAAAACGGACCGCGTTATGGCGGCCGTACACAAGATGGTGAAGCTCGACGTCGGCAAGCTCGACGCCGCCTACAACGGGTAATGATCTCACGTGCGAAGTACATGCGACACGGACTCGCGGTGCGAGCACCCGAGGTCATGAAAGGCGAGCAGGACGGCAGAAGCCGTGCTGAGAGAGATTAGGGATGCGGCAGCCGCCGTCCCGCGCAGTCGACCTGGGTGACCACCGCCACCCTCGCCCATCCAAGCGAGGCTTGCCGGCGTCGTTCTCGCCGGCGGCAGACATGTCCCGGGGTAGCTCATGTCCCGGCCCAATGCCGATGCTCCCCTCCCGCGACCGACAAGCCCTCGAGCGCGCGCCTTCGCGGATGGGATCGGGGGAGTGTAGCGGAGGCTGGGAGCGCGGGGATAAGTGTTTTGGACGAAGACCGGCGCTCTGCCCTCTCACTTCTCCCCCTCGAGCAATCGCCGCGCGATGACCTGCGCCTGAATTTCGGCGGCGCCTTCGAAGATGTTCAGGATGCGCGCGTCGCAGAGAACGCGCGAGACCGGATACTCGAGCGCGAAGCCGTTGCCGCCGTGGATCTGCAGCGCGTTGTCCGCATTCGCCCACGCGACGCGCGCTCCGAGCAGCTTCGCCATGCCGGCCTCGAGGTCGCAGCGCCGGCCCTGGTCCTTCTCGCGGGCGGCAAAATAAGTGAGCTGGCGCGCGATCATGGTCTCGACCGCCATCATGACGACCTTGTTCGCCACACGCGGGAAGGCATAGATGGGCTTCCCGAACTGATTGCGATCGAGCGCGTATTTCAGCGCGAGGTCCATGGCGCATTGCGCGACGCCGACGGCGCGCGCCGCCGTCTGAATTCGCGCCGCCTCGAAGGTGTTCATGAGCTGCTTGAAGCCCTGGCCCTCGACGCCGCCCAGGAGCTGGCTTTCGGGCACCTCGAAGCCGTCGAAGGAGATGTCGTACTCCTTCATGCCCCGATAGCCGAGGACCTCGATCTCGCCACCGGTCATGCCGGGCGCCGGAAACGGCGTGTCGTCGTCGCCGCGCGGCTTCTCGGCAAGGAGCATGGAAAGACCCTTGTAGCCCTTCTCGGCCGGGTTCGTGCGCACGAGGAGCGTCATGATGTCGGCGCGCACGGGGTGGGTGATCCAGGTCTTCTGGCCGGTCACTTTATAGGTTCCGCCCTCCTTCACCGCGCGCGTCTTCAAGGAGGCGAGGTCGGAGCCCGTGTTGGGCTCGGTGAAGACGGCGGTGGGCAGGATCTCGCCAGACGCGATCTTCGGCAGGTACTTGCTCTTCTGCTCGTCGGTGCCGTTGTTGAGAATGAGCTCGCCCGCGATCTCGGAGCGCGTGCCGAGCGATCCGACGCCGATGTAGCCGCGCGACAGCTCCTCGGAGACGATGCACATGCTTTCCTTGCCGAGCCCGAGCCCGCCGTAGTCCTCGGGCAGCGTCAGGCCAAACACGCCGAGTTCGGCGACCTTTTCGATGATGTCGAGCGGGATGTAGACGTTCTTCAAGTGCCATTCGTGAGCAAACGGCACGACCTCGGCTTCCGAGAAGCGGCGCATCTGCTCGTGGATCGCCGCATGCGTCTCGTCGAGACCCGAATCGCCGAACGTCGTGGCACCCTGCTGGGCCGATATCAGCTCGGCGAGGCGGCCTTTGACGCCGTCCGTGCTCCCCTCCGCGACGAGGTCGGCAACAGCCTCCTCGAAGCGGCGGACCTCAGCACCTGAAACTCCGAGCGCCTGCGGGCGGATGATCTCGATCTGGCTCATGGGGATGCCGCCGGCGATCTGAGCCAAGTATTCCGCGAAGGCGGCCGCGAGCAGCAGAAGCTCGATCTCGCCGAGGCGGCCTTCGTCCTTGAGGCGGCTCGCCCAGCCGTGCATCTGGCGCAGGCCCTCGACGGTCGTCGCGAGCCACGCGAGCCCATGGGCCGCGTGCTGGACGTTATCGATCCCTCCTCCTGCCTCGACCTTGGCGGCAACGCCCTTCTTGGCCTCGGAAAGCACGCGCTCGGCGGCGCCGACGGCCGCTTTTGTCCGATCGAGCAGCCGGTCGGCCGTCGGAGCCTTGGCACCCTCTTTGAGCCGTGCCTCTGCCATGCGTGTCTCCCTCTCGCCGCCGGCCGCGACGCCGCTTGATGTCGCCTCTCGGGCAAATTAGCCGGATAGGGGGCCTTGGCAATTGCTTCCTGCGCGACAGGAGCGCGCGGAGAACGGAGCACGCGCTCAGCTCGGTGCGCGCGGATCGCTGTGCCCCTTGTCGCGCGTCACGATCTCGACGCTCGCTTCCTCGACCATGCCCCGATAGGCGGCATAGTGGGCCGCGTCGAAATCCTGCGCATGCTGCAGCCGGTCGCTGAGCGAGCCTATTGGCGTGGCTCCATGGGCGGCGTCCGTCTCCTCCTCGAACGCCAACACCGGAGTGCCTCGCGCCACGATCGTGACTTCGGCCTCGGCCACGCCGATCCGCGAAACCGGCGGGGAGTGCGTTTCGCCGCCGGGCGCGCCAGCCTCGTTTTCTGTCGAGAGTTCGTCGACGACTTCATTCGTCGCCGGGATAGGGAGCCCGGCGTCGGGCGTCGTCAATCGAAGCCAATCGGTTTCGCTCTTCCTCTCGGCTTCGAGCGGATCGGCCGCGGTTTCCACGGCGGCCGGGTGGGAAAGCGTGGACAGCCGCTGCAACAGCGACGGCCGCTGCGGCAACGGTGGCGAGGTTGGAGCCGCCGTGTGTGCCGGCCGAGGCCCGATCGGCTCGGGATCGGCGGCAAGTACGGCAATGGCCTCGTCGACCTTGATCAGAGCGCGGTAGAGGGGGTTGAAGGCCAGAGCGCTTTCGAGCTTCGCGCGGGCCGCCGGGGCTTCGCCGTCTTCCGCTCCCGTGCTGGCCCGGTCGGCGTCGAGGGCAGCGAGCTCGCGCCATGCCTCGTCGGCCTCGAGATGCCGCACGAGCCGAGACCGCTCCCTGCGAAGCGCATTGATATGGCGGGCGGCGCCTTTGCTCATGCCTCCACCTTCCACCGGCCGTCTCCGCGACGCTTGAAGACCCGCAGCGCCGGCGAGAGCGAGCCGTTTCCGGCGACGAGGCGCCTTGTGTCTCATGGCCGCGGTGTCCGTGGAGCATGGACCTCGGAACGTCGTGAGGCTAGGTTGCGCCTCGCAATTCCGCGGCGAATAGTTAATCCGACGGACGGCATGAAGCGCCCCACAACGCTGATCGAGTCGATCTACCGGCTTTACGAGCACTCGGGCTTCTCGATGGCCGGCGCTGTCGCCTTTTCGTTCATCGTCTCGCTGTTCCCATTCTGCATATTTCTCGGCGGGCTCGCCAGCGTCTTCGGCAGCCCCGAGCTCGCGGCACAGGCGGTCGCGCAGCTTTCCCAGATACTGCCCAAGGCGGTCGCCAACGCGATCATTCCGCAGGTGGAAGCGATCATGAGCGGCAGCCGCATCGATATCCTGACCGTCGGCGGATTCCTCGCCCTCTTCTTCGCGACGAGTGCCGTCGAGACCTTGAGGGCCGCGCTCAACGGCGCCTACCGGGTCCACGAGACCCGACCCTATCCGGTCTGTCTTGCCCTCAGCATGGCACTCGTAATCCTGAGCGCCGTGTCGTTGCTGGTTCTCACCTGGGCAATTGTCGTCGCCCCGGCGCTCGCCGCCGAGTTCGAGCCGAAGTGGGTGAAGGTCGTTCACGACCAATCGTGGTTCTCGGCAATATCGCGTTACGCGCTTGCCGCGTTGGTCATCGGCGTGCAGCTCTTCGCGTTCCATCTCTGGCTCGCGGCCGGCAAGCGGCGCATTGTCGACGTGTGGCCGGGCATCGCGCTTACCGTCGTGCTGTGGCTGACGATTGCCGGCTTCTACTCCTACTATCTCAACTTCAGCGACTACACGCGCTTCTACGCCGGGCTATCGCAGCTCATGGTCGCGATGATCTTCTTCCAGTTCACGGCCATCGTCATTATCCTCGGCGCCGAGCTCAATCGCGGCATCATGGAGCTGAAGAAGCTCGGCAACGGTCAGCCCCTGCCCTCGGGCGCATCAAAAAAATAAAGGCGCACCAGCTATTGTGGCGCGCCTCACTAGATCGCGATCGTTCTTGATGGAGACGCTTCGCGTCCATCAAGAACGTGAATCGCTATCTAAATTCAAAGTGTAGAGCACGATTCACGCCTGACATGGATCCCGGAAGCGATTCCATGTCAGACGATCGTGCTCTATCTTTGAATTGTGCCGGCAGACTTCAATCTATCCGCGCCAAGACCTGCTCCTGGGCCGCAAAGAGCTGCCGCCACCCGCCCTTGGCGCCCTGCTCAAGCGCTCTTTGGTCTCTTCTGAGAGCGGACGGGGCGAGCGGTCGCTCGCGCCGACGCGTCGGGGCTTGCCCCGGAGCGTCCAATTAACGACGAGTTCAGCGCCACGGCGGCGCGAATGAGCGCGACCAACGCCTTTTCATCAATTCTGTCGCCCTCGTGGATATCGATGGCGCGCCGGGTGTTGCCGTCGAGGCTGGCGTTGAAGAGGCCTGATGGGTCCTTGAGCGCGGCGCCCTTGGCGAAGGTCAGCTTCACGACGGCCTTGTACGTCTCGCCGGTGCAGATGATGCCGGCGTGCTCCCACACCGGAACGCCTCTCCACTTCCACGTCTCGACCACGTCAGGGTCGGCCTCTCTGATGAGCTTTCGGACCCGGGCGAGCGTCTCACCCCGCCAATCGCCCAGCGCCGCGATTCTCGCGTCGATCAGCTGAGAGGGAGAGGCTTCGCCTTCTCCCTCCTTCGAGCCGCTCTTGCTTTTCTTCATGGTGGTTGTCGCTCGCCCGTCACTTGAGTATCGCTCGTTAGCATTTGCCGCTCACATGCGTTCGCCGGGCAATAGGCTCGCTTGCTTCACCCAGGCGGCAAGCTGAGCTTCGTCGAGCGGGTCGTCCTCGTGGATGTCGAGGTAGCGCACGTCCTTCTGCTTGGACCCGCCCGGCGGGACAGGACGCAGCGACGCGCCGCGGAAGAAAGCCACCTTCACGTACTTCGTGAAGCAATGAAAGCTGAGGAACCAGCCGCCCTGGCCCTCGACCCCATACATCGGCGAGTTCCATTTCACCGCCTTGCGCACGCCGGGGACGGTGCGCTCGATGAGCGCGTCGAGGCGGCGCCCGACGTCGCGTTTCCAGCCCGGCATGGCCGCGATGTAGGCCTGCACGGGGGCGTCGCCGTCCCCCTTCGCGATCTGAGGGTTGCCGCCTGCAAGGAGGGCCGGCTTTGCGCTCCTGCGGGCCGATGATTTGGGGAGGGACTTCGGTGCCGTCTTGCGCGGCCTGTCCGCCTTACTGTCCGCCTTCGCAGCGACCCGCCTGGCGGCGGCCTTCTTTGCGACCTTCGCCGACTTTCTGGACGTCCTTTTGGCAACGACGGAGCGCATTTCGGTCGCGGGTTTGCTCATTGGTCCATCCTCTTGAGCAGACCATACGTGGTCGTGGCGACGTGGCGACGCGCTTTATAATGCTGCTATCCGCAGATGTCAGTCGAAGCCGTGGCGAGCCTGCGAGGCCTCGAGCACATCCTCGAAGGTCCTGAGACCCGTCGTCGGCGTCGAGACGAGGACTGCCATGTTGCCCGGCTTGTGCTCGTTTCTCATCATGCGCATGTGGGCCTTGGGAATCTGTGCCCAGGAGAAGACCTCGGACATGCAGGGATCGATGCGCCGGTCGACGACGAGCTTGTTGGCTTGGCTCGCCTGCTGGAGGTTGGCGAAGTGCGAGCCTTGGACACGCTTCTGGTGCATCCAGAGGTAGCGCGCATCCATCGTGAGATTGTAGCCCGTGGTGCCGGCGCAGATGACGACCATGCCGCCGCGCTTCACGACCTGCACCGAGACCGGAATCGTCGACTCGCCCGGATGCTCGAACACCATGTCGACGTTGACGCCCTTGCCGGTGATGTCCCAGATCGCCTTGCCGAAATTGCGCATCTCCTTGAGCCAGGTGTTGTACTCGGGCGAGCTCACCTTCGGCAGCTGGCCCCAGCACTTGAAATTCTTGCGGTTGATGACGCCCTTGGCGCCGAGCTGCATGACGAAGTCGCGCTTGTCGTCGTCGGAGACGATGCCGATCGCGTTCGCGCCTGATGTCGCGCAGAGCTGCACCGCGAACGAGCCGAGCCCTCCCGAGGCGCCCCAGACGAGAACGTTGTGGCCTGGCCGCAGCACGTGCGGGCGGTGGCCGAACAGCATCCGATAGGCGGTGGCGAGCGTCAGCGTGTAGCAGGCCGCCTCCTCCCAGGTGAGGTGCTTCGGCCGCTCGAGGAGCTGGCGGTCCTGCACGCGCGCGAACTGGGCGAACGAGCCGTCGGGCGTCTCGTAGCCCCAGATGCGCTGGCTGGGCGAGAACATCGGGTCGCCGCCGTTGCACTCCTCGTCGTCGCCGTCGTCCTGATTGCAGTGGATGACGACCTCGTCGCCGACCTTCCAGCGCTTCACTTTCGAGCCCACGGCCCAGACGATGCCGGACGCGTCGGAGCCGGCGATGTGATAGGGGTTCTTGTGGACATCGCGAATGGGCGAGATCGGCGTTCCGAGCGAAGCCCAGACGCCGTTGTAGTTGACGCCGGCAGCCATGACGAGAACGAGCACGTCGTGGCTGTCGAGCTCCCACGTCGGCAAGACCTCGACCTGCATCGCCGTCTCGGGCTCGCCGTGACGCTCCTCGCGGATCGCCCACGCGTACATGTTCTTCGGCACGTGGCCGAGCGGTGGAATCTCGCCGACCTCGTACAAGTCCTTCTTGGCCGCGGCGATGGACGGCGCCCCGACCATCACGCCTTCTCTTAGTGCGGCGCTCTGGCTCGACATGCTTTCGTCTCTCCCTGACGCAATCTCTTCCCCCGTTCAGTCCCGCTTCCCCGTGCTGCAATGCGGCAAACCTGCGAGGCCTGACGTGAGTTTCAAGCACTTTTTCGCGCCGCAATAAAGGGCCGTCTAGCCGCAACGAGCCATAGACCAACCAAGAGTTAACGGAAAACAGCTAAGGTTTGCCCGAACATGAACAGCCTGGCCTTTGGCCGCGCTGCCGCACTTCCCGAGGACACAATGGTCGAATTTCTAAGCGCCGATGGTTTCACCTATGCCCTGGCGGCGCTCTTCGCCGGCCTTGCCGTGGTCATGGTCAACGCGATGACGTCCTCGATCGGCCTCGCCGCCGCGTTCGCTCCGGGGCTTTTCCTCGGCGGGCTCTTGGGCCCCTATGTCTCGCGCAAGGCAGCCCTATTTCTCGTTGCCGATAGGGACGCCAACACGGTTTTCGCGGTTGGAGCGGGCATCCTCGCCGCGCTTGTCGTCCTCCTCGCGCTGACCCGGCTCGTCTATGCCGCGACCGCTATCCGCCGCCCGATTACGCGGATGGCCCCCACGCACCGCTGATCGGCCTATTTTGAGCCCGGCACCGTCAAAAGGTGGCAAGGCGCTCTTGTTGCCTTATTGCAGTGCGTTATAGACTTCGAACCGGGCGCGGGAGATAGAGCCTGCGGTGGCGGTGCGGGCGAGGGACCGGGATTTCTTGACGTTCGAAGCCCAGATCAACTCAATTCGCGCGCAATGGCGGACATGGCTTCTCGAGCGGCCCCGCTTCCAAAAGCGTGCCGTTCTTGTCGCGCTCGACCTCCTGCTCCTTTGCGCCGCGATGTGGATCTCGGTCTCCCTTCGCTACGGCGAGCTTTACGTTCCGGAGAGCCCTGGGGCTGCAGCCCTCCTTCTCTCCGGGCCGGTCATCACGCTGCTCACGTTTTGGCAATCCGGTCTTTACCGGCTGGTGACGCGCTTCATCGGCTACCGCGGAACGACGCAGATCTTCCTCGCCATGGGGCTCTCCGTCCTTATCTGGTCGCTGCTCGTCTTCATGTCGGGGCAGCTCGGTGTTCCGCGCTCGGCTGTGTTCGGCTACGCCCTGATCGGCGCCATCCTCATCACGCTGAGCCGCCAGGGCGCCGGACTCATCCTGAAGAGCGCCGGCATCCGCATCCCGCTGCTGCCGCCCGAGCAGCCGAAGAAGCCGGTCATCATCTACGGCGCGGGGCAGATGGGGATCGAGCTTCTGCAAGCCGTGCGCCGCGCCGGCGATCGCGAGGTCGCGGGCTTTCTCGACGCATCGTCGAGCATGTGGGGCCAGTACGTCGGCGGCATCAAGGTCTATCCGCCGAGAAAGCTCGAGCGGCTGATCGCGCGCGCGGCCGTGCGCGAGGTCCTGCTTGCGCTTCCCGGCTCGCAGCAGCGCGAGCGGCGCCAGATTCTCCAGGACCTCGAGCGGTTTCCCGTCGAGGTAAAAGTCCTGCCAGCCTACGAGGACATCGCCTCGGGGCGGGTCGGAATCAACGACCTGCGCCCGGTCGAGGTTGGCGACCTTCTGGGCCGCGATCCCGTCGAGCCGAGCGCCGAGCTCTTGGCGCGCTCGATACGCGACAAGTCGATCCTGGTGACGGGCGCCGGCGGCTCGATCGGCTCCGAGCTCGTTCGCCAGATCCTGAAGCAGGCGCCCCGGCGCGTCGTTCTGCTCGACATCTCCGAGGTCGCGCTCTACCAGATCGGGATCGAGACCGAGGAAGTCGTCGCGGGAACTGCGGATGACCGGTCGCCTCCGGAAATCGTCACCGTTCTCGGCTCGGTCATGGATCCCGGACTGGTGGCGGAGGTGATGCGCCGCCACGGCATCGAGACGGTCTATCACGCGGCCGCCTACAAGCACGTGCCGATCGTCGAGCACAACCCGATCGTGGGCTTGAGCAACAACGTGCTCGGCGCCGCCGTCATCGCCGACTGCGCCCGCGACCTCGGCGTCGAGCGCGTCGTGCTCATCTCGACCGACAAGGCCGTGCGCCCGACGAACGTCATGGGCGCAAGCAAACGCCTTGCCGAGATGGTGCTCCAGGCGGCTGCCGCCGATGGCGGCTCTACCGTCTTCGCCATGGTGCGGTTCGGCAATGTCCTCGACAGCTCTGGCTCGGTCGTCCGCCGCTTCCGCAAGCAGATCGAGCGCGGCGGCCCCGTGACCGTCACTCACCCCGAGGTGACGCGCTACTTCATGTCGATCCCGGAGGCGGCCGAGCTCGTCATCCAGGCCGGGGCGATGGCGGCGGGCGGCGAGGTCTTCGTGCTCCACATGGGGGAACCCGTGAAAATCAACGACCTCGCCCGCCACATGATCCACCTTTCCGGTCTCGAGGTGCGCGACGAGCACAATCCCGGCGGAGATATCTCCATCACCTACATGGGTCTTCGGCCGGGCGAGAAGCTCTACGAGGAGCTCTTGATCGGCGAGCATACGACGACGACCGAGCATCCTCGCATCCTGAAGTCCGACGAGCCGTTCTTGTCGCCGGCCGAGCTCGGCCGGGAGCTCGACCTTCTCAAGGATGCGATGGCGTCGCGCGACCTCAACGCGATACAGGCGACGCTCCTGCGCACCGTCGAAGGATACCGGCCGGACGGCGACGCGGCCTTGGGCGAGACGACCCTCGCCCGCCCGATCTGGGGCTCCGCCTCGCGGACCTTGCACTGAGATGGCGGGCGCCTCACCGCCGGCCGCCGTGTCACGGCGCGTGGCGATCATCGCGCCTTCGGCCGGCGAGATTGCGACCCTGCTCGACAGTCTCCTCCGCGACGCCATCGGAGGCGGTCATCGCGTGCTTTGCATCACGCCCGAGGCGCCGGCCGCCGACATCCGCGCGCTGCGCGCGTTGGGGGCGACCCACCGGATCGTCGATCTCGATCCGCCCGGGGTTCGGCTGCTCGCGGATTGGAAGGCGGTCGCGGCGCTCGTCGCCCTGTTCAAGGATTGGCAGCCCGAGGTCGTGATGGGCGTAGGTCTGAAGCCGATGATAAACGCGGCGATCGCGGGGCGCCGTGCGCGCGTCGGGCGGGTGGTGAGCCTGCTCACCGGCTTGCCGCCCGGTGATCTCGATGCCGTCGGCGAGCGCCGGGTCGCTCATGGCCTCAAGTCGAGCGACGCCCTGATCGCTTTCCGCGGCGATGACCTGAAAAAGCTCGAGAGGCTCGGCCTGATGCCGCGCGCCCTCACGTACGCGGTGGTGCCGGGCGTCGGCGTCGACCTGCGCCGTCACGGCGTCCTCGCTCTGCCGCCACTCGACGCAGGCGTAATCTTTCTCATGACCGGCTACCGCGAAGGATCTCGAGGCGCCGCCGAGTACGCCGCGGCCGCTCGCCTGCTCAGGGAGCGCGGGTGCCCGGCACGCTTCCTGTGCCGCGGCCCGCAAAGCGGCGGCGAGCACAACGCGTCCAACGGCGCGCTCGAGGTCCTCGACGGGTCAACTGCCGCGGAGGCGGCGCTCGCCGCCTGCCACGTCTTCGTCTACCCGTCCGGCGGCGACGACACGACGCAACCGGTGCTCGCGGCCCTAGCGGCGGGCCGCCCGGTGATCACCAGCGAAAGCCCCGGCTTTTGCGAGACCGTCGATGAGACGGTGAGCGGCTGCCTGGTGCCCGTGGCCGATGCGGCCGCGCTGGCCCGAACCATGGACAGCTTCGTCAAGCACCCCGATCTCATTCCCGTCATGGCGAGAGCGGCCCGGCTCAAGGCCGAGCGGCGCTTCGACGACCGCGCCGTGAACCGCGTGATGCTCGACGTGCTTGGGCTGTGAGAGCGCGATGGATAGCCAGGCTCAACGGACCGGAGCGCGGAAGCGACAATGAAGGGCCTCGTCCTCGTCACCGGAGCGACGGGATTCGTCGGGCGCGCGCTCGTCGGCGCCTTGGCCGAGCGCGGCTGGCGTGTCGCCGCCGCGGCGCGCGATCCGGGCGCGGTTCAATGGCCGGACGGCACGATCAGACGCTTCTTGCCGGATCTCGCCCAGCACATCGATTGGGCGCCTCTCCTCGACCGGGTCTCGCACATCGTGCACCTTGCCGGGATCGCTCACGCCTCCTCCACGCGTCCTGACTCGCTCTATACAGCCATCAACACTCGTGCGGCGGCGGCCCTCGCCAAGGCGGCCCAGGGGGCCGGCGTGCGCCGCCTCGTGTTCTTGTCGTCGGTGCGCGCCCAGACGGGGCCGTCGTCGCCGGCGGTTCAGATCGAGAGCGCCGAACCCGCGCCGACCGATGCCTACGGGCGCTCGAAGCTCGCGGCCGAGCGCGCGATTGCCGAAGCTTTGACCGGCAGCGCCACGGAGTGGGTGGTCCTGCGCCCGGCGCTGATCTACGGACCCGAGGCCAAAGGCAACATGGGAGCGCTCGTCAAGCTCGCGCGTCTTTCGCTCCCGCTGCCGCTTGCCAACCTCGGCGGGCGGCGGTCTCTGCTCAGCCAGGCCAACCTTGCCGCCGCTGTCGACCATGCCCTCACCGCGCCCCAGACCGCGGGGCGCACTTTCCTAGTCGCCGACAACGATGCTCTCGCAGTGCCCGAGATCATCACCGCGCTGCGCGCCGGTCTCGGCCGCGGTCCGGGGCTATTCGCCGTGCCGGTTTCGTGGCTGGCTGCGGCCGCCCGCATCACGGGACGCGGCGAGGTCTGGGAGCGCGTTACCGGCGACCTCGTCGTCGACACCTCTGCGCTTCGAGCGACGGGATGGCAGCCGGTGCAATCGACGCGTGACGCCCTCGCCGCCGCCATGGTCAACGGCAGAGCGCGACCGTCGACGGCTCCTCAGAAATGACGACGATCAGCGTCGCTCATGGAGCCTGCCAGTAACCCCTCACCCTGGTTCCTCTCCCCTCGGGGAGAGGGTTGGGGTGAGGGGGCGGCGGTAGGTTTCAGTAGCTCTGCTGCACCTTGGATTTGTGCTGATCGTAGCGCATGGCCTTGCGCGTCTTGTCCCAGCTTTCGCCGTCGAGGTTGTTGGCCGCCTCGCGGCTCTTCTTCTCTAGCTCGCCCAATGCCTTGACCGACGCGGCCGGCGCAGGAGCGTCGCCCACGGCGAACGAATCCTTCTGGCGCTTGAGATAGTTGGCATTCTCCTCGAGCATGCGCCGCGCCCCGGCAACATCGCCCTTGTCGCGCAGCTCGACGGCTCGCTCGCTGTTCTCGGTCGCGACCTGCTCGGTCACCTGGCTCATGACCGGCTTGTTGACGCTCGCCTCCACGGCCTTCTCGTCGTCGGAAACGCTCACGCGCGTCGAGGTCTCCGCCTTCGACCGCGAGCCCGTGTCGAGGTCGAGATACTCGACCGTTACATCGGCGACCTCGGCCTCGCCCAGATCAGCAGCCTTCTCGGGCTCGAGCTCGGCGACGATGTAGCGCTCGTTCTCGGTCTGGAGCTGATTGAGCTTGAGAGTGATGCGTTGGCCGGAAATCTCGGCGTCGCGGCCCAGGACGCGTACCGGCCTGAAGCCGACCCGGCACTCGATGGTGATGGTGAGATCCTGGGCGGCGATCGAGAGGGCGTCGCCGAACTCGCGATCGAAGACCTCGGCGAGGTCGCTCGGGCGTTCGACGAAGACGTGATTGCCGTCGCTCGCGGCGGCGAGCCGCGCCATCAGGTCCTCGTTGTATTCGAGGCCCAGCCCAATCGTCGACACGGAGATGCCGCGCCCGGCCAGCTCGCGCCCGAGCCGCGCCACCTCGGAGGGCGACGAGGGGCCGACGTTGGCAAGGCCGTCCGACAAGAGGATCACCCGGTTGACCTTGGTTTCGGCGAGATACTCGCGCACTTGCGCGCCGCCTTCCTTGACGCCGGCGTAGAGCGCGGTCGTGCCGTCGGCGGTGAGGCGGTCGATGGCGCTCTCGAGCTTCGCGCGCGACCCGCCGAGAGGGGCGGCCGGGGCCAGCACGTCGACGTTGTGATTGAAGGCGACGAGGGAGACGATATCGTCCCTGCCGAGACGTTCGAGGGCGACGTGGGCGCCTTTCTTTGCCGCGACGATGCGGTCGCCCTGCATCGACCCCGAGCGGTCGATCACGACCGCGACGTTGATGGGCGCGCGCTTGCCGCGATCCTTGGCGGCGAGAGTCTTCAAGGAGAGGCGCAGGTAGACCTTGCCGGTGTCTCCGCGGTGCAGTACCGACTGGCCGAGGTCGGCCTCGAGCTTCACCTCCGCGGCGGCCGGCGGCGCCCAGACGAGAGGGGCAAACAAAGGACTGAGACAGAGCGCTGCGCTAAGGGACCGGAATGGCGTCATGAAATTTCTCCGCACTTGGCGTGATGTACGGAGGCTACGCCATCCCCGCGGCGAAACAGCGCGGGAGTGATGACCGACTCGAGCTGACACGGTGGCCGAAAAAAGAATGCCCGCGTGGTGCTGTCGCGCCACGCGGGCCGACCGTTTGCCGACCACAAGAGCCGAAAAGCCTATTGTCCGATCGTCAACTCGAGACAACGCCGGGTCGCGGAAGTGTGGCACGCCCGTTAACCTCTCCGCTGCGGCGGGGGGCAGCGAGACCCCCAGCGTCGACCTCTCCGCGAAAGGTTTCGGCTTCAATCGTTAAGATCCTTTGGCGGCCGCGAACGCGGTCAACTCAAGGGGGAGAGATACGTGCCGAACCGCTAAAAGTTACATAGCCGGCGGCTATCGAAATAAGATTCAAACGGCATTTCAGATCGCGCCTCATCGCCGATACGGTCCTCGTCAACCGCAGCGTACGTGGCTCCCATCCTGAGCGCTGCGGGAGATCTAAAGACCCATAGGAGACTAACGATGACAAAGCTGTCAGTTGCCGCTCTCGCGGCCCTGCTCATTGCCGGCACCACCCCCGCTTTCGCGAAGACCGATTGCGATGCCGGCTTCAAGGACTTCCTTGGAAAGATGTCCGCCCACATCAGCAAGATGAGCGGCCCCGAGCTCGGCGAATACGTGCGCAAGTCGCTTGGCGCATATGATTCATGCATGGCCGGCGATAGCTTCTCGCCGTATGGCGTTTGGGACAAGATCATCGCCGATATGGCCGCCAAGAAGTAAGCCACTGCAACTCGAGAGTCCGGGCTCCTCGGCTTTCGAGCCGGGGAGCCTATTGCTTTCGGAGCCGTCCTGGAGCCAGCGAGGATTAACCCATGCCAGCCATGCATCGCCTGAAAATCGCTATTGCCGCCCTCGTGGCCGTGGGCGCTGGCGTCCTTTTCGTTTGGCCCATGGCTTCGGCGCGCGCGGTCGAAGCCTCTGGGCGCGTCGGGTTGATCGTGTCAGACCTGCCGCAGAGCGGCAGCGCTGAGTACAAGGCGCTGCGCGACATCGCAGGCGAAGCTACCAGTGAAGCTCTCGAGATGACTAGGTCCGAGATGTGGTCGGTTGCGAGCGAGCGCGTGCCCGCGCTCAAGTCCGCGGCGAGGGCCAAGGGCGTCACCGTGCGCGAGCTCGACGAGAGTTGGAACACGATGATGACCTCGATGCCCCCGGGCTCGCGGATGACCAAGGCTCAAAAGGGCATGATGAATCAGGCGATGGAATCGAACGCGACGATGGGAGTCGCGATGATGGCGCTCCCGCCCGCCAGCACGGTAGAGTATGCGCTGACCAAGGGCATGCATGACGCTTCCGATGGCGAGCTCGCGCCGACCCTCGTGCTTCCGCTCAACAAGACGACGAAGGTTACTGCGCGGCGCACGAGCGTCACCAAGACCAACGACGGCTACGTCTGGCATGGTGTCATCGAGGAGACCGACGACATGGTCACGCTGCTGTGGTGGCCGGACGGCCGCCTCAGCGGCACCGTGAACTACAAGGGTCACATGTTTGCCGTGAAGCCCATGGGCGGCGAGATGCATGGTGTCGTCGAGATGTCGTCCGCCGGCCTGCCTCCTGAGCATGCGCCAATGGGCAAGAAGATGATGAAGAAGATGCAAATGCGCGAGGATCCTCTCGTGCACAAGGGAGATGCGAGCGAGCTGCGCCAAAAGCCAAACGAGCAAGGGGGCGGCACGCCGCGGCGCGGTGACACCAAGGACCTCGAGGATGCGCCCCCGCAAGATAGGGGGGCCGATGCGTCCGGCACCGGCTCGCCTGGCTCGACGGGAGAAAAGCTCGCCTTCATCCTGCCGCCGCCGGCAAAAACGGGAGCCTCCCCGCAGCCGGTCACGATTACCCTTATCGTCGCCTACACGAAGCAGGCCGCGAGCCATTACAGCGACATCGACAAGGATCTGATTGCGCTCGCCATCGAGGAGGCCAACCAGTCGTTCCGCAACAGCGGCCTCGGCCAAATCCAGCTCGAGGTCGTCCATAGCTATGAGACCGGCTACGTCGAAAGCGGGAGCCATTTCGACCACGTGTTCCGCTTCGCCGACAAGGGCGACGGCTACATGGAAGAAGTGCATGCGCTGCGCGACCAATATCACGCGGACGTCGGCTTGCTCATCGTCCACGATCCCCGAGGGTGCGGTCTCTCGGCCGGGGTAGCGCCACCCTCGGATCGGGCGTTCGCCGTCGTTCACCATGAATGCGCCGCGACGATGTATTCCCTCGCTCATGAGATCGGCCACATCATCGGCGCGCGCCACGATATGGCGCTCGACGACAGCGTGTCCCCCTTTCCGTTCGGCCACGGCTTCGTTAACGGAACCAAGTGGCGGACGATGATGAGCTACAAGGACAGTTGCGACGGCTGCCCCCGCCTGCCGATCTGGTCGAACCCGGCGGTCCTGGTGCGCGGCGTCCCCGCGGGCGACAACAACAGCGACAATGCTCGCGTCATCGCCAAGCGCGCCGCCGTCGTCGCGGGCTTCCGCTGAGAAGGCCGGGCGGCGTGATTTCCGTCATTTGCCGGCCACACTTTTTCCCCAACTCTCGTTGCGCGGCGTGAAACCCAGATCGGATGTCGAAGCAATGACATCGAAAATCATCGCCTGCGCCGCGGCGCTGCTGCTCGCGGGACCGGCAACCGCCGCTTTCGCGCAAGCCAAGATCAAGGTCGGCAGTCTGACCTGCAAAGGGGGAGAGGAGATAGGACTCGTTCTCGGCTCGAAGTCGACCTACAGCTGCACCTACGCGCCGGCCAGCGGCAAGCCCGGGCAATCCTACGAGGCGACCGTCACCAAGATCGGGCTCGATATCGGCATCACCGAGGGGATGGTCATGGTCTGGACCGTGCTCGCAAGCACGGACGCGATGAACCCGCGAGCGCTTGCCGGCAATTATTATGGAGCGAGCGCTGATGCCTCCTTTGGAATCGGCGGCGGCGCAAGTGTTCTGGTCGGTGGCTCGGACAAATCGATCGTTCTCCAGCCCGTGAGCGTCCAGGGGCAGACCGGCCTCAATCTCGCGTTGGGGGTTGCGGAGCTCAGTCTGCGCTGAAGGGCGCGAGGCGGCGGCGTTCCCCATTAAGCGCGTTTTGCAGGCCAATGCTCGCTCTGTTGCGTGGCCCGCTGCCTCCCGCTATCACTCGCGCCACGCCCGAGCCTCGTTCCATGGCCGGGCGAGATCTCATTCCGCGAGGCTCCTGCATCGATGAAGGACCTGAAGCTCATCGCCCTCGACGCCGAGGATCTCGCGGTGCTGTCGGCCCATCTCCAGGATGCTGTGCTGCAAGTCGGCGACATGGCCTATCTCGCCCGCGAGCGCCGGTTCGCGCTTGTCGCCAACCGGTTCGACTGGGACGACGCGCTGCGCGAGAAGGCAAGGCGCGAACCGTTCCGGCGCCGGCGCGCGGGACTGAGGCTCGAGCGGGTGCTCGGAGCGAAAGTCTCCGGGATTGACCTTGCCGACAGATCGGCGCCGCTCGCGGTGCTGGCGCTCACGTTCGAGCCCGACGACCTTCCCAAGGGAACCATCACGTTGCGCTTCTCCGGCGGGGGCGCGGTTCGCCTCGATGTGGAATGCATCGAGGCCGAGCTCGAGGATCTGGGAGCGGCCTGGGTGACGCGACACAAGCCCGAGCACGCCGATGACGACCAGGTCTAGACTTCGCGCTCGGCACGTGCCGAGCGAGCAACCGACGAGGGGGCGCAGGGCGCCCGGTTCCAACGATGCCAAAGCGGCTGACGACAGGCGAGCCCGGTTTCGAAAAGGCGTTCGCGGACTTTCTCGCGACGAAGCGCGAGGCCTCCGCCGAGGTCGACGGCGCGGTGCGCAGGATCGTAACAAGTGTGCGCGAGAGGGGAGACGAGGCGCTGGTCGAGCTTTCGCGCGAGTTTGACCGTGTCGACCTCGCCGCTCTCGGTCTAAAAGTCAGCGCCGCCGAGGTGGGCGCAGCCGTTCGTGCCTGCTCCTCCGAGACCCTCGAGGCGCTCTCCTTCGCGCGCGAGCGCATCGCCGATCACCACGAGCGCCAGCGCCCCGCAGACGACCGCTATCGCGACGCCGCCGGCGTCGAGCTCGGCCATCGGTGGACGGCCGTCGAGTCGGTCGGCCTCTACGTGCCTGGGGGACTTGCCTCCTACCCGAGCTCGGTGCTCATGAACGCCGTGCCGGCCAAGGTCGCGGGCGTGCCGCGCCTGGTGATGGTGGTGCCCTGCCCCGGAGGCGAGATCAACCCTCTCGTTCTCGCCGCGGCGCAGCTTGCCGGGATCGACGAGATCTACCGCGTCGGCGGTGCTCAGGCCGTGGCGGCGCTGGCTTACGGCACGGAGACGATTGCGCCGGTCGTCAAGATCGTCGGCCCCGGCAACGCCTACGTCGCCGCCGCCAAGCGCCAGGTCTTCGGCACGGTCGGCATCGACAGCATCGCGGGGCCGTCGGAGGTTCTCGTCATCGCCGACAAGGACAACGACCCCGATTGGATCGCCGCCGATCTCTTGGCGCAGGCCGAGCACGACACGGCCGCGCAGGCGATCCTCATGACGGACGACCGGGGCTTCGCGCGCGCCGTCGAAATGGCGGTCGGACGCCAGCTCGAGGGGCTTCAGCGCGGGAACATCGCCGGCGCGAGCTGGCAGGAGTTCGGCGCGGTGATCGTACTCGGCTCGCTCGATGAGGCGCCTGCACTCGCCGACCGCATCGCCGCCGAGCACCTCGAGATCGCGACGCGCGACCCGGAGGGGCTGGCGGCCAAGATCCGCAATGCGGGGGCGATCTTCCTCGGCGCGTATACGCCCGAGGTCATCGGCGATTACGTCGCGGGCTCGAACCATGTGCTTCCGACCGCGCGCAGCGCCCGCTTCTCCTCTGGTCTCGGCGTGCTCGACTTCATGAAGCGCACGTCCATTCTGAAGCTCGAGCGCGCGTCTCTCGAGCGCGTTGCGCCTCAAGCCATGGCGTTGGCGCGCGCGGAAGGGCTCGAGGCGCACCGCCGCTCGGTCGAGATCAGGCTCGAGCCCAAGGGCGCGCGACCATGAGCGAGACGACCGACGCATCGGAGAAGAGCCGCGACCGGCTCGCCGAGATCTCGCTCGACGAGGCTTCGATCGCGCGCGGCAACCCCAACATCGAGCATGAGCGGGAGGTTGCGATCTACGATCTCATCGACGGCAACTCCTTTGCCGTCGAGGGACGGGACGAGGGGCCCTACAAGCTCACCATCGGCCTCGTCGAGGACCGCTTAGCGCTCACGATCGCAAAGGCGAATTGCGACCCCCTCGTCACGCACTACCTTTCGCTTACGCCCTTCAAGCGCATCATGAAGGACTACTTCATGGTCCTCGACAGCTATTACCAGGCAATCCGGACGGCCCAGCCGTCGCGCATCCAAGCGATCGACATGGGGCGGCGCGGCCTGCACGACGAGGGGAGCCGCATCCTAATCGAGCGGCTGGAGGGGAAGGTCAAAATAGACTTCGACACGGCGCGGCGCCTGTTCACGCTCATCTCCGCGCTCCATTGGAAGGGCTAGTCTGGTGCGGCCGGATGGCGAGGCTCCGCGCACGGTGCTCTTCGCGTGCACCATGAACGCGGTGCGCTCACCGATGGCAGCCGCACTTCTAACCCACATGCTTGGCCGCCGCGTCGCCGTCGCCTCGGCCGGGGTCAGGCCCGGCGTGACCGATCCCTTCGCCGTCGCCGTGATGGACGAGATCGGCATCGACATGTCAGCGCACGAGCCGCGGCTGTTGAGAGACCTCGGCGATGCCGTCTTCGATCTCGTCGTCACTCTCTCGCCCGAAGCGCACCATCACGCCCTCGAACTCACGCGGACCATGGCGGCCGATGTCGAGTACTGGCCGACATTCGATGCCACATCAGCGACCGGCGAGGGCGAGCGCGAGCAAGTGCTCGACCGTTACAGGCAGGTTCGCGACAGCTTGTTCGCCAAGATCAAAGAGCGCTTCGCAATCGAGGGCGGACCGACCGTGTAGCTGTAACGACCATTGTCTGATCGAGGCAACGGCGGACGCGCTGTGAACAGCGCTCAGTCACGGCAGAAGCGCCAGGAAGCTACCCAAGATTGCTTCGGTCTCCACGATGCAACCACGGCTTCCGCAAGTGCTTCCAACTCGACCTCGGCGACAGATCTGCCGTCGATCTCAACCGTCCAGATATTGCCCAGATGGCGAACGATGATGGTCATGAGAATCACTCAAGCTTGGGATGGCGTTCATGCGCTTGGGCAAAGAGTAGGCGTTGCAAGTTAATTCGACGCTAGCCAAAGTGGTTAAAATTGGCGCACATTAGAGAATTGGGGGGCGCCTCGCGCATAGGTCCGCTGCGGGTCATCGTTTCAAGTCGGATTCGCTGCGGGCGTACGAAAGTTCCATGACCAACTCAGTCGTACTCGAAATTAGCAGTGGACAATTGTCCGAGTGAGGTGCCGTAGCCTTAAACAATTCGCGATACTTGGACGTCGGGGGGGATTTTCATGCGTTCATGTGCATCCAGATTGCGCTGCCTTTGTCGCGGCCTTGCGCAAGGTGCTGCGGCGCTTACGCTCCTCCAATTCCTCGCAGGACCGGCGATTTGTGGGCTCGTGGTGTTGACGCTGGCCACGAGTGCACTTCCGCAGCGCGCCACCGCCGCTGGCAATGACGCGGCAACTAGGGAGCTGCAGAGACAGCAGCAGGCAGCCCAGCGGGAGATCCTCCGCCAGCAGAGAGAAGCGGAAAGGCTTGCTCGGCAACAGCAGAGGGAGGCCGAGCGTCTTGCCCGCGAGGCGCAAAGGGCAGCGGAGGCCGAAGCGCGCCGCCAGCAGAGGGAAGCCGAGCAAGCGCGGAGAGCGGCGGAAGCGGAAGCGCGCCGCCAGCAGGAGCAAGCGCAGAGGGCGGCGGACGCGGAAGCGCGCCGCCAGCAAAGGGAAGCCGAGCAAGCGCAGAGGGCAGCGGACGCGGAAGCGCGCCGCCAGCAGAGGGAAGCCGAGCAAGCGCAGAGGGCAGCGGACGCGGAGGCACGCCGCCAGCAGGAGCAAGCCCAGAGGGCAGCGGATGCCGAAGCGCGCGAACGCTCGAGGCAGGCCGAGCAGCAGGCCAGGCTTGAAGCGAGGCAACGTGCAGATACCCAGGCTCAGGCGCGGACGCGCGATCAGCAGAGCGCTACGAACCGGCCGGCTGGCGGGGTAGGACGATTGCAGAGCCCCCCGGATCCTCTCGCCCAGCCGCAGGTCCCGCCGGATCAAGCGGTGACCCAGCGGGCAGCGACGTCGAGTGGCCCGCCCCAGATCCAAACTCAACCACCGCAGACGGCGCAGGAGATTCCGAACGCGCCTCCGCAACAGCAACCAGGAACACAGATCCGGGACATTGGAGCAGGGGATCAGCAGACGAGAACGGCGCTACCCTCGTTCAGAGAGCCGGACGATAGGACGATGGGCACGAATTCCGGTTGGAGAACCCAAGGGTCGGACCAGCCGCCGGGGCAGGACAGACAGCGTCGAAGAGACAGACAAGACGGTGATTCGCCGGCAAGAGGGGCCGCCGGCGAGAGTCGAACAGCGCAAGGATCTCAGCAGCCGCAACGGTTCCAAGACGAGCCGCCAGTGGAGACAGCGCCGGCGGCGGTTCCACCGCAAGAGATCGAGACTGGCACCGCCGAGGTCGCGAACGAGGCCTCGCCGCCGGAACCCGCCCCACTTCCCGCCCCAAGTAGCGGAACGCCAGCGTCCGGCGAGGACGAGAAGAACGCCGAGCAGGCGATACAGACCTTGCCGGCATGGTCCTCGATCGCCGCTGCCATGGTCGATGATGGCGCGGACCAGGGCTCCCAATCCCCAGGCGGCGGCAACGCGGCAGGCGCGGGCGGCACCTCCAACAACACCGCGGCGTCGGGCCAAAGCTCCGGCACCAAGACGGTGCAGAAGACCACGTCCGAAACCAAGACCGCAAAGAAGGACGACAAGGATTCAGAAGTCCAAGAAGCGCCCCACGGGGCCCCCGCCGTTGGACGATCTTCTGGGGTTCAACCAGCTGCCGCCGTTCAGGTCGCGCGAGATGGTGGCCACGAATCTCACGCCGGCGAAGCTCGGCCAGATCAGCAAGCTCGGCTTCAGAGAGACATCGAGACAAGTGTTGCCGCGTCTCAATCTCACCGTGAGCCGCCTCCAGATCCCCGCGACCATGGACGTTGCCGCCGCGCAGCAGGTGCTCCGCCAGCAGATGCCTTCGGACGTATTCAGCCCGAACTACGTCTACCGGATGTATGACACACAGGGAGCGCGAACGGAGAGCCGAAGCGAGGGCGATAGCGACATTCGCGCGCGTGCCGGCGATACGTGCGGCGACGACCGCTGCTTCGGCCCCACGCTCATCCATTGGAAGTCGGCGCTGAAGACCTGCGCACAGGGCGCGAAGATCGGCGTCATCGACACGTCCTTCGACATCACGCATCCGACGTTCCGGAATCTGAAATGGCGCCTTGGCCATTTCCTCGACACCGAGAAGCCGTCTCCGCACGATTGGCACGGGACGGCGATCCTGTCGATCCTCGCCGGAGATTCGAGCAGCGGCACGCCGGGGCTCATTCCCGACGCCGAATTTCAGCTCGCTGCGGCTTTCAGCAGCGACGAGCATGGGAACGCGTCGACGAGCACGGTCAATCTGCTCAATGCCTTGAACTGGCTCGACGGGCAGGGTGTCCAATACGTCAACATGAGCTTCTCCGGGCCGCGCGATCCCCTGTTCGCGAACGCTATCGTCGCCATGCAGAAGCGGGGCGTCGTGTTCGTCGCCGCAGCCGGCAATCAGGGACCTACCGCACCGCCCGCCTATCCGGCAGCCTATAGCCAAGTCATCGCCGTTACCGCGGTCGACAGGAAGATGGGCGGTTACCGCTATGCCAACCGAGGCTCCTACGTCGATCTCGCCGCGCCGGGAGTCGAAATTTGGACGGCGCTGCCCAAGTCCAAGGAGGGGTACCGCACGGGCACCTCCTTCGCCGCACCGTTCGTGACCGCAATCGTCGCCTCGCAGCCGCAGCTCAAGTCGTCGGGATTGTCGAAGGCCGAGTTCATAAGACGGTTCAAGCTTCAGGACCTAGGGCCGAGCGGGCGCGACCCCATCTATGGCCAAGGCTTGGTGCTCGCACCCGAGACTTGCTCCGCGGGCCCAGGCGTGGTGGCGCGCGATATCAGCGTGCCGTTGCCGGTCCCCATGGCGGTCGGGGCAACCGACAAGACATCGTGGTGACGTGAGCCGCCTGCTCACGACTCGCTCTTGCAATTCGAGGGAGGTCCGTCTGCGCTGCCGACCGAAGCGGGGGCTTTTGGTGCGGATTGCAGTCGGACCTCCATCTCGGCAATGGCCCTTGGAGGGCTCGCAGGCCATCACCAGTTCGACGGTGGCGCGGCACAAACCTGTGCGGGGCGGCTTGCGCAGCGATACCGTCAACTTGAGCGAGGGGCGCTCCCCAACGCGCGGCCGGGGCAAGGCCGCGTCGCCTCTCGTCGTCCAATATCGTCAGGCTCAACGCTACGTGCCATCATGGTTTCAGCCCTTTTCGAGCTTACTTGCCGTTGCGGGTCCAGCCACCGGCTATGGCCGCTGCCTCCTGCTCCGGGCCCAAGGGATCTCCGTCGATGACGCCGTCGAGGAATTTCTCGACGACAGGCGATCTCGGCGCATCACCATCGGCCGACACATGAGGGCCCGCGTGAGGGCCCGCGGCGGGCGGCGCGGGGAGCGCGAGCTCGGCTTGCACGGGAATGCGCCAGGCCGCCTGATCCGTTCGGCACGCTACGCCCGCCAATCCCACGTCTTTGCCTGTATCGATGACGTACGTGCGGCAGAACCTTTGGCCGTGGTCCTTGAAAGAGAGTGTCGGCGAGATCGTCGCGCCCGACTCCAGCCGCGATACGTGCGCGCTTGGCAGTGAATCGAGCGCCGCCCGCAACTCGGCTGACGCGTAAAGGCCAGCCGCGTCGGTGAGCACGGCGGACGTCTCCGGCCCACCCGGGTCGATCGTTGCCTTGAGCGCCCAGCCCGATGCTCCGCCCGCGATAAGCAGTCCGGCACAGGCGAGTGCGAAGGCGGGACCCGTCAATCGAAACTGGCTCTCGAGCAGGGCCATACGTGCCCGCTCGAGAAATCCTCTCTCTCTAGAGCCACGGCCAGCGCTGCGCGCCGCGGCGGCTCCACTGGCCCGCAAGGCCGCGTCGACGGCGATGATGAGTTGCGCCGGGACCGGCTCGCGCATTGGCCTCACAAAGACGTTGGCAAGATTTGCCCCGGTTGCCGTGAACGGCGCGAGCCGCGTGCACAGCTCCTGGTCGACCGCGAGCATCGCTTCCAATTGCCGGCGGTCATCTGCTGCAAGCTCGCCGTCGGCATACGCCATCAGCATTTCGTCAGGAACAAATACCATCTAACGCTCCCGAACCGAGGTGGCGTGGGCTGGTTGTCCCTCGATCATGACGGCATAGAGGGCCTGGCGCGCTCGGGCCAGGCGGCTCATCACCGTTCCGATGGGGATTTCCAGTATTTTCGCCGCCTCCTTATATGAAAGCCCCTCGACGCACACCATGGCGATGAGCACCTGCTGCTCGGCCGGGAGACGGCCGATGCCCTCATTCACCGAAGCGAGCGTCATCCTGTTCTCCACCACGGATCTCCCGTCTTCCCCGGCGAGATTTTCCGCTTCGTCCAAGCCCGCCGTTTGCCTTCCTTTCCGCGCGCGATATCGGTCGAGCCAAAGGTTCTGAGCGATCCGGTACATCCAGCTATCGAGCCGTGTCCCGGCCTCCCATTGATCCAGGCGGGAAAGCGCCCGCTCGCACGTGTCTTGAACGAGGTCGTCCGCTAGATCGAGATCGCGCGTCAGCGCGTAAGCGAACCTCCGCAGACGCGGAAGCAGCTCGACGACCCGCGACCGGACGTCCTCCATCACGGGCCCCCCTCTCCGCGATCATGAAAGACAACGGCGCAAGCCATGGATTATTCTCCCCCGACGAGGCTTTCTTTTGCTCTAGCTAATTCAATTAGTTAGAGCGAACGCCAACCGTGATCCCGGCAAGAAGGTAACACCCTCAATTTGGCAACCTGGGGGCCGCGATTCGGCGATTACCGAGCGAACTCGCAGATCGTCAGTCGGCGCTCACACGAGCAGCTTGCCCTCGAGCTGGACGATGCAGCTGTCGATGTTGTGCAGAATCTCGTCGGTTTGATCGATGTCGCGCTCAATCGCCTGGAGATCGGCTTGCGGCTTGCTGTTGCGAAAGGCGCCCGAAATGCGCCGCAGCGTAGCGACAATTCCCTTCCGGCGGGCCTGAGCGGCGGCCTCGCGAGTGCGACGCTCGTGCGCCCGCGCCTCTGTCTGCTGTGCCTTCTTGAGGCGCCGTCTCAGGATGTTGAGCTCCTTCTTCTTGTGCTTCAGCTCGCGGATCGCCGTCCGCGCCTCGGCCGCCGAGTGGACCTGAACCAAGACCTCGGTCCCCTCGATCCGCGCAAAGCGCATCTCTCTAAGGTTCATGTGTCAATCCGGCCTGGCTATGAAATGCTCCCGCAGCCAGTTTACACCGGCGCAGGCAGGGCGTCAGCCCGCGCTGGCCCGCCGGCGCCAAGTCGTCTATGGGATTGAGCAATGACGGTGCCCGAGGCGATTGATCGATGACCAAGCCGGCAACTACAGAAAAGGACAAGCTGGGCGCTGCGCGCGTCGGGCTCAAGGCGGCGATCGTACCCGTCACGCCCTTCGAGCAAAATTGCACCCTTCTATGGGACCCCTCAACGATGATCGGGGCCGTCGTCGACCCCGGCGGCGATCTCGACGTGATCAAGGGCGCCATCGGCGAGGTCGGGATGACGCCCGAGAAGATCATCCTCACACACGGCCACATCGACCATGCGGGCGGGGCCGATGAGCTGCGTGCCGAGCTCGGCGTGAAGATCGAAGGCCCCCATCGCGCTGACCGGATACTGCTCGACAATCTCGAGGCGCAGGGCCGCGCCTACGGTATTGCAGCGCGGCGAGTGGAGCCCGACCGCTGGCTCGAGGAAGGCGACCACGTGACGGTCGCAGGCCATGCGTTCGACGTGCTGCACTGCCCCGGCCATTCTCCGGGCTCGGTTGTGCTCGTCAACGGGGCACAGCGGTTTGCTCTCGTTGGCGACGTCCTCTTTCGCGGCTCGATCGGGCGCACGGACTTCCCCTACGGCGATCACGATGCACTGATAAACGCCATCAAGACCAAGCTTTTCCCGCTCGGCGACGATCTCGCCTTCATCTGCGGGCACGGACCGACGAGCACGATCGGCGCGGAACGCCGCTCGAATCCGTTTATTCGCTAGCTGTGCCGAAGCAGCGGCCTACCAGCCGCGTCCCCAATCGAGGCAGCCGAAGATGCCGCACTCATTCTGCATCGTACCGTAGCCTGCGAGCCGCCCCTCGTTCTCGAAGAAATCGACCGTTTGGACCCTGAGCGTTTCCGAGCAGGTTGTTCGGCAGCCGATCCAGGTGCCGCCCGGTAGGCGGACCTCGTAGCCGGTCCGCGTCTTGCGGACGGGTCCCGAGACGGTGCCGTTGCCGTGGCGGCTTACCGCGACGGCGTAGTCGCCCTCGGGAGCGCGCCGCAAGAAACCGGCGGCGGCATCGTCATAGGACGCTCCAAGCACGGCAACTCCTAGGGCGATGCAGGCGATTCGTCGCGTCATTGGTCCTCCAGAAGGGCTCTCGGCTGGACGTGTGTGAGACGATCTTACCCTGATTTGGCGAACTGGAGGCTCACACCCGTAAAGCCGGGCCCGCCCGTTGAAATGGACACCGACTGGCTGCTCCCGGCCATGGAAATCGACATGGAGCCCGACACCCCGCCGCTGAATGTCAGCGAGAGACGCGATGGGGTGGCCTTGCCGGTGACGCTGCCGGCCTGGTTGAATTCGCGCTCTTCCCACGATCCGGACACCTCGCCGTTGGCGTAGGCCAAGTTCGCCCGCATGTTAATCCGGAACGAGGGATTGCCGCAGTCGATGGCGATGGTCAATCCGGACCCGCCGGCCTTCGCATTGTAGTAGCCCTTGCACTTCAGGCGCTCCGTCTTGCCGCTTTCGAGCTTGACGTTGCCCATGCCGCTCCAGGCGCCGTCGAGTGCCGCAAAGGGGCTGTCCGCCCGGGCCGACAGGGGCAAAGCCATGAGGACCGCAGCCGCCAAGGCGATGCGCCAGGACACATATCGATCGCGTTGCACGTTCATGCCTCCGACAATCCGCACGAAGCTCGAGAGATTTTAACATCAGTGCCGGAATTAGCGAGCTTCCAGGGAATACACTACATGGCCAGTGTGAAGCAAAACGGGCAATCTTCACCTCTTCACAACAACCGGCTGCCATCCACGTGCCCGCGGCAAAATAGCCACAGTATTCAGCCGTTTATTGGATGGGCTGGATCAGACCCGGGAGCTTTGTCCCTCCGGGCCGATCTCGCCGAGCGCCTCGCGGCAGCTCCACTCTATGCTGAGGCGGCACTCGTTGGGGCCGCCGGCGAGCCTGCAGCCCCGCGCCTCCTGCCAGCCGGCGATAACCTCGTCCGCCGCGGACTTGAATGCAGCTCGGTCCCCGCCAGCGTATGTTGACTTCAGAGCGTCGACCCTGGGTGTGGTCTTTAGCCCGTAGCAGACGATGGCGACGCCAAGGGCTTGTCCGTAGCGAGCGCCGGCATCGGGCGCCGCAAGACGCTCGCCCGCGCGAGCCTGAGGCGGGCAGGAAGCGAGAAGAGCGAACACAAGGACGGCGGCAAGCAGTCGCATGGACCTGAAATCGCTCAAGGGGATCCCGGTACGGGGTTGGATCGCGAACGGAGCTCGAGTGGGGCCCGTTAGCCGGAGTTCGGCGTATTGCGCTCGAAGCCGACGAAGATCTCGAACTCGCCGGGGCGCGCGCCTTCCGGCACGGGGAAGGTCACCGTGCGGACGGCCGAGAAATACCCGATCGGGTTGTCGACGGCGACGATCGTGTCGACCTTGAGACTGTCGCTCGCGATCTTCTCGCGCTTGGCGTCGGTCACGAACACGTTGACGGGGAGTGTGATCGGTCCGGACTGGCCGCGCGGGCCGAGCAGGATCCGTCCCGAGAAGCCATAGCGAACCGTGACGCGCCCGGCCTCGACGAAACACTCGCGCGCGGTCTTCGTAATTTCGCCACGGTGGATGATGCCCAAGCCGTCACCGACCCGTCCGGGCTCGTAGATGGTGAGCGTATTGTCGCGCGGCCACACGACGAACTTGGGACAACCCGGAGTGGTGGCGTCGTTGAGGGCAAGACTGTCGCTCGACTGCGCCGCAGCAAGGAGCTGCGCTTCGCTCACGCCTTGAGGCTCGCCGCCGGCCGACGGCGACGATCCACCGAAGATGCTCGAGCCGAGGCCCGAGGTCATGGACGAAACACCGCACCCGGCCAGGCTGCATAAGAGAGCTAATGCGATAAAATTCGCCAAAAACCCGCGCGCGGCGCCAACCATGGATTGCGCCGCGGACCGCCAGTCCCCATAATCCAGCCGTTTCCGAGGCTGAGGCGTGGTCATTCCCCTGCCCCCCGCGAGGGGGCTTGCTTTGGACACCCGAGTCAAAATCTATCACCTCCGCGGGGTTCCGGCAAAGCGCGCGCGTGTGCACGGCCCCTGAAGTCAGAACTGGGATCGAACCCTGATGTCATCCGAGAGACCCCTGTCCCATGGAAGCCTCGCCGGGCGCCCCGCGCTGACGGTCCTGCTCGCCGCGCCGCGAGGCTTTTGTGCCGGCGTCGAGAGGGCCATACAAATCGTCGAGCTGGCCCTGGTGAAATTCGGCGCCCCCGTCTACGTGCGTCACGAGATCGTTCACAATCGATTCGTCGTGGAAAGCCTCAAAGCCAAAGGTGCCGTTTTTGTGGAGGAGCTCAGCGAGATACCAGAAACCAATCAGCCTGTGATCTTTTCAGCACATGGCGTTCCCAAGTCGGTGGTCGCCGCCGCCCGGTTCCGCAATCTCTTCGCCATAGACGCGACCTGTCCGCTCGTCTTCAAGGTGCACATGGAGGCGGCCCGCCATCACGAGCAGGGCCGCGACATCATCCTGATCGGGCACGCGGGGCATCCCGAAGTCGCGGGCACGCTCGGCCAGCTCCCGAAGGGGGCCGTCACTCTGATCGAGACCGTCGAAGAGGCTCAATCGTTCGCGCCGCGCGATCCCGAGACGCTCTCCTACGTCACGCAGACGACCCTTTCTGTCGACGACACGGCCGAGATCGTCGGCGTGCTCAAGGAGCGCTTTCCGTCGGTCTCGGGCCCACGCTCGCAAGACATCTGCTACGCCACGACCAACCGCCAGGCCGCCGTCAAGGCGATTGCGCAGCGCATCGAGATGCTGCTCGTCGTCGGCGCGCCGAATTCGTCCAACTCGGTGCGACTGGTGGAGGTCGCCGAGCGCGCGGGATGCCCGCGTGCGCGCCTCATCGAGCGCGCCGGCGACATGCCCTGGGTGGAGCTTACCGGAATCCGCACGCTCGGCGTGACGGCGGGCGCCTCGGCGCCGGAGAGCCTGGTCGACGAGGTGATCGGCGCCTTGAAGACGCGCTTCGAGGTCACGACCGAGACGGTGGCGACGGCCGACGAGCGGGTCGCCTTCAACGTGCCGCGCGAGCTGCGCGCAGCGGCGGGGGCGTGAAGCGCGCCTCTCTGCGTCGGCTCGAAGGAACGAAGGCGATGGCCGTATACACCGAAGTGACGGACGAGGATCTCGGCCGTGTCGTCGCCGATTACGGACTCGGCCAACTCCTCTCATTCAAAGGCATCGCCGAGGGCGTCGAGAACACCAACTACTTCGTCCACACGTCCGCTGGGAGCTACATCCTGACGCTCTATGAGAAGCGCGTGGCGCGGGATGATCTGCCGTTCTTCCTCGGGCTCATGGAGCATCTCGCCGGCCGCGGCGTATCGTGCCCAGTTCCGGTTCGTACTGGCTCGGGGCGCAATGTCAGCGAGGTCGCCGGCCGCGCCGCGGCGATCGTGACCTTTCTCGAAGGGCTCTGGATTCGCAAGCCAAGGCCCGAGCATTGCGCCGCCGTGGGCCGTGCGTTGGCCGAGCTGCACCTTGCCGGCGCGAGCTTTAGGGTTCAGCGCCGCAACGCGCTCGGCCTCGACGGCTGGCGCGCGCTGTTCGAGCGATTCGCTGGGCGGGCCGACGAAGTCTCGCCCGGGCTCGGAAAGATCATCGACACGGAGCTGGTCCACCTCGAGACCTACTGGCCGGCCGGATTGCCGCAAGGCGTCATTCACGCGGACCTCTTCCCCGACAACGTCTTCTTTCTCGGCGACCGGCTGTCCGGCCTCATCGATTTCTATTTTGCGTGCAACGATGCGCTCGCCTACGACATCGCCGTCTGCTTGAACGCATGGTGCTTCGAGCCGGACTATTCCTTCAACGTCACCAAGGGACGCGCGCTGCTCAAGGCTTATCGTGAAGCGCGGCCGCTGACGCTCGCCGAATGCGCGGCGATGCCGACGCTCGCGCGGGGCGCCGCGCTGCGATTCCTGCTGACGCGGTCTTACGATTGGCTGCACACTGCGAAGGACGCGCTCGTCAAGCCGCACGACCCTGTCGCCTATCTGCGCCGGCTCCGCTTCCATCAGGGCGTTCGCGCAATCGGCGATTTCGGGCTCGAGGGCACGCCATGACGAAGCGTGCGAAGGCGGTCGCCATCTACACTGACGGGGCCTGCTCCGGGAACCCGGGGCCCGGCGGCTGGGGTGCACTCCTCGTCTACGGCGAGCACGAGAAGGAGCTCAAGGGCGGCGAGGTGCTGACGACGAACAACCGCATGGAGCTCTTGGCGGCGATCTCCGCTCTCGAGGCCTTGAAGCGTCCGAGCGAAGCCGATCTCTACACCGACAGCGCCTATCTCAGGAACGGCATCAACGAATGGATCCACGCCTGGAAGCGCAACGGCTGGCGCACCGCCGACAAGAAGCCGGTGAAGAACCTCGAGCTGTGGCAACGGCTCGAGCGCGCGCTCGAGCGCCATCACGTCACCTGGCACTGGGTAAAGGGGCACGCCGGCCACCCCGAGAATGAGCGGGCCGATGCCCTGGCGCGGGCGGGCATGAAGCCGTTTCTGAAGATGCCCGGCGCGGCGGACTAGTTGAGAACCGACTAAAGCGCGGCGAGAAGCTTCTCGGCCGTAGCCTTCTCGTGATGAGGGGGTGCGTCCTCGACGGCCAGGTATTTGACGACGAGATCGTCGACGATCATAGCGTAGCGTTTCGACCGCGTGCCGAGGCCGAAGCCCGAGAGGTCGACGTCGAGGCCGACCGCCTTCGCGAAGTCGCCGTTGCCGTCGGCGAGCATGACGATCTTGCCGTCGGCGCCCCGCGCCTTGGCCCAGGCGCTCAGAACGAAGATATCGTTCACGGCCGTGCAGGCGATGACCTCGGCGCCCTTCTGCACGAGCTCAGCGGCATGGTTGACGAAGCCCGGCAGGTGCTGCTCGCTGCACGTTGGCGTGAAGGCCCCGGGAACGGCGAAGAGAACGGCCTTCTTTCCCTTGAGCGCCTCGTCCGCCGTCATCGGTTTTGGACCGTCTGGTCCCATGACAGTGAACTTGGCTTGCGGCAGGCGGTCGCCGACCTTGATCGTCATGGGCTAGATTCCTTCAATTGGGCCTCGTCAAAGAGACTTTGGGTTGGACCTAGTCGATCTTGAACGTCGCAACCGAGGCGCCCGCTTTGCCGACGAGCGTAGCTGTGATCGGCTTCCCTTTGAGCGCCGCGAGCTCGACGTTTTCGCCAAGCTCCGTCTCGAAGGTGAGCTTGCCGCCGCCGAGATCGGCTGTCCGGGCCGGCATCGGAACGTAGAGCCCGTCGGGCGCGTCGAGGAAGACATCGGCGCCAGAGGCGTCGCCATGAAAGTCCGCCTCGAGGACGAGACGCGGCACGGCGCCGTCGCGCTTAACGTCCGCGCGCTTGAGCTCGGGGTCGGAGGGCCTGTGCTCGCCCTCGCCACGGGGAACCGCCTCGAGCGCCGCCAGCGCTGCGGGCGGCGCGGCAGCGAGGGCACCAGCAGGAACCTCGAGAGCTAGCTCGGCATCGACCGGCACGCAGATGTCCTTGCAGATGCCGTACGCCATGCGCACGGCAAGGGCGATCGGCTGTGACGGGTCGGTCGCCGCGATCTCGACGGGGAAGATCACGCGAGATTTGTAGCCTATGGTATCGCCGGACCGGTCCGAGAGCCGGTGCGGCGCCGGGTAGAGCACGGTTGCCTGAGCGAGGTTCTCCGATTTCCCCCAGTCGAACGTCGGCGGCAAGCCGCCGGCATCGCCGGGATTGCGCCAATAGGTCTTCCACCCGTCCGGCATCTCGATCTCTACGAACGCGAGGCGTCGCGCCGGCTCGCCGGCGCTTCCGGCGAGGAGACGCGTGCGGGTCTTGTAGCCGTCGAGCCATGCGGATTCGAGGGCCGCCACCGCGGCGACTGAACCCTGTGCCGTAAGAAGCGCAAATGCTAGTGCCGCAGCGGCCCGCCGTGCCATCAACCTTTACCTCGCAATGACCGCGTTCTGCCGCCAAAAGATTGGGGAAGAGCCGTCAAGTCAAGTACGTCGCACAGACACCGTTTCATGCGTCGTGCCGGAGCGTAATATGGGGGTCGCTTCGGCCAAATTCAGTGCTTCACAGGTGAGCGGCCCCGGCGGTAGTCTTTGCACATGACGAGCCAGAAACCCAGGCGCAGGAAGCCTGCAGACGGCTACCTCAAGGGGCAGCTGCTCATGGCGATGCCTTTGATGTCGGATCGCCGCTTTCAGCGCTCGGTCATCTACATGTGCGCCCATTCGGACGACGGCGCGATGGGGCTCATCATCAATCACCGCGCCAATCACATCAGCTTTCCCGACCTGCTCGAGCGCCTTGGCATCGTCCCGCGCGGCGCCGAGGATGGAATCTCGAACGACCTCTTGGAGCGCCACGTTCACGTCGGTGGCCCGGTCGAGACGGGGCGCGGCTTCGTGCTGCACACGTCCGACTATTTCGTCAACAATTCGACGCTGCCGATCGACCGTGACGTAAGTCTCACCGCTTCCATCGACATTTTGAAGGCAATCGCCGCAGGCGAAGGCCCTGTCCGCTCGATGCTCGCGCTCGGCTATGCGGGCTGGTCGGCCGGGCAGCTCGAGACGGAGATCCAAGCAAACGGCTGGCTGCATTGCCCCGCCGACACCGACCTCATCTTCGATCCCGATCTGGAATCGAAGTACGTCCGTGCGCTCGCCAAGATCGGCATCGACCCCTCGCACCTGGTGAGCGACGCCGGCCACGCCTGACGCGTATCGGTCGCCGGGACGCCTCTCGCTCAGTTTTTCGGTTTGAAAACAGCTCCTGCGAGCCGCGCCAGGCTCTCGGCAATTGCCGGTGGGAGCTTTTGGTACTCTGGCGGCAGAGTATCGTCCGGCGGCGGGACGGCTTGCAGAGTGGGCGTCGGGCTCGCGTTCGGCGCGGGCGCAACCGCGGCGATCATAGGCGCAGGCGGACGAGCTCCGTTCTGCGGGACGTGGGCGGGCTGAGGTCCGCCAGCCGTCCCCATCGCATTCGGCCAGGGAAGAGGCTCAGCGGAAACCGGCAGTGCCGCTCCAGCCGGTGGGATAGGTGGCGGACCCGAGCGCTCGGCGCGGCCGCCCGATCCGGCCAATTGGGGCGGGACGAATGGCGCCGGAGGAGGCGGTGCGGCGTGGACCGGTTGCGGAGGAGCAGTTCTCCTCTGAGAGGCGGCGGGCGGCGGCGGGACGCCCCGCCCGGCTAGGGGAGCCGGTGGAAGCGGCGCCAGCACCGGCGACGCGGTAGCCGCCGCCGGTGGCCGCACCACGGCCGGCGCCGGAGTACGCGGGGCAGTCTCGCTGCGTCCGGGGCCGGTGGCCGCCAGTGGCGACTGCGGGCGCGCAAGAGGACGGATCGCGCTGCCCGGAAGCGCGGCTGGCGGGCGCGCTGGAGCGGCAGGCAGGTCCGGAGCGGCCGACGGCGGAGGGCTCGCCGCGCCGTTGGTGGGTGCAGGTCCGGCGACAGGCGTTGACGCGGCGACCACGGCCGAAGGCCGGTCGGCAGGGCGCTGGCCTCTTTTCTTTTTGGGTTTGGCACGGAAAAGACCGCGAGGCTGGAGCTTGCTTTCGGACTTTGCAACGAGCCTCAGGAGCTGGATGACCTCGCCCTCGGGGATCGCATCGCCGTAGTAGGGGCCTTCGGCGTATTCGCAGTCGATCGAGCGCAGCAAGCCGACCTCGTCGGCGTTCTCGACGCCTTCGGCGACGACGGTCTTTCCGAGCTCATGGGCGAAGGCGACCATGGAGCGAACGACGACGAAGCCGTCGCCCTCGCGGCCGCCGCTCGATTGAATCGAGGCCCGGTCGATCTTGATTGTGTCGAAGGCGAACCGGTGCAGGTAGGCGACCGACGAATATCCTGTGCCGAAATCGTCGAGCACGAGATCGGCGCCTGCACCCTTGAGCCACTCGAGGATCTCGGTTGCCTGCTCGGGGTTCTCCATGACGAGCGGCTCGCTGATCTCGAGCTTGAGCGAGCCCTTGGGCATCGCACTGCGGCCAAGGATGTGGCGAATTTCGTGGATGAGATCCTGGCGGAAGAGGTGACGGCTCGAGATGTTGACGCTGACGAAAAGACGCTTCTCGGAGCGAGGCAGCGCCTTCTGCCAGACGGCGGCATCGGCGACCGCCCGCGTCAGCACATGCGCCCCGAGCTTGACGATCAAGTTGGACTCTTCCGCGAGCGGCACGAAGGACGTGGGGTTTATGGTGCCGAGCCTCGGATGGTCCCACCGGATGAGAGCCTCGAAGCCGGCAAGCTCCTCGGTTGGAAGGTAGATGATCGGCTGATAGAGCACCTTGAGCTGGTTCTTCTCGAGAGCTTTGTTGAGGTCGCTTTCGAGGGCGATCCGCTCGTCGCGGTCGGCGCGCATGTCGGGCCGGAAGGTCTCGATCCTGTCGGCGCCGGACCGCTTGGAGCGGTACATGGCGATCTCGGCCTTCCTCAGAAGGTCGTCGTGGCCCGTCTCGGTGCCGTCGTAGGCGGCGATGCCGACCGAGCCCGTCAGCACGATCTCCTGGCCCGCAATCTTGATCGGGGAGCGCAGCGAGCGGCGAATGCGCTCGCCGAGAGCTTCGAGCTCTGCCGGCGACTGGTCCGCCACGACGAGGATCGCGAACTGGTCGCCGCCGATCCGAGCGAGCGTATCGTGCGGTGAGAGATGGCGTTGGAGACGCCGCGCGACGGTGAGAAGCAGGCTGTCGCCGACGACGAGCCCGAGCGACGAGTTGACGGCCTTGAACTTGTCGATGTCGATCGACAACAGGCCCGGCCGAATCTGCGGCTCGGCCTTCGCCCGCTTCATCGCCACCTCGAGCCGGTCGAGCATCAGGGCGCGGTTCGGGAGTCCTGTGAGGCTATCGTGAATGGCGTCGTGCAGGAGCCGCTCGTGCGCCCTCTTGGCGTCGGTCACGTCCCGCATGAGACCAACGCATTTCAAGGACCTCGGATCGTTGCCGGGCACGGCGGCGGCCTCGAGCTCGAACCAGCGATAGCTGTTGTCGGCCTGGCGCAAGCGGAAGTCGGCGTGAATGCGCCCGTCGCTGCGCTCCTGCATGGACCACAGCGCAAGCTTGAAACGTTCCCGATCCGCCTGGTGCAGATGGTGGCAGTATTCCTCGACGCTTCCCGATAGCTCGCCCGAGACGAGACCAAGGGAGGATTCGATCATGGGGCTTACCTTGATCTCGTCGCGCCGGGCGTTCCACTCCCACACGGCGGTGCCGGCGGCGTCGAGCGCCACCGATCGGAGCTGCAATTCGGACGATGCGGCCGCATAGGCGGGCGAAGCCGAGCGGAACGCGTACTGGGTAACCGTAAAGCCGATGAGAAGCAGGATCAGGACCAGACCTGCCACCAGGCCCGAGACCGCTATGTCTCCCGAGAGTCGGCCGGTGAGCGTCACGGCGGCGCCGAGGATCCACACCAGGAACAGGATCCACGTCGGGATGAGGGACAGCGCCCTGTCCTGACCGCGCAGCGCGAGGAACATGATGAGGCCCGCGCCGATTGCGCCAATGCCGAGGAAGGAGAGACGCGCGAACGTTGCGGCGAGCCGCGGGTCGATGACCGCGACCGCGATCAACGACAGCTGGGCCAGGAGCCAGACGCTGATCAGCATTCGGATCAGGCCGTGCCAGAGGGCGAGGCGCAGGAAGATGTGCAGGAACACGACGAGGCTCGCAGCGAGCGAGGCCTCGGCTGCCGCCCGGTAGACCGCGTTTCCTTCGGGGCGAAGCTGGAACAGCTTGTGGAAGAAGCCGAAATCGACGCAGAGGTAGGCGAGCGTGCACCAGGCGACCAGAGCGGAGGCGGGAAAGACGAGCTTGTGATTGGCGGCGAAGATTGCGGTGAGAAAGATCGCGAGCAGGCCCGTCAGCCCGAGCATGATGCCGTTGAAGAGCTGGCGATCGGCGATCTTGAGCTCGTAGTCGAGCGGCTTCCATAGGTAAATTCGCACGAAGCGCTCGGAGGAAAGCTCTGCGACGTAGGTGATCGTCTGCCCGGGCTCGAGCGTGATGCGGAAGATATCGGCGCGGTCGCTCTTGACGCGTTCGGGCACAAAGCCGACCGACGGCGTCACGGCCTCGATGCGGCGCGCGTCGAGGTCCGGCCACACGGCACCAGAGCCGATGACGCTGTAGCGGTCTGCCGCAAGCCAGCGCTCGATCGGCTTGTCGGTCGAGTTGGAGAGCGCAAAGACGATCCAGTTGGGATTGGTGCCGGCCGTCGATGCCGCGACCGACATGCGCGCGACCATGCCGTCGGCGCCGGCGGCGGTCTCGATCTGAATGCTGTCGCCGCGGCTCTCGTAAAAGTCGCCGAGCGTGGTCAGCTCGATGCGCTCCTGGTCGGCAATCTCAATCGCTTTCAGCGCGTGTGCAGGGGCTGGACCAAGTACGACAAGGAGGGCGGCGACGACGAGCGCCATAAGGCCCGGTAGGGAAGCCACGCCCCGCCGCCGGTCCACGTGCCGCCCGTCTCGCGCCAGCGCAGTCATGCGGGCTTCCTCTCCCGCGCCTGCCAATCGTCGATGAGGAGCGCGAGGAGAAGATGATCCTGCCACGCGTTGTTGATCTTGAGGTAGCGGCGCGCAAGGCCCTCATGCTGGAAGCCGACCCGCTCGAGGACGGCGATGGAGGGTTCGTTATGGGGCTGCACGGCAGCCTCGACGCGATGCAGGCGCAGCGATTCGAAGGCATGGGGAAGAACTATCCGGACCGCCTCCGTCATGTACCCGCGGCCGACGTGAGGCACGCCGAGCCAATAGCCGAGCGTGGCCGCCTGGGTCACGCCGCGCCGCACGTTCGAGAGCGTGAGGCCGCCCAAGAGATCATTGCCGTCGGCTTCGAAGATCAGGAAGGCGTAGCCGAGGTCCTCGCGCGCCTCGCGATGGTAATGGCGCAGCCGCCGACGAAAGGCGCTTTTCGAGAGATCGTCGCGCGGCCACGCCGGCTCCCATTGCTCGAGGTGAACCCGGCTCATGGCCCTGAGCTCGGCCCATGGTCCATAGTCGCTCATCTGCAAGGGCCTCAGCCACACGCGCCGCCCTTGCAGAACGGCGCCGTCCGAGACGAGACCGGCCCTCAGGAATGCCATGAGATGCCCTCCATGGCTGAGTGGGCCAGGCGTCCTTCGGCGGACTTCGCAAACTCGGCCGACCGCTTGCCGGCGCCGACGATTGCCACGGAAGGATGTACGCCAGCTAGGCGCAGCGCGAACGTGCGCACGCTGTCGGCCGATACCTCGTCGACGCGCGCCATCAGCTCCTCCGTCGGGATTAGGCGGCCGTGGCCGAGGAGCTGGCGCGCCATCTGCTCGGCGCGCGCGGAGGACTGCTCGAGGCCCATGAGGAGGCCCGCCTTGAGTTGGGCCTTGGCGCGCCCGATCTCGTTGGGCGTGGCGCCCCCGAGCCCCATGCGCTCGAGCTCGGTTGCGACCACATCCACGAGCTCGGCCATCGTCTCTGCCCCCGTTGCCGCGTAAACCGCGAACATGCCCGTGTCCCTAAGGCCCCACGCCGACGAATAGATCGCGTAGCAGAGCCCCCGTGCCTCGCGGACCTCCTGGAACAGGCGGGACGACATCCCACCGCCGAAAAGGCCTGAGAACACCTGGGCCGCGAAGAAATCGCGGTCGCGATACGACGGCGCTTCGAAGGCGAGGACCACGTGGGCCTGCTCGAAACGCTTCGCGTTCCAGCGCGTGCCACCCTCGTAGCGCGCGCTTTGTGCGGCCTCGAATCTCGGGCCAGTGAGCCCCCCGAATAGGGCTTCAGCGTGGCGGACCATGGCCTCGTGACGGACCGCGCCTGCGGCCGATAATACCATGTTTCCAGACCCATAATGGCCGTCGAGGAAGCGCTTGAGATCTGCGGCCTGGAAGGCCCTGATATTGCCGGGCGTGCCGAGGATGGAGCGGCCAACGGCCTGTTCCGGCCAGGCCGCGTCGTGGGCGAGCTCGTAGGCGATGTCGTCGGGGCTGTCGCGGACGGAGGCGATCTCCTGCAGGATTACCTCCCGCTCCCGGTCGAGCTCCTCGGGGGCGAAGCGCGAGTCGAGCAGGATGTCGGCCAGAAGCTCGACGGCAACTCCCTCGTCGCCCTTGAGCACACGGGCGAAATAGGCGGTCATCTCGAGACCCGTTGCCGCATTGAGCTCCCCTCCCACCGCCTCGATCTCCTCGGCAATGACGCGGGCCGAGCGCTTGGCCGTGCCCTTGAAGGACATGTGCTCGATCAGGTGCGAGATGCCGTGCTCGGCGGGCGTCTCGTGGCGGGCGCCGACACCGACCCAGAGCCCGAGAGAGGTGGTCTCGAGATGGGCCATGGTGTGCGTGACGACGGTCAGGCCGTTGCCGAGCACCGTGATCTCGGCGCTCATTGGGCCCCGGCTCCCACGGCACGGGCTACGCTCTCGACATGGGCCTCGACGGCGGCGAGGTCGTTGGGGAGGACGCGAAAGCGCTCCTCATCGGTCAAGAGCGAGGCAAATCTTGGCGGCAGGAGTGGGCGTTCTCCCGTGACCTCCTCCATGGCGTCGGGAAACTTCGCGGGGTGGGCGGTGGAGAGGATCACGGCCGGCGTTGCGCTTTGCTTGCGGCAGCGCTCGAGGGCAACGTAGGCGCAGGCCGTATGCGGGTCGAGGAGATAGCCGCTCGCGGCGCGGACTTTGCGGATTGCGTCGCCGACCTCGGCCTCGCTTGCGGCGGCGGCATCGAAATCCTCGCGCATTCTCGGGAGAGCGTTGCCGATCTCGAAGCGCCCGGACTGCTTCAAGGACGCCATCTCCGCGCGCACCGCGACCGCGTCCCGTCCCGAGGCCTCGAAGAGATAGCGCTCGAAATTCGACGAGATCTGGATGTCCATCGACGGCGACGACGTGGCGACGACCTCGCGCATCTCGTAGGCGCCGGTCCGATGCGTGCGAGCCAGAATGTCGTTGGCGTTGGCGGCGATCACGAGGCGGTCGATCGGCAGCCCCATGCGCTTGGCGACCCAGCCGGCGAGGATGTCGCCGAAGTTTCCCGTTGGCACCGAGAACGTGATGGCGCGGTGCGGCGCACCGAGAGCAACCGCGGCGGCGAAATAGTAGGTCACCTGCGCGATAATCCGCGCCCAGTTGATCGAGTTCACGCCCGAGAGCGCGAGCCGCTCGCGGAAGGCATGATCGTTGAACATGCCCTTGACCAGGCTCTGGCAGTCGTCGAACGTGCCCTTGATGGCGAGGGAGTGAATATTGGGCTCGGTGGGCGTCGTCATCATGCGCCGCTGCACGTCCGAGACGCGCCCGTCGGGGAACAGGATCACCACGTCGGTGCGCCGCGAGGCGCGGAACGCCTCGATCGCCGCGCCGCCCGTGTCGCCGGAGGTGGCGCCGACGATGGTCGCGCGCGCCTTGCGCTTGCTGAGCGCGTGATCCATGAGGCGCGCGAGAAGCTGCATCGCCACGTCCTTGAAGGCGAGCGTGGGGCCATGAAACAGCTCGAGGACGAACGTGTTGGGCTCGATCTGCACGAGCGGCGTCACGGCCGGATGGGCGAAGCTCGCGTAGGCTTCGCCGGCCATCCGCTTGAGCTCATCGCGCGACACGGCTCCGGCGGTAAAGGGATGGATGACCTCGACTGCCACGTCCGCGAACGGGCGGCCGGCGAAGCCCGCGATCGTCTCGAACGAGAGCTTGGGCCAGGTCTCCGGCACGTAAAGGCCGCCGTCGCGGGCGAGGCCCGCGAGCAGGACATCCTCGAACCCGAGACCCGCCGCCTCGCCTCTGGTCGAAATGTAGTTCACGAGCCTTGCCCTCGCAGGAGGAAGTGCCGCCTCGCGATGCACCCTAATGCATCTTGGCGAAACAAAAAAACCGGTCGCTACGGCAAGCCGCGCGGGCCGTTAACTTTGACCCGTGGCCGGCGCTTTGAGACGGGAGGCCGCATAGACGGCAAACACTGCGGCGAGCGCGCCCGCAAGCCCGAACCATGTCAGCGCATACTCGAAATGGCGGTTCGGAAGCTCGACAATCGTCGCGCTGCCTTTGGGCCAGCCGCCGGGGGCCGCGCCTTCCGCGTCGAGGAAGACTGGAATAGAAGGGCGTCTGCCGTCGCCGAATGCCGAGGCAAAGAGACCGTAAAAGTCGCGCCAGTACCAGAGGTTGCCCTTGGTGTCGTTGTCGGGCGTGAAAAACCCCTGCTGCCCGGGCCCGCGCAAGAGACCCGTGATCTCGACCTCGCCGTCGAGCTGGCTCTCTGGACGCCGGTCGGGGGCCCGGAGCTCCTCGGGGACATAGCCCCGGTTGACGAACAGGATCCCTTCGCCTCCCTCGATCTCGAAGGGAGTGTAGACGTGAACGCCGGGTCCGAGCTCGGGGTCCGGCGCATAGAAATAGCGCTCCTTGTCATGGTGAAATCGGCCACGGACTTTCACGCGCATGTATTCGAAGCCGATGTCGGATTGATAGGAGGCCGAGTAGGCCGAGAGGAGATCGACCGGTTCGGCCTTCGTGCGGAACTCGATCGCGGCGATAAGCTCCTCCTTCCACGCCTTGCGGTCGAGCTGCCATTTTCCGAGCGAGATGAGCACGATCATCCCGGCCGCAGTCATGACAAGCGGCAACAGCAGTCGCGCATCGCGGAGTTTCGCCAGCATGACTTGCGTCTTCAATCCTTGGCGAGGCGGCCTTCCTCGGCCTTGTGCTTCCACTGCAGCGCGATGAGCGTCGACTTGAGCAGGCGCAAGAGGCCAAGGGCCAGGAGCGGAGTGACGAGCCCCCACAGGACCAAATGAACCCAGACGGGCGGCGCGTACGTGAACTCCACGTAGAGTGCGAGGCCCAGCACGAGGAATCCGAGGATCAGAATCGCAAACACGGCGGGCCCGTCGCCCGTGTCGATGAACTTGTAGCTCAAGCCGCAGCCCTGGCATCCCTCTTTGAGCTCGAGCACATTCTTGAACAAGGGCCCCATCCCGCAGCGCGGACAACGGCCGAGAAGCGCTGAGCGAAAAAGGATGGGCGGGGAGGGCGTTGCATTCATGGGCGCGGACCATGCCCCAGGTCCGCTCCTGGCTCAAGCAAAGAGAAAGGGCCCGCCCAGCTTCGGGCAGGCCCTTCGAGATTGTGCCTGGCTCGTGGGCGTCAGCCGACGTGAGCCGCGCCGGGATGGGCTCCCGCACCCCAGACGTAGATGCAGGCGAAGAGGAACAGCCACACCACGTCGACGAAGTGCCAGTACCAGGCCGCCGCCTCGAAGCCGAAATGCTGCTTCGGGGTGAAGTGGCCGGCCAGCGCACGGAACAGGCACACAAAGAGGAAGATCGTGCCGATGATCACGTGCGCGCCGTGGAAGCCCGTCGCCATGAAGAAGGTCGAGCCGTACATGTGTCCGCCGTAGCTGAACGCGGCGTGTTGATACTCGTACGCCTGGAGCGCCGTGAAGATCATGCCGAGGATGACGGTGAGCACAAGGCCGATGATGAGCCCGCGACGGTCGTTCTTGAGCAGCGAATGGTGGGCCCAGGTTACCGTGCACCCCGACGAGAGCAGGATCAGCGTGTTGACAAGGGGAATGCTCCACGGATCGAACGTCGCATGAAACCAGCCCGGGATAGGCGCCCCAGTGGCAGGGAGCGTTGCCTCGGTCGTGTCGACGGGGACCGGCGGCCACTGACCGCCGAACAGCGTGTTGCGCTGGACCATGCCGACGACTTCCTTGGCGCTGTCGCTGATCGTGTGCACGTCGGCAGGAAACAGCGAGGCGTCGAAATAGGCCCAGAACCAGGCGACGAAGAACATGACCTCGGAGGCGATGAAGAGGATCATCCCGTAGCGCAGGTGGAGCTGCACGACCGGCGTGTGGTCGCCCTTGTGCGCCTCGCGGATGACGTCGCGCCACCACATGAAGGCGGTCGCGATCAGCCCGGCGACGCCGATGGCGAACACGACCGGGCCCCTCATGCCGAAGAGACCCTCCGAGCCCTCCATCGAGCGCATCCAGATGATCAATCCAAAGGCCGTGACGAGGGCCGAAATCGCTGCGGTTGCCGGCCATGGGCTCGGGTCTACAAGGTGGTAGTCGTGGTGCTTGGCATGCGTGTCGGCCATTCTCGTCTCCCGTGGTCCCCGTTCTCTCTTCCCTCGGCTTCGCCCTTCGTTCGGCCCGGCGACTTGATAATTGCGCCGGAGCCTACCAGGTCTCGACCGTTCTCGCTTAGTCCGGCTCAGTCGCCGGAAATCTCATACGTCAGCTCCCTTGCCTGCGCTTGCCGGCGACAGCCTCGGCGCGTGCCGGCTCCGCAACCGGATAGAAGGTGTAGGATAGCGTGATCTCCCTGAGGCTCGTCGCGTCGCGGTCTTTTGCGATCTCGGGATCGATGAAGAACGAGACGGGCATCTCGACCCGCTGGCCGGGCTCGAGCCGCTGCTCCTTGAAGCAGAAGCATTCGATCTTGGCGAAGTAGCCTCCGGCGATGTCCGGCGAGACGTTGAACGTCGCCGTCCCGGTGATCGGATGATCGGAGGTGTTCGTCGCCGCATAGAAGGCGAGGGTGGACTGGCCGACCTTGACGTCGACGGTCCGCTGCTCGGGCTCGAAGGACCAGGCCATTCCCGGCGTCACGTTGGCGTCGAAACGCACCGTGATCACCCGGTCAAGCACAACGTCGGGGGCTTTCTCGGCCCTCTGGGTCGTCCCTCCGAAGCCGGTCGCCTGGCAGAACATCTTGTAGAGCGGCACGGCGGCATAGGAGAGCGCACCCATGCTGGCCGCGGCGGCGAGGCAGGCGAGCACGACTGCGCCGTCGCGGCGCTTCACCGCGCGGGGTGCGCCTGCGTCCGTCTTGCCGTCTTCCGACTTCACGCGATCCACGTCGAGCCCTCTGTCAAAGCGGCCGGTTCAGGACGTTGCCGCCTAGCCGGATGATCGTCGCAGCATAAAAGAGCAGGACGAGGAAGCCGAGCGCGAGCGCGATCGCAACCGAGCGCAGGCGCTGGCGCCGCGCGCGTTGCCGTTCGTCGCCGCTCTCGTCCGCCATCATCCGCTCCGCACACCGTCCCGCTCATGCCGCTACTCCGAGCCCGACGAGGCGTTCGGCGAGCAGCACCGCGAACAGTCCAAAAAGATAGAAAATCGAGAAGCCGAACAGGCGCCGCGCTGCCGTATCGGCGGCGCGCCCTTCGGTGATCCGCCACACGTCGAAGGCGAGCCAGAGGAAGATCGCCCCGAGCGCGATCGATGCCGCACCATAGGCCATGCCGCCGAGGCCAATAAAGACCGGGATCACGGCGACCGGTACGAGGAGAAGCGAATAGAGGAGGATCTGGCGGCGCGTCTCGGCGGGACCGGCAACCACCGGCAGCATCGGCACGCCGGCGCGTTCATAGTCCCGACAGCGCAGCAGTGCCAGCGCCCAGAAGTGAGGCGGTGTCCACATGAAGATGATGAGGAACATGACGACGCTTTCGACGGCGACCGAGCCGGTCACCGCCGCCCAGCCGATCATGGGCGGGAAGGCACCCGCGGCGCCACCGATGACGATATTCTGCGGCGTCCGGCGCTTCAGCCACATCGTATAGATGACGACGTAGTAGCTGATGGTGAGCGCGAGCAGGAACCCGGCCACCCAGTTGATGAGGACGCCCAAGGTCACGACCGAGCCGATCGCCAGAACGACGCCAAAGGTCAGCGCCTCGTCTTCCGTAACGTGCCCGCGCGGGATGGGTCGCGACGCCGTGCGCGCCATACGCGAGTCGATATCGACCTCGTACCACATGTTAAGGGCGCCTGAGGCGCCCGCGCCGACGGCGATCGCGAGGAGAGCGATCATGCCGAGCACGGGGTGAATGCCGCCCGGGGCCGCGACCATGCCGACAAGCGCGGTGAAGACGACGAGAGACATCACGCGCGGCTTCAGCAATTGAAAGAAATCGCCGACCGACGGCTCGAACGCCGAACCGGCCTCACCTCGAGCACTTGCCCCTTGCATCCCTGATCCTCCACGCGCGGGCGTTCCCGCTTGTCGTCACCGCCGGGTTGATCCCGCTTCTAGGCCACTGCATTTAGTGGGCGGAACTCTCCGCCCACCGGATCTTGTCTTGCGCTCGGCCGCCGCGACGCATCGCATCAGTGACGATCGCCGGCGGCGATGCGCGGAAGCGTCTCGTAGGAATGGAAAGGCGGCGGCGACGGCAAGGTCCACTCGAGCGTCGTCGCGGACGCGCCCCAAGGATTGTTGCCGGCCGGAACCTTCCGCGCCAGCGCCACGAGGAGGCCGAGGAAGAACACGATCGTGCCGAGCGCGGTGATGTAGGACCCGATGGACGAGACCTGATTCCAGAACGCGTACGCGTCCGGATAGTCCGCGTACCGACGCGGCATGCCAGCGAGCCCGAGGAAGTGCTGCGGGAAGAAGAGCACGTTGGCGCCGACGAAGGACAGCCAGAAGTGCACCTTGCCCCAGAACTCCGAGTACATGTAGCCGGTCATCTTCGGGAACCAGTAGTAGTAGCCGGCGAAAATCGAGAACACGGCGCCGAGCGACAGCACATAGTGGAAGTGCGCGACGACGTAGTAGGTGTCGTGCAGCGCGCGATCGATGCCGGCGTTGGCCAGCATGACACCCGTCACGCCGCCGACCGTAAACAGGAAGATGAAGCCCAAGGCCCACAGCATGGGCACGCGGAAGGAGAGGGAGCCGCCCCACATGGTGGCGATCCACGAGAAGATCTTCACTCCCGTCGGCACCGCGATCACCATCGTCGCGAAGACGAAGTAGGCCTGCGTGTTGACGCCGATTCCGGCGGCGTACATGTGATGTGCCCAGACGATGAAGCCGACGAGGCCGATGGCGACCATCGCGTAGGCCATTCCGAGATAGCCGAAGATCGGCTTTCTGGAGAAAGTCGAGACGATGTGGCTGACCATGCCGAAGCCCGGCAGGATCAGGATGTAGACCTCCGGGTGGCCGAAGAACCAGAAGAGATGCTGATAAAGGAGCGGGTCACCGCCGCCGGCCGGCGCGAAGAACGTCGTGCCGAAGTTGCGGTCGGTGAGAAGCATCGTGATCGCGCCGGCGAGAACGGGCAGCGAGAGCAGCAACAGGAACGCCGTGATCAGCACCGACCACACGAAGAGCGGCATCTTGTGCAGCGTCATGCCGGGCGCGCGCATGTTGAAGATCGTTGTGATGAAGTTTATGGCGCCGAGGATCGACGAGGCGCCGGCCACGTGCAACGCGAGAATGGCGAAGTCCATTGCCGGGCCGGGATGGCCCGCAGTCGAGAGCGGCGCATAGACTGTCCAACCTGCGCCGACGCCGTGCATGCCGGTCGGTCCCTCGACGAACATCGACGTCAACAGAAGTGCGAGCGATACCGGCAGCAGCCAGAACGACACGTTGTTCATGCGCGGAAAGGCCATGTCGGGTGCGCCGATCATGAGCGGCACGAACCAATTGCCGAACCCGCCCATCGTCGACGGCATGACCATGAAGAACACCATGATCAGCCCGTGCCCGGTCACGAACACGTTGAACATGTGGGGATTGGAAAAGTACTGGAGGCCCGGTTCTTGTAGCTCGAGGCGCATGGCGACCGAAAGAGCCCCGCCGATGACGCCCGCGACCATCGCGAAGATGAGGTACATCGTTCCGATGTCTTTGTGGTTCGTCGAGAAAAGCCAGCGCCCGATGCCGGAGGGCGTGTGGTCGTGGTCTGCGTGTGCTGCGGTGCTGCCCATTGTCTTGAGACCCTTCAGTCTTGGGTGGTTCCGGTTTCCTCGTGCGGCGGACTGCGCGTCCTATGTGGCGCGCGCCGTCTCTTCTCAATTCAGCGCGTGGCGGCCTCGGCGACGGACGTCATGGCGGCCTGCTCGAGCGCCACCTTGTCGATGATCTCCTTGGCCTTCTTCCTGTCCTTGGCCTGCATGGCGCCGGCCCAGTCGTTGAACACGTTCTCGCCCACGACCCGCACCGCGATCGGCATGTATGCGTGGTTCATCCCGCACAGCTCCGAGCACTGGCCGTAGAAGATGCCCTCCTTCTCCGCCTTGAACCAAACCGCAGTGACGCGCCCCGGAACGGCGTCGACCTTGGTGCCGAACGATTGGATGGTCCAGTTATGGATCACGTCGTTCGAGGTAATGAGCACGTGAACGACCTTGTTGACCGGAACGACGACCTCGTTGTCGACCGCAAGCAGGCGCGGGGCCGGCAGACCCTTCTTGAGCCGCTCGTTGACCTCCTCGTCCGAAAGCACGTTCGAGGTCACGAGGAAACCGCCCTGATCGGGATACTGGTGCTCCCAGAACCAAGCGTTGCCGATAGCCTTGATGGTGAGATCGGGTTTGGGAAAGTCGTACTGATTCATGAGCAGCTTGAACGAGGGGATCGCGATGGCGACGAGAATGAAGATCGGGATCACTGTCCAGGCCACCTCGAGAAACGTATTGTGCGTGGTCGTCGTCGGCGTGGGATTGCGCGACGCGCTGAAGCGCACCATCACGTAGAGCATCAAGAGGAGCACGAACGCCGCGATGGCGATGATGATGAGGTTCACAAGGTCATAGAACGCGTGAATCTCGCGGGCGATCGGTGTCGCCGCCTGCTGCAGGCCCATCTGTCCGGGCGCCGGCTGACCGAGCCCGTTGGCCGCAAAGGTCGGATCGACCGCGACGACCAGCGCCACGAGCCCCGCAACGAGCGCCAGCGGCGCCCACGTCAGCATCCTCTTCAGCATCGATCCGCTCCCCAGTTCGCCCCAGCGCGGTGGCCGGGTCCCTTGACATGCCATTGTTCGTTCTTGGTCGGCTCGGCCCACGCCGCAGTGGGACATCGGGCTAGCCAGACATGCACGCGTCGGCTCAGCGCGCGCGGCTCCTCACGATAGCACTGCCAGACGTTCCGAGGCCCCACAAACAGCACAATCGGCATTATGTCCTCAAGTCAAGTTCAATGCGGCATATCTTCGCGTTGAATTAGGTTCCACTCTATGCGCGCCACTCTCGGCAAGTACTGCACTGCGATCACGGCTCCACGCGCGGGTGATCACGGCTCGACGCGCGTCGAGGTCCCATTTTAGCCTCTTTCCTCGTCGAGACGCATCGAGATGCGCGGCGCTGCGCGACTTTATTCAAGCGGGACATTCAAGCGGGATTATTCGACCCGGCCGCAGGTGGACAATCGGAGCGTTGCTCGGAATGCTTGGCGCCGTTGCTATCCCGAGTGTGGGGGCTAGAATTGCGCAATGCGATGCGACGTGCGGTGCACATAGGGGCGCTCGGGCTTGCTCTGCTTGTCCTCGCCTTCCCGGTTGCTTCGGGGCGTGCCGGAGCGCCCGAGACGCCGTCCAAGGCGCAGACCCCGGCTGCGCTCAACCCGGACGCGGGCGACGGCACGGTCAAGGGCCAGTTCGGAGACTGGCAGGTCGTCTGCAAGCCGCCTCCTCCCGGAGCCAAGAACGAGGTTTGCGCGCTCGTTCAGAGCGTTACTGCGGAGGACCGCAACAACATCGGTCTCACCATCTACTTTCAGAGATTTTCCAACGGGACGCAGGTGCTGCGCGTGTTTGCGCCGCTCGGCGTTCTCTTGCCGCCGGGCGTCGGCCTCAAGATCGATGACATCGACGTCGGTCACGCGCCGTTTCTCAGGTGCCATACGTTCGCCTGCTACGCGCAGGTGACGGTCGAGGAAAAGCTCGTCGAGCAGCTCAAGGCTGGCAAGACGGCGATCTTCATCATCTTCCAAACCGAGGAGGCCGGCATTGGAATCCCGATTTCGCTGGCTGGGTTTGCCGACGCGCTCGCTTCACTCGAATAGTGGGGCGCCCGCGCCTTCTTGTCAGGCGACGCGCCGGCGCTGGGAGCGAGCGGCGGAGGAGCGCTCGTCCTGGGCGTTGGCCTCGCGCGGCTCGGGAAACGTGATGTAGTCGCGCTCGCGACGCGAGGGCTGCTCGGTGCCGCCGAGCGGAAAGAAGGCAACCGAGCTCCAGATCTGAGTCATGCGCTGAGCGCTTTCGACGTATTGCTCGCAAGCGATGCGCCAGAAGCGCATCTGCTCATTGACGAGATCCTGGGGTGTGCGGCATTGGCCGAGACGGGTCGGGATTTCGAGGCACGCCTGTGCGCGCCTGCTCATGAAGCCTGCGGCCTCGAGCTGCCAGCGGGCCGCCGCCTTCATCGGACCCAGCGCCGATGGAAGGTTCTCGAGTCCGCCGAAGAAAACTTGGAAAGCGCCAACACTTGGCCCGAAGATCCTCGGGTCGAAACTCAACTGCGCAGTCATGGCCCTCGTCTCCCTAAACGCATCTCCGCTTGTCGGCGGTCTCTTATGTTGGAGGTGAAACCATAGGCTTGGGCCCATGCGCCTGCAACGCAACTTCGCTTTACTCAAGGAGAAACTGATGGAGAAACAGTTGAAAATGCCGTCGACGCGAAAATAGTCCGCCTTCGTCGCTCTAGGCCTCAGTGCGTCGGCGCGTCCGCCCGATGAGTATTGATGCATACCACGATAAGTTGTATTAACGGGTTGCGCTCTACTAATAAATTGCAGTGGCCGGAAAGCCGACCAAATGCCTGAAATACAAGCAATCTGTGTCTGTGCGCGCACGGTATGGGAGATTTCTCCGAGCACACGCTTGACGTGCGGGGTCGAGAATGTTGCACACGATTGTGCGGAAAATACCGAGCGGGAGAGATCCGATGGCATTCGACATTGCCACCCTTGCCCAAGTATGCGCATTCGGCCTCATGGGCTGGGGTTTTTTATCTCTTTGCGAGCCTAGATCGTCAGGGTCGGAAGCTCGAATGGCAAACGGCGTTCGTGCCGTCGGGTTTTTTATGCTCGCTCAAATCCTTCTCTGGATATCTTAAGAGGGTCGACCTCGACGGGAGCCATCGCACCCGTTAGGGATCAGAGCCAGTTCCAAGCCGTCTGAGCGACCACCGCGGCAAAGGCTAGCGCCCGCCGCGACCGTTCTTCTCAGGCCTGTCGCCTCAAGCTGCCAGCGGGCCGCCGCCTTCATCGCTCTATACCCCAGCACCCCAGCGCGTCCGCCCGATGAGTATCGCGGTTGCAACTATAAGTTGTACTTCCGAGTTTGATCGCGCTCTAGTAACAGATTGCAGTATTTTCCAAGTGTTCGTTGACCGCGCATCAATGATGAGTCTTAATTGCTCAGTTCACAGTCTTTTCCCTTCGGGCGTGCACCCGCTGCGGGTTTTCAAGTGCTGCGTTTTAGTGGGGCGTTTTCGAGAATTGGTTTTCGCATCGCCGTTTTGGCGTGCGCCTCTGCTTGGTTTGCCGCTCCCGTCCGCGCTCAGTCTGCCGAGGAGGCGAGATGGCGCGAGGTATGGGCCGGAGTAGACGCTTCGAGCGATGTCTGGCTCGCCTATTCCGGAGTGACGGTTGCGCCCTGGAGTCATGTTCACGGGGAGGGCGTGCGGATGCGGGTGGTCAGCGGCTACGGCGAGTACGATTTCGAAGACAACTTCAGGAGTGGCGCAGCGCCGGGCGCGGTTGGAGAATTTCACGCCCAAACGGCTTTTGCCGATGCGCTCCTCGGCTACCTCTGGCGCCTCGATCCCCTCACGCTAAAGGCCTTCGTCGGGGCGTCCGTCATCTCACATGACGTCAGTCCCGCAGGCGCGGCTACCGACCGGCAGGGCATCGAGGTTGGCCCCAAGGGCGTGGTCGAGCTGTGGCTGAACATGGGAGAGAACGTCTGGGGCTCGCTCGACCTCAACTGGACTACGGCCCATGACACCGGAGCGGCCCGGCTTAGGACGGCCTATCGCGTAATGTCCCAGGTCTCCCTCGGTCTCGAAGGGGGTGTGAATTCGACCGGCGAGTTCCAAGACCTGCGCGGGGGCGGCTTCCTACGGTACGAATGGAAGGGCGGGGAGGTCTCCGCGTCAGCAGGCGTTGCCGGCGACTACTCGGGACTGAGCTCCGGCGAGGCAGACCCGTACGCGACCGTCAACTGGATCGCCCAGTTCTAGATTTCCGCTTCTCCCCCTGCCTATACACCTTAGGTCTTAGGTCCACAAAAAGAACGCGCGTTCGCCTTGACAGGGTCGCAGTTCACGGCCAAAGAAAACGCTTGTTCCTTTTGGGCGCCCTCGCGGTTCGGCGCCCGCTGCTCCGGTCAACTCACGATGCCCAAGCTCAAACCCGATACCCAGCGAGCGCGCCGGGAGCATATCCTGGACGCGGCCGAGATCTGCTTCGCCCGCTCCGGCTTCCATCGCTCGACCATGCAGGACATCTGCAAGGAGGCGGCGATCAGTCCGGGAGCGCTCTACGTCTACTTCGCCTCGAAGGAAGCCCTCATCGCCGGCATCGCCGAGCGCGACCGGACGAAGCTCGCTGGCGAGCTCAAGGAGCTTTCCCAGGCTCCCGATCTCTTGGCGGCGCTGGCCCAACTCGGCGAGCACTACGCCGTCGAGGAGCCGCAGCACAAGCGCGTCCTCTGCATTGAGATCGGCGCCGAGGCGACGCGCAATCCTGCCGTCGGAGAGATCTTTCGCTCCGTCGACAGCTTTTGCCTCGAGAGCTTCGGCGAGCTCTTCGCGCGCGCGCGCGCCGAAGGAAAGATCGCGCCCGCGCTCGACACCGCGACTATCGCCGAGATCATCGCCGTCATCGGCGACGGCCTCTTCTGGCGCCGCGCCGTCGTTCCCGGTTTCGACGCCAAAGCGCTCATTCCCGCGATCACCGACCTCGTCCGCACGCTGCTGAACCCGATCGAGACCGAGGCTGGCCGCGAAGCCGGCTCTGAGAAGAACGAGGCCGCCGAATGAAGTCGCGTACAGTCTTCGTTTTCCTCGGGTTGGCCGGGCTCGCCGCGGGCGCCTATGCCTATCAGACCGGATGGCTGACCAACGGTATGCACGTATCGGCGCGCGATTCGGCACGACAGAGCGCCGATACGGTCCTGGCACCCGCGGTGTCCGTCGCGCGAGTGCGGGGCCATGACTTCGTCGAGACGGTGATGGTCACGGGCTCACTCGTCGCTCGGGAGGAGATCCTCGTCGCGCCCGAGGTCGAAGGGCTGCGCGTCCTCGAGCTCAAGGCCGAGGAGGGCGATCGCATCAAGAAGGGCGACGTGCTCGCCGTTCTCGTCTCCGAGCAGCTCGAAGCGCAAATCGCCCAGAAGAATGCCGCGATCGCGAGCGCGGATGCCGCCATTGCCCAGGCTAGAAGTCAGATCGCCGAGGCCGAGGCGCGCCTTGCCGAGTCGAACGCCGCGCTCGAGCGCGCGCGCCCGCTCGTCAAATCGCAATACCTGTCCGAGAGCGTGTTCGATCAGCGCGAGGCCGCGGCAAAGACGGCGGCCGCCCACCTCACATCCGCCAAGGGTGGGCTGACCTTGGCCGAGACGCAGAAAGGACAGGTCGAGGCGCAGATGCGCGAGCTTCTCTGGCGGCGCGGCAACACCGAGGTCAAGTCGCCGGCCGACGGCATCGTCAGCCGCAGGAGCGTGCGCGTTGGCTCGATCGCGGTCGGCGCCTTCGTCGCCGGCGGCGGCGAATCGCTGTTCCGCATCATCAAAGGGGGCGAGATCGAGCTCGACGCGGAGGTCGCGGAGGCCGAGCTCGCCAAGATCAAGGTTGGTCAGCGGGCTAAGGTCGAGGCGGTGGGCCTGAGCGCGGTCGAGGGGAAGGTGCGTCTCGTCATGCCGGAGGTCGACAAGGCCTCGCGGCTCGGCCGCGTCCGTATTTTCCTCGGCGAGGACCCGGCCCTCAAGATCGGCTCCTTCGCCCGCGCCCAGATCGAGACTGCGCAGGCGAGCGCCCTCGCGGTGCCCCAAGCGGCGGTCCTTTACGGCGACGACGGTCCGACGGTGCAGGTGGTCGAAGGCGGCAAGGTTACAACCCGACGCATCGAGACCGGGCTCAGAGAAGGAGGCCTGGTCGAGGTGCGCTCGGGCCTCGCCGACGGCGACAGCATCGTCGCCAAGGCCGGCACGTTCCTGCGTGACGGCGACGCCGTGCGCGCAGTCGCGGCGGAGGCGGAGGTGAGCGAGGCCGGCCGATGAACTGGAACATCTCGGCCTGGTCGATCCGTCACCCGGTGCCGGCGCTCACGCTGTTCCTAGTGCTGGTCGTGCTTGGCGTGACGAGCTTCAGCACGTTGCCCGTTACGCGCTTTCCCAACATCGACATCCCAATCATTCAGGTGCGGATCTATCAGTCCGGCGCCGCCCCGTCCGAGCTCGAGACGCAGGTGTCGAAGAAGGTCGAGGACGCGATTGCCGGCATCAACGGCGTGAAGCACATGATGACCGCCGTGACCGAGGGCGCCTCGGTGACGAGCATCGAGTTCCGACTCGAGACGGATGCCGACCGCGCGTTGAACGACGTCAAGGACGCGATTTCCCGCATTCGCACCGACCTTCCGCGGACGATCGACGAGCCCGTGACCACCCGCCTCGAGATCGAGGGCTTGCCGATCGTGAGTTACGCGGCACGCGCGCCGGCGATGACGCCCGAGGAGCTGTCGTGGTTCGTCGACGACACGGTCGTGCGCCTCCTGCAGGGGGTCAAAGGCGTTTCCGAGGTGAAGCGAGTGGGTGGCGTCACGCGCGAAATTCGCGTCGCGCTCGATCCCGACCGCCTGTTGGCGTTCGGCGTCACCGCGGGCGACGTCAACCGCCAGGTCCGGGCCACCAACGTCGACCTCGCGGGCGGGCGCGGGGAGATCGGCGGGCGCGAGCAGGCAATCCGCACCCTTGCCGGCAAGCATTCGGTCGCGGGCCTTGCGGCGACGATGATCGCGCTCCCCGGCGGGCGCAAGGTGCGGCTCGATCAGCTTGGACACGTAAGCGACGGCATCGCCGAGCCGCGGCTGTTTGCGGAGCTCGACGGCGAGCCCGTCGTCGCCTTTTCCATCTCTCGATCGAAGGGCGCAAGCGATACTGTCGTCGCCGGAGCGGTGGCCGACAAGATCGCGGAGATCGGCGCGAAGTATCCGGACGTGCGCCTCATGCGCATCGACAACACGGTCGATTATACGCTCGGCGTCTACGAGTCGACGATGAAGACGCTGATCGAGGGCGCCGCTCTCGCCATCCTCGTGGTCCTCGTCTTCCTGCGCGACATGCGGGCAACGGTGATTGCCGCAATCGCGCTGCCCCTCTCCATCATTCCCGCGTTCTGGGCGATGGAGGCAATGGGCTTCTCGCTCAACCTCGTGAGCCTGCTCGCGATCACGATCGTCACCGGCATTCTGGTCGACGACGCGATCGTGGAGATCGAGAACATCGTGCGCCATATGCGTATGGGCAAATCGGCCTACCGCGCCGCGCTCGAGGCCGCCGACGAGATCGGCCTCGCCGTGATCGCCATCACGACAACCATCATCGCCGTGTTCGCGCCCGTGTCCTTCATGGGCGGCATTGCTGGGCAATACTTCAAGCAGTTCGGCCTCGTCGTCGCCGCGGCCGTGTTCTTCTCGCTTCTCGTCGCGCGCCTCGTCACGCCGCTGCTATCGGCCTACTTCATGCGCTCCAAGGGCCATGTGGAGGAGGAGGGCGCACTTCTCAGAGGCTACACGCGCCTCGTCAGCTGGTCCGTTCGCCATCGCGTCGCCACGGTGACGCTCGGACTCATCATATTCGCCGGCTCGGTCGGCAGCTTCTATTTGCTCCCGAACGGCTTCATTCCGGCCGAGGACGACGGGCGCGCCCTGCTCGCCGTCGAGCTTCCGCCGGGCTCGAAGCTCGAGGATACGCGCGCCGTTACCGCCAAGGTCGCGCGTCAGATTTCCGCGCGCCCGGACGTGAAGAGCGTGTTCGTCAACGGCGGAATTCTGCTCGGCGGGACCGAGGAGGTTCGCAAGGCGACCCTCATCCTGACGCTGACGCCGAAAAGGGAGCGGACGATCACGCAGGCCGAGATCAAGCAGGAGATCGGCCGCGAACTCGCGGGCATCCCGGATATCCGCTACTACTTCGTCGAGGACGACGGCCAGCGGCAGTTTCAGCTCGTCGTCACCGGCAGCGATGGCGAGCAAGTCAACAAGACGGCCGCAGACCTCACGAGCCAGGCCAAGCGCATCCCGGTGATCGCCAACGCGGTGTCGACGGCCGAGCTCGACCGTCCGGAGCTGCGCGTCTATCCGCGAACCGAGATCGCAGCCGAGCTCGGCGTCTCGACGGAAGCCATCTCGGAAGCGGTGCGCATCGCCACCATCGGCGACATCGGCGCCAATCTCGCAAAGTTCGACGTGGGCGATCGCCAGGTGCCGATCCGGGTCCAGCTCGACGAGCGGGCGCGCGAGAGCCGCCACGTGCTGGAGGGGCTCAAATTGACGACGTCGTCGGGCACGGCCGTGCCCTTGACGACGTTGGCGCGCGTCGAATTCGGCCAGGGCCCGACGTCGATCGACCGTTACGACAGACGGCGGCGCATCGTGCTCGGCGCCGATCTCGTCGGCGACACGCCGCTCGGCCAAGCGGTCGAGGCCGTGAAGGCCCTTCCCGCCGCCAAGAACCTTCCTCCGGGGGTGGAGCTCAAGGAGTTCGGCGCCGCCGAGATCATGGGCGAGGTGTTCGAGAGCTTCGAGCAGGCCATGGGCGCCGGCCTCATGATGGTCTACGCGGTGCTCGTGCTGCTGTTCTCGAGCTTCCTGCAGCCGATCACGATCCTGTTCTCGCTTCCGCTCTCGATCGGGGGAGCCATCGTCGCGCTCGCACTCACGTCGAAGCCGATCAGCCTTCCGGTGGTGATCGGCATCCTCATGCTCATGGGGATCGTCACCAAGAACGCGATCATGCTCGTCGACTTTGCCGTCGAGGAGATGCGGCGCGGCGTGCCGCGCACCGAGGCGATCGTCGACGCAGGCAGGAAGCGCGCGCGCCCCATCGTCATGACGACGATCGCCATGATCGGCGGCATGCTGCCGTCCGCTCTCGCGCTCGATTTGGGCGGCGAGTTCCGGGCGCCGATGGCCATCGCCGTCATCGGCGGGCTCATTTCGTCGACCGTGCTGAGCCTTCTCTTCGTGCCGGCCGTGTTCGCGCTGATGGACGACATCGCACGCTCCCTTTGGAGCCTCTTCTCGCGCTTCGTCGGCCCGACCGACGAGCCGGATGCGGAGGAGCGCACGGTAGCCCATTCCGTCGCTCTCGCCGCGGCGCACGAGAAGAGGGCGCCGGCGAACGGAGGGGCCGAGCGTCCGCTCGCGGCGGAATAGCGATCTTTCGAGGCTGGACAGCAAAAAGCGCGGGACCGGAAAGTCCCGCGCTTTCGCAATTCCCCTGGGCTCGCGCCGGCAACAGCCGAGCTACTTGCCGATCGATGACGTCGTGGCCGGGGTTCCGGCGTTGGCCTCGGCTACGGGCTTGCCGGTCGCGGCGGAGGCGGAATTGTCGTTCTTGAAGAACGCGTCGACGCGCATTCCCGTAAGCAGCGGCGGATGGCCGTTGAGGGTGACGAGCACCTCGAGAACCTCGACGTCGTTGGGCCGGCGCGGACCGCGCGTCGTGATGCGCGGGGGGCCGAGCGCGGGCGCGAGCTGCGTCACGACGCCCTCGAAATCTTGGTCCGGATAGGCGTCGACGCGCACCACCGCGCCTTGCCCGACGCGGATCTTCACCACGTCGCGCTCCTCGACCTCGGCGCGGACGCGAAGGCTCGAAAGATCGCCGAATAGCAAGAGCGGCGCGTCCAGAGACGGAGCCGACATCTCGCCCGTCTTGGCCCAGACGTTGAGGACGGTGCCGTCGGAGGGCGCGCGGACGCGCGTCTTCTCAATGGCGTTCTCAACCTGGGAGACGTCGGCGCGCGCAATCGTAAGCGCCGATTCGAGGCGCGTCGGGAGCGGCATGCCGTCCTTGGCGCTGACGGCTTCGAGGTTCTTCCGCTCAGCGGCGAGCTTCTCTTCGCCGTCCTTGACGGCCTTGCGCGCCGCGGTCACCGCATCGGCTGCACCCTGTCCCGCCTTCGCCGTCCGGGCGGCATCGTCGAGGGCGGTGCGGGCGCGGAACAATGCGCGCTCCGCGGTCGCGACCGCATCCTCGGCCTCGCGCCGCTCGAGCTCCAGGTCCTTGGCCGGCTCCTCCTCGCGCTCGCGCATGCGCACCTGGGCCTCTGCTTCGGCCGCCGACAGCTTGGAATAGAGATCGGCATCGTCGAGACGCACGAGCAGATCGCCGGCCGAGACGGCGTCGTTGGTCTTGACCGCGACCTCGACGATTTGCCCCGGGACCTCGCTCGTGATGCGCACTTCGCCGTCCTTGGGCTCGACGCGGCCGGTGGCGGACGCGGCCCACTGAGGACGTGCCGAGGGGCCGTCTGCGGCCTGGGCGCTACCGCCCGACGCAAGAGACATCGTCTGCTGTCCGACAGCGGTGGCTCCCCAGTTGAGCAGGACGCTGGTGGCGATGGCGAGCACGCCCGCCGCCGAGAGCGTCGAAAACGTTGGGTCGAGTTTAAGCATGTGCCTTCCGCCTTTTTGTGAGATCGGTGATTTCGGCTGCATCGAGTCCGCCGGGCCGGCGCTCCTCACCGACGATCTTGCCGTCCTCGATGCGCACGACCCGGTCGGCATAACCGAGCGTCCTCGGGTCGTGGGTGACAGCCAGGACGCAGCGGTTCTGCTCCTTGGCGATCTTCGCGAGCAGCGCCATGACCGCATGGCCGTTCTCGCCGTCGAGCGCCGCCGTCGGTTCGTCGGCCAGAACGACCGACGGCGAGGCGGCGATAGCACGGGCGACGGCGACGCGTTGCTGCTCGCCGCCCGAAAGGTTGGCCGGAAAGTTGTTGAGCCGGTTGCCGAGGCCGACCTCGCGCAGAACCTCCTCGGCGCGCTGCGCGGCGGGGTAGCCTTTGCGTCCGATGACGTCGAGCGCGATGCGCACGTTCTCGAGCGCGCTCAAGGTGGGGAACAGGTTGTAGGACTGAAAAATGAAGCCGATGTGCTTGCGGCGAAGGTCGGCGAGCTCCTCGGGTTTCAAGCCGTTCGTCAAGCAGCCGGCGACGCGCACTGTCCCGGCCGTGGGCGTCAGGATGCAGCCGAGGATCGACAGCAGCGTCGTCTTGCCGCTGCCCGACGGCCCCATCAACAGCGTGAGCTCGCCCTGCACGAGAGACATGGTGACGCCCTTGAGCGCCATGACCATGCCGGCGCCTTTGCCGAGCTCCTTGACGACGTTCTGAGCCTCGAGGACGGGACTACTTGTCATCTGTTGAATACCGTGGCTGGGTCGATCTTGGTGACCTTGATGATGGCGGAAATGGCGGAGACGCCCGACATGAACAGCGTCAGCCCGAAGAGCGTTCCGGCGAGGCCCGGCGTCATGACGAGGGGCAGCGGCGTGTTGCGCGAAAGGTAGAGGATCGTCAGCGAGATGATGATGCCGAGTGTGTAACCGATGATCGCGCTCATGCCCGCTTGCGCCAGGATGACCCTATAGATGTAGCCGGAGGACGAGCCGAGGGCGCGAAGGGTGGCGAACTCGTTCAAGTGGTCCTTGGTGCTCGAATAAAGGGTCTGGGCCACGATCACCGTTCCGACCATGATGCCCAAAATTGCGCCGCCGATGAGGGCTAGGCCCGCGCCTGTGCGGAACAGCCATTGACGCAGGCTGCGGTCGCGGAACTCGGATTTCGTCAAGACCTCGGCGCTCTCGAGCCTCTGCGAAAGGGCCTGGCGCACCTCGTCGGCGTTCGCGCCGGGCTCAAGCTGGACCAGGTAGAAGGACGCCTTGTCGCTGTCGACGCCGAGCAGATTGCGGGCTCGCGACAATGTTGTGAAGACGTAGGGAGACTGGGTGAAGGAGCGGATGCGGTGGGTCAACGCCTTGATCTTGACGCGTCCGTTGCCGATCTGGGCGGTGTCGTTCAGCCCCGTGATGTCGAGCTCCCGGAAGTAAGTGTCATCGGCGGAAATTCCCTCCGGCGACTTGATGTCCTCCCATCCGCCCTTCACCAGCGCCCACGGCTCGAGTGCGCCATCCTCGGCATCGGTGCCGACCACGACGACGCGGGTCGATCCGCCGGAGGGCTTGCGCCATTCGGCAAACGCCACCACGAGCGGGATGACAGCTTTCACTCCCGGCGTCGCAAGCGCCTGGTGGCGCTCGCGCGTCGTGAGCAGGACGCCGCCCTCCTCGAAGCTCTTTGCGCCAAAGGCCGTGATCCACAGATCGCTTTTGGACCTCTCGATCATGGCCGTGATCATGCGGCTCGAGCCGAGATACATCCCCAGTTGTATCGCCACGAGGACGATCGAAAAGAGAATGCCGACGAGCGTCACCGCAAGCCTGATGCGATCGTGGAAGAGGTTGCGGAACGCGAGCGTGATGATCATCGACGAGGTCCGTTCGAGTTGCAGGAGCGGCCCTACGGCGCAGCGAGTTGCCGGCCGGCAGGGCCACAATGGATCGGAGTAAAGTTGCTGAGCGTTCCTTTCACAGTGCAAGTCGTCGAAGCAGCCTAAATATAGGTCGCTTGATGAACAAACTCTAGCCCTGTAGCGTTAAAGAGTTCAAATCAGAACGCTTTGGCAGAAAAAAGGTAAGACTCCTTTCAGCTCTGTCATGCTGTTCTTTGCAGGACCGGCATTTCGAGCCGACGGTACCCAGTTTTCGCCGCTTTTCCTTGCATAGTCCGTCGGCGGCGTCCATGCCCTGCGACCACAACGACAAATGAGCGCCATGGCAACCAAGATCCCAGCTCCGCTTTTCCCGCTGCGGCCCGCCGCCGCAACTCTCGCCGGGCTCCTCCTCATAGGCAGCCCGTCCGGGGCGGCACCCGTTCCCCCAACGCTCCCTGCCGAAACGGGAACGTGGGTCGACGATTCCGGCGCCGGCGCGGTCGAAATCTACGTTTGCGCTGACCGCGCCGACCGCTTGTGCGGGCGCATCGTCTGGCTCAAGGAGCCGCTCAACGCGCAGGGCGTGCCCAAACGCGACCGCTACAATCCGAATGCGTCGCTTCAGACGCGGCCCATCTGCGGTTTGCCGGTCCTCGGCAATCTGGCGAAGGTCTCCGGCGGTTTCGACGGCGGCTGGATCTACGATCCCAAGGTCGGAAAGGCTTACGACGCCGCCATTCAGCTGGCTACACGCGACCGATTGGTCGTGACCGGCTACCTCGGGGTCAAGTTTCTGAGCAAGACGTTCACCTGGTCGCGCGCGCCCGCCGATCTTCAACGGTGCCCGACCGCCCCGCCGCCCGCCGTTGCGCCGGGACCGCAAAACACCAAAGCGACGCCGCCCGCTGGATCGGGCGCGAATACGGCCAACGCATCCTCGGCGCCGGCAAAGTCGGCCGACGTGGCCATCGTGCCACCCCAGCCGAAACCAGCAGTGCCGCCGAAGAAGAAGGTCGGGTCGGTGACGGGCGAGTAAGGCGCCGCAGCTGCGCGTCCTATTTCGCTTTAGGTGCTGGTCGACGGCTAGGCTGGGAAGGCCGAGGACAAGCCGACGTCACTCAGCGACGCCCTTGTTCTTCACGAGGCGCGCCACGGCCGCCTTCTCCTCGATGCGCTGCGTGAGGCGCTGCGCGAAATCGACCGAGCGTTCGACCACCACGTTCCGCTGCCTGTCGAGCGTCACCATGTGATAGCTGTCGTCGAGGACCGTCAGTTCCACCGGACCGCCGAGACCGCGCGCGATCGTCACGGCGTTCGTAAGGTCGCTCTGATCGTCGTCGCGCGGATGGAAGATTTGGGTCGGCTGGCAGATCAGGCCGAGGCGGCGCTTCACGTCGCGGGCAAGTGCTTTGAACTCCCAGACGATACCGCCGCCACGTCCGAACAGATCCTCGATCGGCCGATCGTCGCTCTTGAAGCTCTCGATGACGAATTTGCGGATCCGCTCGTCCTTGATGCCGAACGGCGGGCGCTGCTGGAAGTGCAGTAACCGCGCAGTCCATTTGTGACGGATGAGTTTGAAAAGGTTGAATGATTTCGGGATCGCCCAGCCGTTCGGCCAGATCGTCGGCGCAAACAGCATAAGGCCATGGACGTCCGCAGGGCGCTCGCGTGCGAGGCGCAAGGCCAGCATCGATCCGGCCGAAATGCCGGCGAGTAGGATGACGTCGCAGCGGGATTTGAGCTCGTCGTGAGCAGCTTCGAGAGCCGCGTACCAATCCTTCCAGGACGAGAGCCCCGAGGAGTCCGTCCCTGCTCCCAACCCGGGCAGCAGGGGGCAATAAACCGTATGTCCGGCGCGCGCGAGCCCCTGAGCTACGAACCTCAACTCGACGGGATTTCCGCCGAGGCTGTGAACCATGAGCACTCCCACTCGGCCGCCCGGAATTACGAGACTGCCGCGGTAGGCATTGATTTTATCTTTGTGATTCATCCGGTTAATTCAACTCTCTCTACGCGTCGGTTTAAGACATAAGCCAAACAGGGCCCAAAAGCCAAGGCCTGTTTTTTTGGCCCTGCCTGCCGAATGCTTGGGACCGTCGCTCCCTGGTTCCCTTCGGCCCGGGCCCCTTGAAGGTGCGGGGAGCACCAAGGGCCTCTTCGTAAGTACCGGCTTTGACAGGGCGTTTCCTGCCGACCGGCAACATCTGAGCCATGTCCTGGGATCATCGCCGATCCCCCGCCGCAGCGCCTCTTGCCATCCGCCCCGACGATAAACGATGGGGCAGGATGCCGCAATGCAGCAAACACCGATTACGTTCCCGTTCGCCAACGTCGGCCGGCGCAAGGGGGCGGCCTCTTCGCGTGTCGATGGGGCGGAAATGTGGCGGCAACTTTGCGTCCCCTCCCTCGTGAGCGCGCTACATTACGAACCTCCCTCGCAATGCGAAGAGAAGGAGTGTGACATAGTTAACGTCCTCGCTGGTCCCCCGGGCTCTGTGGCCGTTGCTTTCCGAAATGTCACTGTTCATGCCCGGTTGCTCGCCTATAGTTCGCACATGCGGCTCTGGGCTCGCCGAGGCACCGGCTCGGTGCTTGAGGTTGCGTGCGCCTGCGCGCCGCAGGAGCTTTGACTTGGCCAGCGTTTCGCGCTCCGCCGTTTCGACCGTCACGGCATTGGCGCTCACCTTCTCCTCTGCGGCGCCGGCGCTCTCTCAAAGCGCGGTACCCGGCGCCGTCTCGACGCGCGCCGGCTACGAGGCCTGCCAGGCCGGGGATGAGGAGGCGTTCCGGCGCGCGGTGGAGACGATCACCGTCAACGCGCTCAAAGACGGGACCAAGGGCATCGATTATGCCGCGGCGGTCAACGAGGCTTGGCGTCGCCAGGGTCTCGACGCAATACTCGACAAGCAGGTCGATCTCGCCGTCGAGGAGGTGCGCTCCGAGACCGGCTGGTCGGACCTCGTCAAGTCGCTCGCGAGCAAGGAGAAGGCGCAGGAGCTCGCTACCCAGGTCGCCGAGCGTGTCTATCGCTCCGAGGCAATGACGAAGGCCATCGAAGGCCTCGCCGGCAGCATCGGCAAGGAGGTCGGCGGGCGAATCGAGATCGCGACCCAGGACGCGGCCGGCCCGGCGCTCGAATGCCTGCGCGCCTTCCTCGGTCCCCGTTATGGCCAAACGGTCGCGAGCGTGGTGACGGGCGATGCCGAGCGCGACTTCGGTATCGAAGCGACCAAGGGAAGCGCCGACGTCTCGACCGGGGCCGTCCTGCGCCAGTCGAGCGAAGGCATCACGGGTGCCGCCATCCTGATCGTGCGCCGCCAGCTCGCCAACATGGCGGCGCGCATCGGCCAACGCCTCGCCGGCAGCGTGCTGGCCAGGCTTGTTTCCGTCGTCGCCGGCGGGATCGGCCTCGTGCTGATCGCCAAGGACATCTGGGATCTGCGCAACGGCGTGCTGCCGATCATCGCCGAGGAGATGAAGTCGAAGGCGAGCAAGGACAAGGTGAAGGAAGAGCTCGCGGCTTCGATCTCCGATCAGATCGGCGAGCACTTGAAGGAGATCGGAGCGAAATCGGCCGAGCGCATCGTCGAGATCTGGCGCGAGTTCCGGCGCGCGCATCAGAAGGTGCTCGATCTCGCCGAGCGCAATGCCTCGTTCAAGGGGTTCTTGGATGCGGTGCGGCCGGCGGAGCTGGCCCGCCTCGACGAGGTGACGGCGCTTCTTCTCGGCACCGAGGGCGAGGAGGGCGTGCTGCGCCGGCTCGACGACGGGACCCTCAACGAGGCCGTCCGCTTTCTCCCCGAGCCCGCCATGGCGATCGCGCGCGAGACCCGCTCCGTCGGCGATGCGCTGGCGTGGTCGGACCTCGCCGGCGGGCGGCTCCCGATCCTGCTCGAGACCGAGATCTACAAGCGCGCGCGCCCGGCCGATTTCACCAAGGCCTCGCTCGGCCGCCTGCTCGATCTCGACGACACCCTCGCCATCACGCGGCTCGGCGGCTTGGACAAGGACGCGCGTGCGACGCTGTTCGAGCTCGACAACGGAAAGCTCAACGGCCTCGCCCGCAATTTGACCGAAGCAGAGCTTGCAGACTCTGGCCGCCTACCTCGTCGGGCTGGCCCCGGGGCCGCGCCAGACCGTCCTCGAGGCGGTCGCCGCCTCGCCGGCCAAGATGCGGGCGCTCGCCTCGGCGCGCGTGCGCGACGGAGTGATCGCAAGCTCCGATCAGACGGCAGCCGTCGAGATGATGCTGAGACCGGCAGCCAGCGCCTCGCTCGAGACGCTCGCCTCCGACGTGCGCCTCGCCTGGGACGGACGGGTCAGCGCCATTCTCCTCTGGGAGAAGCATCCGCTCGTCGTTGTCCTGGCGCTGGCCGGGCTCCTGATCCTCGTCTTGATGCTGCGCCGTCTTTTCGCGCCGCGCCGGAGGAGCGAAGGTCTCTCGGCTCCGTGACACGGCCGCTGCGCCCATGCTCTAAGGTGCCCCTGAGCGACGCGCTACGCTGACAACATGCAAAAGAAGATCGCAGGACCTGAAATCGAGCGGCTCGTCCAGCTCCTCGCCCGCTTGCCGGGACTGGGGCCGCGCTCGGCGCGCAAGGCCGCGCTCGCCCTTCTCAAACGGCGCAACGATCTGCTCATCCCGCTTTCCGAGGCGATGACGGCCGCCGTTGCCGCGATCGTCGAGTGCCCCGTATGCGGCAATCTCGACACCGTCTCGCCGTGCACGATCTGCGCCGACCCCCGCCGCGACCGCTCCCTGATCGTTGTCGTCGAGGAGGTGGGCGACCTCTGGGCGCTCGAGCGGGCGGGCGTCGTCGGCGCTCTCTACCACGTGCTTGGCGGGCATCTCTCGCCGCTCGACGGCATCGGCCCCGAGCATCTCAACATCGCGCGCCTCGTCGCGAGGGCGGGGTCGGGCGAGGTCCAGGAAGTGCTCCTTGCCTTGAATGCGACGGTCGAGGGGCAGTCGACCGCTCACTACGTGACCGAGCAGCTTGCCCCCACCGGCGTCGCCGTGTCGCGGCTCGCCCAGGGGGTGCCGATTGGCGGCGAGCTCGATTACCTCGACGAGGGCACGCTTTCGGCGGCCATCAAGATGCGCCGGCGGGTCTGAGTCGGGACGCTGGGCAGGGACATAAAGAGTTGCTTATATGTTATTGCGATCGGCGGCGAGGCCCGTTATAGGGAGGGGCCGGCGCCGGTCGCCCTCCGATCGGCCGCCGTCCAAGGAGAGCCGCAGGCGCGGGCTGGGCGCTACGCGGCTCTCCACTCGTTCCATTCATGCATGCAGAGGACGCCCATGACCCGCGCCACCGATTATATCGTCAAGGACATCAGCCTCGCCGAGTGGGGCCGCAAGGAGATCGCCATCGCCGAGACGGAGATGCCGGGGCTGATGGCAACGCGCAAGGAATACGGTCCTAAGCAGCCGCTCAAGGGCGCGCGGATCGCGGGCTCGCTGCACATGACAATCCAGACCGCGGTGCTCATCGAGACGCTCAAGGCGCTTGGCGCCGACGTGCGCTGGGCCTCCTGCAATATCTATTCGACCCAGGACCATGCCGCCGCCGCCATCGCCGCCGCGGGCACGCCAGTGTTCGCTTTCAAGGGCGAGAGCCTCAAGGAGTACTGGGACTTCACGAGGAAGATCCTCGAGTGGGGCGACGGTGGCACGCCGAACATGATCCTCGACGACGGCGGCGACGCGACGCTGCTCGTCCACTTGGGCTTGCGCGCCGAGCAGGGCGACACGGGCTTCCTCGACAAGGCGGGCTCCGAGGAGGAGGAGGTTCTCTTCGCTCTCATCAAACGCACGCTCAAGGAGAAGCCGGGCTGGTTCGCCGGGCTGGCAAAGAGCATCAAAGGCGTCTCGGAGGAGACGACGACGGGCGTGCACCGCCTCTACATCATGCAAAAGGAGGGCAAGCTCCTCTTCCCGGCGATCAACGTCAACGACTCGGTCACCAAGTCGAAATTCGACAACCTCTACGGCTGCCGCGAGAGCCTCGTCGACGGCATCCGCCGCGGCACCGACGTGATGATGGCGGGGAAGGTCGCCTTCGTCGCGGGTTTCGGCGATGTCGGCAAAGGCTCGGCGGCCTCCCTCAGGAACGCGGGCTGCCGCGTCATCGTCTCGGAGATCGATCCGATCTGCGCGCTCCAGGCGGCGATGGAGGGCTATGAGGTGACGACGATGGAGGAGGCCGCGCCGCGTGCCGACATCTTCGTCACCGCCACCGGCAACAAGGACGTGATCAAGATCGACCACATGCGGGCGATGAAGGATCGCGCCATCGTCGCCAACATCGGCCACTTCGACAACGAGATCGAGGTCGCGGGCTTGAAGAACTTCAAGTGGCACAACGTGAAGCCGCAGGTCGACGAGGTCGAGTTCCCGGACGGCAAGCGTATCATTCTGCTCTCGGAAGGCCGCCTCGTGAACCTCGGCAACGCGATGGGGCACCCTTCGTTCGTGATGTCGGCATCCTTCACTAACCAGACACTGGCGCAGATCGAGCTCTTCTCGCAGAACGGCAAGTACGAGAAAAAGGTCTACACGCTGCCGAAGCACCTCGACGAGAAGGTCGCGAAGCTCCACCTCGACAAGATCGGCGTGAAGCTGACGAAGCTCCGGCCCGATCAGGCGGCCTACATCGGCGTTCCCGAAGCCGGCCCCTACAAGTCCGACCACTACCGCTACTGACGTTTTCTCGAGTTACGGCTCGACGCCGCGGCGCGACCTCTCCCTCGGGGAGAGGTGAAGGGAGAGTGGTCCCGTTGCAGGCTCTCCCCTGCGGGGAGAGGGGGTAAATCCTCTCAAACTGGACCGGGAGTGCGCCCCGGGGGCACTGGCGAGCCAAGGGTAAGCTTCGCATAATCCAAGTGATTCGCCTTGGCCTCGGGGCCCGGTCCAGGCCGGGATTCGGGGCGAGAGCGCTTGAAGTCCCGGCTTCAGATCGAGATCGATGCGGATCCCGACGCTTACGCTGCAGCGGCAAAGCACGCGGACGGAGCTCTTCATGCTCCTGCTCGCGGGCCTGTCGTGCGTCATCGTGCTGACGGCGGGAATCGCCGGGAGTAGCAGGGCGGCCGCGACCGGGCTCGATGCGGGAGCCCTGCTTCTTGCCGCGCTCGTCTCGGGTGGCGTGCTGCTTGCGCTCTATATTCTCGTCCAGCTCATGGGCTCTATGCGCCGCGAGGCGCGCGCCGCCGAGGTTGAAAGCCGGGAGCTCAAGCGCAATCTCGCGACTGCCGAAGCCCTCGTCAAAGCCGAGCCGCAAGTGCTCGTCTATTGGGAGCAGGGCAAGGGCCTCAAGGTCGTGACCCACACGCTCACTGGAATTCGCGGGCTCCCCGCCAACCAGCCCGAGCTCCTGCGCTTCGGCTATTGGCTCGACCAGAAATCGGCTGCGAGCCTCAAGGCCGGCCTCGACGAGCTGTTCGCCGATGGGCGCCCCTTCAACCTCATCCTGCGCACGGCGGCCGGCGGTCACGTCGAGGCGGACGGACGTGCCGCCGGCGCCCGCGCGGTCCTGCGCTTCAAGGACGTTGCCGGCTACAAGCGCGACCTTTCCGTCATCGTCGATCAGCAGGGCAAGCTCGCGCGCGAGGTCCGCTCGAGCCGCGCCCTCATGAACCTGCTGCCGAGCCCTGCGTGGCTGAGGGACCAGGAGGGCCGCCTCGTCTGGGTGAACTCGGCCTACGTCAAGGCGGTCGATGCCGTGACCGAGACCGAGGTCCTCGACGCGCAGATCGAGCTGCTCGAATCGCGCCAGCGCAAGACCGTCCTTCGCGCGCTCAAGGCGGGGAAGACGTTTGCCGAGCGGCTGCCTTTGATCGTCGGCGGGGAGAGGAAGACGCACGAGGTCATCACGCTGCCGCTCGGGGACGCAAGCGCGGGCGTGGCGATCGACGTCGCGGCGCTCGAGACGGCGCGCGGCGAGCTCGATCGGCAGATCGCCGCCTACGACCGCACGCTCGACCGGGTCTCGACCGCGATCGCAATTTTCAACTCCGAGCAGAGGCTCACATTCTTCAACGACGCCTTCCGCAAGCTCTGGCAGCTCGACGGCGATTGGCTCGCGGCGGGTCCCGCGGACGGCGACGTGCTCGACCGTCTGAAGGAGCTCGGCCGCCTGCCCGAGGTGGTCAACTACCGGGAGTGGCGGGAAAAAGTCTTGAAGGGCGCGCGGACGGGCGCCGAGCACGAGGACTGGTGGCACCTTCCCGACGGCCACATGCTGCATGTCATGGCGGAGCAGCGCCCCGATGGCGGCGTGACATATCTCTATGCCGACCAGACCGAGCGGCTCGCCCTCGAAAGCCGCTACAACGCCTTGATCAGCGCACAGAGCGAGACGCTGAATAGCCTCAAGGAAGGCGTCGCGGTGTTCGCGACCGACGGGCGCCTCAAGCTCTTCAACTCGGCTTTTGCCGCCATCTGGAAGCTCTCGCGCCGCCAGCTCTCCGAGGGTCCGCACATCGAGGAGTTCATTCGCGACGCGAGCGTCCTCTACGAGGACGCCGCGACCTGGCTCAAGATCGGCCGCGCCGTGACATCGTTCTCGGACAAGCGCGAGCCCCTCGAGGGGCAGATGGTGCGCCCCGACATGAGCGTCATCGACTATGCCGCGACCCCGCTCCCCGACGGCGGCACGCTCTTGGCGTTCGCGGACGTGACGATCTCGAAGCGCTACGAGCGGGCCCTCGTCGAGCGCAACGAGGCGCTCGTCACCGCCGACCGGCTCAAGACCCAGTTCATCGGGCACGTGTCCTATGAGCTCAGGTCGCCGCTCACCAACATCATCGGCTTCAGCGAGCTGCTCTCCTCCCCCAGCATCGGCCCGCTCAACGCCAAGCAGCGCGAATACCTTGATTACATCTCGGCCTCGTCGAAGACGCTGCTCGCGATCATCGACGACATTCTGGATCTGGCGACGATCGACGCCGGCGCGCTCGACCTCAAGCTCGCCCGGGTCGACGTGCAAACGGTGATCGACGCGGCGATCCAAGGCGTGCGCGAGCGCGCGGCGCGCGCACGCCTCACGCTCGACATCGGCGTCGCCGAGGATGCGACCGAGTTCGCTGCCGACGAGCACCGCGTCCGCCAGGTCCTCTACAACCTCCTGTCGAACGCTGTCGGCTTCTCGAATTCCGGTGGCGTGGTCCACTTGAGCTGCTGGCGGGAGGCCGGGAATATGGTGTTCTCGGTCCAGGACGAGGGCGTCGGAATCCCGAAGGAGGAGCAGCGGCGCGTCTTCGAGCGGTTCGAGAGCAAGAGCCAGGGCTCCAAGCACCGCGGCGCCGGACTCGGGCTTTCCATCGTGAAAAGCCTCGTCGAGCTGCACGGCGGCGACATGACGCTCGACAGCGAGCCTGGAAGAGGCACGCGCATCACGGTACGCTTCCCCGAGCGCGGCCTCGACCAGTCTCAGGATGACCAGCGAACCTCCGATACGCCACGAATGGTCGGTGCCTGACGCTGACGAGGCGGGCGTCTGTCGATTGGCGGGGCTGATCGCCCTCAAGCTGCGTCCCGGCGACACTGTCGCGCTCTCCGGTGGGCTCGGCGCCGGGAAGACGACGTTCGCCCGCGCCGTCATCCGCGCGCTTCTCGGCGAGCCCGACGCCGAGGTGCCGAGCCCGACCTTCTCGCTGATGCAGTCCTACGACACGCCGCGGCTTTCGCTGGCCCATATCGATCTCTACCGGATCGGGAGCGAAGCGGAGGCCCTCGAACTCGGCGTCTCCGAGGAGGCCGAGAGGGGCGCGCTCCTCGTCGAGTGGCCGGAACGGGCCCCCAAGCTTCTCACCGCGAGCCGGCTCGAGATCCGGCTCGCGGACGGCCGGACCCGAGCCACGCGGAGCCTCGCGATTACGGGGCTCGGAAGCTGGGCCCCGCGGCTCGCGCGGCTCGAGGAGATGACGGCCTTTATCGGTTCTGCTCCCGGTTGGAAGCAGGCGCAGGCCGCCTATCTTCAGGGCGATGCCTCGACGCGCGCCTACTCCCGGGTTGCCGCCCGAGGACGGCGCGCAGTACTCATGGACCACCCGCGCCAGCCGGATGGACCGGCAATCCGCGACGGCCTCCCCTACAGCCGGATCGCACGCCTTGCCGAGGACGTGCGCCCGTTCGTCGCCGTTGCAGGCGCCCTCAGGGATATCGGCCTGAGCGTGCCGGAGATCTACGCTGCGGATCTCGACCGCGGATTCGTGCTGCTCGAGGACCTGGGCGACCGGGTCTTCACGCGCGAGGTCGAGGCCGGCGCCTCGCAGGCCGAGCTTTGGCGCGGGGCGATCGAGGCGCTCGCCCAATTGAGTGCCTGGCCCGTTCCGGACGCTCTGGCCCTGCCGGACGGCTCGGTGCATCGTGTTCCCGTGCAGGACGGCGGCGTGCTCGCAATCGAGGTGGAGCTGCTGCTCGATTGGTATTGGCCGGCCGTCAAGGGCGCGCCGGCGCCCGCTCAGGTCCGCGCCGAGTTTCTGGGCCGTTGGACCCCCGTATTCGAGCGCCTCACCGCGCTCCCCGCGGGCTGGGCGCTGCGCGATTTTCATTCGCCCAATCTCATTTGGCTGCCGGAGCGCGCCGGCCCTGCCCGGGTCGGAATTCTCGATTTCCAGGATGCGCTCCGGGGCCCCGCCGCCTACGATCTCGTCTCGCTCCTGCAGGATGCGCGCGTCGACGTCGCCGCAGATCTCGAGGACCTCCTCTTCTCCGAGTACTGCGAACGGGCGCGCAATGACGTGCGGGCCTTCGACCGGGAGGCCTTCGCCTTCGCCTACGCGGCGCTCGGCGCGCAACGCAATACGAAGATTCTAGGTATTTTTGCGCGACTCGCGATCAGGGACGGCAAGCGCGCCTATCTTCGCCATATCTCGCGCATCTGGCCCTATCTCGCCCGTGATCTCGCCCATCCCGATCTCGCGCCGCTGCGGGCGTGGTATGACCTGAACATGCCGGCCGAAATCCGCGCTCGCCTTCCGGAGCCCGTCTCATGAGCACGAATGTCAAGACAGCGATGGTGCTCGCGGCCGGCCTCGGCACGCGTATGAGGCCGCTGACCGACGAGGTGCCCAAGCCGCTCGTCACGCTCGGCGGACGGGCGCTGATCGACCATGTCCTCGACCGCCTCGCTGCCGCCGGCATCGAGAAGGCCGTCGTCAATGCCCACCATCACGCTGACCGGCTCGAGGCGCATCTCAAGCGACGCAAGCGCCCCGCAATCGTCATCTCGGACGAGCGGGCTGCGCTTCTCGACACGGGGGGCGCAGTTGTCCGTGCTCTGCCGCAACTCGGGCCCGATCCGTTCATCATCCACAACTCGGACTCGGTCTGGCTAGAGGGGATCGGGTCCAATCTCAGGCGACTGATGGCGGCCTGGGACGGGGAGCGCATGGATAGCCTCATGCTGCTCGCGATGGGCGCGACGAGCCTTGGCTACGACGGGCAGGGCGATTTCGTCATGGACGGCTACGGGAGAATTAAGCGCCGTGCCGAGCACAGGGTTGCGCCGTTCGTGTTTACCGGCGTCTCGATTGCACACCCGCGGCTGTTCGAGGGCGCCGGCTCCGGCCGTTTCTCGCTCAACGCCGCTTGGGACCGGGCGATCGTCAGGGACCGTCTCTACGGCATACGCCTCGACGGGCTGTGGATGCATGTCGGGACGCCGGAATCGCTCGAAGCGGCCGAGCGCGAGCTCAGGGATGCGAAGACCGGCTGACAAAGCGGCGTGGCGGCGAGCTTGGTCATGGCGCATTGCAGCAGCGCGCACTGATCTCGAGCACTTCGTTAACCGCCGCCTCGCGTCATCGTGTCCTTCGCTTTGCAACCGGCTTGGCGAACCGCGCGCGACCCGCCAATATCGGCGCGCGCCCGGCCGAGGCCGCAGAGCGCCAGAAACGCTTTTCGAGAGGGGACACGCCTGTGACGGTCAAGTCGGATATCGAGATTGCACGCGAAGCCAAGATGCGCCCGATTACGGAGGTCGCGGCCAGGCTCGGCGTGCCCGCTGACGCCCTCATCCCTTACGGCACGACGAAGGCCAAGCTCTCGTTCGGCTTCATCGAATCGCTCGCGAGCCGGCCGGACGGCAAGCTCGTCCTCGTAACTGCAATCACGCCGACGCCCGCTGGCGAGGGCAAGACGACGACGACGGTCGGCTTGAACGACGGCTTGAACCGCATCGGCAAGAAGGCGATCTGCTGCCTGCGCGAGCCCTCGCTCGGACCCTGCTTCGGCGTCAAGGGCGGCGCGGCCGGCGGCGGCTACGCCCAGGTCGTGCCGATGGAGGACATCAATCTGCATTTTACCGGCGATTTCCACGCCATCACCAGCGCCCACAACCTCCTCTCGGCGCTAATCGACAATCACCTCTACTGGGGCAATGCGCTCGGGCTCGACAGCCGCCGCGTCGAGTGGCGCCGTGTGCTCGACATGAACGATCGCGCGCTGCGCTCGATCGTCAACTCGCTCGGCGGCGTCTCGAACGGCTTCCCGCGCGAGGACGGGTTCGACATCACGGTTGCCTCCGAGGTGATGGCGATCCTCTGCCTCGCGAGCGATCTCAAGGACCTCGAGAAGCGTCTCGGCAACATTATCGTCGCCTACACGCGCGACAAGAAGCCGGTTCGGGCGCGCGACCTCAAGGGCGACGGCGGCATGACCGTGCTCTTGAAGGATGCGCTGATGCCGAACCTGGTGCAAACGCTCGAGAACAATCCGGCGTTCATCCATGGCGGTCCGTTCGCCAACATCGCCCACGGCTGCAACTCGGTGCTAGCCACCAAGACGGCGCTCAAGCTCGCCGACTATGTGATCACCGAAGCAGGCTTCGGTGCCGACCTCGGCGCCGAGAAGTTCTTCGACATCAAGTGCCGCAAGGCGGGCTTGGCGCCGGCGGCGTGCGTCATCGTCGCCACCGTCCGCGCGCTCAAGATGCACGGCGGCGTCAGCAAGGAGAACCTGAAGAACGAGAACGTGATGGCCGTGAACAAGGGCTGCGAGAACCTGAAACGGCACATCGAGAACGTGGGCAAGTTCGGCGTGCCCGCCGTCATCGCCGTCAACCGGTTCATTACCGATACGGATGCCGAGATCCAGGAGGTCATGCGCTCCGCCGAGAGCGTGGGCACGCGCGCCTTCATGTGCACGCACTGGGCGGACGGGGGAAAGGGAACGGAAGCGCTAGCCCACCATGTCGTCGAGACGGCCAACTCCGGCAAGGCGGCGTTCAGGCCGCTCTACCCCGACTCGATGGGGCTCAGGGACAAGGTGAGGACGGTTGCGACCGAGATCTATCGCGCCGCCGACATCTCCTGCGATGCGTCGATCGAGACGCGCTTCAAGGAGCTCGAGGCCATGGGTTTCGGGCATCTGCCCGTGTGCATGGCCAAGACGCAGTATTCGTTCTCGACCGATCCCGCGAAGCGCGGCGCACCGACGGGCCACATCGTGCCGGTGCGCGAGCTTAGACTCTCGGCCGGCGCCGAGTTCATCGTCGTCATCACGGGCGAGATCATGACGATGCCGGGCCTGCCCAAGGTGCCGGCGGCCGACAGCATCCGCCTCAACGCCGGCGGCCAGATCGAGGGGCTGTTCTAGGCCGACCGTCTTACGTCGGCGTGATTGCACCGGAGCGGCGGGCCTTGAGCTCGGCCGCCTGCTGCGGCTTCCTAACGAACACGAGGTACGCGTGATAGGCGACGCCGAGACCCCAACCAATGAGTACCCAGTGGACCCAGAACGCGTCGCCGGTCGCGGCATTGATGCCGGCCAGCACCGCGATCGCGCCCACGAAGATCAAGAAGTGGTAATAGAAGCCTGAAATGGCCCGGACCTGGTCCCGGGCCACCGCTTCGTCGAGTTCGATTTCCTGTCATATCCGCCCTCCAGCCTGAGGCGTCGTCACGCCGGTTCGCAGGGGAACAGGCGCGAGCGGCCGACGCTCGCATCTAAGAATGCTCGCCGCGTGAAGCCTAGCACTTTCACACTAGGTCGCGGCAGTCCGCCGGTCTGTTACCTAGAGAACACCTCGGCGGGACGCGTTGGCAGTAGCCCGCGCGAGGATCAGGCCGTCAAGTCGAGGGCTTCGGTCGCGGGAGTCGTGCCTTCGAACCCTTGTGCCACGAGACGGGCGAGCGCGGCGTCCGCCACCACGACGAGACGCGTACGGGAATTGAGAATGGGAGCCGAAAGCCACGGGAAGCCGGCGTCGAGCTCGGGCGCCACCGCGTGCAGGAGACGGGCGCGCCCCGCGCTGTCCTCGCCGCGCGACCGGCCGCGCCAGCCGGGGGCCTGCCAATGATTGGCGGCGACGTTGGCGCCATCGTGGACGCGGGCGTCGGTCTCGCTCCGTTCAATCACGGTCGTCTCCTTGGCCCGCACGCCGGCAAGCGAGTAGATGGCCGGCGTCGAGATCGGTGCGGAGGAGAGGATGCGCTTCGCATCGTCGAACGTCGGCGCGGTCTCGAACACGGTGCGGAGCAGATGGGCGGGCGTCGGGTGCGGCATCCGCCAGACGCGGCGGCGGTTCGCGGCCCAGTCCAGGACGTAGAACCCGATCGCCTTGCGCATGGGCGCCTGATTGAGCGCCGCTGCGAACCGCCCCGGCGCCATTCCGGTCAGCACGCCCGTGTAGCCTGGCCAAGTCAGCGTCACGTATCGCCCATGCGGACTGGCGACACGCGCCGCCAGGATGTTCTGCCCGAGGCCCGGCGTCCTCCAGTCGAGAACGCGGATCAATCGTGCGCTGCGATGATCGGGGGCGGGCGCGACCTTGCAGGTGCAGCCCCACTCGTAATTGACGGAGAAAAAATAAGCGCCCGGACGGGCCAGCCGGGCCGCGATCGCATCGATCTCGGCCAGGTGCGCGTTGTTCCACTTCTCGAGCCAGCGGCGCGAGACGCGGTCGAGCTGGCGGAGCGCCGCCGACGGGATGGGGCCGGTCGCCAGCTCGATGAGGGCGTGCGCGCGCTCCTCATGAGCGAGAAGGGTCTCCATGGGAAAGGAGGGACCGGTGTCGAGCACCGGGATCGGCGCAAGGCGAGGTCGGTCGAGGGCCTGAAACATCGCGGGCGCCGCTTTCGGTCGGATCGACGGGGCTAGATTGCCCGTCACGTGGGAAGAAAAGGGCCACGTTCAAGATGAGGCGACGATGTCATAGCCCGGCTAGGCCAGAAACCGAATTCTCGCCGATCAGAGAAAGCTCCCGGCTGGCACGGCGGAATAGGAAGGAGCGCCAGTGAAGACTTCCCACCGGCGCGAAAGTCTTCGCACGATCCGGCTTCAAAAGATGACGATATCGTTTGCGAGATTAAAGTGGTTGTCGAAGCCGTGCAGGATAATGCGCGGGAAATCGGCTCCGACGCCGCTGAGATCGACTGCGCTATCGCCGCCCGAGCTCGATGCGTTGTCGATGATCTCTTGGAGGGTGAAGCCGAAGGCGGACGAGATGAAGAGCGTGTCCACGTCGTCGGTGAAATCGAAAATTTCGTCCCGGCCCGATCCGGGAGCGAAGCGGAAGCTGTCGGCCCCGAGCCCGCCGGTCATGTCGTCGTCGCCGGCGTTGCCGACGATGACGTCATTACCGCCTGCGCCGTTGAGAACATTCACGCCGCTGTTGCCGTTGATCGTGTTGCCCTGCGCGTTGCCGGTGCCGTTGAAGTTTCCCCCGCCGAGCAGCGTCAGGTTCTCGACGTTGACGCCGAGCGTAAAAGTAGCGGTGGCCCTGACGAGGTCGATTCCCTGGCCGGCCGCCTCGTTCGCCTTGTCGGTCGATTGATCGACCAGGTAGGTGTCGCTGCCCAGCCCGCCGAACATGCTGTCGAGGCCGGGACCGCCGTTGAGGATGTCGCTCCCCGCCAGGCCGGACAGCCTGTCGTTGCCGAGGCCTCCAACAAGGGAGTTGTTGCCGGCGTTGCCAATGATCGTGTTGGCCAAAACATTGCCGATGCCGTTGCTGTTGGCTGCTCCCGTGAGCGTCAAGTTATCGACGGCGAAACCGAGCGTGAAGCTCACCGCCGATCTGACGAGGTCGATCCCCTGACCGGCGGCGAGCTCTATCACCTTGTCGGTCGACTGGCTCACGATGTAGACATCGTTGCCGAGGCCGCCGCGCATGGTGTCGAGTCCGAGGCCTCCGTCGAGCAGGTCGATGCCGGCGAGGCCGGAGAGACTGTCATTGCCTCCCAGACCCAGCAGAATGTCGGCGACCGCCGTTCCGATTAGAACGTTAGCGGCATTGGTGCCTACCTTGACTGCCATGGCCGTCTCCTTTCCACGCGCTACGGCAATGGGAGGAGCCTGAACGGTGTCGTTGAGGCCTCGCTCGCATTGCACACGACCCCGTCTGTGCAGCCGACCCGCAATGGTGCAATTCTAGTTCCTTGGACCCAGTGAGCACCATCACGATCTGGGGAAAGGAGAGGGCGGAAGTGAGCACAAGCCCGATCACCCGGCGAGTTCGATTGGGCTTGGGACGCTGCCTCGGGGCGCCGCTCGCCAGTTGACTTTGCGGGCGGCGCGCAGATATATGGCCGCCGACGCGGTGGGCCCAAAGCCCTTCGCGGCAAGAGCGCTGCCCGAGGCTCCGACTAACAGTTGACCGTTTACGGCCAACTCCTTCAAAGTCCGCAGATTATCTGCGGCGCCACAGGGCGCGGTTGAGACCCCGACGCGCAACGCGCGAGAAGAGGCACCCATGTTCGCTGTCATCAAGACGGGCGGAAAGCAGTATCGCGTCGCCAAGGACGATGTCCTGGTCGTTGAGAAGCTCACCCCGGACAAGAACGGCAAGCTCGAGTTCACCGACGTGCTGATGGTCGGCGGCGGCGCGAATGCGCCGAAGTTCGGCAGCCCGCTCGTCGACGGGGCCAAGGTCACGGCCGAACTGGTGGAGCAGACCCGCGGGCCGAAGCTCATCGCGTTCAAGAAGCGCCGACGCAAGAATTCGCGTAGGAAGCGCGGACACCGCCAGGACCTCACCAAGATCCGCATCACTGCCATAACATCTTGAGTATTCTCGGCGGCCGGGCCGCTGCTTACGAGGGAACTTTCACATGGCACAGAAAAAGGCCGGCGGCTCGACCAAGAACGGCCGCGACTCGCACTCGAAACGCCTTGGCGTCAAGCGCTTCGGCGGCGAAACCGTCATCCCCGGCAACATCCTCTGCCGTCAGCGCGGTACCCAGTGGCACCCAGGCTCGGGCGTCGGCATGGGCACCGACCACACGATCTTCGCCGTCGAGGAGGGCCAGGTGCATTTCGAGACCAAACGCAATGGCCGCATCTACATCTCCGTCAGGCCCGCGAAGGCCGCCCCCGCCGAGTGATCGACGCCAAGCTTCGGCTTTACGAACGGGGGAGATGATCGTCTCCCTCTTTTTTTGTAACATCGAGGAAGTTACGGGCGTGGGCGCATGCGTTCGAAGCGGTTGAAGTTCAGGATGTTCGAGCCGGGCGACGCCAGCCGCGTCGCGGAGCTCGCGGGCGACTGGGACATCGCCTGCATGACGGCGCGCATTCCCTTTCCCTACACCAAGCCGCTGGCTCACAAGTGGATCAGCGGCATCGAGCCGGACGAGTTCGTGCGCGCGGTCGACTTCTCGGGCGAGCTCATCGGCGCCGTCGGCTACATGCCGGCCAAGGACGGGTCGGCCGAGATCGGCTACTGGATCGGGAAGCCCTGGTGGGGGCAAGGCTTCGCCACGGAGGCTGCCGAGGCGCTGGTGCGCTACTGCTTCGGGAGCCAGCGCATCGGCCGGCTCACCTGCTGCCATTTCGTCGACAATCCGGCCTCCGCCCGGGTCATCGCCAAGCTCGGCTTCCGCCTCGTCGGACCGTGCACGGCATGGTGCGAGGCGAGGCAGGCCGAGGTCGAGACGTTACGCTACGAGCGCCGCCGGCCGGTGATGGCGCGCTTCTGGCGGCGCGCGGCGTAGCTCGGGACCTAAATTCACCGTTGGCGCGACTGGACGCTCGCCATCGCGAGCGCGCATCCGTATCATTTCGCTTATGAAGTTCCTCGACCTGGCGAAAATCTACGTCAAGGCCGGCGACGGCGGCGACGGGTGCGTCGGCTTCCGGCGCGAGAAGTTCATCGAGTTCGGCGGCCCGGACGGCGGCGACGGCGGCAAGGGCGGCGACGTGGTCATAGCCTGCGTTGCGAACCTGAACACGCTGATCGACTATCGCTACCAGCAGCACTTCAAGGCCGAGCGCGGCGGCAACGGCATGGGCCAGAACCGCGCCGGGGCGAACGGCGCCGACAGTATCGTCAAGGTGCCGCCGGGCACGGTCGTTCTCGACGAGGATCAGGAGACGGTGCTCGCCGAGCTGAATAAGGCAGGCGAGCGGGTCGTGATCGCGCGCGGCGGCAACGGCGGCTTCGGCAACGCCCACTTCAAGAGTGCGACCAACCAGGCCCCGCGCCACGCCAATCCCGGTCTCCCCGGCGCGGAGCTCACGATCTGGCTGCGCTTGAAGCTCATCGCCGACGCCGGCCTCGTCGGACTCCCCAACGCCGGCAAGTCGACCTTCCTCGCCACCGTCTCGGCGGCGAAGCCGAAAATCGCCGACTATCCTTTCACGACGCTCTATCCCAATCTCGGCGTCGTGCGCGCCGGGGACATAGATTTCGTTTTGGCCGACATCCCGGGTCTGATCGAGGGTGCCCATGAAGGCGCGGGCCTCGGCACGCGGTTTCTCGGCCACGTCGAGCGCACGAAGGTACTGCTTCATCTCGTCGACGCCACCCAAGAGGACGTGGCCGAGGCCTATAAGACCGTGCGCCGCGAGCTCAAGGCCTATGGCGGCGGTCTCGACAAGAAGAAGGAGATCGTGGCGCTCACCAAATGCGACGCGCTCGACGAGGCGACGATCGAGGAGCGCGCGGCGGCGCTGAAGAAAGCCGCCAAGAAAAAGCCGCTCCTGGTGTCGGCCGTGTCGGGCCTCGGCGTGAAGGACGCGCTCTATGCGCTCGCGCGCGAGATCGGCCGCGCCGGGGCCGCGGACGAGGCGGAGAGCTCCGAGTCGAAGCGGGCCTGGCGGCCCTGACTAGGTGCGACAGATCGATGAGCGTGAGCGAAATCGAAAATAGGCCGGAGCGCGAGCAGCGCTCTTTCGGGAGGCTCAAGGGCCGCAAACTTTCCGCGCGCCAGGCCGGACTCGTGCGCGAGCTCCTGCCGCGCCTTGCCGTCGATCTCAAAGCCCCGCCGCCGAATTCGCTCGGCGATTTTTTCGCAGTACCGGTCAAAGACATTTGGCTCGAGATCGGCTTCGGCGGCGCCGAGCACATGGTTTGGCAAGCCAAGTGCAACACTGATGCCGGCGTCATCGGCTGCGAGCCGTTCGAGGAGGGAGTCGCCAAGGCGCTTACCGCCATCGGTGAGGAGGGGCTCGACAATGTGCGAATTCACGCAGGCGACGCCCGCCCGCTGCTGAGATGGCTGCCGCCCAACTCGTTGTCCCGCGTCTTTATCCTGTTTCCTGACCCGTGGCCGAAGACGCGCCACAGGAAGCGCCGCCTCGTCTCGGGCCCGCTACTCGATCTCCTGGCTCGCGCTATGAAGCCCGGGGCCGAGCTTAGGATTGCGACCGACATCGGCGACTACGCGCGCGCAATTCTCGAGAGCGTCGCCCGGCACGGCGAATTTCGCTGGCTCGCCAAAACTCCCGGCGACTGGCGTGAGCGCCCGGCCGACTGGCCTCCCACTCGCTATGAGCAGAAGGCCCTGAAGGAAGGCCGCCGCTGCTCTTTTTTCCGGTTTGTTCGCTCGGCGTGTGCAAGCGCGAAATGAGGCCGTCCACGGCCCATCGAATACTCTTGCAATCGGTGTCGCACATGCGTAATATTTATTTGCTCATGATCATCTCAACTCTGAGAGTGGGCCCCTAGGGGTCCGCTCTTTTTGTTTTGGTGGCGCCCGGCTAGGGTGCCGGCCCCGAACCCGAACGTGAAAACGAACGTCATGCAGAGCGGAAATGGCGCCGCGCTTGGTGCCCGTTTCATCGCCGAGACCGGAGTAGCGGCGGAGCTTGCCGCGCTCGTCGAGCCGGTGCTCGACGACATGGGTTTCCGTCTCGTGCGCGCCGACGTGTCGGGCCGCGACGGCAAGACGGTCGAGATCATGGCCGAGCGCGAGGACGGCTCGATGACGATCGAGGATTGTGAAACCGTCTCGCGTGCGATCTCGCCGCTGCTCGACGCGCACGATCTCGTGGCCGGCAGCTATCGTCTCGAGGTGTCGTCGCCGGGCATCGACCGGCCGCTGGTGCGGCCGTCCGACTTCGAGGACTGGGCCGGCTACGAGGCGAAGATCGAGCTCAAGGAGCCGATCGATGGGCGCAAGCGGTTTCGCGGCCGGCTCGAAGGTTTCGAGGCTGGAGAGGTGCGGCTTTTCGCCGATCTCGGCGAGGCGGGGCCGCAAGTGATCGGCCTTCCGCTCACGCTCGTGGCGAAGGCGCGCCTGGTGTTGACGGATGAGCTTGTTCGCGAGGCGTTGCGCCGCGCGAAGCAGAGAGGAAGAGCCGGTCTCGGCGATGGATCCGAAGCCGGCAAGGACGACGTGGAGGTTGACTGACCATGGCAGGCGTTGCGGGCGTAAGCGCCAATAGGCTCGAGCTGTTGCAGATCGCGGACGCGGTCGCGCGCGAGAAGTCGATCGATCGCAAGATCGTCATCCAGGCGATGGAGGACGCGATCCAGAAAGCGGCAAAATCGCGCTACGGGGCCGAGAACGACATCCGCTGCGAGATCGATCCCAAGACCGGCGAGACAAGACTGACGCGCGTGCTGGCTGTGGTGGAGGCGGTCGAGAACGACTCGACGCAGGTCTCGCTCGCCGACGCGCAAAAGCGCAACCCCGACGCCAAGCTCGGCGATCTCATCGCCGAGGGTCTGCCGCCGCTCGATTTCGGCCGCGTCGCCGCTCAGAACGCCAAGCAGGTCATCGTGCAGAAGGTGCGTGAAGCCGAGCGCGAGCGCCAGTTCGGCGAGTACAAGGACCGCATCGGCGAGATCGTCAACGGCACGGTGAAGCGAGCGGAGTACGGCAACGTCATCGTCGATCTCGGCCGCGCCGAGGGCATCATCCGCCGCGACGAGATGATCCCGCGCGAGAACGTGCGCTACGGCGACCGCATCCGCGCCTACATCTACGACGTGCGCCGCGAGCCGCGCGGGCCCCAGATCTTTTTGTCGCGCGCCCGCGCCGAATTCATGAAGAAGCTCTTCGCCCAGGAGGTGCCCGAGGTCTACGACGGCACTGTCGAGATCATTTCCGTCGCGCGCGATCCGGGCTCGCGCGCCAAGATCGCGGTTCGCTCCAAGGATTCGTCGATCGATCCCGTCGGCGCGTGCGTCGGCATGCGCGGGGCACGCGTGCAGGCCGTCGTCAACGAGCTGCAGGGCGAGAAGGTCGACATCATCAACTATCCGAAGGAGGCGGACGCGGCGACGCTCGTCGTCAACGCGCTGGCTCCGGCGGAAGTGTCGAAAGTCGTGCTCGACGAAGATTCCGGGCGCATCGAGGTCGTCGTGCCCGAGAGCCAGCTTTCGCTCGCCATCGGCCGGCGCGGCCAGAACGTCCGCCTCGCCTCTCAGCTCACCGGCTGGGACATCGATATCCTGACCGAGCAGGAGGAATCCGAGCGCCGTCAGAAGGAGTTCGCCGAGCGCTCGCAAGCCTTCATGGACGCGCTCGACGTCGACGAGGTCATTGCCCAGCTTCTCGTCACCGAGGGCTTCGCCTCGGTCGAGGAGGTCGCCTACGTCGATCTCTCCGAGATCGCCCATATCGAAGGCTTCGACGAGAACACGGCGAGCGAAATTCAGACGCGCGCCCGCGAATATCTCGAGAAGCAGGAAGCCGAGCGCGACGCCAAGCGCCGCGAGCTCGGCGTCGCCGACGAGGTCGGGAAGGTCGCGGGCGTAACGACGGCGATGCTCGTCGCCTTCGGCGAGAACGGCATCAAGACGGTCGAGGACCTTGCGGACTGCGCCACCGACGATCTCGTCGGCTGGACCGAGCGCAAGCGCGAGAAGGATGCCGAGCCGGTGCGCCATAAGGGCGTGCTCGACGGCTTCGAGATTGGGCGCAAGGAGGCGGAGGACATCATCATGTCGGCTCGCGTCCTCGCGGGCTGGATCAAGCCCGAGGATCTCGTGAAGCCTGAGCCAGAGACGGCAGAAGCGCTCGGCGGCGAGGAAGCCGCCGAGGCCGGTGCCGAGCAATGACGACGATGGATCCCTTGGAGGAATTCCGCGCGTGCCACAGGATCGCCGCCCAGATCACACTTCTGAGCAAGACCGCGAGCAGGCGGAGGTCCACCGCCTGTGCGCGCTCACGCGCGCGGAGCTCGATCCATCCCAATTGATCCGCTTCGTGGCGGCGCCCACAGGCGAGATCGTCCCCGATATCGCGCGCCGGCTGCCCGGGCGTGGCGTGTGGATCACAGCGGAAAAAAAAGCGGTGGCGCGGGCGGCCACCACCGGCGTTTTCGCCAAGAGCCTGAAACGGCAGGTCAAAGTACCGGACGATCTGGCCGAGACGGTCGATGCCTTGCTTTTGCGTCGCATGGCGGACGCGCTTTCCCTCGCCAACAAGGCGGGGCTGGCGACGGCAGGCTTCTCCCAGGTCGAGGAGCTGGTCGAGACGGGCGGCGCCGCGGCCCTCGTGCACGGGCTCGATGCGGCCGCCGGAGGACGGGAGAAGCTCGACCGAAAGTACGTCGCAATCGCGTCCGAAAAGGGTTGCAGTGCACCCATTGTAACCAGCCTGACAATTGAACAATTGAGCTTGGCCATGGGCCGCACAAATGTGGTACATGCTGCCCTCAAACAAGGCGGAGCGACGGACCGGTTCTTGAGCGAGGCCGAGCGCCTGGCGCGCTATCGGTCTGGCTCGAACACATCCGGCCGCTCTTCACCATCGCGATCAGAGGTTTGAACGGACATCGCATGACGGAAACGAAGGACACTGTCGACAAGACCCTGCGCGGGACCGGCCGCAAGCCGCTGTCTCTGCAGCGCACCGTCGAGTCGGGGCACGTGCGGCAGAACTTCAGCCACGGCCGCTCGAAATCCGTGGTGGTCGAGAAGCGCAAGACGCGCAAGCTCGCCACACCCGGCTCTGCCCCCGAGCCCGAGGTCGCGCACGCGCCGCCGCTCGCGCCCAAGGTCGAAGCGAAGGCGCCGGAAAAGCCCCCGGCGCGGGTCGAGGCCAAGGCCGAGCGCGCCGATCTCCTTCGCCCCGAGGAGCGCGACGCGCGTGCGCGCGCCCTTGCCGAGGCGCGCCGCCAGGCCGTGATCGAAGAGGCGCAGCGCGCAGAGGTCAGCAAGGCGGAAGCCGAGGCCGGCGCGGTTTCCCGTGCGCCCTCGGCGCCCACGCCAGCGCCGTCGGCGCCCGCCGCCGAGGCAAAGGCCGAGACGCCGGGACGGGTGGCCGAAGCACCGGCGCCGGGCGACTCGGCGCGGCCCCAGAGAGCGCGCCAGGCGCCGAGCTTCGACACCGCGTTCCAGCCGCGCGAGGGCGGCAAGCCCAAGCAGATCGAGATCGCCAAGCCGGGATCCGAGCGCGGGGCCGAGCCTCTAAGGGCCAAGGAGACGCGCGGGCGATCCGTCGCCGACATGGGCGAGGACGAGGAGAGCCGCGCCATCAAGCGCGGCGGCAAGCTCGTGCGCGTGCCGGTCAAGGCGCCCGTCGTCGACGAGAAGCGCGAGCGCGGCAAGCTCACCATCAACAATGCGCTCGACGAGCAGCAGCGGGAACGCTCACTGGCGTCCTTGAAGCGCAAGCGCGAGCGCGAGCGCCTGAAGGCGATGGGCATTCAGCAGCCGCGCGACAAGATCGTGCGCGAGGTGATCATTCCCGAGGCGATCACCATCCAGGACCTGTCGAACCGCATGACCGAGCGTGCCGTCGATATCATCAAGTTCCTGATGAAGCAGGACGCGCTGCACAAGATCACCGACGTGATCGACGCCGATACCGCCGAGCTCATCGTCACCGAGTTCGGCCATACGGCCAAGCGCGTCTCGGAGTCCGACGTGGAGACTGGCTTCATCGGCGAGAAGGACGTCGAGGAGGAGTTGAAGCCGCGCGCACCTGTGGTCACCATCATGGGCCACGTCGACCACGGCAAAACATCGCTCTTGGACGCGATCCGCCAGACCAACGTCGTCGCCGGCGAGGCGGGCGGCATCACCCAGCACATCGGCGCCTATCAGGTGACGACGCCGGCGGGCGACAAGATCACCTTCATCGACACGCCGGGCCACGCGGCCTTCACGGCCATGCGCGCGCGCGGCGCCAAGGTCACCGATATCGTCGTGCTCGTCGTCGCGGCGGACGACGGCGTCATGCCGCAGACGGTCGAGGCGATCAATCACGCCAAGGCGGCCCAGGTGCCGATCATCGTCGCCATCAACAAGATCGACAAGCCGGGCGCCGATCCCAATCGCGTGCGCACCGATCTCCTGCAGCATGAGATCGTCGTCGAAAGCATGGGCGGCGAGACGCTCGAGGTGCCGGTCTCGGCATTGAAGCGTACCAACCTCGACAAGCTGCTCGAAGCCATTCACCTGCAGTCGGAAATTCTCGAGCTCAGGGCCAATCCGGACCGTTCGGCGGAAGGCATCGTGATCGAGGCGAAACTCGAGCGCGGACGTGGGCCAGTCGGCACCGTGCTCGTCGAGCGTGGAACGCTCAAGGTCGGCGATATCGTCGTCGCGGGCACGGCCTGGGGCCGCGTGCGCGCGCTTGTCGACGATCGCGGCCAGAACGTCGAGACGGCGGGACCGTCGGTTCCGGTCGAAGTCTTGGGCTTCAGCTCGGCGCCGGAGGCGGGCGACCAGATCGCCGTCGTCGACACCGAGGGCCGCGCCCGCGAGATTACCGACTACCGGTTGCGGAAGCGGCGCGAGACGCTGGGCGCCGCCGGGACGGCTCGCACGCTCGAGCAGATGATGCAGCAGTTGAAGGAGGCCGGCAAAAAAGAGTTCCCGCTCGTCGTCAAAGGCGACGTGCAGGGGTCCGTCGAGGCGATCGGCGGCGCGCTCGACAAGCTCGGCACCGACGAGGTCGCGGCGAGAATCGTGCACGCGGGCGTCGGCGGCATCACCGAATCCGACATCGCGCTGGCAAATGCCTCCAAGGCCGTCGTCATCGGCTTCAATGTCCGCGCCAACACGCAAGCCAAGCAGACCGCCGACGCCCAGGGCGTCGAGATCCGCTACTACAACATCATCTACGATCTGGTCGACGATGTGAAAGCCGCCATGTCCGGGCTGCTCGCGCCGACGATTCGCGAGATCTTCCTCGGCAACGCGACGATCAGGGAGGTCTTCACCATCTCCAAGGTCGGCAAGGTCGCGGGCTGCCAGGTCACCGAGGGCAAGGTCGAGCGCGGGGCGAAGGTGCGCCTCATCCGCGACAACGTCGTCATCCACGAGGGCACGCTGTCGACCCTGAAGCGCTTCAAGGACGAGGTGCGCGAGGTGCCGGCGGGCCAGGAGTGCGGCATGGCGTTCGCCAACTATCAGGACATCCGTCCGGGCGACGTGATCGAGTGCTTCAACATCGAGACGGTGAAGCGGAGCCTCTAGGCGTCGAGCCGCGCGGACCCGCAAGGCGACGGATCTAGCCGGCATGCATTGAAGAGGCCGCCTGCGGTTCAACTCCGCAGCGGGATGCGACTTGACGAGAAAGAAATCTAAGCCCTCCCAAGCTGCACGGCCCCTCCCAGCGGCAACTGCGCGTCGCCGAGCTCATCCGCCACAAGCTCGCGGACATGCTCTCGCGCGGCGAGGTCCACGATGACGTTCTCGCCGCGCACGTGATCACCATTCCCGAGGTGCGCCTGTCGGCCGACCTGCGGCTTGCCACGATCTACGTCATGCCGCTCGGCGGGGAGGACCGGGAGGCGGTGCTCGCCGCTCTCGACCGCAATAAGCGGTTCATCCGCGGCGAGCTTTCGCACGAGTTGAACCTCAAGTTCGCCCCCGAGATTCGCTTCCGCTTCGACGAGACGTTCGAGGAGGTGAACCGGATCGATGCCCTCCTTCACAGCCCGAAGGTCCGCCAGGACGTGGAGAAGGACTGATAAAGCCCCCTCGCCCCGTCGCGCCAAATGGCGCAATGGGGAGAGGGTTGGGGTGAGGGGCAGGGACGTGTGCTGCGGTGTAGGGCTGCCCCTCACCCTGGCCCTCTCCCCGCCAGCGGGGAGAGGGAAGGAGTTGGGCATGGCCCGCCGCAAGAAGGGCAATCCGGTCAGCGGTTGGATTGTTCTCGACAAACCCATCGGACTTACGTCGACGCGGGCCGTGAGCCTCGTTCGGCGCCTGTTCGACGCGCAGAAGGCGGGGCACGCGGGAACGCTCGATCCGCTGGCGACCGGCATCCTGCCGATCGCGCTCGGCGAGGCGACCAAGACCGTTCCCTTTGCGGTCGACGGCGAAAAGGCCTACCGGTTCACGGTCCGCTGGGGCGGCGAGACATCGACCGACGACGCCGAAGGAGAGATGACGGCGACGAGCGACTCACGGCCCGGACCTGGCGACATCACGGCGGCGCTCTCGAGCTTCGTCGGAGAAATCATGCAGGTGCCGCCGAAATTCTCGGCGATCAAGATCGACGGTGAAAGAGCCTATGATCTGGCCCGCGACGGAGAGGAGTTCAATCTCGCGCCGAGGCCGGTGACCATCGAGGCGCTGAGCCTGCTTGAAGCTCCGGATCGGGACACCGCCGTGTTCGAGGCGCGCTGCGGCAAGGGAGCTTACGTGCGGGCCCTCGCCCGCGATCTGGGCCGTGCGCTCGGCTGTCTCGGCCATGTCGTGGCTCTGCGCCGCACGCGCGTCGGACCGTTCCACGAGGCGGATGCGGTCACCCTCGCCGAGATCGAGGCTGCGGCGGAGGTCGGCAGGCAGGAGCTCGAGCACCACCTGAAGCCTGTCGAGGCCGCGCTCGGCGACCTGCCGGAGGTCGGCGTGAGCCCCTCGGACGCCGCCTTGCTCGCCCAGGGCCAGGCTGTCCTGATGCGCGGCCGCGATGCTCCCGTCATCTCGGGTCCGGTCTACGCCGTCTGCCGGGGCCGCCTCGTCGCGCTCGGCGAGGTTGCCAAGGGTGCTATCTATCCGACGCGCGTCTTCAACTTGGGCTAGCAGCCTCAGGGACCGAGCTCATGGAGGTATTGATTCGGCCGTTTCGATCCGGCGACAGGCTTGCCTGGGATGGCCTTTGGCGCGGTTATCAGCAGTTCTACAAAATCGAGCTCGCAGCCGAAGTATCGGAAACCACGTGGCGTCGCCTTGTCGGTGACGACGGCTCCGTGCACGGGTTCGGAGCCTTCTCCGGCGATCGCATGGTCGGGCTAGCGCACTATGTGCTTCACCGTTCGACGTGGCTAATCGCCGATACGTGCTATCTGCAGGACCTGTTCGTCGCGCCGGAGACGCGCGGTAAGGGCGTTGCCCGCAAGCTCATCGAAGCCGTCTATGGCGCGGCCGACGCCGCGGGGGCCGAACAAGTCTATTGGCTCACCCACCATACGAACCGTGACGGCCGGCGCCTCTACGATCGGCTGGCCAAGAACGCCGGGTTCATAGTCTATGAGAGGTTCGCGGAAGTCTCCGAGGAAGACTAGTATTTACAGCAAGTTAGCTATCCAACGTTGTTCGCTCCGGCGATTTCAGGGGCGGCGTGCGCGACCGCAGCTCGGAGTACATTGCCCTCGCCTTCGGCGGCGATTTGTGTATAAGCCCCATCTCGTGCGGGGCCGTGACGGCCCCGCACGGATTTTGCGACCAGGCTGGACGACATCCCGGCCGTGGCCGTCTCAGAGGCGCAACCGAGCCTCGCCCAACTCCCGCTGGAAAGGAGCCCCCGATGTCGCTGACGAACGAAGCGAAGGCAAAACTCATAAAAGACAATGCCCTAAAGCCGAACGACACCGGGTCGCCCGAGGTGCAGATCGCGATCCTGACCGAGCGCATCAACGGGCTCACTGACCACTTCAAGGCCCACAAAAAGGACAATCACTCTCGCCGCGGACTTCTGAAAATGGTCAGCCAGCGCCGCCAGCTGCTCGACTATGTGAAGCGCAAGGACGAGAGCCGCTACCAGAAGATCATCGATAAGCTTGGCATCCGCCGCTGAGCCGAGCCGGGCGCGGTCGCGAGCGTGCGCCGCTCTCTTCCGTCCGCCGAGCGAAATGTTGGCTTATACGCCCGATTTGCTTTCGTGGCGGGTCGGGCAATTGTGCTAAAGACGCACCGCAAACAAGCGATCGAAGCAGAGATAGAAACGAAAGACCGAACATGTTCGACATCCATCGTGTGGAAATTGAATGGGGCGGGCGCAAGCTCAAGCTCGAGACCGGCCATATGGCGCGCCAGGCCGACGCCGCAGTCGTTGCGCAGTACGGCGACACGAGCGTGCTCGCGACCGTAGTTGCCGCGCGCGCGGTCAAGCCCGGCGTGGACTTCTTTCCGCTGACTGTGAACTATCAAGAGCGAACCTACTCGGCCGGCAAGATCCCCGGCGGCTATTTCAAGCGTGAAGGCCGGCCCACCGAGAAGGAGACCTTGACCTCGCGTCTGATCGACCGTCCGATCCGCCCACTCTTCGTCGAGGGCTTCAAGAACGAGACCCAGGTGGTCGTCACCGTTCTTTCGCACGATCTCGAGAACGATCCCGACATTCCGGGCATGATTGCGGCTTCCGCCGCGCTTACGCTTTCGGGCGTGCCGTTCCTCGGGCCGATCGGGGCCGCCCGCGTCGGCTTTATCGGAGGGGAGTATGTCCTCAACCCGATGATCGATGAAATGGCCGAGAGCGCGCTCGACCTCGTCGTGGCGGGCACTCAGGACGCGGTGATGATGGTCGAAAGCGAGGCCAAGGAGCTCTCCGAGCAGGAGATGCTCGGCGCCGTAATGTTCGGACACACGCATTTCCAGCCGGTCATCCAAGCGATCATCAAGCTCGCGGAGACGGCGGCGAAGGAGCCCTGGGACATCAAGCTTCCCGACCCGAACAAGTACATGAGCAAGGTGAAGCAGCTGGTCGAGGCGGACCTCAAGGCCGCCTTCTCCACGCGCGAGAAGCAGAAGCGCAATGAGATGTGCGACACGGCGAAGGAGAAGGTCTTCGCCGGCATCGAGTTGCCCGCCGACGATGCGAGCGAGAAGGTTCTGCTCGGCGACACGTTCAAGAAGCTCGAGATGGACATCATGAGGAGCTCCGTCGTCAAGACGGGCCAGCGCATCGACGGTCGCGATCTCAAGACGGTGCGTCCGATCCTCTCCGAGGTCCACGTTCTGCCGCGCACGCACGGCAGCGCCCTTTTCACCCGCGGCGAGACGCAAGCCCTCGTCGTGGCGACGCTCGGCACCGGCGAGGACGAGCAGTACATCGACGCCCTCGAGGGGACGAAGAAGGAGCGGTTTCTGCTCCACTACAACTTCCCGCCGTTCTCCGTCGGCGAGACGGGCCGCATGGGATCACCCGGGCGCCGCGAGATCGGTCACGGCAAGCTCGCCTGGCGCTCGGTCCACCCGCTAATGCCGTCGCCCGAGGAGTTTCCCTACACGATCCGCGTCGTCTCCGAGATCATGGAGAGCAACGGCTCGTCGTCGATGGCGTCCGTCTGCGGCGCCTCCCTCGCCCTCATGGACGCCGGCGTCCCGCTCAAAGCGCCGGTCGCGGGCATCGCCATGGGCCTCATCAAGGAAGGCAACGACTTCGCCGTCCTCTCCGACATCATCGGCGACGAGGACCACCTGGGCGACATGGACTTCAAGGTCGCGGGCACCTCGCGCGGCGTGACCGCGCTGCAGATGGACATCAAGATCACCGGAATCACCGAGGAGATCATGCGCATCGCGCTCGATCAGGCGAATGCCGGGCGCATGCACATTCTGTCCGAGATGTCGAAAGCACTGGGAGAAGCACGCACCGAGCTCGGCGAGCATGCGCCGCGCATCGAGACGATCAAGATCCCGACCGACAAGATCCGCGAGGTCATTGGGTCCGGTGGCTCGGTGATCCGCGAGATCGTCGCCGAGTCGGGGGCCAAGATCGACATCGACGACGACGGCACGGTCAAGATCGCCTCCGCCAACCGCGAGAGCATCGAGAAGGCGCTGGCGCGCATCCGCTCCATCACGTCCGAGCCCGAGGTCGGTCAGATCTACAAGGGCAAGGTCGTGAAGATCATGGATTTCGGCGCGTTCGTGAACTTCTTCGGCGCCAAGGACGGACTGGTCCACATCTCGCAGCTGACGCAAGGGCGGCCGGAGACGGTGGGCGAGGTCGTGAAGGAAGGCCAGGAGGTCTTCGTCAAGCTCTTGGGCTTCGACGACCGCGGTAAGGTGCGCCTCTCCATGAAGATCGTCGATCAGGCGACGGGGAAGGAAATTCCCCGCGCCGAAGGCGAGCCGGAGGAGCACTTCAGCGCCGAGCGTCCGCCCCGGCGTGATCGCGATCGCGGGGGCGACCGCGGCCGCGGCGAGCGCCGCCGGCGCGAATAGCCGTGTTTCGTCGCGCGATGAAAATCGCCTGATTCGGTCGAGAATTCGCTATCCTACGTTTACCGTCATGCCCGCGCAGGCGGGCATCCGTCCAAGCCAGCATTTCGAGTCAATCGGCAAACTTGGACAGATCCCCGCCTCCGCGGGGATGACGTTGAGAGTAGGCGACGGCGGCATTCCATATGCTTGCCACGATCAATTTCAACGCGCGTCGAGGAGACCCGAGTCGATGAGGCGGCGATGGAAGGAGAGGATTTCGTCTCGCCTCTCGCAGCCGTAGTATCGGCCTTTGCATGAGCCGATGAGCCGCTTTCGCTCCACATAGGCCTCCGACAGGGGCAGGCCCGCCGCGTCGATGAGGACACCGCCGAGATAAGGCACGTCGAGTGTCTCGACCGCGGGCAGCGGCGGGGGCTCATAGTTGAGGCCGTCGACGGCGTAGAACGTGATGAACCCCAGCGAATTGCTTGGAAGGGCCACGTCCTCGGCGGCCCGCGCCGCGCCGAAGCCGAGATAGGAGCGCGTCGCGACCGGATGGTGGTCGCCATAGCGCATGATCAGGATACGCTCCTTGGGGAATCGACGCTGTAGCTCGGCCCTGAACTCGTCGTAGTCCATCTTCGCCATCGAGAGCCGGCGCAGGTACTCGTGCATCTCGGGGTTGGTGCCCGCGGCCCCGCCCGGGACGTCGACCTGCGGCATGTAGGCGTTGAAGTAGGGTCCGTGCGCGGCCATTGTGATGACGAAGGTGAAGAGCGGCTTGTCGGACGTGCGGACGTGCTCGTCCATGAGCGAGAGCGCGTTTCCGTAGTAGAAGCGGTCGCGCTCGTTGCCGGTCTTTGCGCCCTGGGCCTGCATGTCGAGAATCTCTGGCATGCCGACGGCGGTGTAGAATTTTCCGTTCGAGACGAAGTTCTTGTTGAGCGGATAGAGCACGACGTTGCGATAACCACAAAGGCTCAGGTTCTCGGGCAGCGTGTCGCGCACCTTACCGGCCATGAGCGATTGTACGAAGGGGCGCATGCCGCCGAATGAGTAGGTCGAGACGCCGGCGAGCAGCGAAAATTCTGTGAGCCACGAGGCGCCGCCGTAGGTCTCGACCCTGAGCTTGTGCAGCGCGCCGTCGCTCGAGCGGAACAGCGGATCGACGCTCTTGTTGTAGGAAACTTGCGGAAAATACTCGGGCGGGACCAGCAATTCGTGGTGGATGAGGAGGATGTGCGGTGGCTTGGCTTGCGTCGTGCAGGATGCGGGCAGATTGAATGGCTTTCCCGGCGCCGTATCGGCCGCTTCGATGAGCTGACCGCGCCAGAGCGTCTCCACCGTCTCGGCCCACGACGAGTAGAACGACGAGATGACGAGGTCTTCCCAGTAGGGCTGGGTGTGACGGCGCTCGCCCTTGACGTTTGCTGCAATGGCAGTAGCGGCCGTAAGCACCACGACGGCGGCGAGACCCCAAATCCGCGGCACGCGGGTCGCGTCTACGCGATGGGCGATGATCGCGGCGAGAACAGTCGCCGCGATCGCCGCGACAAGCCCGACGAGTGCGGTGCGATACTCGCTCCAAACGAAGGTGAGCGTCGACCACGATGTCAGATAGAAGAAGATGTCGTAGGCGTGGACCACCATATCCATCGCCTTGTGCTTTGCCGTTGCGGTCCGGTCGATGATCGCGATGAGCGCAGGCACGAGGACGGCCGCGACGAGGACGCGGCGCGTCGCCGCCACGATGGCGGCGGCGATGAGGAGCGTCGCGCTCCAGACGAAAAACAGGTTCGGCGCTCCCCCTTCGTAGCGGTAGAAATAGGTCCCGACACCGACCCCGGCGGCGAGGGAAGCAAGCCCCGCTGCGCGCCATCCGAGTACATTGGTGCCGCGGCGGGCGGTCCGCTCGCTGAGCTCAAGCGGGGTAATCCCGCCGCGAAGCCCGGTAATCTCGGACATATCCCTCGGTCCGCTGTCACAATGTCATCCAATCGTCATACAAGACCTGTGTCGCGGACGGGAGCGTCCCCCGAGATAATATTTATTTGCGACCTCCAGCCGCCGCGCCAAATTTCCGCCGCGGTCCACGAACTCGCGGTGCGCTGCGTCATCGAACGCCCGCCACCGCGGCCGCGTCCAGGGCCTGGGCAATGAGGCGTGCGAGGCCGGCCGAGGCGCCGACCGGGCCCGCGTAAACTGCGTCGGCACCGGCCTTTCGGATTGCTGCCGGCACATCCTCGCCGGCATGCAGCCCCTCGCCGGAGAAGAAGCCGGCGACGATGGTCGGCGGCCGGTCACCCCGGAGTTCGTCGTCGAGGAACGGGGCTTCCTCGAGAAAGGCGACTCTGACGGAGCCGAAGGCGCCGCTCGCCTCAATTTGCGCCGCCGCGTTACGGGTGGCGCGCGCGGAGGCGGGGCCGAACTTCGACCCGTGCCCGGCGATCAAGAGGCGCGCGGACCTCGCATCGAGACCGCCCTCTTGCGCTGCAGAGCGCGCGTCGGCCACCATCAGCGCGGGCAGAGCCGGGTCCAGCCCGAGCGGGGGCAGGATCCGGCATCGCTCATCGAAGCCGGCTGCCCGGATGCGGGCGGGCAGCACCGAGCTGGTGAAATAGCCTTCGGACATGAAGACGGGATAGACGATGATCTCGGCGGCGCCCGAGGCGGCGGCAGCCTCGAGCGCCTCCTCGAGCGCCGGCTCGCCTTTGAGAACGCCCGCACAAACCTCCGCGACGAGGCCCGCGTCGCGCAGCGCGTCGGCGCGGGCGCGGAGCGTGCGGTTGGGCACGTCTACGCCCCTGTCTCCGTGCGCTGCGAGCACCGCCGCGATCCGCTCGTGTCTCGCGGCCTTCACGGGGATGGGCCCGGCGTTGGCGACGGCGGCTCCGCGATCAAGGCCCGGATGCGCGGGGAAAGGTCGAGGAGGAAGGCTTCCTCGCGCCCCTTGTCGGACATCTTGGCAAGCGTCTTCACGAGAATCCCGGCGAGCTTGGAGTCGTCGTGCTGCTCGGCAAAATCGTCGAGGTAGTGCTCGAGAAATACGAGCGCGGCCACGTCCTCCACCGCCTGCGCCTCCGCGTCGCGCTTGAGGCTCTCCTTGCGGATGAGCGCGCCGACGCGCTCGATCTCGGCGGGAGCATAGCCGCATTCTGCAAGGATCGCGCCCGCCCATTCCGCGTGCTTGCGCTTCAAGTCGTTGCGCCAGCGCAGGTAGCCGGTGCGGTCCATGGGGTAGCTCGCCCGCGGCACAGTCCACCGGCGCAGGTGCTGGGCGCGGACGGCAAGCCTGAGCACCTCCGAGGCTTCGGGATGGAGGCGAGCGAGGGTCGCCGTCATGCGCTCGCCATAGACGAGCTCCGCGGGCTTCGCCTCGCCGTCGACGGCGACGCGCGCGGGGTCCTCCGCGTTCGCGGCGTCGATGCGGGCGTAGGCGGTCTCGAGCCGGTTCATCTAGGGTGGACCTTCATCTCCTCACAGCGGCGCGCGAAAGACGAAATAGGCGCCGAGCACGATCAGCGCAAAGCCGACTGCATGATTGATCGCCGCTCCTTGAGTACAAGGATCGAGAACCCCGCGAAGACGGTGAGCGTGATCACCTCCTGAACGGTCTTGAGCTCAGCGGTAGTGTAGACTGAGCTTCCGAGGCGGTTGGCCGGGACCGCGAGGCAATACTCGAAGAAGGCTATTCCCCAGCTCACGAGAACTGCGAGCCAAAGGGCCGTGCTCTTGTATTTCAGGTGGCCGTACCACGCGAAGGTCATGAACACATTGGAGAGCGTGAGCATAATCACGGGCGCAAGACCAGCCGGCGACGCGATGTGGGGCAAAGGGTCCTCCTCGAGACCAATCGGGCTCGGTGCCGACGTCCGATATCTGCGCTCGCGGCGATGTGCGTGCAAGACCGATGGAGCGGGCTCGAGACGCATTAACGCCTGAGCCGGTCCTGTCTCGACAGGGCGCGGCAAACTGTCTTAAGTGGCGGCGGCTCGCCCCCGCCCCGCCAGGGGACAAAGCTTTGCATTGCAGCGACGACGCATGAAATCCACGCGCCACGAGCTCGATCGGCTCCTCGCAGAGGTAGCCAAAGGCGACGAGCCGTCGTTTGCCGAGCTTTACCAGGCGACGTCGGCGAAACTCTTCGCCGTTGCCCTGCGTATTTTGCGCACGCGAGAGGTGGCGGAAGAAGTGCTGCAGGAATCTTATTTTCGGGTTTGGGAGCGGGCCAAGGATTTCGATCCGAGAATCGCCTCCCCGATCACGTGGATGTCGGCGATAGTGCGCAACCGGGCCCTCGACGAGGTGCGCCGGCGCATCGCGCGCCCCTTCGCCGACGACGCCAATATCGAGGATATCGCGAGCGAGGACGAGCATCCACTCGAGGCTCTCGGACGCAAGGAGGACGTCGAGCGCCTTCTGCGTTGCCTCGACCGGCTCGAGCCGGAGAAGAGGCAGATTGTCCGGCTTGCCTATCTCGACGGCTTGAGCAGGGAGGCGCTGGCGAAGCGCTTCGACCGGCCGGAAGGAACTATCAAGACCTGGCTGCATCGCAGCCTCGCGCAACTCAAAGGGTGCCTCGAGCAATGACCGAGCTCGACGACATCGATGCATTGGCGGCCGAGTACGTCCTCGGCACGCTCGGCCGCGAGGAACGCCTCGCCGTGTCAGAGCGGCGCGTGACGGAAAAGGCTCTCGATGCTGCGATCGGCGCGTGGGAGCGCCGCCTCGCTCCGCTGGCCGAGGTCGTGTCGCCTGTCGCACCGCCGGCGGGACTATACAACAAGATTCGCGCCCAGATTGGCCTCTCCTCGCACGTCATCTCGCTCAAGGCGCGTGAGCAAGCGTTGACGCGTCGGGCTAACCGCTGGCGCGGCACGGCTCTCGGCATGACTGCGCTCGCTGCCTCGCTCGCCGGCGTGGTCGCCTGGCAGGACTACGAGCGTCGCCAAATGCCGACACAGTATGTCGCCGTGCTTCAAACCGGTGCGTCGCAGCCGGCGTTCCTGTTGACGGTCGATACCAAGACCAACATGTTCGTCATCTCGGCGATCTCGGCCCCGAAAACGCCCGAGAAGAGCTACCAGGTGTGGGCGGTTTATGATCCGGACGAAAAGCCAAAGGCAAAGTCGCTTGGCGTAATGTCCGAGGGCGACATGGCCATGCACCCGATGATGGGCGGCGAGGAGCACGACAAGTTCATGAACGCGAGGTTCACCGTGACCCTCGAGCCGGAGGGCGGCTCGCCGACCGGCTTGCCTACGGGCCCTGTTCTGTTCACGGGCGGGCTCGTCAAGGCGACGCCTTAGTTGGACAGAAGCGCGCTTCTCTCCTTCGGCTCCATTTCTCTGCGAAACGAAAAGCCGCTCAGATCCGTAGACCCGGGTGAGCCCGTATAGACCGGACAAACCGAGCTGCGGAGTTCCCCCATGCGCACGCGTCTTTTCCTCGTCCTTGCGGCCATCCTCTGTCTCATGCCGCGGCCGGCCGGCGCCGTCGAACTGTCGTGGCAGCCGTGGACCGGCGATCTCTTCACGCGCGCCAAGGCCGAGGGGCGCTTCGTAATCCTCGATCTCGAGGCCGTGTGGTGCCATTGGTGCCACGTCATGGAGCAGACGACCTACGCGAATCCCAGGGTCGCAGAGCTCCTTGAGTCGAAGTACATCACCGTGCGCGTCGACCAGGACGCCAATCCCGATCTCTCCAGCCGCTACGGGAACTGGGGTTGGCCGGCAACGATCATCTTTGCCCCCGACGGCTCGGAGCTCGCCAAGCGGCGCGGCTTTATACCGCCGGAGAACATGATCTCTCTCCTTGAGGCGGTGATTGCCGATCCCACGCCTGGGCCATCAGTGGCCGAGGAGGTCGAAGTAACGCCGGCCGAGTCCGCCTTCGTGCCGGCGGAGACGCGCGCGAAGCTCGTACATCGCCTCGACGCCGCCTACGATTCGACGCGCGGCGGTTGGGGTTCCGTGCACAAATACATCGATCCCGAAGCGATGGACTGGACGCTTGCTGCGGCGGAGAGAGGCGACGCCGGGGCTACGGCGAAAGCGCGCCAGACGCTCGATGCGGCGCTGGCACTCCTCGATCGCCAGTGGGGCGGCATCTATCAGTATTCTGACGCCGTCGATTGGTCGTCGCCGCACTACGAGAAGATCATGTCCTTTCAGGCGAGCGGCCTCAGGCATTACGCGGACGCCTACGCGCTATGGGGCGATCCCAGCTACCGCGCAGCCGCGGAGAATCTGGCCCGCTTCCTTACGACCTTAATGCTCAGCCCCGAGGGCGCCTTTTACACGAGCCAGGACGCCGATCTCGACGAGGCCATGCACGGCAAGGCGTTCTATGCGCTCTCCGCCACGGAGCGGGAGAAGCTCGGCCGTATGCCGAGGATCGATAAAGCGATCTATGCGCGCGAGAACGGCTGGGCCATCTCCGGCCTCGTCGCCTACGCCAACGCGACGGGCGATGTCCAGGCGCTCGATGCTGCGCTCAAAGCCGCGAATTGGGTTATCGCTCATCGCATGCTTGCCGGCGGCGGATTTGCGCACGGGGCGAACGATCGCGGCGGCCCCTATATCGGCGATACGCTTTCCATGGGGGACGCGGCCCTCGATCTCTATGCGGCGACCGGGGACCGCCGCTGGCTCGACGTGGCGCGGGGCGCCGGCGACTTCCTCGCTAGCCGTTTCAAGGACGAGACCGGCGGATTCCTCTCGACGCTAGCAGCGGAGACCGGAGCGGGCGTGTTCATGAAGCCGGTGAAGCCGCTCGAGGAGCAAGTCGCGGCAACGCGATTCGCCAACCGGCTCCATCGCTATCTCGGCCGCGACGGCGATCGGGCCCTTGCCGAGCACGGCATGCGCTATCTCGCATCGCCGGCGATCCTCGATCTCGATCGTCCGTTGGCCGGCGTCCTCGCCGCTAGCGCGGAGACGGCGGCGGACCCGGCCCACATTACCATCGTCGGACGAAAGGATGATGCAAGCGCTCAGGCGCTGCACCGGGCGGCGCGCGCCTATCCCGCCCTCTACAAGCGGCTCGACTGGTGGGATACCCGCGAGGGACCGCTACCGAACCCCGACGTGCAGTACCCCGAGCTCGACCAAGCCGCGGCATTCGCCTGCGCCAATCGCATCTGCTCGCTTCCGGTGCTGGAGCCGGGCCAAATCGGCGAGACCGTCAGGCAGATGCTCTCGGTGCGCACAGGCGCGGCAGAAAGGTAACAGCTTGAGGCCGCATGGGGGATGCCACAGTGGGGTCATCACGGTGCCATGATGCACTGGCCAGCGTGATCCGCTGCCGCGTTGCATTCGTAGGCAGTGCGATGCTCCCGCTGACAATGCCCGGACGAGGAGCTCGCTGATCAATCGGGCAATACCTCAACTATTGGGACGGAAAGGAAAATTTCTCATGCAGTTCAGTGCAAAATCCGGCTCTACGCTCGCGGCCGCCGCTGCTTCCCTTCTCCTCGCGGGTGCAATCGTCGCGCCTGTTCAAGCTGCCGAGGAGGCTAAGGGCCATTGTGTCGGCGCCAATGCCTGTAAAGGCACGAGCGCGTGCAAGACGGCGACGAACGCATGCGGTGGCCAGAACGCCTGCAAGGGTAAGGGCTTTACCGAGACGACGCAGGCCGAGTGCGAGAAGATCGCCGGCGCGAAATTCGAGCCCGCGAAATAGTTCCCGACGCCGGAATCATGGGCGTGGAGTTTCGAGTTCGGGAAATCAAAACTCCGCGCCCGTGAAACCGGCGCTCCCTTCGCTTCGTAGCTGACGCGATGCTTTCCAAAGCACGGCCCGGGACGGAAGGCATCGCGTAGATCTCGGGCCATAAGTTCGACGCCTCGAAGCGAAGGGAACACTTCATGAAAATCTCCGTCAAATCCGGCTCCGCTCTCGCCGCTGCCGCCGCAACGCTGATCATCGCCGGTGCGGTTGCAGTACCCAAGTCGCAGGCCGCCACCGAAGGCGTCGGCCATTGCATGGGTGCGAACGCGTGCAAGGGCCAGAGCGCCTGCAAGGGCGCGAGCAACGCGTGCAAGGGCGAGAATGCCTGCAAGGGTAAGGGCTTTACCGAGATGACCAAGGCCGAGTGCGAGAAGATTTCGGGCGCGGTCTTCCAGGCCCTCGACGAGCAGATCAAGCCGAAGACCTGAGCTCCGGTCCCTTGCCGAGATCTGCAGGCTCGGCGGCGCCTCGCCGCCGGGCCATTTCTGATATGATGCGGTAAGGTCCAAGGAGTGTTGAGCTCATGGCAATCACGGCTCGTCGCGAGGCTCCGTCGGCAGATGAGGCTCCAGCGCCGGCGGCTCGCCCGCCCTACCTCGGCTTTGGCCTCGGGCTCAGGGCGCAGCACTACAAGGACATTCTCGAGGGAGATCCGCCAATCGACTGGTTCGAGGTCATCTCCGAGAATTACATGATCCCCGGCGGCCAGCCGCTCAAAATGCTCGACCGCATTCGCGAGCGCTACCCGATCGTGATGCACGGGGTGTCGCTGTCCATCGCCTCGACGGCGCCCTTCGACGAGGGGTATCTGCGCGACCTGAAATCGCTGGCCAAGCGCACCGAGCCGGTCTTCATCTCCGATCACCTGTGCTGGACCGGCGTTCACGGCGTGAACCTCCACGACCTCCTTCCCATCCCCTACACGCGCGAGGCGCTCGACCACGTCGTCGCCCGCGTTCAGTATGTGCAGGATTATCTCGGACAGGCGATCGCGCTCGAGAACGTGTCGACCTACGTGCAATTCACCCACTCCGAGATGACCGAATGGGAGTTCATTTCCGAGCTCACGCGGCGCACCGGATGCTGGCTCGTGTTCGACGTCAACAACGTCTTCGTCTCGGCCTTCAACCACGACTTCGACGGCCACGAGTTCATTGCGAACGTGCCCGCCGACCGCATCGTGCAGTTCCATCTTGCCGGCCACGAGCACAACATGAGCCATATCGTCGATACGCACGATGCGCTCGTTTGCGACGAGGTGTGGGACCTCTACCGCACGGCTCTCCGCCGCTTCGGGCCGGTCTCGACCATCATCGAGCGCGACGACAACATTCCGCCGCTGGCGGAAATGGTCGACGAGCTCGGCAAGGCGCGGGAGATCGCGGCCGAGGTTCTGGGAAGCGAGGCTCGCGGCGCGACGCGCTAGAGATGTCGGAGATGGCGGCGGTGGCACGTCAGCAGTCACGCTCGGGGCGGAAAAAGAAGGCGGCTCCCTCGCCGGCACCGACGCTCGCCGAGGTTCAGAGCCGCTTTCAGGATGCAGTGACGGCTGGTGATGACGCGATCCTGGGTGTCATTCCCGGCAATTCGCGCACGGGGGCGAGCGTGCTGCTTGGCGTCTACCGCCACGCCTATGTCGCGCGACTTCTCGAGGTTATCCGCAAAGATCATGAGATCTTGGCGACCTATCTCGGCGACGCGGATTTCGATCGCCTCGCGCGCGCCTACGTGAAAGGGTGCCCGTCGACGACCCAGAACGCGCGCTGGTTCTCGCAGCGCCTGCCCGAGTTCATCGCGGCCGAGGCGGACTATCGGACACGGCCCGAGATCGCGGAGCTCGCCGCCCTCGAGCGGGCCTTGAACGATGCCTTCGACGCCGCCGACGCGCCGGTTCTCGACCTCGCCGGCCTCGGCCGCCATGCCCCCGAGTCCTGGGGCGATCTCGTTTTCACGCCCCACCCCTCCGCCCGGCGGCTCGATTTTGCGACCAACGCGTTCGCCCTATGGCGGGCGGCGAAGGACGAGCAGCCGGTCCCGGCGATCGAGATGCGCCCTGAGCGCGAGCGCGTCATCGTCTGGCGGAAGGACACGACCTCGACTGTGCGCACGCTCGAGCCTGAGGAGGCGATGATGTGGGACGAGGCGGCGAAGGGCGCGCGCTTCTCGATCCTGTGCGAGCTGGTGGCAACGTTCGGCGGCTCCGACGGGGCGGCGCTACGCGCCGCGCAATACCTTCAGGGGTGGATCGTCTCCGGGCAGCTCACCGGCGCCGTCCTCAAGCGCAAGGCGCCGCGGCCGCGCCGCGACGTCGCCGCCGACCCAACCTGACCCCGGGCCTACGCCCTCCCGAGAGCAGGGTGGGCTTTGTTGAAAATGCGGCTTCCTGTATGGTCAGCCGACCCGCGCCCGAGTCTCCTAGGATCGAGCCGGCCGCGAGCCGCACGGCCAGGCCCCGTAGCTCAGTGGATAGAGCATCAGATTCCTAATCTGAGGGTCGCAGGTTCAAATCCTGCCGGGGTCGCCAAAATACCGTTGACCGGGCATTGCCGGCCATCGCTCACTATCCGTTTCAAGGCGCCGGCATCCGGTGTGGGATGCCGGCGAGAAGTTCCTACAGCTCCGACAGCGCGTCTCGGTCGCCGGACGCGGCTTTGCCATCTCACCAGTGCGGGTCATGGCCGCGCGGAAAGCAATCATTTGGGGCAGCATTGGCGTATATCCTCCAGTGGGCTCGAGCGCGCCGATCGCGCTCTTCGAAACGCGACGTGATAAGCGCCGGTCGGTGGCGGCGCTGTCACGCGAGGGACATTGGATCGTAATCCAGGGCAGGGCTCTTTTCAGGCAGGCGCCTCGACCCGTCGAAATGCGCGCTCGTGTGAGGAATGCCACAGCGCGGATCCGAGAGAGACCTCAAGATCGCTCCAGCATCGGACATGCGGTGCGTGAGCAAAGCAAAATCAGCAGGAACCGGACAATGACATTCTCGAGCAAAATCATCACCTTGAGCGCAATATCCACCGTTCTCGCCCTCACCACCGGCGCGGCCGTGGCTGCCGATACCGTCTCCCTCACGATGAAGCCGCTGCATGGCATCAGCTTCGACGCCGGCGCGGAGCGCGCGGTCAGCTACTTCACCAGCACCGGCGCGCACTGCAAGCTCGTGCTGACGCTGGCGGAACAGCCCCGCTCCAACGACAGCTTCTCATCGACCCGCTTCGAGGCCACCGTGGGGGCCGGCCAAGTGACCCAAATCAATTCCGCCCAGGGCAACTCGGTCAATTTCGCTTGTGCGGCGGACGCCCAATCGATGACCGCCAAGATCGCGCGACAGGTCGCCGCCGCCGAGATCGAGTAAGGCGGCGCAGCGAATCCCGTCAGTAGAGGTGGTGATCTGCGCTTCCCGCAGACGCCCTCGCTCCGGGCACTCGTACTTCACGGCGAGGAAGGGGTCCGCTCTCTCCTCGATGATAGGCAAAAAGAGAGACCAGCCAAGACCGACAGAACTCCGTCACGGCGATGCCGGCGACACTATGTGAGCTTCAGCAGGGTGCGCTCGAGAGTTGTCCGCTAATTGCGGGACAGCTCGTCGGGCAGCACGCTGTTCCAGATCTGTTGGAACGGACCTGGCGTATACGCTTCCAACCGAGGTACATGCATGCACGTGCGTTTCTGGGGAACACGAGGGTCCTTGCCAAAGCCGGGACCTGATACCCTGCGTTTTGGCGGTAATACCTCGTGTGTCGAGGTGCGCACGCTCGCCGGCACGCTCATCATCATCGACTGCGGAAGCGGTCTCCATGGTTTGGGACAGGCGCTTGCGGCTGCCGGCAAGGCCGGAAACCGAGGGCACATTCTCATAAGTCACACGCATTGGGACCACATCCAGGGCATACCCTTCTTTGCGCCGTTCTTCAGAGAAGAGAACGAGTGGGACATTTATGCTCCCAAGGGCCTAGGCGTTTCCGTGCAAGCGACCCTCGCCGGGCAAATGCAGTACGCCTATTTTCCAGTTCGATTGGATCAGCTCGGCGCCAAGATCCGCTACCACGAGCTCACCGAAGGCGAATTTCGCATCGACGACGTCACCATCAAGACCCGGTACATGAACCATACCGCTCTGACCCTCGGCTTCCGCTTGGAGGCCGACGGCGCAGCGATCGTCTATGCGTCCGACCATGAGCCATTCCAGCGCCATCTCGCTTCGGGCAAAGGCGAAATCGAGGGTCAGGACCGGGAGCATTGCGGATTTCTTGCCGGCGCGGACCTGGTCATCCACGACGCGCAATTCATGTTGAGCGAGTATGCCGACAAGGTCGGATGGGGCCACAGTACGGTCGACTACGCGGTCGCGATGTGCCGGGAGGCGGGAGTATCGCGGCTCGCGCTGACGCATCACGATCCACAGAGGACCGACGCGGCCATCGACGAGATCGTGAGGAAGGCGCGCGAAGCTCAGCGCGGCATGACGCCTGAGCTCGGCATATTTGCCGCGGCCGAAGGGCAAGCGATCGAGGTCAAGGGCGGCGCTGCGGCGCCGTCACTGCCGCTGCGCAACGAAGGCCCGCTCGCCGATACGCCGGCATTGGCCAATCCATTGATCCTGATGGCCGTGACGAATCCTGTCGCCGCCGATACGCTTCGGGAAGCAGCGCAGGCGGACGAGATCGCAGTCGTCGAAACGTGCGGCGTCGACGAGGCGCTTGCAGCCTCGAGATCGCTCCAGCCCTCGCTGATCGTACTCGAATGGTCGGCGACGGCCGCCGGCGCTCTCAAGCTTCGCGCGGAAGCCGAGGCCTTGCGGAGCGAGCGCGGCGATGACGTGCCGATCATCGTCGTCGCCGACGAGGAGGGGGCGCAGGCGGGGAGCAAATTGCCGGTTTCGGGCTGGCTTATCAGGCCATTTTCCACCGCCTACGCGCGAACCCGCATTCGAGCTTCTCTGCTCCGGACCGCCTGCCATTGGGAACGGGCCATGACGGCGCCCGACGAGGAGCAGCGTCTCGCCGTCCTGCACGGCCTCAGCATCCTCGATACGCCGCCCGAGGAGCGGTTCGATCAGATCACGCGTCTCGCCGCATCGAGCCTCAAGGTGCCAATAGCGCTCGTGAGCCTCGTCGACCGCGAGCGCCAGTGGTTCAAATCGGCGTTTGGGCTCGACGTCGCCGAAACGTCGCGCGAGAGCTCGTTCTGCTCCCATGCCGTCTCCTCACGAGAGGTCCTCGTGGTGCCGGACACGTTTCATGATCCCCTGTTCTCCGACAACCCGTTGGTCACCCAGGAACCGCGAAGTCGCGCTTTATGCCGGCTGCCCGATATTTGTCGGCGAAAGCTGCGTCGGCACGGTGTGTGTCCTGGACCGCCGTCCGCGCCAGATCGACGCCGATGCACTGAGCCTCTTGCGCTACTTCGCGACAGTGGTTGAGATGCAGCTGAGTGGATCACAGGGTCCGGGTGAAAAGCCCTGACCATGCGATGGCGTGATTCTTCAGGGCCCACCGATCGACTTGAGATAGTTGATGATTTTCTTGCGTTCGGCGGGATCAAGTACGGGCGGATAGTTCATATTCGTGCTCGTGGAAATGGCCGCGGGATTGGCGATGAACAGGTCGAGCGTCGCTTCGTCCCACGTCAAGTCGCCAAGACTGCCCGAATAGCCCCTGTAGCCTTCGACCTTCCCGGCCTTTGCGCCGAAGATCCCGGCGAGAGAGGGCCCGAGCCGGTTATCCCCTTTCCTGAACGAATGGCATGTGCGGCAGTGCGTATTGTAGGCGATCTTTTCATCGTCGTCGCCGGCGGTCGCAGGATGCGAGCAGCCGACTATGGCCAACACCATGATGAGTACGGTTAACCGGGACATGCGCCTCCGAAGGTTTGCGCGAAAAGAGGAGGGGCGAGGGACCGCCCCTCGAGGCGGCAGGAGGAAGGTCGTTGTCGCGGTCCTGCGATCACTCGGTGCCGCCGGCGGCGACTAGGTCGACAGGCTTGACGGTCATCGCGTGGGCCCCGTCGAGGCACGCGAACTCGAACGTCTTGCCGCTGCCCGGAACGTATCGGGTCGCCTTGCCGGCTGCGATCGCGGCCTCGAACCTGGTCGCCGCGAAAGTGCCGCCCTCGTCCCAGTTCGGCTCTTGCGCTCGCGTCACGACGAGCTTGCATTGGCCTTTTGTCGGCGAGGAGATAGCTGACCGCGCGATCGGCTCCGACATCGAAGCTGACGCCCTCGTAGCGGTTTCATCTTGAGTACGGCTGTCTCGGCCTGAGCGGCTCCGGCATTGGTCGAAGCGAGCACGCCGGCCAGAACAGCGGCGGCAGCGATGGCTTTCGTCGGGGTCATGGTAGGCCTCCTTGTGATCCTCGGTTAGGGTTCCTTCGTCCCTGCATCGCTCTCCAGATCGCTCCGGCCCGATGCCATGGTTAGGATCATGAAGGCTTCCTCGCTCGGGGCTGTGGGATTTGCCACACGAGCGATGATCGGCGTCCTACCTTCAAAGGCAAATGCCAACACGAATGCTAAGTTCAAGCCTAAGGCTGGCATTTGGGCTGCTGGCGTCGCGATTTGAGAGCTGCTATTTAGCCAATGGGCGCCTGACAAATGACTTTGCGCGCACCGGATCATCGCGAATGCAAATGCCCTTAGCTGGGCCAAACCGCAATCACTTTAGAGCGGTTTATCCTCGGCAAGGGGACTGTGGCTTTTTGCACAGTCTCGCTCGAGGCCAATGTAATATTCTGAAGCTCTGTTGAATGATGCGTCCGATGCAAATTCAATGACCGCGCTGAAGCACCTGTTCAGGGCCTTCTCCGTCACGTGCGTCATCGCTCTAGCGACGCTCTGGTTCTGGAAGTAGCTCACCGCCTGCTTGGGGCAGTTGAGCAGGATGTGCCGACCGGGAGCCGCTCCTCGGCCCGATATCGGCTTCATGGACTTGACGACAGGCGCGGCTCTTCCGGGCCGCCAGCCGCTGCCGGGCGGGTGGTTTGACGACCGCGCAGAGCAGAGGTGATGAGCGTGAAAGGGCTCGATCAGGTCTACGAATTATGCGGCCGAAAATCGCAGAGCAGTCGTTCAAATTCACTTATTTGTGCCTCGAGGCGAGCATTCGCCCCCTCGTCCGAACTCCGATCGGAGGTTCGGGCATGCCCGGGAGGCGCCGTTCGGCCTATAATTGAATTCAGAGCAGAATGTCCAGGGGCATAAGCCATGACACGGTCCAGCGCAGAGCCGGTTTCTCAATCTCTCGAGCGTATCGGTATCTTTTCGGGGCTCGCTTCCAACAGTCTGGCTCAGCTGCAGAAGCGTTGCGCGTGGCGCCGTTACGAGCCGGGCGAGACGATCGTCGATCATCTCGATGCCTCCAACGACGTCTTTTTCATTGTCTCGGGCGAGGCGCGGGCTAGCCTTTACTCGGTCTCGGGGAAGGCCGTGACCTTCACCGATCTCGGTCCGGGGGAAATGTTCGGGGAGATCGCGGCGATCGACGGCGGAACCCGATCGGCGCGCATCGAGGCGCGCACGAGCTGCGTCGTTGCCGCGATGCCCGCCTCCGTGTTTCGGGAAGTCCTGCAGAGCCAGCCCTCCGTGACGCAGGCCCTGCTGCACCGAATGCGTCGGCAGATTCGCGTGCTCACGACGCGCATCTATGAGTTCAGCGCGCTTGCGGTCAGCAACCGCATCCAGGCGGAGGTCTTGCGCCTCGCAATGTTGGCGCCGAGGGAGGGCAACAGCGCTCGCATCGAGACGGCGCCGACCCATGCCGAAATCGCAAGCCGGGTGAGCACGCACCGCGAGGCCGTCACGCGCGAGCTCAATCGCCTTTCGCGCCTCGGCGTCATCGAGCAGCAGGGACGCACCCTGCTCGTGAAAGACGTGGAGCGCCTCGGTGAAATGGTTCATGACGCGACAGGGGAATAGAGGGTGCCGGCTTTGGACTAACTCTTCCGGTCGAAGAGGGCCGTAAGCCGCTCGCCCGATGGGATCACGAGCGGAGAAGCACCGTTGCGCTCATCTGTCGCGGACCGTCACGCGAGGCCCGCTTTCCCCGAGGACTGAGCCTCGCTTGAGCGCTCTCCCCTTTCATTCCGTCAGCGTCCCTCATCCTCGACGAGGGCGGCGGCGCCGGCCCCGCGCTCGAACTGCGGAGCCCCCTCCGGGATCTCGTAGTAATCCGACTTGCTGGCGACAAAGATATGCGCGCCGATGCGAACCTCGGTCGGAGGGTCCAGGGTTCCAGCGAGCACGGCGATCCGCGTTCCATCCGCAGGCTTCCAGAACAGGCTCGATCCGCACACACTGCAAAATCCTCGCTCGGCGTGAGCCGATGCGGCGTACCACTTGAGCTGCCCAGTGCCTGTGCTCAACTTGAAATTGCTCGCGGCGACCGCGGTCGCGGCAACCGCGTATCCGTCCACTGCGCACACTGGCGACAATGGCAAACGATCACGTCGCGAAGCGGTGGTGAAAGCTCGAAACGGATCGCACCGCATAGGCAGCGCCCCGTCAGCGGCTTTTGTGCCATGGCGTCGTCTCCCTCGCTGTGCGAGAACTCCAACCCGCAAATTCAACGGGCACAATCAATCGGAGTGAGCCCCGTGAAGCTTCTCGTGTTTCAACATATCGCGTGCGAGCATCCCGGCATACTGCGCTCGTTCCTGCGCGAGGACGGCGTCGCGTGGGATGCGGTCGACAACGCGGGCGAGGCGATCCCGGCGCTCGAGGCCTACGACGCACTCTGGGTCATGGGCGGGCCGATGGATGTTTGGGACGTGGAGGACTGTCCCTGGATGATCGAGGAGAAGCGCGCCATTCGCCGCTGGGTGCGCGACCTCGACCGGCCCTTCCTAGGCCTTTGTCTCGGCCATCAGTTGCTCGCGGATGCGCTCGGCGGCACGTGCCGTACCAGCGGCCGCCGGAAATCGGCGTTCTGGACGTGAAGCTCACGCCGGAGGGAGCCGCCGACCCGCTGATGCGCGGCCTGCCCCCGTCTTTCAAGGCCCTGCAATGGCACTCGGTCGCCGTGGCGCAGCCCCCGGACGGTGCCGTGATCCTGTCCGGATCTCCGGTGTGCCGCTGCCAGGCGTTGCGCGTCGGGACGGGTGCCTGGGGCGTGCAGTATCACGTCGAGATCGAGGAGACGACCATTCCTGAATGGGGCTTAGTGCCAGCCTATGCCGAGGCGCTCGACCGCACGCACGGCGCCGGCGGCCTCGATCGCATGGCCGAGGCGGCACGCCCGCACATGGCCGACTTCGCCGCCAACGCCAGGACCCTCTACCGCAATTTCATGGCGCTGGCCCGCAGCTAGCCCATGATCGGGCGCGTCACTCACCGGCTCTGGGCGCCGATGAGATCGTTGCGCGCCTTTTCCATGTGGCGGACCATGGTCTCGGCCGCAGCCTGAGCGTCGCGCGTCTGGATGGCGCGCACCACGGCCGCATGCTGCGTGTTGTAGGCCCGCATGTTCTCCTGCGTGATGATCTTCTGGCGCATCTGCGCCCACAAGGCGTTGGGTTCCGGATCACATTGATCTGCTCGTAAAGCCAAACGAGCAGCGGGTTCGACGTGGCGGACGCAATCGCGAGGTGGAACTGCTCGTCGGCCGCCGAGTAACGCTCTCCATCGTTGCTCTCCTCGGCCGCCTGCAGCTCCCTGACGAGGCTCTGCAGTTTCTCGAGGTCGACGGCCCTGGCATGGAGCACGGCAAGGCGCGCCATCTGCGGCTCGATCGCGGCGCGCACCTCGGATCAGCTCGAGCGGGCTCGTTCGCTCTGCGATGTCGTGCTCGCTGGCTCCGGCCTGGTAGCTCACGTACGTGCCGCTGCCGGCGCGCCGCTGCACGAGCTTTTGGTCCTCCAGCATGGCGAGCGCCTTGCGCACGGTCGTGCGCGAGGCATCATCAGATTCGCCAGCTGCCGCTCGGTGGGGAGCTGTTGACCAAACGTATAGATGCTCGACGTGATCGCCCGCTCGAGATCGCGTGCAATGTTCGAGGCCCCGCGCGGGGGAATGCCTGCGAGCGGCGCGTCGGTGGAGACTTGGTTGGGCATGCGGCCTCCCTGCTGTCCGCTCGACCGCCGTCGCCCGAGAAAATCCTAGCGGGCGAAATGCTGTCAGATAATAATACCAATTATAGCCCACTTTATAGGTTTGGCACAGTCATTGTCTTATGATAGTTTCTTTACGGCGGTATGACCACCTAAATTGGTCTCATGTGGTATAGGAGTCGCATGTCCCGTCGGGCAACTTCGAGCTTGAGAGCGTCGGCAACGGCCTTTGGCGCCCGCGCACCGTACGCCGGCAGTCACTTGGAAGCCAGGTCTGGGTCAGGCATCTCGGCCGTAAGCAGACTGAACCCTGCGCGCCGGCCAAAGCGAAATTCGCCACATCAGCGCGACCCTTCTTCGCCGCCATGCATCAGAGATCGATGCATGGCGGTTTTCGGTTGCGCGGTTAAATCAAACCCACCTTGGGGGAGCACCAGATGACCACGTACGCAAGTTCGATCGATCAGCCTGGCACGCTGCACCGGGCCATCGACTGGCGCGGCGCGTTCTGGGTGGCGAGCGGCGTTCCCGCGCTCGTGCTGTTCTCGATCGGCGGCATTGCCGGAACCGCGGGCAAGCTCGCCTTTGTCGTCTGGACGATCTCCATGATCATCGGGTTCCTCCAGTCCTTCACCTATGCCGAGATCGCCGGCCTCTTCCCGAACAAATCCGGCGGCGCCTCGATCTATGGGGCGACGGCCTGGCTGCGATATTCGAAGCTGATCGCGCCGCTGTCGGTGTGGTGCAACTGGTTTGCCTGGTCGCCCGTCCTCTCGCTCGGCTGCGCGATTGCGGCTGGCTATATTCTGAACGCCATCGCGCCGATCCCGGCCTTTACGGGAGAGCTCGCCTGAGGTCGTCGCCTGGCTCGCCGATCCGGCCAATGCCGGTAAGGCGGCGACGGACGCGATTGCGGCGATCACCGCACTCCATACGCCAGCCCTGCAGTCGTTCAATGCCTATAGCGTCGCGGTTCCGGGCCTCGGCACGCTGAACTTCAACTCGTCCTTCTTCATTGGCGCCTTGATCATGTTGATCGTGTTCGCCATCCAGCATCGCGGCATCCTCGGCACCGCTAACGCCCAGAAGTGGATCGGCCTCATCGTCATCATTCCGATGCTGATCGTCGGCATCGTGCCGCTGTTCAATGGCGGCTTCAACGCGGCGAACGTCGCCGGTCCCTACTGGCCGGGCGTCGGTGACAACGTGGGCTGGACGCTCTTCTTCGGCGGCCTCTTCATCGCGGCGTGGTCGACCTACGGGTTCGAGACGGCCGTGTGCTACACGCGCGAGTTCCGCGATCCCAAAACCGACACGTTCAAGGCCATCTTCTATTCCGGCCTGCTGTGCCGCGTGCTTCTTCTTCTGGTGCCCTTCACCTTCCAGGGCGTGCTCGGCCTCAGGGCATGATGGACCCCGGCATCGTCGATGGCACCGGTGTGGCCGACGCCCTCGCCAACATGGTCGCGGGCGGTACACCCTCATCACGGAACTCTTCGTCACCCTCATGATCCTCGCGCTTGTGCTTGCGATCATGACGGCGATGGCAGGCTCCTCGCGCACCCTCTACCAGGGCTCCATCGATGGCTGGCTGCCGCGCTCCTCGGCCCTGCCAATGAAAACGGTGCGCCACCCGCGCCATGTGGACGGATTTCGCGTTCAACCTGTTCCTGTTGGCGATCGGCGTCGGACGTGGCCGGCTACTTCTACGTGCTTGCCATCTCAAACGTCGGCTACATCATCTTCAACTTCCTGAACCTCAATGCCGGCTGGATGCACCGCATTGACTAGCGGTCACATCGATCGTCCGTGGAAGGCACCAACCTGGCTGATCGGCGCTCAACACCGTCCTCGCCTTTGTCAACGCTCTCTTCCTCGGCGCCGGTGCCAAGGTCTGGGGTTATTCCAACGCACTATGGGCCGGCTCTGATCTTTGCGCCCTCATCATTCCGGTGTTTGACTATCGCCACTACTATCCAGGATGGCGGCAAGTTCCCGCAGGCGCGCTCGAGCGAGCTTGGCCTCAAAGAGGCGGATCTGGGCGAGCGCAAGGCCGGCATGTTGCCTTACCTGACGCTGGTTGCGGGTGCTGCGGTCGTGCTGTGGGCGAACTGGTTCTTCCAGATGCCCGCCTGATGCCGGTCAATGTGAGACATGCACGACGACGGCAATCTATGGTGAAGGGCTGCGGCTGTCCGGCCGCACCCCCTTTTCTGTCGCTCCTAAAGTCTTGACGTCAAAAGCAGAAGCAGACGAGGACGAACATGGCGGGTCGAGTTGCGATCATCGGTGCGGGTCCAAGCGGGCTTGCGGCGCTGCGCGCCTTCGAGAGCGCGCGAAGGAAGGGAGCCGATATTCCCGATCTCGTGTGCTACGAGCGCCAGAGCGACTACGGTGGCATCTGGAACTACACTTGGCGGACGGGGACGGACGAATACGGCGAGCCCGTGCACGGGAGCATGTACCGGTATCTCTGGTCGAACGGTCCCCGAGTGCCTGGAGTTCGCCGACTACTCGTTCGAGGAGCACTTCGGGCGTCCGATCCCGTCTATCCGCCGCGCGCCGTCCTGCACGACTACATCAAGGGCCGCATCGAGAAGAGCGGGGTGACACAATGCATCAAGCTAAACACGGCCGTGCGCTGGGTCTCCTACAACGAGGCAACCGGCAAGTTCTCCGTAACCGTCAAAGACCTCAAGTCGGACGAGACCTTCGACGTCCGAGTTCGACTATGTGATCGCCGCGAGCGGGCATTTTTCCACGCCCAACGTGCCCGAGTTCGAAGGCATCCGGACCTTCCCGGGGCGCGTCTTGCACTCGCATGACTTTCGCTCGGCCGACGAGTTTGCGGGAAAGCGCGTCCTTTGCGTACCGTCGCTATTCGTCGGAGGACATCGGCATCCAGTGCCTTAAGTATGGCGCCAAGTCGGTGACCTTCTGCTGGCGCACGAGGCCAATGGGCTTCAAGTGGCCGGCGGGATGCAAGGAGGTGCCAAATCTCGCGAAGGTCGAGGGCAGCCGCGTCTTCTACGGCGATGGTTCGTCCGGAAGAGCAGAGCCGACGCCATCATATTGTGCACTGGGTACCTGCACTATCACCCGTTTATCGAGCGACTGTTTCGCTGAAGTCGCGCAACCGGCTTCCGCCGAACCTCTACAAGGGCATTTTCTGGTCGGGGGCAATCCGAAGCTCATGTATATCGGCATGCAGGACCAGTACTACACCTTCAACATGTTCGACGCGCAAGCGTGGTACGCGCGCGACGTGATCCTGGGCCGTATCAGGCTGCCGTCGGTCGAGGAGCAGGCCGCCGACATCGTCAAGTGGGTGGCGATGGAGGAGGCGGTCAGCAACCCGTTCGAAGCCATCGACTTTCAGACGGAGTACACGCGCGATCT